>NZ_CP117431.1:4800000-6105000 GCF_030687415.1 Pseudomonas sp. FP603
CTTCCGGGTCATGTGCACAGCATTCACGCAGAATGTATTCCATGGGTACCGACTGAGTACGTCCACCGAACCCAAGCTTTTCGCTGATGACCTGTGCCAGCTCCTTCATCGACACCTCGCCGTTCTCGGCGAACAGGTAAGCACCACTTTCGGCCTTATCCAGCATCAAAAGCGACAGGCTGACCAGGTCATCGATGTGCACAAAAGCGGTACGATTTTCACCACTGCCGACATACACACCCACCCCATGCTCACGGGCCAGTCGTGTCAGCAGCGGAATCTGAATCGAGTCCTTGTGCAGCGCTCGCCCTTCGCCAAACACCATCGTCGGGCATACCACCAGCGTTCTAAGGCCCTGCTGACCGGCCATTCTGATGGCATTGTCGATCGCCACCCGACCGACTTTCTCCAACCGTGGCCGAGGCTGGGTGTGCTCGGTCCACTGTTGATCGGAACCTGCCCCCTCCGCGCGATCACCAATGACACTGGTGCCACTGTAGTGAATCAACGTCTTGCCCGAACCCCGCAAGCTCTGCAGCAAAGTGGAGACCACATAGGCATTGTCCGAGTTGGCTGCGTTGACGATAAGGTCCACCGCCAGTACCTGCTTCTTGATGGTCTCAGTGTCATAGAGCGTCCCGAACACCGGGATGATCCCCAGTTTCCCCACCTCGTATGCTTGATGAGCGGAGCGCACCAGGCCATAGACCTCATACCCCCGGTCGATCAGCGCCATGGCCATCGATCCACCGATGTACCCCGTCACACCCGTCACAAATGCCTTCAAAATGTCGACTCCTGTCGTTCTGAAAATTATTAAAAGCGCCGTTGCTCATCCTGAGTGCCGTCATATCCGTATCGCTCGTTACTGCCCGGCAGGTCCTGCGCAAAGGGCACATTGCGGCTGCTGTGAAGGTTAGAGCGATAGGCATTGCGGAAAAAGTAGGTTACCGTTCCAGTCTGTACGGCCGTCAACGTCCGCAATCCAGGATCCTTCATGCTCGAATCCGTTGCTGCTTTTTCCGTGTTTGTCCAGGTCGCCGAACTGCGCAGTTTCGTGGCGGCCGGCCGCGCCATGGGCGTCTCGGCTTCTGCCATCGGCAAACGGATTTCAAGGCTGGAGGAGCGCCTGGGCGTTCAGCTGTTTCAGCGCAGCACCCGCAGCATTTCCCTGACCCCCGAAGGTGAAAAGCTGCTGGAGCGCAGCCGACGCATTCTGGATGAGATAGAAGAAATCCAGACGGAACTGAGCAGCGCCGCCGACTTGCCACAGGGTAAACTCAAAGTCAGCCTGGCCCCCATCAGTGACGTGTTTCTCGATCACCTGGCGCGCTTCAATGAACGCTATCCGCAAATCGAGCTGGAACTCGATTACGCCGAGCGCAACGTTGACATCATCCAGGAAGGTTTCGACGCGGCGATTCGCGTCGGCGACGGTGCCGACAGCAATTTGCGCGCGCACCACATGGGGGATTTCCGCCGGCTGATCGTCGCCTCCCCCGCCTACCTACTTCGCCATGGGGTGCCGACCCGCCCTCAGCAACTGCTCGAGCACAAGTTGCTGCACTATCGCTCACCGAACTCGGGCAAGGTCGAACCCTGGCCACTCAATGATTGCGGTGAGCTGCACCTGCCGACTTCAATGATCTGCAACGACATCAACACCCGAATCGATTTCGCCCTCAAAGGCCTAGGCATCGCCTGCCTGCCCGATATCTCGATTCGCAAGCCGTTGCGTGAAGGGCTGTTGACACCGATGTTGCTGGACCACACGGCCAACTCGACAAAGATCCACGCACTCTGGCCCCACGCGCATCAGCACACTTCACGCCAGAAAGCCTTCATCGATTTCATCAAGTCCGTCGATTTCTGAGGGCATACCGGCTGGCGCGTCGAAAGCCTGTTACTGGCGTCGGCGCCCTCGCTGGCCTTCAATTAAAGTTCACCGCCTGATCCCATGGCGCCTGCCTTTGCTCTGGGGGACAAGATGAACCGCAATGACGTTCTGATTATCGGTGCAGGGCCCACCGGCCTGGTGCTGGCGCTTTGGCTGAGCAAGCTCGGCGTGCAGGTGCGCATCATCGACAAGACGTCGGCCCCCGGTACCACGTCCAGGGCTCTGGCCGTTCAGGCACGAACCCTTGAACTGTATCGCCAGCTCGACCTCAGCGACGCCGTGGTGCTGAACGGCCATCGCGTGTGCGCAGCGAATTTCTGGGTCAAGGGCGAACCGGTCGCGCGCCTGCCGCTGAGCACCATCGGCGAGGGTCTGACGCCCTATGCGTTTCTGGAAATCTATCCTCAAGACGAGCACGAACGCCTGCTGATCGAACGCCTGGAGGCCTTCGGTATTACGGTGGAGCGCAACACCGAACTGCAAAGTTTCGAGGAAACCGGCGACGGCATCACCGCCCGGCTGCGCTTGCCCGATGGCCAGCAGGAAACCTGCCAGGCCTGTTATCTCGCCGGCTGCGACGGCGCCCGGTCGATTGTGCGCAAAACGCTGGACACCGGTTTTCCGGGCGGCACTTACCAGCAGATTTTCTACGTGGCAGATGTGCAGGCTCGCGGCCCCACATTCAACGGTGAACTGCATGTGGACCTTGATGAAGCCGACTTCCTCGCTGTATTCCCCTTGGCCGGCGAAGGTCGCGCCCGCCTGATCGGTACGGTTCGCGACGAACGCGCCGAGCGTGTCGAAACCCTCCAGTTCGAAGACGTCAGCAGCCGTGCCATCGAGCATTTAAAGGCACAGATCGATCAGGTGAACTGGTTCTCGACTTACCGCGTGCATCACCGGGTTGCGGATCACTTTCGCACGGGGCGCGCGTTTCTGTTGGGTGACGCCGCCCATGTCCATAGCCCGGCGGGTGGCCAAGGCATGAACACCGGGATTGGCGATGCGATCAATCTGGCCTGGAAACTCGCGACGGTATTGAGCGGTGGCGCCACGACCAAACTGCTCGACAGTTATGAAACCGAACGTATCGCCTTTGCCCGGCGCTTGGTGGCCACCACTGATCGGGTCTTCAGTTTCGTCACGGCCGATGGGCCAATAGCCGACTTGGTGCGTATGCGCATGGCACCCTTTTTGATCCCGAAAATGATCTCGTTTGAAGCGGCCCGGGAGTTCATGTTTCGCACGGTGTCGCAAACCACCCTCAACTATCGCGGCATGCCGTTGAGCGAGGGCGTTGCAGGCCAGGTTCACGGCGGTGATCGGCTGCCCTGGGCCCACGACGGTGAAGGGGACAATTTCGAATCGCTGAAAAACCCGACCTGGCAGGTGCATGTGTATGGCGACACCAGCGACGAGATGATTGCCTGGTGCACCGAGCATCACCTGCCGTTGCAGGTGTTCGACTGGCGGCCAGCGTTTGAAACGGCGGGGCTGGCGCGCAACGGGTTTTACCTGCTGCGGCCGGATACGTATGTGGCGATTGCCGAGTACAGCGCCGATCCGAAGGTAATCGAGCGGTATTTCCGGGACCGTGGGATTCGGCCTTTCTTCGGCTGAACCCGAGATTAGCGAGGATGATCGTTCCCACGCGGAGCATGGGAACGATCTTTCAAAACAGTTAGATCCCGGCCAGGGCCAGGTCCATCGCAAAGTAGGTGAAGATCAAATCCGCCCCGGCCCGTTTGATCGCCCCCAGGCTCTCACGCACCACTCGGTCTTCATCGATGGCCCCGGCCTGGGCGGCGAATTTGATCATCGCGTACTCGCCACTCACCTGATACGCCGACAGCGGCAAACGCGAGGCTTCGCGGATGTCGCGGATGATGTCCAGGTACGCGCCGGCCGGTTTGACCATCAGCGCGTCGGCGCCTTCCTGCTCGTCCATCAGCGATTCACGCACAGCTTCGCGGCGGTTCATCGGGTTCATTTGATAGCTTTTGCGGTCGCCCTTCAGCGCACTGCCGCCGGCTTCGCGGAACGGCCCATAAAGCGCCGAGGCGAATTTGGTCGAATAGGCCATGATCGCGGTCTGGCTGAAACCCGCTTCATCGAGTGCCCGGCGAATGGCCTGGACCTGCCCGTCCATGGCCGCCGACGGTGCGATCACATCGGCGCCGGCCCGAGCAGCTGCCACGGCTTGTTTGCCGAGGTTGATCAGGGTCTGGTCGTTGTCGACTTCATGGTGGTGCAGCACACCGCAATGGCCGTGGTCGGTGTATTCGCAGAAACAGGTGTCGGACATCACGATCATTTCCGGCACGGCATCCTTGGCGATGCGCGACATGCGCGACACCAGGCCGTTGTCGTTCCAGGTATCGCTGCCATTGCTGTCCAGATGATGGGACACACCAAACGTCATCACCGACTTGATCCCGGCCCGAGCGTAACGCTCGATCTCGCCAGCCAGCTTCGACTCGGGAATGCGCATCACCCCGGGCATGCTCTTGATCGGCACGAAATCGTCGATTTCTTCCTCGACGAAAATCGGCAGCACCAGGTCGTTCAAACTGAATTCGGTTTCCTGGAACAGGCTGCGCAGGCTCGCATTGCGGCGCAGACGGCGTGGACGTGCTTCGGGGGAACTGACTGGGCATGGGCCTTCCTGAAAAACGGCGGACAAGACGAAAGTTGTAGGGGGCGAAGCTTATGCCCTGCAAGGCGCGGGACACAAACCTTGATCACTCAAGACTGCGTTACCGCGACGGCAACAATCGCCCACCTCTGACACACCCCCACAGGTTAAATCGTCAGTACTCCTGTAATACACGTCACCACCGCGCCGCCAACCCAGATATCATCCCCCACCTGCTCGACCTGAATCCGCCCGCCACGGCCCATGGTCAGGCCCTGGCTGACGATATAAGACGCCGGCGCCAGTCCTTCGCTGAGCAACCACTGGGCAATCCCGGCGTTCAGGCTGCCGGTGGCCGGGTCTTCTGGCATGCCGTCGCCGGAGATGAACGCACGCACTTCGAACTGCGCGTCGGCGCCATCGCGTTCCAGGCACCACGGCGCGATGACACCAACAGCGAGGCCAAGCATCTGCGAATGATCCGGCTGCAAGTCCAGTACCTGCTGACGGTCCTCGACCATCACTGCCAGCCAGCCGGCGCCGTTGTCGACCCATTGCGCCCGCACAATCGCGCCCGGCGTCAACCCGAGGCCCCGCCGTACGCGCTCGACCAGTTCGGCATCCACCGGACCGGACCTGAGCAGTGGTGGCGCGAGAAACGCCAGCGCCGCACCCTGCCGACGCACCCGCACCAGGCCGACGCCGCATTCCTGAATGATCTCCTCGCCCTTGGGCACCCCACCGGCCTCGAGCCAGGCGTGACAGGTACCGAGCGTCGGGTGACCGGCGAACGGCAACTCCTGAAGAGTGGTGAAAATGCGAACTCGATAGTCGGCCCGGGGGTCCCGGGGTTCGAGCACGAAAGTGGTTTCGCTGAGGTTGGTCCAGGTCGCGAACGCCGCCATGCGCTCATCGCTGAGCCTGTCTGCGCCCAATACCACCGCCAACGGGTTGCCTTTGAGCGCGACGAGGCTGAAGACGTCTACTTGCTTGAAATCGAATGAGCTCATTGCCTGCCTTGGTGATGAGAGATTCAAAGGGGTTGCTTGGGGATTTCCAGCCCGCGAATCACCGCCGGCCTTGCCAGAAAGCGTTCCAGCACGCGGGTGACGTTGGGGAAATTCTGGATACCGACCAGGTCACCGGCCTCGTAGAAGCCGATCAGGTTGCGCACCCATGGAAAGGTCGCGATGTCGGCGATGGTATAGCGCTCGCCCATGATCCAGTCGCGCCCTTGCAGACGGCCTTCAAGAACCTGGAGCAAGCGCTTGCTTTCGTCGACGTAGCGATCACGAGGACGCTTGTCTTCGTAGTCCTTGCCGGCGAATTTGTTGAAGAAACCGAGTTGGCCGAACATTGGCCCGATACCGCCCATCTGAAACATCAGCCACTGAATGGTCTCGTAACGCGCCGCCGATTCCTGCGCCAGCAGTTGCCCGCTCTTGTCGGCGAGGTAAATCAGAATCGCCCCGGATTCGAACAACGCCAGTGGTTTATCTCCCGGACCGTGGGGGTCGAGAATCGCCGGGATCTTGTTGTTGGGGTTCAGCGAGAGAAATTCAGGGGACAGCTGATCGTTGGTGTCGAAGCCCACGCGATGCGGTTCGTAGGGCAGTCCGATTTCCTCAAGCATGATCGAAACCTTGACGCCATTGGGCGTTGGCAAGGAATAGAGCTGGATCCACTCCGGGTATTGGGCCGGCCATTTTTGAGTGATGGGGAATGCAGACAAATCGGTCATAAGGGGGCATCCACGAGAAAATCGGAGTGAAGATCATAATCTACAGAGGGATAAGGTATGTGCCGCGTCCATAAATCCGCAACATCCTGTCGATAACCTTTCCCCCAATCCATTCAAGGTTGCCGCTAAAGTGCCAGGCACCTCGCTCGGATCGAACCAAAGGGCTTCAGAGGACTCTGAGCATTGCCCCGTAGGAAACGGACCGGGTCAACGACATGGAATACACCCGATGCTGGGAGCTCGCGGTGTCAAGGTTTGTCAGCCTTAACCGAATGCGCTGAAGATCACCTCGATGATGAATCCATTGAAATTCGCCAAACGCTTCAAACATCGCGCCTATATCTTCCTGCCCTCCCTGCTGGCGGTCAGCGCGTTGTTCTTGTCGCTTGAGTCCAGTGAAAGCCGCGCCCAACCGGCGGACGGCACTCAGACGCTGGTATTTCTGCGCCACGCGGAAAAACCGGCCGGCGGCCTGGGCCAGCTCAATTGTCAGGGACTGAATCGCGCCATCGACCTGGCCACCTTGTTGCCGGAAAAATTCGGCAAGGCCAACTACGTGTTTGCCGCCAACCCGACGCGCAATGTCGAGGAAGGCGAACTGGATAATTCCTACAGCTACATCCGCCCCCTGATGACCATCAGCCCCAGCGCAATCAAGCTCGGCTTGCCGGTGAACATCGACTTCTCGGCCAACGACACCAGCGACCTGGCGGATGAACTTCTCCACGACAAGTATCACAATTCGGTCATTTATACGGCCTGGTCCCACGGCTACCTGCCCGAGCTGATCAACAAAGTCGCCGGGGAAGCCGTCGGCAAGAAACAGAACATCACCGATGATTGGGCCTCCAGCGACTACGACTCGCTGTATGTGCTCACGCTGACCTGGCACAACGGCAAGGCCAGCCTGCAGAGCCACAGCTACAAACAAGGGCTGGATAACGGTCAGGAGACCTGTCCGACGTAAGCTGTGATCGTGGTGGTGCTTCAAGTTTTACAGTGCCTGTCACGGCCCCCTCGCGGGCAAGCCCGCTCCCACAGTGGTCTGTGGTGAAGCACAGATTTGTGATCGACACTGTCCCTTGTGGGAGCGGGCTTGCCCGCGAGGGGGCCAGCAAAACAACATCACCCCCGCTGATTACCCCGTTCCCGCAGGTATTCAAGCACCGCCACCCGATCCCCGACAAACTCAATCCGCGAACCCTTCTTCTCCCGCTGAAACGCATACATCGGGTCGTAATACTCGCGTAGCAACCCTTCGATCCAGCCCCGGTGCAAATCCACCGCTCCACTGTTCGCCTGTTCTGCCAGCGCGTCTTCCATCAAGGTCAACATCCGTTGATGACGTTCGCCGCCCAACCGTTTCTGGACATTGTTCAGGCTCGCCAGCAAACGCTCGGAAAACAGCGCGAAGCCTTCATCGCCATGCACGTCGATGAACTCGGCGCACAAGTCCACCACGTAATCACGCAGGATCCGTTCGACGCGCCCTTCCAGGCTGTCTTCCAGCCAGACCATCGGAAATTGCTGCATGCCCTGATACAGCTGCAGCGGCAAGGCGCAACTGCCGATCGCGCGGCTCTCGTCTTCCAGCACGAACTGTTCGATACCACGGGCACGTTTCTTCAGTACATCCACGGCCACGCGGTTTTCAAAGTCGATGTTGGAGGGTTGGCCGGTGGCGCGCTTGCCGAAACTGGAGCCGCGATGATGGGCGTGACCTTCAAGGTCCAGCCCGTTGTTCAATTGTGTGAGTACCTCAGTCTTGCCGGTGCCGGTCATGCCGCCCAGCAAAACGAAATCGCACTGGGCAATGGCCTGGTCGAGCGTATCGAGCAAGAAGGTGCGCATGGCCTTGTAGCCGCCACCGACTCGCGGATAGTCAATGCCCGCTTCATCCTTGAGCCACTGCTGAACGATCTGCGAACGCAGCCCGCCGCGAAAACAATACAAATAACCATCCGGATGAGCCCGGGCGAAATCGGCCCAGGCCTGGATGCGCTCGGCCTTGATCTCGCCGGCCACCAATTGATGTCCCAGGGTGATGGCCGCTTGCTGACCTTGCTGCTTGTAGCAAGTGCCGATCCGTTGCCGCTCGAGGTCATTCATCAGCGGCAGATTGACCACGCCGGGGAATGAGCCCTTGAGAAACTCGACCGGCGCGCGGGTATCCATCATCGGCCGGTCGTTGAGAAAGATGTCGCGGTAATCGGTGACGTCGATGGACATCAAAACACCTCTACCGCGTTAGTCTGTCGCTCAACCAATTCGCCGATCGGCTCAAGGTTCAGGCCAAGCTCGGCGGCAACCTTGAGGAACTGTTCGTTGCCTTCAGGGGTGACCGCAATCAGCAGGCCACCGCTGGTCTGCGGGTCGCAGAGCACACGTTTGTGCAACTCCTGGAGCCGGCCGACCTTGCTGGCGTAGCTGTCGAAATTGCGCAGCGTGCCGCCCGGCACGCAGCCCTGATCGAGGTAATACTCGACACCCGGCAGGCGCGGCACGCGGTCATATTCGATGCGGGCGGTCACGTTGCTGCCGTCGGCCATTTCCACCAAGTGCCCAATCAGGCCAAAACCGGTGACGTCGGTCATTGCGGTCACGCCGTCGAGTTTGCCGAAACGACTGCCGGGTTTGTTCAGGGTGCACATCCAGTCGCGGGCCAGGCCGATGTCGGCATTGCGCAACTTGCCCTTCTTCTCGGCGGTGGTGAGGATGCCGATGCCCAAAGGTTTGGTGAGGTACAGCAAGCACCCGGCGATGGCGGTGTCGTTGCGTTTCATGTGGCGCTTTTCCACCAACCCGGTCACGGCCAGGCCGAAGATCGGCTCTGGCGTGTCGATGGAGTGGC
The DNA here is from genome assembly GCF_030687415.1 of Pseudomonas sp. FP603. Taxonomy (NCBI): domain Bacteria; kingdom Pseudomonadati; phylum Pseudomonadota; class Gammaproteobacteria; order Pseudomonadales; family Pseudomonadaceae; genus Pseudomonas; species Pseudomonas sp. FP603. Next base: position 4,809,125 of record NZ_CP117431.1, read on the forward strand.
CACCGGCCAGAGGAATTCCCGCTTCATCGCAGACCGAACGCCCGCCGCGAATCACTTCCCGGGCGATCTCCGGCGCCAGCACATTGACCGGCCAGCCGAGGATCGCAATCGCCATCAACGGGTCGCCGCCCATGGCGTAGATATCGCTGATGGCGTTGGTGGCGGCGATGCGGCCGAAGTCGAACGGATCGTCGACGATCGGCATGAAAAAGTCGGTGGTCGAGACCACGCCGCGTTCTTCGTCGATGGCATACACCGCCGCGTCATCGCGCGAGGCGTTGCCGACCCAGAGTTTCGGGTCCAGGTTTTGCGCACCGCTGCCGGCCAGAATCACCTCCAGCACCTGGGGCGAAATCTTGCAGCCACAGCCTGCGCCATGGCTGTATTGGGTCAGTCGAATCGGCTCGCTCATCGGGGGGGTGCACCTTGTGAAGTCAATGCCGAGGATTCTACAGCAACCCAGAAGCTCCTTTGCTCGTCCTTGCCACAGATCGGGTTATTGATCTGACAGTCGACACCACTTTGGTGCATATCCCCCCGCCAGATCCCCTTCGCCCTGAATTTCACTCCTGTTGCTCCCCCCCCGAAATCCTTGACCAATAGGACAGCAAAACTGCCAATTCTCTCTATTTTTCAGAACATTGAACAAAACTGGTATGCCTTGTGCAAACGTTTGCGAGTCGCCGATACCGGCCTGTTCGACACCTAACCTCGTAAACCCGCATCACCGGGCTTTCGATCCGCACGAAAAGGGACTTTTAATGCATTGCACCTCCAGCCGCGTGACTTGCTCGCGCACTTTGGCTGTTTCCTTGCTGCTGGCCAGCGTTACAGGACTACTCAGCAGCCACGTTTTGGCCCAACCGGCCACCGCCGAAGAATCCGCCCAGGGCGAAACCCTCAGCCCTGAAGCCAACCCACCGAAAAAAGGCGCCTACCTGTCGGACTGGTTCAACCAGGACCTGACCGTCATCGGCAGCAAAGACATCAGCTTCGGCCCGCAACCGGCCGACGACATCTACCTGGAATATGAATACTTCGGCCGCAAGGGACCGTTTGAGTTGTACGGCTACATCGACATTCCAAAGATCTTCGACATCGGCAACAGCCATGACAAAGGTGTCTGGGACCACGGCTCGCCAGTGTTCATGGAGCACGAGCCGCGGATCTCCATCGACTACCTGGCCGGCCGCAGCCTGGCCATCGGGCCGTTCAAGGAATGGTACGTGGCGTTCGACTGGATCTACGACCACGGCAGCAACAGCGCCAACCGCGCCAATACGCTGTACAGCGGTTTGGGCACCGACATCGACACCCAATCGCGGGTCAATCTATCGGCCAACTTCTATGGCCGCTACCAGTGGGAAAACTACGGGGCCAGCAACGAGTATTCGTGGGACGGCTACCGCGCCCAACTCAAGTACATCGTGCCCATCAGCAGTTTCAGCAACGGTGCTTCGTTGACCTACATCGGTTTCACCAACTTCGACTTCGGCTCCGATCTGCACAAGGACAATCCCGCCCGCACCGCCAATGCCACCGTGGCCACCAACGTGTTGCTTTACGCCTTCACCCACTTGCGTTTCACCCTGGTCGGCCGTTACTTCCACAACGGCGGCAACTGGGACGACGGCAGTGAGTTGAATTTCGGCGACGGTGATTTCCGCGCCCGTTCCAACGGCTGGGGTTACTATGCCGGTGTCGGTTATCAGTTTTAAGACTTATTTGAATCAGGAGGTTTTATGAATGCAATGACGCGTCTTTCCCTGTCCGTGGGCATTGTCTGCGGCGCCCTGCTCTCTTCCGCTACCTGGGCGACTGAAGCGCCCATTCAGCCGAAAGTAATGCTGATCACCATGTTCGCCCCCGAGGCGCAGAACTGGATCGATCGCCTGGAACTCAAGCAAGAAGTGCGCGTACCGGGCCTGTCCGCCGAGTACCCGAACATTCGCTGCAACACCCAACAGGTGTGCCTGATGGTCACCGGCATGGGCCAGACCAATGCCGCGGCCTCTACTCTGGCCCTGGCGCTGTCGCCGAAATTCGACCTGCGCAAAAGTTACTTCCTGATCGCCGGTATCGCCGGCATCAGCCCCCACCACGGCACCATCGGCACCACCGCGTGGGCACACTATCTGGTGGAGTTCGGCACCCAGTGGGAGCTGGATTCCCGGGACGCGCCGAAAGACTGGCCGACCGGTTACCTGGGCATCAACACCAAAGGCCCGAACGAAAAGCCGCCGCTGGACTACAAAACTGAAGTGTTCGAACTCAATCCGAAGTTGCAGGCCAAGGCGTTCGCCCTGAGCCACAAGGTCCATCTGAGCGAGAGCAAGGAATCAGCGATATGGCGTTTGAAGTATCCGTCGGCCCCAGCCAATCAGCCGCCAGTGGTAACCCAGTGCGACACGCTGGCGGGCAATACCTGGTTCTCCGGAACGCGGTTGAGCGAGCGGGCGGAAGTCTGGACCAGGCTGCTGACCAATAACGAAGGGGTCTATTGCACGACTCAGCAGGAAGACAACTCCACCTACGAGGCGCTGCTGCGCGCCAGCCGCGAGGGCCTGGTGGACGTCCGGCGCCTGGCGGTGGTGCGCGCCGGTTCTGACTTCGACCGGCCGGCGCCGGGCCAGAGTGAGGTGGATAACCTGCTCAAATACGCCGATCAGGGTGGGTTTGTGCCAGCGCTGGAGAACCTGTACCGCACGGGGAATCCGTTGGTGCAGGAGATTTTGCAGAATTGGTCGGCTTGGGAGAAAGGTGTGCCTGAGGTCTGAGTCCGGCTTGAGGACGCCTTCGCGGGCAAGCCTCGCTCCTATGTATGGACTCGCCCCTCACTGTCAACCCGCTTTGCTTTTGAACACTGCTACCCGGTTGCATCTATGTATCAGGCCTGTTCGAGGAAGCGCCTGGCTTCTGGCCAACATCGGATCAGCTCGCGGGATGCCGATTACAGAGAGGCCTCAAGGGCCAGTAGGAGCGCAGGCATCTATCCGCGACGGTTTAACCTGGGGTCAATGTTCTCTAGCAAGGGTTGAGGCGCCAAGCGCCTCGGTGGCAGAACTCGTTAAATCACTGGCCTATCACCACCTCCTGACGCTCAGCCGGCTGGCGGTGATAGGTGTCTTTGTTTTGCAGTAACACCCAGATGATCCGCAGGTTGCGGTTAGCCAGACGCACCGCAGCCCCTTTCTGTCCATGACGGCCTAGCCAGCGTTGCAGGCGGCGGTCATCAGGATGATCCGAGCTGGGATTGAGCTGTCTGAGGACAGCATGTGCACCTTGTATGGCCAGACTGCGGATGTAGGCATCCCCGCGTTTGGCCATCTTGCCCAGCCGGATCGTATTTCCACTGCTGTACTGCTCGGGCACTGTGCCGAAGTAAGCTGCAAAATCCCGGGCATTGGCAAAACGCTCAGGTTCGGTCTGCTTGGCAATCACGGCCGAGGAGAAGATCGGACCGACACCGCGTACCGTCATTAGCCGCTTCGCGGTGTCGTCTTCACGAACTGCGCGCTCCAGGCGCCCGGTCATCACTTCGATACGTTCAGCCATGTGCTTCCACTCAGCGAGCAATTCGGCGATCAGCTCGTGTAGCAACGCGGGGATCGGCTGGCTGGAGTCTTCGAGTAGCTGAGTGACGTTTCGGTCAATGGCTGCTTTGCCCTGGGGGATGGAAAAACCATGTTCCAGCAGCAATCCACGCATCTGGTTGCCCATGGCGGTGTGCTCTTTCACGTAGCGCCGGCGTACTCGGTGCAACGCTTGCATTTCCAGCCCGGCTACGGTTTTGACCGGCACGGCGTGAGCACGCTCGTCCCGGCCGGCGCGCAGGATGGCCAACACGTCGTTACGGTCGTTCTTCGGTCCGCTGCGATGCTTGGCCACATGCTGAGCCGGCAGGATTCGAGGCTGATTGCCCTGTTCCAGCAGCAACCGGGCCCAAGCCTGCGCACCTGGGCCGGTTTCCATCAAGACCGAGGTGCCAGGTGGCAATTGGCGCAAGAAGGTGGAAAAGGCTTCACGGGATTTGAGGCGTTTCTCGTAGATCACTTGACCCAGATGATCTTCACCCGCTACTTGAAACACACTCTTCGCCAGATCCACGGCTACGGTGGTACAGGCCGAAAGGTTGTTTGCAGACAGGGAATTCTTTTTCGACGTACTCTTGCTCATGGGCTCGCCCTCGCTGTCGCTGACATCTATAGGATGCCACCGTGGCGCATAGACGCCTCGGCGTGGGCGAGTCCATTCGATTACAGAGAGCGAGCCTGCTCGCGAAGACTATGACGGTTCCGCCGGCGCACCTTGGGCCATAGGCTAGGATAATTGGGGGTCAGGAAGGCTCCATGATAACGAGGCGTCCGGCTGTCGCCAGTCACTGTCACCGTCCGACATTTCGACTGAATTTTCGCCGCGCCTCGCGATCCCTCTATAACTACAGGGAGGAATACAGGCGTTATGAACAATGCAAAACTTTTCGTTATTGAATACACCCTTCATGGCCAGCCCAAGTCTTTCATTATCCGCCTGGACAAAATGGACAATGCAGAGGCTTGGCACTGGGCAAGTTGCGACGCCGGAGTCGGCCGGATCCCGCGCTTTGGCCGTGAACGGGTGCAAAAGACCAGCAAACCGCTGGCGGAAAAATTCGGCATCGAGAATGTGACCTGGCGACCGGCCAGTTGAGCGTCAAAAAGGAGGGGGACGATTCAAACTGAAGTGGAGCCTGGACGGCTCCACTTTTTTGGCTGAATAGTCAGTGTTGAGCACACTTGCAGCCTTTGGTGGAGCATGCCTCGCCGTTTTCATGGTGCTTGGCGCAGGCTTCACAGCAATAGTGCTTGCCGTGGCGCGCGATCGGATGTTCGCCCAGCTTGCAGGAACATTTGGGGCAGTCGCAGATACTTTCACTGTCGATCATGAGTCTGACTCCATTGTTGTGGTCGTCAAGGTGCCGCGGGTGCGCGACACCTGAAGCAAATGACCGCCTGCTCCCCAAACGGGTTCAAACAAACGCTTGGACGGTGTTTGCTTACTAATGAGGGTAGTCGCGATGCTGCTATTCAGGGACGAACACTGCCCTGTGGCTAGGGGAAAACTCTAATATCGGTAAGTCAAGGAGCAGAACCTGTGGGAGCGTGGCTTGCCCGCAATGAACGATGACGCGTAATACCTGAAAAACCGCGGTGCATTCTTCGCGGGCAAGCCACGCTCCCACAGGATCTTCGTCGCTCACATTTCTTGACTTATCGGCATTGTGGCAAGCCCCCTCGCCACACAAACAACATCAATCAAATACGGAATTGCCCGACCAGTTGCCCCAGGCGCTGACCGAGGTCGGCCAGGCTGCGCGAGGTTTGCGCGCCGAGCTGGGTTTCGTCGGCGACGCTGTCCACGGCCACGGCGATCTGATGCACGCTGCGGTTGATTTCTTCGGCCACGGCGGTTTGCTCTTCGGCGGCGCTGGCGATCTGGGCGTTCATCGAGTTGATGGTGCCGATCAGTTGGGCCATGGCGTCCAGAGACGCTCCCGCCTCGTTGGCCTGGGCCGACGTGCCGTCGCCAGCCTCGCTGGAGCGGCGCATGGCTTCGACTGCCGATTGAGTGCCGGCCTGCAAGCGGTCGATCATGCTCTGGATTTCCTGGGTGCTGATTTGCGTGCGACTGGCCAATGCCCGCACTTCGTCGGCGACCACCGCAAAACCACGCCCGGCCTCACCGGCGCGGGCCGCTTCAATGGCGGCGTTGAGCGCCAGAAGGTTGGTCTGTTCGGCAATCGAACGGATCACCCCGAGCACGCTGACAATCGACGACACGTCTTTCTGCAGGCTGTCGAGGGACACGCCGCTGCTGCGAATGTCGTTCACCAACGCATGAATCTTCACGATGCTGCCGGCCACCACACGCTTGGCGGCCTGGCCTTCTTCGTCGGTCTGCTGGGCAGCGACCGCCGCGTTTTGCGCGCTTTTGGCCACTTCCTGGGCCGCCGCCGACATTTCGTTGATCGCCGTGGCCACCTGATCAGTCTCGTGACGCTGGCGCTCCATGGCCTGATCCGAGCGCTGGGCCTGATCGGACACCTGATTCACCAGCCCGGTCAGTTGCGAGGTCATTTCAGTGATCTGCCGCACCAGGCCGTGGATCTTGTCGACGAAACGGTTGAACGAGCCGGCCAGTTCGCCGAGTTCATCCTGGCTGGTGATGGACAGGCGTCGGGTCAGGTCGCCCTCGCCCGCCGCGATGTCGTCGAGGTTGGCTTTCATCAGGTTCAGCGGACGCAGAATGGTGTTGGCCAACAGCATCCCGGCAGCAGCGATCATCAGCAGCACCACCACGGCAATCCCGACAATGCTCAGCACCACGCCTTGCATGCGTTCCTGGACCTTGGCCTCAACCACCGCCACTTGAGCTTCGATGCCGTCGAGGTTGACCGAGGTGCCGACCGCCATGTCCCACTTCGGCAGGTATTCGGTGTAGCCGAGTTTAGGCACCAGCACTTGGGTGTTACCGGGCAGCGTCGAGCTGTATTGCAGGTAGTGAGTACCGTCCTTGGCGACTTTTACCAGGTCACGGTTGACGTAGACGCCGTTCGGGTCGCGGTTGTCCTTGAAGCTCTGGCCCACGCCTTCGGGGCTGTTGGCCTTGAACAGGCGCACAGTGTTGGAGTCGTAGCCGAAGAAGTAGCCGTCCTTGCCGTAGGTGATGCTCGACAGCAACTTGATCACCTGCGCCCGCGCCGCATCATCGCCGGGAGCGGCTGCGTCATAGAGCGGTTTGATCGTGGTCATGGCCACAGCAACGTAACTTTGCAGGGTCGCCTTGGCATCGCTGAGCAGGCGCAGACGGGTTTCCTCGACTTCCTTGCGGGCCTGCTCTTGCAGGATGAACAGCGTGGTCAGGCTGATGACCAGCGCAAAGAGCAGCACCGGGAGGACGGCAAGGGACAGGACTTTAGCCTTCAGGCTCATGCGCATGACGTTCACTCTTATGATTTTGTTGGCGTGGTTAAAGGCTTTAACGGCAGGCCAAATCAAAAGTTGAGTCAGGGTCACATTGATCCTGTGGGAGCGGGCTTGCCCGCGATAGCGTCGGTACATTCAGTATCAATGCGACTGAAAGGCCGCCATCGCGGGCAAGCCCGCTCCCACAGGGTTAGAGGTGTTACAGAACCATCGCCGCTACCCAGCCAAACGCCAGCAATGGCAGGTTGTAGTGCAGGAAGGTCGGGACCACGGTGTCCCATATATGGTGATGCTGGCCATCGATGTTCAGACCGGAGGTCGGGCCCAGGGTTGAGTCCGAGGCAGGTGACCCGGCATCACCCAACGCACCGGCGGTGCCGACGATGCACACGATGGCGATCGGGCTGAAGCCCAGTTGCACGCACAACGGCACGAAAATCACCGCCAGAATCGGTACGGTGGAAAACGACGAGCCAATGCCCATGGTCACCAACAGGCCCACCAGCAACATCAGCAGCGCGCCGATGGCTTTGCTGTGGCCGATCCACGAGGCCGAGGTTTCGACCAGTGTCTGCACTTGCCCGGTAGCTTTGATCACTTCGCCAAACCCGGACGCGGCGATCATGATGAAGCCGATCATCGCCATCATCTTCATGCCTTCGGTGAACAGGTCATCGGTGTCGCGCCATTTGACGATGCCCGACACCGAAAAGATCAGGAAGCCCGTCAGCGCCCCGATAATCATCGAGTCCAACAGCAACTGCACAATGAACGCGGCGGCAATGGCCAGACCGGCGATCATCAGGCTCAACGGGTTGTATTGCACCGCGACCTGTTCGACCTGCTCGATCTTTTCCAGGTCGTAAACACGCTTCTTACGGTAGCTGATGAACGCTGCCGCCAGGCCAAACACCATGCCCAGTGCCGGAATGCCCATGGCATGGGTGACATTGATACCGCTGATGTCCACGCCACTACGGGCGACGTTGGCCAGCAGGATTTCATTGAGGAAAATGTTGCCGAAGCCCACGGGCAGGAACATGTACGGCGTGATCAAACCGAAGGTGATGACACAGGCAATCAATCGACGGTCCAGTTGCAGCTTGGTCAGCACATATAACAGTGGTGGCACCAGCAACGGGATAAAGGCGATATGAATCGGCAAAATGTTCTGGGAGGCGATGGCCACCACCCACAGCAAACCGATCAGCAGCCATTTGACGTTTCCGCCACCGTTGGCGTGCTGGCGATCGACCATGGCCAGGGCTTTGTCGGCCAGCGCATGGGCCAGGCCAGACTTGGCGATGGCCACCGCGAATGCGCCGAGCAAAGCGTAGGACAATGCAACCGTCGCCCCGCCGCCCAGGCCATTGTTGAAGGCTTTCAGGGTCGCATCGATACCCAGGCCACCGGTCAAACCACCGACCAGCGCGCCCACAATCAGCGCGATCACCACATGCACGCGGGACAGGCTGAGTATCAGCATGATGCCGACCGCGGCAATTACTGCATTCATTGTTGTTACCTCAAAAGCAGCGCGGTGAGGCAATCACCGCCAAACGGAATGAGTCCGGCCGGCAGCCTGCATGAGCGCCGCCAGCGGATGGAGAAAAGGGTTTTATTAGAGGGCGCGCACTGTGCCGGACCGTCGTCCCCTTGTCAAAGCGAACACCCATTACTGATGTGTAACGGATTGCGATAGCCCTATGGTGTGGCTTGCCTGTGGCGAGGGAGCTTGCTGGCCTGCCTGATACACCGCTATCGCGGGCAAGCCCGCTTCCACAGGTTAATCGGCGTCCTTCAGATTGGGGTCAGCGTTTGGGCAACTCGATCGTCACCTTCAACCCGCCCCACTCGCTTTCCTGCAACTTCAACACTCCGCCCCACGTGTCGACGATGTCGCGCACGATGCCCAATCCCAAGCCATGCCCATCCGTCTGTTCATCAAGTCGTGTGCCACGGCTGAACACCTGAGCGCGCTGGTCTTCGGGAATTCCCGGTCCATCGTCTTCCACGCTCAACTCAAACTTTTCTGCCGTTTCGACCACGCTCAGCCGCACCTCGGCATCCGCCCATTTGCAGGCGTTGTCCAGCAGGTTGCCAAGCAACTCCAGCAGATCTTCACGATCCCACGGCAGTTGCAGACCGGCCGGCGCGCGGTAGCTCAGCTCGAGGTGCTCGCCGTGAATCATGTTCAACGTGGCCAGCAACCCCGGCAGTTCCGCAGCGCAATCGAACAGCGCCCCCGGCAGTGCATCGCCGGACAACCGGGCACGGTTGAGTTCGCGATTGAGCCGTTGTTGAACCTGTTCCAGTTGTGCCTGCATGACTTTGCGCAGCTGCGGGTGAGCATCGAGTTTTTCGCTGGAAGCCAGGCTCAACAACACCGCCAGCGGGGTTTTCAACGCATGGCCAAGATTACCTAACGCATTGCGTGAGCGCTTTAGGCTGTCTTCGGTGTGGGCCAGCAAATGGTTGATCTGCGCCACCAGCGGCTCCAGCTCCAGCGGCACTTCTTCGTCGAGTTGCGAGCGCTGGCCCTGCTGCAATTGGGCGATCTGCTCGCGGGCTTTTTCCAGCGGGCGCAAGGCGCGGCGCACGGTGATGCGTTGCAACAGCAATATCAGCAACAGCCCTGCCAGCCCCAACCCGAGGCCGACCTGTTGCATGCGCCGGAAGCTCTCGCGCACCGGGGTGTAATCCTGGGCGACGCTGATGGAAATCGCCTGGCCCAAGCGCCGGTAGTCCGAACGCAACACCAGCAACTGTTGCCCTTCCGGCCCCAACTGCAGGTTGCTGTGCAGGCCTGGGTGTTCGAGTCGCGGCAGATCCTGATCCCATAACGAGCGGGAACGCCAATGGCTGTCGGCAAAGTCGATGCGAAAGTAATGCCCGGAAAACGGTCGCTGATAGGCCGGCGACAAGTGCCGCTCATCCAGCTGCAAACCCTGCGGGCCCCGCACCAGCGCCACCAGCAGGTTCTCACTGTCATTGCGCAGCCCGGCTTCGAGGTAGCGCTGCAAACCCATTTCGAACAGCCACAGGCTGGTTTGCGCCAGCACCAGGCCGACGATCACCATCACGCTGATCAGGCCCAGGCTCAAGCGGCGCTGGATTGACCTCACTGGGCTTGCCCGCCGAACAGGTAACCCTGGCCGCGACGGGTTTCGATCACGCTGCGGCCGAGCTTGCGACGCAGGTGGTTGACGTGGACTTCCAGCACGTTGGAATCGCGTTCGGTTTCACCGTCGTAGAGGTGTTCAGCGAGATGGCTTTTGGAAAGGATCTGTTCGGGGTGCAGCATGAAGTAGCGCAGCAGGCGAAACTCGGCAGCGGTGAGCTGGATGTCGGCGCCGTCGCGGGTCACGCACTGGCGACCTTCATCCAGATGCAAGCCTGCGGCCTTGAGTGTCGGCTGATTGGCGTGGCCGTGGGAGCGGCGTAACAATGCCTGGACTCGCAGGTGCAGCTCTTCGGGGTGAAACGGTTTGGTCAGGTAATCGTCGGCGCCGGCCTTGAGGCCTTCGATCCGCTCGGCCCAGGAACCGCGCGCCGTGAGGATCAGCACTGGCGTGGCCAAGCCGCCGGCCCGCCATTGCGCCAACACCTCGAGCCCCGGCAGACCCGGCAGGCCGAGGTCGAGAATGATCAGGTCATAGGGCTCGCTGCTGCCCTGGTACACCGCATCGCGGCCGTCGGCCAGCCAGTCCACGGCGTAACCCTGCCGGTTGAGGCCGGCCATCAATTCGTCGGCCAGCGGCACGTGGTCTTCCACCAGAAGCAAACGCATCGATCAATCTTCCTTGTCTTTCAGTAACTGGCCGGTGGTGGCGTCGAGGTCCAGCTCACGCACCACACCTTCGGTGGTCAGTAGCTCGACCTCGTAAATGTAGACGTCGTGCTTTTCCTCAAGCTCGGCTTCCAGCAGCTTGGCCCCGGGATAACGGTCCAGCGCTTGCTTCAACAGTTGCTCCAGCGGCAGGATCACCCCTTGCTGGCGCAGGCGCAGGGCCTCGTCCTGATCCAGGTCGCGGGCCATGACCACCGAGCAGAAAGCCAGGAGCGCCAACGCCATTCGACTGCCGGTGCGTCGATTTAAAGAAAACACCTTCATTACGTATCCTGATGATCCTTGAGAACCTGCCCGCTGACAGCGTCCAACTCCAGGTCCCATTCAAGGCCCTGCGGGTCGCGCAGTTCCACCTGGTAGATGTACTTGCCGTACTCTTCTTCAAGCTCGGTTTCGCTGATGTTGGCGCCGGGGTGTTTGGCCAATGCCGTGGCGTTGAGCTTCTCGAAGGACACAATGGTACCAGCGTCGCGCAGTCTCAGGGCTTCGTCGGGGCCGAGGTCGCGAGCGTGGGCGATGCTGGCAGTCATGGTGATGATGGAGGCGGTGAACAGGGCAGTCAGGATTTTCATGGGTGTCTCCGTATTTTTTTATGTGTTGCTTCGAGGGTCACCTTAGTGATTCGAACTTAACTGAAACTGAATTGCCATCATTTGGACTGGCACCATGATATCGCAGACATACACAAAACCTGTGGGAGCGGGCTTGCTCGCGAAGGTGGTTCAACATTCAGCAAAAATGTCGACTGTTACACCGCTTTCGCGAGCAAGCCCGCTCCCACATAATCCCCCGCCTGCCAGACATCGAGACCGGTTATGACCGCGATCCACATCAAGTTCCCTTCCCTGACTATCAAGGCCGGCCCGCGTGCCTTGGCGCGCATCCGTGCCAATGGCTTGAGCGCCGCGGATGTGGGCACATTGCCGGGCGCCGCCGGTGGCCCGAAAGCGTTGGGCATTCAGGGGCTGGATCTGGCGCTGTTCGGCGAATGGCTGCCGGCGGTGCCCCGGGAGCGTTCGCTGATTGGTGCGTCGGTGGGTTCCTGGCGGTTCGCCAGCGCCTGCCTGCCGGATGCCGCTGAAGGCATCCGCCGCCTCGGTCATCTGTACACCGAGCAGAACTTCGCCAAGGGTGTGACCATGGCGCAGATCAGCCAGAGCTCCCGGCGCATGCTCGATGACTTGCTCGACGGCCGCGACGCGTCGATTCTGGACAACGCCCACTACCGACTGAACATCATGGTGGTCAAAAGCCATGGCCTGCTGGCGGACGATCATCGCGGTCGGCTGGGGCTGGGCCTGTCGTCGGTGATCGCCGACAACCTGCGCGGGCGAGCGCGGCTGTCACGGCATTTCGAGCGGCTGATCCTCCACGACCCGCGCCTGGCACCACCGGTCAACGCGCTGAATGACTTCCCGTCGCGCTTCGTTGCGCTGGATGCCGGCAACCTGCGCCAGGCCTTGCTGGCCTCGGGTTCGATCCCGATGGTCATGCAAGGCGTGCGCGACCTGCCGGGTGCTGGCGCCGGGACGTTTCGCGATGGCGGGCTGCTGGACTATCACCTCGACTTGCCCTACAGCGGCAACGACATTGTGCTGTATCCGCATTTCACCGATCGGGTGATCCCCGGCTGGTTCGACAAGCCCCTGCCGTGGCGCCGTGCCTGCCCGGCGCGCTTGCAGGATGTTCTGTTGCTGGCACCGTCAAAGGAATATCTGTCGCGCCTGCCCTACGGCAAACTGCCGGATCGTAACGATTTCAAGCGCTTCATGGGCGACGCCCCGAGCCGGCAGAAATACTGGCGCGCGACGATGGATGAAAGCCGTCGCCTGGGTGATGAGTTCCTTGAACTGGCCACCAACGGTCGCCTCGGCGAGCGCTTGCTGACCCTTTAGTCAGTGTTTTCCCGCAACCCCAAACGCAAACTGTTAAACTCGCCACCTGCCCACATCGCCGCGGCGATCGCCACCTGAAAGAGCTGAACATCACTGTGGAAATCTTCAAAGAATTTACCTTCGAGTCCGCCCACCGCCTGCCCCACGTGCCGGACGGCCACAAGTGCGGTCGCCTGCACGGTCACTCGTTCAAAGTGGCGATTCACCTGAGCGGCGATCTCGACCCGCACACGGGCTGGATCCGCGATTTCTCGGAAATCAAGGAAATCTTCAAGCCGCTCTACGAGCGCCTGGACCATAACTACCTGAACGACATTCCCGGCCTGGAAAACCCGACCAGCGAAGTGCTGGCCAAGTGGATCTGGAATGAATTGAAGCCCCTGCTGCCGGAACTCAGCGCAATTCGTATCCACGAGACCTGCACCAGCGGTTGCATCTATCGCGGCGAATAAGCCGACCCCAAGCACAACATAAATTCCCGTGGGAGCTGGCTTGCCTGCGATGGCATCAACTCGGTTCGACGTTAAACCGAGCCGTCTGCATCGCGGGCAAGCCCGACTCCCACACAAGCCCGACCACACAAGAACTGCGTTTCGTCAGTGAATTGAGAAACAGCCTTCAATGGCAGTTTTTTTATGCCTATGCTTCTTGGCTCGCACACGCCAAGAGGACGCTCCCATGGCTGACTGGCCGCTGGCTCAGACCTATCGCTTCAATGGGCATTCCGTGCGCTACGCCGTACGTGGCGACGGTCCGCCGCTGGTGTTCGTGCATGGCACGCCCTTCTCTTCTTATGTGTGGCACCGGATTGCGCCGCACTTCATCACCATGCACCGGGTGCACTACTTCGATCTGCTGGGTTACGGGCAATCCACACAGCCGGACGGCGATGTGTCGCTGGGCGTGCAAAACCAATTGTTGGCGCAACTGCTGGAGCACTGGGGCCTGGAACGGCCAGACGTGGTGGCCCACGATTTCGGCGGCGCCACCGCGTTGCGTGCGCATCTGCTCAACGGCAAGGATTACCGCAGCCTGACGCTGATCGATCCCGTGGCGCTGTCACCCTGGGGTTCGCCGTTCGTGCAGCATGTGCGTCAGCACGAAGCAGCGTTCAGTGGGCTGCCCGATTACATTCAGCAGGCGATTGTGCCGGCCTATATCCGTGGCGCGATCAAGCGCGAGATTCCCGATCAAGAACTGGCGCCCTATGTGCAGCCTTGGCTGGGAGATCCGGGGCAAGCGGCGTTCTACCGGCAGATCGCGCAGATGGATGAATGTTATACCCGCGAGGTCGAAGGGCTATACCCGACGATTCGCTGCCCGGTGCAGATTCTTTGGGGGAAGGACGATCAGTGGATTCCCATTGAGCGCGGCCAGGCGCTGCATCAGATGATTGCGGGGTCGCAATTTCACGCCATCGCCAATGCCGGGCATCTGGTTCAGGAGGATGCGCCGGAGGCGATTGTGGCAGCGATATTGCGGTTTTTACCGCAACACGAATCCCCCTGAAAAAACCGAATCAAACATGTGGGAGCGGTGTTTCTTCAGGTGCACCGCTATCGTGCCCCTTCTCAAACCAAATCCGCCTGCTCGTCTATAAATAACAACACCCTCGCGCCATTGGCACGAGCACTGCAACACCCCCGCGTCCTCCCTCCAGCAAGGAACGCCACATGACGCAGAACGATTCGGGCAACGATTACCCCCTCAGCGAAGTCCCGATGCATGCCCGCAAGGGACTTGCCTCCACCGCCATGGTGCTACTGGGTTTTACCTTCTTCACCGCGACCATGTTTGCCGGCGGCAAGCTCGGTGTGGCGTTCAGTTTCGGCGAGATGCTGGCGGTGATTATCGTCGGCAATCTGCTGCTGGGGATCTACGCCGCAGGGCTGGGTTACATCGCCTTCAAGAGCGGCCTCAACTCGGTGCTGATGGGACGTTTCTGCTTCGGTGAAGTGGGCAGCAAACTCAGCGACCTGATCCTCGGTTTCACCCAGATCGGCTGGTACGCCTGGGGCACCGCGACGGCGGCTGTAGTGCTGGGCAAGTATTTCGAACTGAGCGAAGGCACCGTTCTGGGGCTGATGGTGCTGTTCGGCCTGGGCTTCTGTGCCACGGCCTACATCGGCTATCGCGGGCTGGAGATTCTGTCGTACATCGCGGTGCCGGCCATGATGTTGCTGCTGATGCTGTCGATGTGGGTCGCGACGGTGAAGGTCGGCGGGTTCGAGGGCTTGCTCGCGGTGGTTCCGACGGGAACCCTGGATTGGTCGACCGCGATTACCCTGGTGTTCGGCACCTTCGTCAGCGGTGCGACGCAAGCAACCAACTGGACACGTTTCTCCCGTTCGGCGCGGGTGGCGGTGCTGGCGAGCCTGATCGGCTTCTTCGTCGGCAACGGTCTGATGGTACTGATCGGTGCCTACGGCGCCATCGTCTACCAGCAACCGGATGTGGTGGAAGTGCTGCTGTTGCAAGGCTTCGCCATGGCTGCGATGGCGATGTTGCTGCTCAACATCTGGAGCACCCAGGACAACACCATCTACAACTTCGCCGTCGCTGGCTGCAACCTGCTGCGCACCGGCCGGCGCAAAACCGTGACCCTGGCTGGCGCGGTGATCGGCACGCTGCTGGCGCTGCTGGGCATGTACGACATGCTAGTGCCTTACCTGATTCTGCTGGGCACAGTCATTCCGCCGATTGGCGGGGTGATCATGGCGGACTTTTTCTTTCGCTATCGGGGCCGCTACCCACGCCTGGCCGACACACGGCTGCCCGCGTTCAACTGGCCGGGGCTGAGCGCTTATGCGGTCGGCACCGTCGCCGCCTTCAGCTCGCCATGGGTCGCGCCGCTGGTAGGGATTGCCGTAGCCGCGCTAACGTATGTGCTATTGACCGGGGTGCTGGGTGCCCGTACCGCCAACGCACCATTACAAGATCTCTAAAAGGATTCGCCTGATGCATATCATCAACGCCCGCCTACGCAACCAAGAAGGCCTGCATGAGTTGCACCTGGAAAACGGCCTGATTCACAGCATCGCCCGGCAAACCGAAGCCCCGTCCCTGGGGCCTGACGACCTGGACGCCGGCGGTAATCTGGTGGTGCCGCCCTTCGTCGAGCCGCACATTCACCTCGACGCCACACTGACTGCCGGCGAGCCGCGCTGGAACATGAGCGGCACGCTGTTCGAGGGCATCGAACGCTGGGGCGAGCGCAAGGCGACCATCACCCAGGAAGACACCAAGACCCGCGCCAAGAAGACCATCCAGACCCTCGCCGCCCACGGCATCCAGCATGTGCGCACCCACGTCGACGTCACTGACCCGGAGCTGACGGCGCTCAAGGCGATGCTCGAAGTCCGCGAGGAAAGCCGCCACCTGATCGACCTGCAAATCGTCGCGTTCCCTCAGGAAGGCATCGAATCGTACCGCAACGGTCGGGAGCTGATGGAAGAAGCGATCCGCCTGGGCGCCGATGTGGTCGGGGGTATTCCGCATTTCGAATACACCCGGGATCAGGGCGTGAGCTCGGTGAAGTTCCTGATGGATCTGGCCGAACGTACCGGTTGCCTGGTGGACGTGCATTGCGACGAAACTGACGACCCGCACTCACGCTTCCTTGAAGTGCTGGCCGAAGAGGCCCGCAGCCGCGACATGGGTTCGCGCGTCACCGCCAGCCACACCACGGCCATGGGCTCCTACGACAACGCCTACTGCGCCAAACTCTTTCGGCTGCTCGGGCATTCGGGGATCAGCTTTGTCTCCTGTCCCACCGAAAGCATTCACCTGCAAGGACGCTTCGACAGCTTCCCGAAACGCCGTGGCGTGACCCGGGTGAATGAGTTGCTCGAAGCGGGGATGAATGTGTGCTTCGGCCAGGATTCGATTGTCGACCCGTGGTATCCGCTGGGCAACGGCAACATTTTGCGGGTGCTCGAGGCTGGGTTGCACATCTGCCACATGCTCGGTTATCGCAATCTGCAGAGCGCGCTGGATCTGGTGACCGATAACAGTGCCAAAGCCATGAACCTGAGCGATCGCTATGGGCTGGAACAAGGGCGACCGGCGAATCTGCTGATTCTGTCGGCGGACAGTGATTATGAGGTGATTCGTAGTCAGGGTTTGCCGCTGTACTCGGTTCGCGGGGGCAAGGTGTTAATGAAGCGGCAGATGCCGGTGGTGGAATGGGCCGATCGGCTCTGAATTTTCGTTGACAGAGCGTGCGTCATCGCAGGCAAGCCCGCTCCCACAGGGATCACGCTGAACCTGTGGGAGCGGGCTTGCCCGCGATGGCAATCTCAAAATCAACCCAACAACCGCGCCGTACCAAACAACCTCACCCGACTCAACTCGCCATCCAATTCCTCCAGCAAAATTGGCGCCGTGCCGCCAGGCATGACCACCTTCACCTCACCCGCCGCCACCCAACCCACGCGAGCCACGCCGCACACGCCACCGCACTGGCGCTGGTGCCCGACGACGCGGTCGGCCCTTCGCCGCGTTCGAACACCCGCGCAACGATTCGCCCCTCGGCTTCCAGCATCGCCCATTGCAGGTTCACCCCTGCCACACACGGCTGCCCTGCCCCGGTCGGCATGGCATAGGCGATGCGGGTCAATGATTCGGCCAATCCTGACTCACGCATCTGCGCGTTACTCGGCAACGCATCGGCGCCGGTCACCAACGTCACGCAATGGGGATTACCGATGCGCACGAACTGGCTGTGGTTCCAGGCAGGGTCGAGTGCCGACAACGGCCGCACATGACTGACTTCGCGCCCCTTCAATGTCACGGATTCAACCCGTTGCGCGCCCACCGCTTCGGGCCCGAACGATGGCTGCCCCAGGTCCAGCCAGAACCCTTGCACGCCATCGATTTCAGCGGGTGTCACTGAAGTCTCCACCGGCGAAACCGCATCGCTCTTGTCGTGATGAACCCGGAGCTGACAGGCCGCTTCCGTGGGCATCAGCCCTTGCTCGCCAAGGGCCTGGGAAAAAATCGTCAGGCCGTTGCCGCTGCGCTCGGCCAGGGTGCCGTCGGTGTTGACGATCAGCAGGTCAAAAGGCGGCGACGATTGAAACGGCCCCACCAGCAGACCATCGCAGCGATGTGCCTTGCTGCCGGGCGGTTGTGTGCCCGGAGCCCAGCCGCAAAACGCCTCGATGGCCGATAACGCCCAGGCCTCACGGGTTTGCGCGGCGCGGCTGGCCTGTTCAGGCAGGTCGATACCGCTACTGCGCAGGGCGCCAGGCGCCACCACCGCGTAGATATTGCCCCGAGCATCGTACATCCGCGTCATGGCGCCCCCTCTATGAACAATTGATACGTCGACGATATCGCGAAACAGCGGCTGGCTGTGCAAGGATGTCATCCTGCCTGACTGCACCCCGCCCGGATGGTGATCGAACCCTTTGTGGTTGTTCACTGTCCCTTGGGGACGCGACGTTTTTTGCCAAGGATCGATATGACCAACCTCAACACCCAAGCCACCTTCGTCCCCGGACGTCTGGAACAGATGTCCACCCGCATCGCCTTTTTTATCGCAGGCTTCGGCATCGCGGCCTGGGCGCCGCTGGTGCCTTACGCCAAGGCACGGGCCGGGCTGGATGAAGGAACCCTCGGGTTGTTGCTGCTGTGTCTGGGGGTGGGCTCGATTCTGGCGATGCCCATGGCCGGGATTCTGGCGACGCGTTTCGGCTGCCGTCGGGTGCTAAGCGGCGGGACTTTGTTGATCTGTGCGGCACTACCACTGTTGGCGACGGTGTCTACGATTCCGGCGTTGATTGCCGCGTTGTTCATGTTCGGCGCGGGCCTGGGCACGGTGGATTCGACGGTGAACCTGCAAGCGGTGATCGTCGAGCGGGCCAGCGGCAAGACCATGATGTCGGGTTTTCATGGGCTGTTCAGCCTCGGCGGGATCGTCGGCGCGGCGGGTGTCAGCGCCCTGCTCGGCTTCGGGATGTCGCCGCTGGGGGCGATGCTGGTGGTGATCGTGCTGCTAGTGGTGGCGTTGCTCAAGGCCGCGCCGCATCTGTTGCCCTATGGCAGCGAAAGCTCCGGCCCGGCGTTTGCAGTGCCGCATGGCATCGTGCTGTTTATCGGCGGGATGTGTTTCATCGTGTTCCTGGCCGAAGGCGCGGCGCTCGACTGGAGCGCGGTGTTCCTGGCGCAAGAGCGCGGGATCGACACGGCATATGCAGGGCTGGGTTATGCGGCGTTTGCGCTGACCATGACCGTCGGACGTTTGACCGGCGATGCGATTGTCCGGCGCCTCGGTGCTACACGAGTGATTGTGTTTGGTGGATTGACGGCCGCGACGGGCCTGGCGCTGGCGACATTTGCACCGAGCTGGGAAGCTGCACTGGTGGGGTATGCACTGCTGGGGGCTGGCTGTTCGAACATTGTGCCGGTGCTCTATACCGCCGTGGGCAAACAGACCGTCATGCCGGAGAGCATTGCCGTGCCAGCCATTACCACTCTGGGTTATGCAGGGATTCTCGCCGGGCCTGCGGTGATCGGCTTTATCGCCCATGGCAGCAGTTTGAGTTTTGCCTTCGGGTTGATGGCTGTGTTGCTAGTGGCGGTAGCGATTGGCGGCAAGGTGTTGAAAGTTTAAAAGCATCGCGGGCAAGCCCGCTCCCACAAGGATCTTCAGTGAACACAGATGTTGTGTACGCCAAAGATCATGTGGGAGCGGGCTTGCCCGCGATGAAGCTGACTCGGTCTATCAGAACCCGACACTGGCCTGCACAAAGAACGTACGCGGTGCGCCGACGTACATCCCGGCGTTGTTGTCGCTGGAGCGGGTGAAGTACTGCTTGTCGAAAATGTTCTTCACCCCTGCCCCGACTTTCAGGTTCGACAATTGCGAGCCAAAGTCATACCCCCCACGCACGTTCCAGGTGACGTAACCCGGGATGTCGCCGTACTGGCCGTCCGCGCTGCCTTCAGTGATGTAGTTGCCGCTGAAACTGCCATCAGCGTTCACTGCGGTGCCCGGTGAGCGCTGTTTGGACTGGGCAAAGGCATCGAGGTTGTAGGTCCAGCGGTTGATGTCGTAACGCAGGCCGGCGGTCGCCACCTGACGTGAGTAGAACGGCAGGTCACGGCCCTTGAAGCCTGGAATCTCACCTTCATAAACGGCGCGAGTGTAGGTAAAACCGGCGTTGGCGGTCAGGCCGGCGAGTCGTGGGTCCAGCGCCGCCATGTCGTAGTGCACCGAGGCTTCAAGGCCCTGGTGCGTGGTCGCGCCGAGGTTGGTCCAGCCCACATCGTTGCTGATGTATTGCAGTTCTTTATCGAAGTCGATGTAGAACAGCGTCACTTCCCCGCCCCACACGTCATCGTTGTAGCGCGTACCGATCTCGTAGGTCTTGGCCTTTTCCGGGTTCAGGCCATTGGCGGTGTTGTCACCCGAGCCGCCCTGACCGAGCTGGAAATATTGCAGGCTGCCAAACGAGGTTTCGTAGTTGGCGAACAGTTTCCAGGCCTCGGACAGGTGATACATCACGCTCAGGGCCGGCAGCGGCTCATTGCTGTCGATGCTGCGACGTTTTTCCTGCACAGGTCTGCCGGCGGTATCGAGAACCGGTCTGTCGTGCCATTCGGTGCTGATGCTTTCAAAACGGATGCCGGGGGTCACGGTCCAGTTGCCGACGTCGATCTTGTCATCGATGTACACAGCGTGGGCTTCGGTGCCCCCGGTGCGATCCTGGAACACATGACCATCGGAGGTTTTGGTGACCACCGGCTGATTGTTCACCAGCGCCAGACGGCTCGACTCTTCATGCATGCCTTCTTTCAGGTAGCGATAACCGACGCTGGCTTCCTGAGTGGTCGGGCCCAGATCGAACACATGGGACACCCGTGGTTCGATGCCGAAGGTGTAGTAAGTGCGCGGATAGGAACTGAGGGTTTTCTGGTCGCGAGCGGCGATGGTGCTGCCACGGAAACTGTCGGAATAGTAGGTCAGCACTTCGGCCTGGGTGCGGTCGTCGATCTGTCGAATCCACTTGAAGGACACGTCCTTGCGGCGGCCGCTGAAGTTGTCATGGTCACGGTCGGACTGGAACGGATCGGCGTCGTACTGCTTCTGCGTCAGGCCACCGGGCATGTCGGCGCTGGCGTCGTAGTAATGGAAATTGAGGCTGAAATCGTCCTGATCGGTAGGCGCCCAATGGGTCTTGAGGATCACGTCGTCGATGTCGTTGCCGTTGTTGCTTTTGCGATAACCGTTGCCGTTCACACCGGAATACAACAGTGCCACGCCCATGCCGTTATCGGCGGTGCCACCGAGAAACGCGGTGTCGATGTGTTTCCAGCCACCGCGCTGGGTGGTTTCCAGGGTGGTGCCGATTTCACCGGTGGCTTTCTCCGGAATCGCTCGGGTGACGAAGTTGATCACACCACCCACGTTCTGCGGCCCATAACGCACGGAACCGGCGCCACGCACCACGTCGATGCTGTCGAGGTTGCCGGAGGAAATCGGTGCCATGGACAGCTGCGGTTGCCCATAAGGGGCGAAGGCGGCCGGCACGCCGTCGATCAGCACGGTGGAGCGTGGCGACAGGCGCGAGGTCAGGCCGCGCACGCCGACGTTCAGGGAAATGTCGCTGCCACCGGTGCCGTTGGCGTCCTGCACTTGCACGCCAGGTACACGACGCAGCACGTCGCCAACGTTCATGGCGCCCTGCTCGACCATGGCTTCACGACGGATCACCGTGCGTGCGCCGGGATGGTTTTGCACCACGCCAGCATTGGCATCACCGAGCCAGTCGCCGACCACTTTGATGTCGGTCACGCCCAGCTCCAGCGGACCGTTGACGGCGGAAGTCGGGGCTGGCATCAGGGTCACCGAGCCTTCATCGATCTGATACTCCAGACCGCTGCCTTGCAGTAATTGGCGCAAAGCCTGTTCCGGTGAAAAATTACCGTCGACTGCCGGGGCTTGTTTGCCGGCCACCAGTTCAGGGCTGAAAAAAACCTGCAGCGAGGTTTGCTGGCCCAGCTGACTCAAGGCCTGACCCAGCGGCTGCGCTTGAATATGAATGGCATCGGCAGCGAACACCTGGGGCAGCGCCGAGCTGACCGCCAGGGCAAGAGCGAGAGGCAGCCAGGATGTTTTGTTATTTTTAGCGGTGGTTTTCTTCACGTCGAACATTGTCCTGTGGATCGCAAGAGTGTGCGGCTGTTAATGCAAACCAGTTGCAGTTGGACAAGTAGACGAAGAACTCGAAAAAAACCTGAATCTATCGGGCAATTATTTCCTGACTGCCGTCATCCAGGGTTCGGATGGCTACCGGCAGAATGCTCGGCAAGGCCTTGAGCAGTGCGTCGGTGTTGTCGGATTTGAACACGCTGGTCAGGCGCAGATTGCCCACTTTGGCATTGCCAACCGTCAGCGGTTTTTGCCGATAACGCGACACTTCTTCGGCCACTTCGCTGAGGCTGGCGTTGTTGAACACCAGTTTGCCACTGCGCCATGCGGTCAGTTCTGCCGGGTTGACCGTATAGGCGGCGGCCACTTTCCCCTGGGCATCGACGCGAGTGCCGAGGCCGGCGGTGAGGCTGATGAAATCGGCGCCGTTACCTTGAACCTTGACCGTGCCCTGTTCTACTACGACGCGGGTTTGGGCGCTGTCGCGACGCACGTCAAAACGGGTGCCGGTGACTGTCACTTTGCCGCTGCCCGCCTCGACCACGAACGGTCGGCTGCTGTCGTGCTCGACGCTGAACATCGCCTCGCCTTGCGTCAACTCGATGCCGCGACGGTCTTTTTCATAGTGCACCTGCACCCGGCTGCGGCTGTTCATATCGATCACCGAACCGTCCGGCAACGCCACATGACGACGTTCGCCAAGGGCCGTGGAATATTCAGCCGTGTAGCTCGCTGGACGATTCAAACCACTGGACAGCCCCAGGCCGAGCGCCACCGCCAACACACTGGCGGCCACTGCATAACGCACCAGTGGATGACGTGTGCGGCGTGCCGGCGGGGTTTCGCACAAGGCGTGCAAACGCTTGGCCGGCAGCAGATCGGCCGCCGCCCACAGGCTCTGGAGCATTTGATATTCGTCGCGATGCTGGGGGTGTTCGTCCAGCCAGATCTCGAAGCGCCTCTGCTCTTCGGCGTTGACGGCAGGTTCCTGCAAACGCACAAACCACTGCGCCGCTTCGTCGCGAACCGTTGTTTGCCCGCACGCACAATCATGAGTATCCATCATGGAAAGTCCTGTTTGGCTGGGGATGAAAAGGCGCGCCGCGTCATGGCTGTAACCCGTCCAGGCGATCACGCAGATGCCGCAGGGTGCGGATCATATACTTTTCCACCATGTTCTTGGACAGCCCCAGGCGCTCAGCGATTTCGGCCTGGGTCAGACCTTCGATCTTCTGCCAGACGAACACCTTGCGACAGTTGACCGGCAGCTCGGTGAGCGCCCGCTCGATGGAATCCGCCAACTGGATCGCGTGCATGAAATGCTCCGGGTCGCCGGACGACGACACACTGTGATCGATCGCCTCGGACTCCATGGCGCCCCGCCGATCCTCACGCCGATAACCGTCCACCGCAATGTTGCGCGCGGTCTGGTGCAAATATGCCCGAGGTTGTTGCACCGCCGCCGAATCGGACTCAAGCACCCGCACGAAGGTGTCGTGGGCCAGGTCCTCGGCCTGCTGACGATTTCTCAGACGCCGGGTCCAGGTGCCGATCAACTCTTCGTAATGCTCGAAAAAGCCGTGTCTGCGGGGCAGCTTGGGGGTCATTGCGGTGTGCTGTGGAGAGGAGGCGCGAATAGTAATGCTTCCTATTAAACCCGGCAAATCATTCCTCGGAGCGTCGACGAGAGGACCTGCCCCCCATAAATCTGTGTACAGCACTGATCGAAAATGTGGGAGCGGGCTTGCTCGCGAAAGCGGTGTATCAGCCAATATTGATGTCGACTGACCCACCCTCTTCGCGAGCAAGCCCGCTCCCACAGGGTATGTGCAAGGCTCCCCGGTGGTCGAAACGTCCGGCACCAGACGACTGGTTGCAGAAACCCATTGTCACTAAATATTACCTGCGTCATATTACGCACGTAATAGAGCATCGTTTTTCACAGGTAGAGATCCATGACCAGCATGCCCAACCTTGAACCCGATCTTGCTGTCGCGGTGAACACACCCAAGCCTCCCCTGCTTAAAAGGCTGCTCTTGCTGACGACGGCCATCGCGGCCCTGGTGTTCATCGGGCTGTACGCAGCCCATTGGTGGACCACCGGCCGTTTCATCGAAGAAACCGACGATGCCTACATCGGCGGCAACGTCACGGTGATCGGGCCGAAGGTCGCGGGGTATATCGAAGAGGTGCTGGTCACCGACAACCAGAGGGTCAAGGCCGGCGATGTGCTGATTCGGCTGGACGCCCGTGACTACCGCGCCAATCTGGCCAAGGCCGAAGGTGCGGTGGCTGCCGAAGAAGCGTTACTCGCCAACCTCGACGCCACCGAACAACTGCAGCATGCGGTGATCGGCCAGGCCCGCGCCGGCATCGATGCCGCCGGCGCCGAAACTGCCCGCTCGCGGGACGATAACGCCCGCTACAAACGCCTGGTGAACAGCAATGCCGTCTCGGTTGAAAGCGCACAACGGGCCGACGCCACCTTCAAGACTGCCCAGGCTCAGAGTGCCCGGGCTCAGGCCGAACTGCTGGCCGCGCAACGCCAATTGAACGTGATTGAAACCCAAAAACAGCAAGCGCGCGCCGCGTTGATCCAGGCACGAGCCGAGCGTGATCTGGCGCAGTTGAACGTCGGTTATACCGAGTTGAAAGCCCCCGTCGACGGCGTGATCGGCAATCGTCGGGCGCGGACCGGCGCGTACGCCCAGGCCGGTTCGCAACTGTTGTCGGTGGTGCCGGCCAGCGGGCTGTGGGTCGATGCCAACTTCAAGGAAGATCAGCTGTCGCGGATGACACCGGGCCAGCGTGTGATCGTGCATGCGGACGTGCTCAAGGGGCGTGTATTTCACGGGCATCTGGACAGTCTGGCGCCGGCCAGTGGTTCGCAGTTCAGCGTGCTGCCACCGGAAAACGCCACCGGCAATTTCACCAAAATCGTCCAGCGGGTACCGGTGCGGATCCTGCTCGACCCGGCTGACGGCGTACTCGGTCATCTGCGTCCGGGCCTGTCGGTGACGGCCGAAGTGGACACCCGCGCCGAACCTGAAACCCCGACCGTGGCCAGTGCGCCATGAACGGCGCCCTCGCCGCCCCCGCGCAGCCGTTCAATGCCGCCAACATGGCAACGGCGACCAAGGTGTTCGCCTTCGCCACCATGTGCATCGGCATGTTCATTGCGCTGCTGGACATTCAAATCGTCTCGGCGTCGCTGCGTGACATTGGCGGCGGGCTCTCGGCCGGCACTGACGAAACCGCGTGGGTACAGACCAGTTACCTGATTGCCGAAATCATCGTGATTCCGCTGTCGGGTTGGTTGTCCCGGGTGTTCTCGACCCGTTGGTTGTTCTGCGCCTCTGCGGTGGGCTTCACCCTGGCCAGCCTGCTCTGCGGTGCGGCCTGGAACATCCAGAGCATGATCGCCTTCCGCGCCCTGCAAGGATTTCTCGGCGGTTCGATGATCCCGCTGGTGTTCACCACCGCGTTCTTTTTCTTCACCGGCAAGCAACGGGTGATCGCCGCTGCAACCATTGGTGCCGTGGCCTCGCTGGCACCGACGCTGGGGCCGGTGATCGGTGGCTGGATCACCGACATTTCGTCCTGGCACTGGTTGTTCTACATCAACCTGGTGCCGGGGATTTTCGTCGCGGTGGCGGTGCCGATGCTGGTGAAAATCGACCAGCCGGAACTGTCCCTGCTCAAGGGCGCCGACTATCTGAGCATGCTGTTCATGGCGGTGTTTCTCGGCTGCCTGGAATACACCCTTGAAGAAGGCCCTCGCTGGAACTGGTTCAGCGACAGCACGATTCTGACCACCGCCTGGATCAGTGGCCTGGCCGGATTGGCTTTCATTGCTCGAACCTTGCACGTGGCCAATCCGATCGTGGATCTGCGTGCCTTGAAGGACCGCAACTTCGCCCTCGGCTGTTTCTTTTCGTTCGTCACAGGGATTGGCCTGTTCGCGACGATTTACCTGACGCCACTGTTTCTCGGTCGTGTACGTGGCTACGGCGCGCTGGACATTGGGCTGGCGGTTTTTTCCACCGGGGTGTTCCAGATCCTGGCGATTCCGCTGTACGCCTTTCTGGCCAACCGCATCGACCTGCGCTGGGTCATGATGAGCGGCCTTGGGTTGTTTGCCCTGTCGATGTGGGATTTCAGCCCGATCACCCATGACTGGGGGGCCAAAGAATTGATGCTGCCGCAAGCCTTGCGCGGGATCGCTCAACAACTGGCGGTGCCGCCAGCGGTGACCCTGACCCTCGGCGGGTTGGCACCCGCGCGGCTCAAACATGCTTCGGGGTTGTTCAACCTGATGCGCAACCTCGGCGGCGCGATGGGTATCGCCGCGTGCGCCACGATCCTCAATGACCGCACCAACCTGCACTTCACCCGGTTGGCGGAGAACCTCAATAGCACCAACGAAGCGCTGAATCAGTGGCTGTCCCAGGTCGGCAACAACTTCGCCGCCCTCGGCCAGAGCGGTGACATCGGCGTCACCGCCAGCCTGCGTCAGCTATGGCTGCTGACCTATCGTGAAGCGCAGACGCAAACCTACGGCGACGCGTTCCTGATGATCATGGTCTGCTTCATCCTCGCCACGGCGATGGTGCCCTTGATGCGCAAGGTACAACCACCGGCCGCGCCGTCAGCAGACGCTCATTGATCAGGCTTGAGGCATTTTACGGAAGCCTACCGCCAGGCGGTTCCAGCTGTTGATGGTGGAAATCGCCACGGTCAGGTCAACCATTTCCTTGGGACTGAACTCGGCGCTGAGCAGTGCGTAATCTTCATCCGGGGCGTGGGTCAGGCTCAGTTGGGTCAAGGATTCGGTCCAGGCCAGTGCGGCGCGCTCACGATCGGTGAAGAACGGAGCCTCGCGCCAGGCCGTCACGGCGAACAGCCGACGTGGAGTTTCCCCGTCCTTGATGGCATCGGCAGTGTGCATGTCGATGCAGAAGGCACAGCCGTTGATCTGCGACGCGCGCAGCTTGACCAGTTCGATCAATGACTTTTCCAGCGGCAGTTTCGAGACGGCTGCTTCCAGGGCCATCATGGCTTTGAGGCCGTCCGGGGAAGCGGTATAGAAATCGATACGAGTTTGCATGGTGGTAGCTCCAATCACAGGTGGGATTGAAGCTACGTTAATGCCGAGCTGACGTTGAACAAATAGCCAATTATGGGGAAGTTGAGGATGCCAATAGATCAGAAGATTTTCAGTGACTGTGCCTGCTCGCGAAGGCGCCGGAACAGGCAACCAACACATCAGCCGCTACGACTGCGCAACCATTGCAAAAACCCCTTCTTCGCCACCACCTTGGGCACCTCCTGAATCAGCGTCTGCGCCGTATGCATCCGGTAATCGAACAACGCCTTCATCGCTTCGCTGATGTCATGCCGCGCATCCAGGCAAGGCTTGAGGTATTCCTTCTCGATGCGGTAGAGCGTGCAAAAGGTCTTGGCCGAAAAGTCGGCGAGCGCCGATTCATCGGAAAGAATACCGGCCTCGCCAATCACCTCACCCGGCCCCATGCGCCCGGCCTCGAACTTTTTGCCACCGCGGCTCAGGGCGACTGACACCACGCCGGACTCGATGATGAACAGGTGATCGCTGACCTCCCCCGCCGGCAGGATCATTTCACCGGCGCGGAAGGTTTGCAGCTTCATGTTCTGGCTGAAGGTTTCTTTCTCTTCCTGTCGCAGAGTCGAGAAGATGTTCGAGCTGTCCAGCAGTGCCCGCGGCCGTGACAGGGCAGCAGGCGCGTTGGGTTCGACACTCGACAACAGGCTGACACCGGACGCCTGCAAATGCCGGAACGCCAGATCAAACAGCAGATTACGCACCATGCGCTTCTGATCCATGGAGATTACGAAGCCACTGATTTCGTATTCCACACCGGTGCTGCCGGAGCTTTTCAACGACACACTCGGCGCCGGTTTGGTCAACAGGAAACGGCAGCCCTGCATGGCCCGCTCCAGCGCATCAATCACCGTTTGCGGACGCGCATGGGGGCTCACTTGCAAGCTGATCGATACCCCGAAAATGTCACTGGGTCGGCTGAAGTTGATGATCTTGGCCTTGGCCGCCAGGGAGTTGGGAATCACCGCCATGCTGCCTTGCGCGGTTTGCAGACGCGTGGCGCGCCAGTCGATGTCGGTGACCCGGCCTTCGGTGCCGTCGATGGAGATCCAGTCATCCAGTTGATAGGGTTTGGTGGTGTTCAGGACGATCCCGGAGAACACGTCGCTGAGGGTACTTTGCAAGGCCAGGCCGACGATGATCGCCAACGCACCGGACGTTGCCAGCACGCCCTTGACCGGCAACTCAAGCACGTACGCCAAGGCGGCGATGACCGCGATCAGGAAAATCACCGCGCCGAGCAGATCCTGCAGCAAACGCCCGGTGTGCCCGACCCGTTGCATCATCACTGCGCCAAGCAACACCGTGAGGGTGCGCGCTGCATACAACCACCAGCCGATCTGCAAACCGGTCGCCGCCAGGTGCAACGGCACATTGTCGACCCAAGGCGCCGGCGCCATGGGGTTCAAGCCTTCGTTGAACAGCAGCACGCTGAACAATGAGAAAATCACCAGTCGTACCGCCAGTTTCCAATTGCTGCCGCTGGCTGTGATCACACGCCACAACACCAGATCGATCAGGATCAGAATCAGCGCGCTGAGCAACGGGTGATCGGTGAGCAGTGACAGCATCAAGTAACTCCAGCAACAGTACGGATGGGCACAGTGTAGGAGGATTTGATGTCTTCAGAACAACACAAAACACAAGCGGGCTTGCCCGCGATGGCAATTGATCAGTCACTGTGATGTTGACTGATCGACCGCTATCGCGGGCAAGCCCGCTCCCACAGGTTATGTATGTGCTGCCAGTGTTTACTTGGCGTTAGTCAGGGTGTTGTAGCTGGTCATCAGGTTGCGATAATCCGGGATGTGGTTGGAGAACAAAGTCGCCAGACCTTCCACGTCGTTGCGCCAGTCGCGATGCAGTTCACAGGCCAGGCCGAACCAGGTCATCAGTTGGGCGCCAGAGGACGACATGCGATCCCACGCCGATTGACGGGTCAGTTCGTTGAACGTGCCGGAAGCATCGGTCACCACGAACACCTCAAAGCCTTCGGCCAGGGCCGACAGCGCCGGGAATGCCACGCAGACTTCGGTTACCACACCCGCGATGATCAGTTGTTTCTTGCCGGTGGCCTTGATCGCCTTGACGAAATCTTCGTTGTCCCAGGCATTGATCTGGCCTGGGCGAGCGATGTAGGGCGCGTCCGGGAACAGTGCCTTGAGTTCCGGCACCAGTGGGCCATTGGGGCCGGTTTCAAAACTGGTGGTCAGAATCGTTGGCAGCTTGAAGTACTTGGCCAGGTCGGCCAGGGCCAGCACGTTGTTCTTGAAACGGTCCGGATCGATGTCGCGCACCAGGGAAAGCAGACCCGCCTGGTGATCGACCAGCAGAACGGCGGCGTTATCTTTGTCGAGACGTTTGTAGGAAGTAGTCATGGGGTAATCCTCGCTTTTTATCGATGCCGAACGGGCCGGCGTAAGTGAACTCTGATTTTTCGTTTAAACGTGGCCAGGCAAGCCCGGTACGCCACAGCGCTACAACAATGATTTCAAACGGGCATCCGGCCGAACTGGCCCGACTGGAAGTCGGCAAAGGCCTGGTGAATTTCTTGCTCGGTGTTCATCACGAACGGGCCGTGGCCAACAATGGGCTCGTCAATCGGCTCGCCACTGAGCAGCAGCACCACGGCGTCGTTATTGGCTTCCAGGCTGAGCTGATCACCGTTGCGTTCGAACAACGCCAACTGCCCTTCTCGCACCAGTTCCACACCATTGACCTGAACCGTGCCGCGCAGCCACCAGTGCCGTGTTGCGCCCTTCGTGCAGATCCAGGGTCAGCAACTTGCCGGCGTTCAAGCGAACGTCCCAAACGTCGATCGGCGTAAAGGTCCGCGCCGGGCCGCGATGGCCTTCGAATTCACCGGCGATCAAGCGCAGGCTGCCCGTGTTGTTCTTCAGTGGGATGTTCGGGATGTCACCGTCGAGAATCGTCTGGTAACCGGGCTCGGCCATCTTGTCCCTGGCCGGCAGGGTTGACCCACAGCTGCACCATTTCCAGGGTGCCGCCGCTCTTGGCGAAACCTTCGGAGTGGAACTCTTCATGAACAATCCCCGAGGCCGCGGTCATCCATTGCACGTCGCCAGGGCCGATCTTGCCGCCGCTGCCGGTGGAGTCGCGGTGTTCCAGTTCGCCCTTGTAGACGATAGTCACAGTTTCGAAACCGCGGTGCGGGTGCTGACCAACGCCACGACGTTCAGTGGTCGGGGTGAATTCAGCGGGCCCTGCGTGATCCAGCAGCAGAAACGGGCTGATGTGTTTGCCCAGGTTGTCGTAGGAAAACAGCGTGCGAACCGGAAAACCGTCGCCGACCCAGTGAGGTCGTGGGCTGGTGTAGATACCGATGATGTTTTTCATCTTTTCCTCCGAATCTGTTGGGTGACGCGATGGACAAAGCTTAAAACCGGCGCCTTTGGTGCGCTAGACTGCAAAAATCAGCCTTAGCGTTCTATTTGGAGAACGATGGTGGAAGACCTCAACACCCTGTACTACTTCACCCAAGTGGTGGAGCACCACGGTTTCGCCCCGGCCGGGCGCGCGCTGGACATGCCCAAATCCAAACTCAGCCGACGCATCGCCGAGCTCGAAGAACGCCTCGGCGTGCGCCTGCTGCACCGCACCAGCCGGCATTGCTCGTTGACCGAAATCGGCCAGGCTTATTACCAGCGCTGCCTGGCCATGCGGGTGGAAGCCGAAAGCGCCGCCGAACTGATCGAACGCAATCGCTCCGAACCCCAAGGCCTTGTGCGCATCAGTTGCCCGACGGCGCTGCTGAATTCCTGGGTCGGGCCGATGCTGACCCGCTACATGCTCAAATACCCGTTGGTGGAGTTGTTTATCGAAAGCACCAACCGCCGGGTCGACCTGATTCACGAAGGGTTCGATATCGCTCTGCGAGTGCGCTTTCCACCGCTGGAAAACACCGACATGGTGATGAAGGTGCTGGGCAACATCCAAAGCCTGGTGGGTATTCCGGCATTTCTGCAGCGCCTGTCATCACCGGCCACGCCGGCTGATCTCAGCGGTCTGCCGAGCGTGCATTGGGGTGGCGCGCAGCGTGAATATCAGTGGGAATTGTTCGGCGCCGACGGTGCCAGCGCGCTGATTCGTCATACCCCGCGCATGGTCACCGACGACTTGCTGGCCTTGCGTCACGCGGTGCTCGCCGGCATCGGCATCGCTCACCTGCCCAACGTGGTGGTGCGTGATGGAGATTGCCGCCGGTCGACTGGTGGAACTGGTGCCGGGCTGGACACCCAAGTGCGGGATCGTGCATGCGATCTTCCCCTCACGACGCGGATTGTTGCCGTCGGTGCGGACCTTGATCGACTTTCTGGGCGAGGAATTCAGCCATAGCGATATTGCTTAGGCGGGGTTAGATTCCGACACCGCGTCGCGCCCTTCGCGAGCAAGCCCGCTCCACACATTGGATCGGTGGTGTACGCAGCTCCAATGTGGGAGCGGGCTTGCTCGCGAAGGCGTCAGACCAAACACCATCAATGCCGCTGAAACTTCCCATTCATGACTTTCGGTAAACAGTGCTTTGCCGATCCAGCGGTTTTTCTCAAGGATCCAGCCGGGGATACTCCCGCTCATTCCCACTGCAACCCCTGGAGTCATTGATGTCTATTCCCGCATTCGGTCTTGGTACGTTTCGCCTGCAAGGCCAGGTGGTCATCGATTCGGTGAGCACCGGTCTTGAGCTGGGCTACCGGGTCATCGATACCGCGCAAATCTATGAAAACGAAACAGAGGTCGGTCAGGCCATCGCCGCCAGCGGCATTGCCCGTGAAGAGCTGTTCATCACCAGCAAAATCTGGGTCGCCAACTTTGCCAAAGACCGGTTGATCGAGAGCCTCAAAGAGAGCCTGAATAAACTGCAAACCGATTACCTGGACCTGACGCTGATCCACTGGCCGTCGCCGGACGATCAGGTGCCGGTCGAAGAATTCATGGGCGCGCTGCTCGAAGCCAAACAACTGGGCCTGACCCGGAAGATTGGCGTGTCAAACTTCACGGTCGACCTGATGCAACAGGCCATTGCCGCCATCGGTGCCGAGAACATCGCCACCAACCAGGTCGAGCTGCACCCGTACCTGCAAAACCGCAAGGTTGTCGAATTCGCCCAAAGCCAAGGCATTCAAATCACCTCTTACATGACCCTGGCCTACGGCGAAGTGCTGAAAGATCCGCTCATCCAGCAAATCGCCGATCGCCTTCAGGCGACACCGGCCCAGGTCACGCTGGCGTGGGCCATGCAACTGGGGTACGCGGTCATTCCCTCTTCCACCAAACGCACCAACCTGCAAGGCAATCTGCAAGCCTGCGCCCTGACCCTGAGCGATGCCGACATGGCGCTGATCGCGGGCCTGGATCGCGGCCAGCGGCTGACCAGCCCCAAAGGCATCGCGCCGCAGTGGGATTGAGCTTCAGCCTTGGTTCAAGTGTTTGTCCAGCGATGACATAGCGTGCTGCAACCGATCGACGGCTTCGTCGAGCAGCACCGTGTTCCCCTCATCGATGACACGCTCCAGTTGCTCGCAATGCTCGATCAAACGCACCGCCCGGACCATACGCGCACTACCCTTGATGCGGTGCGCCAAGTCTTGCAGACCCGGGCGATTGCCACTGGCGTGCGCCTCGAGCAGATGGGTCCGATCACTGCGGTTAGTCATCGCCAGTTCGCGTACAAGGTGATCAAGCAGCGTGCGATCCGCACCGACGTACTGCTCCAGGCCACTCAAGTCCATCTCGGGCATGGGTTGCTCTTCGAGTGTCGCTGGCGCTTCGCTCGCAAACCTTGCGGCCAGCCATGCACTCAAATCCGCCAGCAGGATGGGTTTGAACAGGCAATCGTCCATACCGGCCTCCAGGCAGCGGACTTTTTCCTCGGGCTGCGCATTGGCGGTGAAGCCCAGAATCAGCGTCGACGGTAATCCTTGGGCGCGCTCTTCATCGCGGATTGCACCCGCCAGCTCATAACCACTGAGCCTCGGCATATTGCAGTCGGTAACCACCAGATCGAACTCATGTTCGCGCCACAGCTCAAGTCCTCGCTCGCCATCCGCAGCCTGCATAACGTGATGCCCCAGATCACACAGTTGCCATGACAATAACAGCCGATTAATCGGGTGATCGTCGACCACCAGAATCGTCAGTGGCTGCGTCGGCGCCTGCAACCCGCTATCCACCAACTCGCTGGAAGGCAACGGTTGCAATGCGATCAGCTCAAGGTTGATGTCGACCTGTGTGCCTTGTCCAAGGACACTGTCGAGTTGCAACCGGCCGCCCATCATTTCGCACAGGGTGCGACTGATCACCAACCCCAGGCCAGAACCGCTTCGAGCTGACTGCCGGCCGTTATCAGCCTGTATGAACGGGCTGAACAATCGTTGCCGATCAACGGCGCTGATGCCAATACCGGTGTCTTCAATGCGCACACTGACCGCCAGATGCTCCGCCGTCACGGGCGTCACCCGCAGCGTCAGGCTCACCTCGCCGTCACGGGTGAACTTGATGGCATTGCTCAGCAAATTGGACAGCACCTGCTTGAAGCGGATGGGGTCGATCAACACCTCGCAATCGCTGCGTTCGTCCAGATCAATCCGCCACGCCAGCTCTTTCTGTCGTGCCAGGCCTTCGAAAACCCGACACACCGATGCCACCAGCGCCCGCAGATTGGTCCGTTCAGGGGCCAGGGATAAATGCCCGGACTCGATACGCGCGATGTCCAGAATGTCACCGATCAGCGCCAGCAATTGTTGGGCGGCACTGAACGCCACCTCAATGGCGGGACGGTCAGTGACACCCTCGTCCGCACGTTTCAGGGCCAATTCAAGCATGCCGATCAGGGCGTTCATCGGGGTGCGGATCTCATGACTCATGGTCGCCAGAAAAGTGGTTTTGGCGCGGTTGGCATCGTCCGCCTCGTTCTTGGCATCCTGCAATTGCTGCAACCACTGCTGGCGCTGACGGATTTGTCGGCGCTGCCAGGCGATCCAGCCGAGGGCGAGCAACAGCAAGGCGCCTGCCACGGCAAACGCCTGAAGAATGCCCCGACGATGGCGCAGCCAATAGCTGTCATCCAGCACCACATCATGACTCCAGCGGGCCACCAGATCGTCCATTTCCTGAGGTGAAATGCTCAGCAACGCCTTGTTCAGAATCGAGTGCAACTCCAGCGCGCTGCGGTGAGTGGCCAAGGCGATACGGGCGGGTTGATCGCCCACGGTGCTGCTGATGCGCAGACGATCACGGTAATGCCGGGCGATCAGGTAACGGGCGACGATCAATGAACTGAGCGCCGCATCGGCCCGGCCCTTGATCACCCACTCCATGCCCTCCGCCGGGCTTTGCACCTCGACCAGACGCACCTGTGGCGCCTGGGCTTGCATGAATTCGAACAACGGATGACCGCGATAAATCGCCAGGCGCTTGCCGGCCAGATCGTCCAGCGTCCCGGGGCTGCCCGCCGTCGCTGCTGTGACCAGCACGAAGGGGTTACTGAGGTAGGCACGGGTAAACAGCAACGTCTCTTCACGCTTGGTACTGGGGGTGATCACCGGCAACAGGTCGATCTCGCCGTCCTGGAGTTGCTCGATTTGCCGGTCCAGTGATTGGCCGCGTTGCATCTGAAAGGTCAAACCGCTGCGCTGGCTGATCAACGTCAGCAACTGTGCCGTCAACCCACTGAGCCGGCCTTGGGCATCGTAGAACGTCAGCGGGGCAAAGTTATCGATCACACCGACCCTGACCGTGGGATGCCGCTCCAGCCAGCGTTGTTCGCTGGCACTCAAACGCACCTGCTGTTGCCCCACCATAGCGGCCCGCCCGGCACTCCAACGCAACTCGATGCCCGCGCGCTGATCCATGGGGATGGCCGCCAGCGCCTTGTCGATGATGCCTTTGAGACGCGGATTGTCCGCCGCCAAAGCGAAGCCGAACGGGTTGGCATCCAGACCGGAAGGCCCCGCCAGACGAACGTTATTGAGGTAGTTGTTGTTGATCAGGTAATTGGCGCTGATGAAGTCGCCCAAAAACACGTCGGCCTGCCCGAACGCCACGGCCCCGATCGCGTCGAGTACCGAGGCGAAGCGGTGCAAGGTCGCCTCGGGATAAAAATCTTCAACGGTCTGCGTCGGCAGATAGTCTTCGACCATGGCGATACGTTTGCCGGCAAGGTCGGCGGGCATTCGCTCGTCCATGCGGGTGACCAGCATCGGCTGATCTTCGGCGTAGGCTCGGGAACTGATCAGCGCGGGGTCGGCGGCCTCGAAGTTGTTCGATGTGCCGAGCAGATCCAGCTCATGGCGTTTGAGGGCGTCCATGGCGGCTTCACGAGTGGCATAACGCAGCACGTCGATCTTGACGTGCAGCAGTTTCCCCAGCAGCGCGGCGTAATCGGCCGTGATGCCCTCCAGCTCATCGCGGTGGCGCGTCACTTCGAAGGGCGGGTAGTCCGGCCCCGTCACCCCGAGGCGCAAGACCCGTTTATTGCGTAGCCATTGCCAGTCCCTTTCATCCAGCTTGACCTGAAAACCCTCCACCGTGGAGCGCCCCAGCAAATGCAACCGCTGTGGCTCGTCGGCCATCGCCGCAGGCAATTGCGTTAAAAGGCTCAGAGCCACGGCCAACAGAAGCATGTGCATGATCTGGCTCACTCAGATCAAACGATTACGCTTGGCGAAGTCCCGCAAGTGCACCGCCGCGTTCACCCCGGTTTTGTCGATCAAACGGGTCTTATAGGTGCTGACAGTCTTGTGACTCAAGTGCATAAGCTCGCCGATTGCCTTGTTGGTCATGCCCCGGGCCAGGTATTGCAAGATCGTCAGCTCACGGTTGGAGAGTTTGTTGATTAGCTGTTTTTCGCTGCGTTGCAGGGGGTTCTGCGAACCCGAAGGCAGCCGTGCGAAGTAGGTGTAACCGGTCATGACCGCATGCACGGCCTTTTGCAATTGACTCAGAACGTTGGTCTTGGCGACATACGCCATGGCCCCGGCGCGCATGCAACGATTTTGAAAGAATTGCGGATCCAGCGACGAGAACACCAGCACCTGGCACGACAAATCACTAGTCTTGATCCGTTCCAGCACATCCAGCCCATCGCCTTCGGGCATGACCAGATCCAGCACCACCAGCGTGGGTGAATGCTCTCGGAGCATCGACAACGCCTCACTGCCGCTGGCAGCCTCATAAATCCGTTTGAAACCCTCCTTCTCCAATACGATTTTGACTGCGGCGCGTACCACCGGATGATCGTCCACAATCAGCACTGACTTCATGGCAACTCCCTGTGCAAAGACCTGACGATTGCGCACGAATGCACGCCGGCTAACGACGAACCGGACGCAACGGCTGCGCTAAGACTTTTGCATGGAAGGCAGAAAGAATGTACCTGACAGAACTGATAGTACCGACGAACGGTAGCCCCGAAATCAACCAATCCGTTGCCGATATCGCTCTTGATTCAAGGAGGGTGCAGCTTCACACGCAGGCGGATCGATGAGCGTCATCAGCCGTTGAATTGATGCAAAATCCGGCATCGCCGAAGCGTAGATCAAGGCGTGACGAACCTGGCTGTTATCGAGGAAAAATCCAGGCAGGTCCAATGCTCCAACTGCCAGTGAGGCATTGATGACGACCAGATCAAAGGGCTCGCAGCCGTACTCGACCAAGGACAGCATCTCCGCAAGGCTTTGCACCGGCGCCACCCGGTAGTAATCGAGCTGATTGAACAGCCGTTCGGTTTTCATCCGGTGAAAATGCTGCTCGTCGGCGATCAGGATACGCAAGGTTTTGTTGGTCATCGCGTGCCTCCAGGTCAATCAATGACGGATGAGTGAGGCGGCAAGACTACGCAAGACTCATGAAGCGTTCTGTAGGACGTTTCCTAAAAGCTGTGTCACTTATCCCTCAGCATGTGCTCTCAGGAAACGGACCGGGTTTCGCCGCGCAGTTGCAACCAGTTCAACAGATCATCCCCACTCATTGGCCGCGCATACCAGTAACCCTGCCCTTGCGTGCACCCCAGTTCCAGCAACTGCTGGCGTTGCGCATCGGTTTCGATACCTTCAATCACCACCGCCATGCCGAGGGTTTCACCCAGCGCCAGGGTGCTGCTGATCACTGCCCGGCACCGTGGCTCGTGTTCCAGGGTGCGGACGAACTCGGCATCGAGCTTGATCTCGGTGAACGGTAACTGACACAGACGCTGAAGCGATGAGAACCCGGCACCGAAATCGTCGATCGACAGCCGGCAACCCATCATCCGCAGCCGCACCAGGCTTTCCAGGCTGATGGCCGGTGCTTCCAGCAGGCCACTTTCGGTCAGCTCGAAGGTCAGGCTGAAGCCGGACGCCGAATGCGCCGCCAGAATGCCTTTGATGGTTGAAGTCAGCTCGCTGTTGGCCAATTGCAGCGCTTGCAGGTTAAACGCCATGTTCAGCGTGAAACCACGATGCCTGAGGTGTCGCTGCAGCCTCAATGCTTGATCCAGTTGGGTGAACAGCAACTCATCCATCAACCCGCAACGCTCCAGGATCGGCATGAACACCGCGGGCGAAATAATGCCCTGCAACGGGTGCTGCCAGCGACAGAGCACCTCGACGCCGCAGACTTCGCCGGTCAGCAGATTGAACTTGGGTTGGTACCAGGGCTGCAATTGCTGCTCGGCCAATGCCCGCCGCACGTCTTGTTCGGTGGCCAGCTCCACGGCATTCCCCGACAGGTATTCAGCGGGTGGGTTGTACAGGTATTTTTTCAGTAGATGCGCCAGTACTTCTGCATGCAACGGCTTGCCGACATCACCCAGCAATACCAGGCCGAGCAGAGAGACAATCTGATGCACCGCCCGACGCAGATCCGCCGAGAGCGAACTGCTGATGATGATTGACTTCACCTGCCCCGACGCGCCGACCCGCTGCAAAAACTCCAGGCCGTCCATGCCTTCCATCTGTAAATCACAAAGGGCGATATCCACCGGACCTTGTGCTTGCAGAACGGCCAACGCCTGAGCACCGTCACTGGCCTCGAAGACCTCACGGCACCCTAACGCCCGGAGCATATTCACCGCCACTGAGCGCTGAAAAGCATGATCTTCAAGAACCAGGACACGGAGCGGCAGGCAAGACATTGAGGTCGACTCGTCGATTGAGGGAATAGGACGATTCTCCCGGAAGGAGCAAAAAAGCAATTTAGGAAACGTCCGAAGGTTTGTAGGAATTTTCCGAAGCGAAGACTTCACGCCGGCAGTGATGCTGAGGGCGAGCCCATTGCAGGCCCGCCCCCTCGACTCAGTTACGTGTACCGACCACAGACGCGCCGTAGGAGATGATCACCTCCACCCGACGGTTCAGTTGCCGCGAGCGGGCATCGCTGTTGTCGGCAATCGGGTATTGCTTGCCGTAACCCGTGGTGAGCAAACGGTCGCCACCGATGCCCATTTGCTTGAGGGCAGATGCCACCGCATCGGCACGACGCTCGGACAGGCGCTGGTTGAACGCATCGCTGCCCACGTCATCGGTGAAGCCTTCGATGCGCACCTTGCGCTCCGGGTTATCGGACAGGTACTGCGCCAGTTGCTGAAAGTTGCGCTGGCTGCCGTACTTCAGGTCGGCCTTGCCGGTGTCGAACAACACGTCACCGAAGGTGACCACCTCGCCTCGCTCGGTCTTCTTTGCCTTCAACGCTTGCAAGGCCTTGAGTTGCTGAGTGCGCACGTCGAGTTGCACCCGAGTGCGCTCAGCGTCGATGTTTTTCAGATCGGCTTCGGCTTTGCGCCCGGCGATGGTTTGCTCAGCCACGGCGATTTTCTGGCTGGCCAGGTACGCCAATTGCTCGACCTGCGGCGCCTTGCGATCGACGAGTGAGGCCTGGTCTGCCTTGTTCAGTGCGGTAAATGCGTCCTTGGTTTCGATGGCCGCAAGCGTGCTCGACTCGGGTTTGCTTTGCAGGGTGCTGAAGTGGTCGCGGGCCTGCAGCAGCTGTGGATTTTCTGGTGGCGTGGCGCAACCGGCAAGCATCAGGCCCATGACGGAAACAGCAGGCAACAGCAGAGAAGTTCGCATGGTCGGCTCCTTATTGAGCACTGGACGGTGGATTGAAACTGGTGGCCGGGTCTTGCAGCATTTCCTGCTTGAGCACCTGGATGCCATTACGGGCGTCGGTCAATTGCCGTTGCCATTTCAAGGCCCGAGCCTTGCGTTCGGCGAGGTTGGCGTCGGCTTCGATTTGCTCGGCCAAGGTCGTGGCCTGCGCATAGTTTTTCTCACCGAGGGCTCGTTCCATCAGCAGGGTTTTATCTTGGGCGGACTTCATTTCCAGCGGCGCATATTGCGTTGCCTCGGCAGCCACCGCGCGATTCAGCGCATCCCTGGACAACGAAATCTGCTGCTCGGGAATAGGCGCACTGGCGCAGGCACTCAAGGCCCCGGTCATGATCAACAGGCAAGCCGAAACACGCGCACGGCAAAACACACGTTCAATAGTCATCTAACGTTCCTAACAGTGGAGTGAGTGAGCCCGGTCGTTATGGATCTCTGGGCTCAGACGGGGTTGTGCTCAAACAAAACGGCGGTCAGTAGTAATTGATGGTGAAGGTCGCGGTGGCATTCGCCGGGCCGGCGGTGATGCTGTCCTCGGTCTGGATGTAGCGTGCCTTCAACGGGATGGTGTAACTGGCGCCTTCCTGCGGCCTGGGCGTGATACCGCTGGCGCGCAATGTAGCCAATTGCAACGGCGTGCCGCTGTTGTCGGCGACTTGCAGACCGACACCAGTGGCCGCCGGATCGTCGCCGGGAGCGCTGGGGTTAAGGCTCATGATTCCCAGGTTAGGAGTGATCGCAGCTCGGGTCGGGTCCAGGCGCACTTGCAGCACGTTATTCTTGCGCGAGTCCAGGTTGTTGCTGGTGCCGTCGTTCAACCAGCGAGGGCCGGTGCCCTGATAGTAACCATCGAACGCAGGACAATTGTTCAGCGCGATGGAGAAATCCTTCCAGGGTGTAAAGCTATTTTTGCCAGAGAACTCGCTGAGCAGGTGCGTGCCCATGGGCACCTGTACATCTGGCGTCGAGCAGGTGCGGGAGACTACATTCAAGCTACCTGAAACGTTTACACGCTGGACATCAAGGGTGTTGGTACTGACCCATTTTTGATCCATGGTCGGCAAAGAGGCCCCCTGGATAGTGCCGGGGGATACGTCACCAATCTTGATAAAAGACAAGTCAAATGCCATGGAGCCTTGAACATTTGTCCAATTACAGCTAGCAGTCCCACCTCCACAGTTGCCATAGTTCTGAGTGAACGGCATCGCCGTGCCAGCGTTCCAGACTGCAACGCCGATACCAGGGACACCGGTCTGGTAAACATGCCCTCCCCACGGTGACCCGGCCCAACTGGATAAAGGCAACGGAATCACCGGCAATGTGCGGACACGCTGTATGTTTACGCTTTCCACCGAACAATTGATTACGGTATTGGCCGGGACTTGAAAGGTCTGCCGATAGACTTCAGCTCCCAGCGGAACATCTCGTCCAACAGTGATACTGCCGCCCAGCAGCTGCATGGTATTGAACGCAGGAGCGCCTTGCGTGAACTGACAATCAGCCATCGCCATCCCCGCTACCAACGACAACCCCAGTACCGCCCCACTCGACTTGAACATTCGCATCTTCTTCATCACTTGATCCCCTGTGCGCTGTTCACAGAAGCAACGCGATTGTCTGATTGAGCGACCGCGCACACCGCGTCCACTTGACGCAGTTGCTGGCCAGCGTTTTGGCCAGGTGGCAACGGCAGCGCACATTGCTGACCGGCCTGAATGCCCCAACTGATCAACAGCTGACGCGCGTCTTCCTTGACCCGGGCATAGAGCTGACCGCCCTGACCGACCACACCCACCGACACGCCGCGGTCATCGACCACACCGGCGCCGAATGGCAGCGGACGGCCATCGGCCAGGGACACATTGAGCAACAACGCCTGACCATTGCTGGTGCCGTATTTCAACGCCACCACGGCGCCGGCCCGCGGAGCGACCTGCTGACTGGTTTCGGTCAGTTCGACGTCCATGGAAGTGCCCAATGGATCGATCGCCACTTCGTTCAATTCATAAGGCCGCAGGTACGGCACCACCGCGTTGCCGCGACCGTCGAGTTTCAACCCCGGGAAGCCGACCACTTTCGCGCCCTCGGCGCCTTCGGCCGTGATCACTGCCATGGTTTCGCCACGATACGGGGTCAGGGTCACGCCGTTCGGGTGAGCCACCACGCTGCCGCTGGCATTGAACGACAGGCTGTCGTAACCCTCGCCACGGCTGACTGTTGCGCCGACGATGGCTTTCGGGCCGATGTACTGACCGTTGACCGAGGTGCTATTGGTACGCGTCGCGCCATCGTGGCCACCGGTGACGCCATAGTTGTACTGACGATCTTCACCGGCGGTCCCACTGAGGGTCGCCTGCTCGCTGAAGTTGCCGTGGGTGTCACGCATGACACGCGCCGACAGTTGCGGACGGTTGACCGTGGAGCCGAATTCCAGGGGCATGCTCACAGTAAACAGCAAGCTGTTGTCCATATCGCCAAGACCGATGCGGCTGCGGTTGGCGCTGACGCCATAGCTGACCGAACGCACCTGCTTGTTGTAGCTGAACTGGTACTGCAGATCGCTGCCCGGCAGGTTCCAGTAATTCTGGGTATAACCGCTGAACGCCACTTGGCCCCACTCACCCAGGCTCTGGTTGGCGGTCAACGACAAACGACTGCGCGGGCGACCGTACAGGCTGGTGTCCAGGCCATTTCGCTCGGCATCGAGCAGTTGCACGGCGTTGCTGAAATCCAGGTAGTTTTCCGTGGAGAACCGCGTGGCAGCCACGGCAAAGTTACTGCCGGTGCTGAGGATGTTTTTGCTGTAGCTCAAGCGCGCACTCTGGCCGCTGGCAGTGCCGCTTTTCAGATCGGTCTGGGCGTGGGTCAGGTCGACCGCCATGGCACCGATCGGCGTGCTGAAGGCCAGGCCGCCGAGCGCCGAGTGATAGTCGTTACTGAGCTGAGTACCGCCATAACCGGTGAAGACATTGTTCAAGCCGCGTTGATAGGTGCCCTGCAACAGTTTTGCCTGACTGTCGATGTAGTTGTTGCGGGTTTCACCGGCGGTGACGTTGAAGCGCGACGTGCCGGGGCGCAGCAACTGCGCGGTAGAAGCGAACGGCACAATGAATGTCTGCTCACTGCCATCGGCTTCGTAGACAGTGACTTCCAGGTCGCCGCCGTAACCGGTGGAGTACAGGTCATCGATCACGAAGGCGCCCGGCGCCACCGTGGTTTCAAAAAGGAGGTTGCCGGCCTGACGCACCGCCACTCGCGCGCTGGTGCGGGCAATGCCCCGGATTACCGGCGCATATCCGCGCTGGGACTCGGGCAGCATGCGATCGTCGGTGCCCAGTTGCACACCGCGATAAGCCAGAGTGTCGAAAATTTCGCCACTGGTGTTGGCCTCACCCACGGTCAACTGGCTCTTGAGCGAGGTGATATCGCGCTGGGCGTAGGTGTTCAACACTTGATAAGCCTGACCGGTCTGCTTGTCCCAGCTCGTCGAGCCGTTATGACGCAGACGCCAGTCACCGAGGTTCAACCCGGCATTCAGGCCCAGGTAGGCCGAGTCATAATTGCCGCTGTCGGTCTTGTTGTGGTTAGCGTTGAAGTTATAGCTCAGCGTCCCGGCGGTAACGCCGCGATCCCACAGCTCGGGGCTGACGTAACCCCGGGCATCACGGCGCAGGGCGATCTGCGGGATGCTGACATCCAATTGCTGGCTAGACGGCGAAAAGTTCGCACTGGCGCCTTCGATCAACTGCGCAATGTCCAGACACGACGCGCCGCTTTCCACACTCAAGGTGGCCTCAGGCGACAGCCGACGCAGATCCACGCCGATCAGCTCCAGCAAGCCGCGGCTGAAACACACGGTCGGGCGGCTGCCGTCGGCCTCGGCATTGATGCGAATGTCCTGGCGATTGACCAGTTTACCGTTGACCGCCACGTCTGCGCGGTACTCACCGGGCAACACCGGGTTGCCTTGCTGATACTGGGTCAAGTCAAGGCTGCGCGAGTCCTCTGGCAAAAATGCATCGTTGAACTGCACGTCTTCGGCCAAGACTGCCTGGGCTGCCAATATGCCCGTGACACTCGCCAGCGTCTTGAGGATCAAGGCCGCCAGCGGATTCAGGGCAAAGCGAGGGCGTGCCCGCAGGTGAGCCCCCAGGCTTGGAAAAGTCGTCATAAGTTACTCGTGCACTAGAACGATCGCGAAGGAATCAGGGCTTGAGTGGTTGTTTGGTCGGCATCAAGGCACCGTAGTCGTTGATCGCATTGAACTCGACCTGAGCCACTGCACCGGGCATCGACTTGAGCGTCGGTACGGCAAAGACTTTGGTTTCACCGGGACCGACCATGCCGTTTTCACTCTCATAGCGCTGATTGCCCACGGTCAAGGTCAATTCGACCTGGGACACATGAAACGCCGTCGGGTTGAACGCTTGCAGCGCGAAGCCCCGCTCAGCTGCAATCACCTTCCACTGCACCTGTTGCGGCGCCTCGGTCGGGTTGCCGGG
Source organism: Pseudomonas sp. FP603 (assembly GCF_030687415.1). Taxonomy (NCBI): domain Bacteria; kingdom Pseudomonadati; phylum Pseudomonadota; class Gammaproteobacteria; order Pseudomonadales; family Pseudomonadaceae; genus Pseudomonas; species Pseudomonas sp. FP603. The sequence continues at coordinate 4,852,735 of NZ_CP117431.1, forward strand.
CAGGCTGTCGGGGCGGTAAAAAATCTTGATCCGCGAACGAAAAGCCATCTGCAGTACGTTCATGTCCGCCGGGCCTTCGGCCTTGGGTGGAATCTCCAGCACATTGAGCCAGAACACTGACTCCTTATTGGCCGGCAAGTTTGCGCCGGTGAACATCAGGCGCAGGCTCTGGCCTTTGCTTGGATCGATGCGTGACACCGGCGGCGACAGCACAAACGGTGCTTTCGAACTGGTGGGGCTGGACTGCACATCGCCACTGTCGACCCAGGATTGCACCAGGGCCGGACGCGTGCCGTTGTTGTTCAATTTGACGGTGATTTCTTTCTGACTCGCCGGGTACACCAGACGCGTCCCGGTGATCACTACACCGGCCATGGCCTGGGAGCAGACCAACGTCGCGAGCATCAGCAACACACCGCGGCGAACTGTTTTGACACAAGACATAACGCACCTCCTCCGCCGCACGCTGACGCGCCCCTGCCCGCCTGGACCGGAGCGCGCCGTCGTGGACATGGCTTACTGGTAATCGACGTTGTAAGTCACGGAGCTGACCACGGTGCCCGGGGTGGTGGTGCCGGTGGCGAAGTACTGCACGGCGTACGGCATGTTGGCCGCGCCGGTGCCGTCGATGGTGTTGCGGGTGGTGCTGGTCTTCTGATTGGTGTTACCCGCCTGAATGACCGCACCGCCTTGCGCATCGACCAGTTGCAACTGCACGTTGGTGGCCGTGCCTGTCATGTTGTTCAAATTGCCGCTAACCGGGTCAACGGTCGAACCCGAGTTGAAGAAGGCCGCCGCGGTGGCTGCGGTACCGACGCAGTTGCTCAGCTGGATGTTGAAACCGGTGCGGCCTTCGGCCTGGCCGGCTGTGGTCAGCAGGCCGGTGGAGATGGTCGGCAGAGTCACTGTCGCAACGGCCGGGGTCACCACGCCGTCTACAGCGATGGTGCAGGTCTGGTTGACCAGTTCACCGCTGAAATTGATGGTGCCGTCGGCGGCGTTGGCGAACTGAGCGCCAGTAGCGGAAACCAATACGGCGATGGCAAGGGCTTTGCGATTCATGGGACAACTCCAAAAGTAAGATTTCGAACCTGTCGCGAAAGCCTGGATGAGTTGCCAGACGCGGGATGCGTCGTGGTGGGTCAAGCCATCGGCCTGGCGACGGAGTAATCATCGTCTTCCGGAGTCATGCATCCTGTAGGCACAATCCCTGCAGCTTGTAGGACATTTCCCACGACGTGCTGCAATGAACCCTGCTCGGGTCAGCCGAGAGCACCCTCCAACCGCTCGGCCAACCGTTCCATTGCCTGTTGCAGTGCATCGACCGCTTCGGTCAAGACCGCCGAGTCCAGCCCATTGCAGGCTGTTTCCAATGTTTCGCACGCCTGGATCAACACACCGGCCCTGATAATCCGCGCCCCGCCCTTGACGCGATGCGCCAGATCCGCAAGCCCCGGCAAATCATGCTGGGTAAACAGGCGCATCAACCGCGCCATGTCTTCGTCGTTGCTGCTGGCCAGATCGCCCAGCAAGCTCTTGATCGAAGCGCTGTCGCCACGGGTCAATTGCTCAAGGCTCGTGAGGTCGATGTCGTCGCTTAAAAGCTCGTGCTCCCGCTCGCTTGCAACCGCAATCCCGTTCGGCGCCACCGAGGCCAGGCGCACGCTCAGATCCTTGAGGCTGATGGGTTTGAACAGGCAATCGTCCATGCCCGCGAGCCGGCAGCGCTGGATTTCCTCGGGCTGGGCGTTGGCGGTGAAACCGAGAATCAACCCCGGCGCCAGGCCGCGGGCCGTCTCTTCTTCGCGAACGGCCCGGGCCAACTCATAGCCGTTCATAATCGGCATGTTGCAATCGGTGATCACCACGTCAAACGACTGATTGCGCCAGGCACGCAAGCCATGGGCACCGTCTTCGGCGTCCATGACCCGGTGGCCGAGGTAACTCAACTGCTGCGACAACAACAGGCGATTGGCGGGGTAATCGTCAATCACCAGAATGTTCAGGGCGCGACCAGACGCGGAGGCAACTTCCGTGGCCGCAGGTTCGGCCAACGGTTGCAGGGTCGGCAACGACAGCTGCACCTCGATCCGCGTGCCCTGCCCCAGCACGCTGCTCATGCTCAAGCGGCCGCCCATCATTTCACACAGCGTGCGGCTGATGACCAGGCCCAGACCAGAGCCGCTACGGGCCGACTGGTCGTTATTGCTGGCTTGGGCAAACGGACTGAACAGGCGCTGCTGGTCTTCATCGGAGATCCCCCGGCCGGAGTCTTCGATACGCAGACATACGTCCAGACGCTCATCGTCCGCACTCGGCTGAGTATTCAGCACCAGACGCACCTGGCCTTCGCTGGTGAACTTGATCGCGTTGCTCAACAGGTTCGATACCACCTGTTTAAATCGCAACGGATCGATCAGCACATCGCGATTGGCCGTGGCGTCCAGTTCCAGCAGCAGACGCAGCTGCTTTTGCCGCGCCAGGCCTTCGAAAATCCGCGCCACCGATTCCACCAGCTCGCGCAGATTGGCCCTTTCCGGCGTCAGCGACAGCCGCCCGGACTCGATCCGGGCGATGTCGAGAATATCGCCGATCAGGTCAAGCAAACCGCGGGCGGCACCGGATGCAACTTCGATGGCAAACCGGTCCAAGATCCCTTGATCGGCCTTTTTCATAGCCAGTTCGAGCATGCCGATCACCGCATTCATCGGCGTGCGGATTTCGTGGCTCATGGTCGCCAGGAAAGTGGTCTTGGCCCGGTTCGCGTCGTCGGCGCCCTCCTTCGCTTCACGCAGTTCTTCGAGCAGGCGCTGGCGCTCGCTGACGTCAATCCAGCCACCGATCATGCCGCTGACTTCACCGTCACTGCCGCGATACGGCAGCATCCAGTGGTAAATGGTCAGCACGTGGTCGGCCATGGTCAGGCTGCGATCCTGCACCCGCGGCAGGCCTTCGTTCATCACTTGCAGGTAATCGTGGTGATAGGCCGTCGCCTCATCGAGATTATTCAGCACACCTTCGACCACGGTCTTGCCGATCACCGCGTCTCGTTCGACGCCAAACGCCTGCAAATAACCGGCGTTGCAGATCAGCAGACGTCCCTCACGGTCACGCACATAAATCGGGTGCGGCGTACCGTCGATCAATACGCGCATGAACTCCAGTTGATCGTTGAGGGCGATTTCGGCTTGTCGACGCTTGCGCATCAATAACCGCAAATAGGCGATCCAGCCCAGCGCCACCAGCAGCAACACCGCGGCCAGGGCAAACCCCTGAATGATCGCGGTGCGATTGCGCAGCCAGTAGCTGTCATCGACCACCACTTCGCTGCGCCAGCGGTTGGTCACCTCATCCATTTCTTCCGGCGGGATACTCAGCAGTGCTTTATCGAGAATCGAGTACAGCTCCAACGAACCCCGGGCGGTCGCAAACGCCACCCGCGCCGACTGGGTGCCAACGGTGCTGGTGATACGCAAACGGTCGCGGTACTGACGCGAAATCATGTAGCGCGCGGTGATTAATGAATTGACCGCCGCATCAGCCTGACCGTTGGCGACCAGCGCCATTGCTTGATGGGCATTGTCGGCATCCACCAGAGCCACCCGCGGATAGTGCTCGATCAACAGATCGCGCACCGGGTTGCCACGAATCACCGCCATCCGCTTGCCCGCCATATCGTCGAGGGTGGCAGGATTGTCAGCGCCTGTACGGCTGACCAAAACAAAAGGCGTGCTCAGATAAGGTCGAGTGAAGCGCAACGTCCCTTCACGCTCGGCGCTTGGCGTCAGGGTAATCAGTAAATCTGCCTGCTCGCTGCGAATCTGTTCGATCAGCTCCGGCACCGAATGAGCGCGCTGCACGTCGAACTTCAGACCGGTGCGCAACGCCACCTTGGCCAGCAGGTCGGCGCTGATACCACGGAACTCGCCGTCCTGGTCGTAAAACGACAGCGGTAGAAAACTGTCATCGATCGCCACCCGCAACCGTGGATGCTGGTCGATCCAGCGCTGCTCATTAACACTGAAATGCAGCGCCTGCTGCCCCGGCATGCTGGTACCGCCAGCACTCCAGCGGCGCAGAATGGTCATGCGCTCACCCACCGGAATCACCGCCAACGCTGCGTTGACGATGCGTAATAAAGACTGATTGTCACGCGCCATCGCGAAGGCGAAGTTCTTCACTTCCATCCGCGAGAAATCCGCCAGTTGCACGTTGTTCAGGTAATTTTTATTGATCAGGTAGTTGGCGCTGATGGAATCCCCCAGGTACACATCGGCGCTGCCAAACGCCACGGCGCCGATCGCGCTGAGCGTCGAGGGGTAGAGCTGCACACGAGCCTTGGGATAGAACGCCTTGACCGCTTCGGGCGGCATGTAGTGATAGAGCATCGCCACTTGCTTGTCGGCCAGATCCGGTGACAGGCTCTGACTGTCGCCCACCCGGGTGACCAGAGTGGGTACATCGTCGGCGTAGGCCCGGGACATCGCCAGTTCCGGATCCGCCGCTTCGAAGCCGTTGGATGTCCCCAGCAAATCCACTTCGCCAAGCTTGAGCGCCTCAAGCACATCTGTTCGCGAGGTGTAACGACGCACTTCGACGCGTACGTGCAACAGTTCGCCAAGCAATTGCGCATAGTCAGCCGTTAACCCCTCGTAATCATTGCCGTTGCCGGTGATGCTGAACGGTGCGTAATCAGGGGCCGAAGCCCCCAGGCGCAAGGTGCCTTTACTGCGCAGCCAGCGCCAGTCCTGCTCATCGAGGGGTACGCTGTAGCCGTCGACCGTCGAACGGCCGAGTACCTGTAAGGTTTCCGTCGACACGGCAGCGGCCAGCGCAGCGTTCAAGGTGCCGACCAGCGAGAATGCGAGCAGCCATTTTCGAAAGGACATGCTCATTCAGATCAGGTTATTGCGCTTGGCGAAGTCGGCCAGGTACACCACCGATTTCACGTTGAGCTTTTCGATCAGCCGGGTTTTGTAGGTGCTGATCGTCTTGTTGCTCAACAGCATGGCGTCGCCGATTTCCTTGTTGCTCAACCCATTGGACAACTGCTGCAAAATGGTCAGTTCGCGGTCGGACAGTTTCTGGATCAGCTCCAGATCCGTGGCCTCGACGTCACTGCGCCGCACGGAACTGGTGGCCAGATTGGGAAAGAAGTTATAGCCGTCCATGACGGCCTTGATTGCCTTGACCAGTTCGTCGAGATCGTTGGTTTTGGAGATGAAACCGGCGGCTCCGGCTTTCATGCAGCGCATCGAGTAAAACAGCGCCGACTGCGAAGTCAGCACCAGAATCCTGATTTTGAGGTTCAGCGCACAGATACGGCTGATCACTTCGAGTCCATCGAGCTTGGGCATGGCGATATCGAGAATGATCAGGTCAGGCGAGTGTTCTCGGGCCAGCTGCACTGCGTCGGCGCCGTTGTCGGCCTCGGCGATCACCTCGAAGTGCTCCTGTTTGAGCAGCATCTTGACCGACGAACGAATGAACGGATGATCGTCTACAACCAACGCTTTAAACATATGACCCCCTGTAAGACACACCGGTATTGACCAGTGACGAGATCGTCCATGGCGAAGACAACAATGGAAGAACTGACCGTTCGACGCGTGGCACAAAAATACACCAGCGCGAGTGCAGTGTAGGAACTTTCTCGGGCTTTTCTGCCAGGTTTGCGCGTTGCATCATTTTTCATCACCCGGCGCCGCCAGCCATTGCAGCAAACCATGTCCGGTCATGGGCCGGGCCAGGTGAAATCCCTGGCCGATCTCGCAGCCCAAAGCGACCAGCGCGTCACGAATGCGCTGGCTGCTGACGCCCTCGATCACCAATTGCATTTCCAGCGAACGCGCCAGTGCCAGCGTGCTGGCAACCATGGCACGACAGCCTGGTTCGTGCAGGCGCTGGACAAATTCGCCATCGAGCTTGAGCTGGTTGAACGGCAACTGACACAGCAGCTTCAGCGACGAGAAACCGACACCGAAATCATCGATCGACAGACCGCAGCCCAGCATGCGCAGACGCAACAGGTTTTCCTGGGTAACCGGCGACACTTCCAACAGGCCGTTCTCGGTGAGTTCGAACTGCAAAGTAGAACCCTGGAACGCATGACGCTGGAGCGCCCGGCGGATGTGCCCGACCAGATCGCTGTCAGCCAGTTGCGAGGCGTGCAGGTTGAACGACAGCTCCAGACTCAAGCCCTGGCGACGCACGATTCCAAGCAGGCTCAAGCCCTGTTCCAGTAGCTGTTTGAACATCTGATCGATCAGGTCGTAGGCCAGCACTGCCGCGAGAAACTCCCTGGGCAGCAACACCCCTTTAGCCGGATGCTCCCAGCGCACCAACGCCTCGGCGCCGACGATGGTGCCCGTGGTCATGACGCATTTTGGTTGAAACCAGGCCCGAAACTCTCCCAGTGCCAACCCGCGACGGACTTCGTCTTCGCTGGGCAACTCACGGGGCAACACCTGCGCTTCAACCATCGGGCGACGCACCCGGTAACGCTGAAGCATCCGGTGCAAGGCGCGCATTTGAATCGGCTGTTTGATGACACCGAGCAACTGCAACCCCGACAACGAGCCCATTTGTCCCAGCGTGCGTTGCAGTTCCGGCCGTAGCTCACTGCACAACAAGACCGCGTGCACCATACCGATCTGACTGGCGTAACTCAGGAACTCCAGGCAATCGAAGCCTTTGTCGGCCAAGTCGCACAGGACGATATCGACCCCGCCGGACAAATGCATCTGCACCAGCGCCTGCTCGCCGTCACTGGCTTGTACCACATCACGCACACCCAGGCGCTGCAGCAGCTTGACCATCACGCTGCGCGCAAAACCATGATTTTCCAGTACCAGCACACGGGGGGAGGTCATCTTCCATTCATCACTTCGCAGACCTGAAGATCGGCATAGTGGCGGGCGGAGATGAATCAACAGGACAGATTCGTCCTTTTGTTTTGTAGGAAATTTCCCAAATACAAGATCACAACCTTCGGCAGTTCCAATGCATTGCCTTTCGATGCAGGAGCTGTCGAAGTTGGTTTATTGATTTCTGGAGAATGAACGCTGCAATCAAAATTTATGGTGTTTTGGAGGGCCTATCGCGAGCCTGCTCGCGATGGCGGCCTCACAGACGCCGAAAATTTAGCTGGCGGTGGCCAACAACAAATCCATCACCGACCGGCCATGCCCACGCGACTTGCCATGGTCGTACAGCGAGCCGGCAATTTCATCGGCGCGGATCGGCAGGATCGACAGCAACGTGTCGCTCAAGCCGTGGCTGGCCTGGCAGAAGCCCTGCATGTAGATGCCGGCCTTGCAACGCTCGTCGGTGATCAGTTTATAGTTGCGATCGACCTCGAAATCGCCCAGGTACTGCTCCAGTGGCGCCAGCAGTTTGCGGTGCATCTGACGCTCGTAACCGGTAGCCAGCACTACGGCGTCGTAGCAGCGAACCGTGACTTCACCGGTGGCGTTGTTGCGCACTGACAGTTCGATACCGCGTTCGGTGGCAGTGGCTTTCTCGACGGTGGTCAGGGTACGGAACGCATGGCGCGCGATGCCCGAGACTTTCTGCCGGTAGAAGATCCCGTAGATGCGTTCGATCAGATCGATGTCCACCACCGAATAGTTGGTGTTGTGGTACTCGTTGACCAGGCGCTCGCGTTCGCTACTGGCCTGCTGGAACACCAGGTCGGTGAACTCCGGCGAAAACACTTCATTGACGAAGGGGCTGTCATCGGCCGGTTTCAGGGCCGAGCCGCGCAGGATCATGTCCACTTGCACTGACGGGAAGCTGTCGTTCAGGTCGATGAAGGCTTCCGCCGCACTCTGCCCGCCGCCGATGATCGCGATGCTCATCGGTTGGTTATTCACGCACGGCTGCTTGGCCATACGCTCCAGGTACTGGGAGTGATGGAACACCCGGCCGTCATCCTGGAGTGCCTTGAACGCTTCGGGAATGCGCGGCGTACCGCCAGCGCTGACCACTACCGAACGGGTAGTGCGCACATGCTGCTGACCTTGCGTATCACGCGAAATCACCCGCAATGCTTCGACCTGCTGGTGGTGCAGCACCGGTTCGATGGCCAGCACTTCCTCGCCATAGCGACTCTGTTCGGTAAATTGCCCGGCGACCCAGCGCAGGTAGTCGTTGTACTCCATGCGGCATGGATAGAAGGTGCCGAGGTTGATGAAGTCCACCAGACGACCGTGGTGCTTGAGGTAATTGACGAAGGAATACGGGCTGGTCGGGTTGCGCAGCGTCACCAGATCCTTGAGAAAGGAAATCTGCAGTTCGCTTTGGGTGACCAGGGTATTGCCGTGCCAGCGGTAGTCCGCCTGCTTGTCGAGAAACAGCACATCCAGTTCGCCCTGGCTCGGCCCGCGTTCTTGCAGGGCGATGGCCAGGGCCAGGTTCGAAGGGCCGAAACCGACGCCGATCAGGTCGTGAACGATGGGCGATGCAATTGCCTGTGTCATTTCCAGTGTCCTCTGGATGAACCCCGGACCAGCGGGGATAAAGCCTGGGTGACCTGACCGGCCTTGTGCGGCAGCAGGTCGTCTGTTGAATAGGAACGAGGACGATGAAAAAAAATTTAACGAGGCCTGATTAAACCGTGGCGATCAGTGTGCATCCCACTGGCGCATGCGCACCCGGCAATGCTTCATGGCATTGACGATGTGCTTTTCCACCAGCGCCCGGGAAATACCCAGGTGCTCGGCGATTTGCGGGTGCGACAAGCCATCGATCTTGCGCAAAAGAAAACTCTCGCGACACAGCCGTGGCAACTCCGCCAGTGCGCGCTGAAGCATGTCCAGGCGTTGACCGTGATCGATACTGTTGTGGGGGGATGGCGTGAAATAGCGCTCTTCGCTGTCGAGCACGTCCAGGGATTCGACCTGCCGCAAGGCATTGCGTCGGTGGTCGTCGATCACCAGATTGAGCGCGGTGCGATAAAGAAACGCGCGGGGTTGTTCGATCGGCGTGTCACTGGAACGCTCCAGTACCCGCAGATAAGCGTCATGCACCACATCTTCGGCCACCTGACGGTTGCCTAGCTTGGCGTTCAGGAAACACACCAGCTCGCGATAGTAGTTTTCCAACATGACTCCCAGTCCTTGAGCCAGATCTGCGCCATAAAAGAGATGGCGGCACGATGATGGCAGCGCGCAAGGGGCGTAATTTATAGTAATTCTCATATAGATTTAAAGCGCTGGATCCAATTACCTGAGAAATAACCTCATTTGTCGATCTGCAACGCGACTTAAATTCCTCTCCAAGGTGCTCGTTTACAGGACAGCTTCCCGTGTCTGTCGGCCCACCGACAGCGTTCAGCGGTGCGGGTCACTGCCGTGATCGCCGAGCGACGGGCCGATTTTCACCGGCTGGAACCCCGCATGAAACGTCCCCGCCCTACCCGACGCGCCCTGTTTGTCGCCCTGTGCCTGATCCCCGCCGTAGCCTTCGCCGCCTGGCAAGTGATCCCGCCGGGGCGTGAAAAACTCGCCACCACCCTCGTAACCCGCGCCGATATCGAAAACAGCGTGACTGCCCTCGGCACCCTGCAACCGCGACGTTACGTCGACGTCGGCGCCCAGGCGTCCGGGCAGATCCAGAAGATTCATGTCGAGGCCGGCGATCAGGTCAAGGAAGGCCAACTGCTGGTAGAGATCGATCCCTCGACCCAGAAAGCCAAACTCGACGCCGGGCGCTTTTCCATCGACAACCTCAAGGCCCAGTTGCAAGAGCAGCGCGCCCAGCACGACCTGGCGCGGGAAAAATATCAGCGCCAGCAGCACCTCAAGGCTGGCGGCGCCACCCGCGAAGAAGACGTGCAGACCGCCCGCGCCGAAGTGCGGGCGACCCAGGCGCGCATCGACCGGTTCCAGGCGCAGATTCGTCAAGCCCAGGCCAGTTTGCGCAGCGATGAAGCGGAGCTCGGTTACACACGGATCTACGCGCCGATGTCCGGCACGGTGGTCGCGGTCGGCGCCCGGGAAGGCCAGACGCTCAACGCCCAACAACAGACGCCACTGATATTGCGCATTGCCCGGTTGTCACCGATGACCGTGTGGGCCGAGGTTTCGGAGGCCGATATCGGCCAGGTCAAACCCGGCATGACCGCCTGGTTCACCACCCTCAGCGGTGGCAGCCGGCGCTGGAGCAGCACCGTGCGGCAGATTCTGCCGGTGCCGCCGCGCCCGCTCGAACAGACGCAGGGCAGCCCCACCAGCGGTCGCAGCGGCAGCGAACGAGTAGTGCTCTACACCGTGCTGCTGGATGTCGACAATGCCGACAACGCCTTGATGACCGACATGACCGCCCAGGTATTTTTCGTCGCCCGGCAGGCGCAGAACGTGCTGACGGTGCCCACCGCGGCCCTGCAAAACGGCACCGCGGCAGATCGCCAAGTGGCGCAAGTGGTGGCGGCCAACGGCGAGGTTCAGCGCCGCGAGGTTCGCACCGGAATCAGCGACCGGTTACGCACGCAGATTCTCGACGGGCTGGCGGAAGGCGATCACGTGCTGAGCGCTCCGCTTACCGGCAGCGGAGGCTGAATGCAAACGCCCCTGATTGACCTGCGACAGATCCGCAAAGCCTACGGCGGTGGCGACAGCCCCCTGGTAGAAGTGCTGCGCGGCATCGACCTGTCGATCCATGCCGGCGAATTCGTCGCCATTGTCGGTGCTTCCGGTTCCGGCAAATCGACCCTGATGAACATCCTCGGTTGCCTCGACCGCCCCACCAGTGGCGACTACCTGTTCGCCGGGGAAAACGTCGCTGGCCTGGGCAGTGACGAACTGGCGTGGCTACGGCGCGAGGCCTTCGGCTTCGTGTTTCAGGGTTACCACCTGATCCCGTCCGGATCGGCCCAGGAAAACGTCGAGATGCCGGCCATCTACGCCGGCACCCCGGCGCACGAACGCCATGCCCGCGCGGCGGCCCTGCTCGAACGCCTCGGCCTGGGCTCGCGCACCGGCAACCGTCCACACCAGCTCTCCGGTGGTCAGCAGCAACGGGTGTCAATCGCCCGAGCCTTGATGAACGGCGGACACATCATCCTCGCCGACGAACCCACCGGCGCCCTCGACAGCCATAGCGGCGCCGAAGTCATGAGCCTGCTCGACGAACTGGCCAGCCAGGGGCACGTGGTGATCCTGATCACCCACGACCGCGAAGTGGCCAAACGCGCCAACCGGGTCATCGAAATCCGCGACGGTCTGATCATCAGCGACACCGCCACCAGCCCCTCGGCCGAACCGCGCACGGCCCGTCCCGGCGCGCTGCAAGCCGTGGACCTGCGCCAGCGCCTGAGTGCCGGCAGCGAAGCCAATGGCGCCTGGAAAGGCGAATTGCTGGACGCGGTTCAGGCGGCCTGGCGGGTGATGTGGATCAACCGCTTCCGCACCGCCCTGACGCTGCTGGGGATTGTGATTGGCGTGGCGTCGGTGGTGGTGATGCTGGCGGTGGGCGAAGGCAGCAAGCGACAGGTGATGGCGCAGATGGGCGCCTTCGGTTCCAACATCATTTACCTCAGCGGCGCCGCGCCCAATCCGCGTACGCCGCCCGGGATCATTACCCTCGACGACGTCGCCGCGCTCGCCAACCTGCCCCAGGTGCAGCGGATCATGCCGGTCAACGGCTCGACGGCGGGCGTGCGTTTCGGCAACGCCGATCACACCAGTTATGTGGGTGGCAACGACACCAACTTCCCGAGCATCTTCAATTGGCCGGTGGTTCAGGGCAGCTATTTCACCCAGGCCGACGAAGACAGCGCCGCCGCGGTTGCGGTGATCGGGCACAAGGTCAGGGAGAAGCTGTTCAAAGACCTGACCGATCCGATCGGCCAGTACATCCTGATTGAAAACGTACCGTTCCAGGTGCTCGGCGTGCTGGCGGAAAAAGGTTCCAGCTCCGGCGATTCCGACAGCGACAACCGTATCGCCGTGCCCTACTCGGCCGCCAGCGTGCGTCTGTTTGGCAGCCGCAATCCCGAGTATGTGGTGATCGCCGCCAAGGATGCGCGCAAGGTCAAGGAGGCTGAGCAGGCCATCGAACAAACGATGCTGCGCGAGCACAAGGGCAAGCGCGATTTCGAACTGACCAACAACGCCGCGATGATCCAGGCCGAGGCCCGCACCCAGGGCATGCTGTCATTGATGCTCGGTTCGATTGCAGCGATTTCGTTGCTGGTCGGCGGCATCGGTGTCATGAACATCATGCTGATGACCGTGCGCGAACGCACTCGGGAAATCGGTATTCGCATGGCCACCGGCGCCCGCCAGCGCGACATCCTGCGCCAGTTTCTCACCGAGGCGGTGATGCTCTCGGTGGTCGGCGGTCTCGCCGGGGTCGGCCTGGCATTGCTGGTTGGTGGCGTGTTGCTGCTGAGCAACGTCGCGGTCGCGTTCCAGTTGTTCGCCGTGCTCGGCGCCTTCGGTTGCGCCCTGGTCACCGGTGTCATCTTCGGCTTCATGCCTGCCCGCAAGGCTGCCCGGCTCGATCCGGTCACGGCCCTTACCAGTGAATGATCGACCTATGAAAGTGCCCCTGACCCTTCTGGCCGCCAGCCTGTTGCTGGCCGCCTGCAGCAACCCTGCGCCGCGCCCCGACAGCGGCCTGCAACCACCCGCTGCCTGGCAATCACCGAACACTTCAGCCGCCGCACACAGCAACCGGCAATGGTGGACGCAGTTCGGCAGCCCGCAACTCAATCAACTGATCGAACAGGCACGGGTGGGCAGCCACGATCTGGCTGCCGCCGTCGCCCGGGTGCAGCAGGCCCAGGCCAGCGCCACCATTGCCGGCGCCCCGCTGCTGCCCGAACTCAAGGCCGGCCTCAACGCCAATCGCCAACGCTTGCTGCATGGCAAGGGCTACAGCCAACTGGACGTCACCCCCACTAATCGCTCGCTGGATTATTACGATGCCGCACTGAGCGCCAGCTATGAAATCGACTTCTGGGGCGGCAAACGGGCCGCCCGGGACAGTGCCCTGCTTGGCTTGCAGGCCAGTGAGTTCGACCGGGCCACCGTGGAGCTGACCTTGCAAAGCGGCGTGGCCAACAGCTACACCCAAGCCCTGTCGTTGCGTGAACAGCAGCGGATCGCCGAGCTGAACCTGGCCAACGCCCAAAGCGTTTTGCGATGGGTGCAGACCCGCTACCACGCCGGAAGCGCCACCGCACTGGAACTGGCTCAGCAAAAAAGCCTGGTGGCCGAACAGCAACGCAAACTGCCGCTGGTGCAGCAGCAGGCCCGGGAAGCCCGGATCACCCTCGCCGCCCTGCTCGGCCAACCGGTGCAGGCACTGACGCTGACCGAGCAGCCGTTCGATCAATTGCGTTGGCCAGACATCGCCAGCGGCGTGCCCAGTGAGCTGTTGAGTCGCCGCCCCGACATCGCTAGCGCCGAGGCAAAACTCGCCGCCGCCCAGGCCGACGTGACCGTCGCCCGCGCGGCGATGCTGCCCACCCTGACACTCACCGCCAGCCTGGGCACTGGTGCCGATCTGGCCTCGGATCTGTTGCGCACGACTTTTTACAACCTGTCCTCGGGGCTGGTGGCGCCGATCTTCAACAATGGTCGCCTCAGCGCCACTCGCGACAAAGCCACGGCGCGCCAACAGGAACTGCTGGAAACCTATCGCGGGGCAATCATCAACGGCTTTGCCGATGTAGAAAAAGCCCTCAACGGCATTCGCGGGCTGGACGAACAACGTCAGTGGCAAGCAGAGGAACTGAGCCAGGCGCAGACTGCTTTCGACATCGCCCAAAGCCGCTACCGGGCCGGCGCCGAAGACTTGCTCACAGTGCTGCAAACCCAGCGCACGCTGTATGCCGCCCAGGATATGAATGTGCAGCTGAGATTGTCGCGGTTGCAGGCCAGCATTGCGCTGTACAAGGCGTTGGGCGGGGGGTGGCAAGTCTTGTAGAACGGTGTCGTTTTGAGGCCGCCTTCGCGAGCAAGCCCGCTCCCACATTAGTTTTGTGTACGACGACTATCCAATGTGGGAGCGGGCTTGCTCGCGAAGAACGATAACGCGGTCTACCTGATTAAACCGGCCATCCCTTGACCTTCAAATGCCGCGCATACCACGGCCGTCGCGGCACTTTGCGAAACAGCTCGCTCATCTTGTCTTCATCGCCAAAGGTGATGCGCAACGCCAGCTTCATGGTTTCGGGGTCCATTTCCACCGAGCGACCCGTTTGCAGGCCCGGGGTCGTGCTGCAACCGTGGGTGTCCGGCCCGAGCCATGGATCGCCCACTTCCACCCAACGCCCCGGCGCAAACCACGGCACACCGTTGACCTCCAGGCGGCTCAGTTCGCCAGGATGAAAACGCTCATGGGCGCGGAACCAGTCTTCGATGCGATCGTCGATCCAGCCGTGGAAACGCCAGAACACCGGGTTGACGTGGGACGAAAACGGATCGCCGAGAAAGTCGTTTTCCGGGGCATACCAACGCGCCGCGAAGTCGGCCTGATCCCGGGCCATCGGCACCGGTATCTCGTTGGACGGATCCCTGGCCACCGACGCCCAGCGCATGTGCAGCCAATCGTGCAGGCCCAGTTCGACCTCCGAACCGAACTGGCCGAGGGTCAGTTTCGACAGATAACGCGGATCCCGGTATTGCGACTCCCAGACCTGGAAGTTGCTGTGATAGGTCTCGGCGGCTTTGATGTCGCTGACCCACTTGGTGTATTCGTCGTCGCCTTCGGTCAACCAGGTCGGTGGCAAGGCATTGCCATCGTGATTGTCGAAATAGCGCGCGAAGCCTTGGCGATCACGCTCAAGCTCCGGTTGCGGCAAGGGGAACGCCGGCCATGAAGGCAAATCCTGCATGGACCGGGCGATGCCGAGCATGTGCCGGTGCATGAAGAAGAAATCGATGCCCGAACCGTTGCGGTCCTTGCGCGGGCCACGGGCATCACGCTCCTGGTCCCGTGGGCCGGGTTGCCAGCCGATACCGCGCAACGCCTCGCGTTTTTTCTCCGAGAGCTTGTGCCATTTGTCCCGGGACGCGTGCCAGAGCTGATGAAACAATCGATGCTCGGGAGACACCAGCCACGCCAGAAACGTCGGGTTGAGGGCGACTCGCTCCCGCGCTTCGGGAAACCGGCGCTTGATGGCGATAAAGCGATTGTCGAGTTCGGGCAAACCCAACGGGCGATTCAGGCTCAGCACCTGACCGCTGAATGTGCCACTGCCGGCGTTGCCGAAAGCCGCCCATACTTCATCGAGCTTTGCCTTGAACTCATACACCGGCGCCACCAGCGGGGCATCAGTGCGCATCAGTCGCCAGTACAGTTCAGCGCCAGTGGCCGGTGCCAGATCGCCGATGACCTGATAGCACGGCTGGCCTTCCCCGCGCAGGTGAGTGCCGGTGTCCAGGCAACCGCGCAACCCGCGCCCGCGATGAGCGATGTCGAGAAACAGCTCCAGCCCGTCCTGCGGCAAGCCATCGAGCCCGGCATCGCTGCCGACAAAACGAATGTCCCAGATTCCGCGCAAGCTGTCGGCCAGTTGCTGCCCGGCGGTGCTCGCCAGGTCGACCGTGGCCTCCCCCGGCGTGATCGGTTCCTTTTCCCGGGTCAGCTCACGATGTGCATAAAAAGCGGCAGGCACCGCAGCGCTCGTGAGCGCCAGGCCCGCCATGAACCAGCGTCGAGAAATCGTCATTGCCCTACCTGTGTCAGCCATGAAGCAGGCTTTATCCAAGCTAGAACGTTTGTTGCCCCCAAAAATTTATGCGGCCCCCTCGGAGCTGCCGAAGGCCGCGATCTTTTCGCGGCCATCTAAATTCCTGCGCCGTTCACTCGTTCTTCCCAGATAGCAAAGGCCCCTGCGCCTGCACCGGGGCGGCGAACCTGACTGAGATGGCGATGACAAAAACACGTTCGAAAAAAGCTCTGTACCTCGGCCTGCCACTGGCCCTGGCCATCAGCGCCGGCGCAGGCTGGCTGGTCTGGGATCATGGGTTCAAGGACAACCCCGGCTACCCGGTCAAG
Organism: Pseudomonas sp. FP603; assembly: GCF_030687415.1. Lineage (NCBI taxonomy): Bacteria > Pseudomonadati > Pseudomonadota > Gammaproteobacteria > Pseudomonadales > Pseudomonadaceae > Pseudomonas > Pseudomonas sp. FP603. The sequence goes on from NZ_CP117431.1 coordinate 4,868,746, forward strand.
GTCATGAAACAGGCCACCGAACTGCAGGAGCGGATCCTTTCCTTCGACAGCCACATCACCGTCCCCCTGAACTTCGGCGCCCATGGCAATGAGGCCGACAAGGACGGTTCCGGGCAGTTCGACCTGATCAAGGCCAATCGCGGTCGACTGTCCGGCGCGGCCCTGACGGTGTTCGGCTGGCCGGAAATGTGGAACGGCCCGAATGCGCCCCACAGGCCCACCGACGGTTTCGTCGAAGAAGCGCGTAACCAACAGGAAGTGCGCTACAAAATCATCTCCGGGCTGGTTCGCGACTTTCCCAATCAGGTCGGCATCGCCTACACCCCCGACGACTTCCGACGCCTGCACGGCGAAGGCAAGTTTGCGATTTTCATCAGCATGCTCAACGCCTACCCGCTGAGCAATGACCTGAGCAAACTGGACCTGTGGGCCGCGCGCGGCATGCGCATGTTCGGCTTCAGCTACATCGGCAACAACAGTTGGGCCGATTCGTCACGACCGCTGCCGTTTTTCAACGACTCCCCCGATGCCCTCGATGGGCTGTCGGATATCGGCAAACAAGCGGTGCAGCGGCTCAACGATCTGGGCGTGATCATTGATGTGTCGCAGATGTCGACCAAGGGCCTGGAGCAAGTGGCGCACCTGAGCCGCACACCGATGGTGGCCTCGCACTCGGCGCCACGGGCCTCGGTGGACATCCCGCGCAACCTCAGCGACAAAGAGCTGCAACTGATCAAAAACAGCGGCGGCGTGGTGCAGGTGGTCGGTTTCTCGCAATACCTCAAACCGCTGACCCAAGGCACCCAGAACAAACTCAACGCCCTGCGCGCGCGCTTCGATCTGCCGCCATTGCCCAACCTGGCGATGGCGCTGATGCCGGGCGACCCGATCATCACTGCCTGGTCGGAACAGAAGCTCGGTCAATACGCCAGCGGCCTGTACGCCATTCTCGAAGAAGAACCCAAGGCCACGCTCAAGGACCTCGGCGACGCCATCGATTACACCGTGCGCAAGGTCGGCATCGACCACGTCGGCATCGCTTCGGACTTCAACGACGGCGGCGGCATCAAAGGCTGGGAAAATGTCGGCGAGATCCGCAACGTCACCGCCGAACTGATCCAGCGCGGTTATTCCGAAGCCGATATCGCCAAGCTCTGGGGCGGAAACTTCCTGCGGGTCTGGGAACAAGTGCAAAAAGCCGCGAAGCCTACGCTGATTTCTCGCCAGGAAACGGTCAAGCCATGAGTGACCGTCGGACCTTTCTGAAACAGGCCGGGATCCTCGCCGCCGGCCTGCCGTTGGGTGCCAGTCTCGGCTCACCGGTCGCCGCCGCGCCGCTGCAAGCCCTGCCCCGGGACAAATGGGCACAGCTGCGTCAGTTGTTCGACCAGGACCCGAACTGCATTCACTTCGCCAATTTTCTGGTGACCTCTCACCCCAAACCGGTGCGTGAGGCCATCGACCGTCACCGCGCCGCTCTCGATCTGAATCCCGGCCTTGCCATGGACTGGGACCTGGGCGTGACCGAGCAGCGCGAAGAAAACGTGCGGCTCTGGGCCGGTCGATATTTGCAGGCCAAACCGACCCAGATCGCCCTCACCGGCAGCACCACCGAAGGCCTGGCGATGATTTATGGCAGCGTGCAGGTGCGCCCCGATCAGGAAATCCTCACCACGGTTCACGAGCACTACTCCACGAACAACATCCTGCATTTTCGCAACCAGCGCGATGGCACCCGGGTGCGCAAGATTCAGTTGTTCGAGCAGCCACAGTCGATCTCGGCCGACCAGGTGCTGGATACCATCAACCGCAACATCCGTCCCGAGACCCGCGTGCTGGGCATGACCTGGGTGCACTCGGGCAGTGGCGTGAAGCTGCCGATCAGTGACATTGCCGGTCTCGTCGATGAACACAATCGCCAGCGCGACGACAAGGACCGGATCGTTTACGTGGTCGACGGCGTGCACGGCTTCGGCGTCGAAGACCTGAGCTTCCCGGCGATGAACTGCGACTTCTTTATTGCCGGCACCCACAAATGGATGTTCGGCCCCCGCGGCACCGGCATCGTTTGCAGCCGCAGCGAAGAGCTGAAATACGTCAGCCCCAGCGTGCCGACCTTCTCCGAAGCCACGACCTTTTCCACCACCATGTCCCCGGGCGGCTATCACGCTTTCGAACATCGCTGGGCCGTGGACGAAGCATTCAAATTGCACCTGGAGCTGGGCAAGGCCGACGTCCAGGCGCGCATCCATCAGCTCAACAGCTACCTCAAACAGCGGTTGCTGGAACAGCCGGGCGTCGAGCTGGTCACGCCGGTCGATCCAAGGTTTTCGGCGGGGTTCAGCTTCTTCCGGATCAAAAGTCAGGACAGCGATGCGGTGGCCGCCCACCTGATGCGAAACCGGATTGTCTGCGATGCGGTCAGTCGCGACGTCGGCCCGGTGATCCGCACCGCGCCCGGCCTGCTCAATACCGACGCCGAGGTAGACCGCTTCATCGATGTGCTTGGCAAAAAGCTTCGCGCATGAACCTGTGGCGAGCGAGCTTGCTCGCGCTTGAGTGCGCAGCACTCACATTTTAGGGGCCGCTACGCAGCCCAGCGCGAGCAAGCTCGCTCGCCACAAGTGAACAGCATTGCGCTGCGAGGCACCGTTTTCCTTTAACCGAGATGACTTATGAAAACGCCCCACACGTTCTCCGCCCTGGCGCTGACCGCTTTGCTCGCCGGTCTGCTGCCCGGCACAGCCCAGGCCGCAACCCCGCCAGCCCCCGGCAAGGTGTTCAAGGACTGCAAAGACTGTCCGGAAATGGTCGTACTGCCCGCCGGCCGCTACAGCATGGGCACGCCAGCGGATGAAGTCGGCCACCAGCCCGATGAAGGCCCGCTGCATGAAGTGACCTTCACCCGCCCTTTCGCCATCAGCCGCTTCCAGGTACTGGCCGGCGAATGGGACGCGTACGTGCGCGTCACCGGCAACACCCCCGCCGACTTCGACGATCGGCCAGGCCGTCGCTGCACGGCCGGCAAACCCAGCTTCAAACAGACCGCGCGCCACCCTGCGGTGTGCATGAACGTGGCCGAAGCCGAGGGCTACATTGCCTGGCTGTCGAAGAAAACCGGTCATGCCTATCGCCTGCCCAGCGAGTCGATCCGTGAGTACGCCGCCCGCGCCGGCAGCACCGGGTCTTTCCCGTTTGCGTTCGATGAAGGCGCCGACTACCAGATCTCGAAAAACGCCAACACCTACGGCGCCGCCGACGGCTACAACTTCACCTCCCCGGCCGGCACGTTCCCGGCCAACGCCTTTGGCGTGTTCGACATGCACGGCAACGTGTACGAGTGGGTCGCCGATTGCTACCGCGAAGACTACGTCGGCGTACCCACCGACGGCAGCCCATGGCTGGAACAGAACTGCAAACGCCAGGTGATGCGCGGCAACGACTGGGGGGAGGCGCCAGTGTTTTCCCGCTCCGGCAATCGCAACAGCAGCCTGCCCACCAGCAGCGGCGACTGGCTGGGGTTTCGCGTAGTGCGTGAGCTCTGAATCCTTTGTGGCGAGGGGGCTTGCCCTGATGCTGGTCAGTTCAGCCGTGAAACCTGTGGGAGCGGGCTTGCCCGCGATGACGGCGGTACAGTCAACATTTAAGTCGCCTGACGCACCGCTTTCGCGGGCAAGCCCGCTCCCACAGGGATTTCGCTCACCACAGGCCTGGTGACTAACCGGCAATTACCCTCTGCAGCCGTTTAAATAAAGTCCCCGACCATTCGTTTTCCTTAAGTACCGGCACTCCCTCCGCATCGAAGCAGGAATCCTCCATGACCAAGCCAACGCGTGGGGCGATCAACGAATTGTTCGCCCTGCTCAAGCCCTTCCGCCTGATCGTCTCTGTGTCCATCATGCTCGGCATGATCGGTGGCCTGAGCGTCACCGTGTTGCTGGCGACCATCAACAATGCCCTGCACTCCGCCGATGGCCTGACCCGCACCGTGGTGATGATTTTCGCCGGGCTGTGCGTGCTGGCGCTGCTGACCTCGATTTTGTCCGACATCGGCACCAATTATGTCGGTCAGCACATCATCGCCAGGCTGCGCAAAGAGCTGGGGGAGAAAGTGCTGTCAGCCCCCATAGACCAGATCGAGCGCTACCGCAGCCACCGATTGATCCCGGTGCTGACCCATGACGTGGACACCATCAGCGATTTCGCCTTCGCCTTCGCGCCGTTGGCGATTTCCCTGACCGTGACCCTGGGTTGCCTCGGCTATCTGGCCCTGCTGTCGTGGCCGATGTTTCTGATGATGCTGGTGGCCATCGCCATCGGCACCACCATCCAGGCCATCGCCCGGGCCAAGGGCATGCGCGGTTTCTACGCAGCACGAGATTCCGAAGACGAGCTGCAAAAGCACTACAACGCCATCGCCGAAGGGGCCAAGGAACTGCGCATCCACCGGCCACGGCGTCAGCGCATGTTCGTGTCCGGCATCCAGAAAACCGCCGAGAAAATCTGCGACACCCAGATCCGCTCGATCAATACCTTCGTCATTGCCAAATCGTTCGGCTCGATGTTGTTCTTCGTGGTCATTGGCCTGGCGCTGGCCCTGCAATCGTTCTGGCCCAGTTCCGACAAAGCCGTGATGAGCGGTTTTGTGTTGGTGCTGCTGTACATGAAAGGGCCGCTGGAACATTTGGTCAGCACGCTGCCAATCATCAGCCGGGCGCAGATTGCGTTTCGCCGGATCGCCGAACTCAGCGAACAGTTTTCCTCCCCGGAACCGCACCTGCTGCTGGAAGATCAGGGCCATAAACCCGGCCCGGTCCACAGCCTGGAACTGAGCAACGTGCGTTACGCCTTCCCCCCTGTGGAAGGCAGCGAGCCCTTCCGCCTCGGGCCGGTCAACCTGCGCATCCAACAAGGCGACATTGTGTTTATCGTCGGTGAGAACGGCTGTGGCAAAACCACGCTGATTAAACTGCTGCTGGGTCTTTATGCGCCCACCGAAGGCGAGATCCGCGTCAACGACCAGACGATTACCGCACTCAACCGCGATGACTACCGGCAGAACTTCACCACGATATTTGCCGACTATTACCTGTTCGATGACCTGATTCAGGGCGACCGCCAAGTGCCGCAGGATGCCACGCGCTACCTCGAACGCCTGGAGATCGCGCACAAGGTCAGCGTGCGCGACGGCGCGTTCAGCACCACCGATCTTTCCACCGGTCAGCGCAAACGCCTGGCACTGGTCAATGCCTGGCTCGAAGAACGGCCGGTGCTGGTGTTCGATGAATGGGCGGCCGATCAGGACCCGACCTTCCGCCGCATCTTCTACACCGAACTGCTGCCCGACCTGAAGCGCCTGGGCAAGACCATCATCGTGATCTCCCACGATGACCGTTACTTCGACGTCGCCGATCAACTGGTGCGCATGGAGGCCGGCAAGGTCAAAAGCGAACTGCAACCCGCCTGACCAACGAGGCCGTGGCCGATCGGAAAAATAATTTTCCGGTTTGCCGCAGCCTCCTCGTCTTAATGAGATGAATAAGAACCATTACCAACTATACCTGCCAAGGTCTTAACCTCATGTCCGCATCCCGTTTCATGCTTCGACCTCTGACCCGCGCCCTGTTAATGAGCAGCACGACTCGCTCGCGCATGACGTCCACCGGCCTCGGCCTGGCGATGACCCTGGCCATGACGCCCTATGTCCAGGCCCAGGAATGGACCCTGAACATCCCGGCCCAGCCATTGGCTCAGGCGCTGCAGACGCTCGGTCAACAGACCAACCTGCAAATCATCTACAGCCCCGAGAGCATCCAGAACCTGCGTTCCAGTGCCCTCAACGGCCGCTACCAGGAAGATGATTCGCTCAGCGCGATGCTCAAAGGCACCGGGTTGCGCCATCAGCGCGACGGCAACACGGTCACGCTGCTGGCACCGGCCACCGGCAGTGCGATGGAACTGGCACCGACCAGCATCAACGGTCAGCGGTTGGGCGCGACCACCGAAGGCAGCAACTCCTACACCACCGGCGCGGTGACCATTGGCAAGGGCGAGCATTCACTCAAGGAAACCCCGCAGTCGATCACCGTCATCACGCGCAAGATGCTCGATGACCAGAACCTGAACACCATCGAACAGGTCATGGAAAAGACCCCGGGCATCACCGTTTACGACTCGCCCATGGGCGGCAAGTATTTCTACTCCCGGGGTTTCCGCATGACCGGCCAGTACCAGTACGACGGCGTGCCGCTGGACATCGGCAGCAGCTACGTACAGGCCGACGCCTTCAGCAGCGACATGGCGATCTATGATCGGGTCGAAGTGTTGCGCGGCGCAGCCGGGATGATGAAAGGCGCAGGCGGCACCGCGGGCGGCGTGAACTTCGTGCGCAAGCGCGGCCAGGACACCCCGCACACGCAACTGTCGCTGTCCGCCGGCACCTGGGACAACTACCGTGGCCAGGTCGACACTGGCGGCCCGCTGAACGATGCCGGCACCATTCGTGGCCGGGCCGTGGTCACCCAGCAGACCCGTCAGTATTTCTATGATGTGGGCGAGCGCAGGGATCAGATCTACTACGGCGCCCTGGACTTTGACCTGAGCGACTACACCACCCTGGGCCTGGGCATGGCCTATGAAGACGTCGATGCCACCCCATGCTGGGGCGGCCTGCCCCGCTACGCCGATGGCAGCGACCTGAAGCTCTCTCGCTCCACGTGCCTGAACACCGCCTGGAACAACCAGCGCAGCAAGCGGGCCACTTACTTTGGCGATCTGAAACACGAGTTCAACGACAACTGGGCGCTGAAGGTTGCGGGGGTTTACTCGAAAAACACCCAGGACATGGAATACGCCTTCCCCAGCGGTTCGGTACCGGTTGGCGCCACCAGCACCAATACCCCGATGATCGGCAGCATCTTTGACTACGATCAGGTCGACTACGGCCTCGACGCTTATGTGGACGGCAAGTTCGACGCATTTGGCCAAGAGCACGAGCTGATCGTCGGCGCCAACGCCAGCCGCTCCCACAAAGATGACTTCTACGCCGTGGCCCTCCTGCCTGATAGTCAGAATGTGCTGAACCCCAACCATCACCTGCCCCAGCCGGATGAAAGTTTCTACCTGGCCAACGCCACCCGGGGTGGTCCGGTAGACATGCGGATCAAGCAATATGGCGCCTATTCCACGGCACGCCTGAAACTGGCCGATCCGCTGACCTTCGTACTGGGCAGCCGCGTCAGTTGGTACAAGTCCGAAACCGACTCCGTCTCGTTCTGGCGCGGCGAAGGCACGCCGATCAGTTCCGAGGCCAAGGAAACCGGGCAAGTCACCCCGTTCGCCGCGCTGCTGTTCGACATCAACGACAACCTGACCGTCTACACAAGCTACGCGGATATCTTCACCCCGCAAGGCAACTACAAGACCATCACCGGTACGACCCTCAAGCCATTGATCGGCCAGAGCTATGAACTGGGGATCAAGGGTGAATGGTTCGACGGTCGCCTGAACAGCTCCTTCAACCTGTTCCGCACCGTCCAGAAAGACGCAGCCCAGGATGACCCGGCCTGCCCGGACAGCACCTGCTCGCAGAACTCCGGCAAAGTGCGCGCCCAAGGCTTCGAAGCTGAAGTCAGCGGTGAAGTCATTGACCGCCTGCAGTTGCTGGCCGGCTACACCTACACCCAGACCAAGGTGCTGGAAGACGCCGACGCCAGTCAGGACGGTGTGTCATATAACTCGTATGTGCCACGCCACCTGCTGCGCGTGTGGGGCGATTACGCCCTCAGCGGTCCGCTGGAACGTGTCACCGTCGGTGCTGGCGTCAATGCCCAAAGCAGCAACTACCGCGTCTCGCCGAGCAGCGGCAACAACATCACCCAGGCTGGCTATGCGGTCTGGAACGGTCGCATCGGCTACCGCATCGACGACACCTGGTCCGTGGCACTGAACGGCAACAACCTGTTCGACAAGCGCTACTACGCCACGGTCGGTTCCGAAGGTTGGGGTAACTTCTACGGTGAACCGCGCAACTTCGTGATGTCGGTCAAGGCTGACTTCTGATTGCAGCAAAAATGAAAACGCCCCGCATTTGCGGGTAATGCTGTTCACTTAAGCATTTGAGTCTCAGCTGGGCTTATCCGAAAATCCGATGCCAGATATCTGGCATCGGATTTTTTATGTCTGTTCAACAGGACCTGCTCGACCTCGGCGACCTTTTCAACTTCTGCGACCTGAGCACCTTCATCCAAAACATCCCCATAGAGTGGGTCGCGTCTGCGCTGGATCTTTCCAGTCAGGCCACCATTCGTCGACGTCGCCTGCCCGCTGACCAAGTGCTTTGGCTGGTGCTCGGCATGGCGCTGTTTCGTGATGAACCGGTTCACGAAGTGGCCAGACGTTTGAACATCTGCGCCCAAGGCCTGGCCTCTGACCACCTGTTGGCCCGTAGCGGTCTGACCGAAGCGCGTAAGCGGCTCGGCGCCGATCCCGTTGAGTGGCTGTTCCGCAAGACGGGAACCCAATGGGGGCGGAGCGCTATGACGGTGACGCCTGGCAGGAACTGCAGGTGTTCGCAGTGGACGGAGCACTCTTGCGCACCCCGGATACGCCCGAGCTTCGGGACCACTTCGGGTCGGGAAACACCCCGAGCGACCGCCAGACTCCGTTTCCCATGCTGCGCCTGGTGGCGTTGATGAATGTACGTTCGCACGTGATCCTGGATGCGCAATTGAGCCCTTACCGACGCAGTGAAATGCGCTTGGCCGACGAGTTCCTGCAGCAGATCCCCGATCACTCGGTGACGTTGTTCGACAAAGGATTCTGGGGGGCCGAACTGCTGTCGAGCCTGAGCAGTGCTGGTAGCAACCGTCATTGGTTGATCCCGGCAAAAAAAGGAATGGTCTGCGAAGAAGTGACCCGCTACAGCCAGCACGATCGTTGGGTGCGCATGAAAGTCTCGCCGCAGGCCAGGAAGCGAAACCCGACCCTTCCAACGCATTGGGAGGCCCGCGAAGTCAGTTATGAAATTCAAGGCAAGCTAAAGACCGTCATGACGTCATTGCCGGCTAACGCCTACAACGCCAAGGCCGTGGCCAAGCTGCATCAGGAACGCTGGGAGATCGAATTGGGCTTCAGGGACATCAAGAGCTCGATGCAGCAGAACGCAGTGACCTTGCGTAGCAAAAAAGTCGACTTGGTCTATCAGGAGGTTTGGGGACTTTTGTTGGTTTATAACGTGATTCGTCGGGAAGCCCGCCAGGCGGCGGTGGCGTTTGGCCGAGCCCCCTCGGACATTCGTTTCAAACCGGCTTGCCAGTACATTGCCGTGCAACTGATAGTGATGGCAGCGGCCAACCCGATTTCAGCCACAGGCAGACGATTGGCAGAGTTAAGGGCAGGTATCGGAGGATTGTTTCTGGATCACCGTCCAAGACCTTCAAGGCCAAGGACGGTGAAAATATCAAAGACCCGGTTTCCAGTAGACCGTAAGGCTGCTCCGCTTAAGTGAACAGCATTACGCATTTGCGGGGCGTTTTTTTGTGCCTGTTTTGATCGTTCCCACGCTCTGCGTGGGAATGCCTCAACGGACGCTCTGCGTTCGGCTCTGGAAGGGACGCGGAGCGCCCCGGGCTGCATTCCCACGCGGAGCGTGGGAACGATCAAACAAAAGATCGCCCGCCCTTAACCGATCGTTCCCACGCTCTGCGTGGGAATGCCTCAACGGACGCTCTGCGTTCGGCTCTGGAGGGGACGCGGAGCGCCCCGGGCTGCATTCCCACGCTCTGCGTGGGAATGCCTCAACGGACGCTCCGCGTTCGGCTCTGGAGGGGACGCGGAGCGTCCCGGGCTGCATTCCTACGCAGAGCGTGGGAACGATCAACGGCTTAACTGGTTGATCAGTTCAAATGCCGACTCAACGCACGGCTCAAGCTTTCATGCACGCTCAGCACATCCGGCATCACCGAGGCCAATCTGAGCAGGTCATGGGTCAGGCCCGGGCACTGTTCGAGTTCGACACTCACCCCCTGCGCGCGCAGTTTATCGACGTAGGCCTGGCCTTCATCGAGCAACGGATCGAACCCGGCCAGCAGCACAATCGCCGGCGCCACACCGCGCAGGTCCTCAGCCAGCAACGGTGAGAAGCGCCAGTCCAGCAGGTCTTCGGGGCTGCGGGCGTAGTGTTGGTAAAACCAGTCCAGCGTGTCGTTCTCCAGCAAATACCCTTCACTGAACAACAAGCGCGAATCGTGAGCGCGCGAGGCATCAGTGACCGGATAACACAACAACTGCACCTTGGGGACGATGGCCACAGTGTGTGGCTGAACCACCGCTTGCAAGGCCAACACCGTCGCCAGCGTGGCACCGGCACTGTCGCCGCCGAACGCGACGCGACCGACATCCAGCCCCAGGGCCAGCGCCTGTTCCGCCAGCCAAAACAAGGCGTCTTCACCGTCCTCCAGCGCCGTCGGGAAACGGTGCTCCGGCGCCAGCCGATAGCCCACGGACAACACCGCGCACGGGGTGCGTCGGCAGAATTCGCGGCAGACTCCGTCATGGGAATCCAGGCTGCCCACTACAAAACCACCACCATGGAAGTACACCAGCACCGGTATCGGTGCCGTCGCCCCGCTCGGCCGATACAACCGCAACGCCAGCGGCGCACCGTCCCGAGCCGGGGTATTGATCTCCAGCACGTCAAGATCCTGAGGGGCATCCCAGCGCAACTGCGCGGTGGTCTGTTCGAAGATCGCCCGGGCCTCGACCGGGGTCAGTTGATGCAGCGCCGGCTGGCCTGCGTCCTGGCCGTCTTGCGCCAGGTCGAGGAAGGCTTCCAGATCAGGGTGTAACGACATCGAAAAATCCTTCTATCCACCAAAAAAGGCGTCAGTAAAAGGGGCGCGTCAGCAAAAAGTGACAACGCCCCCCGGCAATGATTAAAACCCCGGCACTCAGCCCACCCGTGCCATGCAATGCTCGATCAACGCTTCAAGCTCGCGTTGATAATCCTGCATGAACCGCTCCATGGTGCTGGCCCGATAACGCTGGGTGCTGTAGATACAACGCAGCGCCAATTGGCCGTCATACACCTGGCCGACAACCTCCAGCCAGTTGCCCAGATTGGCCTGCAGGCTGTAGTTGTCGCCGGTTTCTTCCAGCGCCGGCACCAGTAGGGCCTGCTCGTCGAAGCTCTGATCGAACTGCCCCAGATAGTTGAACGTCACCCGTGCCTGCCGCAGATCGGCCAATTGGCGGGCCAGTTGCGGGCCGGCCAGGTGACGCAATACGCCGTAGCCGATGCCCTTCTGCGGGATGGCCGCCAACTGCGCCTGCACATTGACGATTGACGCACCGATGTCCGTGCTGTCGGGGGTGAGCCGGACCGGGAACATGCTGGTGAACCAGCCCAGGCTGCGACTCAGGTCGATGTTCTCGAACAGGTCCTCGCGACCATGCCCTTCCAGCAAAATCAGCGCCGACGGCTGTTCGCTCCAGCGACACAACGCCCGGCTCAGGGCCGCCAGCAGCAAATCGTTGATCTGCGTGCGATAGACCGCCGGCGCCTGTTTGAGCAACTGCTCGGTGTGCTCGCGAGACAACTTGAGCCGCGCCTGGGCCTGGTGACGCACCTGATTCTTGCCGCGACGGTTGTCGCACGGCAGGTCGACGCCCGGCTGATCCAGTTGCTCCAGCCAGTAGCCCAATTCCTGCTCGGCAATCACCGGCGCCTGCGCCTGCAATGCTTCGGCAAATGCGCGATAGCTGCTGGTGCGGATCGGCAGTCGCGGTTCGACGCCCATCACGCAGGCCTCGTAGGCCACCTTCAAGTCATCGAGCAAAATCCGCCACGATACGGTGTCGACCACCAGATGGTGGATGACCATCAACAGCCGCGCCTGGCCGTCCGGCAAGGCGATGTGCACCACACGCCAGGCCGGTCCATCGTCGAGTTTGAGGCTGCGCTGAGTCAGGTTGGCCAAGGCTTCGACCTGCTCACTGCTCTCGACCTCGCGGCGCCACAGCACCGGCTCGCGGCGTTCGGTCGGTGCGGCATAGCGCTGCAACCAACGCCCGCCTTCCTGACAGAAACGCAGGCGCAAGGTGTCGTGATGGTTTTCGATCCAGCCCAGCGCCTGTTCCAGGGCATCCAGATCCAGCGTCTGACGTGCACTCAGCAAAAACGACTGGTTGTAGTGATGAGACTCGGCCATGCCCTCGGCAAAGAACCACTCCTGAATCGGCAGCAGATTGAACAACCCTTCACTGGCCACATGGGTGAGGTCCACCGACGGTTGCGCGGTGCCCGCCTTCACCACGTCCTGTTCGACGATACCGGCGATGGTCTGGTAGCGCATCAGATCGCGCAGCTTGAGTTCCATCTGCAAGGTCGGGTGGTTCCTGACCCGGGAAATCACTTGCAGACTCAGGATCGAGTCGCCGCCCAGTTCGAAGAAGTTGTCGCTGATACCGACCTGCTCCACCTGCAACACCTGCGACCAGATGTCCGCCAGCAGTTGTTCCTGCTGATTACGCGGGGCGACGTATTCCTCGCTTTTGAATTCCGGCTCGGGCAATGCCTTGCGGTCGAGCTTGCCGTTGGGGGTGATCGGGAAGGCACTGAGGCAGACGATCTGCGCCGGCACCATGTATTCCGGCAAGGTGCTGCGCAGTCCGGCCTTGAGTTCATCGCCCAACTCCTGCCCGGCCTCGGTGACGACGTAACCGATCAGTTGCTTGCCGGAAGCATTGTCCCGGGCGATCACCAAAGCGTCGCTGACCTGCGCCAGTTGCCGCAGGCTGGCCTCGACTTCACCCAGCTCGATACGGAACCCGCGCACCTTGACCTGATGGTCGATGCGACCGACGTAATCGACCACGCCATCCTGGCGCAAACGCACCAGGTCGCCGGTGCGGTACAGCCGCTCGCTGCCGGCAAACGGGTTGGGCACGAAGCGTTCGCAGGTCAGGTCCGCCCGGCCGTGATAACCACGGGCAACCCCGTAGCCACCGATGTACAACTCGCCGGCAAAACCTGGCGGCAGCGGATTCAGCTCCTCATCCAGCACATACAGCGAACGCGCGCCCACCGCCCGGCCGATCGGCGCATAAGCCGCTTCACACTGCTGGCTCACCGGCACTTTCCACAGCATCGGCGTGACCACGGTTTCCGTCGGGCCATAGCCGTTGGTGAAGTACTCGGGACGCAGCGCCGCCTTGACCTGTTCGAAAGTCTGGTCCGGCACCGCGTCGCCGCCGAAGCAATAGATGCGCACCGGTGGCGGTGCAATTCCGCTGGCTGCGGCGTACTCGGCCAGTTGCTTGAGGTAGGCTGGCGGGAAGCAGGCGATGGTCACGCCATATTCGTGCAGTGCCTGGTAGGTTTGCTCCGGCGTCCACAGGCAACCGTCCCGCACCACCAGCCGGCCGCCGCTGTACAGCGTGCTCAACCAGCGTTCGTGGGCACCGTCGAAGGCGAACGACATGAAGTGCAACTCGCAACTGCGGGTGTCCATTTCATACAGTTTGGCGATGGCCTGACAGTGCATGCTCAGCGGTCCCTGGGTAACCGCCACGCCTTTTGGCCGCCCGGTAGAACCCGAGGTGTAAACCAGATAAGCCAGCCCGTGCTCCAACACCCGGCACTGCGGCGTCTCATCGGAATAACGCGACTCGTCGAGGTGATCCAGCTCAAGGCGCAACAGGCCCTCGGGCGCCGGTAACGTCGTTCGCAAACTGCTCCGGGTCAGCAGCAGCGCCATGCCCGAATCTTCGATCATGTACGCCAGACGCTCCGGCGGATAATCGATGTCCAGCGGCACATACGCCGCGCCGCTTTTGAGCACGGCGAGGAAGCTGACGACCATTTCCAGCGAACGCGGCAGGGCCACGCCGATCACCACTTCCGGCCCTGCGCCGTGTTCGATCAGGCAGTGGGCCAGACGATTGGCCCGGCGTTCCAGTTCGCCGTAACTCAGGCTCAACCCGGCGCATTGCACCGCAATGGCCTCGGGCTGACTCAGTGCGTGTCGGCTGATCAGCTCCGGCAACAGTTGCGGTTGATGCTCCGCCGGCGGTTCGGCGCTCCAGGTTTGCATCGCCTGCCATTGCTCGAGCGACAGACGCTGCAGGTTACCCAGGCGTTCGTAAGGCGCGCGCATCATCGCCTCAAGGGTGTTTTCCAGGGTCAGGCGAATTCCTTCCACCGCCTCGGCACTGAAGTGGCTGCGCAGGTACAGGTATTCGATCGACAGTTCGTCGCCGAGCGTCACTGCCAGGTCCATCGGCACGTTCGTCACGTCATGGCCGATGGATTTGCCGAAGCTCAGGCCGGTGTCGTTGTCCTCTTGCAGGCGGTCGTCGATCGGGTAGTTCTCGAACACGATGATGCTGTCGAACAGCGCCTGCCCGCCCAGGCCGGACCAGCGTTGCACGTCCGCCAACGGCACCTGGGAGTGGTCGCGGATATCCAGGTTGTAGGCCTGGATCCGGTTCAGCCAGTCTGCCAGAGGCTGATCCGGTTCCAGCGTCTGAATGATCGGCAAGGTGTTGATGAACAGACCCAGCATGTTGCCGACATTGGGCAAACTCTCGGGACGCCCGGACACCGTGGCACCAAAGGTCACGGTGTTTTTCCCGGTGTAGCGCTGCAACAGCAGCAACCATGCGCCCTGGATCAACGTGTTCGGCGTAATCCGCAGATCGCGGCAGAACTGCAGCAGACGACCGGTCTGTTGCGCGTCCCAATGGGAGTAAATGGCGTTGTGGCCGGGCTCATCGGACACATGCCGTGGATGGATGGCCTGGCTCAACGCCGTCGCCTCGTTGACCGGGGCCAGCCGGGCTTTCCAGAACAGCTCCCGAGCGTCCTGGTCCTGGGCTTGCAACCAGGCGATGAAGTCGCGGTAGCGACCGTTTTCAGCGCTGATTTGCCCCTTGGCGTAGTGCTGGATCACCTCACCAAACAGCCGCGAGCTGCTCCAGCCGTCCATCAGGATGTGATGACTGGTCCAGACCATCCGGTACTGATCTTCAGCGGTGCGAATCAACAACACTCGCTGCAGTGGCGCACGGGTCAGCTCGAAGCCTCGCGCGCGGTCCTCGGCGGCCCGCGCGGCGATGTCCGCCTCGCTGGCGTCGCGATCGCGCCAGTCGAGCACCTGCAAATCGAGCGTCGCCTGACGCTGGACAATTTGCAGCGGTTTGGCCAAGCCATCGTGCCAATGGAAGCTGGTGCGCAGGATAGCCTGACGCTCGATGACCGCCTCCCAGGCCTTGCGCAAACGCTCAACATCCAGACCGCCCACCGGCAAACTGATCTGATTGACGTACAGGCTCGAACCATTGTCCGACAAGGTGTGGAACAGCATGCCCTCTTGCATCGGCGACAGCGGATAGATGTCTTCGATCCGGGACGGGGCGACCGGCAAGGTATCCAGTCGGGACTGATCCAGATGCGCCAACGGGAAGTCCGACGGTGTGACTCCGTGGCTGTCCGGCTGGCAGCAATGCTCGATCAGCAGCTCCAGTTCCCGGGCGTACTCCTCGGCCAGGCGTTCGATGGTCGAGGCGTTGAACATGTGCGTGCTGAACGACCAGCCGACACTCAACTCGCCGCCGTACACCTGACCATTGAGCGTTAGCCAGTTACCCAGCAGCGCATCGTGACTGTGCTCTGCGCCCTTGCCTTCGCCGGCCGGCACAAACAAGGCACCGCTCTGGCTATCGAAGCTGCCATCGAACTGGCCCAGGTAGTTGAAGGTGATACGCGGTGTCGGCAGGTCCCGCAGCGACGCCTGACAAGCCTCGTCCCCCAGATAACGCAGCACGCCGTAACCCAGGCCACGATCCGGAATCGCGCGCAGTTGCTCCTTGATTTGCTTGATCGAGCCGGCCAGCTCCTGGGTCGGGGTCAATTTGACCGGGAACAGGCTGGTGAACCAGCCTACTGTGCGGGTCAGGTCGAGGCCGTCGAACACATCTTCACGACCATGGCCTTCGAGCTGAATCAGCACCGACGACTGTTCGCTCCAACGGGCGATCACCCGTGCCAGCGCCGTCAGCAACAGGTCGTTGACCTGTGTGCGGTAAGCCGCCGGGGTCTGTTGCAGCAGTCGTCGGGTCAAGGTCGGGTTCAGGCGACTGTAAAGCGTCAAGGCATGACGGCTCTGCAGGCTGCCCTGGGGATTATCTTGCGGCAGCGGCGCGCCGTCCGAGCGCTGCGCCTGCCAGTAAGGCAGTTGTCCAAGCAGCGATTCACTGCGGGCGTGACGTTGCAATTGCTCGGCCCAATGCTTGAAGGACGTGGTCTTGGCCGCCAATGCCAACGGTTCGCCGGCCAGTAACTGGCGGTAGCTGCCCTGCAAATCCTCCAGCAGGATCCGCCACGACACACCATCGACCACCAGGTGATGAACGATTAACAACAAGCGCTGTTCGCCCTCGGGCAACTCGAACAACACCGCGCGCAACAACGGACCTTGTTGCAGATCCAGGCTGCGCTGGGCGTGTTCGGCGACGCGTTCCAGGTGGGCGGCATCACTGACCGTTTCCAGCCACAACGGTGACAGGCGCTGTTGTTCCACGGTCCGATAACTTGCCGACCATCTGCATGGGATTTCGGTGAAGCCCAGGCGCAGGCTGTCGTGATGATCGATCAGTGCGTGCAAGGCCTGCTCAAGCGTCGCGGCCAGCAGAGGGGTCAACGGTTTGAGCAACACCGACTGGTTCCAGTGATGACGCTGCGGCAAGGGTTGCTCGAAGAACCATTGCTGAATCGGCAGCAAGGGTGTCTCACCTGTCACCGGGCCTTGATCGGTGGGTGCCAGGGCTTTGCCGAGCTGCGCGACAGTGGCCAGCCCCTGGACGGTCTGCTGCTGGAACAGATCCTTGGGCGTGAAGCTGATGCCCTGCTGACGCGCCCGGCTCACCACCTGAATGGAGATGATCGAGTCGCCGCCCAGGGTGAAGAAGTTGTCGGTCAGGCCAACCCTATCGAGTTTCAGAATGTCCTGCCAGATCCCGGCAATCTGCTGTTCCAGCGCGGTGCGCGGTGCCACGTAATCGCGCTGCAGCGGGTTGGCGTCCGGGGTCGGCAAGGCCTTGCGGTCGAGTTTGCCGTTGGGGGTCAGCGGCAGTTGTTCGATGAACAACCACTGCGCCGGCACCATGTAATCCGGCAGGTGCGCCTTGAGTCCGGCCTTGAGCGCTTCGCTCAGATCGTCCTGCTGTTGCGGGCTCAGATCAGCCTGCGTCGGCACCACATAGGCCACCAGTTGCTGGCCGCTGTGGCCTTCCATCGCCAGCACCACGCCTTCGCGCACGGTGTCGTGGGCCAGCAGGCGCGCTTCGATTTCACCCAGTTCGATACGGAACCCGCGCACCTTGACCTGATGGTCGATGCGGCCGACGTATTCGATCACCCCGTCGTCACGCAAACGGGTCAGGTCGCCGGTGCGGTACATCCGCTCGCCGTCGCTGGCCAGCGGGTTGGGCACAAAGCGTTCAGCGGTCAGGCCCGGACGGAACAGATAGCCACGGGTAATGCCGTCGCCGGCCAGGTACAACTCGGCGGCAACGCCAATCGGTGCGGCCTGCAACTGGGCATCGAGCAGGTGCGCGGTGGTGTTCACCAGCGGCCGGCCGATGTTGGCCTGGCCGCCGGCTGCGCGGCGGGTGCAGGTCGAATAGGTGGTGTCTTCCGACGGCCCGTACAAGTCGTAAACGTGCGCGACCGAGGTCTGCCGGTACAGCGTGTCCACCAGCGCTTGCTTGAGCGGCTCACCCGCAAGATTGATGATGCGCACGCCCTGCGGGATCTGCCCGGTGCGCTGCAACGCCGCGATGGCCGACGGCACGGTGTTGATCAGGCGCACCTGATCGCGCTCCGGCAGGTCCGGCAATTCCAGGGCGTTGCGCGCCATGATGATCGAGCCACCGCGGGCCAGGGTGACGAAAATCTCCCACACTGACAGGTCGAAGCACACCGAGGTCGAAGCCAGCACACCTTGCAGGTCTTGCTCGCTGTACACCTCGCGGGACCAGTGGATCAGCGCCTGCACGTTGCGATGAGCGATCGCCACGCCTTTGGGTTTACCGGTGGAACCGGAGGTGTAAATCACATACGCCAGGTTGGCGGAGTCGATCTCGCCTTCAAGGTTGTGCGGCGCCTGATCGGCAAAGCTCACGCCGCCAGCCTCGACAAACACCACCTGCGCCTGGGTTTCAGGCAACTGCGACAGCAAAGGCTGCTGCGTCAGCAACACCCGCGCCTGGCTGTCGTCGAGCATGTAGGCCACGCGATCCGCCGGGTAGTCCGGGTCCAGCGGCACGTAGGTGCCACCGGCCTTGAGCACCGCCATCAGAGCAATCACCAGCTCAGCGCAACGGGGCATCGCCACGCCGACGCGGACTTCCGCACCGACACCCAGGGTTTGCAGATGACGGGCCAATTGGTTGGCGCGGCGGTTGAGTTCGGCGTAGCTCAGCTCGGCACCAG
Source organism: Pseudomonas sp. FP603 (assembly GCF_030687415.1). Lineage (NCBI taxonomy): Bacteria > Pseudomonadati > Pseudomonadota > Gammaproteobacteria > Pseudomonadales > Pseudomonadaceae > Pseudomonas > Pseudomonas sp. FP603. The sequence goes on from NZ_CP117431.1 coordinate 4,887,239, forward strand.
CATGGCGCAAGGCAATCGCCTGTGGCCGCGCTTCGACCTGGGCTTCAAAGCCCTGATGGATCAAGGCCTGGGCCGGGTATGGCGCGTGATGGTCGTTCCATTCGGCCAGAGTGCGCAGCTCGGTGGCCGGCAACAGGCCGATCTCGCCCAGCACCCGTTGCGGTGCATCGAGAAACTGACGCAGCACTTCTTCCAGATGAGCGGCCAGGTCGACAATACTGCGCTCGGCGAAGTGCTCGGTGAGGTAGTTGAAGTCCAGGCTCAACACCTCGCCGGCACCGGCGATCAGCGTCAGGCCGTAGTTGGTTTGCTCACGGTGTTCGAGACCGCTGAAACGCAACCCGCCCGGATTGGCCTCCAGGGTGTCGGACACCGGGTAGTTTTCAAACACCAGCAACGTGTCGAACAACGCTTCGCCGTTGAGCGCGGCCAGGCGTTGAATGTCTTGCAATGGCGTCTGTTCGTAATCGCGCAGCAGCAGGTTCTTGTCCTGCACGCCGCGCACCCAGTCGCTGACGCTGCAGGTCGCTTGCGGGCTGGCGATCACCGGCAGGGTATTGATGAACAGGCCCAACTGTTGCTCGATGCCCGGCAGGTCCACCGGACGACCGGACACCGTCGCGCCGAACGCGACACTGCTCTGCCCGGTGTAGCGCTGCAACACCAACAGCCACGCGGCTTGCACCAGGCTGTTGAGCGTCACTTGCTGCTGGCGCGAGAAACCGTTGAGGCGCTGGGTGAAGGCTGCGTCAAAGGTCAGCTTATGCACGCCTTTGCCGGGGCCGGGCACGGCTTGCCCGTGGCAGGCCGAGGCCAGCCGCGTCGGCTCGTCCAGTTCAGCCAACTGCCCACGCCAGAAGGCCTGCGCCGCGCCCTTGTCCTGGCGTTGCAGCCAGGCCAGGAAGTCGCGATAACGGCCCTGGGCACTCGACACCGGATGCCCGGCGTAATCCTGCAGCACTTCGCCAAACATCCGCGAGTTGCTCCAGCCGTCCATGAGAATGTGGTGGCAGGTGAAGATCAGGCGATGACGATCATCGGCGGTGCGCAGCAGGCACAGGCGCAGCAGCGGCGGGTTCTGCAAGTCGAAACCGCGTTCGCGATCAGCCAAGGCACGGGCCTCAAGCACGGCTTGCAGATCCGGTTCGGCGCGCACATCCACTTCCGGCATTTCCAGGGTCAGCTGGCGATAGATCACTTGCAGCGGTGTATCGAGGCCGTCGCGGCCCCAGATGAAACCGGCGCGCAGCACTTCATGACGATCCACCACCCGCTGCCAGGCTTGCTGGAAGCGCGGTACATCCAGACCGTCGATATCCAGCAGCATCTGATAGACGTAAGCGCTGGCATCGGCGTCGTACAAGCTGTGGAACAGAATGCCCTGCTGCATCGGCGCCAGCGGGTAAATGTCTTCGATGCGCTGCGCGGCGATCGGCAGGCTGTCGAGGTGAGCCTGAGACAACCCGGCCAGTGGCACATCGGAAGGGGTCAGGCCGCCGCTCGGATGGCTCAGGCAATGGTCGATCAACTCGCCCAGCGCGACTTCATACGCGCGGGCCAGTTTGTTGATGGTTGCCTCTTCGAACACGTCACCGCTGTAGGTCCAGGTCAGGCTCAATTGCCCCTGGTAGACGCGGCCGTCGATGGTCAGCCAGTTGCTCATCGGCGCCTGTTCGTCCTGGCCTGCGCCCTTGTCTTCGGTGGCCGGCACCCACAACGCGCCCTCGTCGAAGTTGTTATCGAACTGGCCCAGGTAGTTGAACGTCACCTTGGGTTGGGACAAACCGCTCAGGGCCGCCTGTGTATCGGCGCTGCCCAGATAACGCAGCACCCCATAGCCGATGCCCTTGTTCGGGATCGAACGCAGTTGTTCCTTGATGCCCTTGATCGACGCTTCGAGGCTGGCCTGCGGCGTGAGGCGCACCGGGAACATGCTGGTGAACCAGCCCACGGTACGGCTCAGGTCGAGGTCGTCGAACAGGTCTTCGCGACCATGCCCCTCGAGCTGCACCAGGGCGCTGTCGGCAGCGGTCCATTCACACAGCACCCGGGCCAGTGCGGTCAGCAGCAAATCGTTGACCTGGGTGCGATAGACCGCCGGTGCCTGTTGCAGCAGCTGCCGGGTGCGCTCGGCGTCCAGACGCGTATCGACGCTGCGCTCGAAGCGGTTCTGCAATTGTCCCTGGGGATTGTCCAGCGGCAAGTCCACCGGTGCTTCGGCCAGTTGCCCGCGCCAGTAATTCAGTTCGGTTTCCAGCCCGGCGCTGCGCGCATAACCTTGCAGACGCTCGCCCCAATCCTTGAACGCGGTGGTCTTGGCCGGCAAGCGCAACGGTGTCCCGGCGCTCAGTTGCTGATAAGCGGTTTGCAGGTCTTCCAGCAGGATCCGCCACGACACACCATCGACCACCAAATGGTGGATCACCAACAGCAGCCGCTGGCTGGCATCGGGCAAGTCCACCAGTGCGGCACGGATCAACGGGCCGGCGCTCAGGTTCAGGCTGCGCTGCAACTCCAGGCACAGCGCCGGCAAGGCCTCGCTGTCTGGCAATGCCACGCTGCGCAGTAGTGCGTTGGGCTGATCGACGGCGGCATGTTCCTGCACCCACTCACCTGCGGTCTGGCGATAGCGCAGACGCAAGGCATCGTGATGCCGTTGCAGATGTTCCAGGGCCTGTTCCAGCGCCGCCGCTTGCAGCGGTTCGGCCGGGGTCAGCAGGATCGACTGGTTCCAGTGCTGACGCTCGGGAATGTCGGTGGCGAAAAAGTACTGTTGAATCGGCGTCAGCACAGCCGTGCCGAGCACATCACCTTGCATCGCCTGCACCGCATCGCTCTGCTGGGCGACGGTGGCCAGGCGTTGCACGGTCTGGTGCTGGAACATGTCCTTGGGCGAGAAGCGGATGCCCGCCTGACGCGCCCGGCTGACCACCTGAATCGAGATGATCGAATCGCCGCCCAATTCGAAGAAATTGTCGTTGAGCCCGACCCGCTCGACTTTCAACACGTCCTGCCAGATCTCCGCCAGGCGTTGTTCGAGTTCGCTGCGCGGTGCCGCATAAGCCTCTTGCACTTGGCTCACATCGGGGTTGGGCAGTTGCTTGCGATCGAGCTTGCCGTTGGCCGTCAGCGGCAGGCGTTCGAGGAATACCCAGCTGACCGGCACCATGTAGTCCGGCAGGGTTTCACGCAATTGCGCCTTGATCGAATCGCGCAGGCTGGCATGGGCGTCCGCTTCCATTGGCTCGCTCGGCACGATCCACGCGGCCAGTTGCTGCCCACTGAGCCCTTCGACCGCCAGCACCACGGCTTCACGCACCGCGTCATGGTTGAGCAATTGGGTTTCGATTTCCCCCAGCTCGATACGGAAACCGCGAATCTTCACCTGGTGGTCGATACGGCCGATGTACTCGATCACACCGTCGCCACGCAGCCGCGCCAGGTCGCCGGTGCGGTACAGGCGTTCGCCGGCCAGAGGGTTGAACGGGTCCGGAACGAAACGGGTGGCGCTCATGCCCGGCTGGTTCAGATACCCCCGCGCAAGCCCGGCCCCGGCGATGTACAACTCGCCGATGCACCCTTGGGGCACCAGGTTCAGCGCGTCATCGAGCAAGTACCACGACAGGTCGACAATCGGCTCGCCGATCGGGCTGCTGTGGCTCTGTTGCAAGTCCGCCATGGACAGCGGACGGTAGGTCACATGCACGGTGGTTTCAGTGATGCCGTACATGTTGATCAGGGTTGGCGCGCGGTCGCCGAAACGTTCGAACCACGGGCGCAGGCTCTGCACTTCCAGCGCTTCACCGCCAAACACCACGTAACGCAGCGCGTGATTGCGCGACGAGGCACTGGCCACTTGCATCAGCGGTTTGAACGCCGACGGCGTCTGGTTCAGCACCGTGACCTGTTCGTCGCAGAGCAAGGTGTAGAAGTCTTCCGGCGAGCGGGTGACATCGTGGGGCACCACCACCAGTTTGCCGCCGTGGAGCAGCGCGCCGAAGATTTCCCAGACCGAGAAATCGAACGCGTAGGAATGGAACAGGGTCCAGCTGTCTTCGGGGCCGAAGCCGAACCAGTGATCGGTGGCGCTGAACAGGCGAATGACATTGCCATGGGGCAGCAACGCGCCCTTGGGCTTGCCGGTGGACCCGGAGGTGTAAATCACATAGGCGAGGTTGTCCGGGTTGGTCCGGCATGGCGGGTTGGCCGTGCTGCTGTCCTGCGGCGCTTGATTCAAGTCCAGGCAAGCCAGCCCCGGAGGAATCGGCAACTGCGCCAGCAGATGCCCTTGAGTCAGCAACAACTCGATCCCGCTGTCCTCGATCATGTAACGCAGACGGTCGTCGGGATAGCTCGGGTCCAGCGGCACATAAGCGCCACCGGCTTTCAGCACGGCGACGATGGCGACGATCATGTCCAGCGAACGTTCCACCGCCACGCCCACCCGCACATCGGGGCCGACGCCACGGGCGATCAGCTGATGCGCCCATTGGTTGGCCCGGCGATTGAGTTCGGCGTAGGTCAGCCGTTGCCCGGCGAACACCACCGCCGGCGCCTCCGGATGACGCTCGGCCTGAGCCTCGATCAACTGATGAATGCACTGGCTGACCGGATGCACCACCGGGCTCGGGTTCCAGTGCGCGAGGAGTTGCTGTTGCTGCGCGTCATCGAGCACTGGCAATTGGGCAATGCGCTGGGTCGGGTCCTGCACGATCGCCCGCAGCAGGTTGCACCAATGCTGCGCCAGACGCTCGATGGTCGCCGGTTCGAACAGGTCGGTGGCGTATTTGAGCACCGCTTCAATGCCATGGGCCTGTTCGGTGGTGTTCAGCACCAGGTCGAACTGCGCGGTTGCGCTTTGCCATTCCAGCGGCTCGATGCTCAACCCGTTCAACCGAGTCTCGACGCTGATCCGACTTTCGGCCTGGTGATTGAACATCACCTGGAACAACGGGCTGTGACTCAGGCTGCGTCCCGGCTCCAGGGCTTCCACCAGTTGTTCGAACGGCAGGTCCTGGTGCGCTTGGGCTTCCTGGGCGGTTTGCCGAACCTGACGCAGCAGATCGACGAAGCTGGCTTGGCCGTCGACATCCGCCTTGAGCACTTGAGTGTTGACGAAGAAACCGATCAGACGCTCGATTTCCACCCGCCCACGGTTGGCCACCGGCACACCGACGCGGATGTCGGCCTGGCCGCTGTAGCGGTGCAGCAAGGCCTGGAACGAGGCCAGCAACAACACAAACAGCGTGACGTTTTCCCGGCGGGCGAAGGCCTTGAGTCCATCGCTCAGGGCCGGGTCCAGAATCAGGTTATGGCTGGCCCCGGCAAAGCTTTGCTCCACCGGCCGCGCACGGTCGGCGGGCAGCTCCAGCACCGGTTGCTCGCCACCGAGCTTTTGTTGCCAGTAGGCCAGTTGACGTTCCTGTTCGCCGGCCTCCATCCACTGCCGCTGCCACAGGGCATAGTCGGCGTATTGAATCGGCAGGGCCGGCAGCCCGGTGTCGTGCCCTAGGTTGAAGCCGGCATACAACTGCACCAGCTCCTCGATCATCACCTGCAACGACCAACCGTCCGAGACGATGTGATGCAGGGTCAGTACCAGCACATTCTCCTGCGGGGAGACTTGCAGCAGGGCCGCGCGCAACAGCGGGCCGGTCTGCAAATCGAAAGCTTTCTGGCTCTGGGTCTGGACGAAGGCCTGGATCGACGCTTGCGGGTTAGCCGCCAGTTCAGGGTTCAGCTCGTGAATATCCAGGGCAAACGAGCCTGCGGGCAGGATCGTTTGCAAGGGTTGCCCGGCGTCTTGAGTGAACACCGTGCGCAAGGTTTCGTGACGTTCGATCAGCGCCTGGACGCTGCGCTGCAACGCGGCCACATCCAGCGGCCCCTGCAAGCGCAGGGCCGTCGGAATGTTATAGGCCGCGCTGTGCGGCGCCCATTGCCAGAGAAACCACTGGCGCTGCTGAGCGTAGGACAGCAACAACGGCTCTTCAGGCGTGCGCTTGAAAACCGGGGCAATGTCAAAAAGGTTGACGCCTTTCTGCTTGAGCAGAACCGCCAGAGCCTTTCTTTGCTTAGCCGAAAGTTGTCCTACCGACTCGATTAACTCTTGCACGCGTTGTTCCCCTCAAGAAATCAGTTTTTCCAGATCATCGAGGGATAGACGTTTGAGGGCCTCCAGGGATTTAGCCAATTCGTCCTGAACCGGCGACAATTCGACGCGCAACGCCTCGATGCGGGCGCAGAACGCTTGCAGGGTATCGGCTTCGAACAGCGCCTTGAGCGGCACCTTGTCCCCCAGGCGCTCCTTGATCCGGGTGACCACCAGCGTCGCCAGCAACGAATGCCCGCCCAGCTGGAAGAAGTTGTCCGTGAGGCCAACGCGCTCGACTTCCAGCACCTCTTGCCAGACGGTCGCCACTTCCCATTGCAGCTCGGTGCTTGGCGCTTCGTAACGCTGTTGCAGCGGATTGCCCCCCAGCGCCATCAGGGCCTTGCGGTCGAGCTTGCCGTTGGGGGTCAGCGGCAGCGCGTCGATCAGGTGCAGATGGCCCGGCACCATGTGCGCCGGCAAACGACTGGCCAGGGCCGCCCGCAGGCTTTCCACCAACGATGGGTTGCCCGGTTGGCTCGCGACGACGTAGGCGTGCAGATGCTTGCCCGCCGCGCCTTCCTGAGCCAGCACCACGGCTTCGCGCACGTCGGGCTGTTCCAGCAACCGGGCTTCGATCTCGCTCAGTTCGATGCGGAAACCACGGATTTTCACCTGATGGTCGGCACGACCGATGTACTCGATCGTGTCGTCCGGCCCCTGGCGCACCAGATCGCCGGTGCGATACAGGCGCTCACCGTTGGTTGCGAACGGGTCCGGCACGAAGCGTTCGGCGGTCAGGCCCGGACGCAGCAGATAGCCCCGGGTCACGCCGGCACCGGCCAGGTACAACTCGGCCGCCAGCCCCGCCGGCAGCACCTGCAACTGGCTGTCGAGCAGGTAGGCCACAGTGTTATCCAGCGGCCGCCCGATGTTCGCCCGGCCGTTGGCGGTGCGCAGGGTGAAGGTCGAATAGGTGGTGTCTTCCGACGGCCCGTACAGGTCATAAACCTGCTTGACCGATGTGCTGGCGTACAGCGTATCGACCAGTGTCTGCTTGAGCGGCTCGCCGGCCAGATTGAGGGTGGTGACCGACGCTGGAATCTGCCCCGCCCGTTGCAGCGCGGCAATCGCCGACGGCACGGTGTTGATCAGCGTCACCCGCTCACGGGCCGGCAACTCGGGCAACGCCAGGGCGTTGTCCGCCAGCACCATGCAACCGCCGCTGGCCAGGGTGACGAAAATCTCCCACACCGACAGGTCGAAGCAGATCGAGGTCGAGGCCAGCACCCCACGCAGTTGCTCGTCGCGGTAAACGCCCTGGGACCACTGGATCAGCGCCGCGAGGTTAGCGTGGGTAATCGCCACGCCCTTGGGCTTGCCGGTGGAGCCGGAGGTGTAAATGACGTAGGCCAGATTCTGCGCCACGATCCGGCTGACGGGCGCCGTGGACGGATACCCGGCGAGCCACTCGGCTCCCTCCTCGACCCACAGCACTTGCGACGGCAACGCCTCGGGCAACATCGCCTGCAACGCGGCTTCGGTCAGCAGCACCGCCGCGCAACTGTCTTCGAGCATGTGCAGCAAGCGTTCTTGCGGATACTCCGGGTCCAGCGGCACGTAGGCACCGCCGGCCTTGAGAATCGCCAGCAACCCGACCAGCATGTCCGGGGTGCGACGCATGCACACGCCGACCCGCACTTCCGGCCCGACCCCCAGCGCTTGCAGCTTATGCGCCAGTCGATTGGCCCGGGCGTCGAGGGTGCGGTAGTCAAGGGTCTGCTCGGCAAACAACACCGCCGCGGCCTCGGGTTGGCGTTGTACCTGCGCGTCAATCCGTTCGACCACACTGCGCGAATCCAGCGCCGTGATCTCGGCCTTGCCCCAATCGACAGCCGCCTGATGCGAGGCGCCGTCCAGCAGTTGCAATGCGCCCAACGGCTGCGAAGCGTCTGCCATGAATTGCATCATCAGGCCTTCGAGCCGGGTGCTCAGATTGACGATGGTGGCGTGATCGAAACAGGCCCGGTCGAAGCTCAAGCCCAGGGTCAGTTCACGGCCGGCGACCGCCACCAGCGTCAGTGGATAGTGGGTCTGCTCCTGACGCTTGACGGTGGAAAACTCCAGGCCAGTGGCTGAGCCTTGGGCCAGGGCTTCGGCCATCGGGTAGTTCTCGAACACCAGAATACTGTCGAACAACGCGCCCTGCCCCGCCCAGCGCTGGATGTCGTAGAGCGGCGTATATTCATGTTCGCGCAGGGCCAGGTTGAGGCGCTGCACCTGCTGAATCCACTGCTCGACCGGGATCTCGGCGGACGGCGACGCCACCACCGGCAAGGTGTTGATGAACAGGCCGATCTGCTGCTCGACGCCGGGCAAGTCCGTCGGGCGACCGGCCACGGTGGCGCCGAAGGCCACGGTGTCCTGGCCGGTATAGCGCTGCAACAGCACCAGCCACGCGGCTTGCATCAGAGTATTGAGGGTGACCTTCTGCTCGCGGGCGAAGCGGTTCAGGTCGCCGGTCTGTTGTGCGCTGAACACATGCTGGTAATCGGCATAACCGCTGGCCGATGTCTGGCTGACCGGCATGGCGCTGGCCAGCCGGGTCGGCTCCTGAAGGTCAACCAATGCCGACGTCCAGAACTCGCGACTGGCCTGAACATCGCGCTGGCCCAGCCACTCAATGTAATCGCGATAGCGCCCCGGGGTCGCCGACGGCGTCATGCCGGCATAGCGTTGCAACACCTCGCCGAACAACTGCGAGGTGCTCCAGCCGTCCATCAAAATGTGGTGACTGGTGTAGATCAAGTGATGCTGTGCTTCAGCAGTTTGCACCAGCAGCACGCGCAACAGCGGGGCCTGGTCCAGTTTGAAACCGGCGGCCAGATCGTCCCGGGCCAACTGGTCGAGCGCTGCGTGAAGGTCATCACGACCGCGCCAGTCCTGCACCGTCATGGGCATCTGCACCGTCTGCCGGACAATCTGCACCGCCGCGTCGGCGTCCTCGGGCCAGACGAACGCCGTGCGCAGAATCTCATGGGCTTCCAGCGTCTGCTGCCAGGCCTGACGGAAACGTTCAGCGTCCAGCTGCCGCACATCGACCCGCAACTGGTTGGTGTACGCCGGGCCGTCCGGCTCGTTGAGGCTGTGGAACAGGATGCCCTGCTGCATCGGCGACAACGGGTAGAGATCGTTGATCTCCCGCGCCGGCACCGGCAACGCCGACAGCTGCGCTTGCGACAGATGCAGCAGATTGAAGTCCGACGGCGTGACCCCGGCATGCTCACCGGCAGTGCAATGTTCGATCAGTCGTTGCAGCTCATGGCAATAAGCGTCGGCCAGCGCCTGAATGGTTTGCGGACGGTACATGCCCTGGCCGAACGTCCAGATCAATTCCAGTTCGCCGCCGTAGACCTGGCCATCGACACTCAGCCAGTTGCCCAGGGGCGCCTCGTCATCCTGATGCGCACCGGTGCTTTCAGCGGCCGGCACAAGCAGCGCGCCGTCGGCCGCTTCGAACGCACCGTCGAACTGGCCCAGGTAGTTGAACGTGATGCGCGGTTGCGGCAGATCACGCAGCGGCTCGAAGCCTGCGAGGTAGCGCAGCACGCCATAGCCGATGCCCTTGCCCGGTACGGCTCGCAGTTGTTCCTTGATCGCGCACAGCGAACTGCCCGGCTCGGCCTCTGGGGTCAGGCGCACCGGAAACAGGCTGCTGAACCAGCCAACGGTGCGACTCAAATCGAGGTCGTCGAACAGGTCTTCGCGACCGTGACCTTCGAGCTGGATCAGCACCGAATCCTGTTCGCTCCAGTCACACAACACCCGCGCCAGAGCAGTCAGCAGCAGATCGTTGATCTGGGTGCGATAAGCGGCCGGGGCCACTTTGAGCAGCGCGTGGGTCAGTGTTTTATTCAGGCGCGAAGTGGCCCGAGCGGCCTGTCGACGAGTCTGGACCGTCTCGGGGAAGTCCCTCGACAAGTCGCTGTGACCGCCCTCCAGCGTGCGCTGCCAATAATCACGTTCGGCCTTCAACGCATCGCTCTGCCCATAACGGTGCAGGTGTTGCGCCCAGGCCTGGAGCGAACTGCTTTTGCCCGGCAGGACAATCGCCTTGCCTGCCGCCGACGCGGCATAGGCTTGCTGCAAATCCTCCAGCAGCACCCGCCAGGACACGCCGTCCACCACCAGGTGATGGATCACCAGCAGCAAACGTTGGTTAGCGTCCGGCAGGTTCACCAGCACCGCGCGCACCAGCCGGCCCTGTTGCAGGTCGAAACTGCGCTGGGCCTCGGCGGCCAGCGCGGGCAAATCGGCCAGGTCGTCCAGTGCCCGCACCCATAACAGGTCTGTGTGGCGTTGTGCCTGGAATGTCGCCTGCCAGGTTTCGCCCGATGCCTGGAAACTCAGGTTCAGCGCGTCGTGCTGCTCGATCAGGGCGGCCAATGCGTTGCTGAGATGGGACGCGTCGAGGGGGGATTGCGGTTGCAGCATCACCGACTGGTTCCAGTGGTGACGCTGGGGAATGTCGGTCTGGAAGAAGCGGGCCTGAATCGGCAACAACGGCAGCTCGCCGCTGATTTTTTGCGCGACGCTGTCTGCCGGTTTGCTCTCGATCAGCTTGGCCACCGCCGCCAACTGGCCGATGGTCTGCTTCTCGAACAGTTGCTTGGGGCTCAGTTTGATGCCCTGGCGTTTGGCCCGGGCGATGATTTGCAGGCTGAGGATCGAATCGCCGCCCAGCTCGAAGAAGTTGTCGGTACTGCCCACTTGCTCAAGCTTCAGGACATCAGCCCAGATGGCGGCGAGCCTCTGTTCGATCTCGCCCACCGGGGCGACAAATGGCTGGGCGACCAGCCCCGGCGCCGGCAAGGCACGCTTGTCCAGTTTGCCGTTGGCGGTCAGCGGCAGACGCTCCAGAACCACGATCTGCGCCGGCACCATGTACTCCGGCAGGCAGGCCTGTAGCTGCTGACGCAAGCCGTCGACATTCAATGGCAGGTCTGGCGCGGCCACACAGTACGCCACCAGTTGCAGGCGTGTTTCATCACCGTCCAGCGGCAAGGCCAACACCGCGGCTTCGCTCACGCCGCTCAAGCCCAGCAACACCCGGGCGACTTCCGCCGGCTCCACCCGATAGCCGCGCACTTTGACCTGATCGTCGGCACGACCGATGAATTCCAGCGCGCCCTGACGATTGCGGCGCACCCGGTCACCGCTGCGGTACACCCGTGCGCCGACGGCGCCAAACGGATCCGGCAGGAAGCGTTCGGCGGTCAGCCCCGGCTGGCCCAGATAACCCAGCGCCACACTGTCGCCGCCGATGTACAGCTCACCCGCCACCTGATTGGCGACCGCGTTGAGCACATCGTCCAGCACATAGACATGGGCTCCCGGCAACGGGCGGCCGACCGGCACGCTGCGGGCACCCGAGTCGAGATCCTTGAGCTCATGGGTCAGCACGCCGACCGTGGTTTCACTCGGACCATAGTGGTTGATGAATCGGCAGCCCGGCTTGAGTCGCCGCACCTGCTCGAGCAATGCCGGCGAACAGGCCTCGCCGCCCACGATCAATGCGTGTTGCGGCAACACATCGGCGGCCCGGGACGCCTGCATCAGCGCCGCCAAATGCCCCGGCACGATCTTCAACACGCCCACCTGATGCTGCGCCATGTAATCGGCAAACCGGTCCGGGTCGAAGCCCAGCGCTTCGGGCAATACATGCAACAAGCGACCGGAGCACAGGGCGCCGAACAGCACGGTAAACCCCAGGTCCGCGGCAATGGTCGAGACCAGCGCCATGCTGGCCGCAGGCTCCAGCGCCAAACGCTCCAGCGCACCGCGCACGTAACTGGCCAGGGCGCCGTGGCTCACCAGCACGCCTTTGGGTTGGCCGGTGGAACCGGAGGTGTGAATCACGTAGGCCGCTGCATCCGCCGACACGGTCAGCGAAGGTTTTGTAGTCGACTGGTCATGCCAGCGTTCCGGCGCGAAGGCCAGCCCTTGGCAACCGGCGACCGTCAGGGTGTTTTCCCGCGAATCGCCCGAGGCACACAGCAGGACTTTCGCCTGCGCGCCTTCGAGCATCTGCTGCAAACGCGCAGCCGGCGCCTTGACGTCCAGCGGCATGTACACCGCCCCGGCCTTGATCACCCCTAACACACAGGTCAGCCATTCCAGCGAGCGCTCCATCAGCACCGCCACGGGCTGCCCGCTCTGCACCCCTTGCGCACGCAGATAATGGGCCAGGCGATTGGCGTCCTGATCCAGCGTCTGAAAACTCAAGGTCCGCTCAAGGCAACGTGCGGCCAGTGCCTCGGGCTGTGCGAGCACCTGACGCTCCCATTGCTGCAACACCGACTCCGCCGGCTCCCGTGGCGCCAGCGCCGGTTGCACCGGTGTGACGGCAAGCGTATGCAGCGGCGCTTGCGGGGCGCTGAGCAATTCGCGGAACAGGCCAAGCAGCGTCGGGATAAACCCTTCGATGGTCGAGTGTTCATACAGGTCGCTGGCGTAGGTCATTTGTCCGTGGATCAGCGTGCCGTCATCGGTGATGTCCAGCGCCAGATCAAAGTGTGTGCCTTCTTTGTCCAGCGGATACTCGGTGACGCTCAGGCCCGGCAGGTTCATCGAACGCTGGGTCTGCATGCCGACGTTCTGGTTGAACTTGGCCTGGAACAACGGGTTGTGCCCCAGGGTTCGCTCGGGCACCAGTTCATCCACCAGTTGCTCGAAAGGCAGCTCCTGATGGGCCTGGGCACCGAACGACGCTTCCCGGACCCGGGCCAGAAAATCGTCGAAACTGCCGCGCTCATCCACTTGGCAACGCAACACCTGGGTGTTGACGAAGAAGCCGATCAACCCTTCGACCTCGGAGCGTCCACGGTTGGCATTGGGCACGCCGACGCGAATATCGCGCTGGCCGCCAAGACGCGACAGGAACAGCGAAAACCCGGCCAGCACCAGCATGAACAAACTGATGCCCTGAGCCCGGGCAAACCCGTTCAACTGCCGGGACAGGTCCGCACCGAAATCAAAGCTCAGGGTCTGGCCTTCAAAGCTCTGGGTCAGCGGCCGGGGGAAATCCGCCGCCACGTCCAACAGCGGATGCTCTTCACCCAGCTGCTGGCGCCAGTAATCGAGTTGACGCTCGCCCTCCCCTGCCTCCAGCCAGCGCCGCTGCCAGATCGCGTAGTCGGCATACTGCAAGGGCAACGCCGGCAACTGCGGCTCGCGCTCCAGGCTGAAGGCCTGATAGCACTGCACGAATTCCTTGACCATGACGTCCATCGACCAGCCATCGGAAACGATATGGTGCATGCTCACGATCAGCACATGTTCATCGTCCGCTAGACAGAACAGGCTGGCCCGCAGCAATGGCCCGTGGAGCAAATCGAACGGTTGCGCAGCCGCTTCCTGAACCCGCCGCGCCAGCTCGGCTTCACGTTCTTGCACGGCGACGTTCGACAGATCGATGCGTTGCAGTGGCACGCGCTGCTGCTCGAGGATGACCTGGCTCGGCTGGTCGCTGTCGGTCTGGAACACCGTGCGCAGTACTTCATGGCGCGCCACCAGATGATCGAACGAACGCAACAGCGCTGCCTCGTTCAGTTGTCCGTGCAAGCGCAGGCCGGCGGCCATGTTGTACGCCGCGCTCTGTGGGTCGAGCTGCCACAGAAACAACAGACGCTGCTGGGCGAACGAGAGCGGGATCACCGCGCAGTCGTGACGACTGACCGGCAGCGGCAACAGGCTGAAATCCTTGCCCTCCTCGCGCAACTTGACGAGAAACTGTCGACGTTGCGCCAGCGGCAAACCGACGAACCTTTTAGCGATACGCTCCGCCATATTGCCGCTCATACTTCTACTCCCTCCAAAGAACTCATGAACTGATCCATGTCGGACCAGTCGTTATCGCTTGCACCATCTGCCAGCGCGGCCAGCTCCAGGGCCAGATCGCCCAGCAGCGGTGTCTCAAACAGGCTGCGCAATGGCAGCACCACGCCCAATTGGCTTTTGATCCGGGCAATCACCTGCGCGGCCAGCAACGAATGCCCGCCCAACTCGAAGAAATGGTCATCGACACCGACCCGTGGCACTTGCAGCACTTCGATCCATATCTGCGCCAGCGCCTGTTCGGTGGTGGTTTGCGGGGCGCGATAAGTGCACTGTAATTGGCTCGAATCGGGGATCGGCAGGGCCTTGCGGTCGAGTTTGCCGCTGGGGGTCAGGGGCAGGCGCGGCAACAGCAGCAAGTGGCCGGGCACCATGTAGTCCGGCAGGTTCTTTTGCAGCGAGGTTCTGATTTGCTGGCGCAGAATCGCCTGTTCCGCCGCGCTGCCGAGCACGCGCTCATCGACGACCAGATACGCCACCAGTTGCGGTCCACCCGTCAGGGGCAAGGCCAGCACCACTGCCTCACGAATGCCCGGGCATTGCTGCAACCGCGACTCGATTTCCCCCAACTCGATGCGGAACCCGCGAATCTTCACCTGGTGATCGACGCGGCCGATGTACTCCACCGCGCCGTCATCCCGCAGCCGGGCACGGTCGCCGGTGCGATACAGGCGCTCGCCGACCGCGAACGGATCGGCGATAAACCGCTGGGCGCTGAGCGTCGGCTGCCGGTGATAACCGCGAGCCAGGCCCGGCCCGCCGATGTACAACTCGCCCACCGCGCCTTTGGGCAGCAGGTTCAAATCGTCGTCGAGCACGTACAACCGGCGTTGCTCCAGGCCGTGACCGATCGGTATGCCGCGCCACGACACCGCCTCGGCGGTCAACGCGCTGCAATCATGAATAGTCGAGACCACCGTCGCCTCGGTCGGGCCGTAGGTGTTGAGTAAACGCACATGGCCCAGCCCGGCGCGCTGCCATAGGCGCAACCCGTCCACCGCCATCGCCTCGCCGCCCACATGAATTTGGCGCAAGGCAGCGAAGTGGGCCGGCGGGTGGGCCGCGTAATCCTGCACCACCGAATACCAGTAAGCGGCCGGCAAATCCGCCAGGGTAATGCCGTGCTCGACGATCACCTGGTGCAAGGTCGCACTGTCCCACAGGCGTGCATCGCGCAGGACGACGCCGGCGCCATGGCACAGGGGTGGGAAGAATTGCTCGACGAAACCGTCGAAACTGCTGGTGGCGAATTGCAGCACGCGATCGCCTTCGCGCAAGTCGCTGTAGTCGATCGCCCGCGCGATGAATTCGCTCAACGCGCCGTGGCTGACGGCCACGCCCTTCGGCCGGCCGGTGGAGCCGGAGGTGTAAATCACGTAGGCGAGGTTCTGCGGATCCACTGTCACTTGCAGGTTTACTTGATTCTCAGCATCACTGTCCGGCAGTTGGTCCAGACACAGGCAGTCGATGCCATCGAGCGCCGGCAGGCTGCTCAGCAGCGGGCTTTCGGTCAGCAACAGTTTCAGCCCGCTGTCATCGAGCACGTGGCGCAAGCGTTCGGCCGGGGTGTGCGGGTCCAGCGGCACATAGGCGCCGCCGGCCTTGAGCACGGCCAGCAATGCCACGGCCAGTTCCAGCGAACGACCCAACGCCACACCGACCAGCACGTCGGGGCCGACGCCTTTGTCGCGCAACTGATGGGCCAGGCGATTGCTGCGAGCATTCAGTTCGGCATAGCTGAGCGAGGGCGACTGCTCGCCCGCCAGGATCACGGCGCTGGTGTCGGGAATGCGCGCAGCCTGGGCCTCGAACAGCTGCGGCATGCCAAACAGCGGTGCCGGGATGGCGACAGGTTGAATCAAGCGCTCGCGCTCATCCGTGTCGAGCATCGCCACTTCGCCCAGCGGCTGTTGCGGATCACGGCAGACCGACACCAGCACGTTGTGCCAATGCTCGGCCAACGCGGCAATGGTCTGTGCGTCGAACAGGTCGGTGGCGTAGGTGAACGCCGCGAACAGTTGCGAGCCCTCCTCCCGGGTGTCGAGCATCAGGTCGCTGGTGGCCGCATGCTGACGTCCGCTGCCGGCCAGTTGCTGCTCACTCAGATAGCCGACCTGCAAACCGCAATCGAGCCGCACGTCCTGCAGATCGGTCACCAGCGGCTGGTGGTTGAACATCACCTGAAACAATGGATTGTGGCTCTGGCTGCGGGCCGGTTGCAGGGCCTCGATCAACGCGTCGAACGGCAGTTCCTGATGGGCCTGGGCGCCAAGCGCCGCTTGACGCAGGCTCTGCAATAAATCGCTGAAACGAGTTTGAGAGGTGACCTCGCTGCGCAAGATCTGCGTATTGACGAAGAAGCCGATCAAGCCTTCGGTTTCACTGCGGGTGCGGTTGGCGATCAAGCCGCCGACGCGGATGTCGGTCTGACCGCTGTAGCGATGCAGCAAGGTCTTGAAGGCGGCCAGCAGCACCACGAACAGCGTCACGCCTTGGCGCTGGGCGAGGGTTTTCAGCTCCTGGCGCAGGGCCCCATCGATGACTTTTTCCAGGCGCGCGCCCTGGTGGCTGGACTGGGCCGGATAGGCACGGTCGGTGGGCAACTCGAGGATCGGGTGCTCTTCGCCCAACTGCGTGCGCCAGTAATCGAGTTGACGCTCGCGCTCCCCGGCTTCCAGCCAGCTGCGTTGCCACAGGGCATAGTCGCGGTAGTGCACGGTCAGTTCCGGCAAGGTCGGTTGCCGCCCCGCCACCAAGCCGTCGTAGGTGCGCATGAACTCGTCGATCAGAATGTTCATCGACCAGCCATCGGCAATGATGTGGTGCAGCGTCAGCAACAGCACGTGCTCCTGTTCGGCCAGGCGCAACAGGCGAAGGCTCAGCAGTGGCCCCTGTTGCAGGTCGAATGCCTGAGTGGCTTCAGCCATCATGTGCTGTTGCGCCTGAGGCCAGCGCCGATCTTCAGGCAAGGCACTCAGGTCGTTGATCGCCAGTGTCAGGTCTCGGGGTTCGGCCACCCGCTGGAACGCACGCTCGCCTTCCTGGCCGAAGGTGGTGCGCAGGCACTCATGGCACGCCACCAGCAGGCTGAACGCGCGCTCAAGCGCCTCGATCTGCAACGCACCGTTCAGGCGAACCGCCATCGGCAGGTTGTAGGCCGCGCTCTGCGGGTCCAACTGCCAGAGAAACCACATCCGCTGCTGGGCATAGGACAGGCCGTCACGCTCGTCGACCCCGACGCAGGAGGTCATGGGAAGCTGCGCAAAATCGATGCCTTCGCGGGCCATGCCGGCCAGAAACAAGCGGCGCTTGTCCTGCGGCAGTTCGATAAAACGGCGGGCGAGTTTCTGTGCGTCTGCGGCATTCATGCGTGGGGTCCTTGCTGATCGGCGGCGTGACCAGGAGGCCCGGTCGTATCAACAAGAACGAATGGCTGACGCGATGATTTAGCGGCACTGACAAACGTGGGGCCCAAGAGAATCTTGAGCCAGAGAAACCTGTGGCGAGGGAGCTTGCTCGCGCTGGGCTGCGGAGCGGCCCCAAAAATCTGGCGGTGATTGCCGTTTTTTGTGAGTGCTACGCACTCAAGCGCGAGCAAGCTCGCTCGCCACAGGGTTCGCTGAGTCAAGACACTCTTAAGTGAACACAAAAAAGCCGAAGCCAGTACAGGACCGGCTTCGGCGACAGGCGCGTCAGGGACTGATCAGATCAGCGCGCGTCTTGGGAATGCCCTTCGGCCATCGCGACAATCACCTTGCGCTTGCCTGTGAAAGGCGCGCGGGCGTGGGCCGAGAGCATGTTGTCGAGCATCAGCACATCGCCCTCCTGCCAGGGAAAGCTGATGGCGCAGTCATCGAGCACGGCGCGAATTTCATTAAGCACTTCATCCTCGATGGGCGAGCCGTCGCCGTAGTAGACGTTACGCGGCAGGTCTTCCTCGTCGACGATGTCCAGCAGGGTTTCGCGCACCTCTGGCTGAAGGTTCGAAATGTGGAACAGGTGAGCCTGATTGAACCAGACCATATCGCCGGTCACCGGATGACGCGCCACCGCCTGACAAGTCTGGCGAGTGCGCAATTCTCCGTCGTCCTTCCACTCGCAAATGATGCCGTGGGCCTTGCAGTAGGCCTCGGCCACCTCGCGGTCTTCGGTGTTGAACACTTGCTCCCAGGCCACGTCCAGCCCGTTACCGAAATTGCGCACATACATCAGGCCTTTGTTGACGAAGCGCTCGCGGATCGCGACAGGCATGCGGCGATAGACTTCCCGGCTGTCGGCAATCGGCGTTTCACCGCCCGAGGTGGCGGCGATCATGCTGTAGAACCAGATTTTCATCGGCCAGTCCCGGGAGTAGGCCAGCTCGTTGTGCAACGGGATGCTCTGATGCGCCGGGTATTCAGTGGAGGTGTACACCCCTTGGGTGACGTTGGTGCGCGGTGTCGAGCCGAACTCATAATTGAGCAGCGGATGGCCAAAGCCGGCGGCGAACTGGCGGAACTGCTCGGCACCGTCCAGTTGGAACCCGCGAAACAGAATGCCGCCGTCGCGCAGCAAATGCTCATCCACCAGTTCATTCAATTCATCGAACACCGCCAACAGGCTGGTATTCGGCTCGGTCGCCTCCACCAGCAGCGGCAAGCGCCCCCGCGCCGGCAGTAACGGCCGCACGGCAAAACCCACAGCAACACCCATGACGGGCCTCCTGTTAAAACCGATAAAGTGAACCGCGCGCGTTAAAAAACCGGCGCGGCCAGTTGCGCATGACGGCGCTGATGGACTTCCAGATGATTCTTGATAATCCGGATCACTTTGGCTTCATGCTCATGAATGAAGAAATGCCCGCCGGTCATCATGTCCACCGAGAAACTGCCCAGGGTTTCCTGGCTCCAGCCGATCAATTGCTCGGTGGTGGCCTTGTCTTCCTTGCCG
Organism: Pseudomonas sp. FP603; assembly: GCF_030687415.1. Classification (NCBI taxonomy): domain Bacteria; kingdom Pseudomonadati; phylum Pseudomonadota; class Gammaproteobacteria; order Pseudomonadales; family Pseudomonadaceae; genus Pseudomonas; species Pseudomonas sp. FP603. Next base: position 4,906,155 of record NZ_CP117431.1, read on the forward strand.
CCGAGCACGTGCACGGGGCACTTGAGCAGCGGGCGCTGCATCGGACGGAAGCGTCCGCAGAGCATGAAATCGGCGCGCAGGATCGGCAGGGTCAGGCTCATCAACTCCTGATTGGCCAACACGTCCTCGCTGGTGCCCTGGAAAGTGCGCAGTTGCTCGATCAACTGTTCGTCAGTCTGGGGCTCGGCGAAGCCACGGTCATAGTCGCTGCGCATGGTCGGGGCGGCCGTGCCTGAAGCAAACAGCGCCACTGGCTCCGCAGCACCGAGGGCACGAAAGGCGTGAGCCATCTCGCAGGCCAGCAACGCCCCCAGGCTGTGACCGAACAAGGCGTAGGGGCCGTGCAAGGACGGCTTGTGTTCCCTGGCCAATTGCAGGGCCAGGGCGCGCATATCGGTCTGCAAGGGTTCGTCATAACGGGCGCCCCGCCCTGGCAACTCCACGGGCTGCAAGTGCAGCCACGGCGGTAACTGGCGCCGCCAGCGGCTATAGACCATGGCGCTGGCGCCCGAATAGGGCAGGCACAGCAGTGTCAGCTTTGTCACCGCACTTATCCTCAATGGGTTATCTGTAAAGGGAACGGATGAGGTGTGGCGAGAATTAGTCGGTGGGGTTAAGCAATGTCAGCCGCGACGCACTCTATGTAGCAGCAGCCTCGCAAGCTCGACAGCTGCTACGGATCGCCTTAACTGATTATTTAAGATGGCGGTAGCTTTGCACCGCCGAACCCAACACTACGGCGCCAGCGGCAATCGACAACCAGAACCCGCTGCGCGCCCCGAACGCGTCCACCAGCCAGCCCGAACCGGCCGCGCCGATCGCCACGCCGATGCTCAAACCGGTGACCAGCCAGGTCAGGCCTTCGGTGAGTCTAGCCGGCGGCACGATGCGCTCCACCAGCGCCATCGCCACAATCAGGGTCGGGGCAAAGAACAACCCGGCGACGAACACCGCCAGCGCCAGCCCAAAAATATTCGCCGCCAGCAACAACGGCAACGTGGTCACCGCCGTCGCCACTCCACCATAGAGAAACAGTAGCGGCAGCGGCAGTTTCGAGCGCAACGCGCCGAACGCCAGCCCGGCCAGGCAAGAACCAATGGCATACACCGACAACACAATGCTCGCCGCCGCCGGTTGCCCCTGCTGCTCGGCGAACGCGACGCTGACCACATCCACCACCCCGACGATGATGCCCATGGCAACCATCAACAGCATCAGCAACTGGATTTCGCTCGAGTGAATGATCGAGCGCTGATGGTGTTCCTCACGAGGATGCACCGGCGGCTCAGTGCCACGCTGCGACACGAATGCCGTGACCCCGACCGCCAGCATCAACAACGCCGCCAACGGCCCCGCCTCCGGGAACGCCACCACACACAACCCCACCGACAGCGGCGGCCCGACAATAAAACACACCTCGTCCAGCACCGACTCCAGCGCATAGGCGGTTTGCAACTCAGGACGACCGCGATACAACTCGGTCCAGCGCGCCCGCGCCATCGCCGACATGCTCGGCATGCAACCGGCCAGCGCAGCGAACGCAAACAACATCCAGTGCGGCGCCTGCAAGCGGGTGCAGAGCAACAGCATCAACAGTGCCCCGCCACCGACCAGCGCCGACACCGGCAAGATCCGGCCTTGCCCAAAACGGTCCACCAGCCGCGAAACCTGCGGCGCACAAAACGCCGTAGCCAGGGCAAAGGTCGCCGCGATGGAGCCGGCCAGTCCGTAACCGCCCTGGAGCTGCGATAGCATGGTGATCAGACCGATGCCGGTCATGGAAATCGGCATGCGCGCGATCATGCCGGCCAGCACAAAGGCGCGTGCACCTGGGGCGTGGAACAGCTCGCGGTAGGGGTTTGCCATGGGATCCGGCCTCGATAAGGGCCTGCAACTTGCCACAAACGCCTGCCCCTGGGAAATCGTCGAATTGTTGGTTGAGTGTGAACGCTGGCCTGCCGTCAAATGAACGTGAATCTGTGGGAGCGAGGCTTGCCCGCGAAAGCGATCTCACATTCAACATGGATGTCCCCTGACACACCGTCTTCGCGGGCAAGCCTCACTCCTACAAGAGGTCAGCTGTGTGGCGAGAGTTTTGGCACGTCGACGTTATCCAGCACCCGATTCACCGCCAGCTCGGCCAGCATGATGACCTGTTGAATCGCCAGGAGCGTGTGCCGTTGCGGAGCATCGACATACGCGGCAATGTCGCTGGTCATTACGCTCGCTGACGCCAGCGACTCGCAGACATGGGCCAGCAGGCTTTCGTTGTCCATGTCCGGCGCAACCAGAAACATCCTGCTGGGCTTGCGGCCTTCGGGTTGTTTGGGCGGTGGCTTGAGGTAGTGGTCGAGCGCGCGTTCGGCGGCTTCGTTGAGCTTTTTGGAATCGGGTGATTCGTAGGGGGAAACGTCGTCGGTTTCGGGGGGATTGGGACTGTCTTTTATCATGGTGTAACTCCTGACATTCATGAAGCTCACCACCATCGTGACCAAACGATGGGTGGTGGGCGGTACGCAGGTTGGTCAACCGGGAAGTCAGGCACCCGGCGCACTCGAAAGTGCCCCGCGCACAGCCCACCGCAAAGCATACCGACAAGCACAAGAAAAAGCGCCGACATGCTCACGTTGGCGCTTGCACGCCTGACATTGCACGGGTGACCAAACCCGGTCGCTGAATTGGCAGCGACCCGGAAAGACTATCGACTCCCTTTCCTCACCTACAACCGTCAAAACGCGTCGGAAATATCCACTTTTACGACGCTTTTTGTAGGATCAAGGCCTACCCGCGATGAACTTAAACACGCACCGCTGACCTCCTGTGGCGAGGGATCTTGCTCCCGTTGGGGCGCACAGCGCCCCCTCGAATGCTCAACCACATTCCTCCAGAAGCACCGCATTTGCTGGCTTTACGACTGCTGCGCAGCCGAGCGGGGGCAAGCCCCCTCGCCACAGGATCGTGTAGGGCAAACACCTACATTTATTAAACAAACCAGCCCAATCAGCATCTGGTAACTGATTCCTACATCCGGAAATACCTTGTTGCCAGCACCTGCATCCATCCCTACCATCCACGCTCAACGGGCACAGCGGAGCTGTCCAACAAAACCCGAATTCAAGGAACCAGAATGACCCAGCGCATCCATCGCAGCATTGATACCCCACTCCGATCGGGCCTGAACCGGACTGAATTGTGGGAAGCCCCCGACAAAGGCTTGATCAAATGCTGGGAAATCGGCCGCCAACGCGCCACCCGCTTCCCCGACCTCGCCCACCAATGCATTACCGGCGAGCTCCCGGTGCTGGGCTGGAAAGGTGGCGTCAGCCGCAGCCTGAAAAAACTCGAAAAATACGGATCCCTCAAATACCTCGCCCAATGGCAGGGGTTGCGCGGGGAGGATCTGGATATTGATCTGAGCGCAGAACGGGCGCTGACCTGTTCCCGGACCAAAATGGTGGTGACGTTTACGCCGGACCGGTCGAAGTACTTCAATCAGGTGGCGGACGTGGAAGCCTGAGAAATAGAGCCTCATGTCATTGCTGGATCTGCTGCAGGGTTGACGGAGAACCGCTCGCGATAGGCTTGCGGAGTCACGCCCATGGCTCGCAGAAAACTGCGTCGAAGCGTCTCTTCACTGCCAAACCCGCATTGCATCGCGACCCGTTTGATCGGCACACCGGTGTCGCTGAGCAAGCGCCGGGCGGTCTCGACCCTAATCAGTTCGATGGCCCGCGCCGGGGTCTGGCCGGTGTCGGCGCGATAATGACGGACGAAGCTGCGCTCGCTCATGCCGGCCTGCAAGGCCAAGGTCGGGATGCCGAGGTCCTTGGTGAGGTTTTCGCTGATCCAGGCATGAAGTTCGTCGAAACGATCGCCTTCTTTCTGCAAGGACAGGGTCACACTGAACTGCGACTGGCCACCCGGACGCTTGAGAAACACCACCAATTGCCGGGCGACATCCAGGGCCATGGTGCGGCCGAGGTCTTGTTCGACCATGGCCAGGGCCAAGTCGATGCCCGCGGTAACCCCGGCCGAGGTCCAGACCGGGCCGTCGTTGATGAAGATCGGGTTGGGTTCCACCTGGAGTTTGGGATGCTGCTGCGCCAATTGCTCGCAACGGGTCCAGTGCGTCACTACCCGTCGACCGTCGAGCCAACCGCTGGCCGCCAGCAAAAACGCCCCGGTACACACCGACGCCACCCGCCGGCACCCCGTCGCGTGCTCACGTACCCAAGCTACCAGCGACTCGTCTTTCGCCGCCGCGTAAACGCCCCAGCCACCGGCAATGATCAAGGTGTCGCTGCCCTGATCCGGCAACGGCTCTGCCAACAGCGCCAACCCCGCCGACGACATCACCGCCCCGCCACCGCTGGCAATCACCGATGGCGCGTAGGGCGACGGTAAACCTTGCTGGCGGGCAATGTCGTTGGCCGAGGCGAACACCTGCAACGGCCCGGTGACGTCGAGCAGTTGCACGTTGGCAAAGGCCAATACATGAATGGTTTTCGGGGTGTTTGGCATAGTTGGCGTAATTCGTGGGGTGATTGGCGTATGCGCCAAATCCTAGGCGCCTACAGTGAAGCCGTCCACCCCAACCAGGAGAAAAAACGCCATGACGTTGCAGATCGGTTTTCTGTTGTTTCCACAGGTTCAACAACTGGACCTGACCGGCCCTTATGACGTGCTGGCCTCGCTGCCCGACGTGAAGGTGCATCTGATCTGGAAGGACCTGGTCCCGATCACCGCGAGCACCGGGCTGGTGTTGAAACCGACCACCACCTTCGACGATTGCCCGCCGCTGGATGTGATCTGCATTCCCGGTGGCAGCGGCGTCGGGCCGTTGATGGAGGATGACGAAACCCTGGCCTTCATCAAGGCTCAGGCCGCCAACGCGCGGTATGTCACCTCAGTCTGCACCGGTGCGCTGGTGCTTGGCGCGGCGGGGTTGCTCAAGGGCAAACGCGCCACGACGCACTGGGCGTATCACGAACTGCTCGGGCTGTTGGGGGCGATCCCGGTGAATGATCGGGTGGTGCGCGACGGCAATCTGCTGACCGGCGGCGGGATCACCGCGGGTATCGATTTTGCCCTGACCCTGGCGGCTGAATTGTTCGATAAGGACACCGCGCAACTGGTGCAGTTGCAGCTGGAATATGCGCCGGCACCGCCGTTTGCGTCAGGCAGCCCTGAGACGGCGCCAGCCAGCGTGCTGGAAGAAGCCCGTAAACGCGCTGCCGGGTCGTTGAAACTACGCACGGAAATAACCGAACGTGCAGCGGCGAAACTCGACCTTCAGTGAAAGCAATGGCTGCGGGAGCTATCGCCCCCGCAGCCAGTCACTCACGCCGGAAAATCCGTCGCCAGCGCTGTGGTTTTCCACTGTTCAAGGTCCTGTTGCACCTGAGCGATTTTCTGCTGCGCCAGGTCAACCGCAATCCGGCCCATGAACAGATGCAGGGGCGGCTCGCTGATATTGGCCACCTGGATAATTGCCAAGGCGATCTGGTCCGGGTCGCCAGCCTGCTGACCATCAAGGGTGTTCTGGTGCAGGTCCAGGGACGCTTGCGCGGCGGTGTAATCATCGATCCTGCGCTCGGCAACAGCCAGCGATGCACTGGACAGGAAGCCTGTACGCACCGGTCCCGGGTAAACCACCGTGGCCTTGATTCCAAACTCCTGAACCTCTGCCGCCAGCGCTTCGGTCACGCCACCGAGGGCGAACTTGCTCGCCACGTAACTGCCCCAACCGGCATAACCGCCATCGAAGCCGACAATAGACGAGATATTGATCACGTGCCCGCTGCGCTGCGCCCGCAACTGCGGCAAGGCGTGACGCAATACATTGAGCGGCGCAAACAGATTCACATCGAAATTACGCCGCAACTCGCTGTCCGACAGCGCTTCGAAAGTGCCCTGCTGGCCGTAACCGGCGCAGTTGACGACCACATCAAGGCGGCCGAAAACCTCAACGGTGCTTGCGATAGCGCTGGCCACGCTGGACTCACTCATCAAGTCGACTTGCAGCGGCAGAAAGCGCTCGCTGGCTGCCTGCAGTTCCTTGAGGTTACGGGAAGTGGTGGCGACGCGATCACCCACGGCCAACACCTGTTGCGCGAGGGCGAGGCCGAGGCCTTTCGAGGCACCGGTGATAAACCAGGTTTTAGGAGAGTTTTTCATAAGTAGTTTTCCTTTGTTTCAGTGCATGGCTGGCTCGGTAAAATCAAAAACGCGTCACTCCGGCTGGCGGTACAGCACCATCCCGGCGTGGTAGAGCACCCCGTCGCGAAAGTCACCGTCAGCCGTGAAACCGGTGTCGTCGGCATATTCGATGTGATCGCCCTCCAACCAATAGCGCCCCAAATAAGCGCTTTCCCGATGGCCGCGAGCTTCGTCGTAGCGACCGCCGGGCAGCAGTTGGTGGCGAATCACGCCGTCGGCGGTGACCCACAGGCCGACGTATTGGTCTTGATTGCCTGATGTTTTAGTCATTTCAGTTGTCCCTACTTCAATAAGGCTGTTCAAAACGGACTGGCCGTCGGCCGTACGATCAATTCACTGACGTCCACATCGGCCGGCTGATCGATGGCGTAGGCAATGGCCCGAGCGATAGCGTCGGCAGGCATGGCGATCTTGCGGAACTCGCGCATTTCGGCGCGGCCACCGGCATCGGAAATGCTCTCGGCCAGTTCGGACTCAGTCACACCGGGGGAAATCACCGTGACCCGCACATCACCACCAACTTCCTGACGCAAGCCTTCGGAAATCGCCCGCACGGCGAATTTGGTGGCGCAGTACACCGCAGCGGTCGGGCTGACAGCGTAAGCGCCAATGGAGGCGATGTTGATGAACTGGCCCGAGCGCTGGCGCTGCATCAAAGGCAACCCGGCAGCGATGCCGTGAAGGACGCCACGGATGTTGACGTCGATCATCCGGTCCCACTCCTCGACCTTCAGCGCCTCGAGTTTCGACAGGGGCATGACCCCTGCGTTGTTGACGATCACATCGACGCGGCCAAAGCGCTCGACAGCGAAACCGATGAAGGCCTGCACATCATCGCGGCGGGTGACGTCCACCGCCCTGAATGCGGCGCTCTGGCCGGCCGCATTGAGTTCTGCAACCAGTGTTTCCAGGCGCTCAACGCGCCGGGCACCGAGCACTACATGGGCGCCCTGACTGGCCAGAAGACGTGCGGCAGCTTCGCCGATTCCGCTGCTGGCGCCGGTAATGACAACCACTTTGCCTTGAATGTTGGACATGACTGTTTCCTTATCTGGAGACTGGAACATCCCGGAGGGGACGTTGCGACAGGTCCAGATTAGGGAGGCTGCGACGGGTTTCGTTAGCCGGTTTCTCCTGGGTTCTTGCACGATCCTGTAGCCGCGAAACCGACACTGGCCGATACGCGCACAATCGGTTTTACTAGCCCGACTCAACCCTCGGCCAGGAGATTGTTCAGCATGACGGCGTCTACTTCCGTGAATGCCCTGCCCCAGGACGGCGCCGACTTGCGGCGCGCCGAACTGGTGAGTCTGATGAAGCGCTTTGCCCCGGCATACGGCGTTCACGCCACGCCAATCAAGGACTTGCACCTGATCCGCAGCGACCACCCCACCGAAGACCTGCACACGGTGCACAAACCGGGACTGTGCGTGATTGTCGAAGGACGCAAGGAGGTACGCCTGGCCGCTGAAAGCTACACCTACGACCCGCTCAATTACCTGGTGGTGTCGGTCACCCTGCCCTTGGCCGGCAAAGTGATCGAGGCCACCCCGGATCGGCCTTACCTGTGCCTGCGTCTGGACATCGACCCGGCGCAGATCTGCCGTTTGATCGCCGATGTCAGCCCGGTCGGGGTGCCTGGGGTGATGAACAGTGGACGTGGGCTGTTTTTGGACCGGATCGACGTGCCCTTACTTGACGCCGTGTTGCGGCTACTCAGATTGCTGGAAACCCCGGACGACATCGCGGCCCTGGCGCCGCTGGCCCAACAGGAAATTTTCTATCGGCTGTTACGCGGCGAGCAGGGCCGACGCTTGCACGAAATCGCTATCCCCGACACCCAGACCCACCGCATCAGCCGCGCCATCGAATGGCTGAACAACCATTACGCCGAGCCCCTGAGCATCGAACACCTGGCGCAGATGATCAATCTCAGCACCTCGGCGCTGCATCACCGCTTCAAATCGGTGACGGCCATGAGCCCGTTGCAATACCAGAAGCAATTGCGCTTGCAGGAAGCACGGCGGCTGCTGTTGTCGGAGAACAGCGACGTTTCGTCAATCGGCTACAAAATGGGCTATGAAAGCCCTTCGCAATTCAGCCGTGAATACAGCCGACTATTCGGCGCCTCGCCGAGCAAGGACATTGCCCGGCTGCGCGCCCAGGAAATCTAGGAGGTTTGTGGGCGGCCTGAAAGCGTCCGCTCAAGCATTCGCCGCACGCCGGCCATTGGGCACAAACAGCTCGAACGAATCATCACCATAAGCCCGCTCCACTTTAGCGATCACCACTTGATAACCCGCATACCACTTGCGGTACTGACGCTTGGCCTCCAAATGTCTGGGATGGCTGGCAAATTCACGGATAGAGGCTTCGTCCCGCCAGTAGTAACTGGCGTTGACCAGTTCGCCATCGGCCGAGCACCAGGACTGGGTGCCCACGAACCCTTCGATGCTGATCGCAACTTCGTCGATCAAAGCGCTCAACCGGTTGAACTCCTCGTCCCGTTGCCCGGGTTTGTAGATAAACGAAGCGATGTACATGCACAGGTTCCTTTTCAGCGAATGAGTCAGGCCGGACGAGTCATCAGGGCCAACCGGACGGCAAGCAACAGCAGTACCGCGGCCAGCCCCAATGACTGCCATTTGGCGAATGTCGAAGTGCTGGAAATACGCCGGCTGACGGTGCTGCCGAAAACCCCGAGCAGGGTGTGAAACACGCCACTGACCAGAGTCAGCACCACGCCCAGCAGCACTAGCTGTACGGCAATCGACCCGCGTTGCGCGTTAACGAACTGCGGCAGGAACACCATGAAAAACAGCAAGGCCTTGGGGTTCAGCAGGCTGTTGAGCATCGCCCGGATCATCAGGATTTTGAGCGGCACTTGCGCAACATCCGAGGTGGCCGATGTTTTTTGCAACGCCTTGAACGCCAACCACAGCAGGTACAGGACACCGGCATAACGGATCAAGTCGAAGGCCGGCGGCCAACTCGCAACCAGCGCCGTAACCCCCATCGCGGTCAGCGCCGTCAGGATCAGATCGGCCAGGCCGATGCCCAATCCCGACGCCACGCCACCGCGCCAGCCATAACTGGCGCCATGGCTGATCACGAAGGCCATGTTCGGACCGGGTGACAGCAGCAACAACATCACCGCTCCGACGAAAATCGATAAGGTCGCAGGGTCAATCACGGCGAAGTCTCCGTCCTGGAAAGCCTGTAGATTAGAGCGCCAATCTGATACAAACAAAAAATTGATCCAGATACAAAGAGCATTCACTCATGACCCGTGTTCGCTACAAACGCCTGGTGGATGAATTCGCCGGGAAGATTCGCAGCGGTGAACTGCCACCCGCCATGCAATTGCCGACCATTCGCGCGCTGATGCAGAGCGAACGGATTGCGCTGGCCACCGCATTGCGGGTCTATAGCGAGCTGGAAGCGATCGGTCTGGTAGTTGGCGAAACCGGCCGTGGCACCTTTGTACGCGACACTTCGTTGCCTCGAGGGCTGGGGCTGGAACAGCAACCATTGGGCATCGGCACGGTAGACCTGACCTTCAATTACCCGTCGGTACCCGGTCAGGACGAGTTATTGCGCGAGGGGCTGCGAGCGATTGCCGCATCAGGGGATATCGATGCGTTATTGCATTCCGCGCCTCAGGGCGGGCGGGTGCATGAACGGCAGACGGCGGCCCGGCATTTACGCAATCGGGACATTCGGGTGGGGGGCGATCAGGTGCTGATCGTCAACGGCGCCCAGCAAGGTCTTGCCGTGACGCTGATGGCGTTACTCCAACCGGGAGATATTCTGGCCCTCGACGCCCTTACCTACCCCGGTCTGAAAACCCTGGCCCAGGCCCATCGACTGGACCTCGAAGCCCTGCCGCAAATTGCCGGGCACACCGACCTCGACGCCCTGGAAGCACTGTGCAAACGGCGCCCTGTGCGGGCGCTCTACAGCATGCCGACAATGCACAATCCGTTGGGGACGGTGATGTCCATCGCCGACCGTGAACGCCTTGTGCAATTGGCCGAACGCTACGACTTTCTGATCATCGAAGACGGCGCCTATGCCTTCCTCGCAGAACCAGCGCCCAAACCGCTGTTTACCTTGGCCCCGCAGCGCACGCTGTATATCAGCGGCCTGTCGAAAAGCGTTGCCTCGGGTCTGCGCATCGGCTTCATCGTTGCACCGAAAGCGATGATGCCGGTGCTGGAACAAGCCATCCGTGTGTCGACATGGAGCACCCCGTCGCTGACCGTCGCTCTGGCCTGCCGCTGGATCGACAGTGGCGAGGTCGACAACCTTGAAGAGCAAAAGCGCTTGGACGCCCGCCAGCGACAGGACCTGGCTCGGCAAATACTGAACAATTGCGATGTGGTGGCGCATCCCGCTTCCTACTACCTTTGGCTCAGATTGCCTGAAGGATTGCGGGCCGAGACGGTTGTTGCCGAGTTGGAACGCAAAGGCGTGCGGGTGACCAACTCCGAACCCTTTGCCACGACCACTCATGTGCCTCCTGCACTGCGGGTGGCCATGGGATCGATCAGCCTCGACGTGTTGAAGCGTGCCCTGGAGACTTTGCGTGAAATCGTGGACATCTGAGGGGCTTTTCTTACGCATCGAGTAGGAGGCGGATTTGCATCCGCCGTCCTCTCACACCACCGTACGTACGGTTCCGTATACGGCGGTTCAGGCTATGCGGCTAAACCGGTTGATCGTATCCAGTATTGAGACCAGCCCGAGTCGATCCCACAGCTTCTTCGGTAGCGCCTGATTCATATGGGGCGCGCCCGAGTTCCACCATGGGCCTCGGCCATTGACTGCCGATTTCCACGCCCGCGCCTCATCAAGCCCCAGACGTATCAAGTTGCGCGCCCTCGTCGAGGGCCGCTTCCATTGACGCCAGATGACACAACGAAGTTTGTGGCGTACCCAGCCGTCCAACTCCTCCAGCGGCCGTTTGCTTTGACTTAGCTTGAAATAGCCAGCCCAACCTCGCAGTACGGGGGTTATTTGCTCGACGATGTAACTTATTGAGCGCCTGCGCACCCGGCGCAAGAGGTCCCTGAGTCGGTCACGCAAGCGACGCAGACTCATCGTCGCCACTCGTAACCTTGGCTGTTGATGCCAGCTCATTCCATAGCCCAAGTAATCACACATCCACGACCCGGCTACTCGGCTCTTTTCCCGGTTCAGTACCAGTTTCAAGCGCCGGCTCAGGAAGCGTTCAACGCCGGCCATCACCCGTGCGCCTGCCCGTTGGCTACGCACATAAATGTTCGCGTCATCGGCATAACGCACGAAGCGATGGCCCCGCCGCTCCAGTTCGCGGTCGAGTTCGTTGAGCAGGATGTTCGACAGCAACGGCGAGAGCGGGCCGCCTTGCGGCGCCCCTTCCTGTCGTCGGCTGGCGAGTCCGCCTGACATCGTTCCCGCTTCGAGATAACGACGGATCAGCCTGAGCACTCGCTTGTCTTCGATTTGACGCGCTACGTAAGCCATCAATACATCATGGTTGACCCGATCAAAGAACTTCTCCAGATCGAGTTCCACACACCAGCGGTGACCCGCCACCACATGGGCACGGGCTGTTTCAATGGCTTGATGAGCGCTTCTGCCTGGACGAAAGCCGTAGCTGTAGTCCGAGAACAGCGGATCGAAGATCGGCGTGAGCTGTTGCAGCAGCGCCTGCTGGATCAGGCGATCCACGACACTGGGGATGCCCAGCTGCCGGGTTCCGCCTTTGGGTTTGGGGATATCGACGGCGCGCACACCCTGCGGGTGATACTCGCCGGCCAGCAACCGAGCCTTGAGGGTTGGCCAATACTGTTTCACGTAGTCCGCCAGCTGGTCGACCGTCATGCCATCAGCACCCGGTGCACCCTTGTTGCTGACTACGCGGTGATACGCACGTCTGAGGTTGGCGGGTGCAAGCACCCGCTCCATCAGCGTGTCCGGCTCCGCGTTCGTCCACGTCACAGACGCCGCTGATACCTGTGCGCTGTCAGCCGTCATCCTCGGATTCTGTCCGGGACTCGGAGTAACAGTCTTCTCTGGGAGAAATTGCTGCATTTCGGTATTCAACGAGACTCTGACGCCTACTGGCGGCATAACCTGTTCGGCCCTTGGTGGCAGGGTTATTTGCCACTTACTACGGCCTCGGCTGACTTCTGCACGTTCATCCCGTCGCCTCTCGACGCTCGGTAGCACAGTGGCAAACGAACAGATCTCCCAGGGTAATTCGCGCGACCTTCCTGCTTATGCCTGTCGGATTTTACGTCACAGCGTTCCGTGCAAGTATTGGGCTTTGACGATTTGGGCCGTCTTACCCCGCTGCGCCGCCTCTATCCGCTTCCTGTTCGTCAGGCCAGCATTTTGCCTCGGGCTTCCTTCAGATTCGCAGTCACCCGCGACACCCTTGCCTCTGGCTAACACTTCCCCTTGCCGGGTGTGTAGAGGACTTTCACCTCCAAGTCACCAGCGTGGCCACCACAGCCAAGCTGGTTGCGCTTGCGCGCAACGCGCCATGCCTGGCGCACCCATAAAAAAACCCGCCTAAGCGGGTTTCTCAAGACCATTGCGACATCCTGTCGGCAGCCATCCTGGCGTATGGTCGATCATCCGTGATCCTGAGCACGTCCTGTGCTTCAGTTGATGGATCCAGATTAGACGCATCGGTAAAGCTTCAAAAGACGACATACCACTGACTACGTGTAAGCCATTGACCATTCAACGCCTTAAACCTGCACCTGTAGAAGCTGCCGAAGGCTGCTACAGGAAACCGAGCGGCAGTTTTCTGTAGACGAAAAAAAAACCCGCCGAAGCGGGTTTTTCCCAAGACCATATCGACTCCCTGTCGGCAGCGATCCTTGCTATGGTCGATCATCCGTGACCCTGGAGCACTTCCTGTGCTTCAGTTGATGAGGCTAGATTACGCTTGGGATCCAATCTGCAATAGACGACATAGCTACTAGCGCGTGTAAGACATTCGCTATAGTCGCCGCGCCGAAACCCTTTGGATGTATCAGCCATCGTGCGCTGAAGCCTCGAGTTTCGTGGCCTGCAGCCATCAGCCGCCCTGACGCTCGTGGGTCTGGGTATTTGTTTTCAGAAATTCTTCGATATTGCTCATCTGCTCATCCCAACCCCGGCTGTCCATACGAAACGCCTTGAGCCTGCGCGACTGAGGGATGTGATCGAAACCGGACTCGACGACCGTCAACAACGTGCCTTCATCCATATCCTGGAGTTCGAACTTCACCAGCGTGGTGGGCTCCTGGGAGTAATCGGTATCGGGTTCGACTGCATACGGGTGCCAGCGAAACGAAAACACCCGCTCCGGCTCGACCCGCTCCACCAGTACATTCCACAACAAGTGCTCATAACCAGGATAAGTAATCTGCCCCTGGGTCCACTCGCCGGCGACAAAGCGCTTGCCTTCGAGTGCCACGCCGAACCATTGCCCGAAGGCTTCGGCATTGGCCAGTGCGCGCCAGACCTGCGAGCGCGGCACCTTGAGCAGGATCTTCCTTTCGATGCGATCTGATGCTGGGTTCATAAGTCACCTCCTGTATTGAACAGTAGGCCCGTAAAGACCATAAGACCAACCTAAAAGTTGTATCAAACAGGTGCCGCAATCACCCGTACCTGAAATATTCGGCCTCAGTTTTGGCCATAAGTTCTGGTTTGAAGAGGGAGTCGGCGGGCTGAAACTGCTAACGTTTGCAACGAAGTGGAACCCTTACAAGGAAGATTCATGCAGCCTTCACTCACGGAACGTTATCGCGCAACCCTGCTGGGGCTTGCTTGTGGGGATGCCGTCGGCACCCGCGCCGAATTCCAGCCGCGCGGCTCGTTCGCCCCTCTGACCGATATGGTTGGGGGCGGCCCGTTCAATCTGAAGCCAGGGCAATGGACCGATGACACTTCCATGGCACTTTGCCTGGCAGAAAGCTTGCTGAACAAAAAAGGTTTTGATGCGGCCGACCAAATGGGCCGTTATCTCAACTGGTGGCAACGGGGTTACCTGAGTTCGACCGGCGAATGCTTCGACATCGGTATGACCGTACGTGAAGCGTTGACTCGTTATCTGGAAAACCGTCAGCCATTCGCGGGATCCACCGATCCCTACACAGCCGGCAACGGTTCGCTGATGCGGTTAGCGCCAGTAGTGTTGTACTACTTTCCCGACCTCGACCGGATCAGGAGGTTTTCCGCAGACAGCTCGCGCACTACACATGCAGCACCAGAGGCACTTGAATGCTGTCAGTTGCTTTCCGATCTGATCCGCAAGGCATTGCAAGGCGCGCCCAAGCAGGATTTACAGAGCCTGCCAGAGACGACGTTCGTGGAACCGAAGGTCGCGAGCATCGCCCGAGGCGATTACCTCGGAAAATCCAAAGACGATATTCGCGGTAGCGGTTACTGCGTTGCATCACTGGAAGCGGCCTTGTGGTGCTTTCATCACACTGACAGTTTTGAAGCCGCCATCCTCGAAGCCGCGAACCTGGGCGACGACGCCGATACCACTGCCGCCATCGTCGGCCAGTTGGCCGGAGCCCACTACGGTGTGCAGGCCATCCCTGACGGCTGGCTGGCGAAATTGCACATGCGCGAAGATATCGAGGCCATGGCTGACGCCCTGCTTCGGGCAGCCACCGCTGCCGCCATCTCAGCCACGCAACCAGGCAAATCCCATGAATAACCTGCATGGCAGCTGCTTGTGCAAAGCCATTGAATACGAACTTGATAGCCTCGACATGCCCATCAGTCACTGCCACTGCCACACCTGTCGCAAGGCACATGCAGCGGCATTCGCCTCAACGGCCGGGGTCATGCGTGAGCATTTTCGCTGGATAAAAGGACAGGACCGGCTAAGCACCTATGAGTCGTCGCCAGGCAAGCTTCGGCATTTCTGTTCGATCTGCGGATCGCATCTGATGGCAGAGCGCTTTGCCCAACCCCATGTAATCGTTCGCGTGGCGACTCTGGACGATGATCCGAAAATGACACCTCAGGCTCACATCTGGACGTCCCACGACGTGTCCTGGCTTGAATATGAATCGAATGAGAAATGTCCGGAGTGGCAGGTATAAATTCTGAACAGCGCAGCGCTTTTGTGGCGAGCGGCAGATTCGTTGATTAATCATCCGCTTCGCTACACTGCACCTCAACTTTCCAATGTCACCACGAGAATCACCCATGCACCCACGCTTTCTCCTGGCGCTGACGCCGCTGCTGTTCACCACCATGGCGCATGCCGTGGACTGTGCCAATGCGAACGACCAGGGCACCATGAATCAGTGCGCTGCCGAGCAATACAAAGCGGCTGATAAAGAGCTGAATACGCTTTACCAACAAATCACCAAACGATTGAAAGACAATCCCGATGCCAAGAAGCTGCTGGTCAGCGCGCAACGCAACTGGGTGGCGTTTCGTGATGCCGAGTGTGAGTTTTCGACCTCTACGGTGTCGGGCGGCAGTGTGTATCCGCTGATCTACAGCCTGTGCAACACCAACCTGACCAAGGCCCGCGTCGAAACCTTCAAACGCTACCTCACGTGTGATGAAGGCGATATGAGTTGTCCGGTGCCTGGGGCGTGATGCTGCGGTGTTCTTGAGGGCCTCTTCTCGGGCAAGCCTCGCTCCTACTGGGGACTGCGATACACAAATTGTGTATTTACCAAAAATCCAATGTAGGAGCGAGGCTTGCCCACGAAGGCGTCCGCTCAGACACCACAATTACCGAACAATATTTGCGCCGTCGTGATCGCCATAAGCGATTGAGCACGCCGAACATCAGGTTAGGGTCCTTGGGCCTGACCCTGCTTCTTGCCTTCGGGATACACGCCGCACCGCCAACGTGGTGCGGCGTGACGCAGGTTCAGCGGTAAAACGGAGGGTGAATGCCTTTGTGAGCCTCGATTTCTTGCCGCATGTCAGCCACTAGCGACGCGATCGCGTGGGGGCTATCCAGTGTCCATACCGGAACATGGGTGGCCACCAGATCCACTTTCCCGGTCATGCAATCGCAGACCCGTATTGTCAGAGACTGGTCTGCCTCCATGCTGCAAGTGCACACAGCGGGCAAAAAACTATGTTCAATGATGTTTTGAATTTCCAGGGTTGAAAGGAACATCGCTACCTCCCTCACGCCAAGTGTGTGGGCGGGCGAATGCTCCCTCATTCACCCACTAGCCCGAAAATTCTAATCCTCAATAGCAGGTGTCTCAAGATCGTAACAGGTTGCTCGTCGTCTCATTGGTTGTCGCGATTTACGACAACTTTTATGTGTGAACCTGCTCTGTGAGGCCTTGATCCTCAGACTTGAGGGTCGCCCGGCGTTTTGCTCGGCACGGCGTATTGCGGCTTCAGGTGACCGTCCTGATCGAGCAGCCAGGCGTCCATGATCTGCCGCACCACGGGACCGGCAACGCGACCTCCGGCCTCGCCGTTTTCGATCATGACCGAGATGACAATCTTCGGATGTTCGGCCGGGGCGAATCCGACGAACAAGGCATTGTCACGGTTGCGCTCCAGGGTTTTCGCCCGGTTGTAGCGCTCACCCTGCTTGATCGCCACCACTTGCGCCGTACCACTCTTGCCGGCGATGCGGTATTGAGCCCCCGCCGCTGCCGCTCGGGCAATCCCGCGAGCGTCGTGCATCACCATCTGCATGCCATGGTTGACCTGATCCCAGTCACGCGGGTCCTTGAGCAGGATGTTCGGCATCGGATGCTCGTCCACCGGCGCTACGCCATCCACCGTTTTGGCAAGGTGTGGTCGGTTCCATACACCTTTGTTGGCGATCAGCGCGGTGGCTTGGGCCAATTGCAAAGGGGTGACCTGCATGTAGCCTTGGCCGATGCCGAGGATCACTGTTTCGCCGGGGAACCACGGCTGACGGCGGGTCGCGCGTTTCCAGGCCTGGGATGGCATCAACCCCGCAGACTCTTCGAACATGTCCAGCGAGACCTTCTCGCCAAGTCCGAACATCGCCATGTAGTCGTGCAGACGGTCGATCCCCAGCTTGTGCGCCAGATCGTAGAAGTAGGTGTCGTTGGAGCGCATGATCGCCGCGTCCATGTCCACCCAGCCATCGCCACTGTGGTTCCAGTTACGGTACTTATGATCGAAATCCGGTAGCTGGTAATAACCCGGATCGAAGACGCGAGTCTGCGGGGTGACCACCCCGGCGTCGAGGCCTGCAATCGCCACTTCCGGCTTGATGGTCGAGCCCGGGGCGTAGAGACCACGCAGCACACGATTGAACAGCGGCCGGTCGATGGAATCGTGCAGCGCCGCGTACTCCTTGAAGCTGATTCCCGTCACGAACATGTTCGGGTCGAAGCTTGGCTTACTGACCATGGCCAGCACTTCACCGGTCGACGGGTCGAGAGCAACCACCGAGCCACGGCGATCGCCCAACGCCTCCTCGGCAGTTTCCTGAAGTTTGACGTCTAGGCTCAGTACGATATTTTTACCGGGGACCGGATCGGTGTGTTTGAGCACTCGCAGCACGCGGCCTTGAGCGTTGGTCTCGACTTCTTCATAACCCACATGGCCGTGCAACTCGGACTCGTAGAATTTCTCGATGCCGGTCTTGCCGATGGATTGGGTGCCACGGTATTCCACCGTATCCAGGGCTTTGGATTCTTTCTCGTTGATACGGCCGACGTAACCGATCGAATGGGCAAAGTGTGCGCCCATCGGGTAGTGGCGAACGAATTGTGGCTCTACATCGATCCCGGGCAAGCGGAACTCGTTGACTGCCAACACCGCAATCTGTTCTTCGCTGAGTTCATAGAACAAGGTGACGGGCACGAAGGGGTGTCGAGCCTGCTTCATCGCCTTGTCGAACAGCGTGCGGTCTTCAGAAGGCAGGTGCAGGAGGTTGACCACGTCATCCAGCTCTTCTTTGACGTCGGAGGCGCGTTCGCGGGTGATGGTCAGGTTGAAACTGGGCCGGTTGTCCGCCAGAAGCACGCCGTTGCGGTCATAAATCAACCCACGGGTAGGGGCGATCGGCAATACATGTACACGGTTGTTTTCGGAGATCGTCGAGTGGTAGTCGTACTCGACCACCTGCAGAACATACAACCGCACCACCAGCGCGCAGGTAATAGCGACGACGAACAAGGCGCAGGCCATCAGTCTTTTATTGACCAGGCGCGTCTCTTTTTCGTGGTCCTTGATCGGTATCGGTTCAGGCATTTCTGCAGCAGCTCTTTGACTGTAGAGGAGGTGCCAATCCGTAGGCTTGAAGTCAGTCCGTTAAAAAATGAGCTGCACCATACCAAAAACGGCGCGGTCACTTTAGCGCGTCTGCCAAAATTTCATAAACGATGCGGCTATCGCTCCACAACACTTTCCTGCGGACAAAACAAAACCCCTACCCTGCATACGCAGATAGGGGTTTCGGAATTTAATCTTGACGATGACCTACTCTCACATGGGGAAACCCCACACTACCATCGGCGATGCATCGTTTCACTGCTGAGTTCGGGATGGGATCAGGTGGTTCCAATGCTCTATGGTCGTCAAGAAATTCGGTAGCCAGCTCGTGTTCTCTTGCGAGGTCACGCTCCAGCGAATGGGTATGCGATAGTTTGTGTGTTTTGTTTCTCGAACTTTCGGTTCGTTTCGTCTTCACACACCGCAATCTGGTGCCTCTTCAGGTCAGCAAATTGCTTGGGTGTTATATGGTCAAGCCTCACGGGCAATTAGTATTGGTTAGCTCAACGCCTCACAGCGCTTACACACCCAACCTATCAACGTCGTAGTCTTCGACGGCCCTTCAGGGGACTCAAGGTCCCAGTGAGATCTCATCTTGAGGCTAGTTTCCCGCTTAGATGCTTTCAGCGGTTATCTATTCCGAACATAGCTACCCGGCAATGCCACTGGCGTGACAACCGGAACACCAGAGGTTCGTCCACTCCGGTCCTCTCGTACTAGGAGCAGCCCCTCTCAAATCTCAAACGTCCACGGCAGATAGGGACCGAACTGTCTCACGACGTTCTAAACCCAGCTCGCGTACCACTTTAAATGGCGAACAGCCATACCCTTGGGACCGGCTTCAGCCCCAGGATGTGATGAGCCGACATCGAGGTGCCAAACACCGCCGTCGATATGAACTCTTGGGCGGTATCAGCCTGTTATCCCCGGAGTACCTTTTATCCGTTGAGCGATGGCCCTTCCATACAGAACCACCGGATCACTAAGACCTACTTTCGTACCTGCTCGACGTGTCTGTCTCGCAGTCAAGCGCGCTTTTGCCTTTATACTCTACGACCGATTTCCGACCGGTCTGAGCGCACCTTCGTACTCCTCCGTTACTCTTTAGGAGGAGACCGCCCCAGTCAAACTACCCACCATACACTGTCCTCGATCCGGATAACGGACCTGAGTTAGAACCTCAAAGTTGCCAGGGTGGTATTTCAAGGTTGGCTCCACGCGAACTGGCGTCCACGCTTCAAAGCCTCCCACCTATCCTACACAAGCAAATTCAAAGTCCAGTGCAAAGCTATAGTAAAGGTTCACGGGGTCTTTCCGTCTAGCCGCGGATACACTGCATCTTCACAGCGATTTCAATTTCACTGAGTCTCGGGTGGAGACAGCGCCGCCATCGTTACGCCATTCGTGCAGGTCGGAACTTACCCGACAAGGAATTTCGCTACCTTAGGACCGTTATAGTTACGGCCGCCGTTTACCGGGGCTTCGATCAAGAGCTTCGCGTTAGCTAACCCCATCAATTAACCTTCCGGCACCGGGCAGGCGTCACACCCTATACGTCCACTTTCGTGTTTGCAGAGTGCTGTGTTTTTAATAAACAGTCGCAGCGGCCTGGTATCTTCGACCGGCGTGGGCTTACGCAGTAAATGCTTCACCCTCACCGGCGCACCTTCTCCCGAAGTTACGGTGCCATTTTGCCTAGTTCCTTCACCCGAGTTCTCTCAAGCGCCTTGGTATTCTCTACCCAACCACCTGTGTCGGTTTGGGGTACGGTTCCTGGTTACCTGAAGCTTAGAAGCTTTTCTTGGAAGCATGGCATCAACCACTTCGTGTTCTAAAAGAACACTCGTCATCAGCTCTCGGCCTTAGAATCCCGGATTTACCTAAGATTCCAGCCTACCACCTTAAACTTGGACAACCAACGCCAAGCTGGCCTAGCCTTCTCCGTCCCTCCATCGCAATAACCAGAAGTACAGGAATATTAACCTGTTTTCCATCGACTACGCTTTTCAGCCTCGCCTTAGGGACCGACTAACCCTGCGTCGATTAACGTTGCGCAGGAAACCTTGGTCTTTCGGCGTGGGTGTTTTTCACACCCATTGTCGTTACTCATGTCAGCATTCGCACTTCTGATACCTCCAGCAAGCTTCTCAACTCACCTTCACAGGCTTACAGAACGCTCCTCTACCGCATCACCTAAGTGATACCCGTAGCTTCGGTGTATGGTTTGAGCCCCGTTACATCTTCCGCGCAGGCCGACTCGACTAGTGAGCTATTACGCTTTCTTTAAAGGGTGGCTGCTTCTAAGCCAACCTCCTAGCTGTCTAAGCCTTCCCACATCGTTTCCCACTTAACCATAACTTTGGGACCTTAGCTGACGGTCTGGGTTGTTTCCCTTTTCACGACGGACGTTAGCACCCGCCGTGTGTCTCCCATGCTCGGCACTTGTAGGTATTCGGAGTTTGCATCGGTTTGGTAAGTCGGGATGACCCCCTAGCCGAAACAGTGCTCTACCCCCTACAGTGATACATGAGGCGCTACCTAAATAGCTTTCGAGGAGAACCAGCTATCTCCGAGCTTGATTAGCCTTTCACTCCGATCCACAGGTCATCCGCTAACTTTTCAACGGTAGTCGGTTCGGTCCTCCAGTTAGTGTTACCCAACCTTCAACCTGCCCATGGATAGATCGCCCGGTTTCGGGTCTATTCCCAGCGACTAGACGCCCTATTAAGACTCGCTTTCGCTACGCCTCCCCTATTCGGTTAAGCTCGCCACTGAAAATAAGTCGCTGACCCATTATACAAAAGGTACGCAGTCACCCAACAAGTGGGCTCCCACTGCTTGTACGCATACGGTTTCAGGATCTATTTCACTCCCCTCTGGGGTTCTTTTCGCCTTTCCCTCACGGTACTAGTTCACTATCGGTCAGTCAGTAGTATTTAGCCTTGGAGGATGGTCCCCCCATATTCAGACAAAGTTTCTCGTGCTCCGTCCTACTCGATTTCATGGCCAAGAGATTTTCGCGTACAGGGCTATCACCCACTATGGCCGCACTTTCCAGAGCGTTCCGCTAATCTCAAAGCCACTTAAGGGCTAGTCCCCGTTCGCTCGCCACTACTAAGGGAATCTCGGTTGATTTCTTTTCCTCAGGGTACTTAGATGTTTCAGTTCCCCTGGTTCGCTTCTTAAGCCTATGTATTCAGCTTAAGATACCTAACTTATGTTAGGTGGGTTCCCCCATTCAGACATCTCCGGATCAAAGTCTGTTTGCCGACTCCCCGAAGCTTTTCGCAGGCTACCACGTCTTTCATCGCCTCTGACTGCCAAGGCATCCACCGTATGCGCTTCTTCACTTGACCATATAACCCCAAGCAATCTGGTTATACTGTGAAGACGACATTCGCCGAAAATTCGCGATTAAACTCACAAATTTTACCTTAGCCTGATCACCACCAGTGAAAGTGGCCATCAGTCTATCTTTCTATCACATACCCAAATTTTTAAAGAACGATCTAATCAAAGACTAGAAATCAACATTCACCATCGTCACGATGGAATGCTCATTTCTAAGCTTTCAACAAACAGAAGCAGTAGTGGTGGAGCCAAACGGGATCGAACCGTTGACCTCCTGCGTGCAAGGCAGGCGCTCTCCCAGCTGAGCTATGGCCCCGTATTTCTACAGGCGTTTCCCACACAAAATTGGTGGGTCTGGGCAGATTCGAACTGCCGACCTCACCCTTATCAGGGGTGCGCTCTAACCAACTGAGCTACAGACCCAATTTCGGGCTGCTTCTTATCGTCTTCTTCAATGAATCAAGCAATTCGTGTGGGAACTTATGGAGCAGCTGATGTCGTCGATTAAGGAGGTGATCCAGCCGCAGGTTCCCCTACGGCTACCTTGTTACGACTTCACCCCAGTCATGAATCACACCGTGGTAACCGTCCTCCCGAAGGTTAGACTAGCTACTTCTGGTGCAACCCACTCCCATGGTGTGACGGGCGGTGTGTACAAGGCCCGGGAACGTATTCACCGCGACATTCTGATTCGCGATTACTAGCGATTCCGACTTCACGCAGTCGAGTTGCAGACTGCGATCCGGACTACGATCGGTTTTATGGGATTAGCTCCACCTCGCGGCTTGGCAACCCTCTGTACCGACCATTGTAGCACGTGTGTAGCCCAGGCCGTAAGGGCCATGATGACTTGACGTCATCCCCACCTTCCTCCGGTTTGTCACCGGCAGTCTCCTTAGAGTGCCCACCATTACGTGCTGGTAACTAAGGACAAGGGTTGCGCTCGTTACGGGACTTAACCCAACATCTCACGACACGAGCTGACGACAGCCATGCAGCACCTGTCTCAATGTTCCCGAAGGCACCAATCCATCTCTGGAAAGTTCATTGGATGTCAAGGCCTGGTAAGGTTCTTCGCGTTGCTTCGAATTAAACCACATGCTCCACCGCTTGTGCGGGCCCCCGTCAATTCATTTGAGTTTTAACCTTGCGGCCGTACTCCCCAGGCGGTCAACTTAATGCGTTAGCTGCGCCACTAAGAGCTCAAGGCTCCCAACGGCTAGTTGACATCGTTTACGGCGTGGACTACCAGGGTATCTAATCCTGTTTGCTCCCCACGCTTTCGCACCTCAGTGTCAGTATCAGTCCAGGTGGTCGCCTTCGCCACTGGTGTTCCTTCCTATATCTACGCATTTCACCGCTACACAGGAAATTCCACCACCCTCTACCATACTCTAGCTCGTCAGTTTTGAATGCAGTTCCCAGGTTGAGCCCGGGGATTTCACATCCAACTTAACAACGAACCACCTACGCGCGCTTTACGCCCAGTAATTCCGATTAACGCTTGCACCCTCTGTATTACCGCGGCTGCTGGCACAGAGTTAGCCGGTGCTTATTCTGTCGGTAACGTCAAAACAATTACGTATTAGGTAACTGCCCTTCCTCCCAACTTAAAGTGCTTTACAATCCGAAGACCTTCTTCACACACGCGGCATGGCTGGATCAGGCTTTCGCCCATTGTCCAATATTCCCCACTGCTGCCTCCCGTAGGAGTCTGGACCGTGTCTCAGTTCCAGTGTGACTGATCATCCTCTCAGACCAGTTACGGATCGTCGCCTTGGTGAGCCATTACCTCACCAACTAGCTAATCCGACCTAGGCTCATCTGATAGCGCAAGGCCCGAAGGTCCCCTGCTTTCTCCCGTAGGACGTATGCGGTATTAGCGTCCGTTTCCGAGCGTTATCCCCCACTACCAGGCAGATTCCTAGGCATTACTCACCCGTCCGCCGCTCGCCACCAGTACAAGTACCCGTGCTGCCGCTCGACTTGCATGTGTTGGCCTGCCGCCAGCGTTCAATCTGAGCCATGATCAAACTCTTCAGTTCAAACATCTTTGGGTTTTTAAGAAACCCTAAACTTGGCTCAGCAATCGTTGGTTACATCTTTGATTTCTCGCGGAGTAACTTGTGATGCTGATAATCTTGTTGACTATCAGTCTGACTCCACAAGCACCCACACGAATTGCTTGATTCAGTTGTTAAAGAGCGGTTGGTTAAGATCTTTCGTCTCAACCGAGGCGCGCATTCTACAGCAGCCCCTGTTGCTGTCAAGTGTATTTTCAGAAGTTTTCAAAGTTTCGCCTTTGCAACTTCAACCACTTGCGCTTTCCGATCTCTCGTTAGCGGGAGGCGAATTCTACAGCGTTACTCGCTGCTGTCACACCTCTTTCCTCCGCTTTCGACCGAGAAGATCGAACCGTCGATAAGGCGAAAACACACTGCCCTACCAACTCCTTCTGGCTTCGATGAAACTGAAGCGTAAACCACTGCCGAAAACCGCGTAACTCTTTGTTACCAATGAGTTTTCCGTTTCGACTGCGGCCGGAAGTGGGGCGAATTATAGACTTCCAGAATCTGCCGTCAACCCCTGATTTGGTTTTTCTATCAGGATATTCAAAAACCCTGCTTATATATAGACGCGCCCACAACGAATGCGCAGTATATTGCCCAACACATAAAACAATACTCTCGCTTGCTACTTCGGACGATGCCACGCAATGAATGATCACCCCCGCAGCCTTGCCTCGACCCTGTTCTCGGTTGGCCTGCTCTTGATAGCCATGGCATCGATCCAGTCCGGAGCTTCCCTGGCCAAAAGCATGTTCCCGGTTATCGGTGCTCAAGGAACGACCACCCTGCGATTGATCTTTGCCAGTGTGATCATGCTGCTGCTATTGCGCCCATGGCGAGCGAAGCTCACTGCGAAATCCCTGCGCACCGTCATCGTCTACGGAATGGCGTTGGGCGGCATGAACTTCCTCTTCTATATGTCCTTGCGCACCGTCCCTCTGGGTATCGCCGTAGCCCTGGAGTTCACCGGCCCATTGGCAGTCGCTATTTATGCCTCACGTCGAGCGATCGACTTTCTATGGATCGCTCTGGCAGCCTTGGGTTTACTGCTATTGATTCCGACAGGCGCCACGAGCGCAGGCATCGATCTGGTCGGCGCAGGTTATGCCCTGGGTGCTGGCGTCTGCTGGGCGTTGTACATCCTGTTCGGCCAGAAGGCCGGTGCTGATAATGGGGTGCAGACCGCAGCATTGGGCGTGATGATTGCCGCCCTGTTCGTAGCGCCCATCGGCATTGTCCACGCTGGCGCCGCGTTACTGACACCCTCGTTGATTCCCGTGGCCATCGGGGTCGCCATTCTGTCCACCGCCCTGCCTTATACCCTGGAGATGGTCGCGCTCACACGGATTCCAGCCCGAACCTTCGGTACGTTGATGAGCATCGAACCTGCGATTGGCGCGCTGTCCGGCCTGTTGTTCCTCCAGGAATACCTTTCCCTGTCACAGTGGATGGCTATCCTGTGCATCATTCTGGCTTCCGTCGGCGCGACCCTGACCATGGGGAGTACCGCCAAGCCTGCGGTCGCAGCGGATTGAAACAAGATTGACGAAGGTCTGGTATTTACCGCTCAATTAGGCCATGTTTAGGCTACGTAACTCAGTGTCAGACATGGATTTTTTTCAGATAGGGATATCAGAACGCTTCAAGCAAAAGCGAATGCAGGCAGACCCAGGCACAGATCCGGGGCCGCTATTAAGGACAGCAATGAAACGAATTTTGATACTGATCGCCGTACTTGCAATTGCGGGCTGCGCAGCGACCTCCAAACCCCAGACGAAACACGGCAAGAAAGGACTGCATATCAACTGTTCGGGGCTCTCGTCCTCGTGGGACAAGTGCTACACCAGCGCCGCCAATTCGTGCGCGCCCAAGGGTTACAAGGTCATCGCCAAGTCAGGGGACGCGGTGGAAGAGCCCGGTGACTATCCCTTCGGCCTCAACCCTGCAGGCTATACCAGCCGCAGCATGATCGTCATCTGCAAGTAACCCTCCTTCCCTATCGGGCTTGCGTAGCCCGATAGGCGCTCCGCCCGGATACTGCTAACGTTCGTCAGTCAATGACCGTTCAGCAAAGGGCGATATCCATGACCACCGCTATCAATAACAAGAAAATCGTATTGGTCGTCGGCGCAGGTGATGCCACCGGCGGCGCCATCGCCAAACGTTTTGCCCGTGAAGGTTATGTCGCCTGCGTCACCCGTCGCAGCGCAGACAAACTCCAGCCATTGGTAGAGTCCATCACAGCCAGTGGCGGCGAGGCTCACGGTTTTGCCAGCGATGCGCGTAATGAAGAAGACGTGATTGCGCTCATCGAGCAGATCGAAACCGAGCTCGGCCCCATTGAAGCGTTCGTCTTCAATATCGGCGCCAATGTGCCTTGCAGTATTCTCGAAGAAACCGCCCGCAAGTATTTCAAGATTTGGGAAATGGCCTGTTTCTCAGGGTTTCTCAACGCCCGTGAAGTGGCCAAGCGCATGGCCACCCGCCAACGGGGCACGATCCTGTTCACCGGCGCCACTGCTGGCCTGCGCGGCGCCGCAGGTTTCGCCGCTTTCGCCGGGGCCAAGCACGGGATTCGCGCCTTGGCACAAAGCATGGCCCGCGAACTGGGACCGATGAACATCCACGTCGCCCACGTCGTAGTTGATGGCGCCATCGACACCGACTTTATCCGCGACAACTTTCCGGAAAAATACGCGACCAAGGATCAGGACGGCATTCTCAATCCCGAGCATATCGCCGACAACTATTGGTACCTGCACAGCCAGCCACGGGATGCCTGGACCTTCGAGCTGGATCTGCGCCCCTGGAACGAACGCTGGTAGGCCCTCCCCCTACAACAACAAGAAGAGCACATCGACCATGAGCAAAACCGTGGAGTTCTTTTTCGACCTCGGCAGCCCCGCCACTTACCTGGCCTATACTCAACTGCCGAAGATCTGCAAACAGACCGATAGTCAGCTGATCTACAGACCGATGCTGCTGGGTGGCGTCTTCAAAGCTACTGGCAATGCTTCCCCCATCACCGTACCGGCCAAGGGTCGCTACATGTTCCAGGACCTGGACCGCTATGCCAAACGCTATGGCGTACCGCTGAAGTTCAACCCGAATTTCCCGATCAACACCCTAATGCTGATGCGTGCTGTCACAGGGATGCAACTGCGCCATTCCGAACGCTTTCAGGCGTTTATCGATTGCCTGTTTCACGCGCTTTGGGTTGAAGGACGCAGTCTCGATGATCCAGCGACCGTTGCCGCCGTATTGACGCAAAACGGTTTCGACCCGAATGATGTGCTGGCGCTGACCGCCGATGAGAACGTCAAAGCCGCGCTCAAGGAAAACACCGAGGAAGCGGTGCAACGCGGTGTATTCGGCGCACCGAGCATGTTTGTCGGGAGTCAACTGTTCTTCGGACAGGATCGGCTGGACTTCGTCCTTGAAGCCCTGCGCGCGCAATAGCCAGACATGAATCAGGCGCTGGAAACAGCGCCTGAACTCAAGCCGATTAAATAGCCGCGGTTCGTGCGATCAACCACTCAAGGGCCGCGCCATCGAGCAACGGACTCAAGCGTTCACGCACCTCAGCGTGATAGCCATTGAACCACTGCTTTTCATCTTCGGTCAGCAGCGACGGTTCCAGGCAACGGGTGTCGATCGGGCACAAGGTCAGGGTTTCGAATTT
The DNA here is from genome assembly GCF_030687415.1 of Pseudomonas sp. FP603. NCBI lineage: Bacteria > Pseudomonadati > Pseudomonadota > Gammaproteobacteria > Pseudomonadales > Pseudomonadaceae > Pseudomonas > Pseudomonas sp. FP603. The sequence goes on from NZ_CP117431.1 coordinate 4,933,716, forward strand.
CAGGAACTCACCGAATTCGCTCTTGCCCGCTTCGCGATTCAACACCAGGTTCTCGATCCGCACGCCCCAGCGACCCGGACGGTAAGTGCCCGGTTCGATGGATGTGATCATGCCCGGCTGCATCGCGGTTTGCGGTGCCGCCGCGGCCTGATAGGCGATCACTTGCGGGCCTTCGTGAACATTGAGGAAGTAGCCGACGCCGTGACCGGTGCCGTGACCGTAGTCGACGCTTTCGGCCCAGATCGGTGCCCGAGCAATAGCGTCCAGCAACGGCGACAGAATGCCTCGTGGGAACTGTGCACGGGAGAGCGCAATTACCCCTTTGAGCACGCGGGTGCAATCGCGCTTCTGCTCGTCAGTCGGCGTACCCACTGGCACCATTCGGGTAATGTCGGTGGTACCGCCCAGGTATTGGCCGCCGGAGTCGATCAGCAACAGGCCGTCACCCTCGATCACCGCGTGTTCTTCTTCGGTGGCGTGGTAATGCGGCATCGCACCGTTGGCGTTAAACGCGGCAATGGTATTGAAGCTCAGCGACACATAATCCGGACGCCGGGTACGCGCCGCGGTCAGGTGTTCGTCGATGGTCAGTTCGGTGATGCGCTCACGCCCCAAGGCCGCTTCCAGCCAGGCGAAGAATTCGCACAGCGCCGCGCCGTCCTGCTCCATGGCCCGACGAATGTGCTCGGCATCGGCCAGGCTTTTCTGCGACTTGGCCAGGGTAGTTGGATTCAGGCCTTCGAGCAGTTTCACACCGCTGTCCAGGTTATCCAGCAGACCCGCCGTGACCCGCGCCGGATCGACTTGCAGGCTCTCGCCGCTCGGCACAGAGCGTAAGGCGGAGGTTACTTCGCTGTAATCGCGCAGGGTCACGCCGTCCTGTTCGAGAATGGCGCGCAGTTCGGCGCTCACTTTGCTCAGGGCCACGAACAAGGTGGCCTGCTGTTGGCTGATCAGGGCGAAGGACACGAACACCGGATTGAACGACACATCGCCGCCGCGCAGGTTGAACAGCCAGGCGATGTCATCGAGGGTAGCGATGAAGTGCCAGTCGGCGCCGCGCTCTTTCAGCACCTCACGCAGTTTGGCGAGTTTTTCGCCACGGCTGACCGTCGCCTGAGGCGGCAAGTGCTGGTAGATCGGCTCGTTCGGCAGACTCGGACGATCACTCCAGACTTCACCCAGCAGGTCGATGTCGGTGCGCAGACGTGCGCCGCGCTCTTCGAGTTTGCTGCTCAAAGTACGCGCGGATGCCACGGCCATCACTGCGCCATCGACTGCAACGACACCGCCTTCAGGAGTTTGCTCGGCCAGCCAATCGAGCGGGCCGGGTTGACCCGGTTGCAGCTTGACCAGTTCGATGCCGCTGCCCTTGAGCTCCTTGCTCGCTTGTTCCCAATAACGGCTGTCGGCCCAGACACCGGCAAAATCCGGCGTAACGATCAGCGTGCCCACCGAGCCATGAAAACCCGACAGCCACTGCCGTCCCTGCCAATAGCCCGGCAGGTATTCCGACAGGTGCGGGTCGGCCGACGGCACCAGCAGAGCATGAATGCCCTCCCGGCTCATCAGCTCACGGGTTTGCGCCAGGCGCTGGGGTACCAATCCATTGGTCAAAGGCTGTGTACTCATCGTGTCTCCTGCTAACCACTCATCATTATTATTCGGTGCCGATCGGAGTCGGCGCTTAAGGACCTGTCGCCCAGAATGCCGGAGCACTGGCGCAAGCTGCTTTAATCAGGTGTACCGCTTGATCGATATCCTGCTCGGTGGTGAAACGCCCCAGGCTCAAGCGAATGGTGCGACTGGCCGAGCGCGCGTCATGCCCCAGGGCCAGCAGCACATGGGACGGCGCATTGCTGGCGGAATTACAGGCAGAGGTCGCGGAAAACGCAATCGAGGTGCTCAACGCCACGGAACTGAACTCGCCTTCGTTGAAAGTCAGGCTCAGGGTATGGGGAATGCGCTGGGTCGGGCTGCCATTGAGACGCACGCCGGGAATGCTCAGCAAAGGTTCGAGCAAGCGTTCACGCAGACGCGCGATGGTGGCTTTTTCTTCATCGAACGAGGTGGCCGCCAACGCGAAGGCTGCACCCATGGCGGCAATCTGGTGCGTCGCCAGCGTGCCGGAACGCAACCCGCCCTCATGACCGCCGCCGTGGATCTGCGCTTGCAGACGTTGCTGCGCACGAGGACCGACATACAGTGCACCGATGCCTTTGGGACCGTAGACCTTGTGCGCCGAGAATGACATCAAATCCACCGGCCACAGGGCCAGATCGATTGCCACTTTACCCGCCCCCTGAGCCGCATCAACGTGAAACAACGCATCGCGATCACGCACCAACTGGCCGATGGCCGGGATGTCGTTGATGGTGCCCAGTTCGTTATTGACCAGCATCAACGACACCAGAAAGGTGTCCTCACGCATCGCCTCGCTGACCGCTTGCGGGGTAATCAGGCCTTCGGCATCAGGCACCAGATACGTCACCGCAACGCCTGCGTCCTGCAACTGTTTTGCAGTGTCGAGAATCGCTTTGTGTTCGATCTGGCTGGTGATGATGTGGCCACCGGATACACCGCGGGCCTGGGCCACGCCCTTGAGGGCAAGGTTGTTGGATTCGGTGGCACCGGAGGTCCAGACGATCTGTTCCGCCTGGGCGCCCACCAACTCGGCGACCTGGCGCCGTGCTTGCTCGACCGATTGCCGGGCTTGTTGGCCGAAGGCGTGGGAACTGGACGCTGGATTGCCGAAGTTACCGGTGAAACCCAGACACTCGACCATGACCTTGATGACCCGCTCATCCACCGGCGTGGTGGCGGCGTAGTCGAAATACAACGGACGTTTATTCATAAAAGACTCGCAGAGCGTGTTCCGGGATCAGGAAGCTCGTCACTGGAAGTTTCAAAGCGCCGCCTCATGAGCGACGCCGAACTTTCAGAACGACAGCAATACCTGATCGGAGGCCATTAAAGAAGAACAACTTCATTTAAAAGTGCGTAGGAACGCTCCTGAAGTCGAGCTTAACAGGCATCGGGCCACCGGATGAAGCAATGCGTCAGCTAAAGCTTTCGAGCAATAACGGATACAGCGAAGCCACCAACAATAAGGCCATACCCCAGTTGAACAGCCGCAACCAGCGGCGATCGCGCAACACATTGCGCAACAGTGTGCCGCAACCGGCCCACACCCCGACGCTTGGCAGATTAATCAAGGCGAAGACCGCGGCAATCACAATCACATTGGTGAAATAGCCCTGCATCGGCGTGTAGGTGCTGATGGCTCCAATGGCCATGATCCAGGCCTTGGGGTTGACCCATTGAAACGCTGCCGCACCCAAATAACTGATCGGCTTGCCCTCACCCTGTTCACCCTCGGCTACCGGACCGGAATGAGCAATCTTCCACGCCAGGTACAGCAAATACGCCGCGCCGACATACCGCAACACCGTGTAAAGCATTGGATAGGTTTGAAACACCGTGCCCAGGCCGAAACCGACGGCGACCACCAGGACGAAGAAGCCACAAGTGATGCCCAGCATATGGGGAATGGTGCGGTGAAAGCCGAAATTCACGCCCGAGGCCAGCAACATGGTGTTGTTCGGACCGGGAGTGATCGAGGTGACAAGGGCAAACAGGGCAAAGCCCAGCAGCAGGTCGAGCGAGAGTGTCATGGGTGGCAGTCCATCAAGGTCAGTCAGGTATTGACCCTATCGCACGCCTTGAGGGAAACCCATGGACAGTTGCGTGAAAGTTCGAGCAGTACAGTCGTTGCTCAGCTTGGGCGACCGTGCAGCTGTACCGCGCGTTCGGCGTTCATCTCGCCGTGTTTGTCGAAACTGAACGATTTTGGCGGCTGGCCGAGCAATTCGGCTTTCTTCGCATGGTACTCATCGAAGGACAAGCCACGACGATTCAGGGCCTCCAGCGCCAGTTCCCGGGTTTCTTCGGCGGTGTAGGGCCGCAGTTCCGGTGAAACATGGGTGGCACATCCGGCGAGAACGGAGATGGCGAGCAACAGGAAAGTGGCGAATAGAGATTTCATTTCGGGTGTCCGGTGATCTGGGTTCGGGGCAATGAACACAGGCTACCGGTGCCGCTCGAAGGGCAGAAATCAACGCTCTCGATAGTCGCTATCGACTTTGGTAAACGGCTCTGTGGTTGTCAGCCTTATATTTCTAAAAGGTCTATAAATATTAATTTATGGTCTTTTACGGAATAACAGAGAGCCTTTATAAACAACTCCATCACTTCACGCACTGTTGCCCACGCAACTGTTTGCCTGGCAACAGTCAATCAACAAACAGCCAGTCAAATCGAACAGCGCCTGCCAGCAACCGCGCTGAAAGCCACGGAAAACGGGGCTCCTAAGGATTGGTACAGCTCTTGCTCAACTCCGGTGACTCATCACTGTTCGCTGAGCAACTGTTTAAAAAAGGAACTGATCATGTCGCGTCCATTGAAAGTCGTTGCCCTCTCCGGCGGTACCTGGCGTCCGTCTCGTACGTTGGTGTTGACCCAGGCGCTGTTGGCCGAACTGGCCGAGCAGTTGCCGATCGAGAGCAAGCTGATCGAACTGGGCGATATCGCCCGACCACTGGGCGCCGCGCTGTCGCGTCAGGAACTGAGCGCCGACATCGAAGCCGAGTTGCAAGCGATCGAAAGCGCCGACTTGCTGATCGTTGCCGCGCCGGTTTATCGCGGCTCCTACCCAGGCCTGCTCAAGCACCTGTTCGACCTGATCGACCTCAACGCACTGATCGACACTCCGGTGTTGCTGGCCGCCACCGGTGGCAGCGAACGTCACGCGCTGGTGCTCGATCATCAGTTGCGGCCGCTGTTCAGTTTCTTCCAGGCCCTGACCTTGCCGATTGGCGTCTATGCCACCGAAGCCGACTTCTCTAATTATCAAATAACCAGTGAGCCCTTGAAGGCCCGCATTCGTCTTGCTGCAGAACGCGCGGCGCCGTTGTTCGGCGTACACCCCAAAAATCTGCTGAAAATCGCTTAAGGATCTCTTCATGGATGTTTTCTGGTTTCTGCCGACCCACGGCGACGGCCATTACCTGGGCACCACTCAGGGCGCGCGCCCGGTAACCCTCAACTATTTGAAACAAGTGGCCCAGGCTGCCGACAGTCTGGGTTACCACGGCGTGCTGATTCCCACTGGACGTTCCTGCGAAGACTCGTGGGTGATTGCCTCGGCCCTGGTGCCGCTGACTGAGCGCCTGCGGTATCTGGTCGCTATCCGTCCGGGAATCATCTCGCCGACAGTCTCGGCACGGATGGCCGCGACGCTGGATCGACTGTCCGGCGGTCGCTTGCTGATCAATGTGGTGACCGGTGGCGACCCGGATGAAAACCGTGGCGACGGCAGTTTTCTCGATCACAGCGAACGCTACGAAGTCACCGACGAATTCCTGAAGATCTGGCGCCGCGTGCTGCAAGGCGAATCGGTGGATTTCGAAGGCAAACACCTGCGGGTGCAGAATGCCAAAGCGCTGTATCCGCCGGTGCAGAAACCTTATCCGCCGCTGTATTTCGGTGGGTCGTCTGATGCGGCTCATGACTTGGCCGCCGAGCAGGTCGACGTTTACCTGACGTGGGGCGAACCACCTGCCGCCGTGGCCGAAAAACTGGCCGATGTTCGAGAGCGCGCGGCGCGAAACGGTCGCACGGTGAAGTTCGGGATTCGCCTGCATGTGATCGTTCGTGAAACCGCCGAAGAGGCCTGGAAAGCTGCGGACAAACTCATTGAGCACATCAGCGACGAGACCATTGCTGCCGCGCAAAAATCGTTCTCGCGATTTGATTCCGAAGGCCAGCGGCGCATGGCCGCATTGCATGACGGCCGTCGCGATAACCTGGAAATCTCGCCCAATCTCTGGGCCGGCGTCGGTCTGGTGCGCGGCGGTGCCGGGACTGCGCTGGTGGGTGACCCGCAGCAAGTGGCGGCGCGGATCAAGGAGTACGCGGACTTGGGGATCGAGAGTTTCATCTTCTCCGGCTACCCGCATCTCGAAGAGGCTTATCGCTTTGCCGAACTGGTGTTCCCGCTGCTGCCCGAGCCGTATGCCAGCCTGGCCGGACGTGGCGTCACCAACCTCACCGGGCCGTTTGGCGAAATGATTGCCAATGATGTGCTGCCGGCCAAAGCCACGGCCTGAAAGCCTCCCCTACTGATCGTTCCCATGCTCTGCGTGGGAACGATCAGTCGCCAGAAAAAAGGAACCTCGCGTGACTGCCAAGCCGCTAAGCGCCCTGTTGTCCCCCTTGCAGACCGCCCGCCAGCTGGCCGCCGAGTTTGCCCTGACCGCTGTCGAGCGCGATGAACGCGGCGGTACGCCGAAAACCGAACGTGATGCCTTGCGCCACAGCGGCCTGCTCGCTTTGAGCATTCCCGTCCAATACGGCGGCCTCGGCGCCAGCTGGAGCGAAACCCTGACCATCGTGCGCGAGTTCGCCAAGGTCGACAGTTCAATCGCCCATGTCTTCGGCTTTCATCACCTGATGCTCGCCACCGTGCGCCTGTTCGCCCGGCCCGAACAATGGCAACCGTGGTTTGAACAAACCGCGCGCAAGAACTGGTTCTGGGGCAACGCCCTCAACCCGCTGGACACACGCACCGTGGTGAAAAACCTCGGTAGTTGGCGCGAGTTTTCCGGCAAGAAGAGCTTCTGCTCCGGCGCCAGCGACTCGGAAATGCTGATCGCCTCGGCCGTCGACGAAAGTGCCGGCGGCAAGCTGTTGATCGCCGCGATTCCCAGCGGGCGCAGCGGTATCACGCTGCACAACGACTGGAACAACATGGGTCAGCGCCAGACCGACAGCGGCAGTGCCACGTTTGAACGGGTTCGGGTCGAAGAGTCGGAACTGCTGCTCGACCCCGGCCCGTTGAGCACACCGTTCGCCTGCCTGCGTCCCTTGATTGCCCAGCTCACGTTCACCCACATGTTCCTCGGCATTGCCGAGGGCGCATTCGAAGAGGCGCGGCAATACACCCTTACTGAAACCCGTCCGTGGCACAAATCCAGTGCTGCGGATGTGCGGCAAGATCCTTACGTGCTCGTCCATTACGGCGAATTCTGGGTGGCACTGGAAGGTGTTCGACTGCTGGTGGAGCGAGCCGCCATGTTGCTCGACAAGGCCTGGGCCAAGGGACCGAACCTGAGCGCCGAGGAACGCGGTCATCTGGCCACCGCCATCGCCACCGCCAAGGTCGCAGCGACGCGCAATGGCCTGGAACTCTGTAGCCATTTGTTCGAAGTGACCGGCGCCCGCTCGACTCACGCTTCACTGCGACTGGACCGCCATTGGCGCAATCTGCGCACGCAAACCCTGCACGATCCGGTGGATTACAAACTCCATGAACTGGGTGACTGGGCGCTGAACCAGTCCCTGCCGATCCCGACCTTCTATTCATAGCCTTCCACTCATGGAGCCTGTCCCATGCAACTGCTGACCTTACCGCCCTCACCCGCGTTGGCCACCTCGATCCGCGCTACGGCACAGGTGTTCGAAGACCCGAAATCCCAGGCCCTGCTCGCGCACTTGCAGCAGGTCGCGCCGAGTGAGGCCAGCGTGCTGATCATCGGCGAAACCGGCACCGGCAAGGAGCTGGTGGCGCGGCACATCCACAACCTCAGCGCCCGGCGCAACCGGCCGTTCGTGGCGGTGAATTGCGGCGCATTCTCCGAATCGTTGGTGGAGGCCGAGCTGTTCGGCCATGAAAAAGGTGCCTTCACTGGCGCGCTGAGTGCCAAGGCCGGCTGGTTCGAAGAGGCCGATGGCGGCACCTTGTTCCTCGACGAAATCGGTGATCTGCCGATGGCGATTCAGGTGAAATTGCTGCGGGTGTTGCAGGAGCGCGAAGTGGTGCGGCTGGGTTCGCGCAAGAGCATTCCGATCGATGTGCGCGTGCTGGCGGCGACCAACGTGCAACTGGAGAAAGCCATCAACGCCGGGCACTTTCGCGAGGACCTGTATTACCGCCTCGACGTGGTCAGTCTGGAACTGAGTCCATTGCGCGAGCGCCCCGGCGACATCCTGCCGCTGACCCGGCATTTCGTCGAAGCCTACAGCCAGCGCCTGGGTTACGGCAGCATCACCATCAGCAAAGAGGCCGAACACAAACTGCGCAGCTACGGCTGGCCGGGCAACATCCGCGAACTGGAAAACGTCATTCACCACACGCTGTTGATCTGCCGCAATGGTGTGATCGAGCGCGATGACTTGCGCTTGTCGAACATGCGCATCGAGCGTCAGGACGACCACCACGCCAACGTCGACGACTCACCGGAAGCCTTGCTCGATCGGGCCTTTCAAAAGCTCTTCGAGGAACAGGCCGGCGCGCTGCACGAGAAAGTCGAAGATGCGCTGTTGCGGGCAGCCTATCGCTTCAGCCATTACAACCAGGTGCACACCGCTGCCCTGCTGGGGCTGAGCCGCAACGTAACCCGCACTCGGCTGATCAAGATCGGCGAATTGGCGGTGAATAAACGCCGACCCACGGAGAACCTGCAGGGTGAGCGATTGATGCAGTTGTCGATCTAGCCGATCAGCGTGCAGTGCAATGCGTTGTCGTGGCTAAGCGCCAGGCTATGCAGCACCTGAAATGAGCCGAAGGTGACGGTTTTCGCCCGATGGGCGCGAATCAGCTGCCAGAAATCCTGCTCGCCGCTTTCGAAGCTCTGAAAGGCAGCTTCTCCGGCTTCGCGGGATTGCCATTGCAGGTAGTTGAGCACCCGCCGGCCATCGTCGCTGGCCTGGATGTTGGCACTCAAGAAACCTGGGTAGCCTTGGGCCAGACGTTCAGTGTGCGCCGACAGTGCCGACACCAGCGCGGCCTGCTGACGGGGTTCGATCTCGAATTCGATCAGTTGGGTGAAGCTGCGATTTTTCTCTGGCGCGTGCATGAATAGTCCCCACTCACTGTAAGCCGGATCTTGCGATCCGAAGGCCTGCAGGGTAAAACCTCGAGCTAACTAGAGGTCAAGGGGCATCTTTTAAATGATCACCTCGCAAAACCTGCATAAAGAGCTGACCGTCGGCCAAGTGGCCGCCCGCAGTGGTGTGGCGGTCACGGCGCTGCATTTCTATGAATCCAAAGGCCTGATCAAAAGCAATCGCAATCAAGGCAATCAGCGGCGTTATCCGCGGGAAGTGTTGCGCCGAGTGGCGCTGATCAAAGTGGCCCAGCGCCTGGGGATTCCGCTCGCGGAGATCGGCGAGGCGTTGAAATCCCTGCCGGACAACCGTGCGCCGACAGCAGCAGACTGGAAGGTGTTGTCGGCGCAGTGGAGCCGGGATCTGGATGAGCGGATCAATCAGCTGACCCTGCTGCGGGACAAGCTCAATGGGTGTATCGGGTGTGGATGTTTGTCGATGGAGGCGTGTCCGCTGCGTAACTTTGGTGATGTGTTGGGGGAGCGTGGGCCGGGGGCGCAGTTGCTGTCATGATCGCTGAACAGTGGCACTGCTGCTCGTCGGGCACTCGGTTGCGGGGAAGGGGCTGACCTATAGTATTTCGACCGAAAATCGGCGAAGGAACACCTTAACCCCATAACAAAAGGAGAACCGTCATGAGCGTAAAACCTATTCCAGAGGGTTATCACAGCATCACTCCTTATCTGGGCATTCAGAAAGCTGCCGAAGCTATCGACTTCTACAAGAAAGCCTTTGGCGCCACCGAAGTCATGCGCCTGTCCATGCCCGATGGCGGCATCGGGCATGCCGAACTGCGTATCGGCGACTGCCCGATCATGCTGGGCACACCCTGCGACCAGGGTCCATTGAGCAACCCGGACAACTCGCCGTCAGTCGGGCTGCATCTGTATGTGAACGATGTAGACAAGTCCTTTAAACAGGCAATCGATGCCGGTGCCACGCAGGTGTCCGAGGTCAAGGATCAGTTTTATGGCGACCGTTCGGGGACTTTGAAGGACCCTTATGGGCATCTGTGGTTTTTGTCCACGCGTAAAGAGGATCTGACTCAGGAGCAGATTGAACAGCGGGCGAAGGAGATGTTTAAGCAGGGTTGAGATCTTCAGTGCCTGATCCGGCCTCATCGCGGGCAAGCCCGCTCCCACAGGGATCTCTGTTGTTCACAGATAATGTGTTCAACACACAAATCCTGTGGGAGCGGGCTTGCCCGCGATGGGCATAGGTATCTACACATCTCTAAAGTCTTCGGCTGGCCACCCAGCCGATGGCCTCTTTAGCAAAACCCGCCAGTTCCTGGGGCGTGTATTGCTCCAATGTCTCGCACATGGCCAAAAGCATGTATAAACCGGCCAGCAGCGCGGAAGCCGTCACCGGCTGCGAGCGCTTCATCTGTCGACCAGACAGACGGACCAAAAAATCCCGTGTTTGCTCAGCAAACTCCCCCTTAGCCCGCATCAGACGCCAACTGACAGCACATGCCTGACTGGCGATCAACAGCCGTTTGAACACCGCTTCACCGCTCTCTTGCTGCCAGTTTTCCAGCTGATGCCCACCCCCTTTAAGCAGTTTGAAGTAGGACTCGATACGCCAGCGCCAGTAATACCAGAGCGCCAATCGTTCATCTGCGACCTCTTGCTCAAGGTTGCTCAGCAAATACCATTCGGCCAGCAGGTGACCATCGGCTCCCAGTATTCGGCTCACGACGAGCCGGGCCGGCAACGGCTCACCAGACTTGCGCAGCGTCTTGCGGTCGGCCCTGTCTTTGGTGAAAGGCTGGGCTTGGCGAGTCAGCACGACGGCGGTTTCTCCCACCCATTGAATGGCCGGTTTTCCTTTGTAGTCCACCTTGCGAGTTTTGCGGTAGGTCATCTCGCGAGCAATTTGACTCAGGGCCCTCGATTGACCTGCATGACTGGCCGTGGAACCGGCCTTGACTCGCACCAGCCATTGCCGACCTTCGGCCTGCCATTGCCTCAGGTGAGCGACCGAATCAGCCTCTCGATCCACGATATGGACAAGCGGCTTGGCAAAATTCTGCTGTTCCAGCCAAGTGATACGTTGTGTCAGTTCATGCAGATGCTTCTCAGGGGCCAGCACTTCTTCGGCTCGCGTGCTGAGCACGCCGTCCCTGGTCGCTAGATTCTGAGCAGGAGTACAGATCGGTGCACCGTCACGATCCGTGACGAGCAGGCTGCTTTGCAGCTCGTAACCGATGTCGCCCCGGTGGGTCATTTGCAGGCGATCAGCCTTGCTGTGGTGGTGCATGTAATTGAGCCGAGACCAATCATGCATGACCAGCGCGTAATCATCGCAGTCATCTCGACAACCCTCGTGGGCTAACGCCAGCAGCGGTTTAACCAGGTCAACGGGCCGAACCCGGTCATTGCTCAAAAATCGCCAAAGGGCTTGCGTCTGTGCAAAAGCCTTGTCGCTTCGCGGCAAGGCTTTCATCCCGGCGGCCAGCGCCGGTAGTCCATTACTGTGTCCCATGACTAACTCGTCGTATCGTTTTGTCAGTCGGGCATCTAGCCCGGTCATTTGATATCCATGCCGTCCCTTTATAGACCAGGATCGGGAGATGTGTAGATACCTATGCCGCGATGGGGCCATCACATTCAACATCAATGCTGACTGCTCCCACTCAGGGCAGAAACACGAAACATTTACTTTCATATCCCCTTTCGGGATTTTCGATGCTCATACGTCTTATTTAGATGCAGTCGGTCGCGCAGGCAAAAGCCACGGCCGGACTTTTCATGGACCGCAACGCTGGGAAGCCCGCAGCAGTGGTCCTCTCATCGAAACAAGACCGTTAATCATGTCGAAGAAATCCCGTTCAAAACTCTGGTTTCTGGTCCATAGCTGGCTGGCGCTGCCCATCTGGTTCTTTGTATTGATCGTCTGTGTGACCGGCACGCTGGCGGTGGTCAGTCAGGAAATCATCTGGCTGGCCAACCCGCAAATGCGTGCCAGCCCGCCTTCGGACGATGCGCCGCGGCTCAACTATGACGAGATCATTGCCGCCATCAAAAAGGCCGAGCCCCAGACGCTGGTCGAGGGCATCAGTCGCCCCGACGAGTCGCATTTCGCCCTCGACGTGGACGTCAGTTACCCGGACGGACGCTCGGTGACAGTGTATGTGAACCCCTACAGCGGGGTGATCCAGGGCACCGCTCCACCATTCAACTTCAAGGCATTCACCCGCGCACTGCATGGCTGGTGGCTAGTGCCGTTCACCAACGGCTACAGCTGGGGCTGGTATCTGGTGTCGTTTCTCGCGCTACCGATGCTGGCGTCGCTGGTGACCGGGCTGGTGGTCTACAAACGGTTCTGGAAAGGCTTCTTCCGACCGACCCTGCGCATTCGCCATGGCGCGCGGATTTTCTGGGGCGACTTTCACCGGCTCAGCGGCATCTGGTCGATCTGGTTCATCGCGGTGATCTCAATCACCGGTGTCTGGTTCCTGATCAAGGCGATTCTGTTCGACAACCAGATTTCGATTACCACAGAACCGGTGGTGTCGGTCGTCTCGCGCGAAAGCGTGCCGTTGACCAGCACCGGCAAACCGGCTCCGATGATCAGTCTGGAACAGGCCATCAAGGTCGCTCAGGAGCAAATCCCCGGACTTGACGCCAGTTTTGTCACCCTGCCGAGCAACGCCTACAGCCACCTCTCAGTGGGCGGTCGAAGCTGGTATCCGCTGATGTTCCAGACGGCCGAGGTCAACCCGTACAACGGCGATATTGCCAGCACGCGGTTGCTGACCGATCGCACCGGCCTGGAGTTCGTGACCGAGTCGATGCGTCCATTGCACACCGGTGATTTTGGCGGGATCTGGATCAAGCTGATCTGGTTTTTCTTCGGTTTGCTGCTGAGCATGATGGTGCTCAGCGGGTTGCTGATCTGGACCAAACGCACCGCCCTGGCCACCGCCAATGCGTTCAAGCGCAGCAACAAGGCCCCGCGCCCGGTGTCGAGACCGCAAACGGTCATGAACCAACAGACTCCGGAGGGCAACCTGTGAGCAAGACGATCACTGCACCGCAGCCTTCCCGGGCGAGCCTGCTCTGGCGCAAATGGCGCTTTCACATCAACATTTTCTTGCTGCTGATCCCTCTGGGCTTCATGCCCAAATACTTTGCCGACGCCTCGCTGTTTCGCGGCGACAGCGGACTGGGAGAACGGGAGATCGGCGAAATCCAGGTCGGCCCCTGGAGCCTGCAACTGGCCGAACTGCGCAACGAAGCGCCGCGGCTGACCGGCCCCGCCGGCTACATGAAAGGCTTTAACGCAGCGCTGTGCGAGCGCTGTCGCGATCAGGTCAAGGCGACTTACCTGCGCATCGGCAAACCTCGCAGCCTGCGCGCGGCCGGGGCGATTTTCTTCGGTACGCCGTACCGCATGGGCGCGATGCTGCTAGTGCCTGAGAAGACCAAAGCCGATGCCGAACTGTGGATCACCATGGAAGGCTGGGACGGTGCCATGCATCAAGCATCCATCCCCCTGAGCCAGGCGTCCCCGGCCACCCTCGCATGGCTGAACAAACAAGGAGGCAAACCATGATCAACGCTTTTCGCCCCGTTCTATTGATGTGCTGCGCAGCCTTCAGCACCAGCGCCCTGGCCCATAACCCGATGTGCGAATGCAAGGCCATCGACGCCGAACAGATTCAATGCACCGGCGGTTTTTCCGACGGCAGCGGCGCACCAGGTGTAACCCTGGACGTAATCGGCTACGACGAAACCATCCTGGTGCCTGGCAAGCTCGGCAGCGATTCGACCCTGACGTTCAAGAAGCCCGGCGCTGAGTTCTACGTGCTGTTCGACGCCGGTCCCGGCCATGTCGTCGAGATCGACCAAGCCGACATCGAGGCGCCCTGAACGTGAGTATGACGTCGCCCACCACCCAAGTTGTTCGCCCGGCCGGTGCCGGCCACGAAACCCTCTATGTATTGCTGTTGTGCCTGATGATCCTGGCGGTTGCCGGCTCGGTGGTCGCCTGGCGTGGTGAGGCTCAGGAAGTGAGCATCGTGGGCAGCCATCAGCTGGACGCCCGTCGTGATCTGAGCGCATCCGAGCAAGGTATCTACGCCGACCTGCGGGTCACGCTGGATGAAATTCATCTGTTGCGTCAGGAACAGCAAGCGTTGCCCACACCCACCACCCTCGCCGATGAAGGCTTTGCGCCGTTTGCCCAGGACGCCAGTTCTGTCAGCCGCGGCGGCCATGCGTGGCAGTTGCTGGACGCCAAGGCGTACTTCGGCCAGAGCCAGACCCCAACCGTCGCCGGCTCGTTTTTGATGCGTTTGACCGCTGAAGACGACTCCGCGCCAGACATCTGGCTCAACCGCGGCAGCGCCCTCCCCGTCCCGAACGATCTCACCGACGCGGCGCTCAACGGCGCCGGCTGGCAGCAGATCGTCGCGCAATTCGATGCTGGGGTCACCCGCCAGCATCGGCATTGAATCCTCGCCTTCACCCGAGAGAAGACCGCTTTCCCATGCCCAGTTCATCTCAACGTCATTGCTTTTTTCGCCTGCTGCTGGTCGGCCTGTTTGCCTGTTTGCTGACACCTTTGGCCAGTGCCGATGAAGCCAAGCGCCTGCGCATCGGCATCACCTTGCATCCTTATTACAGTTACGTGGCCAACATCGTTGGTGACAAGGCCGAAGTGGTGCCGCTGATCCCGGCCGGTTTCAACCCTCATGCCTACGAACCTCGGGCCGAGGACATCAAACGCATCGGCGGGCTGGACGTGGTCGTGCTCAACGGCGTGGGCCATGACGACTTCGCCGACCGCATGATCGCCGCCAGCGAAACCCCGAACATCAAGGTGATCGAAGCCAACGAAAACGTGCCCCTGCTGGCCGCCACCGGCGTCGCTGCCCGGGGTGCCGGCAAGGTGGTCAATCCGCACACATTCCTGTCGATCAGCGCTTCCATTGCCCAGGTCAACAACATCGCCCGGGAACTGGGCAAGCTCGACCCGACCAACGCCAAAACCTACACCCAGAACGCCCGCGCCTACGGCAAACGCCTGCGGCAGATGCGCGCCGACGCCCTGGCAAAACTGACCCAGGCGCCGAACGCCGAGTTGCGCGTGGCCACCGTCCATGCCGCCTACGACTATTTGCTGCGCGAGTTTGGCCTGGAAGTGACCGCCGTGGTCGAGCCGGCCCACGGCATCGAACCGAGCCCCAGCCAGCTGAAAAAGACCATCGATCAACTGCGGGAGCTGGACGTGAAAGTGATCTTCTCGGAGGTGGATTTCCCATCCACCTACGTCGAGACCATCCAGCGTGAATCCGGGGTGAAGCTGTACCCGCTGTCGCACATTTCCTATGGCGAATACACCGCCGACAAGTACGAAAAAGAAATGACCGGCAACCTCAACACTGTCGTCCGGGCGATTCAGGAGTCAGGCGCATGACGGCTAAAGAAACCATCACTGAATCCCCTGTGGTTTCGGGGCCGACGCTGGATTTCGCCGAAGTCAGCCTGACGCTGGGCCGGACAACGATCCTCGACAAGGTGAGCTTTCAAGTCCAGCCCGGCAGCGTGCATGCACTGGTCGGCCCCAACGGTGGCGGCAAGAGTTCGCTGATCAAGACCCTGCTGGGGCAAATGCCGCATCAAGGCCGCCTCAGCCTGCAATGGCCTGGCGATCCGGGGACCATCGGCTACGTGCCTCAGGCCCTGGAATTCGATCGCGGTTTACCGATGACTGTCGATGACTTCATGGCCGCCATGTGCCAGCGGCGCCCGGCGTTCCTCGGGTTGAGCAAACATTACGCGGTGGCCATCGGCGAAGCGCTGGAACGGGTCGGTATGCAGGACAAACGCAAGCGGCGTATGGGCGCGTTGTCCGGCGGTGAGCGCCAGCGCGTTTTGTTGGCCCAAGGACTGATTCCGGCGCCACAGTTGCTGGTGCTCGACGAACCGATGTCGGCCCTCGATGAGGCCGGCATTCAGGTGTTCGAACGGCTACTGGGCGACTGGCGCCAAAGCGGCATTACCGTGCTGTGGATCGAGCATGATCTGGAAGCGGTCGGGCGACTGGCGGACCGGGTCACCGGGCTCAATCGCCGGGTGCTGTTCGATGCCACGCCGAAACAGGCACTGACCCCGGAGCGACTGCTGACCCTGTTCTCGACCCATCCCCGGAGCGCTGCCTGATGAGTTACGAAGCCTTTCGTTTGATGGTCCAGGGTTGGGCCTCGTCCGGTTACCTGCCAGAAGCGCTGGCTTATGGATTTGTGGTCAACGCGCTGCTCGCCGGGCTGTTGATCGGCCCGGTATTGGGCGGCTTGGGTACGCTGGTGGTGGTCAAGCGTTTCGCGTTTTTCTCCGAAGCCGTGGGCCACGCGGCGCTGACCGGTGTGGCCATCGGCATTCTGCTCGGTGAACCCTACACCGGGCCTTATGGCAGCCTGTTCGGTTACTGCCTGCTGTTCGGCATTCTGCTCAACTATCTGCGTAATCGCACGGGGCTGGCGCCGGACACGTTGATCGGTGTGTTCCTTTCCGTGTCGTTGGCCTTGGGCGCCAGCCTGTTGTTGATTCTGGCGGGCAAGATCAACGTGCACATTCTGGAAAACGTGCTGTTCGGTTCGGTGCTGACGGTCAACGGCAACGACCTGCTGGTGTTGGCCATCGTCGGTTCGCTGGTGATGGCGCTGGCCCTGCCGTTGTACAACCGCATCATGCTCGCCAGTTTCAACCCGCAACTGGCGGCGGTACGCGGTGTGGCGGTGAAGACCCTGGATTACTTGTTCGTGATCCTGGTAACCCTGATCACGGTGGCGGCAGTGAAAGTCATCGGCGCGATTCTGGTCGGTGCCCTGTTGGTGATTCCAGCGGCGGCCGCGCGCTTGCTCAGCCAGTCGCTGAAGGGTTTCTTCTGGTGTTCGGTGCTGATCGCCACGGTGAGCACGCTGTGCGGAATTCTCGCGCCGATTGTCTTTGACCTGCCTATCCCGTCCGGTGCCGCGATCATTCTGGTGGCCGGTATCGCCTTCGCTCTGGCCGCGATTGCTCGCGGCATCGTTCCAAGTCTGAAAGGGAACCTCGGATAAATGTCTTCTTCTCTGCGTCAATTAACCCTGGCGGTGACCTTGTGTGGGCCTGCCTCGTTCAACGCATTCGCCACCGACGCCTTCGAACCGATGCGCCTGGTGGCCAATCACGGTGTGGGTAACACCGCGCTCTTCGCCTCGACTTCAACTCACAAAGTGCTGGTTCTGGCGGCGTTGCCTGTGACCTACGGTCTGGGTGCCCTGCTACTGGAGGGCACCGATATCAGCCTTGAGCGCGCCGCGCCGGCCAATCTGCCCGGCAGCCGACAGACCGCTTATTTCACCGGTCGAGGCGCTCCGGCGCTCAGTAAGCTGGCAATCGATGCCGATGCGGTCATCGGCCTGCGCTCGCTATGGCCGGACGATCCGCTGTACCCGAACGCCCGCCGCAGCAATATCCGCATCATTGAAATCGACGCCGCCCGCCCGGTGGACGGCGCCCTGCCTGGCATCGCCGTGCAGCCTGGCAGCAAGGTCGATGGCTTGAACAGTCAGCCTTGGTTGGCCAGCAACAACATGGGCCGGATGGCGGATGTCATGGCGGCAGACCTGGTGCGCCTGGCGCCAGCGGCCAAGCCTAAGATCGACGCCAATCTGGCAGCGCTCAAACAACGCTTGCTCAAGCTCAGCGCCGACAGCGAGTCACGACTGGCCAGTGCCGACAACCTGAGTGTGATGAGCTTGAGCGATCATTTCGGTTACCTGATCGGCGGCCTCAACCTGGAGCTGATCGGCCTCGATGCACGGCCGGATGCCGAGTGGACACCTGAGGCGCTCAAGCAATTGGGCGCAACGCTCAAGGACAATGACGTAGCGGTGGTGCTGCATCATCGCCAGCCGTCGGACGCGGTGAAAGCGCTGATTGCCGAGGCTGGCAGTCGGTTGGTGGTGTTAACTGTCGATGCGGCAGATCCAGTGGCCGAATTGGAAGGGAATGTGGATTTGGTGATCAAGGGGTTGAGCGGGGTGTAACGTCAGTTGAACCGTGTAATCGTTCATCGCGGGCAAGCCCGCTCCCACAGGGATTTGTGGTGTTCACTCTATTTATGCAACAACACCAATCCACTGTGGGAGCGGGCTTGCCCGCGATGACGGTCTGACAGGCGACATAAACCTCCAGGCCTGAAAAAGCCCGCTGACCGTCACCGGTCAGCGGGCTTTCGTTCCCAAGCTCTGCGTGGGAATGCAGCCAGAGACGCTCCGCGTCTCACTTGACAGCTCAGTGAGCCACGGCCGCCTGCTCTTCCATTTTCTGGCGCAGGCTCAGCGGACGCATGTCGGTCCAGACCTCTTCGATGTAGGCCAGGCATTCCTTTTTCAGGCCACTCTTGCCCACGGTGCGCCAGCCTTGTGGCACGGCTTTGTAGTCGGGCCAGATCGAGTATTGCTCTTCGTGGTTGACCACGACCTGAAAGAGGATGTCCTCGCGGTCGAATACTGACGTCATGCTGTCTCTCCATCGCTGTAGGGTGGGCTGCACGCCGTGCGCAGCCGTTATGTAGAAGGAACGTTCAAGGCCTCAAAAAATTTAGAGGCTGGCGGTGGCGGCGGCCATGGCTCTGCCGAAAATCTCGGCCACCCGATCGATTTCTGTGGCAGTGATCACCAGCGGCGGCAGGAAACGCACGACACCGCCGTGACGCCCGCCCAGCTCAAGGATCAACCCACGCTTGAGGCATTCGCGCTGCACCAGCGGCGCCAGACGAGCGAATATCGGTGGATGGCCCTGAGCGTCCGGCGCGCCGGTCGGGTCGACCAGTTCGACGCCCAGCATCAAGCCGCGTCCGCGAATGTCGCCCAGTTGCGGGAAGTCCCGTTGCAGGATGTGCAAGTGTTCACTCAAGCGTTCGCCCATGACGGCGGCATGCTCGCAAACCTTGTGCTCTGTCAGGTAGCGCATCACTGCAGAGCCTGCGGCCATGGCCATCTGATTACCGCGGAAAGTCCCGGCATGGGCGCCCGGCAGCCAGGTGTCGAGCCAGTCGCGATAGACCACCACCGCCAGCGGCAGGCTGCCGCCGATGGCTTTGGACATTACCACCACGTCCGGAATGATCCCGGCGTGCTCGAAGGCGAACATCTTGCCGGTGCGGGCAAAACCGCTCTGGATTTCATCGACGATCAGCGCTACGCCGGCCTTTTCGGTGATGCGTCGCAAGCCGCGCAGCCAATCGAGATCAGCCGGAATCACCCCGCCCTCGCCCTGCACCGCTTCGACGATCACCGCAGCAGGCAGTTGCACGCCGGCCTCTGGATCATTCAGCAGGTTTTCCAGGTAATTCAGATTGACCTGCACCCCCTGCGCGCCGCCGAGCCCGAACGGGCAACGGTAATCGTAGGGATACGGCATGAACTGCACGCCACTACTGAGCAAGGCACCCAACGGCTTTTTCGGCCCCAGACTGCCCATCAGGCTCAGCGCGCCCTGGCTCATGCCGTGGTAACCGCCCTGGAACGACAAAACCGTGCTGCGCCCGGTGGCGGTGCGCACCAGTTTCAGAGCGGCTTCCACCGCATCGGTAC
This sequence comes from Pseudomonas sp. FP603, assembly GCF_030687415.1. NCBI lineage: Bacteria > Pseudomonadati > Pseudomonadota > Gammaproteobacteria > Pseudomonadales > Pseudomonadaceae > Pseudomonas > Pseudomonas sp. FP603. The sequence goes on from NZ_CP117431.1 coordinate 4,953,256, forward strand.
CGGTGGGGCCACAGAACTGGATCTTCGCTTCAGCGGCCAATGCCTGTGGCAGCAAACCGAACAGGTCCTGAACAAACTGATCCTTGACCGGCGTGGTCAGGTCAAGTGTGTGCAGCGGCAGTTCATCGGTCAGTACTTGCTGGATCGCTTCGATCACCACCGGATGGTTGTGCCCCAGGGCCAGCGTCCCCGCACCGGCCAGGCAATCGATGAAACAGCGGCCTTCGACGTCCTCGACATAAATGCCCTTGGCACGCTTGAGTGCCAGGGGAATACGCCGCGGGTAGCTGCGAGCATTCGACTCCTGCCGGCTCTGACGGGCCAGCAGCGGCGATTCGTTGAACTGATAAAGCGTCTCGGCAGGCGCCGAGACGATCCGGGCCGGCTGATCTTCGATAAGGCTGGTAGCGACTGACATCTCTCGATCCCTCAATACGCTGTTGATAGTGACCAAAACTGCACACCGGGCAGGTGCGCGTTCCGGTCACGGGGCGCACTTGCAGGTTTTCCTGTTCTGGAAACGCATCAGGACCTCAAGGATTTAGACCCTCGATCAGCTTTCTATGAAGGTGGCGACAGCGCCTTGTGCATGGGAATGGCATGGAGTCCCGCCACGGTGAAAGTTTCAGCGCAAGCCCGGTAACCCAGACGGTGGTAAAACGCCTCGCCGGTACGGGTGCTATTGAGCCGCGCCTGAGGCAAACCCAGAGCGATCAACCACGTCTCGAGGTCCTGCATCAGCGCTTGTCCGGCGCCTCGACGAAACCATTCCGGTTGCACATAACAGAACGCGACTTTGCCGCTGATCGCCGCCAAGGCGGCGCCGATCGGTTTGTCCTGCAACAGGGCGATGTTCAGGTACAACCGTGGGTCGGTCAGCCAGGGCTGCACGTGTTCGATGGTTTTGTTGTGAGTCCAGGTGGCGACGGTTCGCGGATCGTTGCGGTGGTCGAGCGCGCAGCCGACGCGAATGGAACGCTCGACGATCCGGCTGATGATGCCGGCATCGGCGGGCGTTGCCTTGCAGATGTGTATCGATGCATCCATGGCGCTGTTACCTCAATCCATTGAGTCAAAGCTGCCGGGGACGATAACGCCGAGGGGACCGGATGGCTAATGGCGAGACGTTACATTTGGTGTGCAACACAGAACAAATGTGGGAGTGGGCTTGCTCGTGAAGAAGCCCACAAAGTCACCGACTATCTAACGGCCCCACGCAATTGCCCCACCAACCCTTGCAATGTCGCCGGCTCAGCCACTTCAACGGCCACCGCCGGGCCCGCCACCAGGGTCACCCGCGACCACAGCCTGCGAAACACGCCCTTGTCCGGATCACGGCTGAAGAAACTCCCCCACAACCCCTGCAACGCCAGCGGAATTACCGGCACCGGCGTTTCTTCGAGAATCCGCGTCAGCCCGCCCTTGAATTCATTGATCTCGCCATCGGCGGTCAACTTGCCTTCAGGGAAAATGCACACCAGTTCGCCGTCCTTCAGGTATTGGGCGATGCGGGTGAAGGCTTTTTCGTAGATTTGAATGTCTTCCTGACGCCCGGCAATCGGAATCGTCCCCGCCGTGCGAAAGATGAAGTTCAGGACCGGCAGGTTGTAGATTTTGTAGTACATCACAAAGCGAATCGGCCGACGCACTGCGCCGCCAATCAGCAAGGCATCGACGAACGACACATGGTTGCAAACCAGCAATGCTGCGCCTTCATCGGGAATCAGCTCCAGATTGCGATGCTCGACACGGTACATGGAATGGCCGAGCAGCCAGATCATGAAGCGCATGCTGAACTCGGGGACGATTTTGAAGATATAAGCGTTAACGCCGATGTTCAGCAGCGACACCACCAGGAACAGCTGCGGGATCGACAGCTTGGCGAGGCTCAGCAAGACGATCGACACAATCGCCGAGACCACCATGAACAGGGCGTTAAGAATGTTGTTGGCGGCGATCACCCGCGCACGCTCGTTCTCGACAGTACGCGACTGGATCAGCGCATACAGCGGCACGATGTAGAAACCGCCGAAGACACCAAGCCCAAGGATGTCGATCAACACCAGCCAGGCGTAACCGAACCCAAGGACTTCGATCCAGCCATGGCCATCAACACTGTCCGGTATCCCGCCGGAATGCCACCACAGCAACAGGCCAAACACCGTCAGACCGAACGAGCCAAACGGCACCAGACCGATCTCGACTTTGCGCCCGGAAAGTTTTTCGCAGAGCATCGACCCCAGTGCGATCCCGACTGAGAACACCGTAAGAATCAGCGTCACCACGGTCTCGTCGCCGTGCATCCATTCCTTGGCATACGCCGGGATTTGCGTCAAATAAATCGCCCCGACAAACCAGAACCATGAGTTGCCGACAATCGAGCGTGATACCGCGGGGGTTTGCCCCAAGCCCAGCCTCAACGTGGCCCAGGACTGACTGAAGATGTTCCAGTTCAAACGCATTTCCGGCGATGCCGCCGCGGCCCGGGGAATGTTGCGGCTGGCCAGGTAACCGAGCACCGCGATACCGATGATTGCTGTCGATACCACCGGCGCGTAGTTGCTGATGGACATCATGATCCCGGCACCAATCGTCCCGGCGAGAATCGCCAGGAAGGTGCCCATTTCCACCAGACCATTGCCGCCCACCAGTTCCTCTTCGCGCAAGGCCTGCGGCAGGATCGAGTACTTCACCGGCCCGAACAGCGCCGAGTGGGTGCCCATGGCAAACAACGCGACCAGCATCAGTGACAGGTGATCGAACATGAAACCGACCGCACCCACCGCCATGATGACGATTTCGCCGAGCTTGATCAGACGGATCAGTGCGTCCTTGGCGAACTTTTCCCCGAATTGCCCGGCCAGGGCCGAGAACAGGAAGAACGGCAGGATAAACAGCAACGCACACAGGTTGACCCAGATCGAACGGTCACCCTCGATGGTCAGCTTGTACAAAATGGCGAGGATCAGCGACTGCTTGAAGATGTTGTCATTAAAGGCCCCAAGGGACTGCGTGACAAAAAAAGGCAGGAAGCGCCGAGTACGAAGCAAGGTGAACTGTGAGGGGTGGCTCATCTTCCATGTGTCCCTGATGTTGGGTAAAGAGTGGCGTGAATACTGTTATTGGAATGTCGATCGTCGATCCAGGCCACAGATTACCTAATCTTTACAGGTTATTTCTTTAATCCTGCAATGCACGGCGAAACGAACAACTCACCCCGCCACGCGCCTTGCACCGTACGGTTGGCGACAATCAGCCACATCACCGCCAGCAACGCGACCAACACGCAACCAAAGGCACTGAAAAACATCAGGTTCAAGGTGCTGGCCAGTTTCAGCGTAGCCAGGGAGTAGACACCCAGCGGGAAAGTGAAGCCCCACCAGCCGAGGTTGAACGGGATACCAGCGCGCAAATAACGCACGGTGATCAACAACGCCACCAGCATCCACCAGAGCCCGAAGCCCCACAGCGTAATGCCAGCCACCAAGCCAAGCCCTGCGGCAATCTCGCCGATACCCGGCAGACCATTGGCGGCAAAGATCGCTGGCGCGTCGGCGCCCAACAGCAACATGCCCAGCGCACCCGTGCCAATCGGCCCCAGGGCCAGCCAGCTCGAAGCAGCCATATTTTCATGGGGCAATTTATGCAACGCCATGCGCAACAACAGGATAGTCAGAATGCTGAACGCTACCGGTAGGGAAAACGCCCAGAGCACGTAGCTAGTCACCAACCCCACCAGTTGCGAATGAACATCGGCCAGGTGCGGCGCCAGCAAGCCACCGCTGGCAGCCGCCACTTCCGCCGCCACCACTGGCAACAGCCAGACGGCGGTCATCTGGTCGATGCTGTGCTCTTGGCGGGTGAACATCATGTAGGGAATCAATACACCGCAGGCCAGCGACATCGCCACGTCCAGCCACCACAGCACTTCGGCGAGATGAATCACACCGTCGCCCCAGCGCCGCAAACCGAACAGCAGAAAGCCATTGATGATGGTCGCAAGGCCCATGGGGATGGTGCCGAAAAACATCGAAACCGTGGAATGACCGAAAATCCGCCGCGCCTCGTCGAAGAACATCACCCAACGCGCGGCATACAGGGCTGTGAACAAGACAAACAAGGCGATATTGAACAGCCACAGGCCTTCGGCAAACGCGTGCAGACCGGGACTCGACACCGGCAATTGCGCAAGCGCCAGCGCCAATACACCAGTGCCCATGGTCGCCGCGAACCAGTTGGGGGTGAATTGGCGGATGGCCTCTCGTGGATGCTGCAAATGACTGAGCGGTTTGATACCGGGTTTAACGCTATGGGTGCAGGTCATGGTGAACTCCTGTCCTCTGGTGAGGTGGGAGCTCATGGTAGATCTGAATCGAATATCGATATAACGGGTAATATCTCTAACTGTTATCTGTTTTGCAGATAAGTCATCACACGCTGCCTTCCGTCTCGATCACCAATATCCTCGCCACACCTCGCGGATGAGCCACATGCTCAGTACCCACTGACGCATAAAAAATATCGCCAACCTCAAGCAGCGTTTCCTTCTCCAGGCCTGCTTCGCGATAACGCATCTGCACTTGGCCATCGAGCACCACGAACACTTCCTGGCCATCGTTGATGTGCCATTTGTAAGGCTGATCGGTCCAGTGCAAACGGGTGGTGATGCCGTTCATGTTAGCGATATCCAGCGCCGCCCAGGCGCGGTCACCGGTGAAGGATTTGCTGCGGATGATCTTCATGGGGCGGTCCGTCGAAATGAATGGCGGTGCCAAGGCTAACGGTCATCGAACATCGACGCCACAGACTTTGACGGACTGTATGGGTTGATCGATATTGCATTGAATCAGTGGGGCCGCCTTCGCAAGCAAGCCCGCTCCCACACTGGATTGAGGATGCCCAGATATTTTGTGTTTACTGACGATCGAGTGTGGGAGCGGGCTCGCTCGCGAAGAGGCCCCCAAACACACCAAAAATCGAACTGACTCCCAACCTGCGACACCCCACCACGCCACGACCTTGGTCGACACTGACTAACTCAAGCGGTCATGCGAGACTGTCCTGACCGGGTGGAGTCCCGGATGTCTTTTGTCTGGAGTTCCCATGTCGCTGTCCATCGGGCTGATTGCCACCGTCGCCCTGGCCTATATGGCCATCCTGTTCGCTATCGCCTTTTACGGTGACCGGCGCAGCGCGCCGTTGCCGCCACGGGTGCGTGCCTGGGTGTACAGCTTGTCGCTGGCCGTTTATTGCACCAGTTGGACATTCTTTGGCGCCGTGGGCCAGGCGGCAGAACAACTCTGGTCATTCCTGCCGATCTACCTCGGACCGATCCTGCTGCTGGTGTGCGCGCCGTGGGTCCTGCAAAAAATGGTGATGATCAGCAAGCAGGAAAACATCACTTCCATCGCCGACTTCATCGCCGCCCGCTATGGCAAATCCCAGTCGCTGGCGGTGGTGGTGGCGCTGATCTGTCTGGTCGGCGTATTGCCCTACATCGCCTTGCAGCTCAAGGGCATCGTGCTGGGCGTGAACCTGCTGATCGGCGCCGGCGCTGACGCCATGGGCACACGCGCGCAGGACACGGCGCTGATCGTGTCGCTGGTGCTGGCGCTGTTCACCATCGTTTTCGGTACCCGCAACCTCGATGCCACGGAACACCACCGCGGCATGGTGATGGCGATTGCCTTTGAATCGCTGGTCAAGCTGTTCGCTTTTCTCGCGGTCGGCGCGTTCGTGACCTATGGCCTGTACGACGGTTTTGACGACCTGTTCGACCAGGCCATGCTCGCTCCGCGCCTCGAAGCGTACTGGAAAGAAACCATCAACTGGCCGTCCATGGTGGTGCAAACCGGCGTGGCGATGATGGCGATCATCTGCCTGCCCCGGCAGTTCCATGTGACCGTGGTGGAAAACATCGACCCCCAGGACCTGCGTTTGGCCAAGTGGGTATTCCCGGCCTATCTGGCGCTGGCGGCGTTGTTTGTCGTGCCGATCGCACTGGCCGGTCAGATGTTGCTGCCCAGTTCGGTGCTGCCGGACTCATTCGTCATCAGCCTGCCCCTGGCTCAATCTCACCCTGCCTTGGCGATGCTGGCGTTTATTGGTGGCGCTTCGGCGGCGACCGGTATGGTGATCGTGGCCAGCGTGGCGCTGTCGACCATGCTCTCCAACGACCTGTTGCTGCCCTGGTTGCTGCGGCGCAACAACGCCGAGCGGCCATTCGAAGTGTTCCGCCAGTGGATGCTGTCGGTGCGCCGGGTGAGCATCGTGGTCATTCTGCTATTGGCCTACGTCAGCTATCGCCTGCTGGGCTCCACCGCAAGCCTGGCGACCATCGGCCAGATCGCCTTCGCCGCCGTCACCCAACTGGCCCCGGCCATGCTTGGCGCACTGTACTGGAAACAGGCTAACCGTCGTGGGGTGTTCGCAGGGCTGGCCGCAGGCACGTTCCTCTGGTTCTACACGTTGGTATTGCCGATCGCCGCCAAGAGTCTCGGCTTGCCCCTGAGCAGTTTTCCGGGCCTGGCATGGCTGCAAGGCAATCCGTTGAACCTGCCGATCACCCCGCTGACTCAAGGCGTGGTGCTGTCCCTGGCGGGCAACTTCACCTTGTTCGCCTGGGTCTCGCTACTGTCACGCACGCGGGTTTCGGAGCACTGGCAGGCCGGCCGCTTCATTGGCCAGGAAATCAGCGCCCGCCCGAGCGCCCGCTCGATGCTGGCGGTACAGATCAACGACTTGCAGCAACTGGCCGCCCGTTTTGTCGGCGAAGAGCGGGCTCGTCAGAGTTTCCTCCGTTTCGCCTACCGTCAGGGCAAGGGCTTCAACCCGAACCAGAACGCGGACGGTGAATGGATCGCCCATACCGAACGCTTGCTGGCCGGTGTACTCGGCGCATCTTCAACCCGGGCGGTGGTAAAAGCCGCCATCGAAGGTCGGGAAATGCAACTCGAGGATGTCGTGCGGATCGCCGACGAAACCTCGGAAGTGCTGCAGTTCAACCGCGCCCTGTTGCAAGGCGCCATCGAAAACATCACCCAGGGCATCAGTGTGGTCGACCAGTCGTTGAAACTGGTGGCCTGGAACCGGCGCTACCTTGAGTTATTCAACTACCCCGACGGTTTGATCAGCGTTGGCCGACCGATTGCCGACATCATTCGCTACAACGCCGAGCGCGGCCTGTGCGGCCCCGGCGAAGCGGAAGTGCACGTCGCCCGCCGCCTGCACTGGATGCGTCAGGGCCGCGCCCATACCTCCGAGCGATTGTTTCCCAATGGTCGAGTGATCGAGCTGATCGGTAACCCGATGCCCGGCGGCGGTTTCGTCATGAGCTTCACCGACATCACCGCGTTCCGCGAGGCCGAGCAGGCGCTGACCGAAGCGAACGAAGGCCTCGAACAACGGGTCACCGAACGGACCCACGAGCTGTCGCAACTCAATATTGCCCTGACCGAAGCCAAGGGCACTGCCGAATCGGCCAACCAATCCAAAACCCGTTTCCTGGCCGCCGTCAGCCATGACTTGATGCAACCGCTGAATGCTGCGCGGCTGTTCTCTGCCGCCCTCTCCCACCAGGAAGAAAACTTATCCAGTGAAGCCCGGAAACTGGTTCATCACCTGGACAGTTCGCTGCGCTCGGCCGAGGACCTGATCAGCGATCTGTTGGACATTTCCCGCCTGGAAAACGGCAAGATCAACCCTGATCGCAAGCCCTTCGAGCTCAATGATTTATTCCATACGCTGGGCGCCGAGTTCAAGGCCCTGGCTCAAGAACAGGGATTGAAATTTCGCGTCAGGGGCAGTGCGTTACGGGTCGACAGCGACATCAAACTGCTGCGACGGATCCTGCAGAACTTCCTGACCAATGCCTTCCGCTACGCCAAAGGCCCGGTGCTGCTCGGCGTTCGGCGGCGCAAGGGTGAGCTGTGTCTGGAGGTCTGGGACCGTGGACCGGGCATTCCGGAAGACAAACTGCAGGTGATTTTCGAAGAGTTCAAACGCCTCGACAGCCACCAGACCCGGGCCGAGAAAGGTTTGGGCCTGGGACTGGCGATTGCCGATGGGCTGTGTCGCGTGCTGGGTCACACCCTGCGCGTGCGTTCCTGGCCGGGTCGCGGCAGCGTGTTCAGTGTCAGCGTACCGCTGGCTCGGGCACAAACCGCGACGCCGGCCAAGGTTGCCGAACTCAATGGCCATTTGCTCAGCGGCGCGCAGGTGCTGTGTATCGATAACGAAGACAGCATCCTCATCGGCATGAACAGTTTGCTCACCCGCTGGGGTTGCCAGGTCTGGACCGCGCGCAACCGTGAGGAATGCGCGACGCTGCTCGGCGACGGAGTGCGTCCGCAATTGGCGCTGGTGGATTACCACCTGGACGATGGCGAGACCGGGACCGAATTGATGGCATGGTTGCGCACGCAACTGGGTGAGCCGGTGCCAGGGGTGGTGATCAGTGCCGATGGACGACCGGAGACGGTGGCCCAGGTGCATGCAGCGGGTCTGGATTATTTGGCCAAACCGGTGAAACCGGCGGCGTTGCGGGCGTTGTTGAGTCGGCATTTGCCGTTGTAATAAATGCGTCTGGCTAGCCCAGAACCTGTGGCGAGGGAGCTTGCTCCCGCCAGACTGCGAAGCAGTCGCAAAACACGCAACGCGGATTGCTTTACGGGAAACGGGGGGCTGCTGCGCAGCCCAACGGGAGCAAGCTCCCTCGCCACAGCAAGCCCCCTCGCCACAAATGTCATCGAACACCAGAAGCTTATTCGGGCAGTTCGGCCAAGCCATCGACATCCGTCATCGCCCGCTCCAGCAAGTCCGCCGGCAAGCTCTTGCTGGCTCGCGCGCCCAGCAACTTGAGCTGCTCGCTGCGACTGACCAGGTTGCCGCGGCCTTCAGTCAGCTTATTACGTGCAGAGCTGTAGGCTTTGTCCAGTTGCTGCAGGCGATTGCCGACCTCATCCAGATCCTGAATGAACAACACGAACTTGTCGTACAGCCAACCGGCGCGCTCGGCGATTTCCCGGGCGTTCTGACTCTGGCGCTCCTGCTTCCACAGGCTGTCGATAACCCGCAAAGTGGCCAGCAACGTGGTCGGGCTGACGATCACGATATTGCGGTCGAAAGCCTCCTGAAACAGCGTCGGCTCAGCCTGCAACGCCGCAGAAAACGCCGCTTCGATCGGAACGAAAAGCAGAACGAAATCCAGGCTGTGCAAGCCGTCGAGCCGCTTGTAGTCCTTGCCGGCCAGGCCTTTGACGTGATTGCGCAGGGACAGTACATGTTGTTTGATGGCGATCTGGCCGATGCCGTCGTCCTCAGCCGCCACATACTGCTGATAAGCCGTGAGGCTGACCTTGGAATCGACCACGACCTGCTTGTCACCGGGCAGGTAAATAATCACATCCGGCTGGAAACGCTCACCATCCGGCCCCTTGAGATTGACCTGGGTCTGGTACTCACGGCCCTTCTCCAGACCCGCGTGTTCAAGCACCCGCTCGAGAATCAGTTCGCCCCAGTTGCCTTGGGTTTTCTGCCCTTTCAAGGCCCGCGTCAGGTTGGTGGCTTCGTCGCTCAGACGCAGGTTCAGTTGTTGCAACCGTTCCAGCTCCTTGGCCAAGGAAAAGCGCTCGCGGGCTTCGGCCTGATAGCTTTCCTCGACGCGTTTTTCGAACGACTGGATACGTTCCTTCAATGGATCGAGCAGTTGCCCCAAGCGCTGCTGACTGGTTTCGGCAAAACGCTGCTCACGCTCGTCGAAGATCTTGCCCGCCAACTCGGCGAATTGCGCGCGCAACTCGTCCCGCGAGCCTTGAAGGTCGTTGAGGCGCTGCTGATGGCTTTCCTGCTGCTCACGCAGCTCGGCGTTAAGGGAAGCGGCCTGAGCGTCGAGGCGACGCAACTCAGCCTCTTTGCCGGCGCGTTCGATGTTCCAGGCGTGGGCCGCGTCGCGGGCGTCGTCGCGTTCGATCTGGAGCAGTTCGACTTCACGACGCACGGCGGCCAGATCGGCCTGTTTGGCGGCGTTGGCCTGGCTCAGGTCTGCGATTTCATCACGGCAAGTGTCGAGCTGCGCATTCAAGCCATCCTGCGTCAGCTGGGCGATGGCAAGGCGCTCTTCCAGTATTGCCAGCTCGGCCTGCCCCGAACTTGCCCGACGCTGAAGCTGCCAGGCCAGTACCAGTAACGGCAATGCAGCGCCCGCCAGACCCAGCAATACGCTGGTCAAGTCCATCGCCATAGCCACTCCTGCCGATTAGATAAAGCGTGAAGGTTAACCAAGGCGTCAGGTCTTGGACAGCTCAGTCTTCGGTCAGGCCGAGTTCCCGTTGCGCGCGTCGGTCGCCCGCACGCGCGGCCTGACGCAACAACTCCTGGCCAATGCGGCGATCCCGGGCGTTACCGCATTCGCGGCACATCAGCTGGCCGAGACGGCTTTGCGCAGCCACGACGCCTTCACGGGCAGGCTGCTTGAGCAAGCGTCCGGCGAAGTGTTTGACGTTGGAGTTTTCGCCCAGGCGCGGGCTGTCCAGTAGCCACTCGGCCACGCGCATCGAAAAGCGCTTGGGTGGGGAAACACTGGGGGGGGTTGGGGTAACAGAGACTGATACTGAGCGAAACTTCATAAAGCACTGTGGGGCAGATCGGAAGGCGCGCCACTCTACTCTTTTTTTCGCACAGGTAAAGTTGAAAAAAGCCTGCACGCCCGTCCTAGAGCAAGCGCTTGGGACAATCCACAGAAGCTGTGGATAACTCAGTGGACAACCGCCTTTGAACTCGCGCAAAGCCGTGTGGGATGGGGCTCGCAGTCAAACTGACGATTTTTTCACCAGTAAAAAAAAGCGATGTTTTTCATTGACTTAAATTTTCATTACAGGCACCCACTTCCATTGAGACGTGGATGACAGTGGGATGACAGTTCGCGCAACTTATGTGCACAAGTACCTGTGAGGCGGTTATATCGATGCGCTTTTTCGGCGCGTTTTTAGGTAAGGCCAGGGGATAAACCCGGGCAACCCGCGCTACAGATAGATCCTGGGTCGATCGTCCTCTCGGATCAACGGTCGGGCTCTGGGCCATTACGGGGCGCAGGCTCTGCCGGTGGCTCTTCTGACCGTTGAGTGGGGACTGGTCGGCAGACACTCCAACGATCTTATTTGCGAACAAGCTTCCCTTTGACAATCCAATCCGTTAGTATCCGCGGCGTTAGTACCAAGCTGAAAGTCAATTCTGGTCGAACAAATCCCCGGTCAGCCTTCCCTAAGAGAAGCCTCCACCGACAAAACGGGATCGACCACCTCGATGGTTTCCAGGTAAATCTTGCGCCAACACAGCCTTTGAATCGAAAGCAAAGGGTGTTGCCAAGCTCACTTACTCTGACCGAACCAGCCTGCAAATTGATCAGGATCTTCACCCCGGGCCCAGAACCTTTGCCCTTGATGTGTTGCCTGCCCTCCTAAGTACCTACCTGCCAGCCCAAGCGCGCCAATTTATCAGCGCTTCAAACTGGCTGCTTTGTTCCAGTCGGGTTCTTCGTTCGACCAATGGTGGTCGTCGTCACTGGAACGTTTTAACTTTGCACGGTTCTTATCCGTGTCGCTTGTAGGAACACCCATTATGTCTACTCAAATCCACACCCAGGATGCCATCCGCACCCTAACCAACGCTTTTGCTCCAATGAACTGCCTGATCATGGCCGCTCGCAAAGGCTGCTTCAGCTTCACTCTGGTCAACGAACACGGCATCGCTCGTCACAGCGAACGCCTGTACCCCGATCAATACTCCAGCGCAGAACCGCTGCAGGCTGTGATCGAGCGTACTCGCCAGGCACTGGTTGCCTGAGACGCCAGAAAGGCTGAAAACCTCAAAAGCCCTGCTGAAAAGCGGGGCTTTTTATTGCCCGATATTTCTCAATTCGTGGCCTACGGCTAAGCACCAACCGATATAACGGTTATAACTCGAAGCCGGAAATATTTTAAAAACAGGCCTTTACAGCAAAATAATGACACTACACTTCAACTCAAGCGGCTTGATCCGCTTCCGGCGAGCCTGAATCGATCCATTGCTGCCAAGGCCCCCTTCAGGTATCGCCGACCACTTCAGGTTTCGAGGGCTTTATGGGAATCGCTGCCAGCGAACTGTGTCGTTATGTGATCCGTCCGACGTTGATCTACCTCGGACGCCATAGCGCTACTGCCGAATCCCTGCTGCTGGGCATTGCCGCTAGTCAGTCAGCCCTTGGGTCAGCCTTGCACGACCGCCGTGGACACGGCCTGTACCGAATCGCCGAGCCTCGCCATCAAGCCCTATGGGATCACTATTTGGCCCTGGACCCGGATCGCGCAAGCCTGGTCCGAGGCTTGGCCAGCCAGCATGCTTTTCTCAGCGGACCGCACCTGGAATTGACCGTCAACCTGCGTTACGCCACCGCCATCGCCTGGCTGCTGGTAGAAGAACAGAACACTCCCCTCCCCGCCTCCGATGACCTGTTGGGAATGGCCCGAATCTGGCGCCAGACTTTCCAGCCCCAAGGTCGTCTGCGAGATTTCACCTACGCCTGGCAAACCTGTGTTTCATCGTTGAATCAGGTCGCCTGCTGACCCACCCGTTTCCGAAGATCGCACAACTTGTCGCGATTTTGGTCGGATTGTCCTACAAAACCGCTCTAAATCAAGCATTACAGCCTATGGCGCTGGGGCGAAAATGTTGGTAATTTTCGCCCCGGTGATCACCAGGAGTTCTAATAATGAAAAAAGTAATACTCAAAACCACCCTTAGCCTCGCCGTTGCCTTGGCATCCACCCAGCTCTTCGCCAGTGGTTTTGCCCTCAACGAACAAAGCATCAGCGGGATGGGGACAGGTTTTGCCGGGCGATCTTCTTCTGCCGACGACGCATCCACTATTTTTGGTAACCCTGCCGGCATGTCTCGCCTCAAGCGCGAACAAGTGACCGGCGGTGTTGCATTTATCGACGCGCACGCTGACATCAGTGATGCCAGCTCCAGCCCGAATGGTGGAACCAACAAAGGTGACATGGTCCCTTTCATGGGCGTGCCCATGGGCTACTACGTAAAGCCAATCGATGATCACTGGGCATTCGGTGTTGGCGTATACGCACCGTTCGGCCTGGTGACCGACTACGAGAACGGCTTTGCCGGCCGTTATTTCGGCAGCAAAAGCGAAGTGAAAATCGTAACCCTGCAGCCAACCGTCAGCTACGCCTTCAACGACAAGGTGTCGATCGGTTTCGGTCCGACCATCAACCGCATTGACGGCACCCTGGAATCGAACCTGTCGCTGAACCCGCGCGCGCCGGACGGTACCGTCAAGATCAAGGGTGACGACACCGCACTGGGCTACAACATCGGGATTCTGGTTCAAGCCACCGACAGCACTCGCGTCGGCCTCACCTACCACTCGAAAGTGAAGTACAAGCTCGAAGGTGACACCAAGGTCAACTACAACCTCCTGGGGGCCCTCGGTCAGAACCCGAGCCAGAAGTACGACGCGTCGCTGGACATCACCACGCCTGAGTCGGTCGACTTCTCGGTTACTCACCAGTTGGACGACAAATGGACTCTCTACGCAGGCAGCACCTGGACTCGCTGGAGCCGCCTGAAAGAAATCTCCGTTGAGAACAGTGGCGTTCCTGCTGCCCTGAACAGTCGATTTGGCACCATCACTGAAGAACAGAACTGGCATGACACTTGGGCTCACGCCATCGGCGCTTCGTACCAGTTGAACAAACAATGGGTCCTGCGTACCGGTCTGTCTGTCGACCAGGCACCGACCAACAACGAAGACCGCTCCCCACGCATTCCGACTGGCGATCGCAAGATTTTCAGCCTTGGCGCTGGTTGGAGCCCGACCGACGACCTGACCATCGACGTAGCGTACTCGTACCTGCGCGAAGAGTCGGTCAAGGTCAACAACAGCAACGGTCGCCAGAACTACAGCGCCGAGTATGAAAACTATGCGAACGGTTTCGGTGTAGGCGCGACCTATCGTTTCTGATGATTCACGGCGAGTTTGACTGCTTCGCCGCCTGAATTGAAAAAGCCCCGCGCTCTTGTACAGAGGCGGGGCTTTTTAGTGCGCGTCGATCAGGGCTTCGAAGCCAGAGCTTTCTCCACCGCCTCGATGAACTCGGGATTGTCAGGTTTGGTCAGGCTGGAGAAATTGGCGATCACCTTGCCTTGGCGATCGACCACGTACTTGTAGAAATTCCACTTCGGCGAACTGCTTTGTTCAGCAAGGAACTTGAACAAATGCGTTGCATCATCGCCACGGACTTTCTGTGTTTCGGTCATGGTGAAGGTCACGCCGTAGTTCACGTAACAGACTTTGGCAGTCTCTGCGCCATCTTTGGACTCTTGCTTGAAGTCATTGGACGGAACACCGACCACCTCAAGTCCTTGATCCTTATAACGCTGATACAACGCCTCAAGGCCTTTGAACTGCGGAGCGAAGCCACAGAAGCTCGCGGTATTGACCACCACCAGCGGCTTGCCGGCGAAGCGCTGGCACAGATCGATGGATTCCTTGGCCCGCAGCTTGGGCAATGAGCCTTTGAACAATTCCGGGCATTCTGCCGCTTGGGCCAACCCGGTAAAAGCCATCAACAACGCGGGAACTGCAAGCCAGCGCATCAGCATGTCAGTGCATCCTTGAGCAATCGTCAGAAAACGAAATTACTCGCCTTCGTCGCTCGCTAGCAAGCCCCCATACCCAGCTGCATCAATGCCAGGCCACCCTGATGCCAGCCCCACCATGCTAGGGCCAGCAGCAACATGCCGACGGCGATAGCAGCCATCCGCGGCCAGAGACTGTTCATGCAGCACTCATCCGGGTTTGCAGACGCGCCACCGGCTGCTCGCGCACCGGCCAATTCAGGGCTGCGGCCACCAGACTCAAGAGAATCGCCACCTGCCAGATCAAGTCGTAACTCCCGGTTCGGTCATACACCACCCCACCCAACCAGCCACCGAGGAACGACCCGAGCTGGTGGAAGAGGAAAACTATCCCACCGAGCATGGACAAATTTCGTACACCGAACAAGGTCGCCACCGTGCCGTTGGTCAAGGGCACCGTCGACAACCAGAGAAACCCCATGGCCATCCCGAACAGATAAGCCGTGACCTGAGTAACCGGCGCCCAGAGGAACAGCACAATCACTACCGCCCGCAACAGATACAGGCCGGTGAGCAGGCGCGGCTTGGACATCCGCCCGCCGAGCCAGCCAGCTGTATAGGTGCCGAAGATATTGAACAGCCCGATCAGCGCCAGCACCGTGGTGCCGACGGAGGCTGGCAAGTGTTGGTCCACCAGATAGGCCGGCAAGTGCACGCCGATGAACACCACTTGAAAACCGCAGACAAAAAAGCCGAACGCCAACAGCCAGAATCCTGAATGGGAACAGGCTTCGCGTAGCGCTTCAGAGAGGGTTTGCTCGTGCCCGAGAACCGGCAGCGGTTTGTCCTTGAGTATGCTCACCAGCGGCACGATCAGCGCCACCACCAGGCCCAGCACCAGCAATGCCGCGGACCAGCCAAGCCAGCCGATCAGCCCCAGCGTGCCGGGCAACATGGCGAACTGACCGAAAGAACCGGCGGCGCTGGCGATCCCCATGCCCATGCTGCGTTTTTCCGGTGGCACGGCACGGCCCACCACGCCGAGGATCACCGAGAACGAGGTGCCGGACAGGCCGATACCAATCAACAGGCCGGCGCTCAAGGACAAGGTCACCGCCGAATCGGACAGCCCCATGAACACCAAACCCAACGCGTACAGAACACCACCGATCAACACCACTTTCGCGGCACCAAAGCGGTCGGCCAGTGCGCCGGTGAATGGCTGCGCCAAGCCCCAGATCAGGTTCTGCAAAGCAATGGCGAAGGCAAACACTTCGCGGCCCCAGCCGAACTCGGCGCTCATGGGCGCCAGAAACAACCCGAAGCCGTGTCGCACACCCAGGGACAACGCCAGAATCAGCGCACTGCCCAACAGCACCCAACCGCATGTACGCCACATTGATGTCATTCTTGTTCTCCGGTAGCGGGTATATACCCGCTTAAGATCGAAAAAACTGGCCTCAGGCCAGTTCATCCAGCAGTTTCAGCAAGATTTCGCGCTTCTCGGCACCCAGACGGTCGATCAACCGCTGCTGCGCCGCTTCCCAAGCCGGCAAGGCCGCTGCCAGACGTTCACGGCCCGTTTCGGTGAGCAGGACGATGCGATTGCGCATGTCCTCGCCCTCGACCAACGTCACCAGGCCTTCGCCCTCCAGCACCCGCAGATTGCGCCCGAGGGTGCTGCGATCCAGGCCCATGGCTTCGGCCAGCGACGAGATGCTCGGCTGATCCAGACGCTGCAGATTGCACAGCAGAGAATACTGGGCAACGTTAATCCCGAAGCCGTCGAGGGCGCCGTCATAATGCCTGCTGACGCCACGAGCGGCGCGACGCAGGTTAGTGCACAAACATTGAGAAGGAAGCATAGTGCGTGTATATACCCGCGGTTAAATGAAAGCAAATTTTTCGACACATATTACCCGTAGGAGCGAGGCTTGCCCGCGAAGGCGGCAGCATAGTCAACATTGATATCGACTGATACACCGCCTTCGCGGGCAAGCCTCGCTCCTACAACAGCATTGCAAGCCCCACCAGCACCGCCACCTCCAGCAATTCAAGCAACGCTCCTGCCGTATCGCCCGTTGTCCCGCCCAATCGCCGCACCATCACTTGCCGCAACCAGACAAACACCACCGCAGCCAATGCAAGCGCCCATAGACCGCTGAGGCCAGCCATCAGCACACAAGCCACCGCACTGATCGCCAACACCTGCTTCCCGGCCAAACGCGGCAGATGATCGGCCAGCGCCTGCCCCAATCCACCCGGACGTACGTAAGGCGTGGAGAGGAATAAGCTCAGCAACGCGCTACGGCTAATCAATGGAGCAATGATCAGGACCACGCTGTGCTGCTGCTCGATCAACGCCAGCAACGCGGCGAACTTGAGCAGCAACACCAATACCAGCGTCACCACGGCGATCGGCCCGCTGCGCGGATCTTTCATGATGGTCAGGGTGCGTTCACGATCGCCATAGCCACCGAGCCACGCATCGGCGCTATCGGCCAGACCATCCAGGTGCAACGCGCCGCTGAGCACGACCCAAATGCTCAGCAGCAGCGCGGCATGAAGCAATAATGGCGTACCCAGCAATAGCCAGTTCAGCCCCCACAGAATCGCGCCGAACAGCAAACCGACCAGTGGATAAAACAGCAATGACCTGCCCAATTCCTCGGGCGTCGGCATACCCGGCAGGCGAATCGGCAGGCTGCTCAGAAATTGCAGGGCGATCCAGAACGGCAACATGGTCAGATCGCTTCCCTTAACAACACACCGGACTCGACCGACAGCGAGAACAACGCGCCATGACCGACTTCAACGTTGAGCAACTGTTCACGCGGCAATCCGCGCGCTTGAGCCAGCAATAAACGCATGACGCCGCCATGGCTGATCAGCAAGATCCGCTCACCCGCATAGGCCGCGTGCAGCCGTTCGATGGCCGCCAACACTCGTGCAGAAAAGTCCGCCACCGGCTCACCTTCAGGCGGCGTGAACGAATAAGGATCGGCCCAGAACAAGCCCAACGCCTCGGCGCTGGTTTCCATCAGCGCCGCTGCGCTCTGCCCTTCCCAGGCGCCGAAGTGCAGCTCTTGCAGATCCTTATCCAGCTGCACCGGCAAACCCAATTGCCCCCCCAGCTCTTGCGCAAAACGCGCGCAACGCTGCAACGGTGAACTGACCAGTCGATTCCAGGGCCCTTGCTTGATCACCGCGTCGCGCATTTGCTCCCAGCCCTTGCCGGTCAGCGCATCGTCGAGGCTGCCGCGCAAACCGCCACCGAGTTCGGTCTCGCCATGGCGCAGCAGGTCCAGGCGCAAGATCATGCCGGGCGATCCGCCACTGCGGCTTCGGCGAACGTCGCCATCTGCCCGTGCAGGTCGCAGGCCAGACGCAACAATGGCACGGCCAATGCCGCACCACTGCCCTCGCCCAGTCGCAGACCGAGGTCCAGCAACGGTTCGGCGCTCAGGGTTTCGAGCACATGACGATGACCCGGCTCGGCGCCGCGATGACCGAACAGCAACCACTCACGGCAGGCCGGATTCAAACGCACCGCCACCAACGCGGCGACACTGCAAATAAACCCGTCAACCAACACCGCGACACCTTCCTGAGCACAGGCCAGGTACGCGCCGACCAGCGCAGCAATTTCGAAACCGCCGAGATTGAACAAGGTCTGCAGCGCATCGCCCCGCTGAGCGCTGTGCAACGCCAAGGCACGCTCGATGACCTGGGCTTTATGGCTGACACCCGCCGCGTTCAATCCGGTGCCCGGCCCGGCCAGATGCACCACCGGGCAATCGAGCAACGCACAGGCCAACGCGCTGGCTGCGGTAGTGTTGCCGATGCCCATTTCGCCACCGATGAACAGCTGCGCGCCCGCCGCGATGGCGCGTTGCACACTGTCGCGACCGGCCTGCAAAGCGAGTTCGCCCTGGGCCTGAGTCATCGCCGGCCCCTGGATGAAATTTGCCGTGCCCGGGCCGACATTCAGGTGACGCACACCCGGCAGATTCAATGACGGCATGACGGTGCCGAGATCGACCACTTCCAGGGACGCCCCCAACTGCCGGGCCAACACGCTGATCGCCGCGCCGCCGCTGACAAAGTTGAGCAGCATCTGCCCGGTGACTTCCTGCGGAAACGCCGACACACCTTCGGCGACCACACCATGGTCACCGGCAAAAATCGCAATCCACAGCTGATCGAGCGTCGGCTTGACCTGCCCCTGCAGCCCGGCCAGTCGCACCGCCACCGATTCGAGCTGGCCGAGAGAGCCAGCAGGCTTGGTCAGTTGCTGTTGACGCGCCTTCGCCTGTTCGACCGCTTGCGCGTCGATTGGCTTGCACGGGCTCAGCCACCAGGAGTGAGTCATAACGCAGTTCCTTTCAAAGTCAGGGGCAGGCCGGCGACGGTCAAGACGACTCGCTGACAGCGCTCGGCCAAGGCTTGATGCAGCCAACCGGCTTCATCAACATAGCGGCGAGTCAATTCACCCAGCGGTACGACACCCATCCCGGTCTCGTTGCTGACAAAAATGATTTCACCCGGCAACGATGCCAGGCAGTCCAGCAGGGCTTCGCGCTCGGCCGACACGCGCTCTGCATCGTCGAGCATCAGCAGATTGGTCAGCCACAGCGTCAGACAATCCACCAGCAAGCAATGATCGGCACTGGCGTTTTCGCGCAGTACGCGGGCCAGCTCCAGCGGTTCTTCGATCAATGCCCATTCGGCCGGACGCCGGGCGCGGTGATGGGCCACCCGTTCGTTCATTTCACCGTCCAGGGGTTGGCTGGTGGCGATGTAGGTCACTGTCAGGCCACTGTCGGACGCGAGTTTCTCGGCCAGGCGACTTTTGCCGGATCGGGCGCCGCCGAGGATCAGTTGCAGCATGGTTCATTCCTTAAAATCTTTGGTGACGCGACAGACCTCATCGCGGGCAAGCCCGCTCCCACAAGGATCGAGGTTGTTTACAGATTTTTGGTCCACACACAGAACCTGTGGGAGCGGGCTTGCCCGCAATTGGGCCTGTGCAGCCACCTCAAATCCCACAGAGCTCTCGCAACAGCGAGGTATCCAGATGCTTCTCCACCAGATCCGCCAACCGTTCGATATCGCGCTCGCGCAAAGCGTGGTAATCGACTTCCTGCACATCCTGCAACCCGGCCCAGCGCAACAGCGCACTGCACGCTGCCGGTGACTCGAACAAACCATGCAGATACGTACCGAAAATCTGCCCATCGATACTTTGCGCACCATCGCAGCGACCATCGTCCAGCTGCACCGCTGGGTTTTCCAGCGCCGGCCCGGTAGTCACGCCGGCATGAATTTCATAGCCGCTGACCTCCGCATCTTCCAGCACCAGACGCCCACGCACATTGCGCAACTGCTTCTCTTCTTCGAGCTGCGTTTCGAACGCCAGCAGGCCCAAACCGGCACTGGAACCCGGCGCGCCTTCGAGGCCCAGCGGATCGTGCACCTGCTCGCCGAGCATTTGCAGACCGCCGCAGATTCCCAGTATTTTTCCGCCGTAGCGCAAGTGCCTCGAGATAGCCGCATCCCAGCCGTTGGCCCGCAGATACGCGAGGTCGCTGCGCACGCTTTTCGAGCCGGGAAGAATGATCAGGTCGGCCGGCGGAATAACCTGACCGGGGCCGATGAATTGCAGGTCCACTTGCGGATGCAGGCGCAGCGGATCGAAATCGGTGTGGTTGCTGATGCGCGGCAACACCGGCACCACCACGTTGAGCACTTGATCGGCCTTGTCGGTCTGACGCTGATCGAGGCCGTCCTCAGCCTCAAGGTGCAGGTCCATCACGTACGGCAAGACGCCGATCACCGGTTTGCCGGTGCGCGCCTCCAGCCAATCGAGGCCAGGTTGCAGCAAGGCGATGTCGCCGCGAAAACGGTTGATGATGAAGCCTTTGACTCGCGCCTGTTCGCTGGGCGACAGCAGCTCCAGCGTACCGACCAAATGCGCGAAAACACCACCGCGATTGATGTCGGCGATCAATACCACCGGGCAGTCCACCGCCTCGGCAAAACCCATGTTGGCGATGTCGCCGGCGCGAAGGTTGATCTCTGCCGGCGAACCCGCTCCTTCGACCATCACCACCGGATACGCTGCGCTCAAACGCTCATGAGAGGCCAACACCGCTTGCATGGCGATGGCTTTGTAGTCGTGATAGGCGACAGCGTTCATCGTCGTGACCGCGCGACCATGAATGATCACTTGGGCGCCAGTATCGCTATTGGGTTTGAGCAGCACCGGGTTCATGTCGGTGTGCGGTTCGAGGTTGGCGGCTTGGGCCTGCACCGCTTGAGCACGGCCGATCTCACCACCGTCGGCGGTTACCGCGCTATTGAGGGCCATGTTCTGCGGCTTGAACGGCACGACACTCACGCCCTGGCGCGTCACCCAGCGACACAGCGCCGTCACCAGCGTGCTTTTACCGGCGTCCGATGTGGTGCCTTGCACCATCAACGTAGTCATTGCGCTTCCTTAACGTAAGCTTCAAGCGCTTGCTCGAGACGCAGCCAATCCGCTTCATCGGCGGGCAAGCCAAACCGCACGCTGCTGTTGTGGGTGAACAACCGCAGCAGAATGCCGCGCCGGGCCATGAATTCATGCAGCGCTTCGGCACGCTCGGTGATCAGCCATTGGAACAACGCACAGCCGCCCTGAGGTTTGAAACCGTACTGTTCAAGCAGCAACGCCAGACGCTCGCCGGCCTCGTCAGTGCGAATGCGCTGTCGAGTGTGCCCGTCCGTATCCGTCAGGCACGCCTGACCCAGCACTCGGGTCGGACCGCTGACCGCCCAAGGCCCGACCTGTTCGGCCAGCAGCTTGAGCAACTTGCGCTCGGCCAGCACAAACCCCAGCCGCACCCCGGCCAGGCCGAAAAACTTGCCGAAGGAGCGCAGCACGATCAAGCCGATCTGATGGGCGAACGGCGCCAGACTCAAATGCGGGGTGTTGTCCATGAACGCCTCGTCCACCACCAACCAGCCACCGCGCTGGGCCAGCCGCGCATGCCAATCCAGCAGACGAGCCGGGGTCAGGCTCAGCCCCGTGGGATTGTTGGGATTGACCACCACCAGCACGTCGAAGCTGTCGAGAAAGAAATCGACTTCCGACTCCAGCACTTCACGCACGATGTAACCGTTGCGACGCCAGGCTTCGGCGTGTTCGGCGTAACACGGCGACAGCACGCCGACCTTGCCGGCCCGGCGCAAACGCGGCAGTAACTGGATCGCCATTTGCGAACCGGCCACCGGCAACACTTGGGCCGCACCGTAATAGTCGCAGGCGGCCTGCTCAAGTCCGTCATCGGTTTCCGGCAGCCGTGCCCAGGCCCGCAGCGGGATGTCCGGCACCGGGAATGGCCAGGGCGCAAGGCCACTGGACAGGTCGAGCCAATCGGCTTCGGCAATGCCGTATTCAAGCGCCGCCTTGCGCAAGCGGCCACCGTGCTCAAGCATAGAATTCAGCCCCCACGCAGAGAATCAGCAGCCATAACCATACCCCGCGCTGGACCAATTGCCAGCCACGGTCGATGGAATCGGCATCCGCCGGTACGCCTTCGCCCAACTGGGGACGCTGATGCAGTTCACCGTGATAGATCGCCGCCCCGCCCAACTCGACCCCCAGCGCACCGGCACCAGCCGCCATCACCGGCCCGGCATTCGGGCTGTCCCAGGTCGGGCCCTGGGTACGCCAGCACTTCAGCGCCAGTCGGGTTTTGCCCAGCAGCGCGTAAGTCAACGCCACCAGGCGTGCAGGAATGTAATTGAGAACATCGTCGATCTTCGCCGCGGCCCAACCGAAACGTTCGAAGCGATCGTTGCGATAACCCCACATCGCATCGAGGGTGTTGCTCAGGCGATAGAGCACCACGCCGGGCGCACCCGCCACGGCAAACCAGAACAGCGCGGCGAACACCGCATCGCTGCCGTTCTCCAGCACCGATTCGGTGGCGGCGCGGGCGACTTCGGTTTCATCCAGTTCGCTGGTCTGACGGCTGACCAGATAGCCGACACGTTTGCGCGCCTCGATCAAGTCATCGCTGCGCAGGGCCTTGGCCACCGGCTCGACGTGTTCACCAAGGCTGCGCATGCCGAGGGCACAATAGAGCACGAGAATCTCGACGATCCAACCGACATAAGGCGCCCAGGAAAATGCGGTGGCCAACAAGGTCAGCGGCACGACAGCCATCACCCAGGCCGTCACGCCATGACTGCGCCAGCCACGGCCACCGGAATTGAAACGTTGCTCGATGCGATCGGCAAAACGACCGAACGCCACCAGCGGATGCCAGCGTTTGGGTTCACCCAGCAGCGCATCCAGCGCGACCGCGGCGACACTCAACAACGCCACACTCATTGACTCACTCCCCAATAATTTTCATACAGCAACTCGCTGAGTGGACGCGCCTGCGCCCAACCTTCGAGTACCAGCATCGGCGCCGGATAGAATTCCTTGACCGGTCCCAGGCAAAGAACGGCCATAGGCTTGGCTCCGGTCGGTAAACCCAGCAAGTCCGCGAGCGCTTGCGGCTCGAACAATGACACCCAGCCCATGCCCAGGCCTTCGGCGCGGGACGCGAGCCAAAGATTCTGGATGGCGCAGGACAGCGAGGCCATGTCCATTTCCGGCAATGTACGACGGCCGAAGATATGCCGCTCACGATCGTCCATCAGCGCGGCGACCAGCACCTCGGCGCAGTCGTTGATGCCTTCGACCTTGAGCTTCATGAATTCGTCGGAGCGCTCGCCGAGGGCTTCAGCGGTGCGGACGCGTTCGTCTTCCACCAACTGCTGAATCTTGCCGCGCAGTGCCCGGTCGCTGATGCGGATGAATCGCCAGGGCTGCATCAGGCCAACACTCGGGGCCTGATGCGCGGCTTCGAGCAGACGGCGCAGTAACTCGGGCTCGACGGTGCCGCCGCTGAAGTGGCGCATGTCGCGGCGTTCGCCGATGGCTCGGTAGACCGCAGCGCGTTCGGCTTCGGAAAAGGCGTTGTCCGTCATGGCCTCTTCGCGGGCAAGCCCGCTCCTACAGGGTTTAGGTGATCCAATGTAGGAGCGGGCTTGCCCGCGAAGGCGGCCTCACGGCCAGGCGCAAACAACGCGGCAATCGCCGATGGATTGGACGGAAAATAAAAGTGCACATAAGAAGCCGTCATCCGCCCCTCACGATAAACCGCCTCCGCCCCTCGCCCGCCATTGGGGCTCACGCCACGCGCAATCGGCTCAAGCTCGGTGCTGGTCAACGAGTGGTGATACGTGTGCCCACGCAGCAAACCTTCCGGCAACTCCACCGCCTGCAAGGCCAACGCGGCGAGACGCTTCTGCATCACCGCATCACCGGCCAGCAAGCCAACCAGTTCAGCGCGCGTGCCCTCGACATCGGTCAAGGAATCCAGCAGATACAGCATGCCGCCACACTCGGCCAGCAACGGTTTGCCCGCCGCGTGGTGAGCGCGGATCGCGTTCAGCATCGGTGTGTTTTGCGACAACGCCACATGGTGCAATTCGGGGTAGCCGCCCGGTAGATAAAGGCTGTCTGCCTCCGGCAACCCGGTGTCGCGGATCGGCGAGAAGAAAGACAATTGCGCGCCCATGGCCCGCAGCAGATCCAGGCTCGCGCCGTAGGTAAACGCGAAAGCTTCGTCCCGGGCCACGGCAATCCGCACACCGGCCAGCAACGGTTCGGCGGCGATTATTTCAGGCGCGGTGAATTCCACGGCCGGCGGTAAAGCCACATCGCAACTGCTGGCCAGTGACTCGGCCGCCGCATCGAGACGCAGGTCGAGATCATTCAATTCACTGGCCTGAACCAGACCGAGATGCCGACTTGGCAATTCAATGCCGGTCTCCCGGGACAATGCGCCGTACCAGCGCAAGCCTTCCGTCAGGCTGCCTTCGAGCAACTGCGCATGACGCAAGGTGCCGACCCGGTTGGCCAACACACCGGCAAACGGCAAGTCCGGCTGATAGCGTGCAAGGCCCAGGGCCAGCGCGCCAAACGTCTGCGCCATGGCGGTGCCGTCGATCACGCCGAGCACCGGCACACCGAAGTGCCGCGCCAGGTCGGCGCTGGACGGCGTACCGTCGAACAGCCCCATGACGCCTTCGATGAGGATCAGATCGGCTTCGCCAGCGGCCTCCCACAAAAGCCGTCGACTTTCTTGTTCGCCGACCATCCACATGTCGAGTTGATAGACCGGTGCACCGCTGGCGCGCTCGAGAATCATCGGGTCGAGAAAGTCCGGGCCGCATTTGAACACGCGAACCTTGCGCCCCTGATTGCGATGCAAACGGGCGAGCGCGGCGGTGACGGTGGTCTTGCCCTGACCGGAGGCCGGCGCGGCAATCAGTACCGCCGGGCAATGCCGGGGTTGATTCACAGCTCGACGCCTTTTTGCGCTTTGATTCCGGCCTGGAAGGCGTGCTTGATCATGCCCATTTCAGTGACGGTGTCGGCCAGCTCGATCATCTCTGGTTTGGCGCCACGACCGGTGACCACCACGTGCTGCATCGGTGGACGGGCCTGCAAGTCGCTGAGCACCTGATCGAGATCGAGATAGCCGTGCTTGAGGGCGATGTTCAACTCGTCGAGCACCACGAGGCCAATGGCCGGATCACGCAGCAATTCGCGGGACACCGCCCACGCGGCTTCGGCGGCGGCAATGTCACGCTGGCGGTCCTGGGTTTCCCAGGTGAAGCCCTCGCCCATCACATGAAAACGCACCTGCTCAGGAAAGCGCCGGAAGAACAGCTCCTCGCCGGTGCTGCTGCGCCCCTTGATGAACTGCACCACGCCGCACTGCATGCCGTGGCCCATGGCCCGGGAAAGCATGCCAAACGCCGAACTGCTCTTGCCTTTGCCGTTGCCAGAGAGCACCAGCAGCAAACCGCATTCATTCGGGGAGTTGGCGATGCGTTCGTCGATCACCGCTTTTTTGCGCAGCATGCGCGCCAGATGGCGTTCGTCACGATCGGGGGTATCAGTCATGGGGGAGCTCTCCGTTGAGGCTGGATAACGGCGGGCAGGCACAAGAATAGACGGCAAGAAGCCTGGCATCGCCCACCGTGATGCCGTTGGATGAATCAGGCCGGTCTCCGGGCTCATGAGCGGCTTGTGCCTGACTGCGCGCCTTCCCATGTCGACAGTCGACACAGTGGCTCAAGACGCAGCTTTTACTCATTTACCGTTGCGGGGGCAGCGCCGGGATCATGACTCTTCATCGCTTGAAGATAGTCACTCACCGGCTTCCCTGTTTCACTCTGTCGGCCACCGCCACAGAGCACCTGAAACAAGCCGCGAAGGTTAGAGGGTTGGGGGTGGAGCGTCAATTAAAGCCGGGACGCCGCTGAGCGAATAACTGCCATCGATCAATTAACTGACGCCAATCTTGTGCCACACTGTCAGCAGTGATATCAAAGAGCCACAACCTCACAACACAATAACAAGGGTGAGCCACATGCAAGGCATGATCATCAGCAATCCGAAGCTGGAATTCCTGCGACCGGTGCTGGAACGCTGGTTTGACTGTATCGACCGCTATAACGCTGTTCGCGGCGATAACGACACACCTTATTGGTACGACGAAAAAGCCAACCTCAGCCTGCTTTCCGCCGCGGCCTGGATGGCGGAAATGGTCACCTTGCAACAAACGTCGACGCGCAAGCAGAACGAAGAAGGCGAACGCAACGCCCGCGCCGATCTGTTTATCGCCAGCAGCGAAGAACGCGCGTATCTCCAGGCCACCCAGCGCTGGCCGCGGGTCAATAGCTTGAACCTGACTCAGGCATTGGCGGACATCACCAGTGACGCGAAGCGAATCAGCTACGCAAGCGATCTGAAACTCGGCTGCCTGTTCGTAGCGCCGCAAAAAGCTCAGCAGAGCGCTACCCCGGAAGAACTTCAGGACATGGTCGACGACCTGCAAAAGGAACACAGCTGCGCCGTGGCCTGGTATTTCCCATACGCCTACCGCAAGTTGCGCAATGAAGCCGGCAACTACCATCCAGGCATCGCTGTTCTGCTCAAGGAAGCCCGCGGCTGACCGGTTGAACCATCGAGCGTCTACGCTTCTCTATGATTACGTCAATGCATTCATAGGGAAGATCAGTAATGCGCAAACCCCAGCTCGTTTTCATCATCGCGCTCGCCGGAGGGCTCGCCGCCTGTGGTGAAACCTCCAGCCTGCAAGTCTCGGATGGCACAGGCCCCTCGCCCAAACTGCCAGAACCCAATAAAACCCTGATCCCGACGGTTAACATCGCCCCGGCGATCGGCTGGCCTGAGGGCAAGAAACCTGTCGCCGCGCCAGGAACTCAAGTGGCGGCATTTGCCGAAGGCCTCGAACACCCGCGCTGGCTCTATGTATTGCCCAACGGCGATGTGCTGGTGGCCGAAACCAATGCACCGGCCAAATCCGATGGCGGTATTCGTGGCTGGATCATGGGCAAAGTCATGGGCCGCGCCGGTGCCGGCGTCCCCAGCCCGAACCGCATCACCCTGCTGCGGGACAAGGACCACGACGGCGTCGCCGAAACCCGCACAGTATTTCTGGAAAATCTCAACTCCCCCTTCGGCATGACCCTGGTCGGCAAGGACCTGTACGTTGCCGATACTGACCGCTTGCTGCGCTTCCACTACGAAGACGGCGAGACAGCGATCAAGTCGCAGCCAATCAAAGTGGTCGATCTACCGGGCGGTACGCTGAATCACCACTGGACCAAGAACGTCATCGCCAGCAGGGATGGCAGCAAGCTGTACGTCACCGTGGGCTCGAACAGCAACGTCGGTGAAAACGGCATGGATCAGGAGGAAGGCCGCGCGGCGATCTGGGAAGTCGATCGCGCCACCGGCAGCCATCGGATCTTCGCCTCGGGGATTCGCAATCCAAACGGTCTGGCCTGGGAGCCTCAGAGCGGTGCACTGTGGACCGCCGTCAACGAGCGGGACGAAATCGGCAGCGACCTGGTGCCGGACTACATCACATCTGTGAAGGACGGCGGGTTCTACGGCTGGCCCTACAGCTATTACGGCCAGCACGTCGACATTCGCGTCGAACCGCAAAACCCTGATCTGGTGGCCAAGGCGATTGCACCGGACTACGCGGTGGGGCCACATACCGCATCACTGGGCCTGACATTCGCCGAAGGCAGCAAGTTGCCCGCGCCATTCACCCAAGGTGCATTCATCGGCCAGCATGGTTCGTGGAACCGCAAGCCACACAGTGGCTACAAAGTGATTTTCGTGCCGTTCAGCGCCGGCAAACCGGCCGGACAACCGGTGGATGTGCTCACTGGCTTCCTCAACGACGAGGAAAAAGCCATGGGCCGGCCGGTGGGCGTGGTGATCGATCAGCAGGGCAGCTTGCTAGTGGCGGATGATGTGGGGAACAAGGTGTGGCGCGTGTCGGCTGCTCCGTAACCACAACACACATCCCCTGTGGGAGCGGGCTCGCCCGCGATAGCGGCAGCCCAGACTACATCGATGTTGAATGTGCTGACGTCATCGCGGGCAAGCCCGCTCCCACAGGAGATCAGCGTTTACGAGCGCTCATGACAATTCAGGCTACGGATTATGTGCCAAATGCTCAGGTTGCAAGACGCGCTTGGCGCTCAGATAGGCTTTCTGCCAGTAAGCTTTGGACAAGCTATCCAGCTTGACCGTGCCGCCCGTGGCTGGCGCGTGGACGAAGCGGCCTTCGCCGACGTAGATCCCGGCGTGGCTGACCTGGGAGCCGCCATTGGTGGCGAAGAAAATCAGGTCACCGGTTTGCAGGCCTTCCTTGCCGACATTGGGGGCTTGCATGCCGATCATTTCGCGCGTGGAACGCGGCAAGGAAATGCCTGTGACATCGCGATACACATAACCGATCAGCCCGCTGCAATCGAACCCGGAATCCGGCGTGTTGCCGCCCCAGCGGTAAGGCGTTCCCACCAGACCCAGCGCGCGAAACAGCACGTCTTCTGCCGCAGGAGAAAAGGCTTGGGAAGGACCGAAAACAATCGGTGCGCGGACCACCGGCGCAGGTGGCGGTGGGCGGCTGGCGCAGGCGCTGAGCAGCGCTGCGAAGAACATGAGCGTGAGGCGGGCCGACATCGTCATAAGCAGAACATCCTGATCTGGCTGCGGCTTTTTTCTGCCGTAAAGACAGAAAAGAAAACCGCCTGCGCAGGACGCAGGCGGTTTGCCATCAATAATAGATCAGGATTCTAGCGGCTACGCGGCAAACTTCAAGTAAGACTTTAAGTTCGCCTTATAAACTGTCCGCTTACTTGCGTGCAGTGACGATAGGGGCTGCAGCCGGAGCCATTGCGAGTGCACGCTTGGCTTCGATGAAGGTCTTGCTCCAGTAGCTGTCGCCCAGGCTATCGATCCGGACACCACCGCTTTTGCGGCTGCTGGAGTGGATGAACTGGTTGTCACCCAAGTAGATCCCGGCGTGGCTGACACGACCGCGACGACCATTGGTGGCGAAGAACAGCAGGTCACCCGGCTTGAGGGCGCTGCGAGCAACCAGAGGAGCGTCAACGTTGATCATTTCGCGGGTAGAGCGCGGCAGGTTCATGCCGGCTTCTTCACGGAACAGATAACCGATGAAGCCACTGCAGTCGAAGCCGGCTTCGGAGGTACCACCGAAACGGTAACGGGTACCGATCAGGGACATGCCACGTTCGAGGATGCTGTCGGCCAGAACCGGAAGCTGGTACGACTTGCCATCGGCGAAGTCTGCCAGTTCTTTATCGGTGACCACCTCTTCCTGGAAAAGAACGGAAGAAGACTGCGCGGTAACTGAATTTGAAACCTGCTGTTTTGGCTCTTGCTGGGACACTGGAGAGTGGGCAGCGCAACCGAACAACAGGGTGACGAGTGCGAGAGGCACGAGGGGTGCGAAGCGATTTAGCATGGGCACGACCGTGGCTGATAGTTTCTAAAGAAGCCGAGACTATGCCCGCTATCAACCTCATTTGCAAATTCAATCGATCTTTATGTGACTTATCGGTTTCTCGTTTCCATCTAAGCGCTTAAGCCCGTTTTAGACGTTAGCGCAGCCTGCAACCGTGCAGGAAAGCGGATTTTCTGGCGCCTTTAATATGCCGAAACCCGCTAAAAACCTGAGCTTTACCAGCCCAATGTCTCTTTCAGGAACGGGATTGTCAGCTTGCGCTGGGCTTGAAGGGAGGCCTGATCGAGGCGCTCAAGCAGCTCAAAAAGTGCACTCATACTGCGGGTACCGCGGGTCAAAATAAAATGCCCGACTTCGTCAGTCAGGTGCAGGCCACGACGGGATGCACGCAACTGCAAAGCACGTAATTTGTCTTCGTCAGAGAGTGGGCGCATCTGGAAGATGAGTGCCAGTGTCAGCCGCGACTTGAGGTCTGCCAGCTTCACCGGCAGTTCGCGCGGGGATGTCGAGGCCGCGATCAACAGACGCCGACCGCTGTCACGCAGACGATTGAACAGATGGAACAGCGCCTCTTCCCAATCCGCCTTGCCGGCGACCGCCTGCAAATCATCCAGGCAGACCAGTTCGTACTGTTCGAGGTTGTCGAGAATTTCGATGCCGCGGTCCAGCAACTCGGCCAGCGGCAGGTACACCGCCGGCTCCCCCAGTTGTTCGAAGCGCAGACACGCCGCCTGCAACAAATGCGTGCGTCCTACCCCGTCCTTGCCCCAGAGGTAAATCAGGCTTTCCGTCCAGCCGGCGTCGGCTTCGCAGAGCCGCTCGACATAGCCGAGTGCAGCGGCATTGGCGCCTGGGTAGTAATTGATAAAGGTAGCGTCATCACGCAGACGCACACCTAGGGGCAGCTGAATCGGTTTCATGCTGACTGAACAGTTCCAAAGGAACCGTTAGTGGCCTCTGTGTAAAGTTTGCGAAGTTTATACCCGTGAGGCTGACCGCACAATGCGACAGACCACAAGCAAAATCAAAGGTTTGCGTTAACGTACTGGTTTTATGACAGTTTCTTTGACGGCGCATGTGACAGCCACGCGAGTGATACGGGCAAACCTGGCACGAAACCAGACTGCCCGCTACGAGCGATTAAAAACTTACAGCTCGGATTCCTCGACACCGCCGTAGATATCTGAATCCTTATACAAATCGTGTACGTGACGCACCAGCACCATGATTACCGCCGCCACCGGCAACGCCAGCAACACACCGGTAAAACCAAACAGCTCACCGCCGGCCAGGATCGCGAAGATCACCGCCACCGGGTGCAGGCCGATCCGGTCACCCACCAGCAACGGCGTCAGGACCATGCCTTCCAGCGCCTGGCCGACCATGAACACCGCGACAATACCGATCATGGGATACAAATCGCCACCGAACTGGAACAGACCGGCAATCAACGCCGCACCAATCCCGATGACGAACCCCATGTACGGCACGATCGCCGCCAACCCGGCAATCAAACCGATCAACAGCCCCAGCTCCAGCCCGACGATCATCAAGCCTGCGGCGTAGATCACGCCCAGGGCCAGCATCACCAGCAATTGCCCGCGCACGAACGCCCCGAGCACTTCATGGCATTCTCCCGCCAGGGACATGACGCGCTCTTCACGATCACGGGGCAGCAGGCTGCGGATCTTGGCCATCATCAGATCCCAGTCACGCAGCAGATAAAAACTCACCACCGGAATCAGCACCAGGTTGGCCAGCCAGCCAATCAGCGCAAGGCCCGAAGCCGTCGCCTGACTCAGTACCATGCCGACAACATCGGTGGTCTGGCCCATGTGCGCGCTGAACGCCGCCTTGAGCTTGTCGAACTTCCAGAAACCGTCTGATAACCCCATCTTCGATTGCGCCCACGGCACGGCGGTGTGCTGCAACCAGTCGAGCATCTGCGGCGCCAGTTCATACAAACGAAACAGCTGCTTGGCGAGCATCGGCACCAATACCAACAGCAACGCGGTGACGATCAATGTGAACAACGCGAACACCGCCACCACGCCCCAGGTCCGTGACAGACCATACTTCTCCAGCCGATCCACCAGCGGGTCGAACAGATAAGCCAGCAACAGCGCCACCAGGAACGGTGTCAGAATCGGGTGCAACAGGTAAACAAACGCGCAAAGCAGGACCACCCCACCGAGCCAGAACCAACGCCGTGTATCGGCCATGTACCACTCCTGCTTCTATATAAAGAAAAACTACCAGCGAAAACGTAACTGCGGCGTCGGTGCCGGGGCTGGCGCTGCGACCGGTGTCGAGCCAGCAACCACGGGTTGAACAGGCGCCACGGGGGCCGGCGCCTCACCGGCCGGAATTTCCTGCAACCTGGCCAAAGACAACTGCGCCCGCAACTGATCGGGGCTGCCGTTGACCCGATAAAGCACGCGGTCGCCATCAACGCTTTGCAGGCGCGCGCCAAAAGGCTCCAGCAAACGCCCGAGCGTCGCATAACGTTCCAGGCTCATCCCCTGCACTTCCAGCAATTGCTCGCTCGACGCACCCGGTTTGGCGGCAAAACGCGGCGCCAGGCGTTGGCTGACCGCCAGCATCACCGCATCGGCCAGCGCGGCGGTATCAGCACCCTGCGCGCTACCGGCTTCTTTCTGATCGCCCAACCACAAACGCCACTTGGCTTGCCATTGGCCACCCTCTTCACGGGCATGCACCGCCAGCAACGCGTCGGCATTGTAACGGTCGGATGCGCCCCGCAGCGGTGCCGGGTCTGCACTTTCCAGATTCGGCGCAGTGGCGACAATCTGCTCGTTCAGGTCTGCCAGTGGCAAACGCAGCGGCAGCCCGCGATGTTGCGCCGCTCGAAGCAGTGGCGTGGCACTGGCCTGGCCATCGCCGACCAGGCTCGAACCTTCAGTGGAGTCGTTCAACCACCAGCCGAGTATCGACGGTCGGTTGGCGCCCCACATGGCTAACCCGGCACGCCGCAAGGCCTGTTCGGTGGTGGCCGGATCGAAATCGACTTTCAGCACCTGCGGCGGCCCGGCCTCATAACCGAACTGACTGATGATCTGCTGAGGGTCTTTGCGCACGGTCGCCAGACCCGGGCTCTGCGCCGCCTTGGGGTCGCCGGTCAGGCGCAACACCAACGTATCCAGCGCCCGCTGAGTTGCCTGATCGCGCTCCTCCGGTGTCTGGCTGCTGACAGGCTCGCGCACTTGGTAGAGGCCTTTGACAGTTTCGGCATGACCGGTCAGGCTGACCACGGATAAACAGCCCACGAACAAGAATTTAAGAAAACGCATAAAAAGATTCCTGACGACAAGAGCGGCTGGAACAGACCGCGTGAAGATGATTGAACCAGGAGTCTGTTGACCACACGTTCAAGCAAAACATTCACCCGATCCCGGTAAGTTTTCGCACTGTCATAACGATAGACGGTTAACGTCGATACCTTATACAGCCATCCGGGACGCCACCAACACGGGCAATATCGGTTTTTTTAACGCGATATGCCCCTGCCCGTCGGCACGAGGATGGCCGCTGCCCCTCAAGCCTGATAAAATCGCGCGCCTTCGCAGACCGGCAACAGCCGGGCACCCTGAAATTCGCGGATGGCATTCGCCTTCGTTTGTTTCGGCGGTCCCACTGGACCCGGTCGTTACCCCTGAATCCCCCCTAAAGGCCTGGATCATGAGCAAGCAACCCTCCCTGAGCTACAAGGACGCCGGTGTAGACATCGACGCCGGTGAAGCATTGGTCGAACGCATCAAGAGCGTCGCCAAGCGCACTGCGCGCCCGGAAGTCATGGGCGGCCTGGGCGGTTTCGGCGCCCTCTGCGAAATCCCGGCCGGTTACAAACAACCGGTGCTGGTCTCTGGCACTGACGGCGTCGGCACCAAGCTGCGCCTGGCGCTGAACCTGAACAAGCACGACAGCATCGGCATCGACCTGGTTGCCATGTGCGTGAACGACCTGGTGGTCTGCGGCGCCGAGCCGCTGTTCTTCCTCGACTATTACGCCACCGGCAAACTGAACGTCGAAACCGCGACCCAGGTCGTGACCGGCATCGGCGCTGGCTGTGAACTGTCCGGCTGCTCCCTGGTCGGCGGCGAAACCGCTGAAATGCCTGGCATGTACGAAGGCGAAGACTACGACCTGGCCGGCTTCTGCGTCGGCGTCGTGGAAAAGTCCGAAATCATCGACGGTTCCAAAGTCGCTGCCGGCGATGCCCTGCTCGCCCTGCCGTCTTCCGGCCCGCACTCCAACGGCTACTCGCTGATCCGCAAGATCATCGAAGTGTCCGGTGCAGACATCGAAAACATCCAGCTCGACGGCAAACCGCTGACTGATCTGCTGATGGCCCCGACCCGCATCTACGTGAAGCCGCTGCTCAAGCTGATCAAGGAAACCGGCGCTGTCAAAGCCATGGCCCACATCACCGGTGGTGGCCTGCTGGACAACATTCCGCGCGTTCTGCCAAAAGGCGCACAAGCGGTGGTTGACGTTGCAAGCTGGACTCGCCCTGCCGTGTTCGACTGGCTGCAAGAGAAAGGCAACGTCAACGAAAACGAAATGCACCGCGTGCTGAACTGCGGCGTTGGCATGGTTATCTGCGTGGCTCAAGAGCACGTTGAATCCGCGCTGAACGTGTTGCGTGAAGCCGGCGAGCAGCCTTGGGTCATCGGTCAGATCGCTACCGCTGCCGAAGGCGCGGCTCAGGTTGAACTGAAGAACCTCAAGGCTGATTGATGTCCCAGACCTGTGATGTGGTGGTGCTGTTGTCCGGCACCGGCAGTAACTTGCAGGCCTTGATCGACAGCACGCGAACCGGCGACAGCCCGGTTCGCATCGCTGCGGTGATCTCCAACCGCGCCGACGCCTACGGCCTGCAACGCGCCAGGGACGCGGGTATCGACACCCGCACCCTGGATCACAAGGCTTTCGAAGGTCGCGAGGCCTTCGATGCCGCGCTGATCGAACTGATCGACGCCTTCAACCCCAAACTCGTGGTACTGGCCGGTTTCATGCGCATTCTCAGCGCTGACTTCGTGCGCCACTATCAAGGCCGCCTGCTCAATATCCATCCTTCGCTGCTGCCCAAATACAAAGGGTTACACACCCATCAGCGCGCGCTGGAGGCCGGCGACACTGAACACGGCTGTTCCGTGCACTTCGTCACCGAGGAACTCGATGGCGGACCACTGGTCGTACAGGCAGTAATACCGGTAGAGTTGCACGATTCGCCGCAGAGTCTGGCGCAGCGAGTCCATACCCAGGAACACCTGATTTACCCGATGGCCGTACGCTGGTTTGCTGAAGGTCGTTTATCACTCGGTGAACAAGGTGCTTTACTGGACGGACAGTTACTCGCGGCCAGCGGCCACTTGATTCGAACCTAGGAGATTTTATGCGTCGCGCCCTGCTCTTCGCTTGCGCTCTGCTCGCCCTGCCGTTTGCGCAGGCCGCAGACCTTCAACCCTTCTCCGCCAGCTATACCGCCGACTGGAAACAGCTGCCCATGAGCGGCACTGCCGAACGCAGCCTGACCAAGGGGGCCAACGGCGTCTGGAAACTCAGCTTCAAGGCGTCGATGATGATCGCCAGCCTGACTGAAGAAAGCACCCTGACCCTGGACAAGGACACGCTGCTGCCACAGTCCTACCACTTCGAACGTGGTGGCCTAGGCAAAGCCAAGAAGGCCGACCTGGACTTCGATTGGACCAACAAGATGGTCACTGGCACCGATCGCGGTGACGCCGTCAAACTTCCGCTCAATCGCGGCATGGTCGACAAGTCCACCTATCAACTGGCGCTGCAGCATGACGTAGCCGCCGGCAAGAAAAGCATGAGCTATCAGGTTGTCGATGACGGAGAAGTCGATACCTATGACTTCCGCGTGCTGGGCTCGGAGAAAGTCGACACCAAGGCTGGCCAGATCGAAGCGATCAAGGTCGAGCGCGTGCGCGACCCGACACAAAGCAAGCGCATCACCGTCCTGTGGTTCGCCAAGGATTGGGATTATTTGCTGGTCCGTCTGCAACAGGTCGAAACCGACGGCAAGGAGTACAACATCATGCTCCTCGACGGCACGGTCAACGGCAAACCGGTCAAAGGCAGCTGATTCGCTACGACATGAAAGCCCCGCAAATGCGGGGCTTTTTTTCGTCTGGCGTTTGGTTGGGTGAGAGCGATCAGCGCACGGTAAAGCGTTGCTGAGCCAACAGACGGTCGCCCTGGAACACCATGAAACGCCATTCTCCGGGAACGACTTCATGGCTTTCGGTGAACTCGTACGCCATCACGTCCTGCGGAGCACCGGGTACCAGCTTTTGAGTAACTTCCAGTTTGTCGTGACGCACACCATCCGGAGTACGGATGCCCGGGGTGAAATAGAGCAAAGTCAGCGGCTGGTCTTCGGCGACCTTGCCGGCCAACTGGTAACGCATACCGAACTTGGTGCCGAGTTTGGCGGGGACGATTTCGGTTTGCTGGATCTGTTCATTGCTACGGCGCAAAACTCGCTCGCCCGATTGCAGCTCGGCTTTCGGGCCAGCGAACACGCCGTACTCCACTGGGCCTTCGACACGGACTTCGGCACTGGCCAGACCACTGACGAACATCATTGTGGCCAGGGCGGCTAAACGGGTGAGGTGCATGGTGCGCTCCTTGATTGAGATGAGCGCGAGGGTATGACGCGGGGGTGACAGGACGATGACAACCTTGAGTTCAGCAACCCTGAAGTGAGGGGGCTTGCCCAATCCGGGAGTTGAAGTCCCATTGTTACTTCACAACAGCCCGAGGCAGGATCGCCAGGAAATTATCCCGCGCAACCCTTCTGGCAACATCCTCCGGCAAGGCATCAAGAAACGGATCGAAGCTGTGCATTTCCTGACCGAGCTTGTTGAAACGCCCCACCACATCGGAACCGAGCATGAAGCGCTCCGGAAAGCGCTCCACCAGTCTCACCCATTCATCCCGAGGCGTGCCCTGCTCGTCCAGCAGGTAAGGCGTCAGCATGCTCCAGGACAGGTCAACGAACAGATTGGGGTAAGCCTCGAGCATTCGCGACAGCGTCGGCAACAGAAAATCCAGCTGGGTCTGGTGCCGATGAATTTCCGCACTGGTGCCTGCATGAGCCCAGATAAACCGGGTGTGTGGATGATTGCGCAGCGGCTCCTCGACTTCTGCCAGGTACAGCGGATTTTTCTCACGCTTGGAGGTGATGTTGGAATGCAGCATCACCGGCAAGTCGTTCTCGGCAGCCAGGTGGTAGATGCGGGTCATCGCCTCGTTGTTGGCCCGCGGCGTGTCGCCGGATGTCAGCGCAGTCAGATCGTCGTGACGGGTAAAGACTTCGCCAATGCCCTGCCAAAGCCCGGGATAGAGGTCGAGCATGCGCTGGATGTGTGCCGCGGAGTTTTTGTCATTCGGGTTGAAGCCTGACAGGAAAGGGTGAAAACGCTGGCGCTGCTCTGTGGTCAGCTTATTCACCGCCGCCGCGACGATCACATCGGTCGCGCTATACCAATAGGCATCGGCGTCATCGCCGGCGTAATAACGTGGGCGTTTGGGTTCGTCTTCGTGCCATTTCTTGGCCACCGGAATGCCGGAAATCATTACATGATCGATAGCATTGTCGTCCATGGCCGTGAGCAATTTCGACATGCCCGCCGTTTCCTGGAAGAAATCGACGTAATGCAGGTGCGCATCGCTGTAGGCATATTCGCGGGCGTAGGTATCAGTGCCGCACAGCGCCAGCAACCAGGCGAGGCTCAAGCGGATCGGGGGCACGGAATTCTCCTGTGATGGGCAACTGCGGTACGAGCAACATAGACCGCACCACGCAAACCAGGGTTCAGCCGGCAAGAAAGTGGAACGCGAATTTGAAGGAATGCTCTATAACTTCAGGGTCTTTTTTGATCGAATGACTTTTCATATTGCCCGCGAGGTTTCCCATGACTGTTACCGTCAATACCGTCTCCGCCGAAGGTTTTCGTCACAGCGTCCAAATCGATGACCACGAACTTTTTGCCGACGTGCCGAAAACCTCTGGCGGCGAAGGCACGGCGCCTGAACCACACGACTACTTCGACGCCGCCCTCGGTGCCTGTAAGGCCCTGACGCTGAAAATGTATGCCAAGAAGAAGGACATCCCGCTGACAGGCGTCGAGGTTGAGGTCACGCGCGACAACAGCGAAGAGCAGAAAGGCAAATACGCCCTGCACGTCGAACTCACGCTCAAAGGTGTGCTCACCGACGCCCAGCGCGAGGAGCTGCACCGCGTGGCCGACCGCTGCCCGGTACACAAACTGATGACCACCTCCGAAGTCAGCATCGAAACCCATCTGTCCGAAGGCGCCTTCAGTCAATAGCGGCAACGGCTGTGCAAGCGGGTTATGCTCCCTGCGTCACCCGCTCAGCCTGGAATGCACCATGAACACTCCGCTCGTGATCCGCCCTCGCGCCGAAGATGTCGAAGGCCAGCCGATTTTTCGCCCGTTGCCGTCAGCCAAATGCCGCAACGTCGGGCCTTTCGTGTTTTTTGACCACATGCTCGAAACCCGTTACCCGGCGGGCAAAGGCATGAATATCCGTCAGCATCCGCACATCGGCCTGTCCACCCTCACCTACCTGTTTGAAGGGCAAATCCAGCACAAGGACAGCCTCGGTTCCGATCAGGTGGTGAATGCTGGCGATGTCAGTTGGATGACCGCCGGCAGTGCAATTGCCCACGTCGAACGCACGCCCGAACCATTGAAAGACAGCGGCTTTACGATGCACGGCCTACAGATCTGGCTGGCGTCGCCCAAGGATCATGAACACGGTCCGGGACACTACAGCCACCATCCGGCTGCCACGCTGCCCGTCAGCGATAACCTTGGCGTGAAGATACGGATGATCGCCGGATCAGGCTTTTGCCTCAAATCGCCGGTCCCTGTGCTTTCTCCTACGCTGTATGCCGAATTGAACCTGCAAACCGCGACCACATTGCTGATTCCCACCGAGCATGAAGAGCGGGCACTGTATGTGCTGAGCGGTGAGGTACAACTGGATGGTGAGCCGATTGAACCTCACTCGCTGGTAGTGTTGCCTGCGGGGGAAGAGATGACCTTGTTCGCCGAGAGCGATTGTCATGCCGTGCTGTTTGGTGGCGCGCCGCTGGATGGGCCGCGACGGATCAACTGGAATTTCGTCGCCAGTGATCCGGCGTTGATCGATGAAGCGCGTCGACGCTGGGCGGCCGGGGATTGGCCGACAGTGCCGGGGGAAAGTGAGCGGATCGAACTGCCTTCGGATCTTCGGCGTTAGTAACACCGCCATCGCGGGCAAGCCCGCTCCCACATTAGTTGACCGGGCCGTTCGCAAAATTCGCGCACGGCACAATTCCCTGTGGGAGCGGGCTTGCCCGCGATGAGGCCCGTTCAGGCACCGACTCAGTCAGCGCCTGGTAACAGCTCAACCTTTAAAAACTTCATCCAGCAAGTTATGCATCGACGTGAACGCGCGAGCAGCCGTCTTCGCGTCATACATCATCTTGCCCGGCACATTGGCATGCGGGTCAGTGAACGAATGCACCGCGCCGCCATAGCTCAGCAACTGCCAATCCACACCCGCGGCATTCATCTCAGCTTCGAACGCTGGTAGCTGCTCTTTCGGCACCAGCGGGTCGGCAGCGCCATGCAGCACCAGCACCGAGCCCTTGATGTTTTTCGCATCGTTCACGTTCGGCGTATCCAATGTGCCGTGGAACGACACCGCCGCTTTCACCGGCGCGCCCGTACGAGCCAGTTCCAACGCGCAGCAACCACCGAAGCAGAAACCGAACGTTGCCAGTTTCGAGGTATCGATCGCCGCCTCGCCCTGCCCTTGGAGCTGCTCGAAGGCAGCCTGTACGCGTTTGCGCAGCAAGGCGCGGTCATTCTTCAACGGCATCATTGCTGCGCCCGCCTCGTCGCCGTTCTGCGGACGAGTCGCCTGGCCATAGAGGTCCGCGATCAACACCACGTAGCCCTTGGAGGCCACCGACTTGGCGATCTCTTCAGCACCGGCGCTGACGCCCATCCAGTTCGGCGCCATCAACAGGCCTGGGCGCGGGCCCTTATGGTCGGCATCGAAGGCTAGACGGCTTTCATACGGCTGGCCGTCGATCTGATAGGCGACGGAACGAACAGTGATTTGGCTCATGACTAACTCCCAGTAAAAAAACCCCAGAATGAAAAAACCCGCCGAAGCGGGTTTTTATACAACGCGGTTAAACCGACAGTTCAACCAGCAGCTTGTTCAGACGGCGCACATAAGCGGCCGGGTCTTTCAAGCTGTCGCCGGCCGCCAGGGCCGCCTGATCGAACAGAATGT
Source organism: Pseudomonas sp. FP603 (assembly GCF_030687415.1). Classification (NCBI taxonomy): domain Bacteria; kingdom Pseudomonadati; phylum Pseudomonadota; class Gammaproteobacteria; order Pseudomonadales; family Pseudomonadaceae; genus Pseudomonas; species Pseudomonas sp. FP603. Next base: position 4,993,179 of record NZ_CP117431.1, read on the forward strand.
GCGACAGGTCGCCGAAGCGCTCATCGCTCTGCTCGTTGTCGAGTTTCTCGATCAGCGGGTGAGCCGGGTTGAATTCGAAGATCGGCTTCGAATCCGGAACCTTCTGACCGCTGGCTTCCAGGATCTGGCGCATTTGCAGGCCCAGGTCCTGCTCGCCGATGGCCAGAATCGCCGGGGAATCGGTCAGACGGTGGGAAACCCGCACTTCAGCGACGGATTCACCCAAAGCGGTCTTGAGACGCTCAACCAGGCCTTCTTTGGACTTGGCGACTTCTTCCGCGGCTTTCTTGTCTTCTTCCGAATCCAGATTGCCGAGATCCAGGTCACCGCGTGCCACGTCGACAAAGCTCTTGCCGTCGAAATCGTTGAGGTAGCTCATCAGCCACTCGTCGATGCGATCGGTCAGCAGCAGCACTTCGATGCCTTTCTTGCGGAAGACTTCCAGGTGCGGGCTGTTTTTGACTTGCGCGTAGGTTTCGCCAGTCAGGTAGTAGATCTTGTCCTGACCTTCCTTGGCGCGGGCCAGGTAATCGGCCAGACCTACAACCTGCTCGCCATCATCGCCCTGAGTGGACGCGAAACGCAGCAGGCCGGCAATTTTCTCTTTGTTGGCGAAGTCTTCTGCCGGGCCTTCTTTCATGACCTGACCAAAGTTCTTCCAGAAACCTTTGTATTGCTCAGGCTCGTTCTTCGCCAGTTTTTCCAGCATGTCCAGAACGCGCTTGGTCAGCGCCGACTTCATGGAATCGATGATCGGGTCTTTCTGCAGGATTTCCCGCGACACGTTCAGCGACAGGTCGTTGGAGTCGACCACGCCTTTGATGAAGCGCAGGTACAGCGGCAGGAACGACTCGGCCTGATCCATGACGAACACACGCTGCACGTACAGCTTCAGGCCTTTCGGCGCTTCACGCTGGTACAGGTCGAACGGAGCACGGGTCGGCACATAAAGTAGCGAGGTGTACTCGAGCTTGCCTTCGACCTTGTTGTGGCTCCAGCTCAGCGGGGTTTTCGAAATCGTGAGCGACGTGCTTGTAGAACTCCTGATACTCCTCGTCTTTCACTTCAGTGCGAGGGCGAGTCCACAGGGCGCTGGCGCGGTTGACGGTTTCCCATTCAACGGCAGGCTTCTCTTCACCTTCAACGGCTGCCACTTCTTTCGGCAACTCGATCGGCAAGGCGATGTGGTCGGAGTACTTCTTGATGATGTTGCGCAGACGCCAGCCATCGGCGAACTCGTCTTCACCGGACTTCAGGTGCAGAACGATGCGGGTACCGCGATCAGCTTTCTCGACGGTGGCGATTTCGAATTCGCCTTCGCCCTTGGACGACCAATGCACGCCTTCGCTGGCAGCGAGGCCGGCACGGCGGCTGAATACGTCGACTTTATCGGGCGACGATGAAGGCCGAGTAGAAACCGACACCGAATTGACCGATCAGGTGCGAGTCTTTTTTCTGATCGCCAGACAGGTGTTTCATAAAATCGGCAGTGCCGGACTTGGCGATGGTACCCAGATGGGTGACCGCGTCGTCACGGCTCATGCCGATGCCGTTGTCTTCGAGGGTGACGGTTTTAGCGTCTTTATCGAAGCTCACACGGATTTTCAGTTCGGCGCCGCCTTCCAGCAACTCAGGCTTGGCCAGCGCTTCAAAACGTAATTTGTCGACAGCGTCAGAGGCGTTCGAGATCAATTCGCGAAGGAAAATTTCCTTGTTGGAATACAGCGAATGGATCATGAGGTGCAGCAGTTGCTTCACCTCGGTCTGGAAGCCCAGGGTTTCCTTTTGAGTTTCCACACTCATGGTCATCAAACTCCAATCAGATGGCATAAGCCGCGACCTTGAGGGTCGGCGGCGGGTTGTCATCAGAGTTGGGGGCTGAGATCAGGATTTCAAGGGCTCTTCGATTTTGAAGTGAGCGCGGGCCGTGGCAATAGGCTCGGCTTCGGTGCTTTGCCAGGCGGTAATTGCGACGTTTGCCACTCGGCGCCCCTGTCGGCACACTTGGCATCTGGCCCAGGTATCGCGAAACTGCCCCGCGCGCAGGTAGTCGAGGGAGAAATCGATAATCTTCGGCACACCGGGCGAGCCGGTGAAAATCAGCAGATGCAGTGCCGCCGAGAGTTCCATGAAGCCGGCAATCACCCCGCCATGAATCGCCGGCAATAAAGGATTACCAATGTTGTCTTTGTTGGCCGGCAGACGAAACAGCAGCTCATCCCCGACACGCGAACATTCAACACCGATCAGTCTGGCGTAGGGAATCAGGTCCAGCAGCGAGGCGTAGTCTCCCTGCGCATGGGCCTGTTGAAGTTGCTCCTTGAACGTGTCGGTCATTTCGCAACTCCAGTAAGGGCACCGGCAATGGCACCGCCAAACCCTTTGGTGCCTTTGATTCCCTTGCCCATGCGCATGAACGTACCTACCACATGGGCGATGGGTTGTTCGGGGTCGTCCTGATAGGCGAAACCGCGCGCGAAGATCACGTCGGTGGTCACTCGGTAGCATTGGGCGAAGCCGTATACGTCCTTGTGCGGCTCGGCGGCGTGCATGTAGTCGATGCGCAAGTCGAGCGTCGGGCAGACTTCGAACTCGGGCAGCACGCAAAGGGTGGCCATGCCGCAAGCAGTGTCCATCAGCGAGGTCAGCGCACCGCCATGAATCACCCCGGTTTGCGGGTTGCCGACGATCTGCGGGCTGTACGGCAAAATCACCGTCAGCCCTTCGCTGCTGGCGCTGTGAACGCGCATGCCGAGTACCTGACAATGCCGCAATGCCGACAGGAATCGCGTCGCACGCTCAAAAACGGGGTTTTCGGCCATTGGATAAAACTCTTCTTAGTGTTTGGACAAAGTAGCAGGCTAGAGGGCAAAAGTTCCGTGGCAAAACAAACTTATATATCTGTGTGATTTGAGGAACTTAACCCTGATCGCCATGCTCGAAAGGCCAGTAGATATTTTCCATAAGGAGAAACACCCCATGCGTAAGACTTTAGCTATTGCCTTGATGTTGACCGCGTCCCTCGGTCTCGCTGCCTGCGATAAAAAATCCGAGGACAAAGCTCAAGATGCCGCCAAACATTCTGAGCAAGCTCAAGAAAAAATGAGCGAAGCTCAGGATAAAGTGAACGAAGCCGCAAAAGAAAACGCCGAAGCTGCCAAAGCTCAGGCCGAATCGAACGCAGCAGCTACAAAAGAAGCCGCTCCAGAAGCACCTAAAAACTAAAAGCGTTTTTAGTGATAAAAGAAAACCCGCCAAGTGCGGGTTTTCTTTTTATTGGCGATAAGTGCTAGAGCAAAATTATTCTAAAAGTCGGACTAATCATCAGCAACAACGAACACACTAAACCCACAAACCACACCAGACTGCGCTGCCAGGCCAGATCTGCCCAATAGCACAGCAAGTAAATGATGCGCGCGATCACAAAGATGATTGCCAGCGTATCGATCAGCCATCCCGCCGTCTGCGTGGTGTGCGCCATCAACACCCCGACCGCGAACAATAAGAACGCCTCGAAACTGTTCTGGTGTGCCGCCAATGCACGGGCACCAAAGCCGGTAAGTTGCGCCTGCTGCTGGCGCGGCAGGTGATTGTTGTAACCACCCTGCTCGCTCATGGCTTTGGCCACCGGAATCTTTGCCACGTAAATCAGCAATGCGCTGATAAACACACACCAGAACGGAATACTCATCAAGCAGCTTCCTTGTTTGCTTCAGGCAATGGCGCCTCTGTAGGTGTATAGACCATCACATCAAGAACGTCGGAGTGAAACTCGCGGCGATACAACACAAATACGACACCGGCGCTCATCAACATGAACAACCAGGGACTGACAAACCACGCCAGCATGGTCATGCCGAAGTAATAGGAACGCAGGCCGAAGTTGAACTGGTTGGCCGCCATGGAGATGACACGGGCGGCTCGAGAGGCAAAGGCTTTACGCTCTTGTTCGGACACATGGCGCTCGCCGATCATCGGCGCCGAGCCCACGAGAATCGCCGCAAAGTTGTACTGACGCATGCACCAGCTAAAGGTAAAGAACGCATAGACAAACACCAGCGCCAGGCACAACAACTTGATCTCCGACATGCCTTGGGAGGCCTGTTGCACCATCGGGATATCCGCCAGTAACGATACGGCTCTGTCGGACGCACCCAATACCGTGAGAATACCGGCCAGGATAATCAGCGTACTGGAAGCGAAGAACGAGGCATTGCGCTCAAGGTTACCGATCACGCTGGCATCGGCAATGCGGTTGTCGCGCAACAGCATGCGGCGCATCCAGTCTTCGCGATACAGGTGCAGCACGCTGGCCAGGCATGCGGTGTCACGGCCCTTCCATGTCGCGTAACGGGTGTAGCCACCCCAGCAGACGACAAACCAGAGCGCGGCGAGGATGTGAATCAGATTGGCGTGGACGAACGACATGCAGTTCCTTGTGATGTGTGGATGATGAAACCTGCGGATAGTGCTTCGACGTTAGCCCAAGTAAAAAGACACTGCATCACGCGCATAAAAAAATGCCCCGTATCGATTGATACGGGGCATTTCCATTTGTAGCTCAAGCCCGCTTGTGGCGGGTCATGAGGAGGCTTAAGCCAGCGCTTCTTCGCGCTTGCCCAGCAGGCGGTCGCAAACCACGGCAACCACCAGGGTCATGACCGACGGCACCAGCCACGCCAGACCCTGCTCGCTCAATGGCAGATGAGTCAGTTGAGTCGGCATCCAGTCAGCCAGGCCGGCGCCTTTGAGGGCATCGATCAGACCGAAGATGAACGACACCAGCATCACCGGACCAACAATGCGGCCCTGCTCATGCCAGAAGTCCTTGCAGAAGCTCAGGGCTACCAGGGCGATGCATGGCGGGTAGATGGCGGTCAGCACCGGGATCGAGAAAGCAATCAACTTGGTGAGGCCCAGATTGGACACCAACAGGGAGAACGCAGCCAGGATGATCACCAGCGTCTTGTAGGACAGTGGCAGTACGCGGCTGAAGTATTCGGCACAGGCACACGTCAGACCGACCGCTGTTACCAGGCAGGCCAGGGAGATCAGCACCGCAAGGAAACCACTGCCCAACGAACCAAACGTGTGCTGAACGTACGCATGCAATACCGCGGCACCGTTGGCAGCACCAGCGGCCACTTCATGGCTACCCGAACCGAGACGGAACAGACTGACGTAAACCAGCGCCAGACCCACGCCGGCAATCAGACCGGCGATAATCGCGTAACGGGTGATCAACGCTGGCGATTCCACACCCCGGGAACGAATGGCGTTGACAATGACAATGCCGAATACCAGCGCACCCAGGGTATCCATGGTCAGGTAACCATTGATAAAGCCTTGGGAGAACGGTGCCGCGACATATTCAGGTGTGGCCACGCCGATTTCACCAGCCGGCAACGCGAACGCAGCAATGCCGAGAACGGCCAGAGCGATGATCTTCAGCGGTGCAAGGAAACGTCCTACGGTGTCCAGCAGACGGCCCGGATAGAGCGAGATGAAGAACACCAGCAGGAAGTACACCGAGCTATAGAGAAACAGCGCCAGCGGGCTCTCACCGGTCAGCGGCGCCAGACCCACTTCGAACGACACGGTCGCGGTGCGCGGCGTCGCGAACAATGGGCCAACAGCGAGGTAGCACGCAGCTGCCAGCAGGCCACCGGCGACTTTACCGATCGGGCTGCTCAAGGCATCCATTGCACCACCGACCTTGGCCAGGGCAACAACGGTGATCACCGGCAAACCAACCGCGGTGATCAGAAAACCCAGCGCCGCCATCCAGACATTAGGCCCGGACTGCAAACCGACGATAGGCGGGAAGATGATGTTGCCAGCCCCGACGAACAGGGCAAACGTCATAAAACCAAGTGCCAGTATGTCCTGGCCTTTCAACACTTTCATTAAGGAAATACCACACTACTGAATCGGAATTTAGAGAGGGATTTCCCTTATGGGTGAGGGAAATGCTGTCGGCCCGTATAGGACTGACCCGTTTAGCGCGTCGCTGCCTTGTGGGCCGCGGACGCAAAAATGGCTGCTAGCGTAACGAATCCGTCTGACAAACGCACTATTACAGGGCGAACTATCCGATATACGACATTCCAATGTCGCGTTTACATACCTAATTTTCCTACCTTGGCACAGATCGCTCCCACGCTCTGCGTGGGAATGCATCCCGTGACGCTCTGCGTCACATTCAAAGGCGGAACGCGGAGCGTCCCTGGCGGCATTCCCACGCAGAGCGTGGGAACGATCACCCGGAAACGACAAAGGCCACCCGAAGGTGGCCTTTGCTTGGTGAAGCGTCAGTTAAGCGCGAGGCTTACTTGACGGCCCAACCAGTCAGCTCGGCCAGGGCCTTGCCGATGTCTGCCAGCGAACGCACGGTTTTAACGCCTGCGTCTTGCAGCGCAGCGAATTTCTCGTCTGCAGTGCCTTTGCCGCCAGAGATGATTGCGCCAGCATGGCCCATGCGCTTGCCCGGAGGAGCAGTCACACCAGCGATGTAGGAAACAACCGGCTTGGTCACGTGTGCCTTGATGTAGGCAGCCGCTTCTTCTTCAGCCGAACCGCCGATCTCACCGATCATCACGATCGCTTCGGTCTTCGGGTCTTCCTGGAACAGCTTCAGGATGTCGATGAAGTTCGAACCCGGGATCGGGTCACCACCGATACCGACGCAAGTCGACTGACCGAAACCGGCGTCAGTAGTCTGCTTCACAGCTTCGTAGGTCAGGGTGCCGGAACGGGAAACGATACCAACCTTGCCTGGCAAGTGAATGTGACCTGGCATGATGCCGATCTTGCATTCGCCTGGAGTGATCACGCCTGGGCAGTTAGGACCGATCAGGACTACGCCCAGCTCGTCGCACTTGACCTTGGCATCCAGCATGTCCAGGGTAGGAATGCCTTCAGTGATGCAAACGATCAGCTTGATGCCGCCGAAGGCTGCTTCCAGGATGGAGTCCTTGCAGAAAGGAGCTGGAACGTAGATCACGCTGGCGGTGGCGCCAGTGGCAGCTACAGCATCTTTCACGGTGTTGAACACTGGCAGACCCAGGTGCTCGGTGCCGCCTTTGCCAGGAGTTACGCCACCCACCATCTTGGTGCCGTATTCGATGGCTTGCTGGGTGTGGAAACTACCTTGCGAACCGGTAATACCCTGGCAGATAACTTTGGTGTCTTTATTGATCAGGACGCTCATTATTTGCCCTCCGCAGCTTTAACGACTTGTTGAGCAGCGTCGGTCAGGCTGGTAGCAGCGATGATGTTCAAACCGCTTTCTGCCAGTACTTTAGCGCCCAGCTCAGCGTTGTTGCCTTCAAGGCGAACAACAACCGGGATTTTCACGCCGACTTCTTTCACAGCGCCGATGATGCCTTCGGCAATCATGTCGCAACGAACGATGCCGCCGAAGATGTTGACCAGTACTGCAGCGACGTTAGTGTCGGACAGGATGATCTTGAACGCTTCGGTAACGCGTTCTTTGGTAGCACCGCCGCCCACGTCGAGGAAGTTGGCTGGTTTGCCGCCATGCAGGTTGACGATGTCCATGGTACCCATGGCCAGGCCAGCACCGTTGACCATGCAACCGATGTTGCCTTCCAGTGCTACGTAGTTCAGTTCGAACTTGGCAGCGTGCGCTTCGCGCGGATCGTCTTGCGACGGATCGTGGAAAGTCTTCAGCTTAGGCTGACGGTACATGGCGTTGGCGTCGATGTTGATCTTGGCGTCGAGGCAATGCAGATCGCCGTCAGCCTTGATCACCAGCGGATTCACTTCCAGCAGAGCCAGGTCGTGATCCTTGAACAGCTTGGCCAGACCTACGAAGATCTTGGCGAACTGAGCAACTTGCTTGCCTTCCAGACCCAGCTGGAATGCCAGCTCGCGCCCCTGGAATGGCTGAGCGCCAACCAGTGGATCGATAGTGGCCTTGAGGATTTTCTCAGGGGTGTCGTGAGCGATTTTCTCGATGTCCACGCCACCTTCGGTGGAAGCCATGAACACGATGCGACGGCTCGAACGGTCAACGACAGCGCCCAGGTACAGCTCTTTAGCGATATCAGTGCACGATTCAACCAGGATCTTGGTGACTGGCTGACCATTGGCATCAGTCTGGTAAGTCACCAGACGCTTGCCCAACCACTGTTGAGCGAATGCTTTGGCGTCTTCTTTGCTGCGAACCAGCTTTACGCCGCCCGCTTTACCGCGACCACCAGCGTGGACCTGGGCTTTGACAACCCACTCGGTGCCGCCGATTTTGTCGCAAGCTTCTGCTGCTGCTTCCGGGGTGTCTACTGCGTAGCCGGTGGAAACTGGCAGGCCGTACTCAGCGAACAGCTGCTTACCCTGATACTCGTGAAGATTCATGCTTATTACCGTCTTCGTTAGGTACTGCGCATTCGGTGCTGCACTTGTTCAAGTGCCGCACCACCTGTGACTGCTGCTTGCGTAGCTGAGCTACGCAAGACTGCGTCCAGCGGACATTCCGCGGTGAGTCTTGCATGCAAGGCTCACGACGGGCCGTACCGCCGTGGTTTCTTATTGTCTTAACGCTTCTTGCGGTTGGCGATGTGGATGGCGCCGCCATTCACAGCCAAAGCTGCTTCGTGCAAGGCTTCAGACAGGGTCGGATGGGAGAAAACCATCATGCCCAGGTCTTCAGCGCTGGTGCCGAATTCCATACCGATTGCGCCCTGCTGAACCAGTTCTGCAGCGCTCGGGCCAATCACGTGGACGCCCAATACGCGGTCAGTCTTGGCATCGGCAATGACTTTCACGAAACCGCCGGTGTCGTTAGCTGCCATGGCACGGCCACTGGCTGCGAACGGGAAGGTGCCAACGTTAACTTCAACGCCTTCAGCCTTCAAGGTCTGCTCGGTTTTGCCGACCCACGCGATTTCCGGGTGAGTATAAATAACTGACGGGATCAAGTCATAGTTCATCTGGGCTTTGTGGCCCTTGATGCGCTCAACGACCATGATGCCCTCTTCCGAGGCTTTGTGTGCCAGCATCATGCCGCGAACCACGTCACCGATGGCGTAAACGCCCGGTACGGTGGTGGCGCAGTGATCGTCAACGTGCACGAAACCGCGCTCGTCCAGGGTCACGCCGCAATCAGCAGCCAGCAGATCAGTGGTCACAGGACGGCGACCAACGGCTACGATCAGCTTGTCGAAAGTGATGTTCTGTTCGCCGTTGGCATCGGTGTAGTTCACAACGACTTCGTCGCCGTTCACTTTGGAACCGGTAACGCGAGCGCCCAGCTTGATGTCCAGACCTTGTTTGGTCAGGGTTTTCAACGCTTCCTTGGAAACGGCAGCGTCAGCGGCCATCAGGAACGTGTCCAGCGCTTCGAGAACGGTCACTTCTGCGCCCAGGCGGGACCAGACCGAACCCAGCTCCAGACCGATCACGCCAGCGCCAATCACGCCCAGACGTTTTGGCACGGACTGGAATTCCAGTGCGCCAGTTGAATCGACGATCACATTCTGGTCGACTGGAGCCGGTGGAATGTCGATCGGACGCGAACCTGGAGCCAGAATCACGTTCTCGGCTTCAATGATTTCTACCGAACCGTCAGGCTTGGTGACTTCGACTTTCTTGCCGGCCAACAGTTTGCCGTGGCCCTGGATCGAGGTCACACCGTTAGCCTTGAACAGCGTCGCAACGCCGGAGGTCAGGCCTTTGACGATGTTGGCTTTACGGCCAACCATCGCAGCCACGTCCATGGTTACGCCAGCATGATTGATACCGTGGATCGCGAAGCCGTCTTGGGCTTCGTGAAACTTCCAGGAGCTGTCCAGCAGCGCCTTGGATGGAATGCAACCGACGTTCAGGCAAGTACCGCCGAGGGCCAGTTTGCCTTCCTTGTCGGTGTATTTCTCGATGCAGGCAGTGGAGAGGCCCAGTTGCGCTGCTTTAATGGCAGCCACGTAGCCGCCAGGGCCCGCGCCAATCACTACCACGTCGAATTTCTGAGTCATGTGTCATTCCTTCTCGAATCAAACCGGACGGCCCCTTTTGGGGACCGTCGTGGGACGAAGCTGGTCATTACAGAAGGGCCGTTCATCACTGAGCGGCCCGAGCAACGAAATCAGATATCCAGCAGCAAACGAGCCGGGTCTTCCAGCAGGTTCTTGATGGTAACCAGGAAGGTCACAGCTTCTTTGCCGTCGATCAAACGGTGATCGTAGGACAGAGCGAGGTACATCATCGGACGGATAACGACTTGACCGTTGATCGCCATAGGACGCTGCAGAATGTTGTGCATGCCCAGGATGGCCGCTTGTGGCGGGTTGACGATCGGGGTCGACATCATCGAACCGAAAGTACCACCGTTAGTGATGGTGAACGTACCACCGGTCATTTCGTCCATCGACAGCTTGCCGTCACGAGCCTTCTTGCCGAAGGTGGCGATGCCGCCTTCGATTTCAGCCAGGCTCATCAGTTCGGCGTTACGCAGAACCGGCACAACCAGGCCGCGGTCGCTGGAAACAGCCACACCGACGTCAGCGTAGCCGTGATAAACGATGTCAGCACCGTCGATCGACGCGTTGACAGCCGGGAAGCGTTTCAGCGCTTCGGTGGCAGCCTTGACGAAGAACGACATGAAGCCCAGGCGCACGCCGTTGTGGGACTTCTCGAACAGATCCTTGTACTTCGAACGCAGGGCCATGACTTCGGTCATGTCGACTTCGTTGAAAGTGGTCAGCATCGCCATGTTCGATTGAGCTTCAACCAGACGCTTGGCAACGGTGGCCCGCACACGGGTCATCGGTACGCGCTTCTCGATGCGATCGCCGGCAGCGAACACTGGAGCAGCAGCGGCAGGAGCAGCAGCCTTGGCAGGCGCGGCAGCCGGAGCGGCTTTCTTGGCAGCAACAGCTGCTACCACGTCTTCCTTGGTCACACGACCGCCTTTGCCAGTGCCGGCAACGGAAGCGATGTTGATACCGTTTTCTTCAGCCAGCTTGCGAGCAGCCGGTGCAGCAACAGGATCGTCTTCGCCCGCTTCGGCGGGAGCCGCGGCAGCGGCAGCCGGTGCAGCAGCGGCGGCTGGAGCGGCAGCAGCACTGCCCTCACCGATGGAGCCCAGAACTTCGTCGGACAGAACGGTGTCGCCTTCGTTCTTGACGATAGCGCCCAACACGCCGTCAGCGGTAGCCAACACTTCCAGTACGACTTTGTCAGTTTCGATGTCGACGATCAGTTCGTCACGCTTGACGGCGTCGCCCGGCTTTTTGTGCCAGGTGGCAACGGTGCCATCGGCAACCGATTCCGGGAAAGTGGGGGCTTTGATTTCGATAGCCATTATCTGTGGGTCCTTAAATTCGGTTTCAGGTGCGCGAAGGCGTTAAACAGTAAAGGCGTCTTGCAGCAGTTGTTCCTGCTGCTCAGCGTGCATCGATGCATAACCACAAGCAGGTGCAGCAGAAGCATCACGGCCCGCGTACTCAAGTACGAGAGACTTGTCGTGATTGCCAACGATGCGGCGCATGTGGTGTTGGCTGCAGTACCAGGCACCCTGGTTCATCGGCTCTTCCTGACACCAAACGATATGTTTGAGGTTGGTGTACGGAGCCAGGACTTCGTTCAAGTCGTCCTCAGGGAATGGGTACAGCTGCTCGATACGCACGATGGCGATGTCATCACGACCTTCGGCACGGCGTTTTTCCAGCAGGTCGTAGTAGACCTTGCCGCTACACAGAACAACGCGCTCGACCTTTTTCGGGTCCAGGGCATCGATTTCCGGGATAACGGTCTGGAACGAACCTTCGGCCAGATCTTCCAGGGTCGAGATGGCCAGTTTGTGACGCAGCAGCGACTTCGGAGTCAGAACGATCAACGGCTTGCGCAGCGGGCGAATCACCTGACGACGCAGCAAGTGGTAGATCTGAGCCGGCGTAGTCGGGACGGCAACCTGAATATTGTGCTCGGCGCACAGCTGCAGATAACGCTCCAGACGAGCCGAAGAGTGCTCCGGACCCTGACCTTCATAACCGTGCGGCAGCAGCATGGTCAGACCGCAGAGACGGCCCCACTTGTGCTCGCCACTGGTGATGAACTGGTCGATAACCACTTGAGCACCGTTGGCGAAGTCGCCGAACTGGGCTTCCCAGATCACCAGCGCCTCAGGCGTGGTGGTCGAGTAACCGTATTCGAACGCCAGCACGGCTTCTTCGGACAGGAACGAATCGTACAGATCGAAACGTGGCTGGCCCTTGTACAGGTTTTGCAGCGGGACGTAGGTACCCGCGTCTTTCTGGTTGTGCAAGACAGCATGACGGTGCGAGAACGTACCGCGACCGATGTCCTGACCCGTCATGCGAATCGGGTGACCTTCGAACGACAGGGTCGCGTACGCCATGGTTTCGGCGTAACCCCAGTTGATCGGCAGGCCGCCGGCTTGCATTTTCTGACGGTCTTCGTAGATTTTCGAGACCTGGCGCTGAACCACGAAGCCTTCCGGAATTTCCAGCAGCTTGGCGGACAGTTCCTGCAAGGTTTTCAGATCGAAGCGAGTGTCGTGACGCGCGGTCCAGGCGTGGCCCAGATACGGACGCCAGTCCACGAACAACTCTTTGTTCGGCTCTTTGACCAGGCTTTTTACTACGTGCAGACCGTTGTCCAGCGCGTTGCGGTATTCGTCGACTTTCGCCTGAACACGCTCTGCGTCCAGCACACCGCCCTGGGTCAGACGATCAGCATACAGCTCACGCGTGGTGCGCTGTTTGGTGATCTGCTGATACATGATTGGCTGGGTGCCGCTAGGCTCGTCGGCCTCGTTGTGGCCGCGACGACGGTAGCAGACCAGGTCGATCACCACGTCACGCTTGAACTGCATGCGGTAGTCGATGGCCAGCTGGGTCACGAACAACACGGCTTCCGGATCATCACCATTCACATGGAGGATCGGCGCCTGGATCATCTTCGCAACGTCGGTTGCGTACTCGGTCGAGCGCGAGTCCAGCGGGTTGCTGATGGTGAAACCGACCTGGTTGTTGATCACGATGTGCACGGTGCCGCCGGTCTTGAAACCGCGGGTCTGCGACATCTGGAAGGTTTCCATCACCACACCCTGACCGGCGAATGCCGCGTCACCGTGGATGGAGATCGGCAGAACCTTCTCGCCGGTAGGGTCGTTACGACGATCCTGACGGGCGCGAACCGAACCCTCGACCACGGGGGAAACGATTTCCAGGTGGGACGGGTTGAACGCCATGGCCAGGTGAACTTCACCGCCAGTGGTCATCACGTTGGACGAGAAGCCCTGGTGATACTTGACGTCACCGGAACCCAGCTCGACCTTCTTCTTGCCTTCAAACTCGTCGAACAGCTCGCGCGGGTTCTTGCCGAAGGTGTTGACCAGCACGTTGAGACGGCCACGGTGGGCCATGCCGATCACGATTTCCTTGGTGCCATAGGAACCGGAACGCTGGATCAGTTCGTCGAGCATCGGAATCAGGCTCTCGCCGCCTTCCAGACCGAAACGCTTGGTACCCGGGTATTTGGTCCCGAGGTATTTTTCCAGACCTTCGCCGGCGGTGACGCGTTCGAGCAGATGGCTCTTGATGTCGGCGGAGTACGTCGGACGGCCGCGCACGCTTTCCAGACGCTGCTGGAACCACTGGCGCTGCTCGGAATCGGTGATGTGCGTAAATTCAGCGCCGATGGTGCGGCAATATGTCTGCTGCAACGCTTCGTGAATTTCGCGTAGGCTCGCCTCCTCTTTGCCGATGAACAGGTCGCCGGCACGGAAGGTCGTATCAAGATCGGCATTGGTCAAGCCGTAATGATTGATTGACAGGTCTGCAGGTGCAGGACGCTGCCACAGCCCCAGCGGGTCAAGCTGGGCTGCCTGGTGGCCACGCATACGGTAGGCCTGGATCAATCGCAGCACTTCAACTTGCTTCTTCTCGTGCTCACTGCTCACGCTGCCGGCGGAAACCGGTTGGGCGCGGCGCTGGTTCTTTGCCAGCAAGACGAAATGATCGCGAATTGTGGAGTGCGAAACATCGGTGGCAGTGTTGCCATCAGCAGGCAACTTCTGGAAGTAGGTGCGCCACTCTTCTGGCACAGCGTTAGGGTCGTGCAGGTAGAGCTCGTAGAGCTCTTCCACATAGGCAGCGTTACTACCGGATAGGTAGGCGCTGTTCCACATGCGCTGCATCACGCTTTCTTGCATGCTTGGTCACCCTCGGTTAGGGGAACACCACCGGCGTCGACACCGAGAAAACTTGCAGAAGTCCGAATGCAGCGACTAAAACAAGCCACTTAGGATCACGCTGATAGTCCGGGTACCAGCCCGGATGCCCCTGCTTGTCTCATTTCTTCAAAATAAGAGCCGCAGCCTTATAAGCTGCTGCTCAGGTTAAAACTACGGCGCCGGTTGAAGCCTGCGCCGTAGCATCTACGGGTATTGCGGTCCTACGGGTACAGCAGCTGAATCACACGCCGCTTTGCAGCAGCATGTTACGAATGTGACCGATGGCCTTAGTCGGGTTCAGGCCTTTCGGACAAACGTTGACGCAGTTCATGATGCCCCGGCAGCGGAATACGCTGAACGGGTCATCCAGCGAAGCCAGACGCTCGGATGTCTTGTTGTCGCGGCTGTCTGCCAGGAAGCGATAGGCTTGCAGCAGAGCAGCCGGACCCAGGAACTTGTCCGGGTTCCACCAGAAGGACGGGCACGAAGTCGAGCAGCAAGCGCACAGGATGCACTCGTACAGACCGTCGAGCTTTTCACGCTCTTCAGGGGACTGCAGACGCTCGATGGCCGGAGCCGGCGTGTCGTTCTGCAGGTATGGCTTAACCTTTTCGTATTGCTTGTAGAAGATGCTCATATCGACGACCAGGTCACGGATAACCGGCAAACCTGGCAGCGGACGGACGATCAGCTTGTTACGTTTTACGACGGCAGACAGCGGCGTGATGCACGCCAGACCGTTTTTGCCGTTGATGTTCATGCCGTCGGAACCGCAAACACCTTCACGGCAAGAGCGACGATAGGAGAAACCTTCGTCCTGCTCTTTGATCAGGGCCAGCACGTCCAGCACCATCAGGTCTTTACCACCGGTATCAACCTGGAATTCCTGCATGAACGGCGCAGCGTCCTGATCAGGGTTGTAACGATAAACACTGACTTGCAACATGGCGGCCACCCTTAATAAGTCCGAATCTTAGGTTCAAAAGTCGGAACAGTCTTCGGCGAGAAGTTCACAGCACGCTTGGTAACGCGCTTGTCACCCGGGAAGTACAGGGTGTGGCACAGCCAGTTTTCGTCGTCACGGTCTTCGAAGTCTTCACGGGCGTGAGCACCGCGGGACTCTTTGCGCACTTCAGCAGCGATGGCAGTGGCTTCGGCCACTTCCAGCAGGTTCTGCAGTTCCAGCGCTTCGATACGCGCAGTGTTAAACGCCTGGCTCTTGTCATTGATCTTGACGTTGGCGATACGGCCACGCAGATCAGCCAGCTGAGCAATACCCTTCTGCATGTATTCGCCGGTGCGGAACACACCGAAGTAGTTCTGCATGCAGCTTTGCAGTTCGCGACGCAGAGTTGCCACGTCCTCACCTTCGGTACGCTCGTTCAAAGCGGACAGACGTGCCAGGGCCGCGTTGATGTCGGCGTCGGTAGCGTCATCGTATTCGATACCGTCGGTCAGCGCTTTTTCCAGGTGCAGGCCGGCAGCGCGGCCGAATACCACCAGGTCAAGCAGCGAGTTGCCGCCCAGACGGTTGGCGCCGTGAACCGATACGCACGCCACTTCACCCACTGCGAACAGGCCAGGGATGATTTCGTCCACGCCTTCGTCGTTCTGGGTGATTGCCTGACCGTGAATGTTGGTCGGAACGCCGCCCATCATATAGTGGCAGGTCGGAACAACCGGAACCGGAGCAACAACCGGGTCAACGTGCGCGAACGTCTTGGACAGTTCGCAGATGCCTGGCAGACGGCTGTGCAGCACTTCCTCGCCCAGGTGGTCGAGTTTGAGCATTACGTGGTCGCCATTCGGACCGCAACCGTTACCAGCGATGATTTCCTTAACCATCGAACGGGCAACAACGTCACGACCGGCAAGGTCTTTGGCGTTCGGAGCATAACGCTCCATGAAACGCTCGCCGTGCTTGTTGATCAGGTAACCACCTTCACCACGGCAACCTTCGGTGACCAGTACACCGGCGCCGGCGATGCCGGTCGGGTGGAACTGCCACATTTCGATGTCTTGTACCGGTACGCCGGCACGCAGCGCCATACCAACACCGTCACCGGTATTGATCAGGGCGTTGGTGGTCGAAGCGTAGATACGACCTGCACCGCCGGTGGCCAGTACGGTGGCCTTGGCACGGATGTAGGTGGTTTCACCGGTTTCGATGCAGATGGCAATCACGCCGACGAATGCGCCGTCCTGGTTTTTCACCAGATCAACAGCGTAGTACTCGTTCAGGAACGTGGTGCCTGCTTTCAGGTTGCCCTGATAAAGGGTGTGCAGCAGCGCGTGACCGGTACGGTCGGAAGCGGCGCAGGTACGGGCGGCCTGGCCACCTTTACCGTAATCCTTCGACTGGCCGCCGAATGGACGCTGGTAGATACGACCCTGTTCGGTACGGGAGAACGGCAGACCCATGTGGTCCAGTTCGAAAACTGCAGCCGGGCCTTCCTGACACATGTATTCGATAGCGTCCTGGTCACCGATATAGTCGGAACCCTTGACGGTATCGTACATGTGCCAGCGCCAGTCATCGTTCGGATCGGCAGATGCGATGGCGCAGGTGATGCCGCCCTGGGCCGACACGGTGTGCGAACGGGTAGGGAAAACCTTGGTGATCACGGCAGTCTTGTGACCGCCCTGTGCCAGTTGCAGCGCTGCGCGCATGCCGGCACCGCCACCACCAATAATGATGGCGTCGAAAGAAATCGTTGGAATGTTAGCCATGGATCAGATACCCCAGAGAATCTGCACACCCCAGACGAAGTAAGCGAACATCGCAACGCCGCATACTGCCTGGAAAAGGAAACGTACTGCAGTCGCGGACTTGCCCAGCGCCATCGGCGTCAGGTAGTCAGTCGCGATGGTCCACATGCCGACCCAGGCGTGAGCGCCCAGGGCTACAAGGGCCAGCAGACTGAAGATACGCATCCCGTTGTGGGCGAACAGGGCATGCCATTGGTCGTAACCAATGCCTGGATTCGCAACGAGGTATCCGATCAGGAAGATGAAATAAGCCGCGAGAACGACCGCAGACACACGCTGTGCCATCCAGTCATAGAGGCCCGAACGCGACAGGTTCGTAACGCTGGTTACCATATCCAAACTCCCGCCAGAACGATCAACACCGCAGATACGGCGATAATGATTTGCGAGCCCAGCTTGCCGCCTTCCAGCGTCTCACCGATGCCCATATCCATAATCAAATGGCGCACACCGGCTACCAGGTGATACAGAAGAGCGGACAGGAGGCCCCATGCTACGAACTTGGCCAGCGGACTGGTCAAGCATGCCTTCACCTCGGCAAAACCTTCCTCGGAACCCAGAGACTTGCCCAATGCATACAGCATGAAGCCAAGGCCCAGGAAGAGGATGATGCCGGAAACACGGTGAAGAAACGACGTAACGCCGGTGATGGGGAGTTTGATGGTCCTTAGGTCTAGGTTTACAGGTCGTTGGCTTTTCACGGCTTTTTTTCACACTGAAGAGCCCCTAACAATCAGGGCAAAGTTGTTGGGGAGTGCACTGGTCAGGTAACCACCACCCAGGGATGCGACCCCCAATAAAGCAGGCCCAAAAGCCCCTGGCGGTCGGTGGCCGAGTATAGACAGTTAGGCTACTAATGACAACGCGTTCACCTTCCCCTAATAGCTGATTGCACAAGTCAGATAAAAGGCGTAAATGGCAGGCAATTTCGAGGAAAAAGTCCGGTTAAAGCCTTCTGGAGCAAGACTTTAGGCAAATTGACATTCGAATTTATCTCACTATAGTGGTGCGGGCCCTGCGTGGGGGGTCTGTCTGATGATTTCAAGCATAAATAGGAGGCCACATGGCTGACAAAAAAGCGCAGTTGATCATCGAGGGCGCAGCCCCCGTCGAGCTGCCCATTTTAACCGGCACCGTTGGTCCCGATGTTATCGACGTTCGGGGCCTGACGGCCACGGGCCGTTTCACCTTTGACCCTGGTTTCATGTCGACTGCCTCTTGCGAGTCGAAGATCACCTACATCGACGGCGACAACGGCATTCTGCTGCACCGCGGCTACCCGATCGAACAGCTGGCTGAAAAGTCGGACTACCTGGAAACCTGCTATTTGCTGCTCAACGGCGAATTGCCGACCGCAGAGCAGAAGGCCCAGTTCGTAGGCACCGTGAAGAACCACACCATGGTTCACGAGCAATTGAAGACCTTCTTCAACGGCTTCCGTCGCGACGCCCACCCGATGGCCGTCATGTGCGGCGTAGTGGGCGCCCTCTCGGCCTTCTACCACGACTCCCTCGACATCAATAACCCGCAGCATCGCGAAATCTCCGCGATCCGCCTGGTTGCCAAGATGCCGACCCTGGCCGCAATGGTTTACAAGTACTCCATGGGCCAACCCATGATGTACCCGCGCAACGACCTGTCGTACGCGGAAAACTTCCTGCACATGATGTTCAACACCCCGTGCGAGATCAAACCGATCAGCCCGGTACTCGCCAAGGCCATGGACCGGATCTTTATCCTCCATGCCGACCACGAGCAAAACGCATCGACTTCTACCGTACGCCTGGCCGGTTCGTCGGGTGCCAACCCGTTCGCCTGTATCGCCGCCGGTATCGCTGCACTGTGGGGCCCTGCCCACGGCGGTGCGAACGAAGCCGTTCTGACCATGCTTGACGAGATTGGCGATGTTTCGAACATCGACAAGTACATCGCCAAGGCCAAAGACAAGAACGATCCGTTCAAATTGATGGGCTTCGGTCACCGGGTTTACAAAAACCGCGACCCACGCGCCACCGTCATGAAGCAAACCTGCGACGAAGTACTGAAAGAACTGGGCATCACCAATGATCCGCAACTCGAACTGGCCATGCGCCTGGAAGAGATCGCCCTGACCGACCCGTACTTCATCGAACGTTCGCTGTACCCGAACGTCGACTTCTACTCGGGGATTATCCTCAAGGCGATCGGTATTCCGACCAGTATGTTCACCGTGATCTTCGCCTTGGCGCGGACTGTCGGCTGGATCTCCCACTGGAAAGAAATGCTCTCCAGCCCGTACAAGATCGGCCGCCCGCGCCAGTTGTATACCGGCTACGAGTCGCGTGATATCACCCGGCTTGAAGACCGCAAATAAGACCTGTCTTGCGATAATGTCTTGAGCTGTACCGGAAACGGCCTCTATTTAGATAGGGGCCGTTTTTGTTTGTGCCTGATGTTGAATTACGCGGCGGCCTGGGGGCCGACCGGGCTCTATGGTTGTGTCCATATCCGTTTCTTCGGTTGCGCCGGCTGGCGGTTCCGCTCTTACAGCGGGTCACTTTCGAAAAGCGCGAAAGTAACCAAAGCGCTTCTGCCCCTGTCGTTCGGTGCCTCGCCCAGGCTCGGCATGCCCGCGCTCCGGTCCTGCTCCGTGGGCCCGCCGCGATCGGCCATCCATGGCCGTGCGCGGCTAACCCGGCATCCATGCCGGGTTGCCCACTGCGCAGAACCTCCACTCGGCCTCTCGAGGGGGCGGTGCGTCAAGATCAAAAGCTGCAGGCGAGCTAACGCTCGGCCTGTTGAGTGGTGAAAAGCAGAGCGGATTCGCTCTGATTTTGTGTGGGAGCGAGCCTGCTCGCGAAGCTTTTGATCTTGCCGTTGCCGTTGCCGTTGCTTCGACTTTGGCTTTGGCTTTGGCTTTGGCTTTGGCTTTTGATCTTGATCTGCCGCCCCTTTCCCAGAGGCCGAACGCAGGTATTGCGTAGGGGGCACCGCGGCAAGGATGCCGCGGTAGCCGCCCCCGGCCATGGATGGCCGATGGCGGCGGGCCCCCGGAGCAATGCCGGAGTGAGGGCATGCCGAGCCTAGGCGAGGCACCGAATGGCGGGGCAAGAGCCCTTTGGTTACTTTGGGGCTTTTCCAAAGTGACTCGCTGTAAAAGCGAAACCAATAGAAGCCGTAACCGCAGAAACGGATATGTACACGATCAAAGAGCCCAGTCGACTATCGGGCCACCTTCGCGAGCAAGTCAAACAAGGGCCGATAACCGCCCAATAAAAAAATGCCCCAATCTCTCGACCGGGGCATTTTTGTGTAGCTCAGCTTATATATAGAAACTCAAAGCCTCAGTGCGAAACCGCCCCACTCGCCCCCAACCCGGTCTGCGAACGAACAAACTGCGGGAAGAACAACGCCCGCTCGTTCACACCCTCGGCCGACTTATCGGTGATCGAGAAGAACCAGATCCCGACAAACGCAATGGCCATGGAGAACAGCGCCGGGTATTCATACGGGAAGATCGCCTTCTCGTGACCCAGTATCTGCACCCAGATGGTTGGCCCCAACACCATCAAGCCAACAGCACTGACCAGGCCCAGCCAGCCGCCGATCATCGCACCGCGAGTCGTCAGCTTCTTCCAGTACATGGAAAGCAGCAACACCGGGAAGTTACAGCTCGCCGCGATGGAGAACGCCAGGCCCACCATGAACGCGATGTTCTGCTTCTCGAACAGAATCCCCAGACCGATCGCCAGCACCGCCAGAGCGATGGTGGTGATTTTCGAGACACGGATCTCGTCCTTCTCGTTGGCCTTGCCCTTCTTGATCACGCTGGCATACAGGTCATGGGACACCGCCGAAGCACCGGCCAGGGTCAGACCAGCTACCACCGCCAGGATGGTTGCGAACGCCACCGCCGAGATGAAGCCCAGGAAGATACTGCCACCCACTGCGTTGGCCAGGTGCACCGCCGCCATGTTGTTGCCGCCCAACAGCGCGCCGGCCGCATCTTTGAAGGCCGGGTTGGTGCTGACCAGCAGGATCGCGCCGAAGCCGATGATGAAGGTCAGGATGTAGAAGTAGCCAATGAAGCCGGTTGCATACAGCACACTCTTGCGAGCTTCTTTCGCGTCACTCACGGTGAAGAAGCGCATCAGGATGTGCGGCAGGCCAGCGGTACCGAACATCAGCGCCAGGCCAAGGGAGAAGGCGGAGATCGGGTCTTTCACCAGACCGCCGGGGCTCATGATTGCCTCACCCTTAGGGTGAACCTTGATCGCCTCGGAGAACAGCGCGTTGAAGTCGAAGTTGACGTGTTTCATTACCATCAGCGCCATGAACGAGGCACCGGACAGCAACAGCACCGCCTTGATGATCTGCACCCAGGTCGTCGCCAGCATGCCGCCGAACAGCACGTACAAGCACATCAGGATACCGACCAGAATCACCGCAACGTGATAGTCGAGACCAAACAGCAGCTGAATCAGCTTGCCGGCACCGACCATTTGCGCGATCAGGTAGAACGCTACCACCACCAACGAACCGCACGCCGACAGCGAGCGGATCTGGGTTTGCCCCAGGCGATAGGACGCCACGTCGGCAAAGGTGTACTTGCCCAGGTTACGCAGGCGCTCGGCGATCAGGAACAGAATGATCGGCCAGCCCACCAGGAAACCGATCGAGTAGATCAGGCCGTCGTAGCCAGAGGTGAACACCAGGGCGGAAATACCCAGGAAGGACGCCGCGGACATGTAGTCACCGGCAATCGCCAGACCGTTCTGGAAACCGGTGATCTTGCCGCCCGCCGCATAGTAGTCGGCAGCCGAGTTGTTCTTCTTGGAAGCCCAGTAAGTGATATATAAAGTCGCGCCGACGAACGCCACAAACATCAGGATCGCCGCGATGTTCAGGGGTTGTTTCTGTACCGCACCCGTGAGGGCTTCAGCCGCCCAGGCGCCAGGTGCAAAGGCTGCGATGCTCAATAGAGCCATTAGACGCCGGATCATTGCTGAGCCTCCTTGAGAATCGCATTGTTCAAGTCGTCGAATTCGCCGTTGGCGCGTCGCACGTAGATGCCCGTCAGGATAAAGGCCGAAACAATCAGCCCGACACCGATCGGAATGCCCCACGTAATCGAAGACTCGGGGCTGATTTTCGCACCCAGAATATGCGGCCCGTAGGCAATCAAAAGGATGAATCCGGAGTACAGCCCAAGCATGATCGCCGAAAGAATCCAGGCGAATCGTTCTCTCTTGCTGACCAGCTCTTTGAAGCGCGAGCTGTTTTGTATCGAGAGGTAAATGCTGTCGTTCATTGTTTTTATCCTCGCAGCACAGATTTAGTTGGAACGG
Organism: Pseudomonas sp. FP603; assembly: GCF_030687415.1. Lineage (NCBI taxonomy): Bacteria > Pseudomonadati > Pseudomonadota > Gammaproteobacteria > Pseudomonadales > Pseudomonadaceae > Pseudomonas > Pseudomonas sp. FP603. The sequence continues at coordinate 5,015,490 of NZ_CP117431.1, forward strand.
TATCCACTCTATGCGGCTGCCGGACAGGTTCCAGACGACCTTAGTATTAGAACGACATGACACAGCCGCCATTTTTCAGCATGCATTAAACAATGCGGGGGCGGGCTTGCTCGCGAAGGCGGAGTGTCAGCCAACATCGTTGCTGAATGACACACCGCTTTCGCGACCAAGCCCGCCCCACATAAAAAAACAAAAGGCCCCTTGGCATTTATGCCAAGGGGCCTCGAGAAGTGCTGACTAGGCGCCTCGGGTCAAATCATTTGATCCAGTCGGCAACGCGATCCGGGTGTTTGGCCACCCAATCTTTCGCTGCGGCTTCAGGCTTGGCGCCCTCTTGAATCGCCAACATGACTTCGCCGATTTCGTCTTTCGACGCCCACTGGAAGCTCTTCAAAAACTTCGCGACTTCAGGCGCTTTGGTTGCCAGCTCCTTGCTGCCGATGCTGTTCACGGTTTCAGCCGCGCCGTAAACGCCTTTCGGGTCTTCCAGGAAGCGCAGTTTCCACTTGGCGAACATCCAGTGCGGCACCCAACCGGTGACGGCAATGGATTCGTTTTTCTTCTCGGCACGGGTCAGCTCGGCAATCATGCCGGCGCCAGAACTGGCCTTGAGGGTGTAGCCGTCCAGGCCATAGTCCTTGATCGCCTGCTCGGACTTGAGCATCACGCCTGAACCGGCATCGATGCCGACGATACGATTTTTGAAGCTGTCGTCGGTTTTCAGATCAGCAATAGACTTGGCCTTGACGTACTCCGGCACGATCAGGCCGATTTTCGCATCCTTGAAGTTCGGGCCGTAATCGACGACCTGATCCTTGTTCTTGGTCCAGTATTCACCGTGAGTCACGGGCAACCACGCCGACAGCATGGCGTCGAGTTTGCCTGTGGCCACACCCTGCCACATGATCCCGGTGGCAACCGCTTGCAGCTTCACGTCATAACCGAGTTTCTGCCTGATCACTTCTGCGGCCACGTTGGTCGTGGCGACGCTGTCCGACCAGCCGTCTACATAACCGATCGTCACTGCCTTGCCTTCAGCGCTGGCCATCGTAGAACTGATCGCCAGCACCAAAGCGGCACCTGCGCCCAAGAGTCGTCGCATCTTCATCGTTACTTCCCCGAAAGTGCTGCGCTCGACGGATGCCGAGCCGCTCAACGTATTGTTATGGTGCACAGCGCCCCCATCACGCCTCACTGCAAACTCGTTCAAACATCAGCGGAGTACTGACGCCACGATAATCAACCTGACGCCAACCGCGACCTGCTCTGCCAGCGACCTCAAGGCATCGAGAAACGACATCAGAACGCCATTAATCGTGCCCCGTGAAAGTACGCACGCCAACCCCGCCCAAACTTTGCATGTCAAAATTATGCAGGCCACCAAGCACGGGACAAATGCAGGTAACATGCGCGGCTTTGTTCCCAGACGGCCTGACCATGCCCGCGACATCACGCTTTCCTTTTTTTGCTTATTTATTCGCCTGCCTGCTGGGGCTTTTTGCCCTCGGCGGTTTCTGGTATGGCCTCGGCAAACCGGTGATCCTGCCGGACGTGACCAGCGCAACGCACAAGCTGCAATGCGCCTCCTACACCCCGTTCGACAAAGACCAATCGCCGTTCGATGTACCGTTCAAACTGCGCCCCGAGCGCATGGACGCCGACCTCGCGCTACTGGCAACCCGTTTTGAATGCATCCGTACCTATTCCATGACCGGCCTCGAGGCTATACCCGATCTGGCGCGCAAGCATGGCTTGAAGCTGATGATCGGCGCCTGGGTCAACAGCAACCCGGTGGACACTGCCAAGGAAGTCGACCTGCTGATCGCCTCGGCCAATGCCAACGCCGATGTGGTGACTGCGGTGATCGTAGGCAACGAAACCCTGCTGCGCAAGGAAGTGACCGGCGCACAGTTGGCGACGCTGATTAACAAAGTCAAAAGTCAGGTCAAACAACCGGTGACCTACGCCGACGTCTGGGAGTTCTGGCTCAAGCACCCGGAAATCGCCCCCGCGGTGGACTTCCTGACCATCCATTTGCTGCCGTACTGGGAAGACGATCCGTCGAACATCGACGCCGCGCTGCAGCATGTGGCCGAAGTGCGCCAGGTGTTCGGCAACAAGTTCGCGCCCAAGGACGTGATGATTGGTGAAACCGGCTGGCCAAGCGAAGGCCGCCGTCAGCGTGAAACCGCCTTGCCGAGCAGGGTCAATGAAGCCAAGTTCATTCGCAGCTTTGTGATCATGGCCGAGCAGCAAGGCTGGCATTACAACCTGATCGAGGCATTCGACCAGCCTTGGAAACGCGCCAGCGAAGGTGCGGTCGGGGGTTATTGGGGACTGTTCGACGCCGATCGCCAGGATAAGGGCGTACTCGCCGGGCCGGTCTCGAACGTGCCGTACTGGTCGCAATGGCTGATGGTGGGTGGCTTGATCTTCATCGGCACGCTGATCCTCGGCGGTCGCGTTCGCAGCACCCGCGCGGCGCTGGTTCTGCCACTGCTCGGTGCAGTGGCGGCCTGTTCGATTGGCGCTTGGGGCGACCTGGCCCGTGTCACCACCCGGTTTGCCAGTGAATGGCTGTGGGTCGCCTTGCTGACGGGGTTGAATGTGTTGGTGCTGGCGCATGCCGCGCTGACCTTGAGCGCTCGGACCGGCTGGCGTGAACGCGCCTTCGATGCACTGGAACGTCGTGCCGGCTGGTGGCTGGCAGCGGCAGGTTTTGCCGCGGCGGTGATGATGCTGGAGTTGGTGTTCGACCCGCGTTATCGCAGCTTCCCGAGTGTCGCATTCATCCTGCCGGCGCTGGTGTACCTGTGCCGGCCGGTCAGCGTGCCGCGTCGGGAAATCGCCCTGCTGACCTTCATCATCGGCGCCGGCATTGCGCCACAGCTGTATCAAGAAGGTTTGCAGAACCAGCAGGCCTGGGGTTGGGCGCTGGTGAGTGTGTTGATGGTGGCGGCGTTGTGGCGCAGCTTGCGGGTTCGCAAGGGGTGATCTTCAGCGCGGCTACCGGCCTCATCGCGGGCAAGCCCGCTCCCACAGGGTTTACGCAATCCTTGTGGGAGCGGGCTTGCCCGCGATGACGGATTATCAAACGCTACGAGAAGCCCGAACCAGACGCAAAGCAGCAATCACCACCGCAAACACCGCTAACGTGGTGTTGTACAACGCCAGCGCCGGAAATCCGAATACCAGCGCCAGCACCGCCAACCACCACCCCGCTCGCCCCGGCAGCACAAAACCGAGCACCGCAGCGGCCACTGCTGCCCAGCCCAGCACCTTGAAATGAATCATCAAACCCAGATTCGACCGAATCTGGCATTCCCAGCGACTGGCCTCATCAACGCAAACGCCAACCCATTGAGCATCCTCCATGAAGCCATAACGCGCGCCATAACTGGCGGCCAGCCATAACGGCAGAAGAACGAGCAACAGGATCACGGGCAGACGGCGGGACATGAAGCACTCCAATAAACGAAATCGGCGGCCAGCTTAATCCCCCGACCGCGGTAAGCAAGTGACATCAACAGATAACTGTTCATGAAATAGCTGCAAAGTGTATCGTCCTGCTACCGTTGCTCCGAAATCAGGCCGGTTTGGTACCGATCATGGCACTTTGGCGCAAATCCGATGGTCATAGCCTGCGAACTTCATCCGGCACCTTCCTCTAAGGGATCTAGTCATGCTCCGCTCCTTGCGCTGCGCCGCCCTGTTTGGCGGCTTGTTTTTAAGTGCGTCCGCACTGGCGGCCGACATTGATGCCGCCAGTTACGGCTACCCCCTGACCAACCCGTTCGAGGCGACTATCGCCACGACACCGCCGGAGTTACGCCCGGAATTGCCGCACGATGACGACATCAATCAGTCGGACCGCAGTGTCACGATGCGCCCCGAGCGTGAGTTCAACCTGCCGGACAACTTCTGGCCGGTAAAGCAACTCACCTATCGCATCGCCACGCAAGATCAAGCCGCACCGTTGATCTTCCTGATCTCCGGCACCGGTGCACGCTACGACAGCACCCTCAATGAGTACCTGAAAAAGCTCTACTACAAGGCCGGCTATCACGTGGTGCAACTGTCGTCGCCCACCAGCTACGATTTCATGAGCGCGGCCTCGCGCTTCGCCACCCCAGGCATAACCAAGGAAGATGCCGAAGACATGTACCGGGTGATGCAGGCTGTGCGGGCGCAGAACCCGAAATTACCGGTCACCGACTATTACCTGAGCGGCTACAGCCTCGGCGCCCTGGATGCGGCCTTTGTGGCGCACCTGGATGAAACCCGTCGCAGCTTCAATTTCAAGAAAGTCTTGCTGCTCAACCCGCCGGTCAACCTTTACACCTCGATCACCAACCTGGACAAGCTGGTACAAACAGAGGTGAAAGGCATCAACAACAGCACCACCTTCTATGAGCTGGTGCTGGACAAACTGACCCGCTACTTCCAGCAAAAGGGTTACATCGACCTCAACGATGCCCTGCTCTACGACTTCCAGCAGTCCAAGCAACACCTGACCAACGAGCAGATGGCCATGCTGATTGGCACTTCGTTCCGTTTCTCGGCGGCTGACATTGCCTTCACCTCGGACCTGATCAACCGTCGCGGCCTGATCACGCCACCGAAATACCCGATCACCGAAGGCACCACCCTCACACCATTCCTCAAACGCGCGCTGCAGTGCGATTTCGACTGCTACATCACCGAGCAAGTCATTCCGATGTGGCGCGCCCGCACCGACGGCGGCAGCCTGCTGCAATTGATCGATCAGGTCAGCCTGTATGCGCTCAAGGATTATCTGCACGGCAGCCCGAAAATCGCCGTCATGCACAACGCTGACGACGTGATCCTCGGCCCTGGCGACCTGGGGTTTCTGCGCCGGACCTTCGGCGACCGTTTGACTGTTTATCCATTGGGCGGCCATTGCGGCAACCTCAACTATCGCGTCAACAGCGACGCCATGCTGGAGTTTTTCCGTGGCTAAATACCCCCTGCTGATCGCATCGTTACTCTGTGCAGGCGTCGCCAACGCCGACAACAGCAAAGCCAATGCACCTGTGGTGGTCGATAGTGACGGCTTCAAGGAACCGCTGAGCAAACTCAAATTCAACCCGGGGCTGGATCAGCGCGAGTTCGAACGCTCGACGCTCAACGCGCTGAACGTCTACGACCCGCTGGAAGAGTGGAACCGCCGCGTCTACCACTTCAACTACCGTTTCGACCAATGGGTGTTCCTGCCCGTGGTCAACGGCTATCGCTACATCACCCCAAGTTTCCTGCGCACTGGCGTCAGCAACTTCTTCAACAACGTCGGCGATATTCCGAACCTGGTGAACAGCCTGCTGCAATTCAAGGGGCAGCGTTCGATGGAAACCACCGCGCGCCTGCTGCTCAACACCACCATCGGTGTCGCCGGCCTGTGGGATCCGGCCACCTCCATGGGGCTGCCGCGCCAGAGCGAAGACTTCGGCCAGACGCTAGGCTTCTACGGCGTACCGGGCGGCGCCTACTTCGTGCTGCCGATCCTCGGCCCGTCAAACCTGCGTGACACTGCAGGCCTGGTGGTGGATTACACCGGCGAATCGGCGATCAACTTCCTGAACGTGGCCGAAGTCAGCTCCAACCATCCGGAAGTCTGGGCCCTGCGCGCCGTCGACAAGCGCTATCAGAACAGCTTCCGCTATGGTCAGCTGAATACGCCGTTCGAGTATGAAAAAGTGCGTTACGTGTACACCGAGTCGCGCAAGCTGCAGGTTGCCGAGTAATTCTATCGGCAACAAAAAAGGCCATTCGATTTGCGTCGAATGGCCTTTTTTATGTGCGGTGTCTCAAACACCACCGCTCCCACACTCGATCGTATTGCCAGGCTTCAGCCTTTAACTGCTTTCCAGATTTTGCTCACGAACATCACCCCAACCAACACCGCCGCACCCGCCACAATCCCGGCCACCGCATTCAGCAATGTCGGCACGATAAACCCGGCTCCACCAGCACCTGCGCTGACACCCTCGATCCAGTGATGAACCACCGGCACGCCGTGGGTCAGAATCCCGCCGCCGACCAAAAACATCGCCGCGGTACCGATCACCGACAGGCTTTTCATCATGTACGGCGCTGCACGCAGAATCCCGCCGCCGATGCTTTTAGCCATTTGCCCAGGCTTCTGGGTCAGCCATAGACCGAGGTCATCGAGTTTGACGATGCCGGCCACCAGGCCATAGACGCCGATGGTCATGACGATGGCGATGCCCGAGAGCACGATCACTTGCTGGGTCAGCGAAGCGGCAGCCACGGTACCCAAGGTGATGGCGATGATTTCCGCCGAGAGAATGAAGTCGGTACGGATCGCCCCCTTGATCTTGTCCTTTTCGAACGCCACCAGATCGACCGCCGGGTTGGCCACAGCCTCGACCAGCTCTGCGTGTTCGGCCTGATCTTCAGCTTTGCTGTGGAGGAATTTGTGGGCGAGTTTTTCGAAACCTTCGAAGCACAGGTAAGCGCCACCGACCATCAACAATGGTGTGACCAGCCACGGAATGAACGCGCTGATGGCCAAGGCCGATGGCACCAGGATCAGCTTGTTGAGGAACGAGCCCTTGGCCACCGCCCACACCACCGGGATTTCCCGCTCGGCACGCACGCCGGAAACCTGCTGGGCATTGAGCGCCAGATCATCGCCAAGCACGCCGGCGGTCTTCTTCGCGGCCATTTTGGTCATCAACGCCACATCATCCAGTACGGTGGCGATGTCGTCGATCAGCACCAGCAAACTGCTTCCTGCCATGAATCAGGTTTCCTTCTTGAATGAATGCTGCGCAGCATAGCGCGACCGAGGGCACACGGGGGCATTCTTGAGCGCCGCGCGAGGCCGGTGCTACCATGCGCAACCGCCAGAACAGGCAAGGAACTCCTTGGTTTATGAGCACTATCCGCGAGCGCAACAAAGAACTGATCCTGCGTGCCGCCAGCGAAGAATTTGCCGACAAGGGCTTCGCTGCGACCAAAACCAGTGACATCGCGGCCAAGGCCGGGCTACCCAAGCCTAACGTCTACTACTACTTCAAATCCAAGGAAAACCTCTACCGCGAGGTCCTGGAAAGCATCATCGAGCCCATCCTGCAGGCCTCGACGCCGTTCAACGCCGATGGCGTGCCCAGCGAAGTGCTGAGCGGCTACATTCGCTCTAAAATCCGCATCTCCCGTGACCTGCCCTTCGCCTCCAAGGTGTTCGCCAGCGAAATCATGCACGGCGCCCCGCACCTGAGCCCCGACCTGGTCGAGCAACTCAACGGCCAGGCCAGGCACAACATCGACTGCATCCAGACCTGGATCGACCGCGGCCAGATCGCCCCGATCGACCCCAACCACCTGATGTTCAGCATCTGGGCCGCGACCCAGACCTACGCCGACTTCGACTGGCAAATTTCTGCGGTGACCGGTAAGGCCAAGCTGGATGAGGCCGACTATGAGGCGGCGGCGCAGACGATTATCCGGTTGGTGCTTAAGGGGTGTGAGGTGGACTGAACGACCGAGTGAACCCCAATCGCGGGCAAGCCCGCTCCCACAAGGATCGAGGGTGTTCACACATTTTGTATTCACCAGCAGGAACCTGTGGGAGCGGGCTTGCCCGCGATGGGCATAGGTATCTACACATCTCTAAAGTCTTCGGCTGGCCACCCAGCCGATGGCCTCTTTAGCAAAACCCGCCAGTTCCTGGGGCGTGTATTGCTCCAATGTCTCGCACATGGCCAAAAGCATGTATAAACCGGCCAGCAGCGCGGAAGCCGTCACCGGCTGCGAGCGCTTCATCTGTCGACCAGACAGACGGACCAAAAAATCCCGTGTTTGCTCAGCAAACTCCCCCTTAGCCCGCATCAGACGCCAACTGACAGCACATGCCTGACTGGCGATCAACAGCCGTTTGAACACCGCTTCACCGCTCTCTTGCTGCCAGTTTTCCAGCTGATGCCCACCCCCTTTAAGCAGTTTGAAGTAGGACTCGATACGCCAGCGCCAGTAATACCAGAGCGCCAATCGTTCATCTGCGACCTCTTGCTCAAGGTTGCTCAGCAAATACCATTCGGCCAGCAGGTGACCATCGGCTCCCAGTATTCGGCTCACGACGAGCCGGGCCGGCAACGGCTCACCAGACTTGCGCAGCGTCTTGCGGTCGGCCCTGTCTTTGGTGAAAGGCTGGGCTTGGCGAGTCAGCACGACGGCGGTTTCTCCCACCCATTGAATGGCCGGTTTTCCTTTGTAGTCCACCTTGCGAGTTTTGCGGTAGGTCATCTCGCGAGCAATTTGACTCAGGGCCCTCGATTGACCTGCATGACTGGCCGTGGAACCGGCCTTGACTCGCACCAGCCATTGCCGACCTTCGGCCTGCCATTGCCTCAGGTGAGCGACCGAATCAGCCTCTCGATCCACGATATGGACAAGCGGCTTGGCAAAATTCTGCTGTTCCAGCCAAGTGATACGTTGTGTCAGTTCATGCAGATGCTTCTCAGGGGCCAGCACTTCTTCGGCTCGCGTGCTGAGCACGCCGTCCCTGGTCGCTAGATTCTGAGCAGGAGTACAGATCGGTGCACCGTCACGATCCGTGACGAGCAGGCTGCTTTGCAGCTCGTAACCGATGTCGCCCCGGTGGGTCATTTGCAGGCGATCAGCCTTGCTGTGGTGGTGCATGTAATTGAGCCGAGACCAATCATGCATGACCAGCGCGTAATCATCGCAGTCATCTCGACAACCCTCGTGGGCTAACGCCAGCAGCGGTTTAACCAGGTCAACGGGCCGAACCCGGTCATTGCTCAAAAATCGCCAAAGGGCTTGCGTCTGTGCAAAAGCCTTGTCGCTTCGCGGCAAGGCTTTCATCCCGGCGGCCAGCGCCGGTAGTCCATTACTGTGTCCCATGACTAACTCGTCGTATCGTTTTGTCAGTCGGGCATCTAGCCCGGTCATTTGATATCCATGCCGTCCCTTTATAGACCAGGATCGGGAGATGTGTAGATACCTATGCCGCGATTGGGGCGACTCGATCTGAAGTCTTAAAGCCAAATAGCATCCCACAAGGGATAGTCGCCAAGCCGCTCTACAAGCCCTGCCCGCAATGGATTCGCCACTACATACCGTGCGATCTTCACCAAGTCTTCTTCTCGCCTCAATGCCCGGTCGTGATAGCCCTGCTGCCAAAGTGGTCCATTCCTGTTACTGGAAAGATTCACCTCCCGCGTAATCAGTGACTTGGTTTGACGCATCAGATTACTGAGCGAACAGTTCTCCAACTCGACAAGCCAATGGAAGTGATCAGGCATAACGACCCATGCCAGTGAATTCACTAAGCCTGTGTTTTGTGCTTGGCGAAATTGATGAACAACCAATCTGCCCAATGCGAAATCCGCAAAAACCGGCTTGCGATCAAGTGTATTGGTAGTCAGTAAATAGATTCGATTGGGTTCGGCATAGCGCCCCGTTCGTAGGCGATGTGAAGCAGGAAGATCAGGCAATCCGTTGCCCCTTCATGATGGATTCATCAGAAGACTAGACCTGAGCAGCCCATAGACCGCGACAATCCGTTATCTGGATGTGTCCATGAAGCCGCCATCGCGGGCAAGCCCGCTCCCACAAGGATCGAAGGTGCTCACAGATTTTGTGTCCACCTACAAGGATCGAAGGTGTTCACAGATTTTGTGTTCACCTACAAGGATCGAGGGTGTTCCCACATTTTGTGTTCACCGCTGAACCTGTGGGAGCGGGCTTGCCCGCGATGACATTCGATCAGACGCTGAAAATCAACCAACCACCCCCGCATCCGCCCTCAACCCCTGCCCCTCAATCGCCCTGATCGCACACTGTTCATCGACATCAGACAAATCGCCGCTGATACCCACCGCTCCCAGCACAGTCCCGTCCTGATCCCGAACCAACACGCCGCCCGGCACCGGCACGACGCTGCCCTGCCCCAGGCTGTTCAGCGCGGCGAAGAAGGCCGGGCGTTGTTGGGCGTCTTGTGCCAGCAGGCGTGAGCCCTTGCCCAAGGCGATGGCGCCCCAAGCTTTGCCGATGGCGATCTGCGGGCGCAGCAGGCTGGCGCCGTCTTCGCGTTGCAGCGTTATCAAGTGCCCGCCGGCGTCCAGCACGGCAACGGTCAAGGGCGCGGCGGAGATTTCCCGGCCTGTGGAGATGGCCTGATTGGCCAGGTTGACTGCGACGTTCAAGGTTAAAGCGCTCATGGTGCCGTCCTCATCTTGTTATAGGGAAAGCCGTTGGATTGCTTTCTGTTGCGCAATCCGATGCAACAAATAGAACACAATGAATTATTTTTTTGTATACAATAATTTTCGAAAAGCGCCACATGCGACGAAAAGCCACAGTCCTTCGGGCTTCCGACGAATGAAACAGCTGCTTGAGAAAATGGATTGACCTGCGCCGTCCGCCGTGAATACACTCTGCGCAAAGCCACTTGTATACAATTACAAAACGTAAGAGGCACAAAACCATGAGCAAAATGAGAGCAATCGAAGCCGCCGTTCTGGTGATGCGCCGTGAAGGGGTTGATACCGCTTTTGGCATCCCCGGCGCCGCGATCAACCCGCTGTACTCCGCCTTGCAGAAGGTCGGTGGCATCGATCACGTCCTCGCTCGCCACGTTGAAGGCGCCTCGCACATGGCCGAGGGCTACACCCGCACCAAGGCCGGCAACATCGGCGTATGCATCGGCACGTCCGGCCCGGCCGGCACCGACATGGTCACCGGGCTTTACAGCGCCTCGGCCGACTCGATCCCGATCCTGTGCATCACCGGTCAGGCACCGCGGGCCCGGATGCACAAGGAAGACTTCCAGGCCGTCGATATCACCAGCATAGTCAAGCCGGTCACCAAGTGGTCGACCACTGTTATGGAGCCGGGCCAAGTGCCTTACGCGTTCCAGAAAGCCTTCTATGAAATGCGCTCCGGCCGCCCAGGCCCGGTGCTGATTGACCTGCCGTTCGACGTGCAGATGGCCGAAATCGAATTCGACATCGACGCCTATGAGCCGCTGCCGCTGGCCAAGCCGACCGCTAACCGCGTGCAGATCGAGAAGGCCTTGGCCATGCTTGATCAGGCTGAGCGCCCATTGTTGGTGGCCGGTGGCGGCATTATCAATGCCGACGCCAGCGAGTTGCTGGTGGAGTTCGCCGAGCTGACCGGCATTCCAGTGGTCCCGACCCTGATGGGCTGGGGCACCATCCCGGACGATCACCCGCTGATGGTTGGCATGGTCGGTCTGCAAACCTCGCACCGTTATGGCAATGCCACGATGTTGAAGTCGGACCTGGTGCTGGGCGTCGGTAACCGTTGGGCCAACCGTCACACCGGTTCGGTCGACGTTTACACCGAAGGCCGCAAGTTCATTCACGTCGACATCGAACCGACCCAGATCGGCCGCGTGTTCACCCCGGACCTGGGCATCGTGTCCGACGCTGCTGCCGCATTGACTGTGTTCATCGAAGTCGCTCGCGAATGGCAAGCCGCCGGCAAGCTGAAAAACCGCAGCGCCTGGCTGCAAGACTGCCAGCAACGCAAAGCCAGCCTGCAGCGCAAGACTCACTTCGACAACGTGCCGGTCAAGCCGCAACGTGTTTACGAAGAGATGAACCAGGTGTTCGGCAAGGACACCTGTTACGTCAGCACTATTGGTCTGTCGCAGATTGCCGGCGCGCAGTTCCTGCATGTCTACAAACCGCGTCACTGGATCAACTGCGGTCAGGCCGGCCCGTTGGGCTGGACCATTCCGGCAGCACTCGGCGTGGTCAAGGCTGATCCGACCCGCAAGGTGGTGGCGCTCTCGGGCGACTACGACTTCCAGTTCATGATCGAAGAACTGGCGGTGGGTGCGCAGTTCAAGCTGCCATACATCCACGTTGTGGTGAACAACTCGTACCTGGGGCTGATCCGTCAGGCTCAGCGCGGTTTCGACATGGACTACTGCGTGCAGCTGTCCTTCGACAACCTCAACGCTCCGGAACTCAACGGTTACGGTGTCGACCACGTCGCTGTCGCCGAAGGCCTGGGTTGCAAGGCGCTGCGGGTGTTCGAACCGGGTCAGATCCAGCCTGCCCTGCGCAAGGCTCAGGAACTGATCGAAGAGTTCAAGGTGCCGGTGATCGTCGAGATCATTCTGGAGCGCGTGACCAACATTTCCATGGGCACCGAGATCAACGCTGTCAACGAATTCGAAGACCTGGCGTTGGTCGGCAACGATGCGCCAACGGCGATTTCGTTGCTCGATTGATGATCGTTCCCACGCTCTGCGTGGGAATGCAGCCCGGGACGCTCCGCGTCCCAACAGCGGATGCAGAGCGTCCAATGAGGCATTCCCACGCAGAGCGTGGGAACGATAACTTTAAACGGGAGACTACCATGCCGCGTTTCGCAGCCAACCTGTCCATGCTGTTCACCGAGCAGGATTTTCTTGCCCGTTTCGACGCTGCCGCCAAGGCCGGCTTCAGTGGTGTCGAATACCTGTTCCCCTATGACTTCAGCTCTGCCGAAATCAAGGCCAGGCTCGATGCCAATGGCTTGACCCAGGTGTTGTTCAACCTGCCGGCCGGTGACTGGGCCAAGGGCGAACGCGGTATCGCGTGCCTGCCGGATCGGGTCGAAGAGTTCCGCGCCGGTGTCGACCTGGCCATTGCCTACGCCCAAGTGCTGGGCAACACCCAGGTCAACTGCCTGGCCGGTATTCGTCCACAAGGTGTCGACGATGCCACCGTGGAAAAGACCTTTGTCGCCAACCTCAAGTACGCGGCCGACAAGCTGCAAGCGGTGGGCATCAAACTGGTGATGGAAGCGATCAACACCCGCGACATCCCGGGTTTCTACCTGAACAACACGGCGCAAGCCCTGACGATTCGCGAACAGGTCGGCAGCGCCAACCTGTTCCTGCAATACGACATCTATCACATGCAAATCATGGAGGGCGACCTGGCCCGGACCATGGCTGCGCACCTGGGCGAGATCAACCACATCCAGTTGGCCGACAATCCAGGGCGCAACGAACCGGGTACGGGTGAAATCAACTACCGCTTCCTGTTCGAGCACCTGGACCGCATCGGTTATCAAGGTTGGGTTGGCTGTGAATACAAGCCGCTGACCACCACTGAAGCGGGTCTGGGCTGGTTGAAAACCCATAACGCGATTTGACACAGATCCTGAGGGAGCTGGCTTGCCTGCGATGGCATCACCGCGGTGTGTCTGACAGACCGTGTCGCCCGCATCGCAGGCAAGCCAGCTCCCACAAAAGCAGCCCCCCTATTTGCTTGAAGCAGCAATAAAAACAAGAGGATTTTCTCATGGCTAAAATCGGATTTATCGGCACCGGCATCATGGGCCACCCAATGGCGTTGAACCTGCAGAAAGCCGGTCACAGCCTGTTCCTGTCGGCGCACCACGACCCTGCGCCTGCCGACCTGGTGGCCGCTGGCGCCGTCGCGCTGGCGAACCCGAAAGAAGTGGCCCAGGAAGCCGAATTCATCATCGTCATGGTCCCGGATACTCCGCAGGTCGATGACGTGCTGTTCCGCGCCGACGGTGTTGCCGCCGGTGTGAGCAAGGGCAAAGTCGTGATCGACATGAGCTCGATCTCGCCAACCGCCACCAAAGCCTTCGCTGCCAAGATCAACGAAAAAGGCGCGCAGTACCTAGACGCGCCGGTGTCCGGCGGTGAAGTCGGCGCCAAGGCTGCGACCTTGAGCATCATGGTCGGCGGCGATGCCGATGCGTTCGAACGCGCCCTGCCGCTGTTCCAGGCCATGGGCAAGAACATCACCCTGGTCGGTGGCAACGGCGACGGGCAAACCGCGAAAGTGGCGAACCAGATCATCGTCGCCCTGAACATCCAGGCCGTGGCCGAAGCGCTGCTGTTCGCCTCGAAAAACGGTGCCGATCCGGCCAAGGTGCGTGAAGCGCTGATGGGCGGTTTCGCGTCGTCAAAGATCCTTGAAGTTCACGGCGAACGCATGATCAAGGGCACCTTCGACCCGGGCTTCCGCATCAGCCTGCACCAGAAGGACTTGAACCTGGCCCTGGCCGGCGCTCGCGAACTGGGTATCAACCTGCCGAACACCGCCAATACCCAGCAAGTGTTCAGCACCTGCGCGGCTATCGGCGGCAGCAACTGGGACCACTCGGCGCTGATCAAGGGCCTGGAACACATGGCGAATTTCTCGATTCGCGATAAGTAACACCGATCTGAAGCTGGCTCGGTTCCTGTGGGAGCTGGCTTGCCTGCGATTCAGGAGACTCGGTCTACCTGAAAGACCGCGTCGCCTGAATCGCAGGCAAGCCAGCTCCCACAGGACCGCGTCGCAATACTTGCTTTTGCTCTATCCCAATAACAAGAATTCCGGGAGCCCGCCATGTCGGTCGATCCGCAACAACTGCTGCGCGAGCTGTTTGCCACAGCCATCGACGCGGCCCATCCGCAGCACGTCCTCGAAGCCCATTTGCCCAAAGATCGCAGCGGTCGGGTGATCGTCATTGGCGCCGGTAAAGCCGCAGCGGCCATGGCCCAGGTGGTCGAGCGCTGCTGGCAGGGCGAAGTGTCCGGCCTGGTGGTGACCCGCTACGGCCACGGCGCCCCGTGCGAAAAAATCGAAGTGGTCGAAGCCGCGCACCCGGTGCCGGATGCGGCTGGTTTGGCTGTCGCGAAACGGGTGCTGGAACTGGTCAGCGACCTGAGCGAAGACGACCGCGTGATCTTCCTGCTGTCGGGCGGTGGCTCTGCCCTGCTCGCGTTACCCGCCGCAGGCATCACCCTCGCCGACAAACAGTCGATCAACAAAGCCCTGCTCAAATCCGGCGCGACCATCGGCGAGATGAATTGCGTGCGCAAGCACCTCTCGGCGATCAAGGGCGGTCGTCTGGGCAAAGCCTGCTGGCCGGCCACGGTTTACACCTATGCGATTTCCGATGTGCCGGGCGACCTCGCCACGGTCATCGCGTCCGGCCCCACCGTGGCCGACCCGAGCACCTCGGCCGAAGCGCTGGCGATCCTCAAGCGCTATGGCATCGAAGTTCCAGCCTCGGTGCGTAACTGGCTGCAAAGCCCGGAATCGGAAACGGTCAAACCCGGCGATCCGAACCTGGCCCGCAGTCATTTCCAGTTGATCGCCCGCCCACAGCAATCGCTGGAAGCGGCGGCGGTGAAAGCCCGTCAGGCCGGTTTCAGTCCATTGATTCTCGGCGATCTGGAAGGCGAATCCCGGGACGTGGCGAAAGTCCACGCCGGCATTGCGCGGCAGATCGTCCAGCACGGCCAGCCGTTGGCAATGCCGTGTGTGATTCTGTCCGGCGGCGAAACCACCGTCACCGTGCGCGGCAATGGCCGTGGCGGACGCAACGCTGAATTCCTGCTGAGCCTGACCGACAGCCTCAAAGGCCTGCCCGGCGTCTACGCGCTGGCCGGTGACACCGACGGTATTGACGGCTCCGAAGACAACGCCGGCGCCATCATGACCCCGGGCAGTTACGCTCGCGCTACCGCCCTCGGCCTGAGCGCCAGCGATGAACTGGACAACAACAATGGCTACGGCTATTTCGCCGCGCTGGATGCGCTGATCGTCACCGAGCCGACCCGCACCAACGTCAACGACTTCCGCGCCATTCTGATTCTCGAGAGCCCTAAACATGACGCCTGATAAGAAGGTCAAAATCCTCGCCACCCTTGGCCCGGCCACCAACGGAATCGACGACATCCGTGAGCTGGTGCTGGCCGGGGTCAATATCTTTCGCCTGAACTTCAGCCACGGCGATCACGCCGACCACGCCCAGCGCTATCAATGGATTCGTGAAGTCGAGCGTCAGCTGAATTACCCGCTGGGAATTCTGATGGACCTGCAAGGCCCGAAATTGCGGGTCGGCAAATTCGCTCAAGGCAAAGTGCAGCTGCATCGCGGTCAGGCCTTGCGTCTGGACCTGGACCCAACGCCGGGCGATGAGCGCCGGGTCAACTTGCCTCACCCGGAAATCATCGCAGCACTGGAGCCAGGCATGGACCTGCTGCTGGACGACGGCAAGCTGCGCCTGCGGGTGGTCACCAAGTATGCCGACGCCATCGACACCACGGTGCTCAATGGCGGCGAGCTGTCGGATCGCAAAGGCGTCAACGTGCCGCAAGCGGTGCTGGATCTGAGCCCGCTGACCGCCAAGGATCGTCGTGACTTGAGCTTCGGTCTGGAGCTGGGGGTGGATTGGGTCGCGCTGTCGTTCGTGCAACGCCCGGAGGACATCCGCGAAGCCCGCGCACTGATCGGCGACAAGGCGTATTTGATGGCGAAAATCGAGAAGCCATCGGCCGTGACTCAACTGCGGGAAATCGCCGAATTGAGCGATGCGATCATGGTCGCTCGCGGTGACCTGGGCGTGGAAGTCCCGGCCGAGAGCGTGCCGCAGATTCAGAAAAACATCATCAGCACCTGCCGCCAACTCGGCAAACCGGTGGTGGTGGCGACGCAGATGCTGGAGTCGATGCGCTTCTCCCCTGCCCCAACCCGCGCCGAAGTCACTGACGTCGCCAACGCGGTGGCCGAAGGCGCGGACGCGGTGATGCTGTCGGCGGAAACCGCATCCGGCGAGTATCCGCTGGAAGCGGTGCAGATGATGAGCAAGATCATCCGTCAGGTGGAAAACGGCCCGGACTATCAGGCCCAACTGGACGTGAGCCGACCGAAAGCCGAGGCCACGGTGTCGGACGCGATCAGCTGCGCCATCCGCCGCATCAGCAACGTGCTGCCGGTGGCGGTGCTGGTGAACTACAGCGAGTCTGGCACGTCGAGTCTGCGGGCGGCGCGGGAACGGCCCACGGTGCCGATCCTCAACCTGACGCCGAACCTGCAAACCGCGCGGCGGTTGACGGTGGCGTGGGGCGTGCATTCGGTGGTCAATGATCGACTGCGCCAGGTGGATGAAGTGTGCTCAACGGCGTTGGAGATTGCGCAAGCACAGGGGATGGCTCAGCGGGGGGATACGTTGTTGATCACGGCGGGAGTGCCGTTTGGGCAGCCTGGGTCGACCAATTCGTTGCGCATCGAGACATTAATCTAACCCCCCTCACAATGATCGTTCCCACGCTCTGCGTGGGAATGCAGCCCGGGACGCTCCGCGTCCCAAGAGCAGACGCAGAGCGTCCATTGAGGCATTCCCACGCAGAGCGTAGGAACGATCTGTACTGACTGCCCCATCATGCCTGCCAACCACTTCAACACCCACTGCCCCGACTGGGCCACTGCCCTGCTCAACGGTTTCAGCCAGATCTTTCTCCAGCGCCATCCGCTGTGCGGGCTGCTGTGTCTGTTGGCGATTCTGTTCAGCGCGCCGGCCTTGCTCGGCGGTGCGTTGCTGGGAGGTGTCGCCGGGTTGCTCACCGCGCAACGTCGCGGGCACGCCAAGGCTGATCGTCAGGCCGGGCTGTTCAGCTACAACGGTATTCTGCTCGGTCTGCTGCTGAGCCTTTATTTCCCATGGTCGGTGCTGTTGCCACCGCTGATCATTGCCGCTGGGGGCCTGAGCGCGATGCTCACTCAGCAATGGCTCAAAGGCGCCCGTGATCATCATTGTCTACCGGCTTACACCGCACCCTTCGTTGGGTTGAGTTGGTTGTTGCTCAGCTTTGCCGCCCCACAGCAACCCCTTCCTCCGATCGAACTGAATACCCTCAACCTGCTCGCCGCCGAATTGAAAGGCCTCGGGCAAGTCATGTTCCTCGGCCATCCACTGGCCGGCGCACTGATTGCCGCCGGACTACTGATCGCCGACCGCCGCGCCTTCCTGTGGGCGCTGCTCGGCTCCGCCGCCGGCCTCGGATTCGCCTTGCTGCATCACGACACCTCCAGCGCATTACAGGGTTTGAGCGGCTACAACCCGCTGCTCGCCGCCCTCGCCTTCAGCCCGCAACGCCGCCAACCGTGGTTGCCGCTACTTGGCATTCTGCTGGCTGTGTTGCTCACACCGGGGTTCGCCGCACTCGGCCTGGCCACGCTGACCGCGCCTTTCATCCTCGCCTGCTGGCTGATTCGTGCAGGCATTCGAGTGCTGCGCCAGGCCGCCATGGACAGCGCGCCTTGCACTACCGGGGAGAATCACCCTAGGCTTCGCTGATTCTCGGTTCAGGCGTTTCCCATGGACAGCAGCAAAAACTGGCGCGAAGCGCTTTACGTCATCATTTTCCAAGCGGATACCCCGGCGGGACGGCGCTTCGACAGCATCTTGCTGTTGATCATCCTCGCCAGCCTGGTGATCGTGGTTCTGGACAGTATCGACAGCGTTCACCAGAACTACGCCGATATGCTGGCGTACATCGAATGGGGCTTCACCGTCATTTTCGCCATCGAGTACGGCCTGCGTCTTTACTGCTCACCCAAGCCGCTGCGCTACGCGTTCAGCTTCTATGGGCTGGTGGATTTGCTGGCGATCGTGCCCGGTATTCTCGCGCTGTATTACAGCGATGCGCAGTACCTGCTGATTATCCGGATCATTCGGATGCTGCGGATTTTCCGCGTGCTCAAGCTCAGCCCGTATCTGAAGCAAGCCAACTATTTGATGACAGCGCTGCGCGGCAGCAAGCAGAAGATCGTGGTATTTCTGCTCAGCGTCAGCACCCTGGTAACGGTGTTCGGCACGCTGATGTACGTGATCGAAGGCCCTGAACACGGCTTCACCAGCATCCCCAAAGGCATCTATTGGGCTATCGTCACCCTGACCACCGTGGGCTTTGGCGACATCGTGCCCAAGACGCCATTGGGTCAGGTGGTTTCGTCGCTGGTAATGATCACCGGTTACTCGATCATCGCCGTGCCAACAGGGATTTTTACCGCGGAACTGGCCAACGCCATGCGCGGCGAACAACTGCAACACGATTGCCCGACCTGCAAGAAAAATAGTCACGAACACGGCGCAGCATTTTGCTCGCGTTGCGGCAATGCGCTGTTCAAGAAACTGGAATAAGCAAAGTGCTTTTTAATCTTTAAAGGACTATGCGAGCCCGGCTATAGTCGCCGGCAAATTGCCAACACTTTCCATAGAACATGTTTGATAAAATAAGGAATGCGCAGTGAAAAAACTCTTTGGCGCCTCACTTCTGGCCTCTGGCCTGGCCTTGAGCAGCGTGGTTCAGGCTGCACCAACCCTGCTTAACGTTTCCTACGACGTGATGCGAGATTTCTACAAGGACTACAACGCCGCCTTCCAGAAACACTGGCAAGCCGAGCACAACGAAAACATCACGCTGCAGATGTCCTTCGGCGGCTCCAGCAAGCAAGCGCGTTCGGTGATCGATGGCTTGCCGGCTGACGTCATCACCATGAACATGGCTACCGACATCAACGCCCTGGCGGACAACGGCAAACTGATCCCGGACAACTGGGTTACGCGCCTGCCAAACAACAGCGCGCCATTCACGTCGGCCACCGTGTTCATCGTCCGCAAAGGCAACCCGAAAGCCCTGAAAGACTGGCCTGACCTGCTCAAGGACGGCGTGCAAGTGATCGTCCCCAACCCGAAAACCTCAGGCAACGGCCGCTACACCTATCTCTCGGCCTGGGGCTATGTGCTGAAAAATGGCGGTGACGAAAGCGCGGCAAAAGCCTTCGTCGGCAAACTGTTCAAACAAGCCCCGGTGCTGGATACCGGCGGCCGTGCAGCCACTACCACGTTCATGACCAACCAGATCGGCGACGTGCTGGTGACCTTCGAAAACGAAGCGGAAATGATTGCGCGTGAGTTTGGTCGTGATCAGTTTGAAGTGATTTACCCGAGTGTTTCCGCCGAGGCCGAGCCGCCAGTGTCTGTGGTCGACAAAGTGGTCGAGAAAAAAGGCACTCGCGCTGCCGCCGAGGAATATTTGAAGTACCTGTGGTCGCCGGCAGGTCAGGAAATTGCAGCTGCCAACTACCTGCGTCCACGTGATCCGGCGGTATTGGCCAAGTACACTGACCGCTTCCCGAAAGTTGATTTCCTTTCGGTGGAGAAGACCTTTGGTGACTGGCGCACCGTGCAGAAGACCCACTTCAATGATGGTGGGGTTTTTGATCAGATTTACAGCGGTCAGTGATTCCTGACTCCAATGAAAAGGCGACCTGCAAAGGTCGCCTTTTTTGTGGGGGTTTGCGTCATACCGTTACAATTGGCGGGGTTAGGCCGTCCTTGCCCGCTGCAATCGGGACTGTCAGAAATTTTGTGTTCGGGCATAACATGTTGAAAAGGAGCATGTATGCCGACCAAAAAGAAACCGGCCTCGGAGGCCAAAACCCAGCTTCCTTCGATTCCGAAGGAGCTGATCGATCAGTTCGTTAAAGGCCCAATGAGCGCCGAGGCGATTCAGGACGCATCCATGGCGTTCAAAAAGGCGCTTATCGAGCGAGCCCTTGGCGCGGAGCTGGGTCACCACCTTGGCTACCCTCAGGGCGCGGAGCGCCCTGAGGAGTCGAGTAACCAGCGCAACGGCAAAAGCAGCAAGACCGTGCTGACCGATGATGGCCCGCTGCGTCTGGACATTCCTCGGGATCGCGATGGCAGCTTCGCGCCAATGCTGATCCCCAAGCATGAGCGTCGGTTCACGGGCTTCGACGACAAAATCATTGCCATGTACGCCCGTGGCATGACCGTCCGAGAGATCCGGGCATTCCTTTCGGAGCAGTACGGGACCGATGTTTCCCATGATTTCATCAGCTCGGTCACTGACGCAGTGTTGGAGGAAGTGACTGCCTGGCAACAACGCCCGCTTGAGCCGATGTATCCGGTGATTTTCTTCGATGCGCTGCGGGTCAAAATCCGTGAGGAAGGACTGGTTCGCAACAAGGCCATCTACCTGGCTCTGGGCGTGCTGCCGGACGGCACCCGAGACATTTTGGGCATCTGGATTGAGACCACTGAGGGGGCCAAGTTCTGGATGAAGGTCTTCAACGACCTCAAGACCCGTGGCGTTGAGGATGTATTGATCGCGGTAACTGACGGCCTTAAAGGCATGCCAGAAGCCTTGAGTGCGGTGTTTCCGACGACGACCTTGCAGACCTGCATCGTGCACCTGATCCGTAACAGTCTTGATTACGCCTCCTGGGACAAGCGCCGCGAGTTGGCCAAAGCCCTCAAGCCGGTTTATCAGGCGCTTAACGTTGAAGCTGCCGAGCAAGCTCTGGACGCATTTGAAACGGGGCCTTGGGGCAAACAATACCCAACAGTCGTAGCCGCTTGGAGACGTGCCTGGGATCGAGTCATCCCGTTTTTTGTCTTCCCGCCTGCCATCCGAAAAGTGATCTACACCACTAACGCCATCGAGAGCATCAATGCTCAGTTGCGCAAGATCATCAAGACAAGAGGCCACTTCCCGACTGATGATGCAGCGACGAAGCTGATCTGGCTGGCACTGCAAAACATCACGGCCAATTGGGGCAGCGCAGCGCACGACTGGAAGAGCGCAATGAATCAGTTTGCGATTCTTTATGGCGATCGATTTACCAGGTCAAACTGGTGAAATGAGGGCTTGCCTTATGGCAGGCCGTTACCGGCCCGCACACAAAAAATCTGACACTCCCCTGCAATCGAGCATGCAATCGGTCCAAATGAACGGCCTCTCAATCATTCTTCAGAGGCATGATTACTATCAGCCTATTCCCTCTTCCGCCGCTCTAGCCAGCCGATTAGCCTCCCCCGCATTCCTTCTTGTTCAACGAGACCCGTTATGAACCCAACGACTCAGGTGCCCCTTGGTGCCGCCACAATGACCCGAGGCATGGTGCTGCTCTTCGCCTTCTGCTGCGGCGCTATCGTGGCCAACATCTACTACGCCCAGCCGATCATCGGCCTGATCGCGCCGGATATCGGCCTGACCGACACCATGGCCAGCCTGATCGTTTCGCTGACGCAGATTGGTTATGCGCTGGGTCTGTTCTTCCTGGTGCCGCTGGGTGATCTGCTGGAAAACCGCCGCTTGATGATCATCACCACCGTGGTGGCGATTGCCAGTCTGCTGGGCGCGGCATTCACCGATCAGCCGAACGTGTTTCTGCTGATCTCGTTGCTGGTGGGGTTCAGCTCGGTGTCGGTGCAGATCCTGATTCCACTGGCCGCCCACCTGGCGCCGGAAGAATCGCGTGGCCGCGTGGTCGGCGGCATCATGGGCGGTTTGCTGCTGGGGATTCTACTGGCTCGACCAGTGTCCAGCGTAGTAGCCGACCACTTCGGCTGGCGTGCGATGTTCGTAATCGCAGCGGTGTTGATGGCGGCAATCAGTATCGTGCTGGCCCTGACCATTCCCAAGCGCCAGCCCGATCACAGCGCTTCTTATGGCCAGTTGTTGGGTTCGCTCTGGACGCTGTTGCATCAGCAGCCGGTGTTGCGTCAACGCGCGTTTTACCAAGCCTGCATGTTCGCCACCTTCAGCCTGTTCTGGACTGCAGTGCCGCTGGAACTGTCGCGTAATCATGGCTTGTCGCAAACCCAGATCGCGATCTTCGCCCTGGTCGGCGCCATCGGTGCGATTGCCGCTCCTATTGCCGGTCGACTGGCCGATGCCGGCCATACCCGCATCGCCTCGCTGCTGGCCCTGCTATTCGCCAGCCTGAGCTTCCTGCCCGCCTTCATCCATCCGGTTTACAGCGTTATCGGCCTGGCGGTGACGGGTGTAGTGCTGGATTTCTGCGTACAAATGAACATGGTCCTCGGCCAGCGCGAGGTCTACACCCTCGACGCTAAAAGCCGCGGCCGTCTGAATGCGCTGTACATGACCAGCATCTTTGTCGGTGGTGCGTTTGGCTCTTCGGTGGCCAGCGCGGTGTATGAGCATGGTGGCTGGTTGTGGATCGTGATTGTGGGTAGTGCGTTTCCGTTGTTGGCGTTGTTGCGGTTTTTGAGCGTTTCGCAGAGGCATTCGTTGGCGACGGCTTAGGACGCTAAAAGCTTCGCGGGCAAGCCTCGCTCCTACAGGGGTAATGCAAGACATGTAGGGGCGAGGCTTGCCCGCGAAGGCGATTCGACTGATACCACTCAATGCCGAACCAGCTTCTCCATCGCTGCATCCGCGAGAAAGGAGGAGCGGCTTTTGACATTGTGCTCTCGCACATAACGGTCAATGCGCTGGATCACGTAGCCCGGCAGCGTCACGTTGACCTTCTCGGTCTTGCCCAGATACGGTGAGATGTCGAGCTCCAGCATCCCCCAACCCATGTCGGCAAATTCCGGATTCTCGCGGTGCGCAGCCGCTGAGGTCGGCATCGGAATTGACTCCCCGTCTGCCATGATCTCCTGCAGCATGATGTGGGCAATTTCGACCGCCGCGTTGTAAGCATCTTCAAACGTATCCCCGGCCGTAACGGCACCAGGAATATCGGGGATCTGAATACCGATGGCGGTGTTCTCGTCGCCCCACTCGATACAGATTGGGTATTGCATTATGGATCTCCTGCCAAACTGGCTCCCGGGCAATAAAGCCCGGCTCGCCTCCTGATGCTTTTGACCGTCCCGATCGGCAAATCCTTCTTCGGATGAGGCACGGGTATCGTGTAAGGGTTGTAACGGTGAGTGAAGATGTGATGACTGCCGGTGACCCGTTCCAATGCCCAGCCCGCCTCTATCAGTTCCTTGATCAATAACCTGCTCTGCACCACCAGCCTCCTTGCTCCGGCCCAAACAAAAATAACCCTAGAGTTACTTTTACTCAAGCACAAAAATCCGGATCACGACGCTCGGTTGTTTTACAGGGTGTTGATTTGAGCGGACCTACGAAGGCGCGGTCGTTTGTCGATTACGTCCAGACTTGCTGGACAGTGAGCCTTAAACAAGCTCTTGTTTCGTTTATTGCGATTTTCGTTTGATTCGAATAGCCTTCCAGCATCGCTACTCAGAATGTTGGAATTTCATTATGTCCTTAATCATCCACCCACCGATCAACCTCCCAATGGCGCGCGAAGTTCAGGCTGCTATCGAAGGCCAGCGAGCTCTCGCTGCCTATCTCGCGACTCAATTCGAAACCCAACGCATCCAGATTTTCGACGAGCAGAATGAAGCTCACAGCGTCGAACTGCCCACTTCAGCCCTTCGATTGCTGGTCGACATCCTCGCTGCATTGGCAGAAGGCAATGCGGTAAAGGTCGTCCCGGTTCATGCGGAACTGACCACCCAGGAAGCGGCGGACTTGCTCAATGTCTCACGCCCGCACCTGATCAAACTGCTGGAGTCCGGCGAGTTGTCCTACCACAAAACCGGCAAGCACCGACGTGTGCGCTTTGCCGATTTGATGGACTATAAGAACCGGCGCGACACCGCCAGCGAGCAAGCAATGACGCTTCTCGCCGAGCAAGCACAAGCGTTAAGGACAGGATACGAGTGAGGCACTCCCCTTTTACCGCTGTATATGACGCATGTGTTTTGTACCCCGCTCCCTTGAGAGACTTTCTGATGTGGCTCGCGCTCTCCGGACGTTTCAGGGCGCGATGGTCACTGGAGATACACAACGAATGGAAGCGCAATCTGCTGAAAAACCGCCCGGACCTGACAATAGAGCAATTGGATCGCACGTCCGACTTGATGGATCAGGCCATACCCGATGCTTGCGTATCCGGTTACGAAAAGCTGATCGAAGGGCTCACCCTACCCGACATCGATGACCGACATGTTCTGGCTGCCGCCATACGCTGCAACGCCAGTGTCATTGTGACTTTTAATCAGAAAGATTTTCCCGATGAAACACTCGGGCCTTTTGGCATCGAGGTGCAGCATCCTGACGAGTTCGTCGATAACCTCTTTGACCTGGACCCGGCAGCGGTTGTCGCGGCAGCACAACGGCAACGCAAACAGCTAAAGATGCCGCCGATGGATGTCGCCACCTATCTTGATCTGCTCTTGCGCCAAGGCCTGATTCAGTCGAGCAAGGCGTTGACCCACTACCGAGCGATTCTTTAATCGCCTCTCACAAACCCCAAAAAGCAAAACGGCGATCCTCAGATCGCCGTTTCTATTCACTGCCCGAATTTTCTGCCTAACCCACCCGGCACGCCATGGATGTCCGTCTCTTCCCACGGCCCATTCGGGCTGATCGAGCGGCTCCAGCCGTTGTTCCAGCGGTAGTAGGTGCGCTGGCGGTAGAAGGTATTGGTCTGATCATCGAGGACGTAAACGCCGAGTTTCGCGTCCCAATGGCTATTGCCACCTGGTGGCGGGGCGAAGCTGGCGGAGGTGCGTGGCATCGGCTTGGACGGCTTGACCGGGGTGCTCGGTTTACTCGGGACCGTCGACGGAGGTGGTTTGGTGCTTGGCCCCGAAGGCGGAATTGGCGGCAGCCGTGTGGGCTCGGGCTGCTGGACCGCACAGGCGCTTAACCCCAAAACCATACTGAGGAGAGTGATACGAGCGATGGCGGTCATGGTGGCGTTTCCTGTTATTTATCCGGGCTGTCGATGGTCAGTTTTTGTTGCGCGGTGGTGCTGGTGGCCAAGGGTTGGCTGCGACCGATCCATTCGCCGGCAGTCGGTTGGCCGGCACGAGAGATGCGCGCAACCAGTTGGACTTCAGGGAAGTTCGACAGTTTCAACTGCGGCATCATCGCATCGGCATCACCCAGTTCGACGGTTGCTGGCAAGTCGGCGACAGTCAGACGCTTGGCGGCCAGCGGCGCGGGCGGGCCGGAGATGGCGCGGGCGAAGATGAACACGCTGTCACCCGGCTGGACCTTGGCTTTGAGCTCTGGCGCCAGATCGACATGCACTTTGAGCAGTGCTGCAGCTTTGGCCGCAGGTGCCTGGGCAACCTTGCCACCACTGGCTTCGAGTTTCTCGGCGGCCCGAGTAATGCCGCCTTGCAGCGCGGCGCGGGATTTATCATCCGGCGGCAGTTGCGCCAGCAGGCGATTCCAGTAGTCGATGGCGTCCTGGTAACGCTCGCCTTCAAAGGCCGCGATGCCCAGCAGACCGAGGCTGGTGACTTCTTTCGGATCAGCTTTCAGCGCTTCGTCGGTCAGGGCCTGGATCTTGTCCGACCACTTCTTGCCGTCGGCGAAATATTGGGCCTGAGCCCATTGACCGAGCAGTTCCGGTTGACGGCCAGCCAGGGCCACTGTGCGTTCGAAGATCTTCGCCGCATCGGCCGGACGGTCCTGAGCCATGTAGGTGCGGCCGAGGAAGTACAGGCCTTCGGCCGAGTCCGGTTGGGCCGCGACCGCACGCTCCAGGCGACGGGTCATCTCTTCCATCGACTGCGGCGCCTGGGCGAACTCGCGGGTCAGCTCGACTTTGTCGCTGGCGCCGAAATGCAGGTACAGCCCAAGGCCCAGCACCGGCACCAGAATCGCCGCCAGCAATGGCAATGGCTTGCCCAGACGCGACACGCGCGGCGCCTCGACGCCCTCGGTGTCGGCGAGCAGTTCACGGGCAGCTTCGGCGCGGCCGGTGTCCATTTGTTCGGCGCTGAGCACGCCCCTCTTCCTGCTGAGTCTGCAACTCAGCCACGCGCTCCTGATAAAGCGCGACGTTCAGTGCCGTGCGGTCCTCTTCAAGCTGAGCGCGGCGACCACGCAGAACGGGGATCAGCAGAAAACTCAGGGCAACCAGGAGCAGCAGGCCTGCAGCGAGCCAGAAATCAATCATGCTTGGTTTTATCCAACAGGTGGTCGAGGCGCTCGCGCTCATCAAAAGAAAGCGTGTCCGGGCTGTCTGTGCGTTGCACGCGACGACGGCGGACAATCACGGCGATGATCACAAAACCGCCCAGCAGCAGGCCGGCGGGGCCGAACCAGAGGAGTGCGGTTTTGGCGTTGAGGGCAGGTTTGTAGCGGACGAAGTCACCGTAGCGGTCGACCATGAAATCGATGATTTGCTGGTTGTCCTTGCCCTCGCCGAGCATGCGGAAAATCTCTTTGCGCAGGTCAGCGGCGATCGGTGCGTTGGAATCGGCGATGTCCTGATTCTGGCACTTGGGGCAACGCAGTTCCTTGGTCAGCTCGCGAAAACGCTCACGGTCGCCTTCTTTGGCGAACTCATAGGTGTCGATGGCCGCGTGGGCTACACCGGCCATGCTCAAACCCAGCACCGCGGCGGCAATCCAGCGCTTCATGGCTTGGCCTCATCGACCAGCGCCTGATACTTGGCCGCCAGCTTTTCACGCCAGACTTGTTCGTCGATCACACCGACGAATTTGTCGCGGATGATGCCTTTGGCGTCGATGAAGAAGGTTTCCGGTGCGCCGTACACGCCGAGGTTCAGGCCCAGGGTGCCGGCATCGTCACGGATGTCCAGTTGATACGGGTTGTGGAACTCGGCCAGCCACTTCAAGGCATCGGCGTTGACGTCCTTGTAGTTGACGCCGTAGATCACCACGCCCTTCTCGGCCAGTTTGTTCAGCACCGGGTGCTCGACCCGGCAGGAAATGCACCAGGTGCCCCAGACGTTGACCAATGCCGGTTTACCCAGTAGGTCCGCTTTGGTCAGGGTTTTGTCACCCTGCACCGAGGGCAGCGAAAAATCCGGGAACGGTTTGTTGATCATTGCCGAAGGCAGCTCGGCCGGGTTCAGGTACAGACCCCGATACAGAAAAACAGCAACCACCAGAAAAATCGCCAGTGGCAACAGCATCAACCAACGTCTCATGCGGTGGCTCCCGTCATGCCGAGCGCTTCACGCACGCGGCTTTTTACCTTGACCCGATAACGACGATCCAGCGCCGCCAGCAATCCGCCGAGACCGGTGAGCAACCCACCGAACCAGATCCAGCGCACGAACGGTTTGACGTGTACGCGGACCGCCCAGGCGCCCTCGCCCAGCGGCTCGCCCAATGCGACGTAAAGGTCACGGGTGAAACCGGCGTCGATCCCGGCTTCGGTCATCACCGAGTTCTGCACGGTATACAGGCGTTTTTCCGGGTGCAGCACGCTGATTTCCTTGCCATCGCGGATCACCCGGATGGTGCCTTTGTCGGACGTGAAGTTCGGTCCTTCGAAGTGCTTGGCGCCTTCGAACACAAATTGATAACCGGCCAGGCTCATGGACTCACCCGGCGCCAGGCGCAGATCGCGCTCGGCACTGTTCTGGCTCGACAACACGACACCCAGCGCGCACACGGCAATGCCCAAATGCGCGATTTGCATGCCCCAATAGCTGCGAGTCAGGGTCGGCAGACCTTTGATCAGGCCCTTGTGGCGAGTCTTGTCGAAGATATCCCGCACACCGGCCAGTAACACCCAGGCAGCCAGCATGAACGTCGCCAGCACTGCCCAGTTGAAATCGCCGTAAGCGACGCCGGCCACCACGGCCAGCGCAGCGCTGCCGAGCAACACCGGGGTCAACATGCTCATCAGCCATTTGACCGGGGTGTCTTTCCAGCGCACCAGCATCCCGACCGCCATCACCACCATCAGCAACGCCATCAATGGAATGAACAACGCGTTGAAGTACGGCGGGCCGACCGACAGTTTGGCGCCGGTCATCGCATCGAGAATCAGCGGGTACAAGGTGCCGAGCAGGATCATCGAAGCGGCCACCACCAGCACCAGGTTATTGCCCAGCAACAGGGTTTCCCGAGACCAGAGGTTGAAGCCGACGTGGCTCTTGACCACCGGAGCGCGCAGGGCAAACAGCGTCAGCGAGCCGCCGACTACGAACAGCAAGAAGATCAGGATGAACACACCGCGCTCAGGATCGGAGGCAAAGGCGTGAACCGAGGTCAGCACGCCGGAACGCACCAGGAAAGTCCCGAGCAAACTCAACGAGAACGCGGCGATGGCCAACAACACCGTCCAGCTCTTGAACACGCCACGTTTTTCCGTGACCGCCAACGAGTGAATCAGCGCCGTGCCCACCAGCCAAGGCATGAAGGACGCGTTTTCCACCGGGTCCCAGAACCACCAGCCGCCCCAGCCGAGTTCGTAGTAGGCCCACCAGGAGCCCAACGTAATACCGATACCGAGGAAAGCCCAGGCGACGATGGTCCACGGACGCGACCAGCGCGCCCACGCCGCGTCGAGACGACCGCCCAGCAGCGCGGCGATGGCAAAGGCAAACGCCACAGAGAAACCGACATAGCCCATGTACAGCATCGGCGGGTGAACGATCAGGCCGATGTCTTGCAGCAGTGGATTGAGGTCGCGCCCATCCGTCGGCATCTGCGGCAGGATTCGGGCGAAAGGGTTAGACGTCAAGATCAGGAACAGCAGGAAACCGGTGCTGATCATGCCCATCACCGCCAGCACCCGGGCCAGCATTACTTGCGGCAATTGCCGGGAGAACACCGACACCGCGAATGTCCAGCCGCCGAGGATCAGTGCCCATAGCAGCAACGAACCTTCGTGAGCCCCCCAGACGGCGCTGAACTTGTAGTACCACGGCAGCGCACTGTTGGAGTTGCTGGCCACATAAGCGACGGAGAAGTCGTCGGCCATGAACGCGTAAGTCAGGCAACCGAAAGCGAACAGCAGAAACGCGAACTGCCCCCACGCGGCCGGCTGGGCCAGGCTCATCCACAAGCGATCGCCGCGCCAGGCGCCGAGCAACGGCACCACGGCCTGCACCAGCGCGAAACACAGCGCCAGGATCATGGCCAGGTGGCCCAATTCGGGGATGAACAGCCCCGAACTATAAAGTGAGGAAGTCATCAGTTAGCCCTCTTTCGCGGGAGTAGGTGCCGACTGGCCGCTATCTTTCAGGGCCTTGGTCACTTCCGGCGGCATGTACTTTTCATCGTGCTTGGCCAGCACTTCATCGGCCACTACCACGCCGTCAGCGTTGAGCTTGCCGAGGGCGACAATGCCCTGCCCTTCGCGGAACAGATCCGGCAGGATGCCGCGATAACTGATGGTTACGGATTTGTTGAAGTCGGTGACGATGAATTTCACGTCCAGGGAATCGCCGGAACGTTGCAGCGAACCTTTCTCCACCATGCCGCCCGCGCGAATACGTGTGTCTTGCGGCGCTTCACCGTTGGCGATCTGGGTCGGGGTGTAGAACAGATTGATGTTCTGCTTCAAGGCGCTCAAGGCCAGGCCAACGGCAGCGCCGACACCGACCAGGATCGCGAAAATGATGATAAGACGCTTTTTACGCAGCGGATTCACTTGCCGTTCTCCCGGCGCAGACGACGCGCCTCTTGTTGCAGATACCGCTTGCGGGCCAGGATCGGCGCCGCCACGTTGAGGGCCAGCACCGCCAGGCTAATGCCATAGGCGGACCAGACATACAGGCCGTGATGGCCCATGGCGAGAAAGTCGCCGAATGAAGCGAAACTCATCGAGCGGCCTCCAGACTGTTCTGCACTTCGGTTTTCACCCAGCTCGCCCGGGCTTCGCGCTTGAGCACTTCAAGGCGCATGCGCAGCAACAGCACCGCGCCGAAGAAACAGTAGAAACCCAGCGCCGTCAGCAGCAGTGGCAGCCACATCTCGGCGGGCATCGCCGGTTTTTCAGTGAGTGTGAAGGTCGCGCCCTGGTGCAGGGTGTTCCACCACTCCACCGAGTATTTGATGATCGGGATGTTGATTACGCCGACGATCGCCAGCACTGCACAGGCCTTGGCGGCACTGTCACGATTGCTGATGGCGTTGCCCAGCGCAATAAGACCGAAGTACAGAAACAGCAGAATAAGCATGGACGTAAGTCGCGCATCCCAGACCCACCACGACCCCCAGGTCGGCTTGCCCCAGATCGCGCCGGTGACCAGCGCCACGGCGGTCATCCAGGCCCCGATCGGCGCGGCGCATTGCAGGGCGACGTCGGCCAGCTTCATCTTCCAGACCAGCCCGACGATGCCGCACACGGCCAGCATCACGTAGATGGACTGCGCCAGCATGGCGGCGGGAACGTGGATATAGATGATCCGAAAACTGTTGCCTTGCTGATAGTCCGGCGGCGCGAAGGCCAGCCCCCAAACCACGCCGACGCTAATCAGCAGCAACGCCGCGACGCTCAGCCACGGCAGCAATTTGCCACTGATGCCGTAAAACCATTTGGGCGAGCCGAGCTTATGAAACCAGGTCCAGTTCATTGCTATTTCCATCACGGGTGCCGCACGTTGTCACGAGCAGCCAGGGTCTTTACTGATCAAATTTTGATCAGACCTCATTATTCGCCGACGCTGATCTTCAGGCCAGCAGCTATTGCAAAAGGTGTCAGGGTTATCGCCAGGGCGGTCAGGCTACCAAGCCACAAGAGATAACCGGTCGCCGGCATGCCCTGCAATGCCGCCTGCAAGGCGCCACTGCCGAGAATCAACACCGGGATGTACAGCGGCAGAATCAACAGCGCCAGTAACAGGCCACCGCGCTTCAATCCTACCGTCAACGCTGCGCCCACCGCACCGAGCAGGCTCAGCACCGGTGTACCCAGCAATAAAGAAAGCAGCAACACCGGCAGACAGGCGGTTGGCAAACCGAGCATCAACGCCAGCAGGGGTGCGAGCAAAACCAGCGCCAGGCCGGAAAAGGCCCAGTGTGCCAGTACCTTGGCCAAAACCAGAATAGGCAGGGGGTGCGGCGAAAGGACCCACTGCTCAAGCGATCCGTCTTCGAAATCACTGCGGAAGAGCCCGTCCAGCGAGAGCAAGACCGATAAAAGTGCTGCCACCCAGACCAGCCCCGGGGACAAGGTTTGCAACAATTGAGTCTCGGGACCGACCGCCAACGGAAACAAAGAGACGACGATGGCGAAGAACACCAGCGGATTCGCCAATTCGGCAGGACGGCGGAACAGCAAACGTGCCTCGCGGGCGACCAACAGGCCGAAAACACTCATACGGCCCAGTTCCCCAAATCAATGTCGCGATAGCCGGCCGGCATCCGGGTCAGCGTGTGGTGAGTGGTCAGGACCACCATGCCGCCCCGCTCGCAGTGCGCAGCCAGGTGTTCTTCGAGTTGCGCCACGCCTTGTTTGTCGAGCGCGGTGAACGGCTCATCGAGGATCCACAGCGGCGGGCTGTCCAGATACAAGCGCGCCAACGCGACGCGGCGTTGTTGCCCGGCGGAGAGCGTGTGGCAGGGAACATCCTCGAAACCGCGCAGCCCCACCGCCGTCAGCGCCTGCCGGATCGCCTCATGGGAGGCCGGTTGATGCAAGGCGCAGAGCCAACTGAGGTTTTCCTCGGGGGTCAGCAAGTCCTTGATGCCCGCGGCATGGCCGATCCACAACAGATTGCGCGCCAGTTCGCTGCGTTGCTCGTGCAGTGGCTGACCGTTTAGCAATACTTGACCGGCAGTCGGGTGCATCAAACCGCATAGCAGACGTAAAAGGCTGGTCTTGCCACTGCCGTTGGGGCCGCTGATTTGCAACATTTCGCCACTGGCCAGTCTCAATTCGAGATTTTCGAAGAGCAGCCGAAGGTCTCGCTCACAAGCGAGGGCAACGGTTTGCAGGACAGGACTGGTCAAGAGATCACGGGCCTTTTGCGGTTCAAGTCGGCGGCAGAGCGGCCGCTAAAGAGATGCAGCATAGATGCATTGGCGGCTTGTTCTAGAGAGCTGCGTCAAACAAATGCAATGTTTTCGCCACTCCCCGAAAGACGGGCGGCATTATACATGCCATGCCCGACTCTAAAGAGTGCATTTTCCTCAGGTTGTGACCGCGTATGACAGGCGAAATGAACATCCTCCCGCTGCCGCAGACCACACCCGCGACTTCACGTCCGCTGGTGGTCAGCGGTGAGTTGCTCAAGCTGCTGACGCCGATGGATGGCCTGATCAGCGCCGGTCAGACTGCCCGGGCCGAAGTGCTGTCGCTCAAGCAGGCGGATCAGACCTTTCAACTGTTGCTCAAGGTCACCCTCGACAACGGGCGCCAAACCACGGTCCAGGCCACCAGTACTCAGCCGTTGCCCCAGGGCACCAGCCTGGCGATCACTCAGCCGTCGGCGGGTAACTTGGCGGTCACGGTGCAACAGGCCATCGCCTCCAGCGTCGCGACCCTGACCCGCATCGACACGGCGCAACTGCCGGTCGGCACCTTGCTGCAAGGCAAAGTACTGACCTCTCAGGTAATGCCACAGGTGCCGGGCCAGCCGACGGTGTTTCGCTCGATGGTGAGCCTGCTCAACACCGCGCTGAGCGGCAGCACGCTAAGCATCGACAGCCCGACGCCACTGCGCATCGGCACTTTGCTGAGCGCCTTGGTGCAGGATACCCAGACCCTGAAATTCGTCCCGTTGAGCAGCCGTCAGGAACAGTTGGCGGTGACGCAACAATTGGTCAGCCAACAAAGTCGCCAAGGCTCTCTGGATGGCTTGCTCAAAGTCCTGCAAAACCTGCCGCCGTCGGATCAGACCTCCAGCAATCTGCGCGCTGTCGTGGACAAGTTGCTCGCCGGCCTGCCAGACGTTCAGCAACTGAGCACGCCCAAAGGCCTGGCCCAGGCGTTGGCCAATAGCGGCCTGTTCCTCGAAGCGAAACTGCTGACTGGCCAAAACCCGACGCTGACGCCAGACATGAAGGGCGACCTGCTCAAGCTGATCGCACAATTGACGCCGGGCCTGCCGGCCAACACCAATCTCAATGCGATCATCGCCGCCAACACCTTGGCCCAGGCGCTGCCGAGTTTCGTGCGCAGCGCTCTCGGCATGCTGGGGCAAGTCAGCGCCAAACCGCTGCCGACCAGTTTCCCGCTCCCCGAGCGCCTGCTGCAAAGTCAGGACGGTGAAGGCGATCTGGAGCACTTGCTGCGTTTGGCAGCGGCGGCCGTTTCACGCCTGCAGAGTCATCAACTGTCGAGCCTGGAGCAGACCGGCCTCACCGACGACGGTCGCCTGCTCAGCACCTGGCAACTGGAAATCCCCATGCGCAACCTGCAGGACATCGTGCCGTTGCAGGTCAAATTCCAGCGCGAAGAAGCACCCGAGAAAGAACAACCGCACGAACGCCGCGACGAACGCGAGCCGAAGCAACAATTGTGGCGAGTCGATCTGGCGTTCGACATGGAGCCATTAGGGCCGTTGCAGATTCAGGCCCAGTTGATCAAAGGCAGCCTCTCCAGTCAGCTGTGGGCCGAGCGGCCGTACACCGCGAGCCTGATCGAAAGCAATCTGGCCGGGCTGCGCGAACGCCTGCTGGCGTCGGGCCTGAACGTCGGCGATCTGGATTGCCACCTTGGCACACCGCCACAAGGTCCTCAAACCCGCCTCGAACAACGCTGGGTCGACGAAACCGCATGCGAACGAATCCACCGCACCGCGCCAGGCCATCGCCCTCAAATACGACGGCACCCACGCCCCTACCCTCACGGCAAAAGGTGATGAGGAACTGGCGGAAGCCATTCTGCAGATTGCCCGCGATTATGAAGTGCCAATCTATGAAAACGCCGAACTGGTGAAACTGCTGGCGCGGATGGAATTGGGGGACAGCATTCCCGAGGAGCTGTACCGCACGATTGCGGAGATCATCGCGTTTGCGTGGAATTTGAAGGGTAAGTTTCCCGAGGGGCGGGATCCAGATGCTGCGATGGTGGAGAAGGACATCACCGACCGCGGGGATGATTATTGAGGTTTCGAAGACGCCATCGCGGGCAAGCCCGCTCCCACAGGGATAGGTAGTGGACACAAAATGTGTGAACGCAGCCAATCCAATGTGGAAGCGGGCTTGCCCGCGATAGCGATCTAAACCACGCCGCAAGAATCAGTTCTTGTGCAACTTACTCATCAACTCCGCCTCAGCCTGGGTCAATCCGCAAGACTGAGTCAGTTCATCGACGCTGGCCCCCATCCCCACCAGGCGTGCTGCCTGAGCGAATGAAAGGCTCGACGGATCACGCTGCTCCAGCTGAGCCAGTTTGTCCGGCAACGGCCCGACGACGGCGCGCAGTTCGTGCAGGTCTTCACCCATGCGCACGTTGCCGTTCTGGTAGTCGTCGACGCGTTTGGCCAGGTCCTTGATGCGCTGATCGCGCAGCGCATCGCCCTCGGCCTGTTGCGCGGCGATCTGCCGCTGAGCGCGGATGTACGACAGGAACATCGCCAGCGTGCCTGCCCACAAGACGAACAGGACAATCACAGCCACCTCAAGAATCAATCAGATACTCTCCAGTTCCGACCATTCTTCTTCGCTCATCATCTTGTCCAGTTCGACCAGAATCAGCAGTTCGTTGTTCTTGTTGCACACGCCTTGAATGAACTTGGCGGACTCTTCGTTACCGACGTTCGGCGCGGTCTCGATTTCCGACTGACGCAGGTAAACCACTTCAGCCACGCTGTCGACCATGATCCCGACCACTTGCTTGTCGGCTTCGATGATGACGATGCGGGTGTTGTCGCTGATCTCGGCATTCATCAGGCCGAAGCGCTGACGGGTGTCGATTACGGTGACCACGTTACCGCGCAGGTTGATGATGCCCAGCACGTAGCTCGGAGCACCCGGGACCGGGGCGATTTCGGTGTATCGCAGGACTTCCTGAACGCGCATCACGTTGATGCCGTAGGTTTCGTTGTCCAGCTTGAAGGTTACCCATTGCAGGATCGGATCTTCAGAACCTTTTGCATTCGTCGCTTGATTACTCATACCCTGACCCCTCGAAAAACCGCTTCTGGCGGCGTGTGTTCTGTGTGGCGGCATTCAACAATGCCGTCGCATGATTGTTATGTCGGCTGCTATGTCGATTTGTGTAGCGGCTTGCTGCCGCCCATGTGCTTTGCCCCGCCACTGGCGATCAACTCGGCCAATGCGGAGACGTCCAGCAATGCACACATGTGCTCAATCACCGTGCCGGCAAGCCATGGCCGCTGACCTCGATGACTTCTCCATTTGATTTCGTTCGGGTCCAGGCGCAATGAGCGGCTGACCTGATGCACCGCCAGCCCCCACTCGTAGCCCTGCACCGAAATGACGTATTGCAGGCCCTGGCGGAAATCGTCGCGGTAGCGGTCGGGCATGACCCAGCGCGCAGTATCCAGGACTTTCAGATTGCCGGCCTGACTCGGCAGGATCCCGAGGAACCATTCCGGCTGACCGAACAGCGGCGTCAGCTCGTGACCGGCCAGCGAGTAGATCGAGCCCAGGCACACCAGCGGCACCGCCAGGGTCAAACCGGCGACATCGAACAGCAGGCATTCGAACGGCTCGGCAGCCCACGACGGTCGACCGTCGGTTTCCACCGGCGGCGGCGTATTGCTCGGCGGCAGATGGACTTCGACCACCGGCGGCACGAGGGTTTGCAGCAACGGTGCGAGGGTCGACACCGGCGCCAGAATCGGTGCCGGTGCTTCTTCGGTCACCACCGGAACTTTTGCGACCGGAGCAACCAATGGCGCTGCGACGGGCGCAGCGGCCACAACAGACTTCTGCGCATCACGCGCCTGCTCTTCAAGCACTGCGGCCTGGAACTCGTCCAGTGCCGCTTCGACCTCGATCGTTTCAACGACCTCAATGACTGCAGCCACCGCTTCGACTTCCAGCGGCAACTCTTCAGTCGCCTCCATCAGCAGGTTGTCCAGATAAGACTGGAGCGCCAATTGCGGACGCGAAGTGGTTTTCACCGGCCGATTCATCTCAGGCCACCTGCGGAACGAGTTGTGCCGCCAGCAAATGCTTGAGCAATGCGCGATACGCCAGAACGCCGCGGCTCTTGCCGTCGAATTGCGAAGGCGTCAGCCCGGCCCGGCTCGCATCGCGCAGGCGCGTGTCGATTGGAATGTAGCCCTGCCAGATTTCCTCCGGGTATTTGTCGCGCAACACCCGAAGGGTGCCGAGGGACGCCTGGGTGCGGCGGTCGAACAGGGTTGGAATGATGGTGAACGGCAACGCCACTTTGCGTGAGCGGTTGATCATCGCCAAGGTGTTGACCATGCGCTCCAGGCCTTTGACGGCCAGATGCTCGGTCTGCACCGGAATCACCAACTGCTGGCTGGCCGCCAATGCATTGACCATCAGCACGCCGAGCAAAGGCGGGCTGTCGATCACAGCGTAATCGAAGTCCTGCCACAACTGCGCCAGGCTCTTGGCGATCACCAGGCCCAAACCACTCTGCCCCGGCGACTGGCGCTCAAGGGTTGCCAGCGCGGTGCTCGATGGCAACAGGGAAATGCGTTCGTCACTGGTGGGCATCAGCAACTGACCGGGCAAGCCTTGCGGCACGCTGCCCTTGTGCAAAAACAGGTCGTAGCTGCTGTGTTCCAGGCTGTCGGGGTCGTAACCGAAGTAGCTGGTCATGGAGCCGTGGGGGTCGAGATCGACCACAACCACGCGCTTGCCCGCCTCAGCCAGCAAACCGGCTAAAGCGATGGAGGAAGTGGTTTTACCGACACCACCCTTTTGATTGGCGACTGCCCAGACTCTCATTCGGATTGTTCCTCCCGGTCGAAAAGGTCGACCGAGAAATAGCTCAACGTATTAATGCGGGTGACGGAGAATTGACGGCGCTCTCTCGTCCCGGCGACTTGACCGGAGCCGGTGCAGTTTGTGTGCCAGCCCGCTTCAACGCAGCATCCGGTTGTGCATGAGCCGTTCCGGTACCGGTGAGGCTGCGGCGTACATCGAGATTTCGTGAAACCACCAGCACCACCCGACGGTTACGCGCCCGGCCTTCGGCAGTGGCGTTATTGGCCACCGGCTGGAACTCACCGTAACCCACCGACGCCAGACGACCGGGGTTCACACCCTGCATCGCCAGCATGCGCACGATGCTCGCCGAACGCGCCGAGGACAGCTCCCAGTTGGTCGGGTATTGCGCAGTGCGGATCGGCTGATCGTCGGTGAAGCCTTCGACGTGGATCGGGTTATCGAACGGCCTGAGGATCGCGGCGACCTTGTCGATGATGTTGAAGGCGATGTCGCTGGGCATGGCGTCGCCGCTGCCGAACAACAGGCTGGAATTGAGCTCGATCTCGACCCACAACTCATTGCCGCGCACGGTCATCTGGTTGGAGCTGATCAAGTCGCCGAACGCCGCGCTGATGTCATCGGCAATGCTCTTGAGCGGATCGTTGGCAGCCTGAGCGATGCCGGCGTCGATCTGTTCGCTGTCCTTGACCAGCGGCTTGGCCGGGGTCACGGTCTTCGGTCGCTCTTCGCCGATAGGAATCGGCTTGAGGGCGCGATCGGAATCGGTAAACACCCCGATCAACGCCTCGGAAATGATCTTGTACTTGCCTTCGTTGATCGAAGAAATCGAGTACATCACCACGAAGAAAGCGAACAGCAACGTAATGAAGTCGGCATAGGAAACCAGCCAGCGTTCATGGTTTACGTGTTCTTCAGGTTGCCTGCGACGTGCCATGGCCCATTTCCCCCATCAATCCATGAAGCCCTGAAGCTTCAACTCGATAGAGCGAGGGTTTTCACCTTCGGCGATCGACAGAATTCCTTCCAGCAACATCTCGCGATAACGCGACTGGCGCAACGCGATGGACTTGAGCTTGGCGGCAATCGGCAGCAGCACCAGGTTGGCACTGGCCACGCCGTAGATGGTGGCGACGAAGGCGACGGCAATGCCGCTACCCAGTTGCGACGGATCGGCCAGGTTGCCCATGACGTGGATCAGGCCCATCACCGCACCGATGATGCCGATGGTCGGCGCGTAGCCGCCCATGCTTTCAAAGACTTTCGCGGCTTCGATGTCGCGGCTTTCCTGGGTGTAGAAATCCACTTCCAGAATGCTGCGAATGGCTTCCGGCTCGGCGCCGTCCACCAGCAATTGCAGGCCTTTGCGTGAGTAGCTGTCGGGTTCGGCGTCGGCCACCCCTTCCAGTCCGAGCAAACCTTCCTTACGGGCGGTCAGGCTCCAGTTCACTACGCGATCGATACCGCCGGCCAGGTCCACGCGCGGTGGAAACAGGATCCAGCCCAGAATCTGCATCGCGCGCTTGAAAGCGCTCATCGGCGATTGCAGCAGCGCCGCACCGACGGTGCCGCCAATGACAATCAACGCAGCCGGACCGTTGGCCAGTGCGCCGAGGTGACCGCCTTCAAGGTAGTTGCCGCCGATGATGGCGACGAACGCCATGATGATCCCGATAAGGCTTAGTACATCCATCAGAGGCAAGCCTCAACCAGATGCTTGCCGATATCGTCCAGGCTGTACACCGCGTCCGCGAGCTCGGCTTTGACGATCGCCATTGGCATGCCGTAGATCACGCAGCTGGCTTCATCCTGAGCCCAGATCGCACTGCCGCCTTGCTTGAGCAGACGCGCGCCTTCGCGACCGTCGGCGCCCATGCCGGTCAGTACCACCGCCAGAACTTTGTCGCCGTAGGACTTGGCCGCGGAACCGAAGGTGATGTCCACGCACGGTTTGTAGTTCAGACGTTCGTCGCCCGGCAGGATTTTCACCGCGCCACGGCCGTCGATCATCATTTGCTTGCCACCCGGAGCCAGCAGCGCCAGGCCCGGACGCAGGATGTCGCCATCCTCGGCTTCCTTGACGCTGATGCGGCACAGCTTGTCCAGACGCTCGGCGAAAGCTTTGGTGAAGGCTGCAGGCATGTGTTGGATCAACACGATCGGGGCCGGGAAATTGGCCGGCAACTGCGTCAGCACCCGTTGCAGGGCAACCGGGCCACCGGTGGAGGTGCCGATGGCGACCAGTTTGTAGGCTTTGCGTTTCGGTGCCGGAGACGACGGCGTCGCTGCATGGGTGCGAGCCGGAATCGGTGCCGGTGCCGGACGCGCAGGCGCGCTGCTGCCGTAGTTGCTGACGCTCGAAGGCGCAGGCGTCGAGGCTGGCGCAGCCACCGGGGCCGGGGTGCTGTAAGTACTGGCGCGACGATTACTGCGCGAGATGCTGAGAATCTTCTCGCACAGCAGTTGCTTGACCTTCTCCGGGTTACGGGAGATGTCTTCGAAGTTCTTTGGCAGGAAGTCCACCGCGCCGGCGTCCAGCGCATCGAGGGTAACCCGCGCGCCTTCGTGAGTCAGCGAGGAGAACATCAATACCGGGGTCGGGCAGCGCTGCATGATGTGCCGCACTGCCGTGATGCCATCCATCATCGGCATCTCGTAGTCCATGGTGATCACGTCTGGCTTGAGGGCCAGTGCCTGATCAATCGCCTCTTTGCCGTTGGTCGCCGTACCGACGACCTGGATATTCGAATCCGCTGAAAGAATTTCCGAGACGCGGCGGCGGAAAAACCCCGAATCGTCCACCACCAGGACTTTGACTGCCATAAACACTCCGTTAGACGGGGCGAGGCTCAGTCGCCCCGCTCCCCCAGAATCAAATACGCCGTGCGGCGTAACGCTTGAGCATGCTCGGAACATCGAGAATCAGCGCAATGCGGCCGTCACCGGTGATGGTGGCGCCGGACATGCCCGGGGTTCCCTGAAGCATTTTGCCCAATGGCTTGATGACCACTTCTTCCTGGCCCACCAACTGATCGACGACGAAGCCGATCCGCTGGGTGCCCACCGAAAGGATCACCACATGGCCCTCGCGCTGCTCTTCGTGAGCGGCGGAGCTGACCAGCCAGCGTTTGAGGTAGAACAGAGGCAGCGCCTTGTCCCGCACGATCACCACTTCCTGGCCGTCCACCACGTTGGTGCGTGACAGGTCGAGGTGGAAGATCTCGTTGACGTTCACCAGCGGGAACGCGAACGCCTGGTTGCCGAGCATGACCATCAGCGTCGGCATGATCGCCAGGGTCAACGGGACCTTGATGACGATCTTCGAGCCTTTGCCCTTGGTCGAGTAGATATTGATGGTGCCGTTGAGCTGGGCGATCTTGGTTTTCACCACGTCCATGCCCACGCCACGACCGGACACGTCGGAAATCTCGGTCTTGGTCGAGAAACCCGGAGCGAAGATCAGGTTGAAGCAATCGGACTCGCTGAGACGGTCCGCCGCATCCTTGTCCATCAGGCCTTTCTTCACGGCGATACCGCGCAGAACATCGGCGTCCATACCCTTGCCGTCATCGGAGATGGACAGCAGGATGTGGTCGCCTTCCTGTTCAGCGGACAGGATCACCTTGCCGCTGCGGGGCTTGCCCATCGCTTCGCGATCAGCCGGCTCTTCGATACCGTGGTCGACCGAGTTGCGCACCAAGTGGACCAGCGGGTCGGCCAGGGCCTCGACGAGGTTCTTGTCGAGGTCGGTTTCTTCGCCGACCAACTCCAGGTTGATCTCTTTCTTGAGCTGGCGAGCCAGGTCGCGAACCAGACGCGGGAAGCGCCCGAAGACTTTCTTGATCGGTTGCATCCGAGTCTTCATGACCGCGGTCTGCAGGTCGGCCGTGACCACGTCGAGGTTCGACACGGCCTTGGACATGGCTTCATCACCGCTGTTGAGGCCCAGACGGACCAGACGGTTACGCACCAGTACCAACTCGCCGACCATGTTCATGATTTCGTCGAGACGCGCGGTATCGACCCGCACGGTGGTCTCGGCTTCGCTGGCCGGTTTTTCTGGTGGCGGCGCGGCCGGGGCACGGGCAGGAGCCGGTGCAGCAGCGGCGGCCGGTTTCGCCGATTCGACTTTTGGCTCGGGCGCTTTGGCCACAGGTTTCGCAGCCGGTGCTGGCGCCTTGGCGACAGGAGCAGAAATCACTGCGCCAGTGCCAACCTCGGTGAACTTGCCTTTGCCATGCAATTCGTCGAGCAGCGATTCGAACTCATGATCGGAGATCAGATCGTCGCCGGCCGCTTTAGCGGTTGGCGCAGCCGGGGTCGGAGCCGAAGCAATCGCCGACTCCAATGCATCGACGGCAAAGTTGCCTTTGCCGTGCAACTGATCGAGCAGTGCCTCGAACTCGTCGTCGGTGATGTCGGAGCTGTCGCCTGCCGCTTTCGGGGCAGCCGGTGTGGTAGGCGCTGCGACCACGGCATCGGCGGCGAACTGGCCTTTGCCGTGCAATTGATCGAGCAACGACTCGAACTCGGCATCGGTGATTTCGTCGCTGGCAGCCGCATCGGTGGCAGGCAGCGGAGCAACCGCGGGAGCTTCGGCCTGGGCCTTGACGGCGTTCAGCGAGTCCAGCAGTTGTTCGAATTCGTTATCGGTAATGTCGCCTGAATCGCTTTCAGCGGCAGGCTCTTGCACCGCTTCAGCAACAGGCGCCGCTTCGTCGGCAGTTTGCGGCTCGGCCAGACGGGCAAGAGCAGCCAGCAATTCAGGCGTGGCAGCCGTGATCGGGCTGCGCTCGCGGACTTCGCTGAACATGCTGTTCACCGCGTCCAGTGCTTCGAGAACCACGTCCATCAGTTCCGAGTCGACGCGTCGTTCACCCTTGCGCAGGATGTCGAACACGTTCTCGGCGATGTGACAGCACTCCACCAGCTCGTTGAGCTGGAGGAAGCCGGCGCCCCCTTTTACAGTGTGAAAACCGCGAAAAATTGCATTGAGCAAGTCCGCATCATCCGGTCGGCTTTCCAGCTCGACCAGCTGTTCGGATAGTTGCTCTAGAATCTCGCCGGCCTCAACCAGGAAATCCTGAAGGATCTCTTCATCGGCGCCGAAGCTCATTAAGGGGGTGCTCCTACAGGTCTAAAAACCCAGAAAACTAAAATCCAAGACTGGATAGCAAATCGTCCACATCGTCCTGACCGGACACAACATCTTCTCTTTTATCGGCATGAATCTGCGGACCTTCACCCTGCGAGAGATGTTTTTGTGGATCTTTTTCAGCCAGCATCGCTTCACGGTCATGTTCGATACCCGCAAAGCGGTCTACCTGACTGGCCATGAGCACGAGCTTGAGCAGATTGCTTTCAACTTCGGTGACCAATTGGGTCACGCGCTTGATCACCTGACCGGTGAGGTCCTGGTAATCCTGGGCCAGCAGAATGTCGTTGAGGTTGCTCGACACGACGCGGTTGTCTTCGCTGCTGCGTGTCAGGAAACCGTCGACCCGCCGGGCCAGTTCGCGGAACTCTTCAGCCCCGACTTCGCGACGCATGAACCGTCCCCAATCCGTGCTCAGTGCCTGAGCTTCGTCGCTCAGGCTGTTGATCAGCGGCGTGGCGTTTTCCACCAGGTCCATGGTGCGGTTGGCCGCGGCCTCGGTCAGCTTGACCACATAACCCAGGCGCTCGGTGGCATCCGTGATCTGAGACACTTCCTCGGCTTGCGGCATGTGCGGGTCAATCTGGAAATTGACGATCGCGCTATGCAGCTCGCGGGTGAGCTTGCCAACTTCCTGGTACAGGCCGCGGTCACGGGTCTGGTTGAGCTCATGGATCAGTTGCACAGCGTCGCCGAACCTGCCTTTTTCAAGGCTATCGACCAGTTCGACCGCGTGTTTTTTCAGGGTCGACTCGAAATCGCCCTGTGAAGATTCTTTATGCTCCATAGCTCCCCCGTGGCGCAGTACATCAACCGATGCGTTCGAAAATCTTCTCGATTTTTTCTTTCAACGCCTGGGCTGTGAAGGGTTTGACCACATAGCCGTTAACACCGGCCTGGGCCGCTTCGATGATTTGCTCGCGCTTGGCTTCAGCGGTCACCATCAGCACCGGCAGGTGCTTGAGCTTTTCATCGGCGCGCACGTGACGCAGCAGATCGATACCGGTCATGCCAGGCATGTTCCAGTCCGTTACCAGAAAGTCGATGCTCCCGCTGTTGAGAACCGGAATGGCAGTGATGCCATCATCAGCCTCGACCGTGTTGGTGAACCCAAGGTCACGCAACAGGTTTTTTATGATCCGCCGCATCGTTGAGAAGTCATCAACGATGAGGATTTTCATGTTCTTGTCCAATTCGACCTCCAAGCAGTCTTAAACGCGCCCAGCACCTGGACGCGCCATTTCAATCAATCCGGCAAAGCACTCAATGACTGTCTGGAGCACAACAGATCGAGACCGGCGCAGTTCAACACCACACCAGCTCCATTCGCAGTGTCCCCACACTGCCTTCAGCGCGCTCGCCACTCCCCCAAACGCCCCCGCAAACGGGCCGCGCACTGGCTGTGTAACTGGCTGACCCGCGATTCGCTGACCCCCAGGACCTCGCCGATTTCCTTGAGATTCAACTCTTCGTCGTAGTACAGCGCCAACACCAGTCGCTCACGCTCCGGCAAATTGGCAATCGCGTCCGCCAGCGCCGCCTGGAAGCGTTCATCTTCCAGATCGCGTGACGGCTCGAGATGAGCACTGGCGCCATCCTCATGCAGCCCTTCGTGTTCGCCGTCCTGCAACAGATCGTCGAAACTGAATAACCGGCTGCCCAAGGTGTCGTTCAAAATCCCGTAATAATCGTCGAGACTCAATTGGAGTTCGGCCGCAACTTCGTGATCTTTAGCGTCACGGCCGGTTTTAGCTTCAATCGAG
Organism: Pseudomonas sp. FP603; assembly: GCF_030687415.1. Taxonomy (NCBI): domain Bacteria; kingdom Pseudomonadati; phylum Pseudomonadota; class Gammaproteobacteria; order Pseudomonadales; family Pseudomonadaceae; genus Pseudomonas; species Pseudomonas sp. FP603. The sequence goes on from NZ_CP117431.1 coordinate 5,059,662, forward strand.
CGAATCGCGTCGCTGACCATGCGGGTATTGCGGTGAACCGAACGTGGCGCCCAGTCCCCCTTGCGCACTTCATCGAGCATCGCGCCGCGGATTCGAATGCCCGCGTACGTCTCGAAACTCGCGCCTTTGCTGGCGTCGTATTTGGTTGATACTTCAAGCAGGCCGATCATCCCGGCCTGGATCAGGTCTTCGACCTGGACGCTGGCCGGCAAACGCGCCAGCAAGTGGTAGGCAATGCGTTTGACCAGTGGCGCGTAACGCTCGATCAGCTCGTACTGCGCGTCACGTGCCGACTTCTTGTAGAGGTTGTAGCCACTGGCTGTCATAGGACGGGTCCTGCGGTCTGTTGCACGAGGCGCTCGACGAAAAACTCCAGGTGCCCACGCGGGTTGGCCGGCAGCGGCCAGGTATCGACCTTCTGCGCAATGGCCTTGAACGCCAGGGCGCACTTGGAACGGGGAAAGGCTTCATAGACGGCGCGCTGCTTCTGCACAGCCTTGCGCACGCTTTCGTCGTAAGGCACCGCACCGACGTATTGTAAGGCGACGTCGAGGAAGCGATCCGTGACCTTGGTCAACTTGGCAAACAGATTGCGGCCTTCCTGCGGGCTCTGCGCCATGTTGGCCAGAACGCGGAAACGGTTCATGCCGTAGTCGCGGTTCAGCAGTTTGATCAGCGCGTAGGCGTCGGTGATCGAGGTCGGCTCGTCGCACACCACCAGCAAGACTTCCTGCGCGGCGCGGACGAAACTGACTACCGAGTCACCAATGCCCGCAGCGGTGTCGATCACCAATACGTCGAGGTTGTCGCCGATATCGCTGAAGGCCTGGATCAGGCCGGCATGTTGGGCCGGGCTCAGATGAACCATGCTCTGGGTGCCGGACGCGGCCGGGACGATGCGGATACCGCCGGGCCCTTGCAACAGCACGTCGCGCAGCTCGCAGCGGCCTTCGATCACGTCGGCCAGGGTACGTTTGGGTGTCAGTCCTAGCAGGACGTCGACGTTCGCCAGCCCCAGATCGGCGTCCAACAGCATGACGCGCCGGCCGAGCTCAGCTAGAGCCAGGGACAAGTTCACTGACACGTTAGTCTTCCCGACGCCACCTTTGCCGCCGGTCACCGCGATCACCTGTACGGGATGCATGCTGCCCATGTTATTTCTTTACCTTGTCTTGCATAGACGGAGGCCACATTACTGGCTGCGCGTTCAGCGACTGAACAATGCATGGCAGACCATCGATGTAGGTACAAAAAATGTTCATTAATACCTCAGCCAACCTGCTTGGTCGGGCTGTGGTAAATATCAGCGAACATATCAGCCATGGCTTCTTCGCTGGGTTCTTCCTGCATTTGCACGCTAACGGCGCGACTGACCAACTGATGACGACGCGGCAGATGCAAATCATCCGGGATCCGCGGGCCATCGGTCAGGTAAGCCACCGGCAGTTCATGACTGATGGCCAGGCTCAACACCTCGCCCAAGCTTGCCGTTTCATCCAGTTTAGTCAGGATGCAGCCGGCAAGGCCGCAACGTTTGTAACTGTGGTAAGCGGCGGTTAGAACCTGTTTCTGGCTAGTGGTTGCCAAGACCAGATAATTTTTTGATTTGATGCCACGTCCGGCCAGGCTTTCGAGCTGCATGCGCAGTGCCGGATCGCTGGCCTGCAGGCCGGCGGTATCGATCAGCACCACGCGTTTGCGCAGCAAGGGCTCCAACGCCTGGACCAGGGATTGGCCCGGATCGACATGGGTGACCGACACGTTGAGGATGCGGCCCAGAGTCTTGAGCTGTTCCTGAGCACCGATGCGATAGCTGTCCATGCTCACCAGCGCGATGTTCTGCGCGCCGTACTTGAGCACGTAACGAGCGGCAAGCTTGGCCAGCGTGGTGGTCTTGCCCATGCCGGCCGGGCCGACCATTGCAATCACGCCGCCCTCTTCCAGCGGCTCGACTTCCGGAGTCGCGATCATCCGCGCCAGGTGCGCGAGCAACATGCGCCAGGCCTGGCGGGGTTCTTCAATATCGGTAATCAGCGCCAGCAGATCGCGCGACAACGGGCCGGACAGGCCGATGCGTTGCAGGCGACGCCAGAGGTTGGCCTGAGCCGGACGACTGCCTTGCAGCTGATTCCAGGCCAGCGAGCCGAGTTGAACTTCCATCAGCTCACGCAGGCTGTTGAGCTCGAAACGCATCGAATCGAATGCACGCGGGTCGACGCCACCGGAGACTGGCGCAGGGACCGGGGCTGCACGACGAGGTTCGGCGTAGGTCGGTTCGACCAGCGGTTCGGCGGCGGTCAACGGCAGGCCGGCGAACAACTGGCGATTGGTGCTCTTGTCGCTCTCGCCATCGCCACGCAGGCTCAGTTCAGCCTGGGCGGTGACGATTCGCGACTGGGTCTTGCGCAGCTCGTCCTCGAGTTCCATGTTCGGAACACGCGGGGCCAACGCCGACAGTTTGTAATCCAGGGCAGCCGTCAGCTCGACACCGCCGGCGATCCGGCGGTTGCCAATAATGGCGGCATCGGCGCCCAGCTCATCACGAACCAGTTTCATGGCCTGACGCATATCGGCGGCGAAAAAACGCTTAACTTGCATAAACCACTACCTCAGCCGTTGGGCCCTACTGTCGCAACGATGGTCACTTGCTTGTTGTCAGGGATTTCCTGGTAAGCCAACACATGCAAACCCGGGACTGCCAGTCGGCCGAATCGCGAGAGCATCGCGCGAACCGGACCGGCCACCAGCAGAATCACCGGTTGACCTTGCATTTCCTGACGCTGCGCCGCTTCGATCAACGAACGTTGCAGTTTCTCTGCCATGCTTGGCTCCAGCAGAACGCCCTCTTCCGAGCCTTGTCCTGCCTTCTGAAGACTATTGAGCAATATTTGTTCCAACCTTGGCTCCAAGGTGATCACAGGCAGCTCCGACTCAGTGCCTACAATGCTTTGAACGATTGCACGGGATACGCCGACGCGCACCGCGGCCACCAAAGCGGCAGTATCTTGACTCTTGGCGGCGTTGTTCGCGATGGCTTCGGCGATGCTGCGAATGTCCCGTACCGGCACCTGTTCAGCCAGCAATGCCTGCAAGACCTTGAGCAGCTGCGACAGCGAAACCACCCCCGGCACCAGCTCTTCGGCCAGTTTCGGTGAGCTTTTGGCCAGCAATTGCATGAGTTGCTGGACTTCTTCGTGGCCAATCAGCTCGCTGGAGTGCTTGTACAAAATCTGGTTCAAGTGGGTCGCCACTACCGTACTGGCATCGACCACGGTGTAGCCCAGGGATTGCGCCTGGGCGCGCTGGCTGATTTCAATCCAGACCGCCTCCAGACCAAAAGCCGGATCTTTGGCGGTAATGCCATTGAGCGTGCCGTAGACCTGCCCCGGGTTGATCGCCAGTTCGCGGTCCGGGTAAATCTCGGCGTCGGCCAGAATCACGCCCATCAGGGTCAGGCGATAGGCGCTTGGCGCCAGGTCGAGGTTGTCACGGATATGCACCGTCGGCATCAGGAAACCCAGATCCTGGGAGAGCTTTTTACGCACACCCTTGATCCGCGCCAGCAACTGACCACCCTGATTGCGATCCACCAGCGGGATCAGGCGGTAGCCGACTTCCAGGCCGATCATGTCGATCGGGGTCACGTCATCCCAGCCAAGCTCCTTGGTTTCCTGGGCGCGGGCCGGCGATGGCAGCAGTTCCTGCTGACGCTTGACCTCTTGCAGGGCCTGCACCTTGACGGCGTTCTGCTTCTTCCAGAACAGGTAAGCGCCGCCGGCCGCCAGGGCTGCCATGCTCAGAAAGGAAAAATGCGGCATGCCCGGCACCAGGCCCATCACCGCCATCAAGCCAGCAGCCACGGCCAAGGCTTTCGGCGAGGCGAACATCTGACGATTGATCTGCTTGCCCATGTCTTCCGAACCGGAAGCACGAGTCACCATGATCGCAGCGGCCGTCGACAACAGCAGTGATGGCAATTGCGCCACCAAACCGTCACCGATGGTCAACAAGGCATACACCCGACCGGCATCGCCAAAGGTCATGCCATGCTGGAAAATCCCGACCGCCATGCCGCCGATCAGGTTGATGAACAGAATCAGCAGGCCGGCGATGGCGTCACCGCGAACGAACTTGCTGGCACCGTCCATCGAGCCATAGAACTCGGCTTCCTGGGCCACTTCCATCCGGCGCAGTTTCGCCTGGTTCTGATCGATCAGGCCGGCGTTCAAGTCGGCATCGATCGCCATCTGTTTACCGGGCATCGCATCGAGGGTGAAACGCGCGCTCACCTCGGAAATCCGCCCGGCACCCTTGGTCACCACGACGAAGTTGATGATCATCAGAATCGCAAAGACCACGATACCAACCACGTAGTTACCGCCGATCACCACTTCACCGAAGGCCTGGATCACCTTACCGGCGGCGGCATGGCCATCCTGGCCGTGGAGCATCACCACCCGTGTGGAAGCCACGTTCAACGCCAGCCGCAACAACGTCGCCACCAGCAAAATGGTCGGGAACACCGCAAAATCCAGCGGCCGCAGAGCGTATACGCAGACCAGCAACACGACGATGGACAAGGCAATGTTGAAGGTGAAAAACACGTCCAGCAGGAACGGCGGCACCGGCAACATCATCATGGCCAGCATGACCAGCAGCAACAGCGGCACACCCAGATTGCCCCTACTGAGGTCGGCAACGTTTGTGCGTGCAGTGTTGATTAACTGAGAGCGATCCACCGGTTTTCCCCGTTCCTTTAAAGCAAACTTTTGACGCCTGAAGCAGGCGTAGGGCGGCTATTGCAAGAAGCCTTCCAACTTTTGCGGGGGTTTGAAATAGAGGTCTGTTTCGGAGATTTGTATTGCCTGAACCGACGCCTTCGCGGGCAAGCCTCGCCCCTACAAGTTTTGAGTCGGTCGCGATATATGCGAACGACACGAGACTGGAGCGAGGCTTGCCCGCGAAGAGGCCAGCATTGCCAACACAACAATCAGGAATCGCGACGCAAATCCGGTGGAATCGGCAAATCATCCTGGAGCGGATCCGGACGTTTGCCCTTGCCGGCGCGGTACTGGCGGATCTGGTAGACGTAAGCCAGTACCTGGGCGACTGCCAGATAGAGCCCGCCGGGAATTTCCTGCTCCAGCTCCGTGGAGTAGTAGATCGAACGCGCCAGGGCGGGCGACTCCAGCAACAACACTTCATTGGCCACAGCGATTTCGCGGATCTTCAAGGCCAGGAAGTCGCTTCCCTTGGCGATCAGCATCGGCGCCCCGCCCTTCTCCGGATCGTACTTGAGCGCCACGGCGTAGTGGGTCGGGTTGGTGATGACCACATCGGCCTCGGGGATCGCAGCCATCATCCGCCGCTGCGACATCTCGCGCTGCAACTGGCGAATACGCTGTTTGACCTCTGGCTTACCCTCTTGATCCTTGTGCTCGTCGCGCACTTCCTGCTTGGTCATCTTGAGCTTTTTCATGCTCTCCCAGAGCTGCACCGGCACGTCCACCGCCGCGATCAGGATCAGCCCGCAAGCCATCCACAAAGTACTCCAGCCGACCACTTGCAAACTGTGAATGATCGCCATATCCAATGGTTCGTGGGCGATGCGCAGCAGGTCATCAATGTCCGACGACAAGACCACCAACGCCACGAACAATACGATGAAAAACTTGGCCAGGGCCTTGAGCAGTTCAACCAGCGCCTTGGCCGAAAACATCCGTTTCAGGCCCGCGCCGGGATTCATGCGACTGAACTTGGGTGCCATCGAGCCGGCCGCAAACAGCCAGCCACCGAGGGAGATCGGGCCGATCAACGCCGCCAACAACAACGTGATCATCACCGGCTGAATCGCCAACAGGGCAATCTGTCCCGAGTGCAGCAAGAAGGTACCCATGTTGCGCTGATCCAGAATCACTTCCCGCGACAGCGTGAAGTTCATCCGCATCAGCTCCATCATGTCCTGCGCCAATGCGCCACCGAAAATCAGCAGCGCACCGGCACCAGCGAGCATGACCGCCAAGGTATTGAGCTCTTTGGAGCGCGCAATCTCACCCTTCTCACGGGAGTCCTTTTTGCGTTTCTCCGTGGGGTCTTCTGTTTTGTCCTGACCGCTTTCGCTCTCAGCCATGACTCAGCGCGCCCGTGCCAGTTCGCGTAACAACTGCAAAGCCTCGGAGGCCAGCGGTTGATACTGATTGAGAATGTCCGCCAGGCCGACCCAGACGATGAACAGGCCGAGCACCAGGGTCAGCGGGAAGCCGATCGAGAAGATGTTCAGCTGCGGCGCCGCCCGGGTCATCACGCCAAACGCAATGTTGACCACCAGCAACGCGGTGATCGCCGGCAACACCAGTAACAGCGCCGCACCCAGCACCCAGCCGAGCTTGCCGGCCAGCTCCCAGAAATGATTGACCATCAACCCGCCACCGACTGGCAGCGTGGTGAAGCTTTCAGTGAGGACTTCGAACACCACCAGGTGGCCGTTCATCGACAGGAACAACAGCGTCACCAACATGGTGAAAAACTGCCCGATCACCGCCACCGACACACCGTTCGTAGGGTCGACCATCGAGGCGAAACCCATACCCATCTGTATCGCGACAATTTGCCCGGCGACCACGAACGCCTGGAAGAACAGCTGCAAGGAGAAACCCAACACCGCGCCAATGATGATTTGCTCGGCGATCAGCAGCAGTGCGCTCAGGTCGAGTGCGTTGACCGGCGGCATCGGCGGCAGGCCAGGAGCGATCACGAAGGTGATCGCCAGGGCGAAGTACAGGCGCACGCGCTGGGGCACCAGCGTCGTACCGAAAATCGGCATGACCATCAGCAACGAACCGATGCGAAACAACGGCAACATGAACGTTGCCACCCAGGTGCTGATTTGGGTATCGGTCAGCTGAAGCAGCGACATGGCTTAGCCGATGACCTGAGGAATACTGTGGTACAGCTGCAGAATGTATTCCATGAAAGTCTGCACCATCCACGGGCCGGCAACGATCAGCGTCACCAGCATCACCAGCAGGCGCGGCAGGAAACTCAGGGTCTGTTCGTTGATCTGGGTGGCTGCCTGGAACATCGCCACCAACAGCCCCACCAGCAAGCTCGGAATCACCAGCACGGCGACCATCATGGTGGTCAACCACAGCGCTTCGCGAAAGATGTCTACGGCCACTTCCGGCGTCATGGTGAAACACCGCCGAAGCTGCTGGCCAACGTGCCGATGATTAACGCCCAGCCATCCACCAGCACGAACAGCATGATCTTGAACGGCAGGGAAATAATCAGTGGCGAGAGCATCATCATACCCATGGCCATCAGCACACTGGCCACGACCAGGTCGATGATCAGGAACGGGATGAAGATCATGAAGCCGATCTGGAACGCGGTCTTCAGCTCCGAAGTCACGAACGCTGGCACCAGAATCGTCAGCGGCGCCTGATCAGGCGAAGCAATGTCAGTGCGCTTGGACAAGCGCATGAACAGCTCCAGATCGCTGCTGCGAGTCTGGGCCAGCATGAAGTCCTTGATCGGCACCTGTGCCTTGGTCACGGCATCCTGAGCGGTGAGTTTCTCCGCCAGATACGGCTGCAAGGCATCCTGATTCACGCGATCGAACACCGGCGCCATGATGAACATGGTGAGAAACAGCGCCATGCCGGTGAGGATCTGGTTCGACGGCGTCTGCTGCAAGCCCAGGGCCTGACGCAGGATCGAGAACACGATGATGATCCGGGTGAAACTGGTCATCAGCATGACGAACGCCGGGATGAAGCTCAGCGCGGTCATGATAAGCAGGATTTGCAGGCTGACCGAGTACTCCTGAGCGCCTTCGGCGTTGGTGCCCAGAGTAATTGCCGGGATCGACAACGGATCGGCGGCGAACGCCAGCGGCGCGACCAGCATCAAGGCCAGCGTCAAGACGATGCGTAGCGCAGCCATTACTTCTTATCCTTCTGATCCTTGCCCAACAGCTCAAACAGGCGCTGGGCAAACTCGGGGGTCGCTTTTTCAGTCCCGCTTGGTACTTGCACCGGCTCCTTGAGCACATGCAACGCAGTGATGGTGCCGGGACTCAGGCCGAGCAGGATTTGTTCGTTGCCGACCTGCACCAGCATCAAACGATCACGAGGGCCAAGCGCGCGGGAACCGATCAGCTCGATCACCTGCCCCTTGCCCGCCGGTCCGGCCTGCTGGACCCGGCGCAGCAGCCAGGCAAGAAAGAAGATCAGCCCCAGCACCAGCAGCAAGCCGAACACCAATTGCGTCAATTGCCCGGCCACACCGCTGCTGACGGCTGGCGCGGCGGCTACTGTCGCAGCGGTCGTCACCGGCTCGGCCGCCAGCACACTGAATGGCAAGGCCAGCAGGCCCGCAAGCACCTTGCTCACTCAGCGCAACTTCTTGATGCGTTCGCTTGGGCTGATCACATCGGTCAGGCGGATGCCGAACTTTTCGTTGACCACCACCACTTCACCGTGGGCGATGAGCGTGCCGTTGACCAGTACGTCCAGCGGCTCGCCGGCCAGACGATCGAGCTCGATCACCGAACCCTGGTTGAGTTGCAGCAGGTTGCGAATGTTGATATCGGTGCTGCCGACTTCCATGGAAATCGATACCGGGATGTCGAGGATCACGTCCAGGTTCGGACCATCCAGCGTGACCGGATCGTTGTTCCTAGGCACGCTGCCGAACTCTTCCATCGGCAGACGATTGGACGGCGAACCGGCAGCATCGGCGGCCAGCAAGGCATCGATATCGTCCTGCCCGGCGTCACCGGTTTCTTCCAGGGCTGCAGCCCACTCATCAGCCAGTGCCTGGTCGTCCTGGGCGTTCATATCGTCGTTCATCATTTGTCCTCGGCGGGCACCTGCTCAATCAAGAGCAGTCAATTAAAAGGGGGGGAGCGCCGGTCAGCGGCGCTCAATCGGCTCGATCACCTGCAACGCGAGGTTGCCTTTGTGCGAGCCCATCTTGACCTTGAAGGCCGGTACGCCATTGGCGCGCATGATCATTTCTTCCGGCATCTCGACCGGGATCACATCCCCGGGCTGCATGTGCAGGATGTCGCGAAGGCGCAGCTGTCGGCGGGCCACGGTGGCACCGATCGGCACATCAACGTCCAGCACGTCCTGGCGCAAGGCGTTGATCCAGCGCTCATCCTGATCGTCGAGGTCCGACTGGAAGCCGGCGTCGAGCATTTCGCGCACCGGCTCGATCATCGAGTACGGCATGGTCACGTGCAGGTCGCCGCCACCACCATCGAGTTCGATGTGGAACGTCGACACCACAACGGCTTCGCTCGGGCCGACGATGTTGGCCATGGCCGGGTTCACTTCCGAGTTGATGTACTCGAAGTTCACTTCCATGATCGCCTGCCAGGCTTCCTTCAAATCGACGAAGGCCTGCTCCAGCACCATGCGCACCACACGCAGCTCGGTGGGGGTGAATTCACGCCCTTCGATCTTCGCGTGGCGGCCGTCGCCGCCGAAGAAGTTGTCCACCAGTTTGAACACCAGCTTGGCGTCGAGGATGAACAGCGCGGTGCCGCGCAGCGGTTTGATCTTGACCAGGTTGAGACTGGTCGGCACGTACAACGAGTGCACGTATTCGCCGAACTTCATCACCTGCACGCCACCGACGGCAACGTCCGCCGAGCGGCGCAGCATGTTGAACATGCTGATGCGGGTGTAGCGGGCGAAACGCTCGTTGATCATTTCCAGGGTCGGCATGCGTCCACGGACGATGCGATCCTGGCTGGTCAGGTCGTAGCTTTTGACACTGCCGGGTTCGGCAGCGTTATCGGTCTGTACCAGACCATCATCGACGCCATGCAACAGCGCATCGATCTCATCCTGGGACAGCAGGTCCTGCACGGCCATGTCGTGTTCCTACTGCAGTACGAAATTAGTGAAAAGCAACTGTTCGATCACCACTTTGCCCAGCTCTTTCTGCGCCACTTCCTGGACGCTGGCCGTGGCCTTCTGACGCAACATCTCCTGGCCGACCGGACTCGCCAGCGTGGCAAAATCCTGACCGGAAAACAGCATCACCAGGTTATTGCGGATCACCGGCATGTGGACTTTGAGCGCGTCCAGATCGGCCTGATTGCGGCCCTGCAGGGTGATGCTCACCTGCATGTAGCGCTGACGGCCGTTCTGGGTGTAGTTGGCCACGAAGGCCGGCGCCATGGGTTCGAAGATCGCCGGCTGTTTGCCGACCACAGCGGTTTCAGCTGCAGCGGCAGGCTTGCTCTGGGCGCCGTGCATGAAGTACCAGGTCGCCCCCACGGACAAGCCGATCGCCAGCAGCAGGGCCACGACGATCACAATGATCAGCTTTATTTTGCCTTTGGTTGCGGGGTCTTTCACTGGTGCTGCGTCGCTCTTAGCCATGCCAATAATCCGTCACTATTCGGGGTTTCACAGTCGCACGGCAAGGCAAGAGCAAGTGTTATGCCAGAAGTGTCGGGAGAAGGTATGGAAAGCATGCTGCCTGGAGAACACCACAAATCACTGTGGGAGCGGGCTTGCCCGCGATAGCGGTCGGCAATCATGAAAATATTGACTGCCAGGCCCCCATCGCGGGCAAGCCCGCTCCCACAGGATCTTGTGGTGAATCAAGCGTAATAATCGACCGCGCTGGTGCCGATCACGCTGGTGGTGTTGGCGGCCACTTCAGCGACCGTTGCGGGAAGTTCTTCATCGACAGAATCGAGGCGACCGCCGCTGGCGTTGGTACGTCCTCCCTGCCCCTGTTGAGCCTGCTCCTGACCCTGCCCCTGCCAGCCCCGGGACTGATCGGAAACGTTGACGTCAACCTGACCCATGCCCTGCTGCGCGAACATGTCACGCAGGCGATGCATTTGCCCGTCGAGCGCCTCGCGAACGCTGGGGTGGGCACTCATGAAGGTCACCTGGGTCTGCTGATCCGGCACCATGTTCACCCGAATATCGAGGCGCCCCAGCTCGGCCGGTTGCAACTGGATATCGGCCGCCTTGAGATTGGCGCTGGACAGGTACATGACCCGATTGACCACCTCTTCAGTCCAACCGCTCTGATGCATGGCGATCGGCTGGTTCACCGGCAATGCATTGGCAGTCTTCGGCGTTGCCGCCTGGGTCAGTGCCGCCAGACGGTTGGCGAAATCATCGACACGGGTATCACTGCTGGCGGATTTGAGATCCTTGAGGCCGTCATCAATCAAGCCACTGAAGGCCTTCTCGCCGCCCTGGCTGGTGCTGTCCTGATCGGCTTGCACATCGAGCATGCTCGCCATGCCCGCGGCAAAGTTTTGCGCCGAGGTCGGTTCGCCATCAGCCGGGGCCTGGGACGCTTTTGGCTGGGCCTGGCTAGAAGCGGAAACGTGACCACCTTGCTCCATGGCCAGACGCACTGCTGGCAGCGCATCGAGTGGGTCGGCTTCAGGATCGAAATCGCCGTCGGCGGTGGCGGCTTGCGCGGGCGCGGTAACGATAGCAGCGGCAACCGGCGGCGCACCGCTCGTCACAACCGGCGCAGGAGCTTGCGCTACCGGCACGGCCGCCAACGGTTGAACGGCCTGCATCAAGGCAGGATCAACGCTCGGATCAACCGGTGGAGCATCAGCTACCGGCGTATCGGTCGTCTCCGGCTTGTCATCGCTGGCCGTCGTCTCGTCTGTCGGCGCCGGTTTATCGGCGGGCAAGGAATTGCCGCTATCGGCAACCGCAGGTTCCGGAGCGGCAGCTTTATCACTGCTGACGTCCGGCTTGCCGGTGCCTTGCGGCGCATTATCAGTCGCCGGCCTGGCCGATTTATCAGCGACCACAACAGGCTTGTTCTGGGCTTGATTGGCGTAGACCTCAGCGAAGCTGGACGCCTTGTCCCCGGGCTCAGCCGTCAGCGCCGGCGTATTGGCGGATGCGGCTTGAGTCTTGGCCGTAGCGGCGGCCTGAAGAAGAATATTGGGGTTAACGGGCATAAAACGGTCTCCGCTGCACTGGGATCGTAGGTACAGTTAAGCAAGTTGACTGCAAGGGTCGAGCCAGCTTTACTCGCTGGTCGCCAAAAGCGCCGGAGGGTTGCCTTATTCAGCCAGGGAGCGCTGGCGCTCCGCTTCGTAGAGGGGTCGGACAATGGCGAATTCGCCGTCAATTTCTCCGACTAACGCTTCAATGCCTTCGAGTTTTTTTTCTTTGGCTCGCTGCTCCAGCTCATGGCACAGCTCGGCCAGCCGGGTGGCGCCCATGTTGCTGCTGCTGCCCTTGAAACTGTGCGCCGTGGCGCCTAACCGATCGGCATCGTCAACCTGGCGCAGCAAGCTCAAGCGCTCTTCGGAATCGCTGAGGAAGGTATCGAGCAATTCTGGATACCCGTCTTCCATAACTTCCTGCAACGCGCTCAGCACGTCACGGTCCAGATGTGTGTCAGCCACTTGTTCACTCCTTGATCAAGAACGCCTGGGATTATGCCAGAGCCTCCCAGAAAAACTCCACGCGAGCACTTCGACCATTATCGGACCAGCTCGCACGATCGCTCAACTGACGGATCAAACTGACGCCACGTCCCGACAGACGGACATCATCGACAGGACGCTCCATCACCCGCGCCACATCGAAACCCTTGCCGCTGTCTTCGACCCGAACTGTCAGGCAACCGCCCTCACCTGTTGGTGTCACCTGCAAATGTACCCGCACATAACCGTCCCGCAATTCGTCAAGGCGTGTATTGCGCTGCTGATAATAGCGCGCAAAACCCGAAGCATCCCGTTTCAGACTCGAATCCAGGCCCAGCACGCCATGCTCCAGGGCATTGGAATAAAGCTCTGCCAGCACACTGTAGAGTGCGCCACTCTGAGCCCGCAGGCCATGCACCTCAAGCAGCAATTGCAACAAGTACGGCAGCGGATTGAAGCGTTTGAGGGTGGCGGCGCGGAACTCGAAACTCACCGACCAGTCCAGCGGGCTGGATTGACCGCTGTCGGAGTACACCGGCGCGGGCGGACTCAGCTGCGCAGCCTCCAGCAACCTGACCTCGACCATGCTCACGTCATCGCGGGCCTCACCGCGAAAATCCCGCAGGGCCTGTTCGATTTCTTCGAACAGCGCATCAGGCTGGCGATTGGCTGCAAACACCTGCTCCAATCGCTCTACGCCAAACAATTGTTCATTGGCATCGCAGGTATCGATCACCCCGTCGGACAACAGAAAGACCCGATCCCCGACGGCCATCGGGAATACCTCGGTGCGGTCATCGAAGGTTTGCGGGCTCAGCACGCCCAGCGGCAAGTGCCGTGCCGTCAGAGCGATACGTTCGCCGCTGGCGGTGCTGTGCAAGTAACCGTCCGGCATCCCGCCGTTCCAGACCTCCACCGAGCCTCGCTGAAAGCTCAGGCACAGAAGAGTCGCACAGCAGAACATGTCCACCGGCAGGATACGTTTGAGCTTGGCGTTCATCTCGCGCAGGGTTTCGGACAGGCCATAACCCTTGGCGGTCATGCCGTAAAAGACTTCAGCCAAGGGCATGGCGCCGACAGCTGCCGGCAAACCATGACCGGTGAAATCACCGAGCAACACGTGCATGTCGCCGGCCGGGGTGAACGCGGCCAGCAACAGATCGCCGTTGAACAGCGCATAGGGCGATTGCAGGTAACGGATGTTCGGGGCGTTCAGACAACCCGAGTGGGCGACTTTGTCGAACACGGCTTTGGCCACCCGTTGTTCGTTGAGCAGGTAATCGTGGTGCCTGGCGATCAGGTCGCGCTGCTCCAGCACCGTGGCTTGCAAACGTCGCAAGCGGTCCATTGCCTTGACCTTGGCGGCAAGGATCACTTGGTTGTATGGCTTTGCCAGAAAATCGTCGCCCCCGGCTTCCAGACAACGGGCCAGCGCTTCACTTTCGGTCAGCGACGTCAAAAAGATGATCGGCACCAGAGTTTCGCCGGCCAGCGCCTTGATCTGCTGCGCAGCCTCGAAACCGTCCATCACCGGCATCATGGCGTCCATCAGCACCAGGTGCGGTCGTTGTGAGCGAAAGGCTTCGACCGCCTCGGCGCCGTTGGCGGCCGTCAGCACTTCATGACCCTGGCGCCGGACGATAGTCGACAGCAGCATGCGATCGGCCGCGCTGTCTTCGGCGATCAGGATCGTCAGCGGCTCGAGCGGCTGCATGACAGTCAACTGATGTCGAACAGCTTGTCGAAATTGGAGATAGCGAGGATTTTCTTCACGTCGGAACTGCTGTTGACGACGCGAATATCGGAACTGTCGCCACCGGCGTGATCACGCAGCAGAAGCAGCATGCCCAGCGCCGAGCTATCGAGGTAAGTGGCTTTCTTCAGGTCCACCACAATGGACTCGGGTTTTTTGTTGAGTCGCTCGTAGGACTCGCGAAACTCCTGATGCCGACCGAAATCGAATCGCCCCTCGATCGAAATCGTCAGCTTTTTCCCATCCTGAGATACTTCTGTAACGACTGACATTTCACGGCTTCCTTGTCATTGGCGAACGTACGTGTAGAAGGTTTAGCATCTGATGGGGGCTGGAGCAAGGCTGAAGAATTGTACGGCTTGTGAAATCGCCTTCGCGGGCTAACTGATTCAATACGGATCCTGACGCGGCAACCGCTGGGACAGTTCATCCAGCAGCTTTTGCTCGCGCTTGTCTTCCAGTTGCCGCGCCTCATCCCTGTAGCGCTGAACCAGTTTGCGCAAGCCTTCGACCCGGGCAAATGCCTGCTGCCAGGCTTCCCGGGACTTGTTCAGATTGTTTTGGTGCCAGTTCAGGCTCTGACGCTGCTGATCAATGGCCGTGCCCAGTTGCGCGAGAAAGCCCTGATAACCCAGCAACCATTGACCCGACACGCCGCTGCTGCCGCGCACGATCCATTGCTCCTGGTATTCCAGACGGAAATTTTCCAGGTCGGCAAGTTTGCTTTCCGCCAGACGGACCTGGCCCTGGAAATGCCCCAGGCGCATGACCGCGGTTTTTTCGGCCTTCTCGGCCATTTCCACCACGGGTGCAAGGCGTGCCGCGCGGCTCTGGGCCATGGCCGGTTAACCGCCCGGCGCCGGGGCGAAGATCGAGGCGAGATGGTTTTCGCTGGCGCCCATGCCGATGTTGTCGTTCAAACCCTGGCGCAGGTACATCGTCATGGCCGGTTGCAGATTGATCGCGGTGTCGGTTTCCCGGTCACCGCCAGGCACATAGGCGCCGACGCTGATCAGGTCGCGGCTCTGCTGATAGCGCGACCAGTATTGCTTGAACATCTGCGCGTGATTCATGTGCTTGATGCCGACCACCGACGGCATCACCCGACTGATGGACGCTTCGATATCGATGGCGGGGTAATGCCCTTCCTCGGCCAGACGCCGGGATAGCACGATGTGCCCGTCGAGCACGCCCCGCGCCGAGTCGGCGATCGGGTCTTGCTGATCGTCGCCTTCGGACAATACGGTGTAAAACGCAGTGATCGAACCGCCACCCTTTTCGGCGTTACCGGCCCGCTCCACCAGTTTCGGCAACTTGGCGAACACCGACGGCGGATAGCCCTTGGTCGCTGGCGGCTCGCCGATGGCCAGGGCGATTTCCCGCTGGGCCTGGGCGAAACGGGTCAGGGAATCCATCAGCAACAGGACATTCTTGCCCTTGTCGCGGAAGTACTCGGCGATTCGCGTGCAGTACATGGCCGCGCGCAGACGCATCAGCGGCGCATCATCCGCCGGCGACGCCACCACCACCGAACGCTTGAGCCCTTCTTCACCGAGGATGTGCTCGATGAATTCTTTAACTTCCCGACCCCGCTCACCGATCAGTCCGACGACGATAATGTCGGCCTCGGTAAAGCGGGTCATCATGCCCAGCAGCACACTCTTGCCCACGCCGGTACCGGCGAACAGCCCGAGTCGCTGACCGCGACCGACTGTCAACAAACCGTTGATGCAGCGAATGCCCACGTCCAGCGGCTCGCTGATCGGCTCGCGCTTGAGCGGGTTGATGGTCGGGCCGTCCATCGGCACCCAGTCTTCAGCCTTCATCCCGCCCTTGCCATCCAGCGCACGGCCGGCGCCATCGAGCACCCGCCCGAGCATGCTCATCCCCATGGGCAGACGACCGGTATCGGCCAAGGGAACCACGCGGGCACCAGGGGCGATGCCGGCGACGCTGCCGACCGGCATCAGAAAAACCTTGCTGCCAGAGAAGCCCATGACCTCGGCTTCGACCTGCACCGGGTGATAGCTGTCGTCATTGATGACCATGCAACGGCTGCCCATGGCGGCGCGTAAGCCTTCGGCTTCGAGGGTCAGGCCGACCATGCGCAACAGGCGGCCTTCGAGGATTGGCGCGCCGGCAAGCGCAGTGGCCTCAGCATAGCTACCGAGGCGCTTGGCGAAGCTGGTGCGATCAAGGCGCATCGGGATCATCCAACGCCGGCCCGACCGGAGCGACCGCAGGCTTTTCGTCGATCGGCAGCTCCAGGCTCAGGTCCGGCGCGGCCGGGTGTAGCGCCTGATCGTGCAATTGATCGAACAGCTTGGCCATGACTTGGGTAATACGGGTTTCGATGGTGGCGTCGATGCGACTGTGCTCGGTCTCGACCCGGCAACCGCCCGGCAACAAGGACTCGTCCTCGACGATGCGCCAGGTTTCCTCATGGCGCTCGCGCAGGGCTTTGACCTGTTCGAAATCCTGCGGGTTGACGTACAGCCGCACGTTGCCCACGCCCAGCGGCAAGAGCTTGAGCGCTTCACGCATGACGTGTTCGATCTGCGTCGAGTCGATGGCCAGTTCGCGCTGAATCACTTGTTTGGTGATGTGCTGCACGAGGTCGACCAGCGACTTTTCGATCTGGGTGTCCTGCTCGGCAATCGGCTCGAACAGGTTGGCCATCAGCTGTTCCAGGCCAGCGATCTTGGCCGTCAGGGCCACTTCGGCTTCCTGACGGACCTTGAGCGTGGTGCTGTGGAAACCTTCTTTCTCGCCAACGGCGAAGCCTTCGTTGTAGGCTTCCTGGCGAATGCTTTCGAGCTCTTCGAGCGTCAGTGGCTGGACTTCTTCCAGCGGCACTTCTTCCATTTCCGGCGGTTCGGGCTCTGGCTCCGGCTCGGGTTCCGGCACAAACGGGTCGAAACTGGGCAGCGACCAGATGTCGAAACCACCGACGTCCTTGGCACGGATCAGGTCGGTATTGGACTCATCATGTTTGGACGACATAGTGACCTTAGATCATCTCTTCGCCGCCCTTCCCGCCGAGAACGATTTCTCCGGCTTCGGCCATACGGCGGGCAATGGTGAGGATTTCTTTCTGCGCGGTTTCCACGTCGCTGACGCGCACCGGGCCTTTGGCCTCGAGGTCGTCGCGCAACAGTTCGGCCGCCCGTTTGGACATGTTCTTGAAGATCTTCTCTTTGACGCCTTCGTCCGAACCCTTGAGCGCCAGTACCAGCACGTCGGAGGACACTTCGCGCAGCAACGCCTGAATGCCGCGGTCGTCGACATCGGACAGGTTGTTGAACACGAACATGAGGTCTTCGATCTGACCGGACAGGTCTTCGTCGACTTCGCGGATCGAGTCCATCAGCTGACCTTCGATCGAGCTGTCGAGGAAGTTCATGATGTCGGCCGCGCGCTTGATGCCACCCAGGGTGGTGCGCGAGGCATTCGAGTTGCCGGAGAACTGCTTCTCGAGAATCTGGTTGAGTTCTTTCAGGGCCGCCGGCTGCACGGTGTTCAACGAGGACACTCGCAGGATGATGTCCAACCGGACCTTGTGGTCGAAGTTGCCCAGCACTTCACCGGCCTGGTCCGGGTCGAGGTACGCCACCACGATTGCCTGGATCTGCGGGTGCTCGTAACGGATCACGTCGGCAACGGCGCGCGGCTCCATCCACTTCAGGCTGTCGAGGCCGCTGGTGTTGCCGCCCAGCAGGATCCGGTCGATCAGGCCGTTGGCCTTATCTTCGCCCAACGCCTGGGTGAGCATTTTGCGCACGTAGTCATCGGAGCCGACGCCCAGGCTGGTCTGGTCGCCGACGATGTCGACGAACTCACTCATGACCTGTTCGACCTGCTCGCGGTGCACGTTACCCATCTGGGCCATGGCCACGCCCACACGCTGAACCTCTTTGGGCCCCATGTGGCGCAGCACTTGCGCGGCATCCGTAGACCCCAGGGACAGCAGCAGGATAGCGGCTTTATCAACCCGGGACAGTTTGGCGACAGCGGCTCGGTTATCACTCATCTGCGTTAATCCACTCTTTCACGACCTGGGCCACGCGACCCGGATCTTCTGCCACCAGACTCTTGATTGCGTTCAATTGTGCGTCATAGCCTTCGCTTGGGCTCGGCAGCAGGATGCTGGTCGGGCCACCGAGGCTGACGCGATCGTTGGCCAGTTCGCCGTCCAGGCCACCCATGCCACCGAGTTCGACGTCGCTGCCCAGGCCTGCGAGTTGCTTGTCTTTGCCGCCACCGGTGATGTTGTTGAGCACCGGACGCAGCACGCCGAATACCAGCACCAGGATGAACAACACACCCAGCACTTGCTTGACGATGTCCCAAAACCACGGCTGGGAGTAGAACGGAATCTCGGCGATCGCTTCGCCGCGCTCGGCGGAGAACGGCATGTTGATCACACTGACGCTGTCGCCACGGCTGGCGTCGAAACCGACCGCGTCCTGTACCAGACGGGTGAAGCGCGCCAACTCATCGGCACTCCACGGCGCACGGGTGGTTTCGCCGTTGGCCGCGTTGACCTTGACCTGATCATCCACCACCACCGACACCGACAGGCGATTCAATCGACCCTGCTGTTGCTTGGTGTGGCTGATGGAACGGTCGAGTTCGAAGTTCTTGGTGGATTGTTGACGCTTGTCTGCCGGGTACGGTGCCAGCATCGGCTGGCCGGTGGCCGGGTCCATGATTTGCTGACCGTTGGCATCGAGCAATGGCTGACCTGGCTGCACCATGCCGGCCGACGCCGTGGCGCCACCCGTAGTTTGCGGCGCCGAGGCAGGCGATGGCGGCTGGTTGCTCAGCGCACCCGGCACACCTTGCGGGCCATTGCTGGCGGTGCGTTGTTCATTGACCGACTGCTCACTGCGCAACGCCGGCTGGTCCGGGTTGAACTGCTCGGAAGTCGACTCGACGGCACTGAAATCGACGTCCGCCGAGACTTCAGCTTTATAGCGATCGTTGCCCAACACCGGTTGCAGGATGTTGTGCACGCGCTGGGTCAGCATGCTTTCCATGCGACGGCTGTAATCGAACTGCTTGCCGGCCATGGTCAGTTCGGAGTTTTCCGCCTGATCCGACAGCAGGTTGCCCTTCTGGTCGACAACGGTGATCTGCGACTTGCTCAGTTCGGGAACGCTGGTCGCCACCAGATTGATGATAGCGACGACTTGGCCCGGCTCCAGCGAGCGACCGGAATAGAGTTCAACCAGAACAGAAGCGCTTGGCTTGCGTTCGTCACGCACGAACACCGAGCTTTTCGGAATCGCCAGGTGCACGCGGGCACCCTTGACGTTGTTCAGGCTGGAAATGGTTCGGGCCAGTTCGCCTTCGAGGCCGCGCCGATAACGGGTCGCTTCCATGAACTGGCTGGTACCCAGCCCCTGCTCCTTGTCGAGGATCTCGAAACCGATGTTGCCATCGCTGGGAGTGACACCAGCGCCCGCGAGCTTGAGCCGTGCACGGGACAGGTCATCGGCCTTGACCAGCAAGGCACCGGAGTTCGGTTCGACGGTGTAGGGGATATCGGCGGCGGCCAGGGTTTCCATGACCTGCTTGGCGTCCAGGCCGGCAAGGCTGCCGTACAGAGGTCGGTAGTCCGGCTGCTGGGACCACAACACCACGGCAAAACCAATCGCCACGCTCGCTGCCAGGCCGACCAACAGGCCCACCTGACGCAACATGGTCATCTCGGAGAGGTTTTCCAGGAAAGACAACCCGAACAGCGGCGGTTTGCCGTCTATTGGAGTGGCCTTGGCCGGAACATTATCGGCGATTGCTTCTGCCATGACTCAATCTCGTCCTTAAACCGGCATCTGCATGATGTCTTGGTATGCCTGAACCAGCTTGTTACGCACTTGGGTCAACGCCTGAAAAGACACGCTGGCCTTCTGTGAGGAAATCATCACGTCCGTCAGGTCGACGCCGCTTTTACCGATCTCGAAAGCACTGGCCAACTGACTGGACGCCTGCTGGGTGTCGTTCACTTTATTGACGGCCTGACCGAGCATGTCGGAAAAGCTGCTGCCACCCAATTCAGGAACTGCGGCAGTCGATTTCGGCACAGACATCGCATCCATTTGCATGGAGCGCATATCCAGCATCAACCGATTGAATTCAATACCTTGGCTCATGGTTTCTCTCTTTGACGAAGCTACGTCTTTGGCTACCCGCAATTTTTTGACACTCACTCGGCGGGTAGTGAGGTGTTAGCAACAAGGGTGCCAGCTCTGTGGCCACTCTGAACAAAAGCCAATTCCGGGCTTCGCTCAACCACGAACCCACATTTGGATCGGTGTTGCTTGCGTCAACTTTCAGGTGGCGAACAAGTACGCTTCCACATCCATTCCGGCGTCGCGCATCTGCGCCAGCTTGTAGCGCAAGGTGCGCGGGCTGATACCCAGCCGCTCGGCGGCTTCTTTGCGACGGCCGCGCTCAGAGCGCAAAGTGTCGATGATCATCTGGAATTCACGGCGCCGCAGGTCATCGCCGAGGGCGCCCGCCGATTCGGCTTCGACTTCCACAGAACGTGTGGGCGTCAG
The DNA here is from genome assembly GCF_030687415.1 of Pseudomonas sp. FP603. Lineage (NCBI taxonomy): Bacteria > Pseudomonadati > Pseudomonadota > Gammaproteobacteria > Pseudomonadales > Pseudomonadaceae > Pseudomonas > Pseudomonas sp. FP603. The sequence continues at coordinate 5,080,417 of NZ_CP117431.1, forward strand.
CGCCAATGTCGGTAACGGCGCACACGCCACAGGCCCGGCCAGGCAAAAATCCTGCGGCTGGATCAATCCGCCCTGCTGCAGAATCAAGGCACGCTGGATCGCGTTATCCAGTTCACGCACGTTACCCGGCCACGGATAACCGATCAGGCACGCCTGCGCCTCAGGCGAGAGCTTCGCAGCGGCATGCTTCATTTTATTGACGTGTTTGGCCAGCAGTCGCTCAGCCAGCGGCAGGATGTCGGCGGTGCGCTCGCGCAGCGGACGCCAGGCCAGCGGGAACACCGACAGGCGATAGTAAAGGTCTTCACGAAAACGCCCCGCCGCCACTTCAGCGGCCAGGTCACGGTTGGTGGTGGCGACCACCCGGATGTCCAGCGTGATCGCCTTGCGTGCGCCGACTCGCTCGACTTCACGCTCCTGCAATACCCGCAGTAATTTGGCTTGAAGGCCGAGGGGCATTTCGGAGATTTCATCGAGCAGGATCGTCCCGCCATCGGCCTGCTCGAACTTGCCGGCCTGCGCCGCAATGGCGCCGGTGAATGATCCCTTTTCGTGACCGAACAAGGTAGCCTCGAGCATGTTGTCCGGGATTGCTGCGCAGTTGATCGCAATGAATGGCTGACTGGCGCGATGGGAGTGCTGATGGATGTAACGTGCCAGCACTTCCTTGCCGGTCCCGGACTCACCGGAGATCAGCACCGTGGAGTCACTGCGCGCCACCCGTGCTGCCAATTCCAGCAATTGCGCACTCGCCGGCTCGAACGCCACAGGCCCCTCGCTCTCGGTCGCGCCGAGATTGCCCAGTGCGTGACGCGCCACCAGATCGAGCAAGGCTTTGGGCTCGAACGGCTTGACCAGATAATCCGCCGCACCCTGACGCATGGCGTCGACCGCGCGCTCGACCGCACCGTGAGCGGTCATCAGCAGCACCGGCAGCTGGGGCTGACGAGTCCGCAGCAATCCCAGCAGTTGATGACCATCCATGCCCGGCATGTTGACGTCACTGAGCACCAGGTTAAACACCTCGGCACCGACAGCCTCCAGCGCCTCTTCCGCTGAACCGACCGCCGTGTAATCGTGCCCGGCAAGCAATAGCGTATCGGCCAATGCTTCCCGTAGCGCGCGGTCATCCTCGACCAGTAAAACCTTGATGGCCATGTCCTTCACTTCACTCCCTGAGCGCTAGGCTGTTCACCAGAAAAAAGCGGCAAGATCACCTGCGCGCAAGTGCCGCGCCCCGGCCGCGAACGCAACTGCAATTCTCCCTGATGAGCACGGGCGACTGCCTTGACCACGGTCAGGCCCAGGCCGGTGCCGGTGGTTTTAGTGGTGAAAAACGGCTCGCCCAGTCGCGCCAGTACCTTCGTGTCGATGCCACTGCCGCTGTCGCTGACACACAAGCGCAAATTATTGCCGCGGGTATACAGGTGAACCTTCAAACGGACATCGCCGGCACTTGCCTGAATGGCGTTCTCGATCAAATTGAGGATCGCCCCGACCAGCGTGTCGCGATTGCACAGCAACTCACCGACATGACTGTCGCACTGCCAGCGAATCGGCAGATCCTGAACGTGGGTCAGCGCTGCCGCTTGCAGCGACTGCATCAGCATCTTGGGAGTAACGCGGTCAGTCAGCGGCAGCTCGCCGCGAGCGAACACCAGCATGTCGCGAACCTGGTGTTCCAGCTCATGCAAACGCTCTTTCAGGCGCCCGGCAAAACGCTGTTGCGTGGCGACTGGCAACTCCTGCTCAGCCAAATGACTGGCATAGAGCAATGCAGCGGACAACGGCGTGCGAATCTGATGAGCCAACGACGCAACCATGCGACCGAGAGACGACAGGCGCTCATGACGAGCCAGTTGATCTTGCAGGTGACGGGTTTCAGTCAGGTCGTTGAGCAACACCAACTGACCAGGTTCGGCATCCAGCGAGCGCGTGGCGATCGACAGGCGCCGACCGTCCTTGAGAGAGATTTCGTGACCGTCGTCTTCGCGCGGCGCAAAGCATCGCGCAATGACCTGCCGCCACAGCTCGCCTTCGAGGGGCAAGCCGAGCAGCTCACATGCGGCGGGATTGGCTTCACGGACGATGCCTTGGGCGTCGATGACGATGACGCCGCCAGGCAACAGATCGAGGAGATTTTGCAGACGGTTGGCCAGGCGTTCTTTTTCCGCCAACTCCTGCATGCGTTGAGCACTGACCACCGCCAGCTCGCCCTTGAGCTCGGTGACCCGGGCTTCGAGCATGCTGTAGGAATCAGTCAATTGGCTCGACATCTGGTTGAACAGCGCAAACGCCTGCTCAAGGCCAAGCCGGCTTGCCTGCTCTACGGACGACGGTTGCCCCGAAGCATCTGGGACAGGAGACATCTGGGCGGCTGGGGGCATCGTGCTCTCTCGCGTGGTTGACCGTCAGTTAAACGGAACGTTGCGAGGGATGTAGCAATACCCGTGCCTAAAAAAAACCGCCTATAAATGAAGGAGTTGAAAAACAGGCGTCAATCATCCGCCTGTTCATCACCGTCACGACGACTCATGCCGTACTTGCGCATCTTCTCCACCAGCGTGGTGCGACGAATCCGCAGCCGTTCTGCCGCCCGCGCCACGATGCCATTGGCGTCATCCAGCGCCTGCTGAATCAGCCCTTGCTCCAGACCGCCGAGGTAGTCCTTCAGGTCCAGGCCTTCCGGCGGCAACAGGGCATTGGCGGTGAAGTCCGGGGTATGACCGTTGATGGCCACCCGCTCTTCAAGATCGCTGCGCAAGCTGTCAACCATCTGCTCGTCTTCGTCATCGACGTAGCGGAATTTCTTCGGCAACTCGACCACGCCGATCACCCCGTACGGGTGCATGATCGCCATGCGCTCCACCAGGTTGGCGAGCTCGCGAACGTTGCCCGGCCAGCCATGACGACACAGCGACATGATCGCCGCCGAATTGAAACGGATCGAACCGCGCTTCTCGTGCTCCATGCGCGAGATCAACTCGTTCATCAGCAGCGGGATATCTTCGACGCGTTCGCGCAATGGCGCCATCTCGATCGGGAACACGTTCAAGCGATAGTAGAGGTCTTCGCGGAAAGTGCCGATCTCGATCATGCTTTCGAGATTCTTGTGGGTCGCCGCAATGATCCGCACATCGACGCTTTGGGTCTTGTTGCTGCCCACGCGTTCGAAGGTGCGCTCCTGCAAGACGCGCAGCAGCTTGACCTGCATCGGCAGTGGCATGTCGCCGATTTCGTCGAGGAACAGCGTACCGCCGTTGGCCAGCTCGAAACGCCCGGCACGGCTGGTGATCGCCCCGGTGAAAGCACCCTTCTCGTGGCCGAACAATTCGCTTTCCAGCAGCTCGGCCGGAATCGCCCCGCAGTTGACCGGAACGAACGGCGCGTCACGACGCTTGGAGTGGTAGTGCAGATTGCGCGCGACCACTTCCTTGCCGGTTCCGGATTCACCGAGGATCAACACGCTGGCGTCGGTGTCGGCGACTTGCTGCATCATCTGACGGACGTGTTGAATCGCCCGGCTGGTGCCGACGAGGCTGCGGAAAAGATTGGGTTCACGGTGACGACCGCGCTCACGGGCCTGGTCGTACATCTCGCGATAGACCTGGGCACGGTGCAGCGAATCGAGCAATTTACTGTAGCTGGGTGGCATTTCGAGGGTCGAAAGCACTCGGCGACGCTGGTCTTCCGGCAAGTCAATGGAAGAATTATCGCCCATTAACAAAACTGGAAGGAACTCATCCCAGGTTGAGAGTGTCTTTAACAGGCCCAAAAGTGCACCAGGAGCATTTACCGTCCCGATGAGGACACAGATTACTTCACGACTTGATGACAAAGAGCCGACCGCCTGCTGCCAGTCATGGCTGCCACAGGGTAAATTTTCTTCGCCGAGAAAATTTAAAATCACCGCCAAATCGCGGCGGCGGACGCTATCGTCATCAATCAGCAGAATTTTGGTTTCACGCCACATGCAATAGCAACTTCCCTAGTCAACTCAATGCCCAAAATGAGGGGCAAGCTAGACGCTTGCAGACACGTTATGCCTGTAGACGCCTGAAATCTGGAACCAGCCACTAGTTAAGTCAAAAAACCGTGCACAGTCAAATTTATGGCGCACTATGTTTGGATTAACTGGGGGTTAACCAAACAGATGGTAAACCTTTGCCGCGCTCTGCGCTTGGTGGATCTGCGACATCTCGTCGACTATCGCCTGGCGCTCCCCCGTCGCCGCCTCCAGAAGCTGTTTATACACCCCCAGCAACTCCTCAAGGTTGTCGCGCAACGCGGCCTCGTCCACCGAAGCTTCACTCAAGACGTCTTCCATGCAGGAACGGCAAGCCAGGTCCAATTCACCAATGGCTTCCCAGTTGCGCTCGGCCAATGCCCCGACGAGGGCATCGCGGGTTTGTTCGATTCGCCGCAAGACAAGACTCATGGTGATCTCCTTAAAACTGCGGACCCGGCTCGGCGATAGCATCCCAACCGTCCTTGACCGTGCGAAGCAGGTCGGCGACTTCATCGAGAATCGTAGCGTCGTTGCGGATGTTGGCGTCCGTCAGGCGCTTAATCATATAGACATACAGATTGTCCAGCTTACCGATCGTTTCGGCCGAATTCTCACGATCCAGACCCTCACGCAAGCCGCCGATAATGCCAATGGCCTTACCGATTGCCAGGCCCTTGTTGGCGATTTCCTTGCGCTCCATCGCGCCTTTTGCCTGGGCGATGCGATCCAGACCGCCTTCCATCAACATCTGCACCAGACGATGGGGACTAGCTTCGGAAGTCTGGGCCTGAGCACCGATCTTCTGATACTGCCGAAGGGCTAACATCGGGTTCATGCTGTACCTCGTCACAACTCAAAAGTTTGTATATTCAGGGTATCGACGTCGCGTCAAAAAACTTTAGGCCAAAGAAAAAAAGCCCGACACGCTTGAGAAAGCTGCCGGGCTTTTGTCACTCTGAATATTATGAATTATTTTTTTGGGCGTTCATCGCCTCAAACATCGACGTGATATTGGCCGCTGTCGCTTTGAGCTGGCCTACCAGGGTGTCCATCGCGTTGTACTTTTTGGTCAGAGCCTCGGTCAACGAAGCGATCCGCGAGTCCAGAGCAGCTTGCTGGTTGGACAGAGAGGTCGTTACGCTATTGAGACTTTTCGTGCGTTTGTCCAGCAGACCATCGGTTGTAACGTAAGGATCAACCGCTGCCTTCATACGCGCCAGCAAACCAGTATCACCGGAAAACAGCGACTGGATTTCACCGCCCAGCTTTTTATCGTCCATCGCCGCGGTGAACTTGGTAGAGCTGAACTCCAGCGTACCGTCGGCCTGCACGGTGTTGATACCCAATTGCGACAGCACCGAAAGCTGACTGGTGGAGCCCGCCGGTACAGTTACCAACTCATTGCGTATGGCCGACAGCAACGCACGCGCAGAAGCATCACCGGTCAACGGAGCGGTCACCGTCAGGTTGCCATCAGAATCCTTGGTGGTCTTGGTCAGCGTGTTAACGGTCTTGACCAGAGTGTTGTAGGCGTCGACGAACGTCTGTAACGACGTCTTCAGCCCGCTGGTGTTGGTCGCCACAGTGACGGTCGATGTACCAGGCGCAACCAGGGTGAAGCTCAAACCGCTGACAGCGCTGTCAACTTTGTTGGACTTGCTGGTCATGCTCATGCCATCGACCGTGAAGGCCGCGTCGACAGCCAGCGCAGAAACATAGCCACCACTGCCGGCCGTCATTGGCTGAGTACCATCGACCGTCAGCTCGGCGATCCCGCTGACAACGATATCCGAGCCCGCGCCGGTGGTGGTCGAGCCGATAACCATACGCGATCCACTGCCATCGTTGACAATGTTGGCAGTGATACCGCTCGCTTGCAGCTTGGTGTTTATTGCATCCCGAACGGTCTGCAACGTGGAGTTGGCAGGCACATCAACGGTGTAATCAGTGCCATTTTGACTGATGGTCAGCGTACCAGTCGGAATAGCACTGCTTGCCCCCCCGGCAAAAGTAGCCGTGGCGACTTTGGAACTGGTGGCCAGCTTATCTACAACGACCTGGTAGTTACCGGTAACGGCGGTGTTGTCCGACGTCGCGGTGACGAATTTGGTCTCGGACGAGGTCGCAGCAAAACCCAGAAAGGCTGGCGTGGTCGTGCTGTTGAGGTTATTCATTGCAGTCTGATAGGCCTGCAACGCGGACTTCAACTGCCCGATTGCGGAAATCGAAGCCGTGTTGGCGGTCACCTGCTTGGTGATCTGGTTCTGCTTCGGTTCTTTATCAGCAGCCACCAGCGCCTTGACTATCGCTGCCGTATCGATACCGGAACCCAGACCAACGCCTGGTAGAATTACACTTGCCATCTGCTTCTCCCTTTCAGTGTGTCGCCGGCCTTTTGACCACTACAACGCCCAAAAGAACATAGCAACAAGTTTCATGCCAGTTGTCAGACTTTAGCGCTGAACAACAGACTGCTCGCATCATTCAAACTGTTGGCCAGCTTCAGGACTTCTTCGTTGGGGATCTGACGAACCACTTCACCGGAGTCACTGGCAATCACTTTGACCACTACTTTTCCTGAAGCCTCGTCGATCGAGAACTCCAGATTGCGCTTGACCGACTGAACAAACTTTTCAATTTCCTGGACGGCCATTTTCAGTTGGTCCTGTTCGGTTCCAGCGTCTTTCTTTTCATCCTTGACCGGCGCCACGGCAGCAGCATCGGCTCGAGGCTTTTCCGCTGGTGTATCAGCAACAATCGTCGCTGGCTTCGCAGCCGGATAAGACAAGTTCAGCTTCACGCTCATATCCATGTCCATCACCCCTTAAAGTAAAAAGCGAGAGAGCACGACCAGCGCACTCCCCCGCCAAAACTCAACCAGCTATTACTGAAGCAGTTTCAGTACAGCGGATGGCAGTTGGTTGGCCTGAGCCAGAACTGCGGTGGAAGCTTGTTGCAGAGTTTGCTGCTTGGTCAACTGAGCGGTTTCTGCTGCGAAGTCGGTATCCTGGATACGACCTTGAGCGGCAGTGGAGTTCTCAGCCATGTTCTGCAGGTTGTTGGTGGTGGACTGGAAGCGGTTTTGTACAGCACCCAGGTCAGCACGAGTATCGTTGATGGTCTGCAGGGCGGTGTCGATTGCGTCGATTGCGGCCAGGGAAGCAGTGTGCGCGGCAGCGTCGGTGGTGCCGGAGATTGCGATGGTGCCGGTATCAACACCCAGAGCACTTGCAGCGAAGCTGCTGCTCATTACAACGCTGATCTGCTGGTCTGCACCAGTCATTGCGCCAACCTGGAACTGCATGGTACCGGCCGAGCCGTCCAGCAAGTGCTTGTTGGTGCCGAAAGTGGTGGAAGTAGCGATACGAGTCAGCTCGTCGGACTTCGCTGCGAATTCCTTGTTCAGAGCGGCACGTTCAGAGGTGCTGTTCGAGTCGTTCGTGGCTTGCAGAGCCAGTTCACGCATACGCTGCAGAATGTTGGTCGATTCAGCCAGTGCGCCTTCAGCGGTCTGAGTGATCGAAACACCGTCGTTGGCGTTTTTGATCGCTACGGCAGAACCGGTGATCATGGTTTGCAGTTTAGTAGCGATCTGCATGCCAGCGGCGTCGTCTTTAGCGCTGTTGATACGCAGGCCGGAAGACAGGCGAGTCATCGAAGTGCTCAGCGCGTCGGAAGCACGGTTCAGGTTCTTCTGAACGGTCAGCGAAGTGGTGTTGGTGTTTACAGTTAAAGCCATGACGAAATCCTCGTTGGTTGGGTACTGCGGCTTCCGGCCCTGGCAACCGCCGGGTGTGGCCTAGAGAACCTTCGTAATAGTTATCGTCGGGTTTGGGTGTTGCTTGAGGGGATTTTTGAAAAAATTTGCCATCACACTGCCATCCCCAGATAAACCAAGGGCTAGCGGGCAAACGGGATGAAAAAATGACGTCAGAAAAGCACCGCAGACTGTGACATGGCTCACTGTTGCGGCGCTAAAGGAGGGAGGGGAAGCAGAATCGACAGTTCTTGTTTAGCGCTCTTCAACTCTTTTCAACAACGCGACCACTTCATACTCCAGATAGTCGGCCAGACTCAACCAGTCCTGGCGCTCCTGACAGTCGAGCATGGTCATGAGCGTCTGCGCCCATTGCTGTTGCACCGGGGCTTGCGCCCCATCGAACGTCGACATGCATTGGCCGAACAATTCGACCATCGCCACGGCCCCCTCGACATCCCGCCCAAGTCGAAACAAAGAGGCGCACTGTTCGGCGCCGGAAATAAACGCGATGGCCTGACTCATTGCACAAACTCTGAATTGAAAGCGGTGCCGACGATCATGGCGCCCGCCCGGCTGCTGTTGAAGAAACGCACCTGAGGGTGGCCAGCGATGTAGCGCTCCACCTCGCACAGATAGCTGCGGAAGTTGAGCTGCGTCTTGATGCGCTGCCCATTGCCATCGAGCACCCAATGCCTGGCAACTTTCAATTGAGGCCCCAGATCGCCGTCCTTCCAGCCGGCGTGGGTCTTGTTCATCGGGAAGGCAAAGTCGGCCCCGAACAGGGTAATGCAGGTGCTGCCCATCTTGACCGCCAGGTCGATTGCCGGATGAATCACGCTGCCGCCGACAAACAACTCGGCCCGCGGAATCTGCTGGCGCACCTGGGTGTAGATTGGACTGGCGGAATAGCCGACATAACGAGTGCCCTGCCAAGCTTCAAGCACTGAGCGATCGGTCATCGGAAAGTAGACCAACCGGGTACCGGCCGAGTCTTGCGCAGGTAAATGACATGCGGTGATTTTCACATCGAGAGTGACTACCACATCAGGTTTGATGCCTTGCTCCAACAAAGGTCGATAGGCGGTGTCGACGCAAATAAACAAGGGCCTTGGGGTTTGTTCGTGGATTTCCCGCAATTGTTGAAAGTGTTGCTCCAGGCTAGGCCCTGTCGCGATGACATAGATATCCCGACCCAATTGGGTCGCAAACAACTCGGCGACGTCTCGATCACTTCGCAGCAAAGGAAGACTGACTTGCAAACGTTCGATGATCTGCGGATCGTCGGGGCGGAACTCACGATTGTTGAAGCTCAAATGTATTTCGCTGATCAAGCGGTCACGGATCTTCGCATTGAAGTCATCGGCCAGCACCAGTTCAGCCGGCAACGCGAAGAACGGCAGCTGAATTTCCGCCCGATCGCCGGCATACAACAGCTCGACTCGCGGATCGCTGAGCCACTGCTGTTGATCGAGCAGTTGCAGCACCAGCGCAAACACCGCGCCGTTGAGGATGTGTACGTATAAACGCTCAAGCCCGGCGCGCTGCAGTAGCTCTATCTGCAGATCGCCAAGCCCGGTGCCGTAGACATGCACCACCGGACTATCGATGGGCAGGCTATCGGCCTGAAGCCCGGCCTCGCGGGTACGGTCGTGGCGACTGGTCAGCTGGATGCCGTTGATGCTCAACGTCGAGCCCAGGCCTTCGACCAGATCGGCCTGCAACAGGCTCGCGTCTTCAACCAGCAAGCGCGCAGACAGCAGCGGCCAGCGGCGCTGCATGACCTCGGCGTTGCGCTCAAAGAACTCACTCATGGAGCCTCGCTTTTCATTCAGGCAAAAAAATAGCGTTCAAGGTTACACCTTGAACGCTTTTTTTTGCCTGGCTTTCTTTGACTGAAGAGCCGAGATTCAAGGGCGATAGATGATCGCCGAACCCCATGACAATCCAACACCGAAACCACTCAGCGCAACGCGCTTCCACTTCGAATCCAGCACGTGTTTTTCCAGCAGCAACGGAATGCTCGACGATACGGTATTACCGGTTTCGACCATGTCCTTGATGAACTTCTCAGGCTCACCCTCGAACCGCCGCGCCACGGCGTCGACAATGGCTGCACTGCCCTGGTGAATGCAGAAGGCATCGATATCGTCAGCCGTCAGCCCCGAGTCAGCGAGCAACTCATGCAAATGCGCCGGCACTTTGAGCAGCGCGAAGTTGAAGACCTGACGGCCGTTCATGAAGAACACCCCGTCGGAAACCTTCAGGTGCGGCGCGCCGGAACCGTCGGTGCCGAACTTGGCCTTGCCCAACTGCCAGGGGGCGTCTTCGCCCATCCAGGTGGCGGTGGCGGCATCGCCGAAAAGCATGGTGGTGTTGCGGTCTTCTGGATCGACGATCTTGGAGTACGGATCGGCGGTCACCAGCAAGCCATTCTTCAGGCCCGCGGCTTCCATGAAACCCTTGATGGCGTAGATGCCATAGACGTAACCGGAGCAGCCCAGGGAAATATCGAACGCAGCCACGGTCGTCGGCAGGCCCAGTTTGTCCTGAACGATGGCGGCGGTGTGTGGCAGACCTTCTTCGTCACCGTTCTGGGTCACGACGATCAGCACGTCGATGGCTTCACGCTTCAATTCTGGATTGTTGGCGAACAGCGCGTTGACTGCTTCGACACACAGGTCCGAAGTTTCTTGCCCTGCATCTTTACGCGGCAGGAAAGCCGAACCGATCTTGCCCAGGATGAACTCTTCATCCTTTTCGAATTTTGCACCTTGTGCGTAATTGTCCACGCCGGCTACAGGAACGTAGCTCGCAATGCTCTTTATGCCAATCATTACGGCTTCCCAATAATAAACAGCCCAATACCACCGCTCGCAAGGATTCGAGGGGCGCCGACAAACAACAAATAACGTCGCCCTCAACGGGGTGACAGCGGGAAGAATAAAAGGCCATCACTGGGCTAAAAACAGTCCAGGCGCCATCTGCCCCTTTTTATACAATACAGTGAAGATGCGCGTTATGACTCGCAGGTCACGCTATTTTGCCGAATCAACCTCACAAGCGGTTATTCGACCAGCGGCCAGTCCAGCGGCGTTCCGCGCTTGATGGCCTGGCGGGCGCGGCGGCCCAGAAGGGTTTCAGCGTGTTTGGGGGCGAGCCCCAGGCCAGGCCGGATGGCTCGCAGATTGGCGACGGTGAACGGCTCACCGGCGGCCATGTCCTCAGTGACGTACAGCGAACGACGGTAGACCAGAGACTTGCGCTCGGCCTCGGTCACGCCGTAATGCACCTGGCCCATCGCCTGCCAGGCGCGTTCGGTTTCGATCACCAGGCTGGCAAGTTCAGCCGGTTCCAGGGAGAAACTGGCGTCCACCCCACCGGCGGCACGGTCGAGGGTGAAGTGTTTTTCCACCACCGTCGCCCCCAGCGCTACCGCGGCGACGGACACTCCAACGCCCATCGAATGATCGGACAAACCGACTTCACAGCCAAACAGCTCCCGCAGATGAGGGATGGTGCGCACATTGCTGTTGGCGGGCGTCGCCGGGTACGTGCTGGTGCACTTGAGCAACACCAGGTCCTTGCAACCGGCCTCACGGGCGGCGCGCACGGTTTCGTCGAGCTCGGCAATGCTGGCCATGCCGGTGGAGATGATCAGCGGCTTGCCGGTGGCAGCGACCCGCCGGATCAACGGCAGATCGGTGTTCTCGAAACTGGCGATCTTGTAGGCCGGCACGTCCAGGCTTTCGAGGAAGTCCACCGCGGTGTCATCGAATGGAGTGGAGAACGCCAGCATGCCCAGCTCTTTGGCCCGGGCGAAGATCGGCGCGTGCCATTCCCACGGCGTATGGGCCTTCTCGTACAGCGCGTACAGCGAAGAACCGGCCCATAGGCTGTTGGGGTCCTTGATGAAGAACTCGCCTTCGGACAGGTCCAGCGTCATGGTCTCGGCGGTATAGGTTTGCAGCTTCAAGGCGTGCGCGCCGGCCTTGGCTGCGGCTTCGACGATTTGCAGCGCCACGTCCAGCGACTGGTTATGGTTGCCGCTCATCTCGGCAATGATGAACGGCGGCGCATCGGCACCGATCGAGCGGTTGCCGATCTTGAAACGGGTCATGGGTGATCCTTTAAAACGCGTGTGAACGCACAAGCACTCTGAGTGAAACCTGCCTCGCGGAAAACTTTCAGCGACGCCTGGTTGGCGGGCAACACCTGAGCGGTGATGGCTTGCAATGACGGCCAGTAATCGGTGACAAAGGCTTCGCCCCGCGCCAGCAGCGCCCTGCCCCAACCCAAGCCAATTCGGCTTTCGAACAAATAAATCGAGACTTCGGCCCGAGTACCGTCAAGGTCATAGCGCAACACACCGACCGGGCCATCATCCGCCTCGGCAATCAACAGCAGTCGCTGGGGGTTACTCAGGCTCGCAGCCAGCCAGGTCAGATGCCGCTGCCAATCGATGACGTGGCTGTCCAGCGACCAGCGCCGCACTGCCTCGGCATTACGCCCCTCAAACAACAATTGCGCATCATCCTGAGTGGCCTGACGAACCTGCAACACCGCCCCCGCCAGCGCCGCCGCCACCCGCAGCGCGCCACGGCCATCGACCAACTGCCGCGAGCGTTCAGCCAGGCTCTGGCGAAGCCCCTGATTGCCCACAACAAAACCGATGGCCTGGCGCAACTGCTCGACACTGACGTGCTCGCGATTGCCCAGGAACACATGAACACCCGAGGTCGCCATCACCTCACCGTTGGCCTGCTGATTATTCGAGACCGCAATGCAGATCGTCGGCAGCCCCATGGCCGCCCGCTCCCAGCTGGTACCGCCGCCGGCACCGATGAACAGGTCGGCCTCGGTCATCAGCCGGTAAAAATCGCTGACAAAACTGTGCAGGCGCCAGTTCGGGCGATAGTCCACCAGCCCCTGCATCTGCTCCCAGGCCGGGTTGTCGGCACCCGCCACGAAATCGACTTCCAGCTCATGGAGGTCCGCCAGCGCCAACATCGCGTGATGGGTCTGCATGGCCGCATCGAAGCCGCCGAAATTCACCAGCACTCGCCTGGCCCGAGGTTTGATCTCGATTGCCGGGCAGCAGAACTCATCGCGCAGCAAGGCAAACCGCGGGCCGAGCAGGGTCTGGCAATCGGGCGTCAGCCGTGAGGCATAAGCTTCTGGGGTGCCCGATAGATTTTGATTGAGCAGCAGATCGACGCAGTACTGCCGAGTGGCCAGATCGTCCACCGCAGCGATTCGTGGAGCCCAGCGGCGTGCGGCGGTCTGCCAGTGATGATCGAGACCATAGTGGTCGACGATGATCCAGTCGAAAGCCGGATGCCCTTCCAATGCTTGTTCCAGCGCAGCAATGTCCGCCTGCCACGGCAGCATCGACTCGATGGCCTGCTGCGGGTCTTCATCGGGATAGCGCTCCGGCAGCGCGAACGTCTCGAAATCCTCAGCCTGCAGACTGTCCAGCCGATGCCCCGGCAACTGACGACACGCGAAGGCAACGTGCGTGCCCTGCTTGCGTAACACCCTGGCCAGGGTCAGGCAGCGGGCGATATGGCCACTGCCTATGGTCGGCGATGCATCAGCGCGGATCAGTACCCTCATTGCAGCTCACCTCCAGCCTTCAAGGCGGCATAAAGGTATTCGGCACGCGTCCAGTCCTCAAGCGTGTCGATGTCCTGCACCAAATGACGCGGCAGAATCACCGGCAGGCTTGCCGGCGAGAACAGCACATCGCCACGCAACCAGGCTTCGCTACGCCCCCAATAGAACTGGCCTGCATCTTGAAAAGCGTCGGGCAAGTCCTGGGAACGGGTCTCGCGAAATTCCGGGTAGAGCGAGGTCAAGGCACCCTGCTCGTTGAGGGTCAAGGCCCGTTGAACCGGAAAACCAAAACCGGTGACTGAAAACGCGAAAGATTTGTCCGGGTGCTGCACCAGCAATTCATGCCCCTGACGCAGATAACGCGCCTGCAACAATGGCGCGGTCGCGTAGACGCAGCAGGCATAGTCGAACGGTGGCAATTGCTTCAAGGCATGCACGATCACCGCTGCAGTACCGGTGAAATCGTCGGCCAGCGCCACGGGCCGCATGAACGGCACTTGAGCCCCATTGGCCCGTGCAACCTCGGCGATCTCTTCATCGTCGGTACTGACGATCACTTGGTCGAACAGGTTCGATTCCAGCGCCGTGCGAATCGAGCGGACGATCATCGGCACGCCGTCGAACGGCTTGAGGTTCTTGCGCGGGATTCGCTTGCTGCCACCACGGGCCGGAATGATCGCAACACAACTCAAGAGTCACTACTCCTCAAGGATCAGTCGTCGCAATTGCTCGACCACATAATCCTGTTGTTCATCGCTCAGCAGAGGAAACAGCGGCAGGCTGATGGCCTCGGCGTAATAACGTTCGGCCTGGGGAAAATCCCCCTCGGCAAAACCCAGGTCGCGATAGTACGGCTGCAAGTGCAGTGGAATATAGTGCAGGTTCACACCGACACCGGCCGCTCGCAAACCTTCGAACACCTGCCGATGGTTGAGGTTGATCCGCTCCGGCTGCAAGCGCACCACGTACAGATGCCACGCCGACTCGGCCTCGGGCTGCGGGCTGGGCAAGGTCAGCGGCAAGTACGCCAGCAACCGGTCATAACGGGCCGCCAGCTCACGTCGACGCTCGATAAAGCCATCGAGCTTGTTCAGCTGCGACAGACCGAGAGCCGCTTGCAAATCGGTGATGCGGTAATTGAAGCCCAGTTCCACTTGCTGGTAGTACCAGGGGCCGTGACTGGGCTCAGTCATCTGCGCCGGATCACGGGTCATGCCGTGGCTGCGCAGGCGCTGCAAGCGCTCGGCCAGTTCCGGGCGATTGGTCAGCACCATGCCGCCTTCGGCACTGGTGATGATCTTCACCGGGTGAAAACTGAACACCGTCATCGCCGCGAATTCGCCACAGCCCACCGGGCGCCCGGCATAGGACGCCCCGACTGCGTGGGAGGCATCTTCGATCACGGTGAAACCATAGCGCTCGGCCAGTTCGGCGATCATGCGCATATCGCAGCTCTGCCCGGAGAACGCAACCGCCACCAGCACTTTCGGCAGTTTGCCGTCGCGCTCGGCGATCTCAAGCTTCGACGCCAAGGTGTAGGCGTCGAGGTTCCAGGTTAGCGGATCGATGTCGACGAAATCGACCTCGGCGCCGCAGTAACGCCCGCAGTTGGCCGAGGCCAGAAAGGTGTTCGGCGTGGTCCACAAGCGATCGCCGGGCCCGAGGCCGGCGGCGAGGCAGGCAATGTGCAATGCCGCCGTGGCATTGCACACCGCCACCGCGAAATCGGCCTGGCAACGCTCGGCCATGGCTTGTTCGAAACGCTCGATGGTCGGCCCTTGCGTCAGCCAGTCGGACTGCAACACGTCAACCACCGCATCGATGTCTGCCTGATCGAGGCTTTGCCGACCGTAGGGAATCATGCCGACAGCTCCGCGTGCAGGTCGGCGATCTGCCCG
Organism: Pseudomonas sp. FP603; assembly: GCF_030687415.1. Classification (NCBI taxonomy): domain Bacteria; kingdom Pseudomonadati; phylum Pseudomonadota; class Gammaproteobacteria; order Pseudomonadales; family Pseudomonadaceae; genus Pseudomonas; species Pseudomonas sp. FP603. The sequence continues at coordinate 5,095,697 of NZ_CP117431.1, forward strand.
ACCGACAGGAAGTGCGGGTTGGTGTCGGAGCGGTACTCGAAATCTTCGCTCACCGGCTGGCCCTGCTCGCCCAGTTTGTCGATGGCAAAATCCACGTCGACGCTGGTGAAACGGATCGACGGCTGAATAGTGTAGTGATCATCGAACTCCAGGGTCATGCGCGCGTCGTCCAGCGGCACCATCAGCTCATGGAGTTTTTCCCCCGGACGAATGCCAACGTTTTTGTGCGGCAAATGTTCAGCCATGCCCCGCGCCAGATCGACGATACGAATCGACGGGATCTTCGGCACAAACACTTCACCGCCGTGCATGCGGGCAAAGCTGTCGAGCACAAACTTCACGCCGTGATCGAGGGTGATCCAGAAGCGCGTCATGCGCTCGTCGGTGATCGGCAGCTCTTTGGCGCCCTCGGCAATCAGTTTGCTGAAAAACGGCACCACCGAACCCCGCGAGCCGGCGACGTTGCCATAGCGCACCACGGCAAACCGGGTTTGTTGCTCGCCGGCAATATTGTTGGCAGCCACGAACAGTTTGTCCGACAGCAGCTTGGTCGCGCCGTACAGGTTGATCGGGCTGGCGGCCTTGTCAGTAGACAGTGCGACGACTTTTTTCACGCCGTTGTCGATGGCCGCGGCGATGATGTTTTCCGCGCCGTTGACGTTGGTGCGGATGCATTCAGTGGGGTTGTATTCCGCCGCCGGCACTTGTTTCAGGGCCGCAGCATGCACCACGTAATCGATACCGCGCATGGCCTGACGCAAACGGTCGGCATCGCGCACATCACCGATGAAGTAACGCATGCACGGCGCGTTGAACGTCTGCTGCATCTCGTACTAGCTTGAGCTCATCGCGGGAAAACACCACCACGCGCTTGGGCTGGTATTGCTCCAACAACCGGCGGATGAAATTGCGCCCGAACGAGCCGGTGCCACCCGAGATGAAAATCGATTTACCGTTGAACATGCCTTGAGTCCTTTTACCTGTCAGCCAGGCTTATGCGAGCAATTGCGCCCAGTTCACACGGGTCGGTTCGCTGAGAGTAAAGCCCTTGCCGGTCAAGGCCAGGTTTGAGTTGTATGCCGGGTCCTGCCGGAAACGCGCCTGCCACTTGTCGCGCAGGGCATCTATGGCCTGTGGCGTCTGCGTCAGGTTGCCCGGATGGAGAATTTGCACTTGCGGTGTCCAGACCGTCAGGAACCCGGCATCGGATACTTTCAAGCACAGATCGACATCACCAAGGGCATTCTCGAAATGCTCTTGATCCAGACCGCCCACCGCCTCGTAGAGGTCTTTACGAATCATCAGGCACACACCAGAGACTGCCGAGTAGTTCTGCTCGACCACCAGCCGCTGCATATAGCCGGTAGCGTCTTTCTTCTCACCGACAAAGGGCGAACTCACTTCGCCATTCAGGCCCAGGATCAAACCGGCGCCGGTCACGTTACCTTCAGCGTCCACCAGTTTGCCACCCACCACGCCGACTTCCGGACGCTGCGCCTGATTGAGCAACGACTCGATCCAGTTGGCATTGACCACTTGGGCATCAGCCGCCAGCAGGACCAGGAATTCTCCCTGCGCCTGGCGAATGACGGCATTGTGCAGCGCTGACAGACTCAGCCGCTGCTCGGCCCGGACTACGCGAATCCGGCCGCGACCGTTCTGCTCAAGGTTATCGAGCCAGGCAATCAACTCGGGTGACTGGTTATGATTATCGGCGATCAGCAATTCATGATTCTGGTAGCGCGTACGTTGCAACACGCTGACGATGCAGCGCTGCAGATCAGCGACATTGTCCTGGGCGACGATGATGATCGACACTTGCGGACGATCGCTGTGACGGTAATCAACGCGGTACGTGCCTTGCGATTCGGCGCTGACTTGAGCCTGGTAGCCGCGGGTTCCCAGGTGGCGAACCAGGGTCTGGCGCTCATGCTCGTTAGCCACCTGCGCGGGCGCCTGGCAAATCAGCAAGGGTTCCGAGAGATGGGCAAGGCCCGCGAGCCCCCCCTCTTCAATCAAGCGCAACAGCAGATCGAACTCCACGGCCTGACTGAATTCACGGCTGTAACCACCGGCTTCGACCCACACATCGCGACGAATCAACCAGTGCCGCGCCATCAACGAAGGGGCACTTTGCAGCAGATCCAGGTTGAAGTCCGGACGGAAAACCGGTGTCAGGGTCCCGCTGGCCCGACGATGGACTTCATCGGCGCAGACTGCCCGACACTCAGGTGCCGCAAGTAATTCAATACTGGCCTGCATCAAACCACTGGAGGTGAACTCATCGCCCGCCTCGGCCAGTAACAGCCAGTCGCAACGGGTGTTCGGCACCACCTGATTGAGCTTGTCGACACAGTTGTCGGCGCTGACCTTGACGAAATGCAAGGTATTTTCCAAAGTGGTGGCCGAGGTGATTTCGCCAGTGGTGAACACCACGACCTGGAAGGCACGGAAGTGACTGTCCAACAGGCTGTCGAAAGTCACCTGCAACTTGTCGGAATCGTTGTTCAGGTCCAGCAACAGAATGCAGAACCGTGGACTGCCGCCCTTCGCCGTCAGATGACGGGCAATCGACGCGGCTTGCTCGGTATCAGGCCCTCGCGCCTCCAGCCAGTTGAGCAATTGCCCGGTCGGCATTTTGTCCAGCAACACGCGGCTGTCCTGAGTTGATGCCCCATCCAGACGTTCAGCCCAGGCCGAGAGCACGTCAGCCTCTTCGGTATCGCCGCTGCTACGCAGTGTCAGCGCCAGGCGCTTGACGACTTTGCGGTTGAACGCATTGCACGACAGGGCCTTCCACAGACGGGCTTTGATTGTCCGTTCAGTGTCATTGCCATGGGTGCGCAGCAACTGTTCCTGTTCCAACAGCACGGCTTCGAGGCGTTCGAGCTGCAGCTTGCCCGCGGGCATTGCGTGCAAGAGGAATTCGAACTCGGTCAGGCGATCGAAGAAAGGTTGGTTGTAGAACGGCATCTCAACGAACTGGGTCGGGCCAAACTCGCGGATCGGGCCCTTGAAGGGGTCATTCCAGATTGAATGAAAAATGGGTTGAGTGGTCAGCGAGCGGCGCTGCAACAAGCACTGCGACATGGCGGCAAAACTTTCCAGCGCGAATTCGCGAGTCTGCACTTGATCGCGACCGGCAATCGCGGTCGGTACGGTGGACAGAAAGTCGGCAAACTTCTCCCGCTCGGCCACGGATTTGGCATCGGTGAAACTGAGCACAAACACCACCTCGGTGTTGTGTTCTGAGCCTCCATAGTTGGCTTCGCGCACCACGTAAGGGATCGGCAGGATCCGCGCCTTGGCGCAGGCCAGCAGGTAATACACATGACCGATTTCCTGCCACTCGAAACTCAGCTCTTCAGGCATCAGGTCGTACCACTGACGCAGCAGCTCAGTACGCGTGACAGCGAAGAATGGCGGAATGAACTGGCCCATGTAGTCCAGGACCCGGTCTTCAGCTCGTTCGCTGGCGTAGTCTTCCTGAACCTTCTTGTCGCGACGGTAGTAAGTCACCCGGGTCGCTTCGGTCAGGTACATCATGCAGTAGCCATGACACATGCCGTAGTCCGGGTTCGCTTCCAGAAACTCCACCGACTCGGTCAACGCACTGTGCAGCAGGAAATCGTCGTCGGCGGCAAATGCCATATACGGCGTAGTGACTAGGCCAATGCCGTGCTTGAGCTTGGCCTGGAAACCCAGGTAAGAGAACTGCGGCAAGTGCAGGTACTGAACGTGCGGATAAGCTTCGACGATTTGCGTGTCCGGCTGGCTGGAAGAATCCAGCACAATGATCGTGCACGGATAACTGCTGTAGTACTGCAGCGTGCGACGCAAAAACGCCGGCCGGTTGTGGGTCGCCAGCAGCAGCGTAAAACGCTCGCCGAGTGGCGCAACGTGTTCAGAACCAAAATGACCTTGCATACCTTTCCCCACAGCCGGCGAAGCGCCCGATGAACTCAATGACATGACGTTGCTTAACGAACCCGACGCAGATAACCGTCCGGCGCCACGGTGATCAGCAGCTTGTTCTGCAACTGACGGTCGATCTCGAAGTCAGCGTTTTCTTCCAGGTATTTCCACACAGCGGTTTTCGGGTTGTCGCCCGGGCCCCACGGACGGTCCGGGAAGAAATCGGCCGGCATGTCTTCAACCACGGTGTCCATCACCACGCAGTAGCTGCCCACCGAAACCAGTGGCGCATACAGACGCAGCTCTTCCAGCACGTGATCGTGGGTGTGGTTGGAGTCGAGTACCAGAATGACTTTCTTGCCTTCGGCCGCAGCACGCACTTGCTCGGCGATGGCCGCGTCGATGCTCGAACCTTCAATCATTTTGATGCGCTTGCTCATCGGGTGGCTTTCAATGGCTTCGCGGTTGTGCGGGCGAATGTCGAGGTCAATGCCCAGCACTTCGCCGTGGCCTTGCAGCTCCAGCAAGGAGGCGTAATAGATAATCGAACCACCGTGGGCGATGCCGCATTCGATCACCAGGTCGGGTTTGACCTGCCAGATGATTTCCTGCATCGCCATCATGTCTTGCGGCAACTGAATGATCGGACGGCCCATCCACGAGAAGTGGTAGCTGTACTTGTGCCTGGCCGATTCGTTGAAGAACTCCTGGGCCAGACCGGTGAGTTTCTGATCGTCGCCCTGACGCGCGATTTCTGCCTGGCATTCGGCTTCGAAGGCTTTATTGATGGTGTTGTCGGTCATTTTTGGAATCTCAATAGTCACTGGAACGAAGCGCTGTCGACGGCGTGGTAGACGTAGCGTCCACCGGTCATCCGCTTTATTTCTTCGAGGTAATTGGAGTTCATTACAAACAGGTTGGCGCCTTCGGGTAGAGCGTCCATGGCCTCTTGCGGCGAGGACACCCGCGCGCCGCTCAGGGGCAGATATCGGCCCTGTTTGGCCGGGTTGATATCCACCACGCGATCCACCGCCACGCCCGCTCGTTGCAGGAACAGCGAATAAATCACGCCTTTGGACGACGCCCCCCAGATCGCCGAACCTTGCTCGGGTGCGGCCTGAATAATCTGCACCGCGCGCTCAAGGCTGCTGGTGAAACCTTCAGGCAGCTCGAGGCGCGGCACCGGTTGTTCCGGGGTCAGGCGCAACGTCGACAGGTCGGCGACGATGTACAGGTACTGGCCACCGAACAGGTGACCGGCCTCATGCACCGTGCCGAACATCCGGCGCAGGTCATCGAGGCGGAAATAATTGACGTGTTCGTAAAACAGGTCGAACCAGGCGCGGTGCTCGAGAATCCAGTCGAAACACGGGACTTCGATGTAGATCTGTCCGCCCTGGTTGGCTTCGGCGATGACCGCCAGAAAGCTCAGCGGATCCTGAATATGCTCCAGCACATGGCGCAACACGATAGCGTCTGCCGACAGGCCAAGGCCGCGAGTGAACGGCGCCTTGATCACATCGACGCTGTCGCCTTCGTAGGCCGGGTCGATGCCGGTGATGGCGTAGCCCTGGCCTTTGAGCAGTTCAAGAAAGTAGCCTTTGCCGCAGCCGACTTCGATCAGTTCCTGGCCTTTGAAGTGACGGGCAATGATCCCTTCGACATCGCTCAGGTGCTTCTGGAACTGGCCGGAATGCGCCTGCTCGTTCTGATAGTCGGCGTCGTAGCTGAGCTTGTCGGCGTCGAAGGCCTGATTGAAGATCAACCCGCTCGTCTCGTCTTGCACCAACACCATGTCGGCGCAGGCCGAAGCTTTCGCCGATTGCGCATCGGCAAAGGTCCGGTTCTGCAACACCGGCAGGTCGGCGACCCGATACAACTCATGCCTCATGCTCTGCTCCCAGTAGCTGTTGCAAGCGGTCCGCCACGCCCCAGAACGCCATCGGCTCATGGGTCGGGTAGGGGTAATGGCCCAGGTTCAAACGGATCGATGCGCCACGTTCACGCAACTGTTGCTCGACCAGCGCTCTGACCGATATCGGCTGGCCGCTGGAACAATTGATCACGCCATCGAATTCGCGCTGTTGCAGGATCGCGGCGAGGTAACCGGCGGCCGTGTCGATCGCCAGGTAATCGCGCAACTGCTCGCCGGCCGACATGTTGAAGCTGTCATCCCCGGCCTCGATTGCCCGGTCCAGTGCCGCCAGCAAACTGTTGGGGTTCTGCCCTTCGCCGTGCAGGTAAAACAGCCGCGCCCATTGCAGGGTGAAGGGCTGTTGGCGCTGCAGGTTTTCGAGGAACAGACGCAAGGTGTTCTTGGCCAGCCCGTAAGGGTTACTCGGCTGCGGCGCGGTCTGCTCGCTGAGCGGGCCACTTTGCAGGCCATATTCGAAACAGGTGCCCGCCACCAACACCTGCGACACGCCCGCCTCGACCGCGCCCTTGATGAAGCGGTAATCGGCCATCAGGTTGTGTTCGAAGTGAAACAGCGCCTGATAATTCGGCAACCCCGGCCAAGCGAGATGCGCCAAGGCATCGACGCCATCGGTCAGCGCGGCGAAGTCCAGGTCGGCGGCATGAACATCCGCGACCACGAATTCCACGGCGTTGATCCACGGTAATTGCGCGGAGGTCTCGGCGTTGCGCGCCACAGCCCGCACCTCGCAGCCGCGGGCGAGCAAAGCCGCGACCAGATGTCGGCCGACGAATCCAGTGGCACCGGTCACCAACACCTTCACAGTACGGTCAACTCAGGCACGGCGATCACGAAGCGACCGTCCCACTGACGTACCTGCGCCAGTTGCTGACTGACTTCGTGCAGCAAATTCCACGGCAGTACCAGAACGTAATCCGGCTTCTCCAGATCGATCTGTGCCGGCGAAACGATCGGAATGCGGCTGCCCGGCAAGTACTTGCCTTGCTTGTGCGGATTGGCATCGGCCACCCAGGCCAACAGGTCCGGTTTGACCCCGGCGTAATTGAGCAAAGTGTTGCCCTTGGCCGCCGCGCCATAACCGACCACGCGCTTGCCATCAGCCTTGGCCTGTAACAGGAAACGCAGCAGTTCGTGCTTGATACGTTCAGCCGCTGGCGCCAGGGTTGCGTAGTACTCGGGCGTCTTCACCCCGGCGTCCAGTTCGGCCTGCAACTGTTGCTGCACGGTCGGTTGTACGGCGCGGCGTTCACCGTCCTTGCGCTGCACGAACACCCGCAGCGATCCACCGTGAGTCGTCAGCTGGCTGACGTCGAACACCTCCAGGCCATTGCGCTCGCACAAGGTCTGCACGGCGGTCAGGGACAGGTAGGAATAATGCTCGTGATACAGCGTGTCGAACTGCTTCCCCGCCATCAGCGTCAACAGCTGCGGAAACTCGAACGTCGCCACACCGGTCGGCTTGAGCAAGCTTGCGAATCCGCCGAGGAAATCATTGATGTCCGGCACATGGGCGAGCACGTTGTTGGCAGCCATCAGGTCGGCGGCCCAGCCTTCACCGTTCAGCTGCGCGGCGGTGTCGCGGCCGAAGAACAGTTCGCGAATCTCCAGGCCTTTTTCCCGCGCCGCTTGCGCGGTGCTGCGGGTCGGTTCGACGCCCAGGCAAGGGATGCCGCGCTTGGCCACGTACTGCAACAGATAACCGTCGTTGGCGGCGATTTCCACCACCCGGCTGTCGGCGGTCAGGCCGAAGCACTCGACCATCTCGGCGACATAGCGTTCGGCATGGGCCAGCCAGGTGCTGGAGAACGAACTGAAATACGCATACTCGGCATCGAACAGGCTGTCGGCGTTGGTGTAATCCTCGGTCTGCACCAACCAGCACTGCTGACACACCGCAACCTTCAATGGCACCCATTGCTCGGATTGTTCCAGGCGATCGGCGTGCACATAGGCGTTGGATGGCGGCGAGGTGCCGAGATCGATCAGCGGCAAGGCCAGAGGAGTACCGCAACCACGGCAGTTCATAGACGCACTCCAGCGAAGTGTTCATCGAGCAAGGGATGGCTGGAATCCCTGGCCGACAGATTATTGACAGGCAACGGCCAGGCAATCGCCAGCCGTGGATCGTTCACGCTCAAACCACCTTCGTGCGCAGGTGTGTAATCGGCGCTGTGCAGGTAGAGCAATTCGGCGTCGTCGGTCAGGGTCTGGAAACCATGGGCGAACCCGGCCGGGATCAGCAAGCTGCGACCGTCACCGGCGCGCAAATGTTCCGCGTGCCAGCGCAGGAAGGTTTCGGAGTCGGGGCGCAAGTCCATCGCCACATCCCAGACCTCGCCGCGCAGGCAGGTAATCAACTTGGCTTCCGGCGCATTGGAATTTTGATAATGCAGGCCGCGCACACTGCCCCGCTCACGGGTGCAGGAATGATTGATCTGGCGGATATGAAACGGCTGGCCAAACGCACTCAGGCTGCCTTCACAGAACAATCGGGCGAAGTGCCCGCGATCATCTTCGAAGCGTTTGTGCTGCACGCTGAACAGGCCGGCCAGCGGCAAGGCTTTCAACAGAAACTCGCTCACAGCGCGCCTCGATACAGGTTCAACTGACGCAGGGTGATTTCACGCATGTCATCGCCGTTCTGCCACGCCAGGTGCCAATCGAGGGTCTGGGTCAGGCACTGCTGCAACGACCAGCGCGGCTGCCAGGCCAACAGTTGACGGGCGCGACTGCTGTCCAGACGCAGCAGGCCGGCTTCGTGCAAATCACTTGGTTCGATGCGCAATCCGCGTGCTTGCGGCCAGCGGTTGGCGAGCAACTCGACCACTTCACCAACGCTGCGCATGTCCGCTTCGCTCGGGCCGAAGTTCCACGCGCCGGCAAACTGCGGGCCTTGTTCGTAGAGGCGGGCGGCCAGTTGCAGGTAGCCAGCCAATGGTTCCAATGCGTGCTGCCACGGGCGCACGGCCTGCGGGTAGCGCAGGGTCACCGGCTCATCCGCCGACCAGGCCTTGAGCACATCGGGAATCAGGCGTTCCGGCGCAAAGTCGCCGCCGCCCAGCACGTTGCCGGCGCGCGCGGTCGCCAACGCCAGGCCGTGTTCAGCGTACTTGTCAGCCGGGAAAAACGACGCGGCATAAGACTGCGCCAACAATTCACAGCAAGCCTTGCTGCTGCTGTAAGGATCGTGACCGCCGAGGGCTTCGTTCTCGCGGTAGGGCCACAGCCATTCCTGATTGGCGTAGACCTTGTCGGTGGTCACCAGCACGCAGGCGCGCACACAGCCAACCTGACGGATCGCTTCGAGCAGATTGAGGGTGCCCATGACGTTGCTGGAGTAAGTCCCCAGCGGGTCGCGATAGCCTTCGCGCACCAGCGGTTGGGCCGCCAGGTGCAGGACGATTTCCGGCTGCACTTCGGCGATCAGTTCCAGCAAGGCGCCGAGGTCTCGCAGGTCACCGCGCTGATCGTTGATGCCCTCGTGCACCCGAGCCAGTTCGAACAAACTCGGCTCGGTGGACGGATCGAGCGAAAACCCGCTGACCTCGGCACCGAGGCTTTGCAGCCACAACGTCAGCCAGCTGCCCTTGAAACCGGTGTGGCCGGTCAACAGGACGCGCTTGCCGCGCCAGAACTCCGGGCTCAGTCCCATTGCTTCCATGGGGCCTCCCCGCTCAGCCACAACGCCTCAAGGTGGTTCTTGTCACGCAGGGTGTCCATCGGGTGCCAGAAACCTTCGTGCTGGAACGCCTGCAATTGATCATCTGTGGCCAACGCCGCCAGAGGCTCGGCTTCCCAAGAGGTTTGATCGTCCGCGATGTAGGGCAAGACCTTGGGCGACAGGATGAAGAAACCGCCATTGATCCAGCCACCATCGCCGCGGGGTTTTTCGGTGAAACCCAATACCTTGTCGCCATCACGTTCCAGCGCGCCGTAGCGTCCCGGCGGCTGCACCGCCGTCACGGTAGCGAGCTTGCCGTGGGCCAGGTGAAAATCCACCAGAGCGCCGATATTGAGGTCCGAAACGCCATCGCCGTAGGTGAAGCAGAACGCCTGCTCTCCATCCAGGTAACGAGCAGCGCGACGCAAGCGGCCACCGGTCATGGTGTCGTCGCCGGTGTCGACCAGCGTGACGCGCCACGGCTCGCTATAGTTCTGGTGAACGTCCATGCGGTTGTTGCACATATCGAAAGTGACGTCGGAGGTGTGCAGGAAGTAATTGGCGAAGAAGTCTTTGATCGCGTAGCCCTTGTAGCCCAGGCAAATCACGAAATCATGAATCCCGTGAGCGGAGTACTGCTTCATGATGTGCCAGAGAATTGGCTTGCCGCCGATCTCGATCATCGGCTTGGGCTTGAGGTGCGATTCCTCGCTGATGCGCGTGCCCAGGCCACCCGCCAAAATAACTGCCTTCATCGTCTCCCCTCTTGTTCTTCACAGGGCTCAGCCAAGCTGTATCAAGCTTTTGCGGGCCTTCTGGCTAAAACCTTGTGCCGTGTCGAGCGCCTGGAGAATGACCCGCAAGCGCTCGTTTTATGGCGATATGAGGAGGACTTGCAGGAAACGCGCCAGCTCCATGAGACCGATATGGGACGCCTGGGCGAGCGCAAAACAGATATGAGAAAGGGAGGAGCCCGGAGACATCACAGCCCGGCCTTTCAACGTGATTGTATGCTCAGCCGGATATCCATCCCTCGAACCACAGCTGCAAGTTATCCCCCCGCAGCATGTAATCGCGCAGCACCGCTTCGCGTAATTCGTCGCCCATGCGATAGCTGGCCTCGGGGTCGGCCAGGTGCATGCGAATCGCTTGCAGCCATTCCTCAGTGCTGTTGCTGACCACCTTGGTACACGGCAGATAGCCGCGATAGGCTTCTGTGTCGGTGCAAATCACCGGGTAACCGCAGGCGCCATACTCCAGCAATCGCAAGTTGCTCTTGCAGTCGTTGAAGATGTGATACTCCAGCGGCGCCAAGGCCAGATCCAGATTCAGGCTGGCGAGTTTGGCCGGGTAATCCATCAGGCCGACCGAGGGGTGAAACTCGTGCACGTAAGGGCGCAAAGCTTCTGGGCACATGCCAAAGAACACCCAGTCGACGACATCCGCCAATTCGCGAACAACGTCCGCGATGATCTCCAGATCACCGGCATGGCTGGTGCCTCCGCCCCAGCCGACACGCGGCTTGGTGCTGGTGCGACGCAGTGAAACGCGGCTGCTCCACAAATGCGTGGCCAAGGTGTTTGGCACCACGCGAATATCGTGATGCATGCCGTTCAACGCATCAGCCAATGCCTGGGTCGACACCACCACTCGATCACACAAGCCAATACCCCGGCGCATGGCTTTTTCGAAATCCTTGGGCCTATGTTTCAAGTGGCCGTTTTTTTCCGGCACGTCGATGATGTAGTCATCGAGCTCGAAAATCCGAAAAGCCCTTGAGTAGTTTTTGACTCGCTCGATTTCGTTGACCAGCGCATCGCTGTAGCGCCCTTGCATGATTACCGAATCTGGCGACTGACGTTCCAGGTCGATGATTGACGGCATTTCAAAGGCCTGAATACCGGTGACCATGCCCGCCGCCTCAAGCTCGAGAAACGGCTGCACCACCCGGTAGTGCCCCACGGCAGACTGGTTCACCGGCAAGGCCAGAACCCGCGGCAAGGTCCGGCTGCCGAACGGGCTCCAGCCAAGGCGCATGCCAGGCTCCAGACAGAAACTCGAACCACTGAGACTCAAGTTCGGATTATAGGCCGGGTCCCGCGCCATCTCAGGCAACCACTTGCTGTAGATCGACTGCTGCTCGCGGCCGAGTTGCTCCTGACGCAACTGCTCGTTGCCTTGCTGCAGCGACACCGACGGCTCGACCAGCGTGAGGCGGGAATGAGGCGTCCACACCACCAGGTATCCAGCCTTGGAGGCACGCAATCCCAGATCTACATCGTTGAAAGCCAGGCTGAACGAACGCTCGTCAAGGCCGCCCAACTCGTCGAATACCTGCTTGCGCACCAACAGGCAATCATCGCTGACCGCGCTGTAGTTCTGCACGACCTGCAAGCGTTGCATGTAACCACCGGACTGCATCGATTCGCCGATGAAGGGCGCCCCCACCGGCCCGCGCAACCCAAGCACCAGCCCGGCATGCTGGATTGTGCCTTGGGGGCAGACCATTTTTGCACCGACAATCCCGACTTCGGGACGCTGGGCCTGACTCATCAATGTGTCCAGCCAGTCAGCATCAGTGATAACGCTATGGGGCGTGAGCATTAATAAGTAAGCACCACGGGCCTGAGACGCGGCGAAATTGTGGATCGCCGCAAAGTTGCTGGCATGGGGATAACGCAGAACCCGAAGCTTGTCACTGTCCAGTTGCGCCATGCCGTCCAGCCAGGCGCGCGCCTCATTGGTCACACTGGCGTTGTCGACGATCAATACTTCGTAATTCGCATAAGCAGTTTTTTCCAACAGACTCGCCAGGCATCGCTCAAGCGCCGCCAGTTGATCCTTGGTTGAAATGATGATGGACACCTGTGGTCGCAGGGCATGACGGTAATCAATCTGATTGATCAGCGCCTCACTGCCCGGGCGCCACTCGAACGCCACACCGAGTCGCTGCAAATGAGTTTCAAGAAGTCGCGGATTTTCAGCGGCCACCGCTGGCGAAGACAACCATGCGGCATAGTTGAAGGACGACTCCACCAGCACTTCGGCAATGTGCTCAATGGTGTGTGGTCCAGCGCTTTCGACCATGCGCCAGAGCAAGTCCTGGGGTGCCAATTCCTGGAAGTCGGCGCTGAAACCGCCTCGTGCCAGAAAGCCTTTGCGCTCAAACGCCAACGTCCGTCCGGTGTAGGGATAGCTGCGCATCAGGTCGAGGTTGAAGTCGGGCTTGAATACCGGTTCCCGGGATACGCCGTCCACCAGCGCACCTTCGTCCGAATAGCAGCACAGCATATGTTGGCGCTCGACAACGCGCTCGGCCATCAGCAGCAGTGCCGCCTCGCTCAAGCGGTCGCCGGCACGCAACAAGTAGAACCAATCAGCCCCATCCAGTTGCGGCAGTAAACCATTGAGTTGCTGTACCCAATCCGCTTCCAGCGTCAGATTCAACACCCGGTCATTCAAATTTTCCTGAACACCGGCGCTACTTAGCACCACCACTGCCTGAGCGCCGTAGCACTGACTATTGATGCTTTCCAGCGTCAGATCCAGCGCCGCCCTATCGTCGGCACTGTCGATGACAATCGGAACAATCGTCGGGCGACGTGGCCACGCTTGAGTCTGAGCCAGCAGTTGCCCGAGAATCACCGGCTCGCGCCGACACCCCAGCCACTGGGCATACAGCTGCCCGAAGCTGCGGCTGTCGCTGCCGACTCTGGATTCCTGAAGAGCCTGGCGGGCGACGAGTAAATGGCCGAGGGAAAACTCCTCCCATATCCGATTTTTCGAATCAGCACCCGGCAAGGCGGCGCAATAACGGATCCAGCCGGAAAACACCGCCCCTTTATCGCCACGCCCTTTGAGCATCTGTGCCAGCCATTGCGCCTCGACGACCATTTGCTGCTGTACACCTGGCTGACATTTGAAGCTGTCAGGGTGCAACCGCTCGACACTCTGCACCTGGCTGGCCACCGCCAGGTTGCCCCGACGCAACAGGCAAACAAACAGGACCATATCCAGCAAACCGGCAAAGCCTGCCTCCGGCTGCAACAAAGCTGGCAATAACTCCCTGACATCCGAAGTACGCATCAGCACGTTGCTCAAGCCACCGATGAAGTTCAGCGGACGGACCTCAAGGAAATCCAGCAGATCCTGGCCCTTGAATAACGCATTGCCACCGGCCATCGCGGTATTTTCCAGGCGTTGCGGCAGGATGTGATCGTCGGCATCACACAGATAACGCTGGGCGCCTGCCAGGCTGACATCTTCGTGGTTGCTCAGCAGCCCGGCCTGGGTCGCGATGCAGCCGGTAAATAGCCGATCATCATCGCAGAGGAATTTGATGTACTCCCCTTGGCTTTCCTCCAGGCAGCGTAACAAATTGCCTTGAAAGCCCAACGGCTGCGGATTTTTCAGATAGCGCAGGGGAAATCGGGTCTGGGCCGAAAACGATTCGACGATACTCGCGATCTCGTCACTCTGACTGTCGTCACAAATGATGATTTCGAGGGATTCGTAGCTCTGACTCAGGACACTTTGCAACGCCGCACGGAAAAAACGCGGGTTGAAGGCGGGGATGGCGACGCTGACAAGGGGAGCTGAACTCACAGGAAAACTCTCGACCGCAGAGTGCTCCAGCCCTGGGGCCGGGCACGCTGACCCGGTTGGAAGAAAATGCTTGCACTCGACGGCCGAGGAGTCATCTCGGCCGCCGTGTGATTAGCGGTCAAACTCAGATTTTGTTGAACAGACCCAACTGGCTGATCTTGCTGAAGGCCAGCTGAGAGGCCTGCAACATGGTTTGTTGCAGCGTCAGGCGGGTGAGAACTTCGGCCGGATCGGAGTCCTGGATCGACGACGTAGTGGTTTTGTTGGCCATCGACAGGCTTTCGTTGGTAGCGCTCTGGATATCCAGCGCCTGACCGCGAGCACCGATCGACGTCAACGAACTGGTGACCTGATTGCCACCGCTGGCGATGTTGGCGATCGCCGAATCCAGCGATGCACGAAAGCTCTGCTCGGCCGCGGCGGAACCATCGATCGGCGCCTCGAGAGCGGTGCGCAATTTGCTGATGGTGTCGAGGATGTTCTGGGTCTGGTGGGTGTTGGCCTGAACCACGAACTGGTCACCCGCCGCCGGCGTACCGCTGATTGTGAAATCCACACCCGCGGCGGTCGCTGTCGAACCCGCCATGGTTCCGGTAGACACCGGTTTGCTATTAGCGGTCAACGGTGATGCGTACAGCTCATAGTCCGTGGCGCTGGTGAACTTGAGAATCGCCCCACCATTGGGGAATGCTGCACTGTAGTCGGCAGCGTTGCTGACAGTGGCACCGGTCACGATAGCGGTCGACGGGTTGCCGGCACTGCGCGTGGCGTTGAACGTGTCAGGCTTTGCACCGAGGTTGAAGATATGCCCGGCCACTGCAGTGTCCGGGACATCACCCGATTGCAGATTGATGTTCAGGCGCAGATCGACACCGCGAAAAGACACCTGGGTACCACCCGCCGTATTGGGATCGAACACGCCGTTGTTGGTGGCTTCAGCCGTCACGTCGTTGCCGCCGGCATCAGTGACCTTGAATTGAGTACTGCTCAGGAACTCGATCGCGTAAGGCTCGCCACTGCGGAACTTATCGTTGTAAGTCACGCTGCCCGAGACCTGACCATTGGACAGAGCGACCCGTCCGTCATCCACGGCAGGTGCTGTCAGGGTGGTCAGGGTACGACTGGTGTTGATTGCCTGTTCGAAGATACTGAAGCCGGTGTCGTTACTCGCCATGGTCAACGCATCGCCAACCTGAAGATCCAGGGTAGTCTGGTCGCCGTGATAGCTGTAAGTGCCATCGGCATTGCGCGAATACGGCGCGGTGCCGCTGTTGGAGCCGCCAAACAGATACTGGCCGTTTTCGTCACGGCTGTTCATCAGGCTCAGCAGCTGCGATTCGAGTTGCCCCAGTTCTGCGGCGTTGGCCTTGCGCTCAGAGTCGGTGTAGCTGGCATTACCCGCGCCCAAGGCCAGTTCGTTGGCACGCTGCAGCACATTGTTGATGCTGTTGAGGACCGACTCGGACTGCCCCAGGGTGTTCTTGATCGTCGTGACGTTGGTCGCAAACTGACTGAGCATCGAGCTCTGCTGGCCCAATTGCAGCAACCGCGACGCACCAACCGGATCATCGGCGGCCGTGCGCACGCGAAGATTGTCGCTGGCTTCCTGGCTGGTATTGACGACGTTGTTGAAGTTCTTCTGGTAGTTCGCGGCGCTGCGCTCATAGAACTGGGGAGTGGAAATACGCATGTTCTATGACTCCTTAAAGGCTGTTGATCAGAGTGCTGAAGATTTCCTGCGCAGCCTTGATGATCTGTGAAGAGGCCGTGTAGTACTGCTGATATTTGACCAGGTTGCCGGTTTCCTCATCCAGATCGACACCGGACAACGAATCACGCGCGCCCTTGGCCTGGGTCAGGATGGCGGTTGTCGCAGCGGAATCGTTCGTGCCCTGGGCTGCCTTGGCGCCGACGTTTTCCACCAGCTTGCCGTACGCATCCGACAGGCTGATGCCATTGCTCGTACCACCGGTTTCCACAGTCTTGCGAGTCTGCAAATCGATGACAGCGAGGCCATTACGGTTGTCCTTGGAGCTGGCGCCGGTCAGGGACACGCTGAAGCTGTCCAGTTCCTTCGGCGAGCCGTCCATGGACATTTCAAACGTGAAGGTGCGCTGCACCGGCGGGACGCTGCTGTCCATGATCGCGTTGCCACTGGCATCGACCATTTTCACATCCACGCTCAGGGTGTTGCTTTGACCGGGGACGATGCTGCCGGTACCGATTTCGGCACCCGTGGCGTCCTTGACCGAATAGGTCTGGGAGGCACCGCCACCTGGACCGAAAACAATCTTGACCGGTGTCGAGTTTTTAATCCCTTCCTGAATGATTGCGCTGTCGGCAGCGTCGTAGATATTGAGCGATGACTTGAGGTCCGGCTGCTTGAGAATGCTGCCGGTTCCGGTGTTGCCAGAGCCATTGACGGCCGTCAGAGGCGCCGCTACGGCAAGACGCTTCGGATCGGTGAGCACTGTCTGGATATCGCTGGCGCCACCACGGGTCGGTGTAACCTTGAAGCTGTCGCCAGCGCTCATGCCTGCCCCGCCCAGGGACAACTCAAAGCCATCGATCACCGGCGCCGGGGTGGTGCTGATGTTGAATGAGCCCATATCGGTGCCGTCCGAGCGGCGCACGCTGTAGTCCGTGGCGCTGGTGAACGTGACCTGATAATCGTTGATAGTCAGCTTGCCCGTGTCCTTGATGGTCACGTTCAGATTGCCCGACGCCGCGTTGTTGCCGGCGCTGGCAATACTGCGCTGGCTGATCAGCGCCGCACTGTTGATATTGCCGAACAGGGCTGCACCGAACTCACCGTTCTTGTCGATGCCTTGGGCAAGCTGAGTGTTGATCTGATCGGCGACCACCAGGGCTACACGACCCAATTCATTCATTGCCGGGTCGAGCACTTCGCTGCGATAACGCAGCAGGCCACCTATTTCGCCACCCGTGATCACTGAGGTGATATCGATGGTGCTGGAGCCACGGTTCATCTGAATCGTCGAGCGGGTCGGATCAGTCTTGCCGGGGACCACTTCCAGGGTGTTGGCGGTATTGCCCATGACCAGCGGCTGGCCGCTGCCCAGATAAATGTCGTAGCTGGAACCGTTCTCAATGATTTGCGCACCGACCAGCTCGGACAATTGGCGGACCGTCTCGTTGCGCTGATCCAGCAAGTCATTAGGTTTTCCACCGTTGCTGGAAACCTCGAAAATCTTCTGGTTCAGTTGGGCAACGGTGCTTGCCAGTTTGTTGACTTGCGAAGCCATGTCCGCCAGGTTGCCATTGATGTTGGCATTCTGCTGGGTGAGCTGACTGGAGATCGAATTGAAGCGTTTGCTCAGGGCCTGCGCATCGCTGAGCAGCAGTTGCCGTGCCGCATCATCGGTCGGTGCCGAAGAGACGTTCTGCATGGAGCTGAAGAACTTGGTCAGTGCGCTGCTGATGCCGGTACTGCTGTCCGACAGCAACTTGTCTACCGGGGTAACCTGCGCCAGATAAGTGGCCGAATCACTATTGAGCGAAGTCGCGGTCTGCAACTGCGCATCAAGGTAGCTGTTGTACACCCGACGCACATCGGCGAGGGTCGTACCGCTGCCGATGAACACATTGCCGAACTGATTCGAGGCCTTGGTACTCTGCACGGTTTGCTGACGCGAGTAGCCGGCCGTATCGACGTTAGCGATATTGTTGCCGGTAACCATCAACGAGGTTTGGCTAGCGGATAAACCCGACATCCCGATGTTGAGCAAACTCATGGTTCAAACCTTATACCTTGTGCCTATAAAGGCGTGGTGGAAGCGCCCGCCGCAGCGTAGTTTTGGTAACTCGTCATCTGCTTGGCTATCTGCGAAATCTTGCTTGCGTAATCCGGGTCGGTTGCATACCCGGCTTTTTGCAACTCGCGTACAAACTGTTCTGGGTTATCGGCCGACTTCAGCACATCTTGATAGCGATTATTGCTTTGCAGCAGCGTCACAAGGTCATGGAAGCTGTCTTTGTAAGAGCCGTAGGAACGGAACTCGGCCGTCTCCTTGACCATCTCGCCATTTCTGAATTCGCTGGTGATCGCCCGCGCCGAATCGCCCTTCCAGTTACTGCTGGCCTTGATGCCGAACAGGTTGTGGCTGCTGCTGCCATCCTGGGCGCGCATGACCGATTTACCCCAACCGGTTTCCAGGGCAGCCTGAGCCACCAGGTAACGCGGATCGACACCGATACGGTCCGCAGCCTCTTTGGCCATCGGCAGCATGGTGTTGACGAATTCGTCGGCGGAACTGAAGGCTTTCTTCGGCGGTGCCAGGGGTATTTGAGCCATGGCACGACCATAAATCTGCAGGCGCCCGCTGGTTGTCGTATCCGTTTGCGAAGCCAGCCAATCGCCGTTGTACAGGGGACCGGAACCGGTCTTGGTGCTCTGCGGCACCTGGATATTGTTCTGCGCCGTTGTGGCGGTCGTTGCAGGGGTCGATGCCGACGGCACCAGCCCGGCGAGCAAACGATCAGCCAGTTTCGGTGGCAGTGCCAGACGCCGCTGATTGATCAGCGCCATGTCGTTACGATGAGCACCCTCACCCGCGCTTGCCGGCGTTTTCACCGAGCGCGAAGCCCACAGCGGGCGCTCACCATTGAGACGCGACAGCGGCCCGTTGGTGGCGACCGTACCGGCGGCAATCGGCGTTTCCACCGCAGCTTTCGCGGCAGCTTGCTTGGCGGCAGACGCTGCCGCGGCCTCACCCGGCGCCATCGGTTTATTCTTCGACATCTGGCGCATCAGTACGTCGGCCAGGCCGATACCACCGCCTTCGCGGGACAGGGAAACGGCCAACTGCTGGTCGTACATTTCCTGGTATTGCTTGGCCGCTGGTGTGTTGAGCGGATTGTCCTGGCCCAGCGCTTCGGTGGCCGAGCGCATGGACTTGAGCATTTCACCGAGGAACAGCGATTCGAATTCCTGCGCCACTTTGCGCATGTTCGCATCGCTGTTCTTGTCGCCGACCTTGAGCTGGTTCAGGCGGTTCAGGTCCGAATAGGAACCCGAGTCGCTGCTGCTGACCAGACCGCTTTTGCGCATATCCATGGTCGCCGTCCTCAGATCACGATCAGGTCGGCTTGCAACGCGCCGGCCTGCTTCAGCGCTTCGAGGATCGCCATCAAGTCACCCGGTGCCGCGCCGACCTGGTTCACCGCACGGACGATTTCGTCGAGGGTGGTGCCCGGGCCGAACTTGAACATCGGCTTGGCTTCTTGTTGAGCGTTGACCCGCGAGCGCGGCACCACCGCCGTCTGCCCGTTGGACAGAGGGCCGGGCTGGCTGACGATCGGGTCTTCGGTAATGGTCACGGTCAGGCTGCCGTGGGTCACGGCGGCCGGGGAAACCTTGACGTTCTGGCCGATCACGATGGTGCCGGTGCGCGAGTTGATGATGACTTTCGCCACCGCCTGACCCGGGTCGACTTCGAGGTTTTCGAGGATCGACAAATAGTCGACCCGCTGGCTCGGATCGAGTGGCGCGGTCACACGGATCGAACCACCGTCGATGGCCTGGGCGACGCCAGGGCCGAGCATGTTGTTGATCTTGTCGACGATGCGCTTGGCGGTGGTGAAGTCCGAACGGTTGAGGTTCAGGGTCAGGCTGTTGCCCTGATTGAAACCGCTTGGCACCGCACGCTCGACCGATGCACCGCCAGGGATGCGACCGGCCGACGGAACGTTGACGGTGATCTTCGAACCGTCACGACCCTCGGCATCGAAACCGCCAACCACCAGGTTGCCCTGAGCGACGGCGTAGACGTTGCCGTCGATACCTTTGAGCGGCGTCAGCAGCAAGGTGCCGCCGCGCAGGCTCTTGGAGTTACCGATGGACGCTACGGTGATATCTATCTGCTGACCCGGCTTGGCAAACGCCGGCAGATCGGCACTGATCGACACGGCTGCGACGTTCTTCAATTGCACGTTGCCGGAACCTGCCGGCACCTTGATGCCGAACTGCGAAAGCATGTTGTTGAAAGTCTGCAGGGTAAACGGAGTCTGGGTCGTTTGGTCGCCGGTGCCGTTAAGCCCGACCACCAGGCCGTAACCGATCAATTGGTTGGAACGCACGCCGGAAATACTGGCGATATCCTTCAGCCGCTCGGCTTGAGCGTCGAATGCCGCGGACAGCAAAAGGACGCCCACCATCAGGTGTTTAAGATTCAACATAGCCACCTAGAAAGGGAACAGCGGGCTGAGGAAGAAACGGTCGAACCAGCCTGGCTGACTCGCATCGGCAAACGCACCGGTGCCCGAATAGGTGATGCGTGCATCGGCGACGCGGGTCGACGACACGGTGTTGTCAGTGGCGATGTCATCGGCGCGAACGAGGCCGGCAATCCGTACCAGTTCGTCACCGGTGTTGAGGGTTAGCCACTTCTCCCCGCGTACGGCGATGATGCCGTTGGGCAACACGTCGGCGACGGTCACGGTGATCGAACCGGTCAGGCTGTTGCTCTGGCCGGACTTGCTGTCGCCCTTGGTGGCGCGGTCACCTTCGTAACCGACATCCAGACTCAAGCTACCGCTGCCCACTGGATCGCTGGTGCTCAGGCCGCCCCCGAAAAACGAGCTCAGGCCGATGTCGGTCTTGCTGTTCTTGTCGATCTGCGAGTTGGCGTTCTTGCTCGCCTGTGTGCGCTCGTTCAGGGTGATGGTGATGATGTCACCGACCCGGAACGCCTTGCGGTCGCTGTACAGGTTCTGTTCGAAACCGGCCTGGTAGATCGAGCCGTTATTGGCGGCAGCCGGCAACGGCGTGCGCGGCAACACCGGGGCGTAGTAAGGGTCATTGGGCTTGGGCGGCGGGGCGACGCAGCCCGCGAGCACAACGGCCCCACTCAGTGCCAGAACAGATACAAAGCGATTCATGACCCTACCTCACGGTGTTGCAGGCGACCTCATGGCCGCCTCATAGACTTGATTACAGATTCTGCGTTACGAACGAGAGCATCTGGTCGGCGGTGGAGATCACCTTGGAGTTCATCTCGTAGGCGCGCTGAGTGGTGATCATGTTGACCATCTCTTCAACGGTGCTGACGTTGGACGTTTCCAGGGTGTTCTGCAGCGTGGTGCCGAAACCGGCGAGGCCCGGGGTGCCGACTTGCGGCGCGCCACTGGCAGCGGTTTCCAGGAACAGGTTGTTACCCACCGCTTGCAGACCGGCCGGGTTGATGAAGTCGGCGGTTTGCAGGTTGCCGATCACCTGGGAGGCCGGGTTGCCGGCAACAGTGACAGACACGGTGCCGTCACGGCCGACGGTGAACGTCTGGGCGTCGTTCGGAATGACAATCGCCGGCTCCAGGGCGAAGCCGCTGGCGTTCACGATCTGACCGTTGGAGTCCAGGTGGAAGGTACCGTCACGGGTGTAGGCCGTGGTGCCATCCGGCTGCAGAATCTGGAAGAAACCGCGACCATCGACGGCCAGGTCAAGCGGCTGCTCGGTTGTTTGCAAGCTACCAGCGGTGAAGTTTTTCTGGGTGCCGACAATGCGCACACCGGTACCCACTTGCAGACCCGACGGCAATTCACTGTCCTGGGTCGACTGGGCGCCTGGCTGGCGTTTGATCTGGTACAGCAAGTCCTGGAACTCGGCGCGGTCACGTTTGAAACCCGTGGTCGATACGTTCGCCAGGTTGTTGGAAATGGTGGTGAGGTTGGTGTCCTGGGCGGACAGACCTGTTTTGGCAACCCATAGAGCCGGAAGCATTCGATTCTCCTCGTGCGCCTGTTTTACGGCGCGACGTTCTGATAATTAGCTGATCTGCAAGACCCGAGCCATGGCCTGGTCATCGTCTTTGGCGGTGTTCATCATCTTGATGTGCAGCTCGAACTGCTTGGCCAGCGCCAGCACCGAGGTCATTTCTTCCACAGCATTGACGTTGCTCGACTCAAGGAACCCGGACACCAGTTTGACGTTGGCATCGGCCTGCGCCGGCTTGCCATCCTTGGTGTGGATCGAACCGTCCAGGCCTTTGGTCATGTTCTTGAAGTCCGGGTTGACCAGTTTGATGCGGTCGACTTCGGCCATCACGCGAGGGCCTTCACCCATCGCACGGATGCTGATGGTGCCGTCTTCGCCGACTTCGATTTGCTGCTCGGGCGGCACGGCAATCGGCCCGCCGTTGCCTACCACCGGCATACCGTTGCCAGCACGCAGCACGCCCAGCGCGTCAACGTTCAGGCTGCCGGTGCGCACGTAGCTTTCACCGCCATCGGGGTTCTGCACGGCGATCCAGCCGTTACCCTGCACCGCGACGTCGAGGTCGCGACCGGTTTGCACCAGCGCACCCGGGGAGAAGTCGGTGGCCGGACGTTCGCTCATGGCAAACGCACGCGCCGGAAAGCTGTCACCAAACACCGGCATCGAACGGGCCTGTTCCAGGTCTTTCTGAAAACCGTTGGTAGAGATGTTCGCCAGGTTGTTGGCATGAGCCTTCTGCGCCAGTGCATTCTGGCTGGCGCCGGTCATTGCCACATAAAGGTACTTGTCCACACTCTTTCCTCTGCATGCCGGACGTTTGCCGCCCACCGCTGTACTGCTGAGCCATAAGCAATTTGCAGACCAACTTTTTTCTGGCGGCGCAGGGCCCGGCAAACAAAGGACTTGAGGGATCGGAGGGGATTGGGGGGAATGTGTCGAAGACGAAAAACCGGCGGTGTTATGCCGGTTGGTGGCAAGGCTTGACCGAGGTGTTGGCAGTGCTTGCCTCTTCGCGGGCAAGCCCGCTCCCACAGGATCTTCGGTGAACACAGTATTTGTGAACAACAAAGAAACCTGTGGGAGCGGGCTTGCCCGCGAAGAGGCCAGCACAAACACCGCACATGCCTGTTATGACTCGGTCTTGCCGACCTCATACTCACGCAACTTATTGGCAATGGTCGTATGCGAAACCCCCAACCGCTTGCCCAGTTGCCGACTGCTCGGATGCTCGGAATACAAACGCTCCAGCACCGCTTTTTCAAAGCGCCCGACAATCTCGTCCAAGCCGCCCTCAAGGGAAAAATCGCCAAGCGGCTGACGCACGCCGTAGTCCGGCAGACGAATGTGCTCGGCTTTGACGGTGCCGCCGTCACACAGGGAAACCGCCTGGAACAGTACGTTTTCCAACTGCCGCACGTTACCCGGCCAGTGATAGTGACTGAGCCGTTCCATCGCCGCCGGCGCCAGTTTCGGCAACGGGCAACCGATCTGCCGACTGGCCTGATCGAGGAAGTGCTCCACCAGCGGCGCCAGTCCGTCGAGGCATTCGCGCAGCGGCGGAATGTGCAGCGAGAGCACGTTCAAACGGTGGTACAAATCCTGGCGAAACTCACCGCGAGCGCACAACTCGGACAAGTCCACTTGAGTCGCGCAGATCACCCGCACATCCAGATAAACCTCTTCATCACTGCCGACACGACGGAAGCAACCGTCCTGCAGAAAGCGCAGCAATTTCACTTGCAAGCGCGGGCTCATTTCGCCGACGCCATCGAGAAACAGCGTACCGCCCGCCGTCAGTTCCAACAGCCCGAGCTTGCCTTCGGCCCGTGCCCCTTCGAAGGCGCCGGGGCCGTAACCGAACAATTCGGTCTCGGCCATGGACTCCGGCAAGCCGGCGCAATTGAGCGCCATCAACGGTGATTGCCCACGCGGGCTCGCCAGGTGACAAGCCCGCGCCAACAACTCTTTGCCGGTGCCGGTTTCGCCTTCGATCAACAGCGGCGCATCCAGCGGCGCCATGCGCCGCGCTTCGCGAACCACCGCAGCCATCACTTTCGAGCTCTGGAAAATGCTGTCGAAGCCGCGCAATTCCTGCTTGCGCACGTTATAGATGCGCTCACCCACCCGGTCCGCCCGGTGCAACGTCAACACCGCACCGGCCATGGCCTCGCTTTCGTCATGCTCCGATTGCAGCGGCGCGATGTCGGCGAGAAACACGTCACCCTTGACCTTGACCCGCAAGCCGTTGATCCGCGACTTGTTCGCGCGCACCAGCTCCGGCAAATCGAAATCCTCGGCGTACCGCGACAATGGAATCCCGGGCACCTCGTCCACCCGCACCCCGAGCAACTGCGCCGCCGCACGGTTGGCCGCGACGATGGAGCCGCCCATGTCGATCGACAGCACCGGAAACTCCAGGGCACCGAGCAAGGCATTGAGCTCCATGTGCCGACGCTCGCTGGGCATCAGCCCTACGCGTTTGACGCCGAACACCCCACCAATCGCCTCGAACTTCGGACGCAACGCCTGGAACTGAATATTGATCAGGTTCGGGCAGTGCAGATAGATAGCATTGCCGTGCTCACCGCCCACCTCGCCGCGGGCGACGTTGATCCCGTACTCGACCAACAGGTTGAGAATGTCGCGCAGGATACCGATGCGGTTCTGGCAGTGGACTTTGATACGCATATAAAGGCCCGTAACAGGGGAATCGAGGCCCGACGCAAGGAAATTTCTGCGCGAACGCCAAGTTAGTCGTCAAGATTATGTGACACCCACGATCCATTTCAAACATGGAAATATCAATACTTACGCCACAGCAGCCAAACCGTAACGAATACTTTACGAAACGCATGGCTTTTTCCTACATAAGGCGCGGAACACCTGCTGCAAAGTCGCATACCTTGGCGTATCAATAATTCCAGAGCAGGACATAAAACAAGAACGTATCCCCTAGCAGGAGAGCAGCATGAAGCAGACGCAATACGTGGCTCGTGAGCCCGATGCGCAAGGTTTTATCGACTACCCCGCCGAAGAACACGCGGTGTGGAACACGCTGATCACTCGCCAACTGAAAGTGGTCGAGGGTCGTGCGTGCCAGGAATACCTGGACGGTATCGAAAAACTCGGTCTGCCCCACGACCGCATCCCGCAACTGGGTGAGATCAACAAAGTCCTCGGTGAAACCACCGGCTGGCAAGTTGCCCGAGTACCCGCACTGATTCCCTTCCAGACCTTTTTCGAATTGCTGGCGAGCAAGCAGTTTCCGGTGGCGACCTTTATTCGTACACGCGAAGAGCTGGATTACCTGCAAGAGCCTGACATTTTCCACGAGATCTTTGGCCACTGTCCTCTGCTGACCAACCCCTGGTTCGCCGAATTCACCCACACCTACGGCAAACTCGGCCTGCAAGCTTCCAAGGAAGAGCGCGTGTACCTGGCGCGCCTGTACTGGATGACCATCGAGTTCGGTCTGGTCGACACACCGCAAGGCCTGCGTATCTACGGTGGCGGCATTCTGTCCTCGCCCAAAGAAACCGTTTACTGCCTGTCGGACGAGCCGGAGCATCAGGCGTTCGACCCGCTGGAATGCATGCGCACGCCATACCGCATCGACATTCTGCAACCGCTGTACTTTGTCCTGCCGAACCTCAAGCGCCTGTTCGACCTGGCCCACGAAGACATCATGGGAATGGTCAAGCAAGGTATGCAGCTGGGGTTGCACACGCCGAAATTTCCGCCAAAAGCCGCGTGACCCGCGCCTTTTGGCATCAAGTGAGTCTGTTACGGATCGCCGCTTTGCTTTAGCGTGGTCCCACTGACGACCGTTTTTCAAAACACTCGATTTCAGGAACACATCATGTCCACATTAAACCAAGCCCATTGCGAAGCCTGCCGCGCCGACGCCCCTCAAGTCAGCGACGAAGAATTGCCGATCCTGATCAAGCAAATCCCTGACTGGAACATCGAAGTCCGCGACAGCGTGATGCAGCTGGAAAAAGTTTTCCTGTTCAAGAATTTCAAACACGCGCTAGCGTTCACCAACGCCGTCGGTGAAATCTCCGAGGCCGAAGGTCACCACCCAGGCCTGCTGACCGAATGGGGCAAAGTCACCGTGACCTGGTGGAGCCACTCCATCAAAGGCCTGCACCGCAACGACTTCATCATGGCCGCGCGCACCGACGAAGTGGCGAAGAACGCCGAGGGCCGCAAATAATGCATTTCGACGCCATCGGTCGAGTACCCGGCGACCCGATTCTCGGCCTGATGGAGGCCTATGCGCTGGACCCTAACCCGCGCAAATTCGACCTCGGCGTGGGTGTCTATAAAGACGCCCAGGGCCTGACGCCAATCCCCGAAGCAGTGAAGCTCGCCGAGCAGCACTTGGTGGATCGTCAATCCACCAAGACCTACATCGGGGGCCACGGCAATGTAGCGTTCGGCAAAGTCATCAACGAATTGGTGCTTGGCGCTGATTCAGTGCTGATCGCCGAACAACGGGCCGGCGCCACTCAAACGCCGGGCGGCACCGGTGCGCTGCGTTTGAGCGCCGACTTCATCGCCCAATGCCTGCCGGGCCGTGGCGTGTGGCTGAGCAACCCGACCTGGCCGATCCACGAAACCATTTTCGCGGAGGCCGGGGTCAAGGTCAGTCATTACCCGTACGTGGGCAGCGATAACCGTCTTGATGTGGAGGCGATGCTGGCGGTGCTCAATGAAGCCCCCAAGGGCGATGTGGTGCTGCTGCATGCCTGCTGCCACAACCCGACCGGTTTCGATCTGTCCCATGACGATTGGCGTCGGGTGCTGGACGTGGTGCGCAGTCGCGATTTACTGCCCCTGATCGACTTCGCGTATCAGGGTTTCGGCGACGGCCTGGAGCAAGATGCCTGGTCGACCCGGCTGTTCGCCGCCGAGTTGCCGGAAGTGCTGATCACCAGTTCCTGCTCGAAAAACTTCGGCCTGTACCGCGACCGCACCGGCGCATTGATTGTCTGCGCGAAAACCGCCGACAAGCTGGTGGACATCCGCAGCCAACTGGCCAACATCGCCCGTAACCTGTGGTCGACGCCACCGGATCATGGCGCCGCCGTGGTCGCGACCATCCTCGGCGATCCAGCGCTGAAAAGCCGCTGGGCCGACGAAGTGGAAGCCATGCGTTTGCGTATCGCCCAGTTGCGCAGCGGTCTGGTCGAAGCGCTTGAACCCCACGGCTTGCGCGAGCGATTTGCGCACATTGGTGTGCAACGCGGGATGTTTTCCTACACCGGTTTGTCGCCGGAACAGGTCAAGCAACTGCGCGAGCATCACAGCGTGTACATGGTCAGCTCAGGCCGAGCTAACGTGGCAGGGATTGATGCGACGCGTCTGGACTTGCTGGCCGAAGCTATCGCTGACGTCTGCAAATAATACGATGCAATGGCGAGCTCCTTGTGGCGAGGGAGCTTGCTCCCGCTCGAGCGCGTAGCGGTCGCAAAAACCGCAACCGAGTTCTAACGCAAACAACTCATTGCCTGCATTGGGGCCGCTCCGCAGCCCAGCGGGAGCAAGCTCCCTCGCCACAGTAGGTCTTCGCCCCCTGTAGACCTGTCTAGACAATCCCATCCGTCGCAACAATTGGATATAAAAGTCTATTTGTCATTTCTCCTGCTGTATCCTGCGCAGGCTTTTTTAAAAGCGCGGATCTACCAGATCTATCAACAGACTTAGCGAGGAGCGCGACATGCACGAGATCCCTAATCTCCCCTTCCCAAGCCTGCACGAAACTGAGCAGACAACCACGCAACAAGCCGGTGCCCAACAGCCCGAGACGAAAGAAGCACCTGAACGCCGCCAGGCCGACAGAGAAGACTGATACACCTGCAATGCCAGACCGTGTGGAAAGCGCTAACATGCGCTTTCCACACTGCCTGAACCGCGAGCCCGCACCATGAGCGATGATTTCACTGAAACCCAGGCCAGCGTCCTGATCGGCACCGCCGAGAAGATGATCGAGATCTGGAACCGCCTTTCCCCCGAGAAACAAGCTGCTCTGCTGGCCCGCTTCGGCAGCGAGGAAAACGCCCTGGCCGCCCTGGTCACGACGCAACTGGTTGCTCCCGCAAAATCCTGATTATCCCCATCCGGCAAATAGTTTTACTTTTCCACGCCCCGCGACCGCCCGCGCCGCTATCATAAGCAGCCTATCTATCCTGCTGCCACGTGGACCTTTACCCATGTCAGAAACCCAGCGCCCCATGGCGGTCACGCTGCAAGTCGTTTCCATCGTCCTGTTCACGTTCATCGGCTACCTGAATATCGGCATTCCCCTGGCTGTATTGCCCGGCTACGTCCACAGCGACCTCGGTTTCGGCGCCGTGATCGCCGGGTTGGTGATCAGCGTGCAATACCTGGCCACTCTGCTCAGCCGCCCTTACGCCGGGCGCATCATCGATAACAAGGGCAGCAAACTCGCGGTGATGTACGGCCTCGCCGGCTGTGGTTTGAGCGGTGTGTTCATGCTGATTTCGGCCTGGACCCAAAGCCTGCCGACGTTGAGCCTGATCAGCCTGTTGATCGGCCGACTGGTGCTCGGCAGCGCGGAAAGCCTGGTCGGCTCCGGATCGATCGGCTGGGGCATCGGCCGGGTCGGCGCGGCGAATACCGCCAAAGTCATCTCCTGGAACGGCATCGCCAGTTACGGCGCGCTGGCGGTCGGCGCGCCGCTGGGAGTGCTGCTGGTGAGTCAATTGGGGTTGTGGAGCATGGGCGTGAGCATCGTGTTGCTGGCCGTTCTGGGCCTGGCGCTGGCCTGGCCGAAAACCGCTGCACCGATCGTTGTCGGCGAACGCTTGCCGTTCATGCACGTGCTGGGGCGCGTGCTGCCTCACGGTTGCGGTCTGGCCTTGGGCTCCATCGGCTTTGGCACCATCGCGACCTTCATCACCCTGTATTACGCCACTCAGCAGTGGTCCAACGCGGTGCTGTGCCTGAGCCTGTTCGGCGCCAGTTTTATCGGTGCGCGATTGCTGTTCGGTAACCTGATCAACCGCCTCGGCGGCTTTCGCGTGGCGATTGCCTGCCTGTCGGTGGAAACCCTCGGGCTGTTGCTGCTGTGGCTGGCACCCGATGCCCATTGGGCACTGGCCGGCGCGGCGCTGAGTGGTTTCGGCTTTTCGTTGGTGTTCCCGGCGTTGGGCGTGGAAGCGGTCAACCTGGTGCCCGCCTCCAGCCGTGGCGCGGCAGTCGGGGCGTATTCGCTGTTCATCGATTTGTCGCTAGGGATCACCGGACCGCTGGCGGGTGCGATTGCGGCTGGATTCGGGTTTGCCTCGATCTTCCTGTTTGCCGCATTGGCCGCGCTGAGTGGCCTGGCACTGAGCGTTTACTTGTACCGGCAGGCGCCAAAGCACTTTAATGAAAAGCACCGCGAAGAACGCGACGCCCGTTAGAAATCCACCTTGCCGCGTCCAGCCTTGATGCTGCCGCGCTTGGTCTTGGATTCGAGCCGACGCTTCTTCGAACCGAGGGTCGGTTTGGTCGGGCGGCGTTTCTTTTCCACTTTGGTGGCGCTGAGGATCAACTCGGTCAGGCGTTCCAGCGCATCGGCGCGATTGGCTTCCTGCGTACGGTATTGCTGGGCCTTGATGATCAACACGCCTTCACTGGTGATGCGACTGTCTCGCAGCGCCAGCAGCCGTTCCTTGTAGAACTCGGGCAACGACGAGGCCGGAATGTCGAAGCGCAGGTGCACGGCGCTGGAAACCTTGTTGACGTTCTGCCCACCGGCGCCTTGGGCGCGAATGGCTGTCAACTCGATCTCGGCATCCGGCAGATGCACGTTGTTGGAAATCACCAGCATGGAAAAAAGTCCGTGTTCAGAACAAGAAGGATACCGCGAATAGATAAAAGGAATGCGGCCCCTGTGGGAGCGTGGCTTGCCCGCGATGAACGATAACGCGGTATACCTGATAAACCGCGGCGCCTGAATCGCGGGCAAGCCACGCTCCCACAGGATTTGTATGGACCCCATAAATGACAAACCCGGCACATGGCCGGGTTTGTCGTTTCTGCGCTTTGCACTTACTTGGCAGCGGAACCCGCAGCCTGCAACGCCTGCTGGGCGCTGCGCTTGTTCTTGATGCCGTAGCAGACCCACATGAACGCGACCCACACCGGAATCGCGTACACCGATATCTGGATCCCCGGGATCAGCAGCATCACGCCAAGGATGAATACCACGAACGCCAGGCAAACATAGTTGCCGTACGGGTACCACAGCGCCTTGAACAGTGGCGTCTGTTTGGTCTTGTCCATGTGCTGACGGAACTTGAAGTGCGAGAAGCTGATCATCGCCCAGTTGATCACCAGGGTGGCAACCACCAGCGACATCAACAGTTCCAGCGCGTTTTGCGGAACCAGGTAGTTCAGCAACACCGCGATCAAAGTCACAGCGGCCGACGCCAGGATCGAACGCACCGGCACACCACGCTTGTCGATTTTCGCCAAGGCCTTCGGCGCATCGCCCTGCTCGGCCATACCCAGCAGCATGCGGCTGTTGCAGTAGGTGCCGCTGTTGTACACCGACAGCGCCGCGGTCAGGACCACGAAGTTGAGGATGTGCGCGGCGGTGTTGCTACCGAGCATCGAGAACACTTGCACGAACGGGCTGCCGCTATAAGCGTCGCCGGAAGCATTCAGGGTTGCCAACAGACTGTCCCAAGGCGTCAGCGACAGCAGGACCACCAGCGCACCGATGTAGAAAATCAGGATCCGGTAGATCACCTGGTTGATGGCTTTCGGAATCACGGTTTTCGGCTTGTCGGCTTCAGCGGCGGTGAAACCGAGCATTTCCAGGCCACCGAAGGAGAACATGATGATCGCCATGGCCATCACCAGGCCGCTGACGCCGTTCGGGAAGAAGCCGCCATGGGACCACAGATTGGTCACCGAGGCTTGCGGGCCGCCATGGCCGCTGACCAGCAGATAACTGCCCAAGGCAATCATGCCGACGATCGCCACGACCTTGATGATCGCGAACCAGAACTCGGCCTCGCCGAAGACTTTGACGTTGGCCAGGTTGATCAGGTTGATCAAGACGAAGAAGCCGGCTGCCGAGACCCAGGTCGGGATGTGTGGCGCCCAGTAGTGGATGTATTTGCCGACCGCGGTCAGCTCGGACATGCCCACCAGGATGTACAGAATCCAGCAGTTCCAGCCCGACAGGAAGCCGGCAAAACCGCCCCAGTATTTGTGGGCGAAGTGGCTGAAGGAACCGGCGACGGGCTCTTCGACAATCATTTCGCCCAGTTGGCGCATGATCATGAAAGCGATGAAGCCGCAAATGGCGTAGCCGAGAATCATCGACGGGCCAGCGGATTTGAGCACGCCGGCCGAGCCGAGGAACAACCCGGTACCGATCGCGCCACCGAGGGCGATCAGTTGAATATGGCGATTTTTCAGGCCGCGTTTAAGCGTACCGGAATGCGAGTTTTGTCCACTCATGAAAAGGGTCTCACGCAAGGTTTGATGATGTTCAGTAGACGTTGCTGCAAGGTGCAGATTTCAAGCAGCGCCGATCAAACCCCAGCGCAGGCACCAGGAGTTCAGCGTTTTTACGACAGTCATGCGTCACCTGTTTGTTTTTATCTGTGACGAAATCGAACCCGACACGCTCGTGACGCGGCGGAGTGAACAAGGCGGGTAGCCTTGAAGTTTGCGCTGTTGCGCAGAGGGTCACAGTTAAAACGCGGCGCATTGTACACCTGTAACCCCCTGCTGCCAGACACCGCTGGATCAGCGCGTCGGTTGCCGGGATTGCCTGTGTTCGCCTCGAGGGTCTCGGGCGACTGCAAAAATTGAGTCAGACCTTTGCAGGTCTTCGATAAGGGCAGCGGAAAAATCGCCCTTTGGGGAGAGATGGAAATGAGTCACGGCGTTCATTGCGCCTCCTTCTTGTTATGCACCTGCACGACAGGCATGGGGCGCATCTCACCCTTCCTGCGTTGCTGAAACAAGCGTGCCAGAGCCCTTGAAGGTTACAAACCCGGCGGTTAGCGGAAGGTTTTCCTTACACACCTTTCCCTCGCGGCATTCCACGGGGTTTAAGAGCGCTTTTCGTAAGGTTTTGTTGACAAGGCGTAACGTAAATTTTCCAAATCAGATCCAGAAGCCCACTGACTGTAAATTGACGATAGGAAGCTTCCTAAGGAAATATCCTGCTTAGTTTTCTGTTTTTTATTAAGAAAATTGCCTTTCGAAAAATGGAATAAATAGTTCAAATGAAAATTGTTTAATTATTTTTTTGCATTCTAAAACCCGGTGGACTAGGTTTTCAGCGACTTGCCGAGCCGCATCGACCGGCACGTTGACGCGCTCTTCAACGAATGAAAAGCACGCCGCTGTTCTTACCGAAAAAGTCATCTAGGAGATTCACCATGCAAGCACTGGACAAAGACTTGGACACTGAACTGCAACTGGACGATTGGTTTGAAGCACCGACCCATGAAGCCGCCGTCGAAATGATGCAAGCCGACGCGGTTGTTCCGTTCGGCACGGCGATGTGGCCTCTGTAAGACATCCCGGCAGGCATGATCCGGCCGGTCGTGCCTGCCCCTTTCTCGGTTTGTCAGGGAGGACTACATGGATAAGCAACGCGCCATCTCGCATTTCCTTTACTACCTCGAACATCACCCTGCCGTTGCCGGTATCAACCCGGCGAAGGTCTTGCTCGGCCACACCGCTGATTACGAGGCACTGACCGGCGCCATCGCCGAACAGGCCGGAAACAGCCCAAGGTTCAACTTCAGCGCGATGCGTCTGGACCTCGAGCCCACCGAATTGCTGGCCCAGGCGATTACCGACAGCGATCTGTACATTTTCTTTTACGACTCTTCCACCTTGCCCAACCCGCGTCCCGACGGCCCGGAGTTTGTTCGCGCACTGCAAGCCGTGATGGCGGAAAACTGGAAGAAGTCATTGCTGTTCAAGGATTACGGCGATTACTTCTACGACACCTTCAGTGTCACCCCGCAGCGAATTGCCGGGTTGAACAGCCACTTGATCCAGCGCATGTCCCACGCCACCACCCTGAGCTTCAAAGATGATCATGGGTCGTGGTTCGAAGCACCTTTGAGCAGTATCAAGAAGTGGACCGACATCAACGGTATCGGCAACTTCGACCTGGCGCCCGGCGAGATCGCCACTCATAGCGAGGCCATTAATGGGCGGGTGAAGTTTATGGGGACTTTCCTCAGTACGATTCCATTTGCCCGCAAGTACGGCGTGTTGGCATCACCGTTGGAGTTGTGGATCGAAAACTCGACCATCAGCAAAATCGCCACCGATGTGCCGGGACTGGAACATGACTTCAACAAGTACCTGGACGCCAATCCATCCAATCGGCGAATCGAGGAGTTGGGGATCGGCACCAACGAAGGCGTGAAAGATTTGTATGCGCGCAATGCCGGGTTCGAGGAACGCCATTGCGGCTTGCACCTTGGCCTGGGTGGTGGCGCCAAGGGTAGTCATCATTTGGACCTGATCTTCTCCAGTGGCGTGTTGGCGCTGGATGATGACCCGCTGTTTGATGGGCGGTTTGTGTTTTAACCGAAAAGCTGATCGTTCCCACGCTCTGCGTGGGAATGCATCAATGGACGCTCTGCGTCCGCGGTTGGGACGCAGAGCGTCCCGGGCTGCATTCCCACGCGGAGCGTGGGAACGATTAATCAGACAAAAAAACGCCATCCCGAGGGATGGCGTTTTTCATGCAGCGCTTACCGATTACTCAGGCTTGCGACGACCGAAGCCCGGACGCTGGCCGGAACCGGCTGGCGCGCCACGACGTTTGCCCGATGGCGCATCACGGTCGACCAGCACGATGCCTGGGCGTTTCTTCGGCGCCGGCTTGGCCGGGCGCTTGGTGTCGGCCGGGCGGTCTGCCACGGGCGTACCACGACCGGCAGGCGCGCCGCGATCGCTACGACCACCGGATGGAGCGCCACGACCTTCGCCACGCTCAGTGCGACCGTTGGCCGGACGTGGCGTGCGTGGGCCGCGCTCGCCGTCCTGACGTGGCGCCGGCTTGCGGGCCGGGCGTTCGCCTTCGATCTGTGGCTCGCGGGAATCACGCGGAGCAACAGCTGTCTGGCCACCGGCTGCTGGACGCAACGTACGCACGCGCTCGGTCTTGCCCATCGGACGCGACGATTTACGCTGCATGCGATCGAGCTTGTCTTTGCTCTTGGCGTTCATTTGCGGCATCGCCACCGGCGTCAGGCCGACTTCAGCACTGAGAATGTCGACTTCGTACTGGCTCATTTCACGCCAGCGGCCCATCGGCAGGTCGGAGTTGAGGAACACCGGACCGAAACGCACGCGCTTCAGGCGGCTGACCACCAGGCCCTGGGATTCCCACAGACGACGGACTTCGCGGTTACGACCTTCCATCACCACGCAGTGGTACCAGTGGTTGAAACCTTCACCACCTGGAGCCTGTTTGATGTCGGTGAACTTGGCCGGGCCATCTTCGAGCACCACGCCTGCTTTCAGGCGTTCAATCATCTCGTCGTCGACTTCGCCACGTACACGTACCGCGTATTCACGGTCCATTTCGTAGGAGGGGTGCATCAGGCGGTTGGCCAACTCACCGTCGGTGGTGAACATCAGCAAACCGGTGGTGTTGATGTCCAGACGACCGATGTTGATCCAGCGACCTTCTTTCGGGCGCGGCATCTTGTCGAACACGGTCGGACGACCTTCAGGGTCGTTACGGGTGCAGATTTCACCGTCGGGTTTGTTGTACATGATCACGCGGCGTACCGACTCGGCGGCTTCTTCGCGCTTGATCACCCGGCCATCGATGGTGATGGCGTCATGCAGGTCGACGCGCTGGCCGAGGGTGGCGTCTTTGCCATTGACCTTGATGCGGCCGTGGCTGATCCAGGCTTCTACGTCACGGCGCGAGCCGACGCCGATACGGGCGAGGACTTTCTGCAGCTTTTCGCCTGCGGGGCCGATTTCCTGGTCGTCTTTCTGGTCGTTGATACTCATCTGGGCACCTCCCGGTGTGGTCTGTTCAGGCTTTTGCCTGAAGCGATGTAAATCTGGGTACTTTTTTGAAGCGCTTGGGCGAAGCGATCGCCGAAGGGTCGCGAATCATACGCTCATGGAGACGTTCGCGCATCAGAGACTAGCGGATCAATGACGACTTACTTGATTTTCCGCCGACCGGTGGTGCCGAACTCGATCAACCGCAGTTGATACTCCAGTCAATACAACACCCTGTGGGAGCGGGCTTGCCCGCGATAACGGTGGGTCAGCCAGCAATGATGTTGACTGACACTCCCTCTTCGCGGGCAAGCCCGCTCCCACAGGGATTCCCGTTGCCCGCAGGATTTGGGTCAATCTTCGAACTGGCGACGCTCGGCCTCGATTGCTTCTGCCAGAGCCTTGGCTTCGGCTTCTTCGTCGGTCAACTCGGGCTCGGGTTTCGATTGTTCAAGAGCGGCAACGGCGGCCAGGAGTTTTTCACGAGCTTCGGCGACGCCAAGAATGTCATCTTCCTGTTCCTGTTCTGGTTCTGGTTCTGGTTCTGGTTCGACTTCAGCTTCAGCTTCAGCCTCGACCTGAGGTTCAACTTCGGCTTCAAGCCCGGGTTGAGCCAATTCCCCTTCGCTCTCGGTCACCGCACCATCGCGCAACAAATCGTCGAAGTCTGTCTTGAGCCCTTCTTCCATGGTGTCCAGTTCCAGCAACAGTGTGTGGAAACTGGTTTCTTCCTTGGGCTCCTCCGGTTCAGCGCTGGAATCGGCCAGTTCTTGCAACCCGGCCGGCACCGGCGCGTCGTCGAAATCGAGGACAGGATCAGGTTCCAGCTCACGCAGCTCGGCGAGCGGCGGCAGGTCGTCGAGGTTTTTCAGGTTGAAGTGATCGAGAAACGCCTTGGTGGTGGCGAACATCGCGGGTTTGCCGGGTACGTCGCGGTAACCGACGATGCGGATCCACTCACGTTCCAGCAGGGTTTTCACAATGTGGCTGTTGACTGCCACGCCGCGCACGTCTTCGATCTCGCCCCGGGTGATCGGCTGACGATAGGCAATCAAGGCCATGGTTTCGAGCATGGCGCGGGAATAGCGTTGCGGCCGCTCTTCCCACAAACGTCCTACCCACGGCGCGAACTTTTCGCGGATCTGCAGGCGATACCCGGAGGCGACTTCCTTCAACTCGAAAGCACGACCGTCGCAGGATTTGGCCAGAATTGTCAGCGCTTTCTTGAAAACAGGGGGCTCGGGCCGCTCGCCTTCTTCGAAGAGTTCGAACAGGCGTTCAAGCGATTGCGGTTTTCCCGAGGCCAACAGAAAGGCTTCAAGCAGTGGCGCCAGCTCGCGGGGTTCAGTCAGGTTCATGATTCAACTCGTTATTCGGCTCGGGCCCGGACATGGATCGCCGCGAACGGCTCATTCTGCACCAGCTCGACCAAGGATTCCTTGACCAGTTCGAGGATCGCCATAAAGGTCACCACCACCCCCAGGCGCCCTTCTTCAGCGGTGAACAGCTCGACAAACGGCACAAAACCGCCGCCCTTGAGCCGTTCCAGTACATCGCTCATACGCTCACGGGTGGACAGCGCTTCACGACTGACCTGGTGGCTTTCGAACATGTCACCACGGCGCAAGACCTCGGCCATGGACATCAGCAACTCTTCCAGACTCACATCCGGCAATAGTTTGCGCGCCCGGGCTTCCGGGGCATCGAGCTTGGGCACCACCACGTCGCGGCCGACGCGGCTCAGGCCATCGATGCCTTCGGCAGCAGCCTTGAAGCGCTCGTACTCCTGCAAGCGGCGAATCAGCTCGGCACGAGGATCGTCTTCTTCGTCTTCGATCGTTTCGGCACGGGGCAACAGCATCCGCGACTTGATCTCGGCGAGCATCGCGGCCATCACCAGGTACTCGGCGGCCAGCTCCAGGCGCACCGACTGCATCAACTCGACGTACCCCATGTACTGACGGGTGATTTCCGCCACCGGGATGTCGAGGATGTTGATGTTCTGTTTGCGGATCAGGTACAGCAGCAAGTCGAGCGGGCCTTCGAAAGCTTCAAGAAAGACCTCGAGCGCATCCGGTGGAATGTACAAGTCCAGCGGCATTTCCATGACCGCCTGGCCATAGACCATGGCGAAAGGCAGTTCTTGCTGGGCGCCGGCCTGGCTGTCGACGGGTTCTACTGCAGACATCTAGGCCTCGGCCATGAAAGGCGCAGGGTCGCCGCAACCGACGCGGATGACTTCCGGCTCGCCGTCGGCGAGGCTGATCACGGTGGACGCCTTGATCCCGCCGAAACCGCCGTCGATGATCAGGTCCACCTGATGCTCGAGCAACTGGCGCATTTCGTAAGGATCGCTCAACGGGTCGGTGTCGCCGGGCATGATCAGAGTCACGCTCATCAGCGGCTCGCCAAGCTCTTCCAGCAATGCCAGGGCAATCGGATGGCTCGGCACACGCAGGCCGATGGTGCGTTTTTTCGGGTGCAGCAACAGCCGCGGGACTTCGCGGGTGGCGTTGAGAATGAAGGTGTAAGGCCCCGGCAAGTGAGCCTTGAGCACCCGGAAGGTGCCGGTATCGATCTTGGCAAACAGCCCCAACTGCGACAGGTCGCTGCAAATCAGCGCGAAGTTGTGCTTTTCATCCAGCTGACGCAGCCGGCGCACGCGCTCCACGGCATTTTTGTCGCCGATCTGGCAACCAATGGCGTAGGAAGAGTCTGTGGGATAAATCACCACCCCGCCGTTGCGGATGATCTCGACAGCCTGTTTGATCAGGCGCGGTTGCGGGTTTTCCGGATGAATCTGGAAAAATTGACTCACATTCTCTACCTGTTCAGACGGCGGTAATAATTGGGTCATGTTTGAATCGACACCACAGTGGTGGCAGATCCTCCGGGAGCGGGCGGTATTCACCGATCTCGGACCAGCCTCCAGGGCCATGAAAATCACTGCCGGCGCTGACCAGCAGACCAAACTCGCGGGCTAGAATCGCCAGGCTGCCCACCTGCTCGGCGGGTTGATGGCCATTGACCACTTCTATCGCGTGGCCCCCTGCTTGAATATAGTCGGCAATCAGGCGACGACGCTTGCTACGAGTGAAATCGTAGTGCCAGGGATGCGCCAGGCTGATCCAGGCACCCGCGGCGCGCAGGGTTTCGACGGTGTCTTCCAGAGTCGGCCAGTGTTGTTTGACGTCCCCCAGTTTGCCGGCGCCCAGCCATTTGCGGAACGCTTCGGCGCGATCCTTGACGAAACCTTCGCGCACCATCCAGTCGGCGAAGTGCGGACGGGCCGGCGCATTACCGCTGTCGCCCAACTCCTGTTGAATGGCCCGGGCGCCATCGAGCGCCCCCGGCATGCCTTTCAACGCCAACTTGCGGCTTATTTCTTCGGACCGTAGCCAGCGGCCATCGTGCAATTTTGCGATGGCCTCGACCAACGGCGCCGCATTGACGTCGAAACCGTAGCCCAGCACGTGAATGGTTGCCCCGCCCCAGGTGCAGGACAATTCGACGCCATTAACCAGTTGCATCCCCAGCGCCGTCGCGGCGCTACGGGCCTCGTCGAGGCCTTCAAGGGTGTCATGATCGGTCAAGGCCAGGACTCGCACGCCTTTCTCGAACGCACGCGCAACCAGTGCCGCAGGCGCCAGGGCGCCATCGGAAGCCGTGCTATGGCAGTGCAAATCAACATTCACAGGACTGTGTCACCTCAAATCAGCTGACGCTATCGCGCGTCAATATGTTTGTTATTATGCCGCCACATCCTGCTTCTGGCTGCCACTGTGAAACAATTCATCGACTTCATCCCGCTTCTGCTGTTTTTCATCGTCTTCAAAATCGATCCACGTGTCGTCGACATCGGCGGTTATCAACTGTCTGTCGGTGGTATCTACAGCGCCACCGCAGTGCTGATCCTCAGCTCCCTGGTGGTCTACGGCACGCTGTTCATCAAGCAGCGCAAGCTGGAGAAGAGCCAGTGGCTGACCCTCATCGCCTGCCTGGTCTTCGGTAGCCTGACCCTGGCGTTCCACAGCGAGACCTTCCTGAAATGGAAAGCGCCGGTGGTCAACTGGCTGTTCGCCCTCGGGTTCATCGGCAGCCACTTCATCGGTGATCAACTGCTGATCAAACGCATCATGGGCCACGCACTGACGCTGCCGGAGCCGGTCTGGACCCGTCTGAACATCGCCTGGATCGGCTTTTTCCTGTTTTGCGGCGCCGCCAACCTGTTCGTTGCGTTCACGTTCCAGAGCTACTGGGTCGACTTCAAAGTCTTCGGTAGCCTGGGCATGACGTTGCTGTTCCTGGTCGCCCAGGGCATTTACTTGTCCCGCCACCTGCACGATGCCGATACCACAACGCCAAAAACCGAGGACTGACATGCTTTACGCAATCATTGCCACAGACGTCGCCAACTCCCTGGAAGCCCGCCTGGCCGCACGGCCTGCGCACCTTGAGCGCCTGCAAGTGCTCAAAGGCGAAGGTCGTATCGTATTGGCCGGTCCGCACCCGGCGGTCGACAGCAATGATCCGGGCGCGGCGGGTTTCACCGGCAGCCTGATCGTCGCTGAGTTCGATTCGCTGAGCGCCGCACAGGCCTGGGCCGATGCTGACCCGTATATTGCCGCAGGCGTCTACGCCAACGTTTTGGTCAAGCCGTTCAAGCAAGTCCTGCCATAAAGCCCTCCCGCGCGATGAGCCTTGTCGGTTCATCGCGCTTTCAATCGCTCATTATTCTTGTTTACCGGCCGACAACCTGCCCAGTACTCGTATTGGAATCAGGAGTTGCGATGCGCAAAGGTCCGTTGTGTCTGATGTTGGTGACGTTGTCGATCATGGCGCCCGCCCATGGTGAAGAGAGCGCCAATGGCGGTAGTTCGACGCCGCTGTCCTTGAGCGCCGGCGGCCAGATCACCGAGTTGCAGCAGCGCTTGAAGGCAAGCGAACAGCAACGAGAAGAACTGAGCAAACAACTGCAAAATACCGATAGCGAACGTGAAAGCGCTCAGCTGAGCCGGTTGCGCCAGGAGAATCAGCGCCTCAAGCTGCAACTCAAGGAGGCTCAGGCCAGCAGCTCGCTGCCACGCCTGCTGACAGATCAGCAGCAATGGTTCGTTATCGGTGCCGCAGTAGCGCTATTGGCCTTGCTCTGCGGTATCTTCGCCAGTGGTGCAACCAGAAAACGTCGGCAATGGCTAAATTGAGTGAGTGATGAGCGAGCTGTTATTAATTGATGATGACCAAGAGCTGTGTGAGCTCCTGAGCAGTTGGCTGAGCCAGGAAGGCTTTCAGGTCCGTGCCTGCCACGATGGCCAGAGCGCGCGCCGGGCGTTGGCCGAAACATCCCCCGCGGCCGTGGTGCTGGACGTGATGCTGCCGGACGGCAGCGGCCTGGAACTGCTCAAGCAACTGCGCAGTGACCATCCGGATTTACCGGTACTGATGCTCTCGGCCCGTGGCGAACCGCTGGACCGCATTCTCGGCCTGGAACTCGGTGCCGATGATTACCTGGCCAAACCGTGCGACCCACGGGAACTGACAGCCCGCCTGCGCGCGGTGTTGCGCCGCAGTCATCCGACGGCCGTCTCCAGCCAGCTCGAATTGGGTGACTTGTGCTTCAGCCCGGTGCGTGGCGTGGTCAGCATCGATGAACAGGAATTCACCCTCACCGTCTCCGAAAGCCGTCTGCTCGAAGCCCTGCTCAAGCAGCCCGGTGAACCGCTGGATAAACAGGAACTGGCGCAAATCGCCCTTGGTCGCAAACTGACCCTGTACGACCGCAGCCTCGACATGCATGTCAGCAACCTGCGCAAAAAAATCGGCCCGCACCCCGATGGCCGCCCGCGCATCGTTGCTCTGCGCAGTCGTGGTTACTACTACAGCCTGTAAGAACCGAGAAAGAACTGGATAAGCGCAACCTGTGGCGAGGGAGCTTGCTCCCGTTGGACTGCGCAGCAGGCCTTTTTTTGGGGCCGCTTCGCAGCCCGACGGGAGCAACCTCCCTCGCCACAGTTCACTGCCAGCAAAATGTGTAAGGACGCCACGAAATCATCTTTACCCAAGCTTTACGCTCCGCTGACCGCCGCTGACCTTGATCTCCGTAATCTGCACACATCCGGAACGTACCGGGAATGAGACAAGGAGATACACCATGCGCAAGACTCTTATCGCTTTGATGTTTGCTGCCGCCCTGCCGACCGTTGCCATGGCCATGCCTGAAGGCGCAGGCCCGATGGGTGACCACATGGACGGCTCGCGCCACGGCGGTCAGATGCACGGCATGCACGGTAAAGGCCCTTACAGCCAGCTGGACCTGAGCCGCGAACAGCGCGAGCAAATCCGCAAGATCATGGGCGAGCAGATGCATGAGCGTCAGCAACTGGTCGACAAGTACCTGGAAAAACTCTCGCCAGCCGACCAGAAAGCCCTGAAAGACGAGATGGAGGCCAAGCACAAGAAAGCCGAAGCCGACGTTCGCGCACTGCTGAAGCCGGATCAACAGAAGCAATTCGACGAGATCCAGAAGAAAAAGGCTGAGCGCCGCGCCGAATGGGCCGAGTTCAAGGCCTGGAAAGCGCAGCAAGCGCAAAAAGCGCAATAATGCGCTAACCCCGGACCCAACGGCTAAACCCCGTTGGGTCTTTTGCCACATGGATTGCGTTTGTTCGAGGATTTTCTGTGCGCTCATTGTTCTGGCGTATCCTGGCCAGCTTCTGGCTGGCTATCGCTCTGGTTGCAGGGCTTTCCATTCTGCTCGGGCACATGCTCAACCAGGATGCGTGGATTCTCAGCCGCCACCCGGGCCTTAACACGTTGGCCGAACAGTGGACACAAACCTACGAAAGCCAGGGTGAAGAAGCCGCCCAGGACATTCTGGAACAGCGCAAGCGTCAGTATCACATCAACGTTCAAGTGCTCAACGAGGCGGGTGACCCGGTGGTACGCGGCACCTTCCCCCGGCGGGCGGCGGCCTTCGAAGCCCGGCAGAACAATGACGATCGACGCCTGCCATGGCGGCGTCTGACCGATGAATACACCAGCGCCAAGACAGGCGACACCTATCTGCTGATCTATCGCGTTCCGCACCCGGAACTGGACGCCTGGCACCGCGAAAGCCTGCTCTGGCCGTTGAGTGCACTGGGCATCGCGCTGGTGGTGTTGACTCTGTTCAGCTTGCTGGTGACCTTTTCCATCACGCGACCACTGAGCCGTTTACGAAGCGCCGTGCATGA
Organism: Pseudomonas sp. FP603; assembly: GCF_030687415.1. NCBI lineage: Bacteria > Pseudomonadati > Pseudomonadota > Gammaproteobacteria > Pseudomonadales > Pseudomonadaceae > Pseudomonas > Pseudomonas sp. FP603. The sequence goes on from NZ_CP117431.1 coordinate 5,137,804, forward strand.
CTTGGGGCAGACGACGTATCAACAAAACAGCCTGGCGCAGCTGGCCAACCGCCGCGATGAGTTCGGCGTGCTGGCCAACGACTTCAACCGCATGGGCGCTCGCCTGCAAAGCCTGATCGGCAGCCAGCGGCAATTGCTGCGGGACGTGTCTCACGAATTACGCTCACCCTTGGCCCGACTGCGCATAGCGTTGGCGCTGGCCGAGCGGGCCAACTCTGAGGAGCGGGAAAAGCTCTGGCCACGCCTGACCCGTGAATGCGATCGACTGGAAGCGCTGATCAGCGAAATCCTGGTACTGGCGCGCGTCGATGCCGACAACGCCAGTGCTGAAGACGTGGATCTCAACGCGCTGCTCAATACCCTGCAAAAAGATGCGCAGCTGGGCTCGCCCGAGCAGAACGTACGCCTTGAGGCCGAGCCGCAACTGAACCTCAAAGGCTGGCCGACCATGATCGAGCGCGCCGTGGACAACCTGCTGCGCAATGCCCAGCGCTTTAACCCGGTCGGGCAGCCGATCGAAATGCAGGCGTTGCGTCAGGGCGACAGGATTGTAGTCAGCGTGCGTGATCACGGCCCCGGGGTAGAGGCCGAGCATTTGACTCAGTTGGCTGAACCCTTCTATCGGGCGCCGGGGCAGACAGCGGCCGGGCATGGCCTGGGGCTGGCCATTGCGCGGCGTGCGGCGGAGCGACATGGCGGCAGTCTGGTGCTGGCCAATCACCCGGAGGGCGGGTTTGTTGCCAGCCTGGAACTGCCGCTGGTGCCGGGGGCGGTGGTTCAACCCTGAACCCTGTGGGAGCGGGCTTGCTCGCGAAGACGGAGTGTCAGTCGACATCATCGTTGCCTGACACACCGCTTTCGCGAGCAAGCCCGCTTGTGTCTTGCGCAGGACTTAGACTGAAGATGAGAGCGGTGAGTGGCAAGCTGAACGCCCGGAGTGCTAGCAGCACGTGTGGGAGCCCATGCTGCCATTCACCTCTCCACTCTGGTTATTGAGCCCGAACAGTTGAACGAGCCGACCTCGAACATTACAAGCGTGGAGCCCAACCAGAGCGCTCTCATTTATGAGTGTAAGAGGGTTTAGCCATGTTTTCCTGCGCAGGCATTGATGTTTCCAAAGACAGTCTGGAAGTCTGGATTAATTCGCAAGGCATTGGTGCGAGTTTTCCGAACAGCGCCAGTGGTTTCCCGGTGCTGATTGATTGGTTAAAAGGCTTCGAAGTCACCCGCGTGTTACTGGAAGCCACCGGTGGCTACGAGCGGGGGCCCATGAAGGTGCTTCAAAGGGGCGGCTTTGACGTCTTACGAATCAATCCTCGTCGGGCGAAAGATTTTGCCAAGGCAATGGGTTATCGCGCTAAAACAGACGCGATAGATGCGCGGCTTCTCGCCGAATTTGCAACGATTATAAAGGACGCCGATAGCCGTATCACCAGCGCCGAACAGGACAATTTGCGTGCGCTGGTACAGCAACGCGAAAACTTTGTTCAGCAGCAAAGTGACGACAGGCGGCGTATCAAAACGGCTTCTGTCGACTCGATAAAACCCTTGTTGCAAAGCCATATCGACTATTTAGATCAGGCAATAAAGTCGATAGAACAGCTGATCTGCCAAAGCGCCAAAGACCTGGACAGTGAAAAAATTGCCCGCTTGCGCTCGGTTAAGGGACTAGGGCTCGTGACCGCAGCCAGCATCATGGCCTACCTGCCTGAGCTGGGAGAGGTTGGACGGCACGAGATCGCAGCACTGGCAGGGATCGCCCCTTACAACGACGACAGCGGCAACCACGAAGGGCCTCGTCATATAAGCGGTGGCCGATTTGCCGTGCGACGTGCGATGTACATGGCCAGTTGGGCTGTGATTTTGCGACAACCCGAGTTCAAAGCCCGATATGACGCGCTTCGCCTGAGAGGTAAATGCGCGAAAGTGGCGCTGATCGCCTGCATGCGGGTGTTGTTGATAAGGCTGAACGCGATGATCCGTGACCAAACTGAGTGGAGAGAGCAGGCAGCCTAAACAGACTGCTTGCTCATTTGGGAAATCACATGGTTTGAGACTGTGGAAGTTCGGCTGCCCTTTGATCAAACTTCAAAATAAAAGACATCAAGACAGTTGCTCCCACATTGAATCTACGCCTTCAGGCCTTACCGGGCCAGGCGCTGACGAATTCGGCCAGATCAACCTTCTCCGCAACACGCGGCTCTTTCTGCGGCGTGCCAAGGTAAAGAAACGCAATCACCTCTTCCCCTTCCGCCAGCCCCAAGCCTTTGGCCACATGCGCCGAATACGCCAGCTCACCGGTGCGCCACACCGCGCCAATGCCTTGCGCATAGGCCGCCAGTAAAATCCCGTGAGCCGCACAGCCTGCCGCCAACAGTTGCTCGGACTTGGGATACTTGTCGTGCTCCTGCAAACGCGCAATCACCACAACCACCAGCGGCGCACGCAACGGGCCGTTGCGCGCCTTGTCCAGCAAGGCTTCGGACACATCACTGTCTTGCAGCTTCGCCGCTTCGGCCAGCAACTCACCCATTTGCTCGCGTGCCGCGCCTTCGACTGTCAGGAAGCGCCAAGGCTGCAAGTGGCCATGGTCTGGCGCGCGCATCGCGGCGGCAAACAGCACTTCCCGTTGCTCGGCAGTGGGCGCCGGATCGAGCAGTCGTGGGACGGAAACACGGTTGAGCAAAGCGTCGAGAGCCTGCATCGGCCACCTCCTGTAGAAAATGTTTGGCTATTCTAGCGTCAACTGTCGCGACGGCGTCGGTTTACATGCCCTGCCCCACAGGTAGAATGGCGCCCTTCCCACTATCAGCCCGAGCGGACTTCATGGCGTTGCCGACCTTACGGATCATTGGTTTCATCATCGGCATCTTCCTGATCACGCTGGCCATCGCTATGGTCGTGCCCATGGCCACCCTGGTGATCTTCGAACGCACCAGCGACCTGCCATCGTTCCTCTGGGCCAGCATGATTACCTTTGTCGCCGGCCTGGCCCTGGTGATACCCGGGCGCCCCGAGCACATCCATCTGCGCCCGCGCGACATGTACCTGCTGACCGTCAGCAGCTGGCTGGTGGTGTGCATCTTCGCCGCCCTGCCATTCTTGCTGACCCAACACATCACCTACACCGACTCGTTCTTCGAAAGCATGTCCGGCATCACCGCCACCGGTGCGACGGTGCTCACAGGCCTGGACAACATGTCTCCCGGCATCCTGATGTGGCGCTCATTGCTGCACTGGATCGGCGGCATCGGCTTTATCGGCATGGCGGTAGCGATTCTGCCACTGCTGCGCATCGGTGGCATGCGGCTGTTTCAGACCGAGTCGTCGGACCGTTCCGAAAAGGTCATGCCCCGTTCGCACATGGTGGCGCGTTTGATCGTTGCGGCCTACGTCGGCATCACCATTTTCGGCAGCCTGGCGTTCTGGTGGGCCGGGATGAGCCCGTTCGATGCAATCAATCACGCGATGTCAGCGATTTCCACCGGTGGTTTCTCGACTTCCGACCAGTCTCTGGCCAAGTGGCCGGAGCCTGCGGTGCATTGGGTTGCGATTGTCATCATGATTCTCGGTGCCCTGCCGTTCACCCTGTACGTAGCGACCCTGCGCGGTAACCGTCGGGCCTTGATCAAGGATGAACAGGTTCAAGGCTTGCTCGGCATGTTGCTGGTGACCTGGTTGGTGCTCGGCACCTGGTACTGGTGGACCACTCAGTTGCATTGGCTGGAGGCCCTGCGGCATGTGGCACTGAACGTGACATCGGTGGTGACCACCACTGGTTTTGCGCTGGGGGACTACAGCCTCTGGGGCAACTTCTCGCTGATGCTGTTCTTTTATCTGGGATTTGTTGGCGGCTGCTCGGGTTCGACCGCGGGCGGGATCAAGATTTTCCGCTTCCAGGTTGCCTACATTCTGCTCAAGGCCAACCTTAACCAGTTGATTCACCCGCGCGCGGTGATCAAGCAGAAGTACAACGGCCACCGTCTCGACGAAGAGATCGTGCGCTCGATCCTGACCTTTTCGTTCTTCTTCGCCATCACCATTTGCGTCATCGCACTGCTGCTGTCGCTACTGGGCGTGGACTGGATGACAGCGCTTACCGGCGCGGCCGCCACGGTGTCTGGCGTAGGCCCGGGGCTAGGCGAAACGATTGGCCCGGCGGGTAACTTCGCCAGCCTGCCGGATGCCGCGAAGTGGATTCTCTCGTTCGGCATGCTGCTGGGCCGGCTGGAGATCATTACGGTGTTTGTTCTGTGTATCCCGGCGTTCTGGCGTCATTAATCGGCAAGGGTGCTTCCATCAGCCGCGTCCGGTATTCGCCGGGGGTGGAATCGAACCAGCGTCGGAAGGCGCGGAAGAAATTGCTCGGATCGGCAAACCCCAGCAGGTAGGCAATTTCCAGCAGGGTCATGTTCGGTTGCGCCAGGTATTGCTCGGCCAGTTCACGTCGGGTGTCGTCCAGCAACGTTTGAAAACTCGTGCCCTCTTCCTGCAAGCGACGCTGCAAGGTGCGTTGCGACAAGTGCAGTGTCTGGGCCACCGCATCGCGCTTGGGTTCGCCCTGGGGCAGCAGACGGCATAACACCTGCCGCGCCTTGTGGGTCACGCGGGTCTCGGAAAACCGCGCCAGGTATTCGCCGGCAAACCGGTCGTGCAACCGCGCCATGGCCTCGTTGGCGGTGGGCAGCGGCGCCTCCATGTCGGCGCGCTCGAAGATCAAGGCGTCATACGGCGCGTTGAACATCAACGGGGCATGGAAGGCTTGTTTATAAGGTTCAAGATCAACGGGCTCATCACCTTGCAGCAAAACCTTGCGCGGCTGGAACGTGCGACCGGTCAGCCAGCCGCAGAGTGCCAGGGCGCAGGCCAATGATGCTTCGGCACTCTGTCGGGTCGGCGGCAGGTGATCGCCATGGACCGTCAGAATCAGCGCATAACCCTCATCCAGCAATCGGAAACTCAAGTCGGCACTTTCGGCGATGATTCGCTGATAACGCACCAGACGTTGAAAGCCTTCAGCCAGGGTCTGGCTGGACATCAAGGCATAACCGGCGACATGGAAGGACGCCGGTCGCACCACCTTGCCCATGTTCAGGCCAATCGCCGGGTTGCCGGACAACTCGACCGCGCGCTGCCAGAGCCGCGTCATGGAATCTTGCGGGAAGCGCGCATCCGGATCATCCAGTGCCGCATAGTCGAGCCCTAGCTGCCTGAACAGAACCCGGCAATCCAGGCCGTCCATTTCCAGTGCTTTGACAATCCCCATCGCCCAGCTTGCAGAAGTCGTTCGTTCGCTCATGGCGTTTACTACGTAATGGCCGCATGCCACGACCCAATACCCAAGGATACTAAAGTGGCGCCTATTGTCACTGGCTGATACCAATGATCACTCTAGACTTAAATAAGCTACCCGCAGCACTACTTGTCGCGTGCACAGCAACCACAGAGATCGCAGTCGTGGAAAACATCAAGCGTTTCAATAGCTTCGCTGAGTTTTACCCGTATTACCTCAGCGAACACCGCAACAGCACTTGCCGACGATTGCACTTTGTCGGCACCTCCCTGGTTATTTTCATTCTGGTGCTGACCATCGGCAACGGCGCGTGGTGGATGTTGCTGGCCCTGCCGCTGGCCGGTTACAGCTTCGCCTGGGTCGGGCATTTCTTCTTCGAGAAGAATCGCCCTGCCACCTTTCAGCATCCTCTTTACAGCCTGCTCGGCGATTTCGTCATGTACCGCGACATGATTCTGGGTCGCGTGCCGTTCTAGGCTCCATTGGCCACAAAAGCGTCCTGTGCGGCCAGTGCGGTGCTAAATCCAAGCCCTACACTCGAAACATCCCTTTCCGTCAGAACAAGAGGATAGCCGATGAATGCCCACGCCCGTTTCACTCACATGCAGGACGGCACGCAGGAAGACTGGGCGATCATCGCCGCGGATTTCAGCGCCTATGCCCGGCAATTGCCCAAACGGATCGTGGCGCACCTGAAGTTACTGGAGGGGGATTTCGGCGGTTTCCCGGTGGATCGCCTGACTCACTCCCTGCAAACCGCCAGCCGCGCCTGGCGCGATGGTCGCGACGAAGAGTACGTGGTCTGCGCCCTGCTCCATGACATCGGCGACACATTGGGCTCCTACAATCACCCGGACATCGCCGCGGCGATCCTCAAGCCGTTCGTCAGCGCCGAGAACCTGTGGATGGTGGAGAAGCATGGAATTTTCCAGGGCTATTACTTCTTTCATCACCTGGGCATGGACCGGCATTTGCGCGAGCAATTCAGTGGTCATCCGCAGTATCAGGCGACCATCGAGTTTTGTGCCCGGTACGATGCGGCGGCGTTTGATCCGGCGTACGACACGCTGCCGCTGAGCTTCTTCGAACCGATGGTGGAGCGCTTGTTTGCGCAGCCGAAGAATTCGATTTACAAGGCGGCGATGGAAGAACACGCGCCAGCCTGATAGGTCTCAGGAGACCGCTTCGCGGTCCATCGCGGGCAATATCCTGATTTTTAAGCCGGCTCCGTGACCTTCACCGCCTTCAACTCCGCCTCCCGCGCCTGGGCATCGGCCAACCGATACAGCTCGATCGACCCATCCCAATGCTCGATCAGCGCCGTGCATGACTCCACCCAATCCCCGCAATTGAGGTAATCCACCCCGCCGACCTTGCGAATCTCGGCATGGTGAATGTGCCCGCACACCACACCGTGCAACTCGCGTTTGACGCATTCGTGGGCGATGGCTTCTTCAAAATCGCTGATGAAACTGACGGCGGTCTTGACCTTGTGCTTGAGGTACGCCGACAGCGACCAGTAGCCGTAGCCATAACGGGCACGCCAATGGTTGAGCCAACGGTTGAGCGTCAGGGTGAATTCGTAGGCCGAATCGCCGAGAAACGCCAGCCAGCGATGGTAACGGGTGATCACGTCGAACTGGTCGCCGTGAATAACCAGCAAATGACGGCCATCGGCGGTCACGTGCACGGCTTCGTCCACCAGTTGGATATTGCCCAGTATCAGCTTGGAATAACGGCGCAGGAATTCGTCATGGTTGCCGGTGACGTAGATCACTTCGGTGCCGCGCTTGCTCATGGTCAGCAGGCGACGAATCACATTGGTGTGCGCTTGCGGCCAATACATACCGCTGCGCAGTTTCCAACCGTCGATGATGTCGCCGACCAGGTAGATCTTGTCGGTGTGGTAGCCCTTGAGAAACTGCGACAGGTGTTCGGCCTGGCAGTCCCGAGTGCCCAGATGCACATCGGAAATCCATAAGGTCCGCACACGTTGCTTACGGCTGGGTTTGGCGAGCTCGGCGCTGGTCATGGGCAACCCTCAGGACAAGTTTTGGCAAGCTTGCGCCGGTCGGGTTAATTGCCCATGACAATCGCAAGTCAGTCCTGTGACAACGCGCGCATGCGTGCCCTCGGTGTAGACTGGCGCCTCACTCATCAAAATCGCCATGAGACCTGCGATGAGACCGATCCTCACGCTACGCCAGTACACCCACGACCTGATCGTCCACAGCCACGACCACGCGCAACTGGTGTTCGGGCTGTCGGGCGCGCTGGACTTCGAGGTCGAGGGGCATGGCAGTCAGGTGGTGCAGCAGAGTTTCGTGGTGGTGCCGTCGGGCGCGCATCATGCCTGCGACAGCGCCCATGGCAGTCGTTGCCTGGTGCTGGATGTGCCGAGCGACCAGTGGGTTTCGCAGTCCCTTGGCGATCACGCCGAAGCCAGCCGCCGCTTGCTCGACAACGCCGGGCGTCTGTCGCTGGACGCCGGGCAAAGCCAACTGGTGAGTTGGCTGGCGGGCAGCCAGATCAGTGATCCGCTGATCGCCCAGCAAGGCGCGGTGCTGTTGCTGGCCAGCCTGAACAACGCCAAACCCGACAGTGTGGGCGGTCGACGTCTGCCTTATGCGGCGCTGAATGCGCACATCGATCAATACGCGGCCTATCCACTGCAAGTCGCCGATCTGGCGCGCATTGCCGGGCTGTCCAGCGCTCGATTGCATGCACGGTTCGTGACGGAATGCGGGCAGACGCCGATGGACTACATTCGCAGTCGTCGGCTGCACATTGCCGTGAGCCTGTTGCGCGATTCAGCGCTGCCCATTGGCGAGATCGCCTGTCGGGTCGGCTACAGCTCGCAGAGCGCTTTCGCCGCAGCGGTACTGCGTGAGTTTGGCGCCTCACCCGGTAAATTGCGCCGCGAGGCTGGCGACAAATGACGCGAGTCTGGCGACAGACATAACCGGCTCAGCACGGTTCAATGTAGGACATTTGTTCGTTTGTCGTTAAGGATTGCAATGACTCCCCGTACCGCCCTTGGCGCTCTGCATATCGGTGCACTGATGTTCGGCCTGACTGGCGTATTCGGCAAACTCGCCGCTGCCTCGCCGGCCATCATCGTGTTCGGCCGTGCCGCGTTTGCCGTCCTCGCCCTGGCATTTTTCGCACGGTTCGCCAGCAATACCCGCTGGCAGAAACTCAACGCCGTGGACCTGCGTCGCCTGCTGCTCAGCGGTTTGCTGCTGACCGGGCACTGGGTGAGTTTCTTCATCGCGGTGAAGGTGGCCGGGGTGGCGATCGCGACCTTGGGTTTTGCCAGTTTTCCGGCGTTTACCGTGATCCTCGAAGGGCTGATCTTCCGCGAGCGCATCCGCGCCAACGAAATCCTGCTGGTGGTACTGGTCAGCGTCGGATTGGTACTGGTCACGCCGGATTTCGATCTGGCCAGCGGCGCCACCGCCGGCCTGTTGTGGGCGGTAGCTTCCGGCTTGCTGTTCGCGCTGCTGTCCCTGACCAACCGCGCCAGCTCCGGACGAATTCCGCCGGTGCAGGCTGCACTGTGTCAGAACGTGGTGGTTGCGATCTGCCTGCTGCCGGTGGCGGTGCCGCAGTTGAGCGAAGTGCGCGCCATCGACTGGCTGTGGATCGGCCTGCTCGGGGTGTTCTGCACCGGCGTCGCCCACAGCCTGTTCGTCGCCAGCCTGGCGGTGATCAAAGCCCGGACTGCGTCAGTGGTGTTTGCTCTGGAGCCGGTTTACGGTATCACCCTGGCCTGGCTGCTGTTCGATGAAAACCCGACGCTGCGCATGCTGATCGGCGGTGCGCTGATCATCGTGGCCATCGTAGTCTCGAGCCGGTTGTCCGGCAGTTCAAGCAAGAACGCCGTGGCGGCGCAAGCCCCGTCTCACTGAGTGCGGTCGTTGTGGCCCAGGTCGCGGTCCGGATCGATCTGATCGCGGACCCGCTGCTTGAGCACCTTGGCCTCGGGAAAACCACCGTCGGCCTTGCGCTCCCAGAGCTGCACATCGTCACAGAAAATGTGAAAAACCCCGCCGGTGCCAGGCACCAGAGACACTTTGCCCAGGTCGTCGCCGAAGGTGCTGAGCAGTTCCTGGGCCAGCCAGGCGGCGCGCAACAGCCATTGGCATTGCGTGCAATAGGTGATGACGATTTCCGGTTTACGTGCGGTCATGATTGGCAAAACTCCTGTGCCAGAGGGCGTCGCTATAATAGCCGCCTTTATCGCTTGCCCCGAGATCCATGATGCGCCGTTTGCTGTCCTGCCTGTTGCTGTGCCTCTTCCCCTTGATCGTGCAAGCCACTGAAGCCCCCCGACCGAAAATCGGTCTGGTGCTGTCCGGTGGTGCTGCCCGTGGCCTGGCGCACATTGGTGTGCTCAAGGCACTGGAAGAACAAGGCATTAAGATTGATGCGATTGCCGGCACCAGCATGGGCGCGGTCGTCGGCGGCCTGTATGCCTCGGGCTATCAGATCGATGAGCTGGAAAAACTCGCCCTCGGCATCGACTGGCAGCAGGCACTGTCCGACGCTCCTCCTCGGGAAGATGTGCCCTTCCGGCGCAAGCAGGATGATCGGGATTTCCTCGTCAAACAGAAACTCAGCTTCCGCGACGACGGCAGCCTCGGTCTGCCGCTTGGGGTGATTCAGGGCCAGAACCTGGCGCTGTTGCTGGAAAGCCTGCTGGCCCACACCAGCGATACCCGCGACTTCGACAAATTGCCAATCCCCTTTCGAGCGGTGGCAACGGACATCGCCAGCGGCGAAAAAGTGGTGTTCCGCAAGGGCCACCTGCCTCAGGTGATTCGCGCCAGCATGTCGATCCCGGCGGTGTTCGCACCGGTCGAGCTCAACGGCCGCTTGCTGGTGGACGGCGGCATGACCGACAACATCCCATTGGACGTGGCGCGGGAGATGGGCGTCGATATCGCTATCGTGGTCGACATCGGCACACCACTGCGCAATCGCAAACAACTGACCACCGTGGTCGATGTGTTGAACCAGTCGATCACCCTGATGACCCGGCGCAACTCCGAGGAACAACTGGCCGCCCTGCACAAAGACGACGTATTGATCCAGCCACCGCTGGCGAGTTTCGGCGTTACCGATTTCGGTAAAGCCCAGGAAATGATCGACGCTGGCTACCGCGCAACCCGAATTCTCGACGCGCGTCTGGCGCGGCTCAAACCTGTACAACCGCTGGACGCCGAACTGACCGCCGCCCGGGCGCCGAGCCAACGCACCCCCATCATCACCGCGATCAAAGTGGAAAACGACTCGAAGGTCGGCGATGACGTAATCCGCTACTACATTCGCCAGCACATTGGCGAACCGCTGGACCTGGGCCGTCTGCAAACCGACATGGGCACCCTGTACGGCCTCGATTACTTCGAGCAGGTGCAATACCGCGTCGTCCATAAGGGCGCCGATCACACCCTGGTGATCAGCGCCCGCGGCAAACGCAGCGGCACCGATTATCTGCGGGTGGGTTTGAACCTGTCGGACGACATGCGCGGCGACAGCGCTTTCAACCTGGGCGCCAGTTACCGGGTCAACGGCATCAATCGCCTCGGTGCCGAATGGCTGACCCGGGCGCAGCTCGGTGACAAGCAGGAACTTTACACTGAGTTCTATCAGCCGCTGGATGTCGGCTCGCGCTACTTCATCGCGCCTTATGCGGCATTCGAAGCGCAGAACGTCGAAGCGATCCTGGACAACGATCCAATCGCCCAATACCGCGTCGAACGCTACGGTTTGGGCCTGAACGTCGGCCGGCAAATCGGCAATAGCGGCGAAGTGCGCTTCGGTGTCGGTGAGGCCTGGGGCAAGGCTGACGTGCGCATCGGCGATCAGGATTTACCGAGTGAAAACTTCAACGAGGGTTTCTATGAACTGAAGTACTCGTTCGACTCGCTGGACAATGTCTATTTCCCTCATGAAGGCCAGGATATCGGCCTGTCATTCCGTCAGTTCGAACCGGGCTTGGGTTCGGACAAACGCTATCGCCAATGGGAGTTCAAACTGGACAAGGCCCTGAGTAGCGGCCCGGACACCTTTATCCTTGGCGGGCGTTACGGACGCACGCTGGATGAGGCCAACGTGGTCACTTCCAGTTTCCTGCTCGGCGGTGCGCGGCAGTTGTCGGGCTTTCGCGAGGATGCGATCTCCGGACAAAACGTCAGCCTGATGCGCGGGGTTTACTACCGCCGCCTGACACCGCGCTCGTACCTGGCGCTGGACTTCCCCCTGTACATCGGAGGCTCGCTGGAGCGTGGCCGGGCGTGGAACAACGACAATGAATTCGACAGCGGCTACATCAATGCGGCCAGTGTGTTCATCGGTTTCGACACGCCGCTGGGACCGCTGAACTTCAGTTACGGCATTAACGATGCGGATGAACAGGCGGTTTATCTGAACCTGGGGCAGACGTTCTAAAGCGAACACCTCTACAGGTATCCTCTATAAAAATGTGGGAGCGGGCTTGCTCGCGAAAGCGGACTGACAATCACCAAAGAGGTTGAATGTTATGACGCTTTCGCGAGCAAGCCCGCTCCCACATTGGATCTTCAAAACTTCCCTATCGGATACCGGCCAACAGAGTCCGGGCCGTCTCCTTGAGCGGTTCGTCGCCGTCCTTGAGTAACTCGTTAAGCAGCTCGATGGCGCTGTCCAGATCGCCGTCGTCGATGCAGGTCTGGGCCTGTTCGAGTTTGCCCGCGCTGCTCGGCCCCGCCGGCTCAAGATCCATCAATTCAGCATTCAGCGGCTCAAGCTCCAGTGGCTGGAGAGGATCGCTGAATTCGTTGAGAAAGGTCTCGTCCAGAGATTGAGCGTCAGGCTCGGCGATCCATTCAAGCTCGGGCTCGTCCAGCGTCGGCTCCTCGGGCATTTCGAAAACATCGGGCAATACATGCAGATTCGAAGTGAAGCCGGGGTCGTCTACCTGCGTTGGCTCATTCGACGGTTTGGCGCTGGACGGTGAGCTTTCAAAGGGGCTGATCAGGTCCCAGTTCGAATCCATCGACAGGTCATCGAGGTTCAACTGGAACTCATCGCTCGGTGCCGCTTCAGGGATTGCAGGCATGGGTGGCGCCACTGCCACGGCGGCGACCACCGGTGCGGCGCTGAGCAGTTTCGGATGGCGGGCGCGGATGTCCTGAAGTTGCTGTGCATCGAACCCGGCGTCTCGCAGGCTACTTTCCTGCGTGTCGTAAGCTTGCACGTCGCCCTGTTTACCGAGGACTTCCAACAGTTGCACGGCCAGATCGGTGCGCTGGGGTTCCCTGACCAACGCGTCTCGCAACAAACCGGCCGCCTCGGAAAAACGCCCATACGCCAGATAGATACCCACCCCTTCCAGCACGTCGCCTGCAGGAGTTTCTTCGGCCGATCCGGCTAGCGGTTGCGGCTGGGACGCCGGCCTGATCGGTTCTGCGGTACGGTTGAGCACCGGTTCATGACGCGACGGCAGCACGGGTAACGGCTCGGACTGGACCTGAGCCTGAACCTGCTGTCGTTGACGACGAATGAATACGCCGAGCAATACCAACGCCACCACTGCCAGCAACCCGATGATCAGCAGCCACGGAGTCGGTTCAGACTCCTCTACTACAACGGGCACCGGTGCCGTCACCTGGGGCACGACCGGCTCTAACGATGCCTGTTTGACTTCCGCCAATTGGGTTTGCAGCTCGATCACCTGCTTTTTCTGACCGGCGATCTGCTCGTCCTGCCCCTGAAGCTTCGCATTGAGTTCATCGATGGTCTTTTGCAACTGTTGATTCTGCAGCACGCTGGCGGCCAGTTGTTCGGCAACAGCATCATTGGAAGGTGCGGTAGCTGGTTTATCGACATCAGGCTTGGGCGTCGCCCCTTTCACAGCCGGTGGCGGTGCAACAGCCGGTTCGACGGACGGGAACGCGGAAGATTGAGGGCGCGGCGTGGGTTCGTCGTTGACGGGAACAATTCCCGGCGAACCCGGCGGATCGATCAGCACTGTGTATTCGCGCAGCAAACGCCCGTTGGGCTGATTGAGCTGCACCAGAAAATTCAGGAAGGGTTCATTGACCGGTTTGTTGGAGGTTACCCGGATCAGGCTACGGTTGCCTCGCAGGATCGGTGTGAACTTCAGGTCATTGAGGAAGAACACCCGCTCGACGCCAGCGCGGCTGAACTCGTCCGCCGTTGCCAGGCTGACCGATAGCTCGCCCTCCCCCAGACCGCCGGCGTCCACCAGGGCGATGTCGGCATTGAACGGCTGATTCAACGCCGAATGCTGGGTGATCTCACCCAACCCGAGCGCAGGGGCCAATGCCGAGTAAGTGACAGCACCACCGACCAACAGCAGCCTGGCGCAACACCGCAATACAACGTGCCAACTCTCGAGCATGAGCATCCCTTAGATAACCAGAACCAACCTGTACGTATTCGCACATCCGGTACGAACACGATATTGCCTAGTAGTTCTTTATAGTCTGCCCAACGGGGTATCTCAAAAGTCCGGCGCGTGGTTGTGCCTCAAGATTTTTCCAGGTTGGCCAGGATGTGCCCGTGGACTCGCATGCAGACCTTCAAATCCGCCTCATCGACGCCATTGAACAGTTCGTGGCGCAATTGCGTGGCAATGGTTTCAATTTGTTCGATCAAGGGCCGGGCCGGGGCACAAAGAACGATTTTTTTCGCCCGACGGTCTTCCAGCACGGATTGGCGCTGCACCAGGCCCTGACTTTCCAGGCTGTCGAGCAATCGAGCCAGGGTGGGCCCTTCGACGCCGACGCTTTGCGCCAGTTCGCGTTGGGTGGGGGCATTCTCGAAGCGTGCCAGGTGCAGCAGCACCAGCCAGCGCGCCTGGGACAGACCCAGGCCAGCCAGTCGGCGGTCCAGTTCGGCACGCCAGCCACGAGACATCTGGGCCAGCTGCATGCCAAAGCGGTGTTGATCGGTTAACGGCATAAAACACTCATGGTTAGACTGAAAATAGAGAAAAACTAATTATTAGTCAGCTAAGCATGACCTTTGGCTATAGGCAAGGTTTGCTCTGTACTGAATCGTTACATCTGTGCCGCAGGTCATTCAGACTTCAAATTCCGACTGAAGGGCGGCACGAACGCAATACAAAACACCTTCCGGAACTCTTCCTGCGAACAGCGCGGCAACCTCCGACACGGGCGGCAACTCGCCTTCGCCGTCGAGGAAAGCGTCCTGGACTTCGCCCATCAACTCTTCAGGCAAATCCAGCGCCTGTTCCAGTGACAACTGCTGCTTGCCAATCGCCTCGGCGAGCATCGCGTAGACGTTCTTTTCCGAGCATTGCAGCTGACCGGCGATCTGCAGGGGTGTCATGCCGGCCCGGGCCAGTGTGATCAGCTCGTGGCGCACATCGGCCACCACTTTCGGCGCCTCGACCTGACCGCCGAGCACTTCGAGGAAGGCTTCGCCGTAACGCTCCAGCTTGCGCGCGCCGACACCGCTGACCGTGGCCATTTCCGCCAGCGAGGTCGGCTGGCTGCGGAGCATTTCCAACAGTGTCGAGTCGGGGAAGATGACGTACGGCGGCACGCCATGCTCCTCGGCCAATTTGCGACGCAGGGCACGCAAGGCTTCCCACTGTTCGCGTTCTTCACCGCGAACCAGTTGGCTGGCCTGGCTCTTGCTGCTTTTGGCGGTGGTTTGCGGCTTGAGGTCGCGACGCAGTTCCAGGGTCACTTCGCCCTTGAGCAGCGGCCGACAGGTATCGCTCAGGCGCAGACCGCCGTAGCCTTCGAGGTCGATGTCTGCCAGACCACGGGCAACAAGCTGTCGGAACAAGGAGCGCCATTCGCTCTCCCCCATCGCTTTGCCTACGCCGTATACCGACAAATGCTGATGACCGAAGCTGCGAACTTTTTCGTTGTCCTTGCCCAGCAATACGTCGACCAGATGACCGACGCCATAACGCTGGCCGGTGCGGTAAATCGCCGACAGTGCCTGACGGGCCGGCTCGGTGGCGTCCCAGGTCTGCACGCCATCGACGCAGTTGTCGCAGTGGCCGCAGGGCTCGGGCATGTCTTCGTCGAAGTACGCAAGCAGGGTCTGGCGGCGGCAGCGGGTTTCTTCGCAGAGCGAGAGCATGGCGTCGAGCTTGTGCTGCTCCAGACGCTTGTGGCGCTCGTCGCCTTCGGAGTTTTGCAGCATCTGCTTGAGCATCACCACGTCTTGCAGGCCGTACGCCATCCAGGCATCCGCCGGCAGGCCATCACGACCGCCGCGACCGGTTTCCTGGTAGTAGGCCTCAAGGGATTTCGGCAAATCGAGGTGCGCGACAAAACGTACGTTAGGTTTGTCGATGCCCATGCCGAACGCCACGGTGGCTACCATGATCAGCCCTTCCTCGTTGAGGAAGCGCTTCTGGTGGTGAGCCCGGGTGTCGTTGGGCAGACCGGCGTGGTACGGCAGCGCCGGGAAACCTTGCTCGCTGAGGAACACCGCTACTTCATCAACCTTTTTGCGCGACAGGCAGTAAACGATACCGGCATCGCTGCGCCGCTCGGTGAGGAACGCCAGCAACTGCTTGCGCGGTTGTTCCTTGGGCACGATGCGATAGAAAATATTGGGGCGGTCGAAACTGGACAGGAAGCGCTCGGCATCCTGCAAATGCAGGCGATCGACGATTTCTTCGCGGGTGCGCTTGTCGGCGGTGGCGGTCAGGGCAATGCGCGGAACGTTGGGGAACAATTCCGCCAACTGGCCCAGTTGCAGGTATTCCCGACGGAAGTCGTGGCCCCACTGGGACACGCAATGCGCTTCGTCGATGGCGAACAGGGCAATTTCCAGGCTTTGCAGGAAGGCCAGCATGCGCGGCTGAACCAGGCGCTCGGGCGCCAGGTAGAGCATTTTCACCTCGCCGCGCTTGATCCGCGCCGCCAGATCACGCTGTTGCTCAGCGCTCAACGTGGAGTTCAACGCCGCCGCGGCGACGCCCAGCTCTTCGAGGGTGGCGACCTGATCGTCCATCAGCGCGATCAGCGGTGACACCACCACCGCCAGGCCCTCGCGCAGCAATGCCGGCACCTGGAAGCACAAGGATTTGCCGCCACCGGTAGGCATCAGCACCAGGGCGTCGCCGCCACTGGCCACGCGCTCAATGATTGCACCCTGACGGCCACGGAAACTGTCGTAGCCGAAGATGTCCTTGAGGACGCGTTGAGCCTGTTCGAGCATAAAAACTCCAAAAATCACCGAAACATCCCTGCAAGGCTGGTTCAGAATCATGAAAGCTGCACCGACAAATCGTAAGTGCGCATTGCATGACGCTGCACATTTCAGCCGTGACGCCAGCAGGGCATCACAAAACGCGCGAGTATACCCGAGCCCTCCCCTGCAAAGGGCGCCGCTGAGAAGACACATGAAAAGCCAATGCAATGCAGACCTTGTGGGTTTCTATTAACCCAACCACATATTCCATCACATATGCCGCGCGGCTGGCCTGAGCGCTCAAGAAGGCCTAGAATTCCCGCATCGTATATTCCCCAAGGTAGCCCTTTAATGTCCTTCGCTGAGCAACTAACCCGCCTGCAAGTCTTCCTCGACGCCGACGAGCTGCATGACGAGGCGCTGGACTACGTGGCCGCCCACGGCTACCTCACCGCGCTGTCGATCTGTTCCGAGAGCGTTCCCGACCGTGAATGGATCGACGCTTTGTTCGCCGAAGAGCCGCATTACGCCGACGACACCGAGCGTGAAGCGATCGAGTCCACCCTGCTGCTGCTCAAGGCGCACATCGCCCGCCAACTGGCGTCCGACGAAGAGTTCGAGCTGCCGTGCGACCTCGACCTGGGCGATGACCCGGACGATTCCGACCTGCGCGGCTGGTGCATCGGTTTCATGGAAGGCGTGTTCCTGCGCGAAGCAGCCTGGTTCGAAACCGCCGAAGACGAAGTCAGCGAAATGCTGCTGCCGATCATGGTCGGTTCGGGCCTGTTCGACGAACAGCCTGAGTTCTCCGATATCGCGGCCGACGCCAACCTGATGGATGACATGATCGTGCAGATCCCGGAAGCCCTGACCGCGCTGTACCTGCTGTGCAACGCGCCAGACGAAAAACCGGCGATTCTCAAGCCACGTCACCACTAAGGTTTTGCCTATGGACAACCCCATAGGCAACCGCCCCCTGATGTTGCGCTACGTGCTGCTGGCCATCGGCTGGCTGAGCGTAGCGCTGGGGGTGATCGGGATTTTCCTGCCGGTGCTGCCCACTACACCGTTCCTGTTGCTGGCGGCCGCCTGTTTCGCCCGCAGCTCGCCGCGTTTCTATCAGTGGCTGGTGGAACATCCACGGCTTGGGCCGTGGGTTCGTGACTATCTGAGTGGCAACGGTATTCCGCTCAAGGGCAAGGTCTACGCCCTCGGGTTGATGTGGACGAGCATCCTGCTTTCCTGCTACCTGGTGCCCCTGCCGTGGGCGCGGGGGTTCATGCTGACCAGTGCAGTGCTGGTGACGGTATACATCCTCAAGCAGAAAACCCTGCATAAACCCTGATCCCCGTTTGTGGCTCAGGGGGCTTTTGTGGCGAGGGAGCTTGCTCCCGCTGGGTTGCGAAGCGACCCCAAAACCAGCCACCTAACTTTTCCTGACACACCGCACTGACTGGTTTTGCGACTGCTGCGCAGCCGAGCGGGAGCAAGCTCCCTCGCCACAGAAAGCAACCCGCCGATGTCTTTCCTCCGACGACCTGCCCTCCCTCGCTGAAAACACCGCCTAGACTTCAGACATCTGCACCCCGAGCAGCCAGACATGTCCCGCAGTCCGCGTAGTCCAGGATGGTCAACGCTCCGACTTCGGTTCGGCGGATGGCTGCTGCTGACGAATTTTCTGCTGGCAGGGTTGGGCAGCGTCTGGGCCGACTGGGACTTTGCTCAGATTCTGCAAACGGCCGAAAAACGCTACGGCCCCCTTGGCCCGGCCCGGGGACGGATCGAGGCCTGGAGTCAAATGCTGCAAAGCGAACTCAACCAGCCTGAGCGCGAACAACTGAACGCGGTCAATCGCTTCTTCAATCAACAACTGAGTTTTCAGGACGACACGCGCATCTGGCGTCAGACCGATTACTGGGCCACACCAGTGGAATCCTTGATGAAAGCCGCAGGCGACTGTGAGGATTACGCCTTGGCGAAATATTTCAGCTTGCGCCACCTCGGAATTCCCAGCGAGAAACTGCGCATCACCTACGTCAAGGCCCTGACCCAGAACCAGGCGCACATGGTGTTGACCTTCTACAGCAGCCCAACGGCCGATCCGCTGGTGCTGGACAATTTGATCGGCGAGATCCGCCCCGCTTCCCAACGCAAAGACCTGTTGCCGGTGTACGCCTTCAACGCCGAAGGCCTGTACTTGCCGGGAGCCAAGGGTGGCGAACGTAGCAGCGACTCGAAAAAACTGTCGCGCTGGCAAGACGTGTTGAAAAAGATGCAATTTGAAGGGTTCGCCGTGGGCGAAGGCTAGCCGCTACTGCAAGGAGCGTTTTATGTCACTGCGCAAACAGTTGTTTCTCGCCATTTGCCTGTTCTTGCTGGTGGCCTTCGGCGGCAGTTTTTTTGTCAGCCTGGAAAGCTCTCGCGAACAGGTGCTCGGCCAGTTGCGCTCTCACGCCCAGGACGCCGCAACAGCGCTGGGCTTGTCATTGACTGCGCAGATCGACGACCCGGCGATGATCGAATTGATGGTCAGCTCTATTTTCGACAGTGGGTATTTCAGCAGCATTCGGGTCGTCGATATTGTGGATGAACGGGTGCTGGTGGAACGTAGCACCCCGGCGCAAATCGAAAGTGTTCCCGGCTGGTTCGTCAGCCTGGTGAACCTGCGCCCACAGGGTGGCGATGCATTGATCATGCGTGGCTGGGAGCAAGCGGCTCGGGTCGAAGTGCTGAGCAATCCGCAATTCGCCCTGGCCAAACTCTGGGACAGTACGCTTGGCAGCCTGATCTGGCTGTTGATTTGCGGACTGCTCAGCGCCGTGTTTGGTGGCTGGCTGTTGCGTCGCCAATTGCGCCCGCTCGACAGAATGGTCAAACAGGCTGAAGCCATCAGCAAACGCGAGTTCCACAGTTTGCCTAAACTGCCGCGCACACCGGAACTCAGACGCGTGGTACTGGCCATGAACCAAATGGTCGAGAAGCTCAGAGCGTTGTTCGCCGAAGAGGCGGCCCGCAGCGAAAAACTGCGGACCGAATCCTATCAGGACAGCCTCACGGGCCTGGCTAACCGGCGCTTGCTGGATGAACAACTGGCTGACCATTTGCTGGTCTCCGAGCAGAGCAGCGACGGCCACTTGCTAATGCTGAGGATCAACGATCTGATCGGCCTCAACCAGCGCCTGGGTGGTCAGCGCACCGATGCTTTGATCAGCGCGGTCGGCGAACTGCTCAAGCGCCTGACGCAACCACCGGAACGTCGCACCTGGCTCGCGGCACGCAATCGCGGTGGCGAATTCAGCCTGCTGATGCCGGGTCTGGACAGCACAGACGCCGCACGCCTCGCCTCCGAAATCAGCGCCACCCTGGAAAACCTGCGCCTCACCGGGACCAGCGACTGCATGCCCGTG
Source organism: Pseudomonas sp. FP603 (assembly GCF_030687415.1). NCBI lineage: Bacteria > Pseudomonadati > Pseudomonadota > Gammaproteobacteria > Pseudomonadales > Pseudomonadaceae > Pseudomonas > Pseudomonas sp. FP603. The sequence goes on from NZ_CP117431.1 coordinate 5,157,694, forward strand.
GCGCACCTGGGCGTTGTCGCCTATCACCCCGGCGAACCGGCGAGCGACGTGCTGCTGCGCCTCGATCAGGCATTGACCCAAGCCCGGCAACATCCAGAGCGGCCATGGATACACCTGGCCCACTCCGATACTGTGCAGAACCAGTCCCAACACGACTGGCGCAGCTGGATCGACGACGCGCTGACCGAAGGCAAGCTGCAGTTGTATTTCCAACCAGTGGTGCAATGCAGCGACACCAGCCAGGTACTGCATCACAAAGTCCTCGCACGCCTGCTCGACCCGCAGGGCGAGGCAATTGCCGCCGGGCATTTCCTGCCGTGGATCGAGCGCCTTGGCTGGTCGGCGCGATTCGATCTGGCGATGCTCGAAACCACCCTTGAATACCTCGCCGCCAACCGTTGGCCGCTCGCGCTGAGCCTGTCCGGCAGCACTCTGCGCGATCAGACCCAGCTGAAACTGATCTGCGACATACTTGAATCACTGCCGGAACTGGCGCCGCTGCTGACCCTGGAAATCGACGAACGCCAACTGCCGCCCCCCGAAGAACTGCAACGCCTGAGTCACAGCCTGCTCAACACCGGTTATCGCATCGGTTTGCAGCACTTCGGCGGCAGCTTCAGCCAGATTGGTAACCTGACGCAACTGGGACTGGCTTACCTGAAAATAGACGGAGCCTACATTCGGGGTATTGATGAACAGACTGACAAGCGACTGTTCATCGAGGCAATTTTCCGGGCGACCAACAGCATTGATTTGCCGTTGATTGCCGAGATGGTGGAGACCCAGGAGGAGTTGGAAGTGATACGGGAGTTGGGGTTGTTTGGGGTGATGGGAAGACTGATTGGGCCACCGGAGCCGATGTGAGTCGCAAGGCCCGTATCATCAGATACAGCGCGTCATCGCGAGCAAGCTCGCGCCCACAGGCGTTCGGTGCTGGCGCCTCAGGGGCGGCGATCCTCGACCCGAGCCTGACTCTTGCTCCAATCGGTCAACAGGCTGTAAGCCACGGCCAACAACGTAGGGCCAATAAACAACCCGATAAACCCAAACGCAATCAACCCGCCAAACACTCCGAGCAGCACAATTACCAACGGCAAGTTCCCACCCCGACTGATCAAGTACGGCTTAAGCACGTTGTCGACCCCGCTGATAATGAACGTCCCCCAGATTCCGAGGAACACCGCCATCCCGTACTCGCCCTTCCAGGCCAACCACGCCGTGGCCGGAATCCACACCAACGGCGGCCCCATCGGAATCAGACTGAGCAAAAACGTCACAATCCCCAACACCAGCGCCCCGGGCACGCCGGCAATCAGGAAGCCGATCAATGCCAGCACTGCCTGAGCCGCCGCTGTGCCGATCACCCCGTTGACCACGCGCTGCACGGTGCCCGCCACCAATTCGATGTAGTAGCTGGCGCGGTCACCAATCAGCCGCTCCAGCAACCCATGGACAAACACCGCCAACCGCGGCCCGTCCCGGTAGAAAAAGAACACAAAGACAATACTCAGCGTCAGCTCAAGGATGCCGCCACCAATCTGCGCACTGCGCGCCAGCAACCAGTTACCGACCTGCCCCAGATAAGGCTTGATCGCCAGCATCATCGCCGCGCCTTGCTGATCGATGCTGTTCCAGATACCCACCAACCGCTCGCCGACCAAGGGAATAGCGCCCAGCCAGGCCGGTGCTTCAGGCAGACCATCGACTTGTACATCCTTGATGAACACCGTGACATCGCGTACATGATCCGCCAGGTTGAAACCCAGCCACACCAACGGTACTGCCACCAACAACATCCAGCCTAACGTCAGTAACAGCGCCGCCAGGGATTCACGGCCATTGAGCCAACGGGTCAACAAACGCATCAGCGGCCAACTGGCAAACGCCAGCACCGCGCCCCAGAACAGCGCCGACCAGAACGGCGCCATCACCCAGAAGCTCGCGCCAAATAGCACCAGAAGCAGAATCTGCACCAACAGCCGATCGTTACTGGGCATGTATGATCCCGAAAAAAGTCAGACGAAAAGGTCAGTCACCAAAGAGTAGGCGAACGCGCAGAACGCGTTCGCCCAATGAAGCTTATCGCAACAGCTCGAAGTGCAGGCCAGAGCCTTCGACGCTGCCGGTTTCCATCCGCGCCGTGCGCACGCCCTGGCTGATCAGTGCCTGGCGCCAGGCTTCGGCACTGGGCCCGGAAATGCTGACTCGCAGTGTGGTGTCCAGGTTCAGGCCTCGGGAAATCAAACGCAGCCAGGTGTCGTCAGGGTCACCGTTGAGTTTGGGGAAATCGAGTTTCCCGGTGCTTTTGAGCTGGCGCAGCAACGTCGCGGACGTCGGCAACAAATCACCCAGCGGCGCCGAGGCATCGAACTGCTCAACGTGCAGATAAGCCCTGCGATTACCGCGAGTGATGCTGTAAAGCGCCACCAGGGTGTTGTCTTGAGGCGCCGCCAGACGCAGCAGCAAATAAGCCTGCTGATTATCGGCGCCATATAGCTTGGCGTTGCCGAAGACTTCATTGGCCCACAGGCTGCTTTCCCCACAATCCCGGGCCTGACACCAGAACAACAGCTCGGCGCCCTGTTTTTGCAAGGCTTCGCGAGCGATGGTGAAGGCATCGGTCGAGGAATGCTCCGGTGGCAATTCGTAGGTCACCGAGGTGGTTTGACCCCGGGCGGTGACTTGGCCGTCAAAGCGCAACTGGCCACTGATCTTGCGGATCGAACCCAGCGGGTAGATCCGCTCAAGCTCGACAGCCGGGCGATAGTCGACGATCTGCGCATCGGCCATACGCGGCACGATCGGCAGGTCCTGACTGCCAGGGACATCAGCGGCAAATAAAAGAGGACTGAAACAACACAGTGCCAGCAAAGTGAGTGAACGCATGGATAGACTCATCGAATCAGCATGGCCTGGGCACCCTTGATGACACTGTCGTCATCGATGCGCTCGGGCACCAGTAAACCGCGTTGTACCGCAGGGCGCGCCTCCATTGTCGCCATCCAGCGCTGCAGGGCTGACAAGCCATCCACCGCGACACCGGACCATTCATGGCCACGGATCCACGGATAAGTGGCAATGTCGGCAATGCTGTACTCGCCCGCCAAAAACTCTACGGCTTGCAGACGCGTGTCGAGCACTTCATACAAGCGCCGGGTTTCATGTTGATAACGGTCGATGGCGCCCTGGAGTTTTTCCGGGAAGTAACGGAAAAACACGTTGGCCTGGCCTTGCATCGGGCCGATTCCGCCCATCTGGAACATCAGCCATTGCAACACCACCGAACGCCCCTTGGGGTCCTGTGGCAGCAGTTTGCCGGTCATCTCGGCGAGGTAAATCAGGATCGCGCCGGACTCGAACACGGCGAAATCGTCATTGGCACGGTCGACAATCGCCGGAATCCGCCCATTGGGATTGATCTTGAGGAAGTCCTCGGACTTCTGTTCCTTTTTGTCGAAACTCAAGGCATGCACCGTATAGGGCAGGCCGAGTTCCTCGAGCACGATAGAGACCTTGTGGCCATTCGGGGTCGCAGCGGTATACAGATCTATCATGGTTGTCTCCCATTTCAACCCGCCCAGCCTCGACAGTTGCCGGGCTCAAGTCAAGGAACGGCGAAGAACCGATTGAAACAGTCTGCGACAAGGTCGGCACCGGGTTCGTCATTCAGGTGCAAATGATGGCCGCCAGGCAACTGTTCACGGCTAAAGGGTAGACGTTCCAGCAACTCGGGATGTTTGGCGAGCATGCCGTCAGCCGCGACCACCAGGTGAGCAGGACAACTGACACGCTGAACGAAGGCCATCGCCTGTTCAGTGGTCAGACGTAGCGGTGATGGAAGGGTCAGGCGGTTGTCGGTGCGCCAGGTATAACCGCCCGGCACCGGCATCAAGCCGCGCTGGGCCAGCAGTTCGGCGGCTTCGCGACTGACCGCCACCAAGCCTTTCATGCGCGCTTCGATGGCGCGGTCGAGGGTGCTGTAGACCGGTTTGCGTTTTTCCCGCAGGTCCAGCTGCGCTTGCAGGGCCATGCCCATGCGCTCGGCGGCGTTTTCGCCTTTGTCTGTAGGAGGAATAATGCCGTCGATCAAAGCCAGATGAGTCACCCGCTCCGGCAACGACCCGGCCAGCACCAGCGAGACGATCGCCCCCAGGGAATGCCCCAGCAGCGCAAAACGCTTCCACCCCAACTGTTCGGCCACTTGCAGCACGTCATGGGCGTAGTCCCACAGCGCGTAACCGGCGCCGTTCGGCCGATGCCCCGAGTGACCATGCCCGGCCATGTCCAATGCGATGATGCGCAAACCCTTGAGCTTGGGCGCCAGCCGGGCAAAGCTGTTGGCATTGTCCAGCCATCCGTGCAAGGCGATCACCGGCAAGCCGTCCTCGGGACCGAACAGGTGCGCCGCCAACTCGATATGCGGCAGGCTCAAGCGAACTTCTTCAACGACGCTGCTCATGCGCAATCCTGTTGGCGGCGACCTTCCCAGCGACTGAACAGATTCTTCAGCAGCGTGGCCGTGTCTTGTGGGCGTTCGAGGGGAAACATGTGCCCGCCGGGCATGGTCAAGGACTCACCCAGAGGCATGCGCCCGACGGAACGCGCGTGATGGCGCATCACCACGCGGCTCTTGTGCCCGCGAACCACCGCCAGCGGCACTTTCAACTGCCGTGCACGACCGGGACTGGTGTGGGGCACACCGCGGTAGATACTGATTTCCGTGGCCGCATCGAAACGCAGGCGCAGCTTGCCGCCGACATTGTGCAAACCATGTTGAAGATAGGCCTCGAAGCATTCTGGATCGAAGCCACGAAACAGGGTTTTACCGGCGAAATACAAGCGCGCCGCTTCCAGATCGGCGAACTCTTCCCGTCGCCCCAACGTGCGACCAGCCGGGGTCAGACGATCAATGAAACCGAAGCGTTTGGCGGCACGGATCACCCATTGATCGGCCCGGGTCAGCACCGGCGAATCGAGCATCACCACGCCGCGATACAACTCAGGGCAACGCAAGGCGGCATGCAAGTGCAGCACGCCGCCAAAGGAGTGACCGACGCCCCAGACCGGTTCGGGCTGCTGCTTGAGGTGATGAATCAGCTCATCCACCAGATTGTTCCAGTTGTCGTCCGCTGGAAAACGCGGGTCGTGGGCGTGCTGCTCCAGATGCGTCACCTGATACTCGGGCGCCAGCGCCGCGAACAACTTGCCGTAGGTCCCCGAAGGAAAGCCATTGGCGTGGGCGAAAAATATCTGTTGCGACATACCTGCAAATCCATGAGCGAGAACGGGGGTTGATTGTCCGTAAGACCGAGTCCTACAGCAATGACCGTAACTGACAGGAATGATGACAGTCGGGTCAGGGCTATGACCATTCAGCATCCACTGAGAACCTTGTGGCGAGCGAGCTCCCTCGCCACAAAAATTCGGCGGCCATGAATCTTTGGCTCGATCAGGAATCAACGCGCCGGCGGATTCTCCCCCAACGGCACCACTGCCATGGTCAGCCGCGACACACAACTGGCCTTGCCCTCATCGCTGTTCAAACGGATATCCCAGACATGGGTGGTGCGACCAATATGAATCGCCTTGGCCACCGCCGTCACCCGCCCACTGCGCAAGCCACGCAAATGGTTGGCGTTGATTTCCAGGCCCACGCAGTAAAACTTGCTGGCGTCGATGCACAGGAAACTGGCCATCGAGCCGACGGTTTCGGCCAGCACCACCGAGGCGCCGCCGTGCAACAAACCATAGGGCTGGTGCGTGCGATGATCAATAACCATGCTCGCGGTCAGGGACTCGTCATCGAAGGTTTCGAAGCGAATATCCAGCACTTCGCCGATGGTGTTTTTCTGGATTGCGTTCAACTGCTCGACGTTGGGAGTGGTGCGCCACAGACTCATCGTTACGTTCCTTTCTTGGAGTTGTTCGTGGCTCAATCCTGCCACAGCACCGCCTCGCTACGCTCGCTCCATTCTTCGAAGCGCGCACCGTAAGCCGCTTCGATCATGTTGCGCTTGATCTTCAGGGTCGGTGTCAGAAAGCCGTTTTCCACCGCCCAACTGTCCTTGACCACCACCAGCCGACGCAAGCGCTCATGCCTGTCGAGGACGCCGTTGACCTCTTCCAGCAGTTTTTCCAGGCTTGAATGCAAACCCGCCCGGGCCGATCCATTGGCGTCCTGTTGACCTACCGCCGACAGCACGCACAGCCCCAGTGGTGCGCTCAGCCCATCGCCAACCACGCACACTTGTTCGATCCGCGCATGCACCGCCAGGCGATTTTCAATCGGTGCCGGGGCAACGTATTTGCCTTTGCTGGTTTTGAAGATTTCCTTCAGGCGCCCGGTCAGGCGCAGGTTGCCTTCGGTATCTTCCTCGCCCTTGTCACCGGTACGCAGGAAACCGTCCTCGGTGATGGCTTCGGCGGTTTTCCCAGGCTCCTTGAAATAGCCGAGCATGGTCGCGCCGCTGCGCACCAGTACTTCACCAGACGGTTCGATGCGCACTTCGACTTCCGGGCATGGCTTACCGATCCAGCCCGGTTTGTTCTGACCCGGCAGGCAGATGTGGGAATAACCGCAGCTTTCGGTCATGCCGTACACCTCCAGCACATCCAGCCCCAGTTTTTGGTACCAGAGCAGCAAGGTCTGCGGCACTGGCGCGGCGCCGGACAAGGCGATGCGCAAGGCGTCCAGCCCCAGCCCGGCGAGGACGTTGTGCCCTACCCGCTTGCCGATGAAGGGCAAGCCGAGCAGGAAGTCGAGGCGTTTTGCCGGAATCTTGCTGTAGACGCCCATCTGGAATTTGGTCCAGATCCGCGGCACGCCGAACAGCGCGGTGGGCCGGGCACGTTTTAGATCAGTGAGGAAGGTATCGAGGCTCTCGGCGAAGAACACGGTTTGCCCGGTGTAGATCGACGCCAACTCGACGAACATTCTCTCGGCGACGTGGCACAGCGGCAGGTAGGACAGCAGGCGATCCGACTCATTCAGGCCGAACAACTGCGTGCCACGGGTGGTGGCAAATCCCAGGTTGCCGAAACTGTGCATCACGCCTTTGGGCTGGCCCGTGGTGCCGGAGGTGTAAATGACGGTCGCCAGTTGATCGGCGGCGGGTTTGGGGTCGTCCTGAATCGGCGAACTGCGCTGCAGATCGGCCCAGCTGAAATCGAAGGTGCCGGCCGGGCACAGCGGCAGGCTGATGGTTGGCAGGTCGGATCTGACCCCGACGGACATGCCCGGCCAGTCATCCAGCTTGCCAATGAACACCAGCGCGGCTTCGGAATGATCAAGCACCTGGGCCACGGAATCGGCGGTCAGATTGGGATAAAGCGGCACCGAGACATGCCCGGCCATCCAGATCGCGAGGTCGGCGATGATCCAGTGGGCGCAGTTTTTCGAGATCAATGCGATGTGGCTGCCTTGCGGCAATTCGCGAGCCCGCAGCCAGTGGGCAGCGCAGCGCGCCTGATGGCCGACATCGGCCCAGGTCAGCGTTTCGACCTGACTGCCCCCGGTCGGCTGGACCAGAAAGCGCTGGCGCGGATGACGGGCTTCGCGCTCGTAGAAGACGTCCAGTGGCAAACGAAAAGCAGCGGACATGCGACTTGCTCCCTTATTTCTGATCTGGAGCAAGCGTAGTCAACCGAGCAAGTGCTTGGTTGACTATTTCACGCAAAAACCAAGAATGCCGCCGACTCTGTGGGAGCGTGGCTTGCCCGCGATGGCATCAACGCGGTTTCACTGATACACCGTGGTGTCTGCATCGCGGGCAAGCCACGCTCCCACAAAAAGCAGGTTACGGGTGTTTGATGCCGTTGAGCTTCATTGCCCCGACCAGCAGTTCATCGCCCTCAAGCTCCGCCAGCCCGGCAGTGCAGACTCTCTCCGGTTCCTGCACATGGCCATGCTGCAAATAACCCAGCAGGTTGCCGACCAGCGGGTTATGGCTGACCAGCAGCGCGTGATCCACGGACACCAACTGCTCCGCCACCGCTTGCGGATTATTGTCGGGCGTCAGCCACTCGACGGTGCGAATCTCCGGTGCAAACCCCAGCTCCTTGCGCACCAGCATTGCGGTCTCCTGTGCTCGCAGGTAAGGGCTGGCATAAATGGCAGTCAGGTGTTTGCCCTTCAATTTGGCCGCGATGCGCTTCACCTCTTTGCACCCCTTGTCGGTCAGCGCCCGCTCGGAGTCCGGGCGGGTACCGTGAGGTTCGGCTTCACCATGACGCAATACCCAGAGTTTCATAGTTTCGGTTCCTCATCTCGGGCCGGATGCGGCGCCGGCGCCACAACGTGCGGGGCTTCACCTTCCGGTGTACGCGGCGCTGGCCAGTCGGCGAACGGCCAGGGCTTCTGGTCGCTGTGAAAGCTGCCGAAACGACCGATCTGCGCCAGAAACTGGCTCAGGCTGTCGCCGAAATTCATCAGGCTGGCGCTCGGTGCGCCATATATCAAACGATAGATCAGCTGCACCAGCACCACTGCGCCGAGGATCAATTGCGCCACTTGCCAGACCAGCACATAAACAATCATCCACAGCACCCGCAGCAGGATGGATTCGTACTTGGCTTCTACTTTCGGATCATTCATGTCTTGCTCCCTGCCCTGTAGATGGGGTGTTTAGTTGAAACCGCTGGTGGAGATAAAGTCGACGTCGGTTTTAGGCTCGGCACGCATCAGTAGACCGATGACCTGCTCCAGCGTGCGCCCTTCGAAGAGGATGGCATGCAATCCGGCGACCAGCGGCATATACACGCCCGCTTCCTGCGCCTTGGCCTTGAGCACCTTGAGGGTGTTCACGCCTTCGGCGACTTCGCCAAGACGCGCCACCGCATCCTCAAGGCTCAACCCCTGGCCGAGGGCAAATCCGACCTGATAGTTGCGGCTTTTCGGCGATGAGCAGGTGACGATCAAATCGCCGACCCCCGCCAGCCCCAGGAACGTCATCGGGTTGGCGCCCTGACTCACCGCGAAGCGGGTCATTTCCGCCAGTGCCCGGGTGATCAGCATGCTCTTGGTGTTTTCACCCATGCCCAATGCCACCGCCATGCCGGCGATGATGGCGTAGACGTTTTTCAGCGCCCCGCCCAGCTCCACACCAAAGCGGTCGGCGCTGGCGTACACACGAAAGGTCTTGCCATGCAGCGCTTCCTGAACCCGTTGGCAAAGCTCTTCGTCTTCACTGGCGACCACCGTGGCGGTCAGCGCGTGTTCGGCGATTTCCCGGGCCAGATTCGGCCCGGACAGTACGCCGATGCGCGCTTGCGGAGCGATCTCTTCAAGGATCTCGCTCATCAGCTTGAACGTATGGGCTTCGATGCCTTTGGTCAGGCTCACCAGCAGTTTGCCGCGCAAACGGTCGGCGTACGGAACCAATACCGAGCGCAACGCGCTGGACGGCAGCGCGACGAAACACAGGTCGCAGGCCTCCAGGGTGGCTTGCAGGTCCGTGACCGCTTCCACCGCCGGAAGAATCTTGATGCCTTTGAGATAACGCGGGTTCTCACGATTGACCCGAATGGCCTCGGCCTGTTCGGGGTCGCGCATCCACAGCCGGACCTGATGCCCATTCTCGGCCAGCAGATTAGCCACGGCGGTACCAAAACTTCCGCCTCCCAGGACCGCAATCGGGCGCTGTTCAGTCATATGCAATCCGTTAATCCATACCAGTGGCGATGCCGGCATTATACGGAGCGGCCCGGTCGCGGCCAGCCCCAGCATCAATTACCGACACTTGTAGGAAGAAGACCAAGAAAACCGAGGAAAATGCCCACAACGTGACTGGAAAAGTCTTTGTGCTCGGTTAACATGCGCGCCAACTAATCGCTATCAAGGCCGTGCCGTGTCTTTTGGCTTTCCCTGTCCTCGCTCGCCGCTGGTATTAGCGCTGATCTTCAGCTCGCCATTGCTGGCCGACGACCTGTTCCTCGACAATGATCCATTGCCGCAAGTGCTGACGGCGACGCGCTTGAAGCAGTCGCCTGCGGCCGTGCCGGGGAGCATGACGGTGATCGACAGCGAACTGATCAATGCCAGCGGCGCGCGGGACATCAGCGAATTGCTGCGGCTGGTGCCGGGAATGATGGTCGGTAATATCAGCGGCAATCAGGCGGCGGTGAATTACCACGGCACCAACGCCAGCGAAGCGCGGCGCATGCAAGTGTTGATCGACGGCCGCTCGGTGTACCGCGCAGGCCTGGCCACGGTGGACTGGAGTGATATTCCGGTGGCCATGGAAGACATCGAGCGCATCGAGGTTTTCCGTGGCCCGAACACCGTCAGCTACGGCGCCAACGCGCTGATGGCGGTGGTCAATATCATCACCCGCAAACCGGCCGACAGCCACGGCACGCGGCTGAAAGTCACCCGTGGCCAGCGCGGTATCAACGATTTCTACGCCAGCCAGGGCATGGGCTGGGACAGCGGCGATTTGCGCCTGTCGTTGTCCGGCCAGCAAGACGATGGCTTCGACTCGGATCGCACCGGCGCCGATTACCGCGACAGCCGTCGCTTGAACCGCTTCAGCCTCGCCGTCAGCCAGACGCTCAATGAAAACCAGAGCATCGACTGGCAACTGAATGCCAAGGACGGGACCAACCAGAGGCCATATACCTACCGTCCGGTGTTCTCAGGGATTACCGCCGCCGGGGACAATTCCGACGTCATCGCCAAGGACTATGCCGGCTCACTGCGCTGGAACCTGGACATCAACCCCGATCACAGCCTTTATATTCAAGGCTCGGCGCAACACTGGGATCGTCAGCAGACCTGGCGTGCCTGCGATGCAGAGATATCCTTCAGCCCAGAGCTGACCCAACTTTGGCAGCTCAATCCCAATTACACCGAGCGTCTGGCGCGCAACATCGCACGTTTCACCGACCGCGGCGCGCCCCCTGGCACGGCGGCGGAACAAGCCCTGGCCAATCAGGTACTGGCGCAATGGCGAAACGGTGCCAGCCAAACGCTGTGCGGCGACATCGACCAGAGCACCCGAGAATCACGCTACGACGTCGAACTGCAAGACACCCTCAGCCTGTCCGACACCCTGCGGCTGGTCAGCGGCATGAACTATCGTTACGACCGGGCCAACTCTGAGACCTATTTCAATGGAACGCTCGACGACACCACTTGGCGAGCGTTTGGCCAACTCGAATGGCGCGCTACCGAGCACTGGTTGCTGCAAGGCGGGGCGATGTTCGAAGACACGCAATTGACCGGCAGTTCGCTGACCCCACGGGTGGCGGTCAACTACCTGATCACCCCTCGTCACGGCTTGCGCGCGGTGTATTCGGAAGCCGTCCGCTCACCGGACATGTTCGAAAACAGCGTCAACTGGAGCTATCAGGTGACCAACCTGCACCCCAGTGCCTACGGCCAGAGCAGCGCCCGCTATTTCGTCAGGACCCGTGGCCCGGGCGACCTCGAACAGGAACGCATGCGTTCCCGGGAACTGGGCTACAACGGTTACTTCACAGAGTGGGGGCTGACGGTCGATGTAAAGCTGTTCTACGACGAAATCAACGGCATGATCAGCGAACCTCTGCGCAACAATCAGTACATCGCCAGTAACTCAAACAGTTCGCGCTTCAGCGGGACTGAAACCCAGCTGGACTGGCGCGTCGGCAGCGCCGACCGTCTGCGCCTGACCTATGCCTACGTCGATGCCGAGGCCAGTAACCCGCTGGATGCACAACAGACCGCGCGCAACAGCGGCTCCGCCGGTTGGCTACGCAGTTGGGGCCAGGGCTGGAACAGCGCGCTCTTCTACTATGGTGCCGACGCCCTCAACGGTTATCGCTTCGAACGGGTCGACACGCGCATCGCCAAACGCGTCGGTTTGGGCAAGGCCAATCTGGAGCTGGCCGGGGTCCTCCAGCAACGCCTCGACAATCAGCCCACCACCTTCGTCGACAACAACTACGACAATCGCCGGGTGCTCTACTTCAGCGCGGAGCTGGAGTTCTAAGATGCAGCATCGCCCGTCACCGAAAACGCCAACCCTTGGCCGCCTGCTGGCCGGGTTGTGTCTGGTGTTTACCGGGCTGCTATGCAATCTGCCGGCACGGGCCGCTGACATTCTGCTGACCGGTGCCGAGGACAGCCCCGGCGTGCAGTCTTTCGTTCAGGCCCTCAGCGAGTTGCGCCCCACCGACAGCGTGCGCTTCCAGCCTGTCGCCAGCCTGCCGGCGCCAGGCCAACTACCCGTCGACACCCGCCTGGTTCTGCTCGACTTGCCCAGCCTCGACTGGCGCCTGCAAGACGCACAGGGCCCGGCAACGCTGGTGCTGCGCATCAGCCGCCTGCAAGCCCGCCGACGCTTGGGCAATGAAATGCCTCCGCACCTCAGCCTGCTCTGGAGCGATCCGCCGCTGGACCGACAGTTGCGCCTGACCCGATTGCTTCTGCCTGAGGCCCGGCGGGTCGGCGTGCTGTTCGACAGCCACAGCGAATTCTTGTTGAAGGAACTGCGTCAGGCCGCCCTGCCCCTGGGCCTTGAAGTGGTCACCGAGCGTTGGGATAACACCCATGACAGCCGCCCCTTGCAGGCCCTGCTGAAGAACAGTGATGTGCTGCTGGGCCTGGACGACCCTGATCTGTACAACCCGAAAACCGTGAAAAACCTGCTGCTCAGCAGCTATGCGCGGCAACTGGCGCTGATCGGTCCCAACGCAGCCTTCGTCAGGGCTGGGAGCCTGGCCAGTACTTACAGCGACCAGAGCGATTGGCTGAAGATTCTCGACGAGCTGCTCGACCGCCCCTCGAGCACCTGGCCGCGCGCACTGTATCCGCAACACTTCAAGGTCTTAAGCAACCCGCAAGTGACTCGTTCATTAAGTATTGAACCGATGAATGAGGCCTCTGTCGCAACACAGCTGGCCGAAGGAGAACGCCGCCCATGACCTTCCGTCGCGGTTGGGACATCAATACCCGCACCCAGATCATCAGCCTGGGCCCGGCCCTGTTGCTGACGTTGCTGCTGATCAGTTTTTTCACCTTCGTGCGGATCCAGGACCTGCGTCAGGAACTCAATCACACCGGTCAGCTGATCGCCAATCAACTGGCGCCGGCCACCGAATACGGGGTAATTTCGGGCAACAACGAGGTGCTCGAAAGTTTGCTCAAGGCCACTCTGGCCACGCCCAACGTGCGTTTTCTGGAAGTACAGGACAGCGCCAACCGGATTCTGGTGTACGTCGAGCAGCCGTCGGAAGCCCACAACCGCTCGCATCAGGTCGAAGTGTTCCAGGCACCGGTGCGCCTGCAACGCATCGCGCTCAACAATGACTTCTTCCAGAACAGCCGTACCGTCGCCAGCGCGCCAGGAGAGGATTATCTGGGCCGGGTGATTGTCGGCCTGTCCAATGACGCCTTCAACCAGCGCCAGCAGGAAATCCTCTTCAAGGCCGGGATCCTCGCCTTGTTCGCTCTGCTGTTTACGTTCCTGCTGGCCCGGCGTCTGGCTGGCAGCCTGTCGCAACCGATCCACGACATCGGCAATGCGGTCAAGGCGATCCAGAAAGGCGACTACAAAACGCCCCTGCCGATTGTCGACGACACTGAACTGGGCGCCCTGTCGCAGCACATCAACAACCTTGCCCAAGGCCTTGAGCAAGCCAGTCGCGAACAGCATCAGGCCATGGCGCAATTGATCCAGACCCGCGAGGAAGCGGAAAAGGCCAACAACGCCAAATCAGATTTCCTCGCGATGATGAGTCACGAATTGCGCACGCCGATGAATGGCGTGCTGGGCATGCTGCAACTGCTGGAAACCACCGAGATGACCGAGGAGCAGATCGAGTACGCGGCGCTGGCTTCGGAATCCACCGAACACCTGCTCAAAGTGATCAACGACATTCTCGATTTCTCGCGCATCGAGCGTTCGGAACTGGAGTTGGAGCACATTCCATTCAACCTCGCGGAGCTGATCGGCAGTTGCGCCCAGTCGTTCCAGCACAGCGCGGCGCAACGCGGGCTAGAACTGCAACTGCGGATACCCGAGGACATGCGCGCCCTTCAGGTTCAAGGCGATCCGACGCGGATCCGGCAAATTCTGGTCAATCTGGTCGGCAACGCGCTGAAATTCACCGAACGGGGCCGCGTCACGATCGAATCGCAGTGGCAGTCCCTGGATCACGAACTGCTGTGGTTCACCTGCACTGTGCGCGACAGCGGAATCGGCATCCCGCCCGAAAGCCTGGAATTGATGTTCAACGCGTTCCAGCAAGCCGACAGTTCTATTTCAAGACGTTACGGGGGCACCGGACTGGGGCTGCCGATTGCCCGCACTCTGGCTGAGCGGATGGGCGGCACCTTGCGCGCTCAGAGCGAAGAAGGCGTTGGCTCGGTGTTCACCCTGGAAATTCCTTTGGCTCTGTACAAGCAGCCACTGCCGGTGCCGACGCCACGAGGACATACCGGCAATGATCACGGCGAAGGTCGCGATGTGCTGCTGGTGGAGGACAACGCGGTCAACCGCACCGTTGTCGAAGCAATGTTGCGCAGTCTGGGCTTTACTGTCAGCGTCGTCACCGATGGGGCACAAGCGGTGCGTAGCGCCGAGAGCCTGATTTTCGACGCGATTCTGATGGACTGCCGACTGCCGGTCATCGACGGCTACGAGGCCACCCGACAGATCCGCCGACTGCCCGGCTGTGCTGACGTGCCGATCATCGCCCTGACGGCCAATGCCTTGCAGGGCGACCGTGAAGCCTGTTTATCGGCGGGAATGAACGATTACCTGGCCAAGCCCTTCAAACGCACTGATCTGCAGCAAATTCTGCAGCGATGGGTGCAGTAGTACAGGCCTTTCGGCTATCTGCGACTGGCGTGAAAGACGAAAGTGCGGCAGTCTTAGGCACCCGAACAGGCCCGAAAAGGGGCTTGAATAATAATTTCAGTGCACAAGTGTACATTCATGTCCTTGGTGCTGTGACTTTCACCACAACGCAATAGTCTATGAGTAGGCTGCTGACTCGAGGCATGAACGCTTCGATCGGCCGGGAAGATTCGCCCCACCCTGCCGCATGGACTATTGAGGAGCTCGCATGACCAAACAAAACGCCTTTACCCGGGAAGACCTGCTGCGCTGCAGTCGTGGTGAGTTGTTCGGCCCGGGTAACGCGCAACTGCCCGCCCCGAACATGCTGATGGTCGATCGCATCACTCATATCAGCGAAGAGGGTGGCAAGTACGGCAAAGGTGAATTGGTCGCCGAGCTGGATATCACTCCAGACCTGTGGTTCTTCGCCTGCCACTTCGAAGGTGATCCGGTAATGCCGGGCTGCCTGGGCCTTGATGCCATGTGGCAACTGGTCGGTTTTTTCCTCGGCTGGCAAGGCTTGCCGGGCCGCGGACGCGCCCTGGGTTCGGGCGAAGTTAAATTCTTTGGCCAGGTACTGCCGACCGCCAAGAAAGTCACCTATAACATCCATATCAAACGCGTCCTGAAGGGCAAGCTGAACATGGCCATTGCCGATGGTTCGGTGACCGTCGACGGCCGCGAAATTTATACCGCCGAAGGCCTTCGGGTCGGCGTTTTCACCTCCACTGACAACTTCTAAGGGTTATCCGCATGCGCCGCGTCGTTATCACTGGTCTGGGCATCGTTTCGTGCCTGGGCAATGACAAAGAGACCGTCTCCGCTAACCTGCGTGCAAGCCGCCCTGGCATCCGGTTCAACCCGGAATATGCCGAAATGGGTCTGCGTAGCCAGGTTTCCGGCTCCATTGACCTTCCCCTCGAAGAGCTGATCGATCGCAAGATCTATCGCTTCTCGGCCACGCGGCGGCTTACGCCTACCTGGCCATGAAAGATGCCATCGCTGACTCCGGCCTGACCGAAGAGCAAGTGTCCAACCCGCGTACCGGTCTGATCGCCGGTTCCGGTGGTGCCTCCACGCTGAACCAGATGGAAGCGCTGGACATCCTGCGCGAGAAAGGCGTCAAGCGCGTCGGCCCATATCGCGTAACGCGGACCATGAGCAGCACTGTTTCCGCCTGCCTGGCCACCCCGTTCAAGATCAAGGGCCTGAACTACTCCATCGCTTCTGCCTGCGCCACCAGTGCCCACTGCATCGGTACGGCCATGGAACAGATCCAGATGGGCAAGCAGGACATCGTGTTCGCCGGCGGCGGTTGAAGAAGAGCATTGGAGCCAATCGTTCCTGTTCGACGCCATGGGCGCACTGTCCAGCCAGTACAACGAAACCCCGGAAAAAGCTTCCCGCGCCTACGACGCCAAGCGTGACGGTTTCGTCATCGCCGGCGGTGGCGGCATGGTCGTGGTCGAAGAGCTGGAACACGCTCTGGCCCGCGGCGCGAAGATCTACGCGGAAATCGTTGGCTACGGAGCGACCTCCGACGGCTACGACATGGTCGCCCCAAGCGGCGAAGGCGCCATCCGCTGCATGCAGATGGCCATGTCCACCGTCGACGCACCGATCGACTACCTGAACACCCACGGCACCTCGACTCCGGTCGGCGACGTCATGGAAATGAAAGGTGTGCGTGAAGTGTTCGGCGACAAGGCTCCGGCCATCAGCTCCACCAAGAGCCTGTCGGGTCACTCCCTGGGCGCCGCCGGCGTTCACGAAGCGATCTACTGCATGCTGATGATGGAAGGCAACTTCATGGCAGGCTCCGCCAACATCGACGAACTGGACCCGGAAGTGGCAGACATGCCAATCCTGACCAAGACTCGCGAAGACGCCACCATCAACACCGTGATGAGCAACAGCTTCGGCTTCGGTGGCACCAACGCCACGCTGGTACTGAAGCGCTGGCAGGGCAAGTAATACCCCGCCGCTTCGCCGCAAACAAAAACGCCCCGACTGGTTCGGGGCGTTTTTTTGTGCCTGAAATAATTAATCGGGCAAGGCGTAAAACCTGTGGGAGCTGGCTTGCCTGCGATAGCGGTGTGTCAGGCAACATCAATGTCTGATGTGCCGACGTCATCGCGGGCAAGCCAGCTCCCACAGTTTCTGCGATGTTTAATCCATCAGGCTCGAACCGCGGTTTTCTTCCTCTCGAACATGAAACATTTGTCATGAAACTCAATGGCCTGCGACTGAATGTCGCGTATTTCGCGGGCTGCAGGACTTTTGCCGATTTCGCAAAAATTCGTTACCGAACTCAGTCGTTTACTTAGCAGGCTAACCAAACATATAACAAAGACCTGCACACGCCTTGCTGCAGATAACAGAGATTGGAGCTAGCAGATGACTGTAAAAGTAACTGAACGCGACGATTCACATATGTCCCATGAAGGCATCGCCGCCGGTATCCGCATCTGGGATGTACATCAACAAGACCTGCTGGTCGGGATGTTCCACTCCGAGACCGAAGCCCACAAATACAAGGCCGAACTGGAAACACTGGAGCAGCAGCGCGAAGCACGCTCTGCATAACGAACGCATTGAAATCAACAAAACCCTTGTATCAGTGGGAACTTGTGGCGAGGGAGCTTGCTCCCGCTTGAGTGCCGTAGCACTCACAAAAATCGGCAATTATTGTCAGATTTTTGGGGCCGCTACGCAGCCCGGCGCGAGCAAGCTCGCTCGCCACAACGGCTTACCACATCAGATCGTCAGGGATCTGATAGGCCGCGTACGGATCGTCCTCGGCAGCGACTTCTTCCTTCTTGACGTTCAGCTGCACGATCCGTTGTGGATCGCGTTCCTGGATCTTCAGGGCCGCCTCACGGGGGATCACTTCGTAACCGCCGGCGTGGTGCACGATCGCCAGGAAGCCATTGCTCAGCTGGTTGCGCATCAGCGTGTTGACGGAGATGCGCTTGACCTTCTTGTCATCGACGAAGTTGTAGTAGTCCTCGGTGGTCAGCTTGGGCAGGCGTGAGACTTCGATCAATTGCTTGACCTGAGCGGCGCGGGCCTTCGCTTCGGCCTTCTCCTGCTGCTGGCGGTTCAGCTCCTGATCGCGCTTGACCTTCTCGGCCATGGCTTCCTGAGCGGCACGCTGCTGGGAGTCATCGAGTTCGATCTGGCCTTTGTGGGCCAGACGTTGCTGCTTCTGCTTCTCTTTGCCGACCTGTTTGGCCTGCTTTTGATTGACCAGCCCTGCTTTGAGCAACTGGTCGCGAAGGGAAATGCTCATGGTGCTTATTTCTCACTTAGGCAACTGCTCAACCGCAGCTGGGCAAATTCTTTTCCTGACGTTTGGCTTCGCCCCACAAGGCGTCCAACTCTTCGAGGGTGCAATCTTCTATGGGACGGTGGGTGTCGCGCAATGCCTGTTCGATAAAACGGAAGCGTCTTTCAAATTTTGAGTTAGCGCCGCGCAGTGCGGTTTCCGGATCGACCTTGAGGTGTCGCGCCAGATTGACCACGGAAAACAGCAAGTCGCCGACTTCATCGGCAATCGCTGCCGAGTCATTGTCGGCCATGGCTTCGAGCACTTCATCGAGCTCTTCGCGAACCTTGTCGAGCACCGGCAAGGCGTCCGGCCAGTCGAAACCGACCTGCCCTGCACGCTTCTGCAGTTTTGCCGAACGGGACAGCGCCGGTAACGCGGCAGGCACGTCGTCGAGCAAGGACAACTGCTCCGGCGCCGAAGACTTCTCGGCGCGCTCTTCAGCCTTGATCTCTTCCCAGCGTTGCTTGACCTGCTCTTCATTCAGTCGCGGGATGTCCAGCGGCGCATACAGATCACCGGTGGGGAACACGTGAGGATGACGACGGATCAGCTTGCGCGTGATGCTGTCGACCACGCCATCGAACTCGAAACGCCCTTCTTCCCGAGCCAGTTGGCTGTAATAAACCACCTGGAACAGCAAGTCGCCCAACTCACCCTGCAAATGATCGAAGTCCCCGCGCTCGATGGCATCGGCGACTTCGTAGGCTTCTTCCAGGGTGTGCGGGACGATGGTCGCGTAGGTTTGCTTGATGTCCCACGGGCAGCCGTACTGCGGATCGCGCAGACGGTTCATCAGGTGCAGCAAGTCTTCAAGTGAATACATCTTTTAATCTCTACATACCTGTAGGACCGAGGCTTGCCCGCAAAGGCGGAAAACCTGACACACCGCCTTCGCGGGCAAGCCTCGCTCCTACAGTCACCATCAATTTCCGTGCAGCTCTCTCACGGTGTGCGGTTACGACGGGTTTCGATGATGTTCGGCAACTGGGAAATCCGCCCCAGCAACCGCCCCAGTGCATCCAGCCCCGGAATCTCGATGGTCAGGGACATCAACGCCGTGTTGTCCTCTTTGTTCGAACGGGTGTTGACCGCCAGCACGTTGATCCGCTCGTTGAGCAGTACCTGCGACACGTCACGCAGCAGACCGGAACGGTCGTAGGCACGGATGATGATGTCCACCGGATAAGTGAGCACCGGCACCGGCCCCCAGCTGACCTGAATGATCCGCTCCGGCTCGCGCCCGGCCAGTTGCAGCACCGAGGCGCAGTCCTGACGGTGGATGCTCACGCCACGGCCCTGGGTGATGTAACCGACGATGGCGTCCCCCGGCAACGGCTGGCAGCAGCCGGCCATCTGGGTCATCAGGTTGCCGACGCCCTGAATCTGGATGTCGCCACGCTTACCCGGTTTGTAGCCAGTCGCTTTGCGCGGGATCAGTTCCAGCTGTTCGTTGCCGCGTTCCGGCTCGACCAGTTGCTGCGCCAGATTCACCAATTGCGCCAGGCGCAAATCGCCTGCGCCCAATGCGGCGAACATGTCCTCGGCGGTCTTCATGTTGGCCTTCTCGGCCAGCTTGTCGAAGTCCACCTGCGGCAGGCCGAGGCGATTGAGTTCGCGCTCGAGCAAGGTTTTACCGGCCGCGACGTTCTGATCGCGCGCCTGCAATTTGAACCAGTGAACGATCTTCGCCCGCGCCCGCGAGGTAGTGATGTAACCCAGGTTCGGGTTCAGCCAGTCGCGGCTCGGAGTGCCGTGCTTGCTGGTGATGATCTCGACCTGTTCACCGGTTTGCAGGCTGTAGTTGAGCGGCACGATCCGCCCGTTGATCTTGGCGCCGCGGCAGTTGTGACCGATTTCGGTGTGCACGCGGTAAGCGAAGTCCAGCGGTGTCGCGCCCTTCGGCAAGTCGATGGCGTGACCGTCCGGGGTAAAGATGTAGACCCGGTCCGGCTCGATATCAACGCGCAGTTGTTCGGCAAGGCCACCAATATCACCCAGCTCTTCGTGCCACTCGAGCACCTGACGCAGCCAGGAGATCTTCTCTTCGTAGTGGTTCGAGCCGGACTTGACGTCGGTGCCCTTGTATTTCCAGTGGGCGCAGACCCCCAGCTCGGCTTCTTCGTGCATCGCATGGGTGCGGATCTGCACTTCCAGCACCTTGCCTTCAGGGCCGATTACCGCGGTGTGCAGCGAGCGGTAGCCGTTCTCCTTCGGGTTGGCGATGTAGTCGTCGAACTCTTTCGGAATGTGCCGCCACAGGGTATGGACGATGCCGAGCGCGGTGTAGCAGTCACGCATTTCCGGCACCAGCACACGAACAGCGCGCACGTCGTAAATCTGGCTGAATTCCAGACCCTTGCGCTGCATTTTGCGCCAGATCGAATAGATGTGTTTGGCCCGACCGCTGATGTCGGCATCGACGCCGGTGGCCTGCAACTCGTCTTTGAGTTGGGTCATCACGTCGGCGATGAAGCGCTCGCGGTCCAGCCGTCGCTCGTGGAGCAACTTGGCGATCTGCTTGTACTGATCGGGCTCAAGATAGCGGAAGGACAAGTCCTCCAGCTCCCACTTGATATGACCGATGCCGAGGCGGTGGGCGAGCGGCGCGTAAATGTCGAAGACTTCACGGGCGACGCGATTGCGCTTCTCGTCGTCGGCTGTTTTCACCGCGCGGATCGCACAGGTGCGCTCGGCCAGCTTGATCAGCGCGACGCGCACGTCGTCGACCATGGCCACGAGCATTTTGCGCAGGTTTTCGACCTGGCCCTGAGTGCCCAGTACCAAGGATTGACGGGGGCTCAGGCTGGCGCTGATCGCCGCCATGCGCAACACGCCGTCGATAAGTTTGGCGACCACCGGACCGAAACGCTGGCTGACCGCCGGCAACTGGATCTGGCCTTCGCGTACGCCGCGGTACAGCACCGCCGCGACCAACGAATCCTGGTCGAGTTTGAGGTCGGCGAGAATCTCGGCGATTTCAAGGCCCGTGCGGAAACTCGAGGTCCCTTCGGACCACAGATTCTTCGCCGCATTGGCTTGTTGTTCGGCCTCGCGAGCGAACTCGCAGGCTTCCTTCAAGGCTTCGCGATCCAGTGCCGCATCGACACTGACCGCATGATCGAGCCAAGCCTCGAGATTGATACTGCCGTCGGTGTTGATCGGCTGGTGTGCTCTCACCTGTACCATCTTGCTTTACCTTCCCTACGACGCAGATTCAATGCGTCAAATCGCTGACCGTTGCTGCCCGTGTGCACTCGCGGGGCTAAGACGAATGCGCTTTGCACGAGCGGGTCAGTCGGACCAGACGAGCCGTCCTAGCTCGCGTCAAATAACGCCATGGCCTCGACATGTGCCGTCTGAGGAAACATATCGAGAATCCCGGCACGTTTTAACCGGTAGCCCTGCTTGATCAATTCGGCCGTGTCGCGCGCCAACGTTGCAGGGTTGCACGACACATACACCAATCGTTTGGCGCCCAGGGACGCCAGCTTGCGCACCACCTCGAAAGCGCCGTCGCGAGGTGGGTCCAAGAGTACCGCACAAAAGCCTTCATCGGCCCATTCGGCATCGGCCAAAGGCTGGGATAAATCGGCCTGAAAAAACTTTGCGTTATGCAGATTATTGCTGACAGCATTCGCGGCGGCACGCTCGACCATCGCCTGCACGCCCTCCACCGCCACCACTTCGCGAACGGTTTTGGCCAGCGGCAAGGCAAAGTTGCCCAACCCACAAAACAGATCCAGAACCCGCTCATCAGATTTCGGCGCCAACCACGCCAACGCCTGGGCGACCATCGCTTCGTTGACCCCGGCATTGACCTGGATGAAATCCCCCGGCCGATACGCCAGGTTCAAGTCCCACTGTTCAAGGCGATAGCCCAGCGACTGATCGGCCTCGACCGGTTGGGGCTCGCCCTCCCCATGCAGCCACAACTGGGCTTCATGGAACGCGCAGAATTCCTTGAGGATGGTCATGTCGGCTTCGGACAACGGCGCCATGTGCCGCAGCAATACCGCCAATGACGAACCACTGAACAACTCCACATGCCCCAGTGCCTGAGGTTTGCTCAAGCGCCGCAGCATCTCCGGCAAGCGGGTCATGATCGGTTGCAAGGGCTGTACCAGCACCGGGCATTCGTTGATGGCGACGATGTCCTGACTGCCGGCAGCGCGGAAGCCGACCTCGAGTTTTTTCGCTTTCATGTCCCAACGCACCGCCACTCGGGCGCGACGACGGTAGCCGAATTCCGGACCGCTCAACGGCGCTGCCCACTCATCAGGTTCGACACCGGCAACCCGCGACAATTGCTCGGCGAGCATGCGCTGTTTCAGGGCGAGCTGTTCGTTGTGGGGCAGATGCTGCACGCTGCAACCGCCACAACGAGCGGCATGAGCGCACGGTGCCGGGCGGCGCAATTCACTGGACTGGAACACGCGCTCGGTGCGCGCCTCGACCACTTTTCCGTGGGCACCCAAGACCCGCACCTCGACATCTTCACCGGCCAATGCGCCGATGACGAACCAGGTGCGACCTTCGAAAAACGCGATACCGCGACCGTCATTGGCCAGGCGCTCGATGGTCAAGCGCTGCTTTTTGCCGGTCGGGACTTGCGGGGCCTTGCTGCCGCCCGTGGGCTGGAAGCGCAGGCCTCTCTCGTGCTTGGCCATCAGTTGGGCGCGTCGAAAATGCCGGTCGACAAGTAACGGTCGCCACGGTCGCAGATGATCGCGACGATCACCGCGTTTTCAACTTCCTTGGACAGACGCAGCATCGCCGCCACGGCACCGCCAGAAGACACACCACAGAAGATGCCTTCTTCGCGGGCCAGACGACGGGTCACGTCTTCGGCTTCGCTTTGCGCCATGTCGACGATCCGGTCCACGCGATCGACCTGGTAGATCTTCGGCAGATATTCCTGCGGCCAGCGACGGATGCCCGGAATCGCCGAGCCTTCCATCGGTTGCAGGCCGATGATCTGCACGTTGTCGTTCTGTTCCTTGAGGTAGCGCGAAACACCCATGATGGTGCCGGTGGTGCCCATCGAGCTGACGAAATGCGTGATGGTGCCCTGGGTCTGACGCCAGATTTCCGGGCCGGTGGTGGTGTAGTGCGCCTCGGGATTGTCGAAGTTGGCAAACTGGTCCAATACTTTGCCCCGGCCCTCGGCTTCCATTCGCTGGGCGAGGTCGCGCGCGCCTTCCATGCCTTCTTCCTGGCTGACCAGAATCAGCTCGGCGCCATAGGCCGTCATCGCGGCTTTGCGTTCGGCGCTGGAGTTGTCCGGCATGATCAGGATCATCTTGTAACCCTTGATCGCGGCAGCCATGGCCAGGGCGATCCCGGTGTTGCCCGAGGTCGCTTCGATCAGCGTATCGCCGGCGTGGATCTGCCCGCGCAATTCGGCGCGGGTGATCATCGACAGCGCCGGACGGTCCTTGACCGAACCCGCCGGGTTATTCCCTTCGAGCTTGAGCAAAAGGGTGTTGCTGGTGGCGCCAGGCAGGCGCTGCAAACGGACCAGCGGAGTGTTGCCGACGCAATCGGCGATGGTTGGGTACTGCAAGGTCATGGCGTATTCGCAATCCAGACTGCGGGGGCGCCTATCATACCGGCAAACGTGCGCAGGCCATATCACGCAAAGTAAGGGGCTTATGGTTTATGGGAATAAGGGCGGTTTTTATCGTGGATGTGAGGGGCCTCTTCGCGGGCAAGCCCGCAATGGCGTCATCAGCCAATAAAGCAACTCGGCCGTGTTTAAGGGATTGCCTGGCCAGGGGCACCCCAAGGTTTGTCCCTGGCCACCAAAGCATGGAACTGGCCGACGAATGACGACATCAATTTTACGAAGATTGCCCGCATGCAAATCGCTACACTGCGCAGGTGGCACGTGCCGGACGCATGTGCAGGTCAATAAACAGCTGGATGCGGGAGAGATGCGTGCTCAAGAAACTGGGAATTAAAGGCCGCGTGCTGTTGCTGACCCTGTTGCCGACCACCTTGATGGCGCTGGTTCTGGGCGGCTATTTCACCTGGATGCAGCAATCGGACCTGCAAGCCCAACTCATGCAGCGCGGCGAAATGATTGCCGAGCAGCTGGCGCCGCTGGTGGCACCGGCGATGGGTCATAAAGACAACGACCTGTTGGAGCGCATCGCCACCCAGTCCCTGGAACAAACCGACGTGCGCGCGGTGACCTTCCTCGCCCCCGACCGCACGCCGCTGGCCCATGCCGGCCCGACCATGCTCAATCAGGCCCCTTTGGGCAACGGTTCACAGTTGCTGCGCCGCAGTGGCAATGACGCCACGCGTTACCTGCTGCCGGTGTTCGGCAAGCACCGCAACCTGGCCGGCGACCTGATCCCGGATGAATCCGACCGTCTGTTGGGCTGGGTCGAACTCGAACTGTCCCACAGCGGCATGTTGCTGCGCGGTTACCGTAGCCTGTTCGCCAGCCTGCTGCTGATCGGAGGGGGGCTGGCCGGTGCGGCGTTATTGGCGTTGCGCATGGGCCGGACCATCAACCGGCCGCTGAGCCAGATCAAACAAGCCGTGGCGCAGCTCAAGGACGGGCACCTGGAAACCCGCCTGCCGCCCCTCGGCAGCCAGGAGCTGGATGAACTGGCGTCCGGTATCAACCGCATGGCCGGAACCCTGCAGAACGCTCAGGAAGAATTGCAAAACAGCGTCGACCAGGCCACCGAAGACGTGCGTCAGAACCTGGAAACCATTGAAATCCAGAACATCGAGCTGGACCTGGCACGCAAGGAAGCCCTTGAGGCGAGCCGGATCAAATCCGAATTCCTGGCCAACATGAGCCATGAAATCCGCACGCCGCTCAACGGCATTCTCGGCTTCACGCATTTGCTGCAAAAAAGCGAGCTGACCCCGCGCCAGCTCGATTACCTGGGCACCATCGAAAAGTCCGCCGACAGCTTGCTGGGGATCATCAACGAGATTCTCGACTTCTCGAAAATCGAGGCCGGCAAACTGGTGCTCGACCATATTCCGTTCAACCTGCGCGACCTGCTGCAAGACACCTTGACCATCCTCGCCCCGGCCGCCCACGCCAAAGAGCTTGAGCTGGTGAGCCTGGTTTATCGCGATACACCACTGTCGCTGGTGGGCGATCCGCTGCGACTCAAGCAGATCCTCACCAACCTTGTGAGCAACGCGATCAAGTTCACCCGCGAAGGCACCATCGTCGCCCGAGCCATGCTCGAAGAAGAGCATGAAGACAGCGTGCAACTGCGCATCAGCATTCAGGACACCGGCATCGGTCTGTCGAATCAGGACGTGCGCGCCTTGTTCCAGGCCTTCAGCCAGGCCGATAACTCGCTGTCCCGGCAACCTGGCGGCACCGGCCTGGGGCTGGTGATTTCCAAACGCCTGATCGAACAGATGGGCGGCGAGATCGGCGTCGACAGCACACCGGGTGAAGGCTCGGAATTCTGGATCAGCCTGAGCCTGCCCAAAACCCGCGACGATGCCGAAGACCTGCCCGGCCCACCCTTGCTCGGTCATCGGGTGGCGGTTCTGGAAAACCATGAGCTGGCCCGTCAGGCATTGCAGCATCAACTGGAAGACTGCGGTCTGATGGTCACGCCGTTCAACACCCTGGAAAGCCTGGCCAATGGCGTGACCGGCGCCCATCAGACCGATCAGGCCATCGGTCTGGCAGTGCTCGGCATCACCAGCAATGACATGCCGCCGGAGCGTCTCAACCAACATGTCTGGGATCTCGAACACCTGGGCTGCAGAGTGTTGGTGCTGTGCCCGACCACCGAACTGACGCTGTTCCACCTCTCGGTGCCCAACCCCCACAGCCAGCTGCAGTCCAAACCGGCCTGCACGCGCAAACTGCGCCGGGCCCTGTCCGATATGGTCAACCCGCGCCAGCAGCGCAGCGACCCCGGCGAGCCGCTTTCCAGTCGCGCGCCGAAAGTCCTTTGCGTCGATGACAACCCGGCCAATCTGCTGCTGGTGCAAACCCTGCTCGAAGACATGGGCGCCAAAGTGCTCGCGGTGGAAAGCGGTTACGCCGCGGTCAAGGCGGTGCAGAACGAGACCTTCGACCTGGTGCTGATGGACGTGCAGATGCCCGGCATGGATGGCCGCCAAAGCACCGAAGCCATTCGTCAGTGGGAAAGCGAGCGGCATTGCACGCCACTGCCGATCGTCGCCCTCACCGCCCACGCGATGGCCAACGAAAAACGCGCGTTGCTGCAAAGCGGCATGGATGACTACCTGACCAAACCCATCAGCGAACGGCAACTGGCGCAGGTGGTGTTGAAATGGACCGGCCTGGCGTTGCGCAATCTGGGGCCGGAGCGCTCCAGCGAAAGCAATCACGGTAATGAATTGCAGGTGCTCGACCACGACGAAGGCCTGCGCCTGGCGGCCGGCAAAGCTGATCTGGCGGCGGACATGCTGGCAATGCTGCTGGCCTCCCTGGAGGCTGACCGCGAGGCCATCCGCGTCGCTCGTGAAGCCAATGACCAGAATGCCCTGATCGAGCGAGTCCATCGCCTGCATGGGGCCACCCGTTATTGCGGCGTCCCGCAGTTGCGCTCCGCCTGCCAGCGCAGCGAAACCCTGCTCAAGCAACAAGACCCCAAAGCCTCCGGTGCCCTGGAAGAACTCGAACGAGCCATCAATCGCCTGGCGGCCCATGCGCGTATCGATGCCTGATGCAGCGCAATAACGCCGGGCGCCTTGCAGGCTAAGCTCAAGGTCTGTAGCAGCTGCCGAAGGCTTGCTACACAGCCAGGAGGACAACATGCGCACGATTCTTTTCAGCAGCCAGACCTACGACCGCGACAGTTTCATGAGCGCAGACCTGCCCGCCGGCATCGAGTTGCATTTCCAGCCGGCGCGCCTGAGCCTCGACACCGTGGCGCTGGCGGAGCATCACGAAGTGGTCTGTGCCTTCATCAATGATGACCTCAGTGCTCCGGTACTCGAACGTCTGGCCGCGGGCGGCACACGCCTGATCGCTCTGCGCTCGGCCGGTTACAACCATGTCGACCTGGCGGTGGCCAAGCGCCTGGGACTTTCGATTGTGCGGGTTCCGGCCTACTCGCCTCACGCGGTGGCCGAACATGCGGTGGCGCTGATCCTGGCGCTTAACCGCCGACTGTACCGTGCCTACAACCGTACTCGTGAGGGGGATTTCAGCCTGCACGGGCTGACCGGTTTCGACCTCGTGGGCAAGACCGTCGGCGTAGTCGGCACCGGGCAGATCGGCGCGACCTTCGCGAAAATCATGAACGGCTTCGGCTGCCGGTTGCTGGCCTGTGATCCTTACCCGAACCCGCAGGTCGAAGCGCTCGGCGCGCGCTACCTCAGCCTGCCGCAACTGCTGGCCGAGTCGCAGATCATCAGCCTGCATTGCCCGCTCAATGAACAAAGCAAACACTTGATCAACAGCGAAGCGCTGGCGCGTATGCAGCCCGGCGCGATGCTGATCAACACCGGGCGCGGCGGCCTGGTGGACACGCCGGCGCTGATCGACGCGTTGAAGGACGGCCAATTGGGCTATCTGGGGCTGGACGTGTATGAAGAGGAGGCGCAGCTGTTTTTCGAGGATCGGTCCGACCTGCCGCTGCAGGACGATGTGCTGGCGCGCCTGCTGACCTTTCCGAATGTCATCATCACCGCGCACCAGGCCTTCCTCACCCGCGAAGCCCTGGGCGCGATTGCCGCGACCACCCTGCAGAACATCGCGGCCTGGGCGGCCGGTTCGCCACAGAATCAGGTCGAGAGCTGATCGGCTCAGGCCTTGGACAAAAGGATCATCAGGGCCAGCCAGCCGAAGCCCAGCAAGCGCTGCCCCAGCGAATGCCCGCGACGCAGCAGGAACCAGACAAAAAACGGCGGCAGAAAGAAAATCATCAGTTTCAGCCATTGCTCCACCGGACGCGGCCCGCCGGGTGCCGGTGCCGGGATCTCTGCCTCGACTTCGGTTTTACGTTTGCGCCCGAAAGCGGCCGGGGTCACTCTGGGCACGCTCTCATTGGTCGGTAAACGCCCGAAAGAAAGAGGCGCCTGCGTTGCCGTGGATGTAGCGGCTTCTGCCACCGCAGGTGCACCGCAATGAATGCAAGCAGGCGCCGTAGAGCTGATGCGTTGCTTGCACTCAAAACATTCGATCAACGCCATTTCTGTTCCTTAGAGATGCAAAAGCGGCAGTGTGCCATGACTCGGCAGGTCATTTGAACCAGATCGAAGGTTACATGCCCGCGCCATGCTGCGTTCATGCCCGTGCTAGCATATCGCGCATATTTGGAGGACCCATGGTCGAACACGATTTTCGCTACAGCCTGATGAACCCGCAACACACCCTCACCGAATGCCGCGCCCTCGTGCCGGGGCGTTATCAAGTCACCGGCAACGGTGGCTCGATTCGTAATAACGACGTGCTGATAGTGACCCTTAAAGGCAGCAAGGACTTGTCCATGCGCCTGACCGTCGAAACGGTTCGCCATCTGATCAACCCGCCGGGCCAATGGGTCGCGGTGGCCAGTGGTCCGGTGTTCGGCGAACTGGCAATCCACACCTGGAAAGTCAACTGCGACAGCTGCGCCAAAGAGCTGAGCTTTGAGTTCGCGGTCGACGCCAAGCTGGGCAACAAGGCGGAAAAACCGGCGGCCACTGCGCGCATTGCCGAGCTGGGCTGGGCCACAGTCGGTGACAAGCACCTGTGCAAGAAGTGCCAGGAGCCTGCGTAATGAAACGCCTTGCTCTGACCGCCATGGCTGGCGCCAGCCTGTTGGGCTGCGCCGCCGAACCGGTGCAATTGCAACAAAATCGCAGCTACATTCTGGAATGGATCGGCGAGCGTCCGCTGATGGACTACAGCCATCTGACCATCACCCTCGATGAAGACGGTCGGGCCTATGGCAATGGCGGCTGCAACCACTGGTTCGCGCCGTATACCCTGGAAGGCGACAAGCTGAGCTTCGGCAAGATCGGCAGCACCCGCAAAATGTGTGCGCCGGCGTTGATGGAGCAGGAGAAACGCTTCCTGCAGGCGCTGGAGAACGTGCAGCGCTGGGATGTATCACCAATCGACCAGATGCGCTTCTGGCCGGCGCAAGGCAAACCGTTGCGTTGGTGGCTTGAAGAGGGTTGATCACCCCGGTTGTAGCCAACTGAACAACTGTGGCGAGGGAGCTTGCTCCCGTTGGGCTGCGAAGCAGCCCTAAACCCTGAAGCCTCGGTTCATCAGACATTGCGCCTGCACAGGTTTTGCGACTGCTGCGCAGCCGAGCGGGAGCAAGCCCCCTCGCCACAAAGCTCCCTCGCCACAGGTCGGCGCTCGGTCAGTTGACCGCCTGCAACGCCTCAAGCTTCGCCATCACCCCCGCCGCCGTTTGCTCGCCCATCAACTGTTCCCGCACCTTGCCCTTATTATCAATGATGTAAGTCACGGGCAGCGCTTCACTGCGCGGCAACTCGAAAAGGTCGGCCGGATCCTGGGCCAGCACGGTGAACTTGATCCCTAGTTTTTCACTGGCGCTTTTCAGCTCTTCGCCCTGCACATTGTCGAAGTTGACCCCGAACACCCCGATCTTCTTGCCCTTGAGCTGCTCGGCCAGCACGTTCAATTCAGGAATCTCTGTCCGGCACGGGCCGCACCACTCAGCCCAGTAATTGAGCACCAGCCATTGTTTGTCCAGACGCTCGGCGGCGACTTTGTGGCCATTTTGGTCGGTACCATAGTCATTGCCGCAGCCTCCCAGTAATAACGCCCCCATGATCGCCAATGCCGCTGCCAGTCGCCTTGTCATGTCTCAATCCTTGTCAAAAATAGAATGCACCTGCGACCCATCGCCTCCCAAGGTTCTGGATTACGCGCCGCACAGTTAGAATAGCCGTCACTTTACGCAAGAAGCGACCCGCACATGACCGATCTGACGCTTTATCACAACCCGCGCTGCTCGAAATCCCGCGGTGCGCTCGAACTCATCGAAGCCCGTGGCCTGACCCCAACCGTGGTCCGCTACCTGGAAACCCCGCTGGACGCCGCGCAAATCCAGAGCCTGCTGAGCAAGCTCGGCATCAGTGCCCGGCAATTGCTGCGCACCGGCGAGGACGAGTACAAAACCCTCAACTTGGCCGATAGCAATTTGAGCGAGGCACAATTGATCGCCGCCATCGCTGCGAACCCGAAACTCATGGAGCGGCCGATTCTCGAAGTCGGCGACAAAGCCATCATCGGCCGTCCACCGGAAAATGTGCTGGAGTTGCTGCCGTGAGTGCGCCGTACATTTTGGTGCTGTATTACAGCCGCAGCGGCTCGACCAATGAAATGGCCCGGCAGATTGCCCGTGGCGTCGAGCAGGCCGGCCTGGAAGCGCGCCTGCGCACCGTGCCGGCGATCTCCACTGAATGCGAAGCGGTGTCGCCGGACATTCCCGATGAAGGCGCGCTGTACGCCAGCCTCGACGACTTGAAGAACTGCGCCGGCCTGGCCCTCGGCAGCCCGACCCGGTTCGGCAACATGGCCGCACCGTTGAAGTACTTTCTCGATGGCACCAGCAACCTGTGGCTGACCGGCGCGCTGGTGGGCAAACCGGCCGGGGTCTTCACCTCGACCGCGAGCCTGCACGGCGGCCAGGAAACCACGTTGCTGTCGATGATGTTGCCGTTGCTGCACCACGGCATGCTGATCACCGGCCTGCCTTACAGCGAGTCGGCGCTGCTGGAAACCCGCGGTGGCGGCACGCCTTACGGCGCCAGCCATCACGCCGGTGCCGATGGCAAAAGCGGTTTGAATGAACACGAAGTTGCGCTGTGCCGGGCCTTGGGCCTGCGGTTGGCGAAGACTGCGCAAAAGTTGGTGAGCTGACATGGCCAAAAAGCCGAAGATTCTGCCCTCCATCGAATGGCTCGAACCGCGAGTAAGGGCGATGCGCGTCATCAGCCTGCTGTGCTTTTTCGGCCTGGTGGGACTGCTCTGCGTCTACTACCTGGTATTCGCCGATCTGCATGGCGCGCGGCCATGGGTGATTCTGCTGATCGAACTGGTGCCGCTGCTGTTGCTGGCGCCGGGGATGATCATCGGCAGCGCCCGTGGGCATTCGTGGATGTGTTTTGTGGTGAACCTGTATTTCATGAAAGGCGCATTGGCCGCCTATGACCCGAACCGGCAACTGTTTGGTTTACTGGAGATGGGCGCCAGCCTGGCGGTGTTCTGCTCGGCAATGTTGTATGTGCGGTGGCGGTTTCAGTTGAATCGCAAGTTGGCGGGTGAAGGCGAGACCAGCGTCGCTTGACACACCGCCATCGCAGGCAAGCCAGCTCCCACAGGATCTGTGTTGAAACACAATGGTGTGATCAACTCAAAACCCTGTGGGAGCGGGCTTGCCCGCGATGAAATCGACTCGGTCTCAATGATTCACGGTGTAAGCCAGCATCATCGAAATCTGGCTCATCGGCCGTCCACCGCTCTCTTCATGCCACTGGTTGAACGCATTCTGCACCGTGGCCATGTCCCTCAGACTAGTCGGCACCTTATCGACGATCTTCTGCGCACTCAGCGCTGCTACCACGTCGTAGCTCGGCACGAAGGTGTCCTTGCCCACCATCCGCAAGAATCGCGGTGCCGATAACCCGCCCAACTGATGCCCGTGTTTTTTCAGGTAGGTCCACAACCCGACGATGTCGGTCACCGGCCATTCGGCGATCAACGCGCCAAAGCTGCCCTTCTCATGGGCCACGTCCAGAATGAACTGCGCATTGCGCGGTACGCTCTTGAGTTTGCCCAGGTGGCGGATGATCCGTGCGTCCTGCATCAAACGCTCCAGATGCTCGGCGCTCATCAGCACGACTTTTTCCGGGTCGAACTTGAAGAACACCTCTTCGAACGCCGGCCACTTGGCGTCCACCAGGCTGTGCTTGAGCCCGGCGCGGAACACCCGCAACGCCATGGTCGAGAGGTAGCGGTCGTCGCTGATCTTGCGCAATTGCGCCGGGGTCTTGGGAACGGGCAGATGGGCTTCCAGTTCAGCCGCCGAACCGAAGCGGTTCAAGCAGTATTCGTTCAGCCACTTGTAGTCGCGCATGCCCTCTCCTGAGGATTGAAATGAAAACGGCGCCTGCGAGCGATAAAACCTGTGGGAGCGGGCTTGCTCGCGAAAGCGGTGTGCCATTCAACATGAATGTTGGCTGACACTACGCATTCGCGAGCAAGCCCGCTCCCACATATCGCTCAGAGGTTTACTACGTTGACGAACCGCGATGCGGCGGTTTCATCGATGCGCAGATTGGTGAAGTCAAACAGATTGCGGTCGGCCAGTTGCGACGGGATCACGTTCTGCAAACTGCGGAAAATGCTTTCGGTCCGGCCAGGGGTCTTGCGTTCCCAGTCCTGCAGCATCTCTTTAACCACCTGGCGTTGGAGGTTTTCCTGGGAGCCACAGAGGTTGCACGGGATGATCGGGAATTGCTTGAAGTCCGAGTAAGCCTGGATGTCTTTTTCGTTGCAGTAGGCCAGCGGGCGGATCACCACGTTGCGACCGTCGTCGGCGCGCAGCTTCGGCGGCATGGCCTTGAGCGAGCCGTTGAAGAACATGTTCAGGAAGAACGTCTCGACGATGTCGTCGCGATGGTGACCAAGGGCCATTTTGGTCGCGCCGATTTCATCGGCAAAGGTGTAGAGCGTGCCGCGACGCAGGCGCGAGCACAGCGAACAGGTGGTCTTGCCTTCCGGGATCAGCTCCTTGACCACCGAATAGGTGTCTTTCTCGACGATGTGGTACTCGATGCCCAGTTCTTTGAGGTAAGCCGGCAGCACGTGCTCGGGAAAACCTGGCTGCTTCTGGTCCATGTTCACGGCCACGATCTCGAACTTGATCGGGGCGACCTTCTGCAAATGCATCAGCACGTCGAGCAGGGTGTAGCTGTCCTTGCCACCGGACAGGCAGACCATGACCTTGTCGCCGTCTTCAATCATGTTGAAATCGGCGACAGCCTCACCCGCCTGGCGGCGAAGGCGCTTTTGCAGTTTGTTCTGGTTGACCGTAAGAGTGCCCATGACGCGAAATCCGTGAGGTGTGACGAAAGGCCGGCATTTTACGCAAAAACCTATGACTTGAGCATACCCCTGTGGCGAGGGAGCTTGCTCCCGCTCGGCTGCGAAGCAGTCGCAAAATCTGCCGCTACGGTTTGCCTGACACAACAGGGTGGATGTCTTGGGGCCGCTTCGCGCCCCAGCGGGAGCAAGCTCCCTCGCCACAGGTTTCATTCGGCACAGACCCGGCGGCGATTAACAGGATTTTTTACAGCGCGATTTGCTCTAAGCCCTTCGCACTATTACCGGTAACTCCTTTCTATACTGCGGCATAAGGTCGCACACATATTCAGACCTGTACTTACCTGGCCACTTTGGCCCGTAAGCGCTCCGCTGGGGGGCGATGGCAACAACAAGAGGAGTGACTGGCATGATCCATCACGTAGTGGGGCTCTTCACCCACCCTGACCAGGAATGGAAAGAAATCCGTGGCGACCAGGAGGAAAGCATCAGCCACATGTACCTCACGCATACCCTGATTCTGGCGGCGATCCCTGCCGTGTCGGCGTTTATCGGCACCACGCAGGTCGGCTGGGTCATTGGTAACCGGGCGCCGGTAATGCTGACCATGGAAAGCGCGCTGTGGATGACCATCATGTCGTACCTGGCAATGCTGGGCGGTGTCGCGGTGATGGGCGCGTTCATCCACTGGATGGCCCGCACCTATGACGCCAACCCGAGCCTGGCACGCTGTGTCGCGTTTGCCACGTACACCGCGACTCCGCTGTTCATCGGCGGTCTGGCGGCGCTGTACCCGCACATGTGGCTGGGAATGATCGTCGGCACCGCGGCCATCTGCTACACGGTGTACCTGCTGTATGTGGGCCTGCCAACGTTCATGAATATTCCGTCGGACGAGGGATTTCTGTTTTCAAGCTCGGTGCTCGCCGTAGGACTGGTGGTGCTGGTGGCTATCATGGCGTTCACGGTGATTGTCTGGGGACTTGGCGTGGGGCCGGTCTATACCAATTAGCAACACACCCACCAAAAACAAGATCTGCCAACACAGGCCGCCGCAAGGCGGCCTTCTACTCTCTAAGTAAGAGCAGGAGGTACGACCATTCGGCGCCTCGGCGATTCGCAACTCCCGAGGGTTGCGGCATACTCGACGTCTCTGGAGATCCATCAAGCATGCCCGAGCAACTCAATACCCGCGTCGAAGACTGTTTCCAACAAGCCGAATCCTTTTTCAAACGACCTTTCAAACGCCCTGTGGTGAGTCTCAAGCTGCGCGGGCAAAAAGCCGGTGTCGCACATCTGCACGAGAACCTGCTGCGCTTCAATCCGCAGTTGTACCGGGAAAACACCGAAGACTTTCTCAAACAGACCGTGGCGCATGAAGTCGCGCACCTGATCGCCCATCAACTGTTCGGCGACCGCATTCAGCCTCACGGCGAAGAGTGGCAATTGATCATGCGCGGTGTTTACGAACTGCCGCCCAATCGCTGCCATACCTACGACGTCAAACGCCGCAGCGTGACGCGCTACATCTACAAATGCCCGTGCGCCGACAGCGATTTCCCGTTTTCGGCGCAGCGTCATGGTTTAGTGAGGCAGGGGCGGCGGTATTTGTGCCGGCGCTGTCGCAGCACATTGGTGTTTAGTGGGGAGATGCGGGTCGAATAACCCCATGATCATTCCCACGCTCCGCGTGGGAATGCATCCCGTGACGCTCTGCGTCACAGTGGACGCGGAGCGTCCATGGCGGCATTCCCACGCGGAGCATGGGAACGATCAATCAACTCACTACTTTCGCCATACGCAGCTCTTCAATCCGCTCAACACTAAACCCCAACTCCCCCAACACCTGATCGGTATGTTCACCCAGCCCCGCCCCGATATGCCGCGGCTCGGGCAACCCATTCGAAAACTTCAACGGGCAGGCCATCTGCGCCTGAGTCGAACCATCGCCCCTCGGCACCTCAGTCACCAATTCCCGCGCCTTCAACTGCGGATGCCGCACCGCTTCACCCAGGCTCAACACCGGCTCGACGCACGCATCGACCCCGGCAAACAGCTCACACAACTCGGCAAAGTCGTATTTTTCGAATTCAACTTTCAACGCTTCCTTGAGTGCCTGTTGCCGGGCCGGTTCGGGCGCCAACCCTTGGGCCGCCAATTCCGGCCGGCCCAGCGCCGTGCAGAGTTGTTGCATGAACACCGGCTCCAGACTGCCCACCGACAACCAGCGCCCATCGCGCGAGCGGTAGTAATCGTAGAAGCTGCCACCATTGAGCATCTGCGCTTCCCTGCCCGGCTCCACGCCACAGGCCAGGTACCCGGCACCGGCCATGGCATTCAAGCTGAAGGCGCAGTCGGTCATGCTCACATCCAGATGCTGCCCCTGCCCGGTCTGCTGCCGCGCGATCACCGCCGCCAGCAGGCCGATCACCCCGTGCAGCGAGCCACCCGCGACATCCGCCACCTGCATGCCCAACGGCAACGGACCGCCGTCGGCACGGCCGGTGTAGCTCGCCAGCCCCGCCAACGCCAGGTAGTTGATGTCGTGGCCGGCGCGATCCTTGTAGGGGCCGGTCTGGCCATAACCGGTGATCGACACATAAATCAGCTTCGGGTTGATCGCCTTCAAGGCGTCATACCCCAAACCGAGCCGGTCCATCACGCCGGGACGAAACTGCTCAAGCACAATGTCGTAGCCCTGCAGCAACTGCTTGATCACCTCCAGCGCCTCGGGCTGCTTGAGGTCCAGGGCCAGGCTGCGCTTGTTGCGGTTGAGGTACGCGTGGCTGGCCGACACGCCTTGATCATGCGGCGGCAATATTCGCAGCAGGTCCATGCGGGTCGGCGATTCGATGCGCAGCACCTCGGCGCCCATGTCTGCCAGCAGCAACGAGGCGAACGGCCCCGGCAGCAGTGTCGAGAAATCCAGAACCTTGAGTGATGCCAGTGGACCGAGCATAAGTGTTCTCCAGTGCAATCCCCCAAGCCTAGGCAGCCGAGGACATTGCAGCAATCACCTTATGTGTCAGCGGCGGTGACCGTTGCGCTCAAATCGCAGGCATGAAAAAACCCGCCGAAGCGGGTTTTTCATGCAGCCAGAGTACTTACTTGACGTTGACCGGGGTTGGGCCTTCAGCCACACCCAGGTCGTCTACTTCACGCTCGTCGGAGATACCGCGACCGCCTGAAGCCAGCTCGACTTGCAGCTTGTCTTCGTCCAGCTCTTTCACCCACTTGGCAACCACGAGGGTGGCCACGGCGTTACCAACAAGGTTGGTCAGCGCACGGGCTTCAGACATGAAGCGGTCGATACCGAGGATCAGCGCCAGGCCGGCCACCGGCAGAGTACCCACGGCCGACAGAGTGGCTGCCAGCACGATGAAACCACTACCGGTCACACCCGCCGCACCTTTGGAGGACAACAGCAGCACCAGCAGCAAGGTGATCTGGTGAGTCAGGTCCATCGGGGTATCGGTCGCCTGAGCGATGAACACAGCCGCCATGGTCAGGTAGATCGACGTACCGTCGAGGTTGAACGAGTAGCCAGTCGGGATCACCAGACCCACAACGGATTTCTGCGCACCCAGGCGTTCCATCTTGATCAGCATGCGTGGCAGCGCGGACTCCGAAGAGGAAGTGCCCAGCACGATCAGCAGTTCTTCACGGATGTAGCGAATCAGTTTGACGACGCTGAAACCGTGCGCGCGGCAGATGGCGCCCAGTACAACGAGCACAAACACGATGCAGGTGATGTAGAAGCAGATCATCAACTGACCCAGTTGCACCAGCGAACCGACACCGTAGGCACCGATGGTGAAGGCCATCGCACCGAATGCGCCGACTGGAGCGAGCTTCATGATCATGTTGATGATGTTGAACATCACGTGAGCAAAGCGATCGATGAAGTCCAGCACCGGCTTGCCGTAGGCACCCAGGCGATGCAGGGCGAAACCGAAGATCACCGAGAACATCAGCACTTGCAGGATGTCGCCGTTGGCGAAGGCGCCGACGATGGTGTTCGGGATCACGTTGAGGACAAAGGCAATGATGCTCTGGTCTTTACCGGCCGAGATGAAGCCAGCGATTTTGCTGGTGTCCAGGGTCGATACGTCAATGTGCATGCCGACGCCCGGTTGCACGACGTTGACCACGACCAAGCCGATCAGCAAGGCAAGGGTGGAGACAATTTCGAAGTACAGCAGCGCATAGCCGCCGGTCTTGCCGACCGATTTCATGTTCTGCATGCCGGCGATGCCGCTGACGACGGTACAGAAGATGATCGGTGCGATGACCATTTTGATCAGTTTGATGAACCCGTCACCCAGCGGCTTGAGGGCCACACCGGTCTGCGGATAGAAGTGACCGAGCAGGATGCCGATAGCGATGGCAACGATCACCTGGAAGTACAGGGATTTATACAGTGGCTGACGAGTCGTCATTGCAAAGTTCCTCAAGAGTGCCTCAGTAACAACATCCGTCTGTTGTCCCTGACACCTCATTTGCGAACCCTCCTGCACTGGAGGGATTTGTTTTGTCGAGCTGCACGCTGGCAGACCTCTGCGGCTTGTATCGCAAGCCTCGTGCCACCTTCGAAAAAAAACCTGCAAGCCTTGTGACATCAAGGGTTACAGGTTTTTTTGGGACGCTAACCAGTCACAACGATGTGGCGGATTTCCGCCCACCAGCCAAACCTCGTCCTGCAATTTGGCGGATATCCGCCTTGTTCATTCTCGACGGGCACCGCTACCATCCATTGCTCAGTGGACGGACCTGCCCCCTATGCGCGAACGCACCATCGCCAGCCATTTCGCCCGCGCCGCCCTCGGTGGCGCGCGTCGGCGTGGCTACGACTATTCGAGTCTGTTGCAGCAACTGGGGATCAGCCCCGAGTTGCTCGAGGAGCCGCGCGCCCGAATCGCACCCGAGCAATTCGCCCGATTGATCCAGGGGCTGTGGCTGGCCCTGGACGACGAATACCTGGGCTTTGGGCAGGCACCGAGCAAACCCGGCAGCTTCGCGATGATGTGCCACGCGGTGATCCACTGCCGCACGCTGGAGAAAGCGCTCAATCGCGGCTTATTGTTTTACAGCCTGTTTCCCGGCGCGCCGCGCCTGACGTTGAGCCGTGAAGGCGACATGGTTCGCCTGAGCCTGGACGATTCGCCGCTGTGGGACCCGGACCATTTCCTCAGCGAAAGCCTGTTGGTGATCTGGCATCGGTTCGGCAGCTGGCTGATCGGCCAGCGCATTCGTCTGGAGCAGGCGACGTTCAGCTAT
Source organism: Pseudomonas sp. FP603 (assembly GCF_030687415.1). Classification (NCBI taxonomy): domain Bacteria; kingdom Pseudomonadati; phylum Pseudomonadota; class Gammaproteobacteria; order Pseudomonadales; family Pseudomonadaceae; genus Pseudomonas; species Pseudomonas sp. FP603. Next base: position 5,196,158 of record NZ_CP117431.1, read on the forward strand.
CCGAGGCCCGAACACGGGGCCGAATACGACTTGCTGTTTTCCTGCCCACTGAGCTTTTCCACCGTAACGAGCACGACGGCGCAAAGCAGTCTGTTATTTCACAGTCGCTACCTGAATATGCCGCTGTTGCAGGACGAACGAACCCTCAAGCACTTTCTCGAGCGCTCCCCCGCCGACCTGCTATCGCGCCCCGATGAAGGCGACAGCCTGAGCAGCCAGTTGCGGCGCCTGCTCAGCCGCGACAGCGCGCGCTGGCCGGATCTGGAAGCCGTGGCCGCGCACCTGCACATCAGCCCGCAAACCTTGCGTCGGCATTTGCGCGAAGAAGGCACGAGCTTTCAGGAATTGAAGGACCAGTTGCGGCGGGACATTGCGATTTATCACTTGGGACGGGCGGATTTGTCGTTGCAACAGATTGCCGAGCAGCTGGGGTTTTCCGAGCCTTCGGCGTTTCATCGGGCGTTCAAGAAGTGGACCGGGTTGACGCCGGGGGCCTATCGGGCGCAGGAGAACTGATCGTTCCCTCGCTCTGCGTGGGAATGCAGCCCGGGACGCTCCGCGTCCCTTCCAGAGCCGAACGCGGAGCGTCCGTTGAGGCATTCCCACGCAGAGCGTGGGAACGATCGGTTACAGGTTCTTCGCTAGCCTTGTGGATCGAAGTTATCCAGCACCCGATTGACGGCCAACTCACCAAGCATGACCACCTGCTGAATCCCCAACATCATGTTGCGATGTGGCATGTCCATCAATCCGGCGAACTCACTGAGCATCATGCTCGCTGAGGCCAGGGATTCGCAGGCGTTGACCAGCAGGGTTTCGTTATCGACCTCGGCGCCGACATGGTAAATGGTGCTGGGTTTGCGCTTGGTGTCTTTGGGAATGACCGGTTTGAGGTAGTAATCGAGGGCGCGGTCGGCGGCTTCGTTGAGTTTTTTCGAATCGAGGGATTCGTAGGGGGATGCCGGATCGGTTTCCGGTGGGTTGGGCGTGATCTTGAACATGTGAAGCCCCGTGGTTGGTTGAGCCGCCACGACCTATCGCTAAACAAGTGAAGGTGGCGGCTGTACGCAGGTTAGCGATCCGGGTCACAGAAACCCCGGGTAGACTCGAAGGTCTCCCACGCACAGCCACCATTACGCGAATTGCAGGCAATAAAAACTGCAATCAAAATTTGGGCGCTTTTGCGTCTGTGTAGGGGATCGGATCGCTAAACCCGATCGCTGATTCGTCAGCGACAGGCAAACGATAGAGCCCGACCTCAAGGCGCACAAGCCGGCGGATTCTGGCGTAGTCGTAGGCAGCGGCGCAAGGATGTGTAGCCTGGGAGAGTATCTGGAAGTGTCGTTTAAACAGTGCCTGTTTAGCGGTCTGACTGTGGATCTTGTGGTGGATGATCGTTCCCACGCAGAGCGTGGGAACGATCGGTGACAGGGATCAAACCACCGAAAAATGAATCCGGAACGCCGCCCCGCCCATCGGCGAATCCCCCAGTGTCAGCTTGGCGCTGTAGCTTTCGATGATGTCCTTGACCACCGCCAACCCGATCCCCTGCCCCGGATGCTGGCGATCCAGCCGCTCGCCCCGCTGCAGAATCCGCGCACGCTGATCCGGTGGCACGCCCGGCCCGTCATCTTCGACGCAGAGCTCAGTCCCGCTGAGGGTTTCGCGCACGCTGATACGCACTTCGCTCAGGCACAGGCGATAGGCGTTTTCCAGCAGGTTGCCCATCATTTCCAGCAAGGCGCCTTGCTCGATCGGCACGTAGCACTGCTCCGGCAGGTCGAAGGCGACCCGCACGCGTTTGTCGCGGTAGACCTTGTCCAGGGTGTCGCAGAGGCTTTGCAACACCGGGCGCAGGCGCACCTGATGGCGCACCAGACCACTTTTGCGCAGGCTGGCGCGTTGTAACTGATAGCCGATCTGCTGGCTCATGCGTTCGATCTGGGTTTGCAGCACCCAGGCCTGCTCGCGCTCTTGCGGCTTTTGCGCCATGTCTTCGCTGACCCCTTGTAACACCGTCAGCGGGGTTTTCAGGCTGTGGGCCAGGTCGTCGAGGGAGTCACGATAACGGCTGCGCTGCTCACGTTCGCTGTGCAACAAGCGGTTGAGGGAGCCGGTCAGGCGCAGCAATTCACGCGGGTGTTGTTCGCTGAGGCTTTCCCGGGTGCCGCTTTCGATCTGGTCGAGCTCCTGGCTCAGCCGACGCAATGCCTGCAAACCCCAGGTCAGGCCGATCCACAGCAAGGCGAGCAACACCAGCAAGGCTGCGCCAAAACCCAGATAGAGATTTTCCCGCAGGCCTTCGAGGGTGATTTCGTATTCGCGCACCGGTTGCAGCGCGACGATGCTGAACGCTGCACTTTTGCCGCCCAGCAGTTTGACCTCGACGTCATAGACGAAGAACTCTTCCCCGTTGGCTTCGCTGATCCTCGCGAACTCGTTACCGCGCCCGTCGTAACGCGGCTTGTAGTTGATTTTTTCTTCCTGGGTGGCCTTCGAGCGCCAGACCAGATGACCTTCGCGGTCATAGATATAGCCGAGCAAACGGCTGTCGGTGAGGTTGAAGCGCTCATCGGGCAGCTGCGTCGGCATCTGCAAGCGGTTGTTATCCACCCGGGCAGCGGAGATCAGCGTGGTGACGTCCGACGCCAGGCGCTGCTCGATGGAATCCTGCAACGCCAGGCTGAACGCGCCCTGCATCGCCGGCAGCAACGCCAGCATGAACAACACCGCCAGGAGCGTGGCGGCGAGCATCAATCGGACACGAAGGGAACGAATCAAGTGCAACGCTCGTTAAACAGGTAGCCGAGGCCACGCACGGTATCGATCGGTTTGAAGCCGGATGGACCTTCGAGTTTGCGGCGCAAGCGGCCGACCAGCACTTCGATCACATTCGGATCGCGCTCGTCGTCATCCGGGTAGAGCTGCTCCATCAAGCGGTCCTTGGCCACCACTTGCTGGTGATGCCGCATCAGGTACTCGAGGATCCGGTATTCGTAGGCGGTCAACGCCAGCGGTTGTTCATCGAGGGACGCCTGTTTGCGATTGAGGTCCAGCAACAAGGGGCCGGCGACGATGGTCGACTGGGTGAAACCGCTGGAGCGTCGCAGCAAGGCATTGAGCCGGGCGTCGAGTTCTTCGAACTGGAACGGCTTGACCACGTAATCGTCAGCGCCGGCGGCGAGGCCTTCGACCTTGTCCTGCCAGTTGCCGCGCGCGGTGAGGATCAGGATCGGAAAGGTTTTGCCCTGGGAACGCAGCTGACGAATCAGGTCGAGCCCGCCCATGCCTGGCAGACCAAGGTCGATCACCGCCAGGTCATGGTTGAACTGCTCGGCCTGGTACAACGCCTCCTCGGCATTGGCCACGGACTCGACCACATGACCGCTATCCGTCAGGCGGGTTTGCAGGTGATGGCGCAACAGCGCTTCATCTTCGACGACCAGCAATTTCATAACGCTCTCCTGGGCAAATCAACATCTCCAAAGGCACAGTTTCGCAACTCAAATGGTTGACAGGGCGACGCCAGTCATCAGTTAAGCCGCGAAACCTGTGGGAGCGGGCTTGCCCGCGATGACGGCAGCACATTCACCATTCATGTGTCAGACAGATCGCTATCGCGGGCAAGCCCGCTCCCACAGGTTCCGCGGCTTAACCGACTGGCAGCGAAACGCTTTTTAGAAAGCGTAGTTGGCGGACAGGTAGGTCTGGGCGCTGCTGGTCAAGTCCAGCGAACCCTGTTTGCTGCCACCGCGCTCGCTCATCTCGGTGCTGGCGTTGCTGCGCAGGTAACGGTAACCCAGCTCGACCGAGGTGTTTTGCGAAACTTGCTGCAACACACCGACCTGGCCGCCAATGGCGTAACCGATGTCGCTGTCGCGGCTGAAGCCTGGCGAATCCTGGGTCAGTTTGGTCAAACCGGCGGTGGCACCGCCGAACAATTTGGTGCTGCCCCCCAACGGATAGAACAGATCGTAGCTGCCCAGCAGGTTTTCCTGACGCAGTTTAATGCCATTGTGCGAGCCCGACACGTTGTCATAAGTGGCGTAGTAGCGGCCCTTGCTGTCTTGCTGGCCCAGACGCGCGCCCCAGGTGTTGTCCTTGCCGATCACACCGTCGGCGTTCGGGTGGTTGAGGTTGTCGTTCAGGGCGCTGGATTTTTTAACTTTGTCGCTGGTTTGGCCAAAGGTCAGGCCGGCGAAATTGGTGGTGTCGGCGTGGGCCGCCACACTGGCGCCCATCACGGTGAAAGCCAGAAGCAGTTTTTTAAAAGTAGTCATTGGGGAGTTTCCTCATGCGCTATGTGCTTTTTGGGTACGGGGCAAGGTTACTGCCCCCTCCCTGTACTGCCCCTGAACGCACTCTGAACCTGAGCTGAATCAAATCAACTACGCTGTTCTGACAACTCTTAATAAGGAGGCTTGATCATGCGTGTGTTCCTCGCCCTCGTATTACTGGCTCTGAGTGGGGCCAGCCAGGCCGCCATCCAGACCCAGGAAATCCCCTATCAAAGTGCCGACGGCACCAAGCTGATCGGCTATTACGCCTACGACGACGACATTAAAGGCCCGCGCCCAGGCGTGGTGGTGGTGCATGAGTGGTGGGGCCTCAACGACTACGCCAAGCGTCGCGCCCGTGATCTGGCCGGTCTGGGCTACAGCGCGCTGGCGATCGACATGTTTGGCGACGGCAAGAACACCGAACACGCCAAGGACGCCATGGCCTTCATGCAAGCTGCGTTGAAGGACAGCGCAGCAGCCAGCGCGCGGTTTCAGGCCGGGCTCGACTTGCTGAAGAAAAAACCACAGACCGATCCGAACAAACTGGCCGCCATCGGCTATTGCTTCGGCGGCAAGGTGGTGCTGGATGCAGCGCGTCAAGGCGTACCGCTGGCAGGCGTGGTGAGTTTCCACGGTGCGCTGGTGACCAATACGCCAGCGACGCCTGGCAGTGTGAAGGCGAAAGTCCTGGTGGAGCATGGGGCTCTGGACAGCATGGTCACGGCGGAAAACGTGACGGCGTTCAAGGCGGAAATGGACAAGGCCAAGGCCGACTACAAGTTTGTCACCCTCGAAGGCGCCAAGCATGGGTTCAGCAATCCCGAAGCGGATCGTCTGAGCCATGGCGACCATGGCGGGTCGGACATTGGTTACAGCAAGACCGCCGATGAAAAGTCTTGGGCGGATATGCAGGCGTTTTTGAAGAAGATATTTAGCTGACACAATGATCGTTCCCACGTTCCCCGTGGGAATGCAGCCCGGGACGCTCCGCGTCCCTTCGACGGTGTGACGCAGAGCGTCACTGGATGCGTTCCCACGCGGAGCGTGGGAACGATCACCTTGGGACTACCCAGCCTCAAGGCAACCCGGCAAAATGCCCGTCATGAATCCCGTCCCCGCCCTACCCGCCTGCTGCACCCCACTCGACGCCCATTGGCCGCTGCCGTTTGTGCTGCCCGATACGGTCTTGTTGGGTACCCACTTCGATACCAGGCAACTGGCCAGCGATGATTTCCAGCGCAGCGCCATCGAGCCGCCCGCGAGCATCCAGCGTTCGGTGGCCAAGCGCCAGGCCGAGTTTCTCGCCGGGCGAGTCTGCGCCCGGGCGGCGCTGCACCAACTGGAAGGGCTGAGTTTCATCCCGGCCATCGGCGAAGACCGCGCACCGGTGTGGCCGGCGCATATCGCCGGCTCGATCACTCACAGCACTGGCCGGGCCGCGGCGATTGTCGCGAACAAGGCCCACTGGCGCGGCTTGGGGATGGACCTGGAAAACCTGCTCGATGCGGAACGCGCCGAACGCCTGGCCGGGGAAATTCTCACCGGGCCAGAGTTGCAGCGCATGGCCACCGGGGCTCGCGATCAGTTGGCGATGCTGGTGACGCTGACGTTTTCGGTGAAGGAAAGCCTGTTCAAGGCGCTCTACCCGATCGTTCAGCAACGCTTTTACTTTGAACACGCCGAAGTGCTGGAGTGGAGCGAGGGTGGCGAAGTGCGGCTGCGGTTGCTGACTGACCTGTCCAGTGAATGGCGTAACGGCACAGAGCTGGATGCGCAATTTACAGTGATGGATGGGCAGCTGTTGAGCCTGGTCAGTATCAAGGCTTGAAGACTTTCAGCGTTTGGAATGGCCTCATCGCGGCATAGGTATCTACACATCTCCCGATCCTGGTCTATAAAGGGACGGCATGGATATCAAATGACCGGGCTAGATGCCCGACTGACAAAACGATACGACGAGTTAGTCATGGGACACAGTAATGGACTACCGGCGCTGGCCGCCGGGATGAAAGCCTTGCCGCGAAGCGACAAGGCTTTTGCACAGACGCAAGCCCTTTGGCGATTTTTGAGCAATGACCGGGTTCGGCCCGTTGACCTGGTTAAACCGCTGCTGGCGCTGGCCCACGAGGGTTGTCGGGATGACTGTGATGATTACGCGCTGGTCATGCACGATTGGTCTCGGCTCAATTACATGCACCACCACAGCAAGGCTGATCGCCTGCAAATGACCCACCGGGCGACATCGGTTACGAGCTGCAAAGCAGCCTGCTAGTCACCGACCGTGACGGTGCACCGATCTGTACTCCCGCTCAAAATCTGGCGACCAAGGACGGCGTGCTCAGCACGCGAGCCGAAGAAGTGCTGGTCCCTGAGAAGCATCTGCATGAACTGACACAACGTATCACTTGGCTGGAACAGCAGAATTTTGCCAAGCCGCTTGTCCATATCGTGGATCGAGAGGCTGATTCGGTCGCTCACCTGAGGCAATGGCAGGCCGAGGGTCGGCAATGGCTGGTGCGAGTCAAGGCCGGTTCCACGGCCAGTCATGCAGGTCAATCGAGGGCCCTGAGTCAAATTGCTCGCGAGATGACCTACCGCAAAACTCGCAAGGTGGACTACAAAGGAAAACCGGCCATTCAATGGGTGGGAGAAACCGCCGTCGTGCTGACTCGCCAAGCCCAGCCTTTCACCAAAGACAGGGCCGACCGCAAGACGCTGCGCAAGTCTGGTGAGCCGTTGCCGGCCCGGCTCGTCGTGAGCCGAATACTGGGAGCCGATGGTCACCTGCTGGCCGAATGGTATTTGCTGAGCAACCTTGAGCAAGAGGTCGCAGATGAACGATTGGCGCTCTGGTATTACTGGCGCTGGCGTATCGAGTCCTACTTCAAACTGCTTAAAGGGGGTGGGCATCAGCTGGAAAACTGGCAGCAAGAGAGCGGTGAAGCGGTGTTCAAACGGCTGTTGATCGCCAGTCAGGCATGTGCTGTCAGTTGGCGTCTGATGCGGGCTAAGGGGGAGTTCGCTGAGCAAACACGGGATTTTTTGGTCCGTCTGTCTGGTCGACAGATGAAGCGCTCGCAGCCGGTGACGGCTTCCGCGCTGCTGGCCGGTTTATACATGCTTTTGGCCATGTGCGAGACATTGGAACAATACACGCCCCAGGAACTGGCGGGTTTTGCTAAAGAGGCCATCGGCTGGGTGGCCAGCCGAAGACTTTAGAGATGTGTAGATACCTATGCTCATCGCGGGCAAGCCCGCTCCCACAGGTTCAGTGGTGTTCGCAGATTTTGTGTACGACACGGACACTGTGGGAGCGGGCTTGCCCGCGATGGGGCCTTAAAGGACACCCACAATCTCACCGCCGCTCCTGATTCCTCGGCCAGCTCAAACTGAAACAGGCCCCACCCAGGCTTTTGCTCTTGCCGATCAATGCTCGCCCGTCATGCCAATGGATGATTCGCCGCACGATCGACAACCCCAATCCATGCCCGCCCGAGGCGCGGGTGCGGCTGTCATCGAGGCGCAGGAACGGGGTGAAGATTTTTTCCCACGCGGTTTCCGGCACGCCCGGCCCGTCATCCTCGACGTCCACCCGACAGCGCTGCTGCCCCACCTGATAACTGACCGTCACACGTGAATGGGCGTGGCGCATGGCGTTGCTCACCAGGTTCTGCAACGCCCTGTGCAAGTAACGCGGTTCGGCCTCGACCCAGGCGTCGTCGCAATCGGCGGCCGACAGGCACAAACCGCGCTGTACCGTGACTTCGGCGCGCAGTGGCGCCAATTCTTCGATCACCTGATTGACCAACGCATCCAGATCGATCCGCTGAAAATTCAGCGCCGGCGAACCTTGCTCCAGCCGCGCATAGGTGAGCATCTCGTCGACCAGCCGATCGAGGTCCTCGATGTCGTGGTCCATCCCTTCGCGGTATTTTTCCAGCGCCTCAGGCGTGGTGGCCGAGCCGATCATCTCCAGGCCAAAACGCAAACGCGCGACTGGCGTGCGCAGTTCATGGGACACGGCGCGCACCAGCTCTCGCTGAATCGCCAACAATTGCTGCAAGTGCTCGGCCATACCATTGAACGCCGAGGCCAGGCGGCCCACCGAATCTGCGCCGCGTGCCGGTACGCGGGTTTCCAGGCTGCCCTTGGCAATGCGCGTGGCGGCGGCTTCCAGCCCACGCAAACGGCGCTCCAGCTGACGCACCAACAAATAGACAATCAAACCGATCAGGCTCAGGCCAAGGGCCGCGATCAACACCAGCCACTCGGGCGGGTAAGGATTCATCTGATACAGCGGGCCGATTTCCAGCACCCACGGCGTGCCGACCATGCCGGCAAACACCCGGATCGAATCGCCGCCCTTGCCCAGCGCCATTACCGTGTCGCCTTCGGACACGCGGCGGCTCTGGTCTTCGTCCATGTCGGCCTGATCGATCGTGACCAATTGCAGATCGAAGCCGAAACCCTTCTCTTCCTTTAACTGCGCCAGACGCTTGGGCTGCTCGGCCACCGGGTAGCGCACCAGTTCGTCGGCCAGCAGATAAATGGTCGCTCGCGCCAGTTGTTCGCTGATCTGCTGGACTTCCCCCGTGAGCACCAGTTGTTCCTTGTCGCTGACCAAGCGGTAAACCTTTGCCGCATGCGGGCCGGTCTGCTCCACCAAGGCCTGACCGCGCAGCACGCGGGTGCGCTGGGTCAGGTCGAGGCCGGTCTGAGGGAATGTCTTCAGCGCCAACGGAATCCCGAGCAAGCGCTCCCATACCAGCAAGGCCCGGTGGCGCTCGGTTTCGTTCATCGGTTGCAGGTTATCGGCCATCAGCGAGAACGTGCCGTGGGCCAGACGCTCGCGGTACTGCTCGCTGCGCACCTGGTTAAGCAGGTGCAAGGCCAGCACGCCGAGCACGGCCACCAGAATCAGCGCCGCGCACATGCCGCCATAAATGCGCAGGAAGATCGAGTTCACAGCGACAAGTCTGCGCAGGCTTCGGGAACGAACAGATAGCCTTTGCTGCGGATGGTTTTGATCAGCCGCGGATGCTCCGGATCATCGCCGATCTTCGGGCGAATGCGTGAGATGCGCACATCGATGGAACGATCCTGGCCGTCATAACCGATACCGCGCAGCGCGGTGAAAATTTCTTCTCGAGACAGAATGCGCCCGGCGTTGGCCACCAGCAGCCAGAGCAAATCGAACTCGGCACTGGTCAACTCGATGCCTTTGTCATGCAGCCAGGCCTCGCGCAACGCATTGTCCACCACCAACGGGCCGAACTGCAGACGCCGTTGTTTTTCCGGGGTTGCTTCAGGCGCTTCGCTACGCCGTAATAAAGCCTGGATGCGCGCCAGCAGCAGACGTGGGCGCACCGGTTTGCAGACGTAGTCATCAGCGCCGAGATCGAGGCCGAGGATTTGATCGGTGTCATCGGTGCGCGCGGTGAGCATCAGGATCGGGCCGTCATACTTGTCGCGAACCTTGCGGCAAATACTCAAGCCATCTTCGCCCGGGAGCATCAGGTCGAGGATCACCAGGTCCGGTTTCTCCTTGATGATGCGTGCCGCGGCGAGAGCGCCGTTGCCCTCGATCGACACGCGCAGGCCATTGGCTTCGAGATAGTCGCGAGTCAGTTCGGCCAGACGCTGGTCGTCCTCGACAATCAATACCTGCCAGACTTCTTGCTCCACGGTGACCTCTGCTTGCCAACATCACTTTAAAGGGAAGGATCCGCCCGTCTTTTTGTAATGATTGGGGAGGATAAGAATGCATCTGCATTGGCCGATTGTATAAACGGCGCACGTCTGGAACACAAGCGGGTAAATGCGTTCGGACACAACGGTTTTTTGTGATAGGGTTCGCGCCCTTAAAAATCCGAATGACTGTTTTCAATCGCTGAAAATCAGTGAAAAACGGTCCGCTCCAGCTAGGTCGCGGCCTACACGCTCGTTCCACCTTTCACACACAATTTACGCACAGGTTTATCCACAGGTAGTACGTTGCAACACCCTCAAAAACGCATTATCTTGTACCTCGGCGCTAAAAAAACCCTACATGTAGGGTTTTATGCCAAAAACCAAACACAAACCGGACACCGATTTCAAGCGCTTTTATTGCCTCTTTCCGGTTGAACCAAACGTATTTTCGAAAGACCAAACCGCGCGTGCGGATGGCTACTGTTTTTAAGCCCGAAACGGCGATAACGGTACGGGTGTTGCAGTCATTTACTGCCACCTAAAACGGAATTCGGTTTCAGGCCCCAGGCGTGACACCAAAGACTTCGGCATGGAAGCGGCGCCCAATAGCCCCCTTCCTGATCTGTCCCGAAGTTGGTATGCCCGGCCCCCACCGGTTGTAGTGCTTCAGGACAGAACGGTGGGCACCGTGATGGTGCCCAAACAAACATAGAGAATGTGGAGACAACCCCCCATGCAAACCGACACAACTCGCGAGAACCCGCAGGGCACCTTGCCGCAGGCCGCCGATTCGAATTCGGATCTGTCCGCCACCGCGCCTGGCCAGCTGCGCGTGATCAAGCGTAACGGGACTGTCGTTCCTTACACCGATGACAAAATCACCGTCGCCATCACCAAAGCGTTTCTTGCAGTTGAAGGCGGCACCGCTGCCGCTTCGTCGCGCATCCACGACACTGTTGCCCGCCTGACCGAACAGGTCACCGCGACCTTCAAGCGTCGCATGCCATCGGGCGGCACCATCCACATCGAAGAAATCCAGGACCAGGTCGAACTGGCCCTGATGCGTGCCGGCGAGCAGAAAGTGGCGCGCGACTACGTGATCTACCGCGATGCCCGTTCCAAGGAACGCGCTGTACGCACCCCTGCCGAGGACGCGGTACAGGCTCACCCGTCGATCCGCATCACCCGCGCCGATGGCAGCCTTGCACCTCTGGACATGGGTCGCCTGAACACCATCGTCACCGAAGCGTGCGAAGGCCTGGAAGAAGTCGACGGCGACCTGATCCAGCGCGAAACCCTGAAGAACCTGTACGACGGCGTGGCCCTGACCGACGTCAACACCGCCCTGGTGATGACCGCCCGTACGCTGGTCGAGCGTGAGCCGAACTACTCGTTCGTGACCGCCCGCCTGCTGATGGACACCCTGCGCGCCGAAGGCCTGAACTTCCTGGGCGTCGCCGAGAGCGCGACCCACCACGAAATGGTCGACCTGTACGCCAAGGCGCTGCCGGCGTACATCGCCAAAGGTATCGAATTCGAATTGCTGAACCCGGTTCTGGCGTCCTTCGACCTGGAAAAACTCGGCAAGGCGATCAACCACGAGCGCGATCAGCAGTTCACGTACCTGGGCCTGCAAACCCTGTACGACCGTTACTTCATCCACAAGGACGGTATCCGCTTCGAACTGCCGCAGATTTTCTTCATGCGCGTGGCCATGGGCCTGGCAATCGAAGAGAAGAACAAAGAAGACCGTGCGATCGAGTTCTACAACCTGTTGTCGTCCTTCGACTACATGTCCTCGACCCCGACCCTGTTCAACGCCGGCACCCTGCGTCCACAGCTGTCGAGCTGCTACCTGACCACCGTGCCGGATGACCTGTCGGGCATCTACCACGCGATCCACGACAACGCCATGTTGTCGAAATTCGCTGGTGGCCTGGGCAACGACTGGACACCGGTTCGTGCGCTGGGCTCGTACATCAAGGGCACCAACGGCAAATCCCAGGGCGTTGTACCGTTCCTGAAAGTAGTGAACGACACCGCCGTCGCCGTTAACCAGGGTGGCAAGCGCAAAGGCGCTGTGTGTGCCTACCTGGAAACCTGGCACATGGACATCGAGGAGTTCATCGAGCTGCGCAAGAACACCGGTGATGACCGTCGTCGTACCCACGACATGAACACCGCCAACTGGATCCCTGACCTGTTCATGAAGCGCGTCTTCGATGACGGCCCGTGGACCCTGTTCTCGCCATCCGAAGTTCCGGATCTGCACGACCTGACCGGCAAGGCCTTCGAAGAGCGTTACGAGTACTACGAAGCCCTGTCCCAGTACCCAGGCAAGATCAAGCTGTTCAAGACCATTCAGGCCAAAGACCTGTGGCGCAAAATGCTGTCCATGCTGTTTGAAACCGGCCACCCATGGCTGACCTTCAAAGACCCGTGCAACCTGCGCAGCCCGCAGCAGCACGTGGGCGTGGTTCACAGCTCGAACCTGTGCACCGAGATCACCTTGAACACCAACAAGGACGAGATCGCCGTTTGCAACCTGGGCTCGATCAACCTGCCGAACCACATCACCAACGGCAAGCTGGACACCGCCAAGCTGCAACGCACCGTGAACACCGCCGTTCGCATGCTCGATAACGTGATCGACATCAACTACTACTCGGTGCCGCAAGCGAAGAACTCCAACTTCAAGCACCGTCCGGTCGGTCTGGGCATCATGGGCTTCCAGGACGCCTTGTACCTGCAGCACATTCCTTACGGTTCCGACGCGGCCGTCGAGTTCGCCGACAAGTCGATGGAAGCGGTCAGCTACTACGCGATCCAGGCTTCCTGCGACCTGGCCGACGAGCGCGGCGCCTACGAGACGTTCCAGGGTTCGCTGTGGTCCAAAGGCATCCTGCCGCTGGATTCGCAACAGATCCTGATTGAGCAGCGTGGCCAGAAGTACATCGACGTTGACCTGAACGAATCCCTGGACTGGGCACCGGTTCGCGCCCGTGTACAGAAAGGCATTCGTAACTCCAACATCATGGCCATCGCACCGACCGCGACCATCGCCAACATCACTGGCGTATCGCAGTCGATCGAACCGACTTATCAGAACCTCTACGTGAAATCGAACCTGTCGGGCGAATTCACCGTGATCAACCCGTACCTGGTTCGCGACCTCAAGGCTCGCGGTCTGTGGGACTCGGTCATGATCAACGACCTGAAGTACTACGACGGTTCGGTGCAACAGATCGAGCGCATCCCGCAAGAACTCAAAGAGCTCTACGCGACTGCCTTCGAAGTGGACACCAAGTGGATCGTCGACGCCGCCAGCCGTCGTCAGAAGTGGATCGACCAGGCTCAATCGCTGAACCTGTACATCGCCGGCGCATCGGGCAAGAAGCTGGACGTGACCTACCGCATGGCTTGGTACCGTGGCCTGAAAACCACCTACTACCTCCGTGCCCTGGCCGCGACCAGCACCGAGAAGTCGACCATCAACACCGGTAAGCTGAACGCTGTTTCCAGCGGCGGCAACCACGGTGACGACTCGGTCCTGGCAGCTCCAGCAGGTCCGGCACCAGTGCCGAAGGCTTGCGCCATTGACGAGCCGGATTGCGAAGCTTGCCAATAAGCTGAGCTGGTGAGCGCTGAAAGGCGCTTACCTCGATAACCCCCGATCAGTCCTCTGGATTGGTCGGGGGTTTTCTTTTGCCTCAAGGAAAGTAGGGACTGTGCTGACGCCATCGCGGGCAAGCCCGCTCCCACAGGTTTCGTCGTTCACGATTCCTACGTACGACACAAAACCTTGTGGGACCGGGCTTGCCCGCGAAGAGGCCATCACTGACAACGCAAAATTCGTCACCCGAGACAAATCCCGCCCATAAAAAAAGCCCCTCTCACGAGGGTAATGCTGTTCACTTAAGCGGAGCAGCCTTACGGTCTACTGGAAACCGGGTCTTTGATATTTTCACCGTCCTTGGCCTTGAAGGTCTTGGACGGTGATCCAGAAACAATCCTCCGATACCTGCCCTTAACTCTGCCAATCGTCTGCCTGTGGCTGAAATCGGGTTGGCCGCTGCCATCACTATCAGTTGCACGGCAATGTACTGGCAAGCCGGTTTGAAACGAATGTCCGAGGGGGCTCGGCCAAACGCCACCGCCGCCTGGCTGGCTTCCCGACGAATCACGTTATAAGCCAACAAAAGTCCCCAAACCTCCTGATAGACCAAGTCGACTTTTTTGCTACGCAAGGTCACTGCGTTCTGCTGCATCGAGCTCTTGATGTCCCTGAAGCCCAATTCGATCTCCCAGCGTTCCTGATACAGCTTGGCCACGGCCTTGGCGTTGTAGGCGTTAGCCGGCAATGACGTCATGACGGTCTTTAGCTTGCCTTGAATTTCATAACTGACTTCGCGGGCCCCCAATGCGTTGGAAGGGTCGGGTTTCGCTTCCTGGCCTGCGGCGAGACTTTCATGCGCACCCAACGATCGTGCTGGCTGTAGCGGGTCACTTCTTCGCAGACCATTCCTTTTTTTGCCGGGATCAACCAATGACGGTTGCTACCAGCACTGCTCAGGCTCGACAGCAGTTCGGCCCCCCAGAATCCTTTGTCGAACAACGTCACCGAGTGATCGGGGATCTGCTGCAGGAACTCGTCGGCCAAGCGCATTTCACTGCGTCGGTAAGGGCTCAATTGCGCATCCAGGATCACGTGCGAACGTACATTCATCAACGCCACCAGGCGCAGCATGGGAAACGGAGTCTGGCGGTCGCTCGGGGTGTTTCCCGACCCGAAGTGGTCCCGAAGCTCGGGCGTATCCGGGGTGCGCAAGAGTGCTCCGTCCACTGCGAACACCTGCAGTTCATGCCAGGCGTCACCGTCATAGCGCTCCGCGCCCCATTGGGTTCCCGTCTTGCGGAACAGCCACTCAACGGGATCGGCGCCGAGCCGCTTACGCGCTTCGGTCAGACCGCTACGGGCCAACAGGTGGTCAGAGGCCAGGCCTTGGGCGCAGATGTTCAAACGTCTGGCCACTTCGTGAACCGGTTCATCACGAAACAGCGCCATGCCGAGCACCAGCCAAAGCACTTGGTCAGCGGGCAGGCGACGTCGACGAATGGTGGCCTGACTGGAAAGATCCAGCGCAGACGCGACCCACTCTATGGGGATGTTTTGGGTGAAGGTGCTCAGGTCGCAGAAGTTGAAAAGGTCGCCGAGGTCGAGCAGGTCCTGTTGAACAGACATAAAAAATCCGATGCCAGATATCTGGCATCGGATTTTCGGATAAGCCCAGCTGAGACTCAAATGCTTAAGTGAACAGCATTACTCTCACGAGGGGCCTCTTTCTGCAGCGCCAACCAGCATCAGGTCATCTGAATGATGGTCTGCATGATGGTGCTCTGGGTGGAGATGGTCTTGGCGTTTGCCTGGTAGTTGCTCTGGGCTTTGATCAGCTCGACCAATTCGTTGGTCAGGTTGACGTTGGACTCTTCCAGGGAGTTGGACACGATCGAACCCAGCGTACCGGTCTCCGGCGCATCGACACCCGCCACACCCGAGGAGAAGGTTTCTTTCCAGCGTGTGCCGCCGATTGGCTGCAAGCCTTGCTCGTTGGCGAAGCTGGCCACCGCCACTTGGCCGATGGCCTTGGTTTGCTGATTGCTGAAGTTGGCAGTCATGACGCCGCTGGCGTCGATGGTCAGGCTGGAGATCTGGCCGGTGGCATAGCCGTCCTGATATTGGGCAGTACGAGCGGTCGCCGAGTTGTAAGACGTGGTCTTCGCCAAGCTGAACGCGATACCGCTTGCAGCGGCATCGGAACCATTCGCGCCCCAGGTCACAGGAGTCGTTGAGGCGTCGGTGATAACGCCGGGTATCCAGTCGGTCATGGTCAACGTAGTACCGTCTGCACCTAGAGCCCAGCCTGCCCCTGCGGTGATAGTGTCGATGCTACCGTCGGAATTGAAGGTAATATCTGCCTCGCTAGGTGTCAGGGTGGTGCTAGCCGGGTTGCTCGGAGTCCGACCATCCATATAGGTATAAATCTTCCATTCGTTTACGTCCGTCTTGACGTAATACTGATCCATGGTGTGTTCATTACCCTGGGTGTCATAGACCTTGGTAGAAATGGTCTTGTTGTAGCTGTTGGTATCTGTCGGGCTGAACGTCGTCACGGTCGGCAAATCTTCAGCCGAATTCAGGTTCATCGTCTGATCGATCGTGGTGGTCGCGTTCGGCTTGAGGGCTGAAGTATCGATCTTCAGGTCAGTCAACACACCGTTGATGATCTTGCCGTTGGCGTCGACGCCATAACCCTGCAGACGATTGCCGTTGTTATCAACCACATAGTTTTCGGCATCAGTCTTGAACGCACCGGCACGGGTGTAGCTCAGGGATCCGTTGTCGCTGAGGATGAAGAAACCGTTGCCCTGGATGCCCATGTCCAGCACGTTGCCGGTATTGTTCACATCGCCCTGGCCGAACTGCTGGGAAACGTTGGCCAGGCGCACGCCATTGCCAACGGTCTTGCTACCCGTACCCAGCTTGGTGGCCGAGTACACGTCTTCGAATTCTGCACGGGACGATTTGAAGCCGGTGGTCGCGACGTTGGCGATGTTGTTGCCGGTCACGTCCAGTTGTTTGTTGGCTGCATAGAGACCGCTAAGGCCGATATTGAAAGACATATTCCACTCCTTTGTGCCGTGCTAGTCGGCTCTATATACCAATGGTTTGTACTTTGGACAGGGCAACGCTGCCCATGCCTGCCAGGTTCAGCATCAACTCACCGCCGGTCTGGCTGATGGTCACGCTGTTGACCGTTGCCGGCAGGTAAGTAATCAGTGAGGTGTTCGTGCCGTCGATGGTGGTCGTTGCGCCGAAGGTGTAAGTACCCGCCGGTGCCACCGCGCCCGCATCGTCCTTGCCGTCCCAGATGAAACTGGCGTTACCGGCACTTTGACTGCCCAACTCGAGCGTACGGATGGTCTTGCCTTCCGCGTTGGTGATCTTGACGGTGGCGGCGGGAACCGAGGTTGGCACCACGACGGTACCGTTGAGGCTCTTGGAGGTGTCGACCATGGTTTTGTCGGTCTGCGCGATGACTGAACGGCCCACCAGCGAAGAAGCCTGCAAGGCTTGCGAGGAGCTGTAGCTGCTGGCAAGGCCGCTGACCGTATCGTTCAGCGTGGTAATACCTTCCAGGCTACTGAACTGCGCCAGCTGTGCCACGAACTCGCTGTTGTCCTGAGGATCGAGCGGGTTCTGGTTTTTCAGCTGAGTCACCAACAGTTGCAGGAACGCGTCCTTGCCCAGCTTCTGGCCGCCGGTAGCGGCCGTGGTCAGGCTGTCTTTGGTGGTAGTGGTCGTGACCGAAGAGTTGGCCAGAACATCGCTGATAACGCTCATATGACTCGCCCCTTATCACTGACCGAGGGTCAGGACCTTCTGCATCATGGTTTTGGCGGTGTTCATCATTTCGGCGTTGGTCTGGAACGAACGGCTCGCGGAAATCATGTCGGCCATTTCTTCGACGACGTTGACGTTCGGGTAGTAGACGTAGCCCTTGGCATCGGCGGCCGGATGGTTCGGCTCGTAGCGCGCGTCAAGGTTGCTCTGGTCTTCGACCACGCCCAGCACTTGCACGCCTTGACCGGCAGCGTCCTGGTTCTGGAACAGCGAATCGCTGCCGCCGCTCTGGCCGCCCTGGAACATGGTGGCGAACACCGGGTGACGGGCACGGTAAGTCTGGTCGATGCTCGACGAGACGGTCTCGGCGTTGGCGATGTTCGAGGCCACGGTGTTCAAGCGAGTGGTCTGGGCACTCATGCCGCTACCGGCAATGTTGAAAACACTGGATAGAGACATGGATTACTCTCCGCGCAGGGCTGACACCAGCCCTTTGAATTTACTGTTGAGCAGGGTGAAGCTGGCCTGGAAGTTGACCGCGTTTTCCGCGTAGTTCGACTGTTCCAGCTGGGCGTCCACGGTGTTCTGATCGATCGACGGTTGCATCGGCGTGCGATACATCAGCGACTCGTCGCCATTGCCCAGGCCTTCAGCTTCGATGTGACGGCTGTTGGTCATGTTCAAGGCGAACTTGCCGTTTTTGGTTTTCTCGTTCTGCTCGGCGAGCACTTTCGAGAAGTCCAGGTCCCGAGCCTTGTAGTTCGGGGTGTCGGCGTTGGCGATGTTGTTGGCCAGGACTTCGGCACGCTGAGCGCGGAACCCCAGGGCTTGTTCGTGGATACCGAGCGCTTTATCGAAGCTGATGCTCATGTCGGGAAACCTTCGGGTGACCTGATTTTTCGTACGATGGATATAGCAAGCGGCGTGCCAATTCAAAAAAGCCCGTAAACCGGGGCTTTGCCGGCAGTGGCAAGGCGGCAATGACAGAAAAGCGGCAACCGATTTCCGCCGCCTGCCGCTTTTCTGCCGCTTCTCGCAATCGAAAGAACAACATTTACCCTGTGGGAGCGGGCAAGCCCACAGGGATGGTGGTGGAGGCTGAGGAATCAACAGGCAAAAAAAACGGGAGCTCCCTGAGGACTCCCGTTTTTTTGTATGCCGCCAACGAATCACTTCGCCTTGTAAATGATCCCCGGGCTGCACTGGACCATCTGGTAGTGATCCGGCAAACCGTTCAGCGCTTCGGACGCGCCAAGGAACAGATAACCACCCGGCTTCAGCGTGCTGTGAATGCGCAACAGGATGTCTTTCTTCACCTCGGCGGAGAAGTAGATCAGCACGTTGCGGCAGAACACGATGTCGAACTTGCCCAGGCTCGCGTAGCTGTCCAGCAGGTTGAACGAGCGAAATTCCACCCGACTCTTGATCGGCGCCTTGATGGCCCAGCGCCCCGGCCCTTTGGGGTCGAAGTAACGCTGAAGACGCTCGGGCGACAGACCGCGGCCGATGGCCAGGCTGTCGTATTCGCCGGTCTTGCAGTTGGTCAGCATGGTGCCGGACAGGTCCGTGGCAACGATCTGCACGCCCATCTTCAACTGGCCCATGTTGACCCGCTCGAACTCATCGATGGACATCGACAGCGAATACGGTTCCTGGCCCGACGAACACGCTGCCGACCAGATCCGCAGGCGCTGGCCGGGGGCCGCCTTGATCGCTTCGGGCAAGACCTTGTTCTTCAAGACTTCAAACGGATAGGTGTCACGAAACCACAAGGTTTCGTTGGTGGTCATTGCATCCACCACCATCTCGCGCAAACCGCTGCGCGGCTGGGTCTGGATGCGCTGAACCAGCTCACCCAGCGATTTGATGCCCTGCTGTTCCATCAGTTTGTTGAGACGGCTCGAGACCAGGTATTGCTTGTTTTCACCGAGCAAAATGCCACAGGCTTTTTCCAGGAATACCCGGAACTGTTCGAAATCCAAATTACCCGTAGACAAAGATGCCGCCTCTTAAATCGTGTTGACCGCCAGGGGCAGAAGGCCCCTAGCTGTTATCTGCTGCTTTGATCCGGTCGACTACCCGGGATGCCAGGTCATCAGGACGGAATTTGGCCAGGAAGTCATCGGCACCGACCTTCTTGACCATCGCCTGATTGAACACACCCGACAACGAAGTATGCAGGATGATATGCAGCTTTTGCATGCGCGGGTCGTTGCGGATCTCGGCCGTCAGGGTGTACCCGTCCATCTCCGGCATCTCGATGTCGGAGATCATCATCAGGAACTCGTCTTCCGGCTTCTTGCCTTCGTCGACCAATTTGCGCAGGTAATCCAGCGCTTGCCGGCCGTCGTTCAACGCCACCACTTCGACGCCGATCGTTTGCAGGCAACGGGTCACCTGCTTTCGCGCCACCGATGAGTCATCGACCGTCAGCACGCGCAAGGACAACGCCTTGTGCTGAGTCTCGATATCCACCACGCCCACCGAAATCGCCTCCGGTGTCGGTGCCACTTCCGCCAGCACCTTCTCGACGTCGATGATTTCGACTAACTGATTGTCGACCCGAGTCACAGCCGTCAGGTAGTGATCGCGCCCGGTGCCCTTGGGTGGCGGATGAATCTCCTCCCAGTTCATGTTGACGATGCGCTCCACCGACCGAACCAGGAAACCCTGGGTCTTGGTGTTGTACTCCGTGATGATCACGAAGGGATTGCTTTGATCTTTCAGCGCTCCGGAACCGGTCGCCATCGCCAGATCCAGAATCGGAATGGTCGCCCCCCGAATATTCGCCACACCGCACACGACAGGACTGGACTTGGGCATCAGGGTCAGCTTGGGGCATTGCAGCACCTCACGAACCTTGAACACGTTGATCCCATACAGCTGCTGGCCGTCGAGACGGAACAACAACAGCTCAAGGCGATTCTGCCCTACCAGTTGCGTGCGCTGGTTCACCGAATCCATTACACCAGCCATGCCCAGACTCCTACACCAACGCTAAGTGTGTTGCGACGCACATTCTTCACTAAACGGCACGGCGCTTGCTTTTTAACTCTTATGAACACAGAACCGACATTTTTCCGACACCTGACATCAACCTCTCGCAGATTACTCTGTGCGATGTCGGCCGTTTGCCTGTTCAACGCTGGCAGCCCTGCCCTTGCTGACGCGGTTACCTTGCCTGACATGCTTATCGGCGTCACTCAGGGCTTTCTTGAATTCACCGTAGAAGACTATCTGGCCACCAGTCAAACGCAAGGACGCTACGAAATCGAGGTCAACCAGCTCGATCAGCGCCTGCGCATGCCTATGTGCGACAAGGAATTGACAGCCACCCTCGAGAGCCCCGCGAGGCCTTTGGGCCGGGTCACGGTCAAGGTTCGCTGCGACGGCGCCTCCCCCTGGACAGTCTTCGTACCCGCCCAGGTACGGCTGTTTCGCGACATCGTGACCACCACCCGCCCCCTCAAACGCACAGGGATTATCGAGCCTCAGGACGTGACCCTGCGCGAGCGCGATATCAGCCTGATAAATCAGGGTTTTCTGACCTCCGTCGATCAGGCGATCGGGCAAAAACTTACCCGACCAATGGTCGCCGATCAGGTCATTACCCTGGTGCACCTCGAACAGGCGGAAGTCATTCGCAAGGGTGATCAGGTGGTGATTACCGCCCGCAGTGGTACGCTCAGTGTACGTATGCCGGGTGAAGCGCTGTCCAACGGCGGCATGAGCGAACAGATTCGGGTGAAAAACCTTAACTCCCAGCGGGTCATCAAGGCGCAAGTCACCGCGCCGGGCCAGGTGGAAGTTTCTATGTGAGCGGCCATGCAGGGATCTCTGTTCGTGAAGATATGGCGCGCCACTCGCCTGTTCCCTAAACTGTGCCGCATGCAGGACGTGCTGGCGCATGCAAGCTCATTGATAAATGGGCCTAAAGTTTTCCGGGGGAGAGCCGAAAACATGGCAAGCGTCCAAATACCCAGAGGTTTTTTGTCATGGTCATCGATTTCAATCGTTTAAACAGCTCCTCGTCACTTACGGGCAGTACACGTACCAGCGCAGCCAAGGAAACCGCCGAAGCCGGTCAATCCGCGCCGCTGAATACCCCGGCCGAACAGGCCAGTGCCACCCAAAGCGGGGAATCGGTACACCTCAGCAATGAGGCTCAACAGTTGCAAAAGGTCACTGACAAGCTGCGCGATCAGCCTGCCGTCGACAACGCCCGCGTGGCCGAGTTGAAAGCAGCGATTGCCGATGGCAGCTATAAAGTCGACAGCAACCGTGTAGCCAGCAAACTGCTCAACTTCGAAGCCCAGCGTTAGGCCACGGCCCGCGCCAGGCTTTTGGACGCTTAAAACCCAAGGCCAGCCATGCACGACACTAATTTACTGCAACTGATCATCGACGACTTTGCCCCGGCGCAACACCTGCTGGAGCTGCTGCAAACCGAGTCCCTCGCGCTGCACGGTCGCGACATGCCACTGCTTGAAGAGATTCTGGCGCAGAAACAGGCATTGATCATTTTGCTCGAACAGCATGGCCGTAAGCGCAGTGAAATCCTCGCCAGCCTCAACCTGCCGACCAATCGCCAAGGCCTGGAGCAACTTGCCAGCCATTCGAGCATTGGCAATCAGTTGCTGGCACAGAGCGACGTGCTGACCGACCTCCTGGCCCAGTGCCAGGCCGCCAACGTTAACAATGGCCAGTCGATTCTGGTGCAGCAGGCCGCCACGGCCAATCAGCTGAAAATCCTCACCGGCGGCGAGCCGCCAGCGCTCTACGATGCCCGCGGATCAACCTCCAAGCTCGCCAAGCCACGCCCGCTCAGTCAGGCTTGAGCCTTTCAATGAGCACGCCCTATCAAGACGCGAAACATGCTGGCAGAATGCTAGCCAGTAGTCATATTTGCCTGGAGATTGATGCCCCGTGTTCAATGCCTTAAGCGCGGAAGATGCTCCGCAGCCACCCAAGGTGCTCACCACGCCCCTGGAAATCTCCGGCAATCTGCGTCAGCTGCAAGACAGCCATGACCCGCTGATCATCACGTTCCACGAGCGCAGCCAGCGCTTCCAGAGTTATCTGGTGGACATCGACCGTGACAGCAACATGATCGCCCTCGACGAAATGATCCCGCGCGACGGCGAGCGCTTTCTGCTGGCCGGCGAACCGTTCAAGGTCGAAGGTTTCCACGACGGTGTACGCATCGCCTGGGAAAGCAATGGCCCGCTGACCATCGACGAATCCGGCGATGGCCGCTGCTACCGTGGCGCGCTGCCCGATGAGGTGGTTTACCACCAGCGCCGCAATGCTTTTCGCGCCGCGCTGAAGCTGGCACAACTGGTTAACGTCGAACTGGGGGGTGACAAACTCAAGTCGCCCGTCTGTGGCAAACTACTGGACATCTCCGCCACCGGCTGCAAGTTGCGCTTCGAGGGCGACATCACTGCCAGGCTGCAACTGGGCCAGGTCTACGACCGTTTTGTCGCCGCCCTGCCCTTCGGCAGCATGACGGCACCGGTCGAACTGCGTTACCTGCACTTCGAAGAAAAGATCAACACCACCTTCGCCGGCGTGCGTTTTCATAACATGAGCGGCCTGGTGCAACGGCAGGTCGAGCGGTTCGTCTATCAACTTCAGCGCGAAGCGCGGCGCTTCGATAAAGACGATTTCTGATAGACCCCGCCAATAAAAAACGGGCAGTCCCTTGCGGTGACTGCCCGTTTTTTATGCCTTGATCAAGGCCGCGCTTCGGTAAAGCTTTGCTCGCGAGCTGCATCAGGGTCTTCTGATTCCGAATCTGTTTCAGCTTCGGTTTCCGGCTCGGCATCCGGATTGAAATCAGCCTCCGGATTGACCGGATTCTGCATCTGATCCTGCACCACTTGCTCATCGACTCGCGGGTCAAGACAAGCGACCAGCGGTGAACTCGACATGCTGTCCGGCATGGCCACGTGATGCAGCGGAGCATCGTCCACCTGATGCAGGTTGGTGACCGCTTTCGGGCGGATTCGCCACACCAGCACCAAGGCGAAGAAGCTGAAGAAGGCATAGAGCATCTGACTGCCGAACAGCTTCATCAGCACCCCGGCCACCAGCGGCCCGATACTCGCGCCGACACCGTAGGTCACCAACAGCATCGCCGTCAGCGACACCCGGCGATCACCCTCGACGTGGTCGTTGGAGAACGCCACCGCCAATGGGTACAGACAGAACTGCACCAACGAGCAGAGGAACCCGGCGATGAACAGCACCTCCAGTGGCACCTGCTGCATGATCGCCAGCGGTAACGCAGCCAGTGCCAGGCTAAACGCGAAACAGCGGATCAACAGCGCCCGGTCATAGCGGTCCGACAGCCAACCCAACGGCCATTGCACCACCAGGCCTGCAAAAATGCAGCTACCCATGAACAGACCGACCTGTTCGGTGGACAACCCTTGCTGCGAGGCATACAGCGGCGCCAGACCGTAGAACGAACCGACGATCAAACCCGACCCCAACACCGTACTCAGTGACTGCGGCACGCGCTTGATGAAGAACCGTGGCTCCATCGGCGCCGGGTGCAACGGCGCCGGGTGAATCCGCCGCGTCAGGGCCACTGGCACCAGACACAACGCGAAACACAGTGCGACCAGCATCAGCAGTTCCAAGCCCAGGCCAGGGTGCATGACCAGAATCAGCTGCCCCAACACCAACCCCAGGTACGAGGCGATCATGTAGCCGCTGAACACCACGCCACGTTGCTTGGCTTCTGCCTGCTCATTGAGCCAGCTTTCGATCACCATGTACTGGCACATCATGCCCAGGCCAACGATCACCCGCAGGAATAGCCACGCGGGCAGCCAGTCGACCAGGCCGTGGCCGAGCACCGCCGCGCCGACGATCCCGGCGCAGGCTGAATAGGCTCGAATATGCCCGACCCGGGCAATCAGCCGGTGGCCGATCTTGCCGCCCAGCACCAGGCCGAAATAGTTGGCTGCCATCAACGCACCGACCCACAGGCTGTCGACGTTATCGGCCGCCAGGCGCAGGGCAAGGTAAGTACTCAACAGGCCCGAGCCGATCAACATCATCAGCGAGGCAAAATAAAGCCCCCGAAAAGATTTCAAGATTTGGCGCATCGGCGTTCCGAGCGGCTCCTTGCAGTGAGTATCGGGCTATCGACAAACGATAGCCCGACGGCGACGGATCGTCAGGCCTGGGCTGCTAGAACACGCCGTTCCCAGGGAGTAATTTCATCAAAGAAGCTGGTCAACTCCATGGTCTTCGAAGCGATGTAGCCTTCGATGAATTCCTTGCCGAACAGTTCCTTCGCCAGCTGGCTACGTTTCAGACGTTCGAGAGCGGCATGCAAGGTACACGGCAACGAAAGATTGTCCGGCACAACGAACTCACCCTGGATCGGCTCGCTCGGCTCCAGTTTGTGCTCGATGCCATACAACCCCGAGGCCAGGCTCGCGGCAATCGCCAGATACGGATTGGCATCGGCCCCCGGCAAGCGGTTTTCGACCCGACGAGCGACCGGTGAACTGGCCGGAATGCGCAGCCCCGCCGCGCGATTGTCGTGGGACCAGCAAGCATTATTCGGCGATGCGAAAGGATGGCACAGGCGCTGATAGGAGTTCACGTTCGGCGCAAACAGCGCGGTGAAATCCGCCAGGCCGGCCTGCTGACCACCGATAAAATGACGGAAGGTCTCGGTCGGCTCGCCGGCCTTGTCGCTGAACACGTTACGCCCGGAGCCGATCTCGACGATGCTCTGGTGAATATGCATCGAACTTCCAGGCGTGTGGGCCAACGGCTTGGCCATGCAGACCACGGTCAGGCCATGCTTGAGCGCCACTTCTTTGAGCAGATGCTTGAACAATAAGGTCTGGTCGGCCAACAGCAACGGATCACCGTGCAGCAGGTTGATCTCGAACTGGCTGACGCCCATCTCGTGCATGAAGGTATCGCGCGGCAAGCCCAGCGCCGCCATGCATTCGTAGACTTCATTGAAGAACGGCCGCAAGCCGTTGTTGGAACTGATGCTGAACGCCGAATGGCCATCCTCGCGACGACCGTCCAGACCCAGTGGCGGCTGGAAGGGTTGCATCGGGTCAGGGTTGGGCGCGAAGACGAAGAACTCCAGCTCGGTCGCCACCACCGGCGCCAGACCGAGAGCGGCGTATCGAGCGATCACGGCCTTGAGTTGGCCGCGGGTCGACAATGGCGAGCTCTCGCCAGTCAGCTCGTGCGCATCGCAAATGGCCAGCGCCCGAGGCTGTGAGCTCCAGGGCAAGCGGTGGATCTGCGCGGGATCAGGCACCAGCGCCAGGTCGCCATCATCGCTGCCATAAAAGCGCGCTGGCGGATAACCACCCATGATGCATTGCAGCAGCACTCCTCGCGCCATCTGCAAACGCCGCCCTTCAAGAAATCCTTCGGCGGTCATCACCTTGCCGCGTGGTACGCCGTTCAGGTCCGGCGTGACACATTCAATCTCATCAATGCCCGTCAATCGCTGCGCGAGTGAGCGATGGCCATCGGTTGTCATGACGCAATCCTTGTTGTTGTACGAGCCGCGAACGGCGACCCGTACAAAATAGGCTCCAGCTGTTCAGAATATCAAGCAGCGTCAAACAAAAAGATATTCAGGGAAGGTAAAGGCTGAACACACCGCCGCCCAATGGGCCGCCATTGCTGATTTCGGTGCGGCCGCCCACGCCATTGCGCTGATGCAAGGCGGCAATCCGCCCGGCAAAGTACAGGCCCAGGCCGGTGCTGCCACTGCTGTGGTTGATGCCCTGTACATAATCGGCCTGACGCTCGATCATCTCGGGCGGGTAACCCTCGCCATCGTCATTGATGGTCAGCACCAGTTGCCCGGCCTCATCGCTGACGCTGATCAACAAGGCATGACGGGCATAACGAATGGCGTTGTTGATGCTGTTGGCGAGCACCGAGGCAATCAGCTCCCGGTCGAAGAAACCCAGCGGGCTCAACGGGTCCACTTCGTACGTCGCGATGATGCCGCGGCTGGCGAACACTTCTTGATGAGCCGCCAGTTGCGCCTCAATGAAATCATCCAGCTCATGGTAGGCGGGCTGCAACGGCATCTGGTTGACGCCGAGTTTGTACAACCCCAGCAACTGCACCAGCATGCCATTGAGGTGGGCGAACTCGAAGTCGATCACGCCCTGCTCCGGGGTGTGCTGCTCGGGATCGGGCAAACGCGCCAGCCATTGACTGTGCGCCTGCATCAGCATGGCCAGAGAGTTCTTCATGTCGTGCACGGTGGAGGCAATCACCGTGGAGAAGTCGAGTGACGGTTCGCTGTCGATCATTCGCCGAACGCCTTGATTTTCAGTTTCTGGTAGCGCGGATAACGCGCGTCGGTATCGGGCATCAGGCCGACGGTTTTCAGGCAAGCGCGACACTCTTCCAGTTCGGCCGACGGCACGCTGGTGTCGGTGCCATGCAGCAACGATTGCGCCATGTTCAGGGCAATACTGATGTTCTTCGGCTGCAGCGCCAGGGCTTTGCGGAATACATCCCGGGCTTCCACCAGGTTGCCGGTCTTGTACACCCGTACGCCCTGACGGTTGAGGTCGGCGGCCGCGTTGCCGGAGTTGAGAATCGTCGGGTCGTCGGTCAGCTTGGCGATGCCTTTCATCACGGTGGGATCATCGCCGTAGATCTCCGCGCAGTTTTTCAGCATCGAAGCACCGGCACTCGCCTGCCCCAGCATTTGCAGCTGCTTGGCCACCAGCAGCGCCGCTTCGGCGCTCATGAACTGCTCCATGCCATCGAGGCGCATCATCGCCTGCTCGGTGAGCTTCTCGGCGGTTTCGGCATCGTTGAGCAGCAAGCTGGTGGCTTTCATCAGGCGCGCACGAATTTGCAGGCCTGGATCGGAAGGGTTCTCCTTCGCCACCGCACTCAGCGTTGTGTTGATTTCAAGGCGGGTCCGGGTGTCCAGCCCCTTCTCACTGCCTTTGCTGATCAAGGCATGGGCCAGGCCGAGGTTGCTTTCCGCATCCTTGAAACGCGACTGCGCCCCTTGGGCCACGGCCTGGCGATAAGCTTTGGAGGCAGTATCGAAATCCTCGTTGGCCATCGCCAGCTTGCCCAACAACGCTTGCCGACGCACCGCCAGCGGCGACAGGCGAATAGCCTCTTCCAGGACTCTCTGCGCCCCCTTGGTGTCCCCTTCGGCAACCAGCACATCGGCCATGCCGTCGTAGAGGGCCGGCATCATCGGGAAGACTTTCAAGGCTTTTTCGTAAATGCCCTTGGCCTGGCTGACCTGCCCACGCTTGAACAGCAATTGGCCCAATCCGGCAAACGCCCAGGGCAAAGGCCGATCCGCAATGATGCTGTCGTAAAGACGCTCCAGCGCTTCGTTCTGGTTCAAGTCGCGCAACGCATCGGCGCGATAACGCAGGCACAGCGGCGAATATCGAATGTCCTGTTTGCACAGGGCGATGCAGGCATTGAGCACTTCAACCGGTTTGCCCCGGTCAAGCGCTTGCAGGATCGGCTTGAGCAAGGTCTTGCGCTGTTCCAGTCGCTCCAGGCGCTGAGCCAGGCCGGAGCGGTTGAACGGTTTGGTCAGGTAAGCGTCGGGCTCATGCTCCAGTGCGCTAAGCACCATGGCCTGGCTGGTTTCGGCGGTGACCATGACAAACACACTTTCATGGCTGATCAGCTTCTCGATCATCAGGTCTTCGAGCACCTGCTGACCGTTTTTCTTGCCATCACCCAGGTGGAAATCCTGCAGGATGAAGTCGTAGGACTTCTGCGAGCACATGCGCAGCGCCTGCTCACCGGTATCAGCGGTGTCGACGTCCTTGACGCCCAGCTCCCGCAGCATGGACCTGACGGAACTGCGGAAATCCGAGAAATCATCGACGATCAAAAAGCTTTTTTGGTGATACGACAGCATCGAAGATTTCCAGGCAATTTAAGAAGAAAACCCAAAGACAACTGCACGGGCGGCGTTTTTGGCGCGCAGATGATAGCGAGAGGCCATAGGCTATCAAGTCATTTCGCAGAAGCCCGTGATTGCCGGCCGCCAGCAACGAAAATCACAACGACCGTCAGGGTTATCGGCCACTAGTCGCGTTCCCTTGAAGCAGCGGGAGCGCAATCGCACTTTTTACTGCCAAAAGATCATACGGCTGCGCGTGGGCGCGCTAAATATTTGAAGGTACTATTGAAAAACGGGATTATCCTGATTCATTGAACACGCTAATTATTGTCCGCTTGAACTCACTACGTTCTGAATCGCCGGTAAAGGCCAAGAAATGACCACCACCCCCAAGCACTCGGCCATGGCTCCCGAGCGAAAGGCCCTGACTCCCAGCACCCTGGACTTTCCGGTCGTGGGTATCGGCGCGTCGGCGGGCGGACTGCAATCCATCAAACTTTTTTTCGAGAACATGCCTCACGACAACGGCATGGCGTTTGTGATCATTCTTCATCTGTCACCCGACCACCAAAGCGTCGCAGACAAGATCATCCAGGAATCGACCCGAATGCCGGTTCTGCAGGTCACCGAAACTGTGCCGATCGAGAAAAACCGGGTGTACGTCATCTCACCGGCACAGCGGCTGACGATGAATGGCAATAACCTTGAGGTCAGTGAAAACGACCCACAACTGGGGCGCCACGCCTCGATCGATTTGTTCTTCCGCGACCTGGCGCAGGTGCACCGCGAGCGCGCCTTCTGCCTGGTGCTCTCGGGCAGCGGTTCCGACGGCGCCGTCGGCCTGTCGCGTATCAAGGAACAGGGCGGTATTACCCTGGCACAGGTGCCGGAAGACGCCGAGTTCGACGGTATGCCTCGAGCGGCCATCGAGACCGGCATGGTCGATCTGGTATTGCCCGTCGTAGAAATGCCGCAAAAGCTGCTGGACCTGTGGCACAACTCCCGGGAAATCAGCTTGCCTGCCGCCAACGATCCGGAACTTCAATCCTTCGCTTCGGTGCCCGAACGTGATGCAGCGCTCGCCGAACAAACGCTGCACGACATCCTGATCCTGTTGCGTACCGGCACCGGCCATGACTTCAAACACTATAAACGCGCGACAGTATTGCGGCGGATCGAGCGCCGGATGCAAGTCACCGCCCAGCCAGAGCTGGGGGCTTATTACCGCTACCTGCAAAACAACCCCGAAGAAACCAAGGCGTTGCTGGCAGACATGCTGATCGGCGTGACCAACTTCTTCCGTGATCGCGAAGCCTTCGAAGCGCTGGAGCGCGATATCGTGCCGCAACTGGTCAGCGCCGCGGTGGGGGCGCAGCCTGAAAAAGAAGAAATCCGCATCTGGTCGGCTGGTTGTTCCACCGGCGAAGAAGCCTATAGCCTGGCGATGCTGGTCAACGATCAGCTGCAACAGGAAGCCAGCAAGGCCTCACTGCAAGTTTTCGCCACCGACATCGACGAACGCGCCATCAGCTTCGGCCGGGCCGGCCTGTACCCGCAAGCCATCGTGACGGACGTACCGCCAACGCGGCTGCGGCACTATTTCATCAAGGAAGACGACCACTATCGGATTCGCAAGGAAATCCGCGAAAAGGTGCTGTTCGCCAAACACAGCCTGCTGTCCGACCCGCCCTTTTCGCAAATCGACCTGATCGTGTGCCGGAACCTGTTGATCTACCTGGATCGCGAAGTACAGCGCGAAATCCTGCAGATGTTCCACTTTGCATTACGGCCCGGTGGTTTCCTGTTCCTGGGGTCTTCCGAAAGCGCAGACGCTTGCCATGAGCTGTTCACGCCGGTGGACAAACGCAACCGGATCTTCCGCGCCAAGACCGGCACTGCCAACAGCCGACGCACGCCGACTGTGCCGCGTGGTGGTTACGTGCGCTCCAATATTTCCCATCAGGCACCGCAACACACCGTGCAGCGCAAACTGTCCTTCGCCGACATCCACCAGCGCGCCCTCGAACGCGCGGCTCCGCCGAGCATGATCGTCGATGCCAACGCCGACATCCTGCACATGAGCGAAAGTGCCGGGCGTTTCCTGCGGCATGTGGGCGGTGAGCTGTCACGCAACCTGCTGACGCTGATCCTTCCGGAGCTGCGCCTGGAAATCCGCACCACGCTGTTCCAGGTCCAGCAAAGTGGTCTGGCGGTGAAATCCCGCGAAGTACCGTTCAAGCGCGAAGAGCGGCGTTACAAGGTCAGCCTGGAAGCCCAGCCCTACAAGGATGAAGAGTCGGACGGCGAGTTCGTCCTGGTGATTTTCGAGGAAGTTGAAGTCGATCCTTCGCAAGCGACGGCCACGACCCTGCTGCAAACCGAAAGCCAGGTGCTGTCCAACCTGGAGCGTGAACTGCAACGCACCAAGCTGCACTTGCAGGACACCATAGAACAATCGGAAATCTCCAGCGAAGAACTGAAAGCTTCCAACGAAGAAATGCAGGCGATCAACGAAGAACTGCGCTCGGCCACCGAAGAGCTGGAAACCAGCAAGGAAGAGCTGCAATCGATCAACGAAGAGCTGCTGACGGTCAACTACGAGCTAAAGACCAAAGTTGAAGAAACCGACAAGATCAACGACTACCTGACTAACCTGATCGCCTCCACCGACATTGCCACGGTGTTTGTCGACCGCAGCATGCGAATCAAATGGTTCACCCCGCGCGCCACTGACATTTTCAGCATGTTGCCGATGGATACCGGCCGCTCCCTGCTCGACATCACGCATCGCCTGCACTACGACGACCTGGCGAGTGATGCCGCACAGGTGTTCGAATCATTGAACATGATCGAACGCGAAGTCTGCAGCACTGACAAGCGCTGGTATATCGCTCGCCTGCTGCCCTACCGCTCCAGCGAAGACCGTATCGACGGCACCGTACTGACCTTCATCGACATAACCAAACGTCACGAGGCCGAAGAAGAACTGCGCCGAGGCGAAGAACGAATGCGCCTGGTAGCGGAAAGCACCCGCGACTACGCAATCATCACCCTTGATGAACAAGGCGTGATCACCACCTGGAACAAAGGCGCCGAACTGATCTTCGGCTACAGCAAGGCCGAGGCCGAAGGCGCTTACTACGACTTCATTTTTTCCGCCGAAGACCGCGCCTCCGGCGTGCCTGAAACCGAACTGCTGGGGGCTCGCACCCATGGCCGCTCCGAAGATGAACGCTGGCACCTGCGCAAGGACGGCAGCCGCTTCTATTGCAGCGGCGAAGTGACCCTGCTCAGCGGTGACAACCTTCGCGGCTACGTGAAAATCGCCCGTGACCTGACCGGTCACAAACGCCAGCATGAAGAGCAAAGCCAACAACTGGCCGAGACGCTTAACACCAATTACCTCAAGGATGAGTTCTTCGCGGTCATGTCCCACGAACTCAAGCATCCTCTGAACCTGATCCAGCTCAACGCCGAACTGCTGCGGCGCTTGCCGGTGACCAAGTCGGTGGCACCGGCTGCCAAAGCCGTGAGCACCATCTGCGATGCCGTCAGCAGCCAGGCACGGATCATCGACGACCTGCTGGACGTCGCCCGTGTGCGCACCGGCAAGCTCAAGCTCAAACCGATTGTCGTGGATCTGGCCAGTGTGCTGCGCGATATTTACACCGTTGTCCTCAACGATCAGCACGGCACCACTGTCGAGCTGCAAGTACCTTCGGAGCCGTTGATGGTCCATGCCGATCCGACGCGCCTGGAGCAGATCATCTGGAACCTGGTGAACAACGCACTGAAATTCACCCCGCCCGATGGCCGCGTGCAATTGATCGCCAGCCAGGTCGGGAACATGGCGCGGCTGGACGTCAAGGATAATGGCACCGGCATCGCAGCCGAGAACCTCGAACACGTATTCGATCTGTTTGGCCAGGCTGAAACACAGCACACCCATCACCAGCGCGAGGGGCTGGGCATCGGCTTGTCACTGGTGCGTCAATTGACCGAGGCACAACATGGCACGGTTGAGGTGAGTTCGCCGGGCGTTGGGGAAGGCTGTACCTTCACTGTCTATTTGCCGCTGGCCAGTCGTGAAGGTGAAACCCAAACCACAACGCCAACCGACGAGGTATCAGGAAAACTGAGCGGCTTGACGATTCTGCTGGTCGACGACTCTGCCGAGGTACTGGAAACCCTGAAAATGCTGCTGGAAATGGAAGACGCCGAAGTCGTTGCCTTTGATCGTCCGAAGGACGCTCTGGATGCAGCCGCAAGCAACCACTTCGACCTGATCATTTCGGATTTGGGCATGCCGGTCATGAATGGCCATGAACTGATGCAAGCATTACGTCAGTTGCCGAATGTCAAGAATGTGCCGGCCATTGCCCTGACGGGTTATGGCGCCAACAGCGATATTCAGAAGGCCCGCCAATCGGGGTTTAACCAGCACATTGGAAAACCGGTGTCCTACGATGACCTGATCGCAACCATCGAAGCCCTGCGCCAGCCCCAGACACCAGGTTCTCAATAGTTCAGCGAAAATAGGCGCGTTGCACGCAGACGCGCCGGTCAATCGCCTGTTTCAATCGCTCCTTGTGGTCTGCCCAAATCTTGGGATCGACCTTTTGCGCACGCATGAGGTTCAGCATGGCTGCTTTGGCGGCCAGGTATTCCGACCACGCATCTTCGCAACTGAGCTTGAAACGCTCACGTTCGCTCATTTCCATCCGCCGTAGCGCCAGTACCGACTCATCGGTGATGACCGGTCCTAGCGTCAGTTGCACCCGATGCGGTGCGACGAAGCCCTGCGTGTCCGCCATAATTTCTCCTGCTCGCTGAGCCCCCCACCTCAACGCATCACAGTAAGGTTCATCGCGAGCCCTGTCGTGAGACTCTTCACACAGCATGATCCCATGGTCATCGTAAATACCTACGAACACTTGGGTGACCCCCTCATGGCTCACCCGCGCCCGCACTTCCACCTGCATCCCGTCGCTGAGCACTTCTTCATGAATGTGGAGAGGTAACCGATTGTCGGTCCATAACCAGAACTGCGCACCTCTGTGTCGCATTGCTTGGCTCCTTATGGAGTGAGCAGTAAGGCACAGCAATGACAGACTTTCCATGTAGGTCGTCGGGTGGTTCGAGTCTGAAAAAAAACTGCTGGAGGAATGCTCTGGCGGGGTCTTTTTAACAGCTGACGTTATGCTCCGGCACTGGCATGACGCAGCCAGCCCTTGCCGTGCAAGGGTTTCAGCTGATTTCAGCCTTATCAGCGTTGAGTGCTTGTGGCCATTCGCCAAAAACAGATCGACGTAATATTGACACAAAAACATCCGCCTGTCGGAATATTGGCACTTCGTACTGTTACCTTCGCTTTACACCTTTACAAAGCCTGACCCCACAACTAAACACACATCAAACTGATATCAGGAAAGGCCGTATCCCTGAGTCGGTGCTGTACCAAAACACGGCCTCACCCAGCCTTCACTTCAGGAGTCCCTTCCCTATGGGTACTCTCAGATTATTGCGCGTCATGCGCAACGCAGCCCCAGGTTTGGGCCCACGTTCGCCCGACCGGTCCTGTGATTCGCTCCTCAAGTGCAGCGAACATCTTCACTCCCGCAATAGCAGCGCCCCTCTGCCGGTAGCGCCTGTTCCGTCAGGCCCGGACGGCCGACGATGTCTGGCAGCTGCCTCGCACCACTCCTGAACTCCCGGAGCGGCGCAAAAGCACGGGACTTCGTCCTGTTAGCAGTCCCTGGCGATTCCAATAAAAAAGCATTCTCCGGAGAAAGACATGGCTACCACCACAACGACCAGCGGCGGCACCGTTACTTCGCTTTCCAATACACCGCAGGCTCAGGACGACATTTTCACTACAGGTGTCATTGGCACGAGCAGCGCGGCCATCACTGAAGACCTGCTGGGAGTCGTGTACCTGGACGTCATGTCCAATGACCTCGGCGGTAGCGCAAAGACACTGTGGTCACTCGATGACGCGACCAGTCTTTCTACGGCCACCAAGGTTTATGCTCCGGCCGATCTGCTGGTCCAGGACACGGGCAGAATTGAGGCGACGAGTACCGACACCAGTTTCAACGGGGCAAAGATCTGGATTACCTCGGATGGAAAAGTCGGCTACGACGCCGCTACGTTGTCGACCGCTTTCAAGGCGCAACTCCAGGCGCTTGCTGGCGGAGCGTCCCTGACGGACAGCTTTACGTATGCGATTCGCCTCGGCAATGGCACCCTCAGCTGGGCCACTGCGCAGGTGCAATTCGCAGGTGCGAATGACAGTGTGACGATGAGCCTTGGCGCACAGGCCGGCACGGTAACCGAAGATGCGACCGCGACCCCGAGCCTGACCGATTCGCTGAGCGCGACAGGCACGATTGCGTTTAGCGATGTCGATCTGAGTGACACGCATACCGCCTCATTCGTGGCGGCGGGAGGCAATACCACAGCGCTGGGCAACTTCGCCCTCGCCTCTGTGACTGAAGCGGCCAACGCGGCTAACGGCACCGTTGACTGGACTTACACCCTGAACAATGCGGCAGCCCAGACCCTGGCCCAGGGTCAGACTGCTACCGAAACCTATGTGGTCACCATCAATGATGGGCATGGCTCATCGACCACGCAGAACGTGACGATCACCATCACCGGCACCAACGACCAGGTGCAGATCACCAGCGGCGTGCAGGCCGGCGATGCAGGGGAAGACAGCGGCGACTACGCAGCCAGCGGCAGCATCACCTTCACCGACGTCGACCTGATCGACACTCACAGCGTCACTGTCACGCCGGGCGCTTCTGGCTATTTGGGCAGCTTCACCACCGATCCATTGAGCGACAGCACCGGCACGGGCAGCGGTTCGCTGGGGTGGAACTTCGCGGTGAACAACGCCGCGCTGCAGTTCCTCGGTGAGGGCCAAAGTGTCACTCAAACCTATAACGTGGCGATCGGTGACGGCGCGGTGCAGACTGTGACCATCACGATTACCGGCACCAATGACCAAGTGCAAATCACCAGCGGCGTGCAGGCCGGCGATGCCGGGGAAGACAGCAGCGATTACGCGGCCAGCGGTAGCATCACCTTCACCGACGCCGACCTGATCGACACCCATAGCGTCAGCGTCACGCCGGGTGCATCCGGCTATTTGGGCAACTTCACCACCGATCCACTGAGCGACAGCACCGGCACGGGCAGTGGTTCGCTGGGGTGGAACTTCGCGGTGAACAACGCCGCCCTGCAGTTCCTCGGCGAAGGCCAGAGCGTCACCCAAACCTATAACATGGCGATCGGTGACGGCGCGGTGCAGACCGTGACCATCACGATTACCGGCACCAATGACCAGGTGCAAATCACCAGCGGCGTGCAGGCCGGCGATGCCGGGGAAGACAGCGGCGACTACGCAGCCAGCGGCAGCATCACCTTCACCGACGCCGACCTGATCGATACTCACAGCGTCACTGTCACGCCGGGCACTTCTGGCTATTTGGGCAACTTCACCACCGATCCATTGAGCGACAGCACCGGCACGGGCAGCGGCTCGCTGGGGTGGAACTTCGCGGTGGACAATGCCGCGCTGCAGTTTCTCGGTGAAGGCCAGAGCGTCACTCAAACCTATAACGTGGCGATCGGTGACGGCGCGGTGCAGACCGTGACCATCACGATTACCGGCACCAATGACCAGGTGCAAATCACCAGCGGCGTGCAGGCCGGCGATGCCAAGGAAGACAGCGGCGACTACGCGGCCAGCGGCAGCATCACCTTCACCGATGTCGATCTGATCGACACTCACAGCGTCACTGTCACGCCGGGCGCTTCTGGCTATTTGGGCAGCTTCACCACCGATCCATTGAGCGACAGCACCGACACGGGCAGTGGTTCGCTGGGGTGGAACTTCGCGGTGAACAACGCCGCCCTGCAGTTCCTCGGCGAAGGCCAGAGCGTCACCCAAACCTATAACGTGGCGATTGGCGACGGCGCGGTACAGACCGTGACTATCACAATTACCGGCACCAACGACCAGCCGACGCTGACGATTACCGACACCACCGGCGCGATGAACGAAGGCAACGGCACGGCCACCCTGAGCGACAGCGGCGCCCTGAGCTTTGCCGATCTGGACAGTACCGACACGGTGACCGTGTCGCAGACCGCCAACGGCGACATCGCCTGGAGCGGCGGCGTGCTCAATGCGACCATGGCCTCAGCACTGGTGGCCGGTTTCTCGGTCGACCAGAACAGCTGGGACTACAGCAGCAATCAGAACCTCGACTTCCTCGGTGCAGGTGAAACCATCACCTTCTCGTACGCGGTGGTCGCGACCGACGATAGCGGCGCGGCTAACGCTGCCTCGGCGACGCAGACTGTCACCATCACTATCACCGGCACTAACGACGCGCCCGTGCTCAGCTTCGCAACGGGCAATGATGCCGGCGCGGTGCAGGAAGACACCACGCTCAGCGTCAGCGGCCAGTTCAGTTCGGCTGACATTGATCACGCTGCCACGGCCACCTGGACCATTGCCGGGTCGAATACCGGCACCTATGGTTCGATCGCGGTGGATAGCACCGGCCAGTGGACTTACACCCTGGCCAATGGCACCGATGGCGTCGCCAGTGCGGTGCAGTCGCTGAAGGTTGGCGAAAGTCATGATGAAGTGTTCAGCGTGCAGGTCAGCGATGGCCTCGGCGGCGTCGACACTCAGTTGGTGACCGTCACCGTCAGTGGTACTAACGACGCACCCGTGCTCAGCTTCGCAACGGGCAATGATGCCGGTGCAGTGCAGGAAGACACCACGCTCAGCGTCAGCGGCCAGTTCAGTTCGGCCGATATCGATCATGCTGCCACGGCCACCTGGAGCATCGCCGGGTCGAATGCCGGCACTTACGGCTCAATCGCAGTCGACAACACCGGAAAATGGACTT
Source organism: Pseudomonas sp. FP603 (assembly GCF_030687415.1). Classification (NCBI taxonomy): domain Bacteria; kingdom Pseudomonadati; phylum Pseudomonadota; class Gammaproteobacteria; order Pseudomonadales; family Pseudomonadaceae; genus Pseudomonas; species Pseudomonas sp. FP603. Next base: position 5,233,370 of record NZ_CP117431.1, read on the forward strand.
ACACCTTGGCCAATGGGACCGATGGCGTCGCCAGTGCGGTGCAGTCGCTGGGGGCTGGCGAAAGTCACGATGAAGTGTTCAGCGTGCAGGTCAGCGATGGCTTCGGCGGCGTCGACACCCAGCTGGTGACCGTCACCGTCACCGGCACTAACGACGCGGCCGTGTTGTCCTCGGCCAACGTCACGCTGACCGAAACCGATGCCCCGCTGACCACCGGCGGCAGCCTGACTGTCAGCGATATCGACAGCCCGGAAAGCTTCCAGGCGCAAACCAACACCGCCGGCGGCTACGGCCAGTTCTCCATTGGCACCAATGGTGCCTGGAGCTATGTCGCCGACTCCGCCCACAACGAGTTCGCCGCTGGCACCACCTACACCGATACCTTCGCGGTGAGCAGTGCCGATGGCACCCTCACCTCGGTCACTGTGCATATCCTCGGGAGCAACGATGCTGCGGTATTGTCCGCCGACATCGTCAACCTGACCGAAAACGATGCCCCGCTGACCACCAACGGCAGCCTGACCATCAGCGATGTCGACAGCGCCGCGACCTTCGTCGCCCAGTCCAACACCGCCGGCAGCTACGGCCAGTTTTCCCTCGGCACCGACGGTGCCTGGAGCTATGTCGCCGATAGCGCCCACAACGAGTTCGTTGCCGGCACCACCTACACCGATACCTTCGCGGTGAGCAGTGCCGACGGCACCCTCACTTCGGTCACCGTGCATATCCTCGGCAGCAACGATGCCGCGGTGTTGTCCTCGGCCAGCGTCACGCTGACCGAAACCAATGCCCCGCTGACCACCGGCGGCAGCCTGACCATCAGCGACGTCGACAGCCCGGAAACCTTCCAGGCCCAATCCGGTACCGCCGGCGTCAACGGAACCTTCGCCATCGATGTCGCAGGTAATTGGAGCTATACCGCCAACTCGGCCTTCGACACACTCAATGTCGGCGACAGCCTGACCGACACCTTCACGGTACTCAGTACCGACGGTACCGCGACTGCGGTGACGGTGACCATCAACGGCAGCAACGACTCGCCGACGATCACCTCCAACGGTGGAGGTGTGACGGCTTCGGTCAGCGTGGCGGAGAACAGCACGGTGGTCACGACAGTGGCGGCGAGCGATGCCGATCTTCCGGCGCAACCCCTGAGCTACAGCATCGTCGGCGGAGCGGATGCCGCGAAGTTCTCGATCGTTTCGGGCACAGGCGCACTGACCTTTGTCTCTGCACCTAACTTTGAGTCCCCAACTGATTCGGGAACGAACAACGTCTATGACGTGATCGTGCGGGCATCGGACGGCACGCTGTTTGACGACCAGGCGATCGCGGTGAGCGTGACGGGCGTCAACGACAACAACCCGGTGATCACCTCCAATGGTGGAGGTGCGACGGCTTCGGTCAGCGTGGCAGAGAACACCACGGCGGTCACGACAGTGATGGCTATCGATGCTGATCTTCCGGCGCAAACCCTGAGCTACTCGATCCTGAACACGGCCGGAACGGACTTCAGCAAGTTCTCGATCAGTTCGAGCGGGGTGCTGACGTTCAATTCGGCGCCGAATTACGAGAATGCCCAGGATGTCGGTGGTGCTGACGGTGACAATGCCTATGTTGTGGACGTTCTGGTGTCCGACGGCAATGGCGGAACCGACACCCAGACAATTACGGTAAACGTGCAGAACGTAGTTGATACTCCAGTTGATACCGTGGCACCTACAGTGACAGTGACGGGGACGGCCTTAGGGAATTCAATCGGCTCAGTGTCGACAGTCACATTCCAGTTCAGTGAGGCAGTGAGCGGTTTCAACCTTTCGGACGTTACGGTGAGTGCATCAGGGGCAACGCCCCGGGGAACCTGGAGTAATTTCACGCAGGTAGACGGCGATACCTACACGGCGACACTGACTAGAACGCTGGGCGGTAGCGTGAAAGTCGACGTTACCGCGAACAGCTACACCGACCTGGCGGGTAATGCTGGTGCTGCCGGGAGCAGTGCAAACCTTCCGGCAGGCGTTGCCGGCGAACCCATCAATCTAGCCCTCAATACTCCATCGGCCGATATCAGCGGCCCGATAACCGTGTCAATCAGCGGTGTTCCCTCGGGATGGATATTCAATGCGGGAACCGACAACGGCGACGGCACCTGGACCGTGCAGACCAGCGATCCTGGCGCATTGACGGTGACAACCCCAAGCGACTTCGCGGGAGCGTTGGTGCTTGATGTCAATATGTACTGGAGCAATAGTGACGGCAGCGACGGCAGCGCCTATGTGTTCAACAACATCGAAGTCTATGCCCCCGGCTCGCCGATCTTCGCCTTGTCCGCTGACGACAACCTGACCGGCTCGTCCGGTGCCGACACTTTCGTCTTCGCCCAGCCGATCGGCAACAATCAGATCTACAGTTTCGATGCCACGGCGGACAAGATCGACTTGATCGGCTTCACGGGCATCACCAGCTTTGCTGATCTGAGTATCACTAACGACGAAAACGGCAATGCGCTGGTCAGCATAAGCTCCGGCCAGTCGGTCACCCTGAAAGGTGTCGACGCGGCGGACTTAAGCGAATCGAACTTCCAGTTCGATGTGGACCCGGTCATGACCAATACCGGCACCCTCACCATTGCCGACGGCGCGATCATGCCGTTCGGTGGCAGCATTCATAACAGCGGCACCCTCGAACTCGGTTCCACCGGCAGCGAGACCAATCTTGAGATTCTGTTCCGCGGCGCGACATTGACCGGTGGCGGCCAGGTACTGCTATCCGACAGCGCACAAAACGTGATTTTCGGCGGCAGCGCCGACACCGTGCTGACCAACGTCGACAACCGCATTTCCGGCGCCGGCCAGTTGGGCGCCGGGCAGATGGTATTGGTCAATGCGGGGCTGATCCTGGCCAGCGGACTGAACAGCCTTGTGCTCGACACTGGCACCCACACCATCACCAACAGCGGGGTACTGGAATCTACGGGTGAAGGCGGCATGACAGTGGCCAGTGCGGTCGACAACTCAGGCCACTTGTGGGCCAACGGCGGCGACATGCGCCTGCTGGCCGACGTGATGGGCAACGGCAGCGCCACTATCGACGGCGACGCGACCCTGACCTTTTCCGGCGCCGCACACGGGTCCGTCGCCTTCCACGGCGAAGGCGCGGGCACGCTGGTGATCGCACAGGCCGAAGCGGCGGGTTCCTTGGTCGGCATCCTCGGTCTGGAGAGCGATGACATGCTGACCTTCGGCGATCTCGCCTTCGGCGCCAACACCCAGCTCAGATATAGCGCCAACGCCTCGGGCACCGGCGGCCTGCTGACGGTGGACGACGGCATGCACCGGGCCGCGGTGAACTTGCTGGGGCACTACACAGTGGAGGACTTCCAGGCCACCGACGGCGGCGAGACCGGCACCCAAGTCAGTTACAACGGCGCATCCAGCGGCACACTGGTGGGCAGCATGGCGGCGGACGTACTCAGTGGTGGCGACGGTAACGACATCCTGGCGGGTCGTGGCGGGGAGGACACGCTCAGCGGTGGCGCGGGAGCCGATATGTTCGCCTATCTCAACGAGGCTGAAGGCGGGGACACTATCCTCGACTACAACTTCGCCGAAGGTGACGCACTCGACCTCTCCGCACTGCTCAGCGCCAACTTCGTTAGCGGTATCAGCCAGGCGTCCGACTTCGTTCAACTGGCGCAGTCCGGCAGCGACATCACCGTGAAGGTGGATGCCGATGGTGCCGCCAATGGTACGAACTTCGCCGATGTGGCGGTGCTTGCCAACACGGGCACGAGCGGTACCGATCTGGTGCGCACCTGGTTTGGGGAGGGTGACCATACGCTGACGGCTTGATGTTGGGTTGGAGTTGAATCCACCGCTGCAGACGGCCACAAAAAAGCCCCACCAGATCACTCTGCGTGGGGCTTTCAAATATATGGTGTCCCAGGGCAGGTTCGAACTGCCAACCTTCCCCTTAGGAGGGTCAATTTAGAAACCGCCAAGCTTGAGACAGACCAGCAATTACTGGGCTTATCGTCCGGTTGCGTCCGTAAAAACAGCCCCGTATAGTTCTTTTTGCTGCCACGGTGCTGTCACGGAGCTGGATTGCTTGAAAACGAAGATCACTCAAAAGCTCATCAACGGCCTACACTCGGAGCCTAAAGCCTACCGCGTGCATGACACTGTACAGCCCGGCCTATTCATTCGCGTGCTGCCGAGCGGGCATAAATCGTACATGGTCACCTGGGGTCGCAACAAGAATGCCACCCTTGGCCGCGTTGGGGTTGTGACTCTCGATCAAGCGCGCACCGAGGCCGCCCAGTACCTGGCCGATGCGCACGCCCACGGGGAGCCACTGGCCGTCGCCCAAGGGCGGAAAGGTGCCGCCCTGCCCTCCTTGCGCCAGTTCATCGACGACACCTATATGCCCTGGTTCAAGACGCACCACAAAGGGCATGAGAAAACCCTGCACACGCTCGACAACAACTTCGAGGCGATCATGTCTCAGCGTCTCGACGCGATCACCGGCCGCGACCTGGACCAGATCCGCACAGGATGGATGCAGTCAGGCAACAAGCCATCGACGGTAAACCGCAAAATGGGCTCGATCAGCGGCCTATTCAGTAGAGCCGTTGAATGGGAGTACATCAGCGCCCATCCGATGAACAAGCTCAAAGCCCTCAAGGTCGACTCCATGGGGTTGGTCCGCTATCTGGATGCCGACGAGACCAAGCGCCTGCGCGAAGCTCTGGATGCGCGCCAAGACGAAGCGCGGGCCGAACGCGAAAATGCAAACAAGTGGCGAGCAGACCGCGGCAAAGAGCAGATGCAAAGTTTGCTGCAACTGCCCTTCACTGACCACCTGAAGCCCATGGTGCTTGTGTCGCTGAATACCGGCATGAGGCGTGGCGAACTGTTCGACCTGAAATGGTCAGCTGTGAACTTCCATACGAAGACGATCACCGCCAACGGCGCCACCACCAAAACGAGCGACACGCGGCATATCCCAATGAACAAGGAAACGTTCGGCGTGCTGGAAGATTGGAAAAAGCAGGCTGCGAAGTCTCGGTACGTTTTTCCGAGCCAGGCCGGCGGCCGCCTGGAAGATGTGAAGAGCGCGTGGCTTAACCTACTTGAGCGAGCCAAGATTGAAGGCTTCCGCTGGCACGATATGCGTCACGACTTCGCGACACGCCTTGTTATGGCGGGCGTACCGCTCAATACGGTACGGGATCTGCTAGGGCACGCCGATATTAAAATGACGCTTAGGTATGCCCACTTAGCGCCGGGTACCAAGGCGGCAGCGGTGGAGCTCATCTAGGAGGAAAGCCAAGCCCTAAATCGTCATCGGTCATAGGCAATATAGTCGGGGATGCTTTGTTCCTCTCAACGTGATCAAGTATTTCTTGCCAGAAAGAGCGTACATGCGATGCAAGCAGCCGAGATTCTGTTGACCTCGATCCGTTACTGTATTGCTCCCAAAAATGCTCAGTTGCCTTGATGGTTTCCCAAATCCTGAGCTCATCGTACGTCAAGGCTTCAGGCATATGAATGGCCAACTGCACTAGCCTTGAAGACTCGTCAGTAGACCAGATTTTATCGAGAACAGTGGACAGATTACTGCCATCAAAGTCGACTGATTGCTGGGCTATCGCCTGCGCAATTGCCCACTCAATTACGGCTGTCAAAGAGCGCTTTTTGCAGTCTCCCCATTATGTCCAAAGCGAACTTTATCTTCGGATCAATTCTGATCCCAACACTGACTGTTGTGCTCGTCTCGCCGGTGCGCTTGCTCGTCTTAGTGGCCATAGCATTCCATCTGTTCTGTAGTCGGCTCAGCCGACCTGATAGGTGCAGCTTGCTCGACGCGCAAACCACTGTCAATCCATGCAAGTACAAGACTGTATAGCATTTGCTTGCACTGTTAGATTTATGCGTTGTAACCTAGCAACATCTGGCATCCTCTTCGGTGCCGGAATTTAGGGAGACGACCATGGAACAAACCCCACAACAAATGGCTCCGCTGTCGGTGAGCGTCGAAGAATCTGCCCCGCATTTTGGGCATTTCGCGCTCTGCTACTTACGAGCTCATCGCCCAAGGCGAAATCAAGACTTTCAAAATTGGTCGTCGGCGCCTGGCACTGGCGTCCGAACTGAAGGTGTTCATTGAACGTGCAGCTAAGGCCGGCGCACGGTGAAGCACGAAAAGAAAAAAGGGGAAGTATTGCGCAGGACTGCGCGGAGAATTGCCAAGGCGGTGCTCGAACACCGCCTTAGCGAAAACACACTGGATAGCACCAACGTGAGGGGCAAACTATGACACGCCATTCTTCAACTGAGCAAGACCGCAAGATGATGGAGGCGCTGCGAAACGGTCCAGTTTCGACCATCGAAGCGGCAAAAGATCTGGATATCGTCCAGCCACCAAACACCATTCGCCGCCTCAGGAAAAAGGGACATGAAATCCGCACCTACTGGACGCATCAGTCCACTGAGCCGGGCCGCCCACCGCATCGCGTTGCAAAGTACATCTTGATGCGCGAAGCGTCGTAAACCAGATATGCAGCGCTCTCCCCATTTTTGGGGCGAGCGCTCGCACCTGCCTGTGAGCCGCTGAATGGCCAGAAAGAAATCCTACAAGGTCGACTTTGGGGGCGGTCGAGTGCTGGCCCTACCTTATCGACTGCTGATCAGCGACGCCTTCGACAATCTGTCGCCCAAGGCAGTAACCGTGCTGATCAAGCTGGCCAGGAATTACAACGGCCGCAATAACGGCGATCTGTCTTGCACGGCCTCGATGATGGCCAAGGGAAAGTCTATGGATGCCAAAACGCTTGCTTCCGCCCTTTCCGAACTTATCGATGCTGGCTTGATTGTCCGAACCCGGGAGAGCCGCAAGGGAGGGCGGGAACAGGGAATGGCACGTTGTGCGCTTTACGCGCTCACCTGGGCAGCAATAGACGATTGCCTGGGAAAAGAGCTCGAATTATCCCCTGGCCCGCCGCGCTTCAAGTTCATCTGATTTTCGAGTTTTTCGGTGGGAATTTTTCCGCCTAGTACTGGGAATTTTTCCCAGTTAACACGCCTTCATTGTCCGGTTGCGTCCGGTTGTTTTTCTGAAATGGTGAAGTACTGGGATTTTTTCCCAGTACCTTTCAATGAAACCGGGGCCTCCAGAGGGGTATGTAAACGGAAAAAATCCCACCCTTTATAAATTACCACCACCAGGGTTTATAAGATGGGACCTAAGACGTACCAGCAGGCACGATGCACCCATGGGCACGCAGGGAAATGTAAACGTATAGGAGGCTTCACCTTTCTTGTTGTGGACTTCCTCCCTTGGACGCTGATCGGTATGTGTCGTCCATGCGCGGAGGAAGTGAGGAAGGATTTGATCTACCAGGTTGAAAAGGGTCAAGGCCGATAGTCGCCGATCCGCCACCCTAGAAGTCGAGCAGTGTTTCAAACCAAAAAAAAGGCACCACCCTGTTGCGGGGTAGTGCCTTGGTTATTACGAAGCTTTCGCTGTTTGCTTGCTTAGACTTCAACCTCTAGCCGAGTCCGATCAGCACCAGGGTCGTCTGAACCGAAAAGCGCCTGATTCAATGCCTTCCTGCTCTCACACCACAGGTCGTACTCAGGGTGGCTGCCCGCTCCCACAGTATTCACCCATTCTGGCAACTCTTTGCGCCACCGCATCTCATTCAAGTGCGACTCGCGTGACGTTGCTCCGCGACTATTAGCTCGGCCAGCAGCGCGCGTTGTGCGCCGGTGTGCACAAGTAACGTTCCAACCTGAAGGGACGCATTATCGATAGTCATTGCTCACCTCCTTTCAGCCAGAACTTGCGGAAGACGACATAGCTCGCATCGTTCAGCCCGGGGTTGAAGCGTTGGCGAGTCATAGTGCTGACCTGAGTCTCGACAGCACCTACTGGCCACTTGAAAGCAATTGGCCAGTCCCCATATGACAGGTACAGGGATGTCCCCTGCCAACTGAGGTGTAAGCGCTATGGCCAAAGGAAATGAGTTCAAGAGTGGTGACATCGTCAAGCTGAAGTCGGGGGGGCCTGAGATGACACTGAGGCACTGGTCTGCCCTCCAAGCGGGTTTTGAGTGTCAGTGGTTCGCTGGAAAAAAACTCGAGAAGGGCTACTTCAACGCTGAATCTCTTGAGCTCGTAAAGCCTGAGAAAAGCTGATGGACGCTGACTCGGTTTCAAAATGGATGCTAGCTAAGATCGAACGAGATTCGTGCGTCTATCAAGACGACGTTGTGGACTTCCTTGTCAAATCAGGCCGGGAGGATCTGTTGATCGAAAATGCAGACGGCAACCAAGTACTCGGGAAGGCTTTATTAGCCGCTTTCCGGAAGCTCACTCCCGATAACGTTGTCTGGGTGAAACCAGATCGCTACTGGCGTTTCAGGGTCGCAGAAGACGAGCCAGGTCGTGACGCTCGGGGCTAATGTGGTACTCGGGCCGCCCCATTTGGATTGCGGCCCGTTTTGGCCTGACAGCACCTCAGAACACGTACACAAAAAATAGAAAAAGGAGTTCGAAATGACGAAGCTGTTCGAAAAGCGGTTCTCTGAGCTTGAATCTCAGCTATTGGCACTTGAAGCCACCAAGACGATGAAACACAGCGAAATGATGGGGTCATTCCCTTCCATCGATGCGAATTCATTGCTTAGTTGGGGGGTAAAGGCAAAATCCCTCCTATCCAACGTTTGCGGCGAAAAGTCGCACCACATGATGACGTTTATAGAGGCAGAGAAGCCGCGCTCATACTCGAATAATTTCGAAACGCTTCAGCGCGTTAAAGCCGTCTTCCTCGCTGCCAAAGAAGATTATGAAGGTGGCTACCTCAACACCGTACGCAATTTAGTTCAGGCGGAAGTATTCGGAAGCGAGCTTGAACAAGCCGGCGAGCTACTGACCGCAGGATATGCTTCCGCAGCCGCAGTGATTGCCGGAGTGGTACTGGAAACCACCATCCGCAACCTTTGCACCGATAATGGTATCGATCATGGGAAGCTCGACAAGATGAACGCCGACCTGGCGAAAGCGAACGTTTACAACTCAATCCAGCAAAAACGCATCACCGCGATAGCAGGCATCCGCAATGCCGCAGCTCATGGCGATGTCGAGAAGTTCAACCCTGGAGATGTAAAGGGGATGATCGATGACGTTGAGCGCTTCCTCGCTACGACCCTGCAGTGATCAACACTCCAAAGAGACGCGCTCAAATCTGAGCGCATCGGGCGCCTGGACAAGATGCGAGCAGAATTGCGTGCATCTCACCAATGTACTCAGATTTGAGTGTATCTCTGGAGGCCAGGAAAAAACCCTGCAAAATCTCGCTCCCACAGTGGAATATCGCGATGTGTAACGATTTGGTCTCACTGAGACGATTTGAGCTCTTTGGCAGATCAAGTTTGTAGCGACTTTCTCTTTATTTCTCCCGAACGGCGAAAGGACAGCCGTCGCTGCGACTATCGGGCATCTGCCGTTGCGCGCAGATAGCAAGCGCCAATCGCGTCTTTACCCTGCGCTCGAGCCACCGTAGCCAAAAACAAAAAACCCTGCCTCAGCAGGGTTATTCATCGTTTTTAGCTCTGAGTCGCATGGGAAGCACTAACTTTGGCATATTCATGCGTTGAAGCTGAGATGTGACGTATTCTCGCCAATAAGGCCACACGTGATAAGAGACGTTCTTAAGAGCGAAAGCATCGAGAGCTTCTTGATCCTCGGCAATAGCATAATCTACGATATCGTAATCAGCCTCCATCGTAGCTTCGACCAGCGCTAGAACCTCAATATCGTCATCTTTCTTATCTACGTCATCTTTGCAAATAATTCTAACCCCCAGTTCAGAAGTAACTCGAAACATTCTGAACGGACCATCCTCGGCTTCAGCCTCTATAACGGCAGAAGCCGTGATAAAGTTTTTAGTCTGAAAACTCAAACGCTCACTGCGAGCATCAAACTTGGGGTCAAAATCATTACCGAGACTAGATGTAGAGTCTTTTATAAAAATATCAACTAGCTTCAGCGAAGCTATGGCCTTATTGAGCGCATCAGTACTCATGCTGCTTCTGCCGGCGAATAGCTCTTACCGCCCACAACACGCAGCGCAGACTGTCGCACAGTCTTACGCTCAATATGCGCGTTAGATACCGCATAACTCATCGCCACGCTCTGATAGTAACCCCTGCTTCCCGCATCCTGACCAACATCAAACCCGTGAAAATCGGACAGCACTGAAACTACTAACGAATTTAAACTTACATCTTCGCTTTCAGCGACATGAGTTAGATAACGATGCAGTGTTTTTGGGAGACGCAATGTCATCCTGCCGCTATAATCTTCAACGGTGGAAATCGGCGGCGGCATTGTTTTACCCGACGCTTCCATTTCTAAAGCTGTTTGCTCAATACTATCAATAACCAGCGCATATGCCTCCTCATGGGTATCGGCATATTCTTCCAGATAAGGAATTTCTTTAACGCGCGCTTGGAAGCACTCCTCGCCTTCAAAATTCCCTCTACGAATTTCGATGGAGTAGCTGCTTGCATTAATCATTTATTTCTCTCCAGTTTGTCGAGAAGGTCCTGAAAGTCACTCAAAACCCTTATCACCTTGACCACGTAAGGGGTCTTGATGATCGAATCCTTTCCATGTCCACAATTGTAGCTTGAGGACGTAAATTCCTTCAGATCGTGGTGAAAAAAAACCTTGTGCCCAGGCGTCTTTCCTTCCTTGATCGTGAAACCAAATCCTTCAAGAATGCTTCTCATTTCACCACACCTTACACCCGCTTTCCGCGAACGCAGGTCTGCGATGACGGGGCCGACTTTACAACACATATGACACCGCCGGTAGTGTCAGTTCCGAAAATTTCATCGAAATCCATCTCGGTTGGTGAGCGATTAAGGTACGCCGCAATGATGGCGCATCATACGCCAGCGCCTTCAAAATAAAAAAGCTTGCGAAATCGTAAGCTTGCGAAATCGACTCTCGCTTGAAGCGATCCTTTCGCGGTGGGCGGCGCCATTGGCAGCGTGGCGATATGTCGCAGCCAATTATTAAATTTGAGATGCGCTGGCTTATCGTCCCGGCCCGACGAGCGCGTAGTAAACGCCACGTCATTTTTTACACAGTGTGTTGAAGCCACACAGTGCGCGTCGAGACAGACCAAATGGGCCGAGTCGGACCAAATTGCCTGTTGAGAAATGTTGAAGTTGCGCGGCCGCATTCGCTAGGCGAGCATGAGTGAATTCTTGACAGACCCTAGACAGATCCAGCTCATGGCCGCGCTCGATCACGAAATCAAAACCAGATCGCCCTGGGCGCCGCTGTAGAGGAACTATCCAATTGGGTCGAAGCCTGCGGCTCAGCAGATATCGCCGACAATGTGCGCGGCGCGCTTGCCACCCTGGACGATAATCTGGACTTCATCAGGCTCGGCATCGCAAAGCTATCCACGCCGGGCAGCTCACACGCCTAACAGCAGGTTGAAGCAGGCGTAGCGCAATTGTGATCGTGGCTCACCTTTGGCCCATCCAACTCGAGGTGGGATTTCCTCACATTGCCTCGGCACCTTTTCCGCGACACGTTTTCAAAATTCGCAAAACGTGTCGCGCACTCCACTTCTTAGCGGATCTTCCTTGCGTAGCCTTTCCTAACTACGCGCGAAATGTAGCTATTTAGCCCTCTACCGGCTCTCGCCAATCGATGCATTTCCGAGATAGATCCAGGTCCTGCACTTTGATTTGTGTACAGGTACTGCGACCGGTCATTGAATTCAACTGTGATAGACCCGTTCCCTATCTCAAATGCGGCCACATTTGAGTCACCTCCCAGATTCCCATAGCGTTCCATCGTCGTTCCTTTGAGCAAGAAGTTCATCGGCAGGCCAACCATTTGCCCTGCACTCATGACGCTAGCCCAGGATCTCTGCATGCCCAAATAATGGACTGAATAACGTCGACGCTTTCGTCGCAAACCGTCCCTGCTACTCTTCGAGTTCACATGGAGGGATGCAATGAACAACACTCTGATCGCCGGCTTACTCAACGCACAGAATCAAAACCAGATCGCCCTGCGTGCCGCAGTGGAGGAGCTTTCCAATTGGGTAGAGCAGCGCGGATCGGCCGACATCGCCGACAACGTGCGCTGCGCGCTTGCCACGCTGGATGAAAACCTGGAGTTCATCAGGGACGGAATCACGGAGCTTTCAACCTCGGGCCGGCCACGTACCTGACAGCAGGCTGGAGCAGGCGTGATTCAATTGTGATCCAGGCTCACATTTGAGCCATCCGGACCAAAGTGGGATTTTCTCACTTTGCCTCGGTCAGCTCCGCGACACGTTTTCATAACTCGTCAAACGTGTCGCGACACCTGCCCTACCGAAATGGGAGGCCAGGTTGTTGTCGGAAATTCTGACATCCAGCCAACTCCCACCACCACCACCACCACCACCACCACCACCACCACCACCACCACCACCACCACCCTGTTGCAGGGTAGTGCGCCGCCCTATAGAAGCTATTCGTATCACTTTGCCTCACTCCGACTTACTGCAACAAAAACGCCCTCCTCGACCTGCTGCAAACCAACTATTTCAGTCCCATTTAATCCGGTTACGTGTAGCACCTTAGGTGCACCCTAAAAGCACTGGATATACACTCAGATCAGGCCTAATGTGAGCCTTGAACGGCTTTTACAGCTCATAGAGGACAAATCATGTCGACCCCTACCAAGCTCCGCGGCCACCAGGCCAAACCAACCCGCGCCGAAGTCAAAGCCGCCTGGGGACGCCTGCGCAACGCAGCGGATCAAGGCTGCGTCCAGGCAAATGCTCTGCTGATCGCGCTCGTTGAAAATCATCCCCTGATCGTCCCTTTGGTCACTCGATAAAGCAAAAGGCGCACAAGCGCCCCATAAGAACGCAGGCGCTTTTTTTGTGCCTGTCGTTTCGAGTTATGGCGGCTGTTTGTGGGTGGCGTTCGCGCCTGCCGGTTTTTTTTTGCCCCGCTTGACCAACCTGCATACAGTCCGCCTCCATTCGTTTGATCGCGAAGGTGGCGGCTTCCCAGCAAAAGGAGCTGTACCTCATGCAACATGACGCCAGCTCAACCATTAACAGTTTTGTCAGGTAATCCCAGGAGCTAACTATGAGCAGGAAAACGTTAATCAGTGCAGTTCTACTGGAGACGGATCGTGTCTGGGGGGAGGATGGCTTTGGGGGCGAGCCTGATGAGTATGCTTGGCTTGCTGTGACGTTTGGCATTACTTATGACCAAGATGTGCAATGGCAACTTATTCTGGATCACGCTTGCGATTGTCTGGAGGATGATGACTTCGAGGACGAAAAGTTGATGTTATTTCTAGAGGACGAAGGTGCGGTGATGCGTTTTCTTAATACATTCCTTGAAATGTACCAATGCTCATCAGCGGTATTTCCTCGTCCAGTATCTTGAGGGCCTGCTCCAGCCCCACGGGTGTCCCCAAAACCGGGGAGCCCGCCAAGTCAGATTTCAAATCCAGCGTGGATAGAGGTTGGGAGGGGATGCGCTGGGGGCGGTGTGATGACGCCACACCAGCCTACGCAAATCAGATCTACGTCCAGTCGTTCAGATTTGGGTGCCCCTTCCATGGTCCGTTGATGACATCTCCCATCGCTGGAAGAGCTACGCACGGGGCTCTACAGGAGAGGCGGCCCGTGGGGGCAATTGACGACTCAATGTTAGTAAAAAACAAGACCAGGAACTATATGCGTGATGGGGTTTTCAGCCAAAACACCTGCTTTTGGGTGTAAACCACAGCGGGGGTTTCGTGTCTCGAAACCTCTTGGTTCGCGGTAAGCGTCCGCCCAACTCACATTGTGTGACTCAGGCAGCTATCAATCACCTCTATGCCATTTGCCCTGATCCCTGCGGCTAAGTGCTCCATGGCCGATGAACTGGTATGGTTGCGAACTGATTTCTGTGACAGAGCTTGCGGCCCACGAGGCTTCATCTGTAGCGCATTGATTTACAGGGAACGGGATAACTGCAAGTGGAAGCGTCTGCTAGCCAAGGAGAGATTGCGCGATGGAGCAGTATTTTGTATGGAACACCGACCCTGTACTGATGCGGTTCGGAGTGCTCGATATCCACTGGTACGGCCTCCTGTTCGCAGCCGCGTTTGGCTTCGGTATGGCGATCATGAGGTTTATCTTCAGACGAGAAGGTAAGCCTGAGGGTGACCTGGACGCTCTGCTGATCTATCTCGGCTTGGGTACAGTGCTCGGCGCCCGGCTTGGGCACGTGCTGTTTTACGATCCAGCGTTTTACTTCAGCAATCCTGCGGAAATCCTAGCCATCTGGAAAGGCGGTCTAGCAAGCCACGGCGGCGCTATTGGACTCGCCCTTAGCCTCTATCTATTCTGCCGACGTCGTTCCGACATAGGCTATCTCTGGCTGCTGGACAGGATTGCCATAGTAGCTCTTTTGGGCGGCTGCCTGATCAGAGTGGGCAATTTCTTCAATTCTGAGATCGCCGGTGTTCCGACGGATATTCCGTGGGCAATTGTATTCTCCCGAATTGATACGCTGCCTAGGCACCCCACACAACTCTATGAAGCATGCGTCTATCTTGTAATGTTTTTGCTGATGTTCTTGCTGTACCAGAAACGCCGCGCCCCCCTGGAACCGGGGTTCCTGAGCGGGTTGTTTTTGTCAGCAGTTTTCTCGGCGAGATTCCTGCTTGAATTCACCAAGATGCACCAAGCCAGCTATGACTATTCCCTGCCACTAAACGTTGGCCAACTGTTGAGCATTCCGCCTGTTCTCGTCGGGCTAACGCTCATGGTTCTAGCCAAACGGAGTGGCAGAAAATTGCTATGTGAGCAAACGAGTTAGGCAATAGGCCGGCTGTGGGCAAGAAGGGTGAAACCTTGCCACCTGTGTGGCAGCAACTGATCGATTTCACTCGCCCGCTGCGTAGGCAGCCGCGTGAGGACGTCCTTCAAATAGGCATAGGTGACTTGGCCGGACGGTTACAACCATAGCGGGGGTTCGTGCCTCGAAACCTCTTGGTTCGCGCAAGTAACTTGACGTTGGAAAACGACCCAGAAGCCTCACTGAGTAATCTGGGAAACATTAGGTTTTATTACCAAAGCACTGAGCACTCCGCTTGAGCATTAGCTTTCGTCAATCACAAAACCCGAATCGCGTGGGCCTAAGTACAGCAGTTTCGATATCCCCCAGCTCAAGACGTTCACGTCTTTCACGGACGCTAAACTCAACCGCGGCTGTCGAGAGCTGACCTAGCAAAGTGACCAGCTTTGCACCACCACAGATCCGGTCATCAAACTGGGAATGTCGCGCTCGAATGCGAGCAAGGGTTTCGCTGGCTTGCCTAGCGATTTCGAGTGCCTTGCGCAGCCCAACCCTATCTTGACCGAAGCCGACCATCAATACGCCAACGCGGTTCGCCGTAAGGTGTGTTAGCGACTCAAGTGACTCGGTCATGCCCCTCTGAACAGCGCCAGCGATTGCCGCGCTGGGAACATTCTCAGGCGTCGGTCGGCGTGTTGGCACACCCGTCAATCCGAGCAGAAAATCTGCACTCACACCATACAGGCTGGCATACCGCAGAATCTGAAGGGTGCCAGGCAAGCGGCGGCCTTTTTCATGTTGGCAGACCTGTCCAAGATTCCGCTGACTTAAAGCTTTCCTAGCATCATCAAGAGTCATTCCTGCCGCTGCCCTGGCAAGCTTAAGCCTCCTACCCAACTGAGCTGCCAACGTACTCTCAGCTTGGGGATCAATCCGAATTGCCATTAAGCTGAGTGCCCCGCAGCTATACGCTGCGGCAAGGCTTCGATACGGGCTAACATTTGGGCTGTCTCGCGAATGGCTTGACGGCGACCTTCAGCATTATGCCGCAACTCCTGCGCTCGCAAAGTCAGCGCCTTAACATCTGGCTCCGGTCCGATAGCGGCCAATACCTGAGATTCGGTCAAACCGGTTTTAATTAAAGCGGCGAACTTGCGCTGGTACTCAGAACTCGCCACCCTGCACTTAAGCTCGAGGTGCTCCGCCTCGGCATCGAGCTCCCGGGAGTTAACCCTTTCAGCCATCGCAACCTCATCATTAAGCAGACGGTGAGCAGTCTCGCTTTCGACTTTACGCGCCTGTTGAGCAACCTTGCGCCTAACTTCCAGATCGTCCAGAACCCCTTTTTTGAATGCGCGAATATCGCCCCCAGCATCGTCAAAAGCGAATCGGAGCTGGTCGATAGTTTCATCATACCCACCCGCGTCAACGACTGCGGCGCGCGCCTTCAAAACAGCGACGGACAACGCTAGGATATCTGCCTGTGCTTGCTGAGCATCGCTCATGATTGACCCTCCGGTCATTTGATTGAGACTGAAGTTTGACCTATTGGCTCGATGATCGAATGGCCAGTATTCCGGCTTGCTCAAGCTCAATGGTTACAGCTATACCCAAGAGGGCGAACTCAACCAGACGCGGGTGCTCATCGGCGCTATGTGCATTGGTAGCAAAGCCGTTGCGGTGGGCGTTGTGGTCCGCGAGAAAAAAGACGGGCGCCATCACCGCTACCACTTCGAACTGCGCGACAAAGCGTAACGCCAGAAACGCAAAACCCCGGGCAAGGCCGGGGTTTGTGGGGGTTGCTAGAGGTACCTTCTGACGCCGATACCAGCCCCACTCAGCTGGCGTTAGGAATTCAGACCTGCTCTTCGCAACGACTTCAACTTACGCCTGATCACAACACTTGTCGAATGACTGCTGAGTTATCGATTACCGCCCTTGCAGCAAAGCTGCCCGAAGGCGTGCGTTATCGCCCGCGCCTATGCGTTAGCACCTGCTCTAAAGGTATTGTCTCTGAGCTACCGGCTCGAATATCAAGCAGACGCCGCTCTGCGATACTCAAATCTTCAATATCGTCGAGATGTAGCGCAATGGCTTGGGTGACGTAAAAAGCTGTGGACCTGCCAGTAGCTTTAGCGAGCTTTTGAAGGCGTTCTTCAAGATCGGGTGGCAAATGGAGAGTAAGCATGGGTGGGCCCCTGAGCTAATCATTACGCCAGCATAGCAAATGGGCTGATCCCTCACGGTCAGTTTACGACTATGTCGGCACTTCGCTGTTTTCTGCCTGCCTAGGTTACGTAACGCGACTTCAGCAAGCGCTTACAGCGCAAGGGCTTTGAGTGATGGAACACACCTGGCTCTCTAGCAATTATCTCACTGCCCTCTAGACGCAATGGAGCCTCTGAACGGCATGGCGTCCAGTCTCTATATGTGGAGAAATTCCTTGTCCATATGTGGGGAGATGTCTTGTGCCGTCCGTGTACAAAGTGTGCAGAACTACTAAATAGATAAATTTCTTAAAAAAATCTCTATATCTAGAGAAAAATCTTGTCTTTGGCCTATTTTTTAGGGGAAACATTTTCTGGTTGGTCGCTCGGGATGGCGTTGGCCAGGAGATATATGTGGAGAAATACCTTGGCCATATGTGGAGAGATGTCTTGTGCCGTCCACAGACCAAGTATGGATAGACGGAAGTGAAAGCCCGCTGTTCAATTCGAAACCATGTAGTGCAGTACTTTTTTGGCGATCCGGCTCTTGTTGGGTCACGTGCAAATCGAAGAGGTTGCGGCGCGCATCCGCGTCCTTTCGTTGACCAGCAAAATTCTCGCTCTTGTCCAAAGGCTAGAAGTTCAATTTCAACCCCATCCCTCGTAATTAGGCACGCCTCCAGCATTGTCATCCGCAGGTAAGCAGTAGTAGAGCCATTCATCATGTGCTTGATCTTGAGGTCTTTTGCGTGAAGCAATGGCAAGAGCTGACTGCCGTATAACCCCTATCACGCTGGAGGACGCTGATGGGGTGTAAACCATAGCGGGAGTTTCGAGCCTCGAAACCTCTTGGTTCACGCATGCAACTTGACATTGGAGAACGACCCAATGCTTCGTTGGGTAATCTGGGAAACATTAGGTTTTATGTCCAAAGCACCGTGTGAAGTGGGTCGCTGGTGGTGGTCACTGCGCTCGGCGGGCCGCCCGTCGACATCAGCTGCTTGTTGCGTAATTGCATCGCACATGACCACCAAATTGCATTACTACTGACCAGTCATTTGCATTCGTGGTGACCACCGTTTGCATCCGGTTGACCAATGCGCGCACAAGAGACGAGCGACAGAGAGCGGCCATTCTGAGCCATTCGCGACAGGCAGCAATCGGCCAGAACCGTCTATCCATCAGTAGCCGCTGTGGCCGCTAAAGTTTGAGGCCTCCGCTCATGCGAAATGGCCTCTCGACATCAAGGATGCACCTCCGTCTGTGAGCGGCTGCGAAACGAATCGTTCGCTGATCCCAATCCTGGCGCAGTTGTACTCGACGACCAGGCACCGGCGTTGGTCATCGCTAAGCCAAAGCTGGTCTCCTATCGCGTGAGTCAGACCGGGACCTCCTTCCATGATGCGGTCCACTGCCTCCCGAAACGTAGCGGCATCAATGCGTAGATCGAGCAGGTTGCCGATGTAAACCTCAACGCCCCACTTGTCTGCTAGCTCGTAGGCGAGTCGTACCTTCCTGCATGCTCTCTGCACTTCCTGCAGCCGATCTTGGCTGTGCACCAGGCTGATCCCGAAGACTCCTGGGTGGAGATTATCCTTGATGCGCTCCTCAGTACTACGTAGACCTATCCGCCCAACGATGTCCCATCCCGCCGCAATTCTGTCGATGAGAGTCGCGTAGCTCTCGAATGCTTCGCGCTCACGGAACAGAGTGGGCGGTTGCCGGGTGCTCTCCGGCCAGTAGTAGGTACCAAGCTTCATTTCGCTGGCGATGGTGAAAGCGTCAGGTCGGCCGTTGATCTCCATCAACCACTTTACGCCCCCTACCGTGCTCGCCCGGAGGAAGACATCGCCCTGAGATGATGTCGGGTTGTACTTGCACATGATCGTCGCCTTAAGATCAACAGCCTCCAACGCTAGCTCCCCCGTCTCAGGAACGCGTGCCGATATGCTGACCTGGCCATAATCGATCAGCCTGACGTCGTAGGTGCCGGCCTCATACAGTCTCTGGTTGAACTGCGTGGCAATCTCGGTGGCCCATCGGTATTCGCTGGCAATCGCCGTGGTGATAATGGCAGTCTGATCAGAACGCCCAACTTGCTGAATCACGATTGGAAGGGGCTTTCGGGAGAATGAGGACGGGGGCTTCGCGATCGGATGAGCGTCCAAACAGAGGTCGCCGATAAAGCGCTTTCCGACCTCACGGATCTTCTCGATAATCGAGGCTACCACCAAATCAGGAAGATGGTCCCGAACGATCTGATCAAACCGCTGAACGCCCATCCATCGAACCAGATAGGCGGCATCAAACTGGGTAACGGTGAGATGCTGGGCAAACTCCCTTACACGCTTCATCTCATGAATACGCGGGGCAGGGTATTCCCAGCGGAACTTGTCGATCAAGTCGCTGCAGTAAATACACATCCAGGTGCCGTTGGATTGGTCTTTGATCTCCTCCTCAGTCATGCCAACTGGAGGTCTAGGACCATTCTCAGAAGCGGCATAAATGTGAGCGGCCACACCTGTGCCGATGAGGCCATCCTTCCTTTTCTTGCTCTGCCCTGGGGCCTTGGTATTCCGCAGGCAGTCATAGTGCGAGCAGATGTACCCCGCTCTGCCGGCCAGCACTTTTTTTGTGGGCATGCTGAACTCGACCCGGTCGTCCTTCGCCTCACTCATCTACCAGTTCCTTTAAACACGATGGATCAAGGATGGCAATGACGTGCGGGTTCTTCAAGCGAATTTGGGGGGAGGCGACGCTTCCGATAGGGCCTCTAGGCTCATCTGGTTAGCCCGAGCTAGTCTGGCCGAGCCGACTGCCGACTGCCGCCGGACGTGAAGGACTGCTATGGGTTTTCTGCCATTCGCGACGGGCAGAAAACGGCCGATTCTGTTGAAAAAGTCGGCCATGGTTTGCTCAACGGAAAAGTGCGCGTCTGAGATTGAAATCTTTACTTTGAGCAGAGGCTTCCGGATTCAGATTTCACGTAGAAGCGTGCAAAAAAGGCGTTTTCACCGGTCAATGATCAGGCAGTTTGGGCGGACCGACTTTTTCAACAGAATCGGCCAAAAGGAGTCAGTCGCAGTGTCCAAAATCTGTGAGTAAACTTGGTCGTCTCGTTCACGGTTTATCTGTCGAGCTTCCGCCGTCGTTGAAGAAATCGTCCGCTACAACCATGCCGAAATTGTCAGTTAATTTGTCCTATTCATTTTCACTGAACATCGTTTGGGTACGCCTTTCCTGCTTAAGTCTGGCAACTGCCTGGAAAAAGCAGCGTTCAAAGAGGTGTATCTCATCTGACCCTGGAAGGCTGCGCCGCGCGCCTGAACGTCTCTAACACCGTGCGGACCCAGCTGCGTGCACTGTTTCGCAAAACCGGCCCCCCCGCCAGGCGCAACTGATCAACCTCTTTACTCGGCTGATCGGGGGTTGAGGACTTGTTTGTCCTGCAACCCCCGGCATCTTAGACGTACAGCTGCACATCGTTCGCCGTCAGAGTCGCTACTCCGGTCAGGGTCAACACCGCGACGGCGTTGCCATTGGCTGCGCCCTCGGCATCGTAATAGAGCGTGTGGTCATCCTGGTTGAATACAAGATGCGCGCCTGCCGTCTCATGCTGCGCACCGCTGACATTGGCCAGTGACTCGCTGACGGTCTGGGTATAGGCGGAGTCTTCACTGCCAGCGGCCAAGGTCACCGGGCCGCTCACCAGCGGCGCGGTAGTATCGAGGGTGAGTGTGCTGCCGGTGCCATTGACGGTGTTGCCGGCCGTGTCGCTGGCCGTTACCGACACATTGATCGGGCCATCGCTCAGGCTGGACAGGTCGGCGCTGCCGTCGACGCCGACGACGCTTTGGCTGCCATCGCTGAAACTGACGGTGGCGCTGGCGTCCGCGTCGAGGCCGGTAACCGTGTAGGCGACCGCCGTTTTCTCGGCGTTGTTGATAAGGGAATCGGCCAGCGTGACCGTCAGGTCGCCGCTCATGTCGGCGGTGGTGTCGAGTGTCAGGCTGCCGGCGCTCGTGAAGGTAAGATCATCCACCGCGAAGTTCGAGCCCCCGTCGTGGATCGCCAGAAACGCGATCGGGTCGCCCGGGGAGGTCACGCTCATCAGCATATTATTTGTTGCCCCAGGCGTCGATGCTTGCCCTACCAGCACGCCTGAGGCGTTGTAAGCATAGAGGCCGATACTCGTTGAACCCGAAACATAGGCCGACACCGATTGGATATTGCCGGTAATGGCCAAATCGAAGGTGAAGGTCATTAATCCCGTTGGAGCTGAGGAGAGGTTCGATCCTGAGGAAGCAGGCCATGGGGAAAAAATAGCATCAAGAGTTGTGCAGCCAGACAAGATGACGCCAAGACCCTGGTACTGCGACGTCAACGGAGTACCATTTGCATACTCATCGAACGTCAGAGTGGTAGTCGGGCCGCTGTTGCTGGCGCTGTTGCCGACGACATCGGTGGCGACGATCGACACGTTGATCGGGCCATCGCTCAGACTGGACAGGTCGGCGCTGCCGTTGACGCCGACGACGCTTTGGCTGCCATCGCTGAAACTGACGGTGGCGCTGGCGTCCGCATCGAGGCCGGTAACCGTGTAGGCGACCGCCGTTTTCTCGACGTTATTGATAAGGGAATCGGCCAGCGTAACCGTCAGGTCGCCGCCCGTGTCGGCGGTGGTGTCGAGCGTCAGGCTGCCGGCGCTCCTGAAGATAAGGTCATCCACTGCGAAGGTTGTGCCCCCGTCGTGGATCTCCAGCCGCGTGATCGGGCTGCCAGCGGAGGTCACGGTCAGCAGGGTATTAGATGGAGCCCCAAGCGGCAACAGCGCTTGCCCTACTAGCGCGCCCGCGGCGTTGTAAGCAAAGAGGCCGGTATCCTGTGAACCCGAAACATAGGCCGACACCGTTTGGATATTGCCGGTAATGGCCAAATCGAAGGTGAAGGTCATCAAACCCGATGGAGCATAGGAGATGTTCGTTCCTGAGTTAGCAGGCCATACGGAATCAGCAGCATTAATATTTATGGCGCCAGACACGGTGACGCCAAGACCCGCGTACTGCGTACTCAACGAACCATGTGGAATATCATCGAACGTCAGACTTTTAGTCAGGCTGTTAGTCAGGTTGCTGGCGCTGTTGCCCGCAACATCGGTGGCGACGATCGACACGCTGATCGGGCCATCGCTCAGACTCGACAGGTCGACGCTGCCGTTGACGCCGACCACGTGGTGATTGCTCGTGTCGCTGAAGGTGATTGTGGCGCTGGCGTCCGCGTCGAGGCCAGTAACCGTGTAGGCAACCGCGGTCTTTTCGGCGTTGTTGATCAGGCTGTCGTCGAGCATGACCCTCAGGTCGTTACCGACATCGGCGCTGGTATCGAGGGAGTAGCTGTGGCCGGTGCCGGCTTGGCTGTTGCCGGCGGCATTGATGGTCTGGACCAGCAAGCCGGTGCCGCTGCTGATGAGGGTGACGTCGCTGGCGATCCAGCTATGGGTGGCGCTATCGGCCGCCGCATTGACCCAGGTGGTGCCACCATCGGCGGAGACCTGGATGGTCTCGCCGCTGTTCAGTATGCCGGTGTAAGTGCCGCTCACGGTCTGGGTTTCGAAGTTAGTGATGAAGTCGCCGGCGGTGCCGCTGTCATCGCTCAGCGCGGTCACCGTGGCCACTGCGGAGGGTGCATCGTCAACCGGCGCGAGACTGAGGTTGGCCGAAGTGGCAACCGTCGCGCCAGCGCTGTCGGCAATCACTAGTGCAAAATTCACCAGGCCGTTGCGATCCAGCGTCGGGGTGAAGGTCCAGCTACCGTCGGGGTTGGCGGTGATCGAGCCGTCGGCCGGGTTGACGCTGACACTCTGCACGCTCAGGCTGTCGCCGATATCGACGTCGCTGGCGTTGGCCAGCAACTGGGCAGCAGTGAAGGTGTAGGCGCTGTCCTCCACGCCGTCCGGCAAACTAACCGGCCCCGATACGGTCGGCGCATCATTGACCGGCGTCACATTGACACTCAGGATATTGGCATTGACCGCGAAGGCCGTGCCGTCGCTGACCTTGAAGCCGATGCTGACGTAGCCGTTGCCATTACCATTGAGGGCCGGGACGAATTGCAGTTTGCCGGCGTCAAGGTCGGCCTTACTGATGACCTGGTCCTGAACCACCGCGACCCAGGCACTGCCGTTGTTGTACTGCAGGCTGCCGAGCAGCGGCAGGCTGGTGATTTTCACCGCGGCCAGCGGGGTATTTTCCGGGTCGCTGTAGGTGCCGAAGTCGGCGCTGCCTAAGATGACCAGCGTGTCCTCCAGGGTGGTCTGGCTGTCGTTGGTGGAGGTCGGCGCGACGTTGCCTGGGCTGGTAGCCGCGGCCTTGAGGGCGGCGGTGTTCCAGACCACGTTGTTGCCGAAGCGAAGCTGGTCGATCTCGTAATCGGTGCCCAGATAAAAGTTTTTCAGGGTCAGGGTCTGTGAGGTCGCCAGCACCACCATCTGCAGGTCATTGCCGGTGTGCACGAAGCGCACGTTGTTACTGTTGAGCCCCACCAGTTGCACGGTATCGACGTCGGCGTTGGCACCGCCGCTGTTATCGATCACGTCGTTGCCATAGTTGGTGCCATAGAGGTAGGTGTCGTTGCCGCGGCGGCCGGCGAGAAAGTCATCACCGGTACCACCATCGAGGAGGTTATTGCCGGTGTTGCCGGTCAGCTGGTTGGCCAGGGCATTGCCGGTGCCATTGAGATTACTTTTGCCGGTGAGTTCGAGATTTTCCAGGTTGGCGCCCAGGCTGTAGTTCAGCGAAGCGCGGACAGTATCGTTACCGCCACCTGCCAGTTCGGACACGCTGTCGCCACTCTGATCGACGATGTAGGTATCGTCACCGCTGCCGCCCGCCATGCTGTCGGTGCCAGCACCGCCGTCAAGCAGGTTATTACCGGCGTTGCCGATCAGGCTGTTGGCCAGCGAGTTACCGACGCCATTGATGTTGGCGCTGCCGGTCAGAGTCAGGCGCTCGACGTTGTTACCCAAGGTGTAGCTGATACTGGCCTGGACCAGATCATCGCCGGCGTTGTTGGCCTCCACCACCACATCACCGGCGGCATCAACCACATAAGTGTCATTGCCCACGCCGCCTTCCATGCGGTCGTTGTCGCTGCCGCCGTCCAGCGTGTCATTACCGCCGTTGCCATACAGCGTATCGTCTCCACCCAGGCCGAGGAGACTGTCATCGGTGGGATTACCGTTGATCACGTCGGCGCCATCGGTCGGCACGACGGGCGGGTAATAGAGATTGGCCAGCACCACGCTGGCACTCCAACGGCTGCCATCAGCGAACTGGATTCGGTCGATCGCGTGATCCGCATCGAGAAAGTTCTGGCTCACGGTGAGGGTCTCGCCACTTGCCAAAACGCTGAGCACCAGATCGTTGCCGATGCGGGTCAGGCGGATCTGGTTGGCATTGAGGTTGGTCAGCAGGAGGGTGTCGACGTCGTTGTTGACGCCACCGGAATTGTCGATCACATCGAAGCCATAGCCCTGGCCGAACCGATAAGTATCGCTGCCGCGTCCACCAACAAGCAGGTCATTACCAGTGCCGCCGTCCAGCGTATCGTCACCACCGTTGCCGTAGAGTGTGTCGTTACCGCCCAGGCCATTGAGGGTGTCATTGCTGGCGCTACCCGTCAGGATATTGGCATTATCATTGCCATTTACAGTGGCCATGAGCAAACCCCTCTAGAGTTAATGGCATTTTGACGGTTTGAGTGTAGTTCGCGGCAAATACCCAGCCTCATTCATTTGAATGATCAGTAAGCCTTTCGTCTGATGTCCCAACGAACCTGCAATACCGCGCACAACTGTCCCCTCTCGCGCTGCGATTAGTGGTGAATACATCGGAGCAACACAGAGATGAAGCGAGGTGCAGCCGGTACTCAGGAAAGAGCGCAAGCAATAGTTGAATAGTCAACGGCGGACAGTTTGACCAAGGTACTGATGCTCAGATGGTGTGCGACCAGAGCCGTCAGCACCGCAACAGTGATCGCCAGGGCGACACCCTCGCTGGCCACCCGCGTCGTGTTGAAAATACCGGCGGCCATCCCCGCCCGTTCCTTGGGGATCACGCTGATCGACAAACCATCCATCAAGCCCCAGGGCAGGCCTGTACCGATACCGGTCAGCAGCATGGCCGCGATGATCTGCGCGTGCGTGCCGACCGGGATCGTACTCAGCCAGTAGAGCCCGGCCGCTGCGATCACGAAGCCGATTGCGCAGAGTACGCCCGCCGACAACCAGCGAGTTAGCGACGCGGCAATGATCGGGACAATCAGCATCGGGGCAGAGAGTGCCAACATCATCAGCCCCGCTTCAAAGGCACTGGCCCCTTCTACGCCGATAAACCTAAACGGCAGCAATACGATCAAGACGATGTAGCAATAGCAGGTGCCGATCGGCAGGATCTGTACACCGACAAAGCGTGGAAACAAAAATAGCCCCAGTTCCAGCATCGGATGTTTTGCCCGATTCTAAACAATGATAAACAGCAGCAAAAAGACCGCCGACGTTCCAAGCAGTACATGGATGACCGGCGAGCCCCAGCCTTGCTCAGGTGTCAGGATCACCGCCGTGGTAAACATGATCAGCAGGCCGGAAAACGTCAGCACGCCGGGCGTATCCAGTCGCTGTGCTTGCGGGTCGCGGCTTTCGCGCATTTTCGGCAGGGCAAATATCAAGGAAAGGATGGCGAGCAGGGCCGTGAAAAGGAAAATTGCGCGCCAGCCCAAGTACTCGATCAGCAACCCCGATAACAACGGACCGAAGGCCAGGCCAACCCCGAAAGTGGTGCCCAGAAGGCTGAAAGTACGAGTTCTGGCATGCCCATCAAACTCCTGTGCCAACGCCGCCGATCCGCTGGCCAGGGCTGCCGCCGCGGCAATGCCTTGCACGCCACGCAACAGGTCCAGCCAGAAAATATCGGGGACCGCCGCCAACAGGGTCGACACCAGTGCAAACAACGCCATGCCGCACATGAACAGTCGCTTGCGTCCGTAGAGGTCAGCGAGGGTGCCGGCGGCCATCAGCAGGCTGCCGAAGCTAAGCATGAAGGCATTGGTGATCCAGGCCAGTTCCGTGGGATGGGCATCAAAGGTTTGACCAATGAACGGCGTGGCCACTGCCCCGCCGGTAAAGCTCATGGGCAATACCAAGGCGGCGAGGCAAATTGCAGCCAATATGGAGTGCCGGCCATGGGCCGGCAGCGGTTCGGTAGCTGAGTTCATTAGGTGATTCCCTGCATATCTATGAAGTATCCGTGCTGTCCAGGCCGAGGCGCGCGATCGTTCGTACACTCTAGTTAGGATACAATTGAAGATAAACTGGCTCTTATTCCACTTATAGTGAACTAAAAGGATGTAATCGAGTTGTGGACAGTCTTAGTGGGGTGATCTCATTCGTAAAAACCGCCGAGGCGCTCAGTTTCATCAGCGCCGCCAGGGCGTTGGGGATTTCTGCCTCGGCCGTAGGCAAAAACGTCGCCAAACTTGAGGCTTCGCTGAATGTGCGGTTATTGCACCGCAGCACCCGCAAAGTCAGCCTGACTGCGGAGGGACAGTTGTTCTATGAACGCTGCCGCAAGATCCTCGACGATCTTCAAGATGCCCGAGCGATGCTTTCCCATGCCACACAGGAACCCCGTGGAAAGTTACGCGTCAGCTTGCCCACCATCGGTTATCGCTTTCTCTTGCCCCATATGGCGCGGTTCCGCAAAGCCTATCCGGAGATTGAGCTGGAACTGGACTTCAACGACCAGTTGGTGGATGTGATTGATGAAGGCTTTGACGTGGTGATTCGCAGCGGCGGGCAGGCCGACTCCAAGCTGATGGCCCGCAAGCTGGGGCCTTTTAAGTTTGTCCTGTGCGCATCGCCTGACTATTTGCAGCGTAAGGGACGGCCCGTCACTATCAGCGACCTGGAGCGTCACGAGTGCTTGCGTTACCGATTTGTCACGACGGGTAAAATAATGGACTGGAGTATGTCTTCGGCCCCCCAGTTCACGCAGTTACGCCTGCCAACCGCCCTGACATTGAACAACATGGAAGCCATGCTGATGGCCGTGGTGGATGGGCACGGTATCGCATTTGTCCCGGACTTCCTGGCCCGCGAAGCTATCGCCCAGGGGCACCTGGAAACGGTGCTCGACGGGCACAGCGAAGATCAAGGGCAGTTCTGGGCGTTGTGGCCGTCCAGTCGCCATCTTTCACCGAAGATCCGCGTATTCGTGGACTTTGCTGCCGAGTATCTGTTTGCTATCCCTTCCGTCGACAAACCAGCTGTAACTCGCTCATGAAGCCGGTAATCGCTGACCGTCCGTTGTGGGTCGCTTTCTGCCTCACGCGACTGGCAGAGAACCGCCAGAAGGAGACCGTGAGCATTACCCACTACAAGGAGCTAGCGTCGTCCATTCAATTCGAGGGCTGTGCCATGGATGCTATTGCCGACTAAACACCATTGCCTTCAGGCCGCGACCAGATAGGGCCGCCGCGCCTGCAGAGAATGGTTAGCTGCGACCGATCATCTTCTTCAGTTCATCGATAGACAGCGGTGGTCGACGCTGATGAAGCATTGAGTGGCAGTTTGGACACACCGGGCGAAGATCCTTCACCGGATCCACCTTGTAATCTTTGCCGATATCAGCAAGCTGCACGAGGTGGTGGACGTGAATGTAGCCGCGACCAATCTCACCGTACACCTTGCCAAAATCGAAGCAGCATATGACACACGCGGTGCCGTAATGTGCTTTGCACGCTGAAATTGCTTTAGCGCTCCGCTCGTATGCGTTTACCGAAACCTGTTTTACAGCGCCTTCTCCATAGGTTGCGGCACCCGCGACCTCCTCTGGGAATTGCAATTCGCCTGACGCTTGAGATGCTTGCGGTTGTGTTTCAGCCGCAGCCGCACCTGTGAATCCGTGCTGCGGTGCCCCAACTTGAAATGACCAAGTGATTTGTACGGGCGTCGTCCGTTGAAAGCTAGCCGGGGCTGCCTCGCCAGCGTATTTAAAGGGACTCCTATCGTCGGTACGATAGAACACATGAACTCCCCCCTGACGGCTCAGGAGACTCTTAATGGATTCCTGTCCCACATGCGACGCGGTCTTCCCGTACCAATGGAGAAGACCTTCTTCAAAGCGGTTTGCATAGTCATGACCCGTTCGGCCCGCTGTGCCAATATTGCAGAAGATGAACCAATCGCCGCTCCATTGGGTATAGCCCGTGTTCCAGTTGCCCTTCTGCTTGCCCGGCGGAACGCGGCAGATTCTATAGATGTCATCCTTTGTATATCGTTGGCCGACGACGAACGTGAAGTGTGCCAATGAAACTCTCCAAGTTTGAGGAGCAGCTACCTGGCCGTTCTCTGCCGGTCATGGCCATGCGGCTTGCTGGTCAAATCCGATGCAAATAACTGGTCAGGTGGAATGCAAATGGGTGGGCAAATCTGTGCAATTACCCAACTTGTTATTGAGCGCACACCAGAACCTTACAAAACCTAGCGTTTGGACCGCCAGTAGCATAGTAATTTTTTTATCAAGCGAGAGGCCGGAAGCATCACACAGCCTTGATACTTGCTGCATAGGGTGTTCTCCATGGTATGCCTATCCAGATACAGGCTTATTTTATCTTTTTCAGGCTTTCCGCTTGATAAGGAACACCCAAAGTGCAACAGTATTAGTAGAACGCCCTAACTGATACAGGCACCCATCATGTTCATCCGCGCATACCTCCGAGCCTCCACCGAAGAGCAAGACGCTGGCCGCGCCCGAGCCTCGCTTGAGCAGTTCGCCAGCGACCATAATAAGGTCATCGCCAGCGCATACCTGGAGAACGCCAGCGGTGCCACCGCTGACCGGCCGGAGTTGCTGCGCCTGCTGAAAGATGCGCGCAAAGGTGACGTGCTGCTGGTGGAGTCGATAGACCGCCTATCCCGCCTCCCTGTGGAGGACTGGCAAAGGCTCAAGGCTGCCATCGACTCCAAGGGCCTGCGCATCGTCGCGCTTGATCTGCCGACCAGCCACCAGGGAATGCAGGACACCAAAGGCGACGAGTTCACAGGGCGAATGCTGGGGGCGATTAACTCGATGTTGGTGGAAATGATGGCCGCTATTGCTCGAAAGGATTACGAGCAGCGACGCGAGCGCCAAGCGCAGGGTATCGAGAAAGCCAAGGCCGCCGGCAAGTACCTGGGGCGGCCAGTTGATGCTGACCTACACAAGCGAGTTACCGAGCTTCTCCGTGCCGGTCTAGGCATACGTGCGACGGCGCGGCACGCCAGTTGCTCCACTACAACGGTATTGCGTATTAGGGATTCAAGTTGCCTTTGAAGATAAAAGGCCGAGCGTATGCTGAGCGTGAGCCAAAGACTCTGCCCCGAACGCCTTGCCACTGAGCAGGTGGTCAATGGAATTCAGTAGCATTGAATCGAATTGACCATTCATCCAGGTCAATCGGCTGTTGGATAAGTGCTCGAAATCCTCTGACTTACCCTCTCCGAATACGCTCCGAACCAGCCGCTTTATAGTCTCATCTTCGTACCAAACCATTTTCGTCTGGTCCGTTTTTCCCTGAATAAACAAGTAAACGATACGGCTGAGGAGGGCGTGATAGGTAGCAAAATGAGCCCACACAACCTCTCCCAAAAACGGGCGATATTTAGCCAGATCTCCGAAAAATTCGGTAACCATCCCGAATTTTAAGCCGAGAAGCTCTCCCCTCATTTCACCAGAGTAAAGATTCATGATCTCCGACCGTGTAAGGGCGTCGGTAAGTACAATTATCGGGGGAAAGGCCTTGCGCGCGCTAAGAACTCCGATCCAGAGGGCGTCGACAGCTTCGATTTTGCGGACGATCGTCGCCTTTTGCACCTCTGAGAAAGAGGATGCAGCTATTCGAAGCTGCTCAGCTTGACGGTCGACTTCTGACTTTAAAAGAGTGAGGTTAGCTTCACCTTGCCCCTTCAATTCAGCCTTCAGTTGCTCGAGCTGGTGATCATAGTGGTGCTTGAGGCCAGCTTTGAGACGCTCACTAAGCCACGTCCTAAAGAGCCAACCCAAAATTGCTATCAGCCCCGCGGTACCCAGGGAGGATGTAATCGCGGTTATGACGAATTCACTCGGTTCTGCCATGACGACCTTCTCCCTTTGGACGTTCACGAAAAAGCCCCGCCAGGTCATCCTGTGCGGGGCTTTTTTCTACCTGCTGCTGCCACCCTGCTGTCACGAAAAAATCTAACTGTCAGGGATATGGCTGGAGAGGCCCGTAAAATATGGTGTCCCAGGGCAGGTTCGAACTGCCAACCTTCCCCTTAGGAGGGGGATGCTCTATCCAATTGAGCTACTGAGACACAAGTCGCCCGCAAAGGAATGCGCAGCGATGGACGGCGTGCATGTTAACGGGCAGGCCCGCTTTTGTCATGTCGTCCGTAGGGCTTTTTAAGTGTAGGCAGACGCCTCACGGTAGCGTGGCTTTGTTTACCGTGCAAATTGCATCACCGCAAAATGCCATCATTGCAAATTGCAATGTGGGAATTTTGCAGAAATATCTTAATTCGTTGTTTTTAAAGGATTTAATAGCCGTTAAACTTTTGGCATGCGGGCTGCTTCGACTGTTCTCTCAGAACACAGGAGGTCAGCTCCATGAACAGCGCTCTTATAGTCGCAAACGCGGTCGCTTTGGCGGTTCTGGTGGGTTTTCATTTCTTCCCCGAAAACGACGTTGCGACAATTGCTCAACGCATCCCCCATTACCTGCAACTGCAAAAAACACCGCAGTTGGCAGTCATGAGCGATCAACGCGGTTTGGTCAGCCAAGAGGTAAGCCTGGAGACTATTCAGCTGCGCACACAGTCTTTTGAACGCTTGGTATTTTGAATCACCCCATCAGGAGCACAGCATGTCCAAATCAGCCGCAGGATTTTTCATCCTCGCTTTACTGAGTGGCATCCTTCATCTGTCATTGGTCGAGGACACAATCATCACCCTGCCCCTGATTGCTTGCGGCGTGTTCGGCGCACTGTTCGTGCTGGTGCTGATCGCCGGGCGCAAGATCAAGTTCGATCCGGTTTTGCGCTGAAGCTCAGTAGTTTCAGAAGATTGGCGACGGTGCCAGCAAGGTCGCCGGAGTTATCGAGTCGGCGGATCTGAATATTACTAATTGAATCATCAGCCATAAACAACCCATTACGGCGCAATCTTGCTTCAACTTCTGCCGGGTTCTCTCGCCCCCGCCGTAGCAGACGCTCGCGCAGGGCTTCATCCTTGACCGTCAATAGCACCGGCAATAGCGTGGGATAACGCAGTTGCGCCTCTGTCAGGTGCCCGCGCGAACCGTTGATCAACACATGGCGACCCTCCGCGAGCCATTGGTCTATGCGCACAGGAATACCGTAACTCAGCCCATGGGCTTGCCACGACAATGCAAAATCCCCTTTGGCTCTGCGTCGTTCGAACTCTTCGCGGGAAACCTCGATGGCGTCTTCACCCACGGACTCCGCCGAGCGCGTGATAACGCGGCGCACCACTTCACAATTGCCTGCGCGCAACGGCTTGCGAGCGGCTTCGATGAGGCTATCCTTGCCGGATCCCGAAGGCCCCATTAAATAAATCAGCCTGCCACCCATCCTGAAATCAACCCTCGCCACGTGCCCATACTAGTAAATCGGCCATTTGCCACTATCCTGTATAAGGTAAGGAACAAGGATCGAATCCGCATAGCATGCACCTTCAGACGTCTTCGGGCATCACCTGTCGGGCAAGAGGACGCGGTTCAGCGATACGGACTCATGGATTATTTTCAAACCAGTCCGCATTTCTGATAATAGGTGCTGGCATTAAGCCTTTACCCAGATCAATATTTGTCACAGAATTGACGCCAATGATCTGGCTAATTTGAGGCATGATGCGCGCCTCTATCAATTCAGGTTGAACATTTGGCCGGAGTGCTTGTCCTATCTGACATCCTGCGGCCTATCCCGAGAACCGCTCCCCTGAACTAACCGGTTAAATATATGCGCCCATTGAAACAGGCAATTTATTCCAGCCGTACGGCTGACAAGTTCGTCGTACGTCTGCCAGACGGAATGCGTGAACGCATTGCCGAGGTGGCTCGCAATCATCATCGCAGCATGAACTCCGAAATCATCGCGCGCCTTGAGCAGAGCCTTATTCAGGAAGGCGCGTTGGGTGAAGAATTGAGCATGCGCCTGGACAGCCCCGAGCTGTCTTTGCACGAACGCGAACTGCTGCAACGCTTCCGCCAACTCTCCCACCGTCAGCAAAACGCTCTGGTTTCGCTGATCGCCCATGACGCCGAAATGGCCGCAGACGCTTCCTGATTCATCCCGAAAGCTCAAGCCAGCGTAATTGCTGGCTTTTTTTTGCCTGAAATTTGGCTAAAAAAACCCGCCGATTGGGCCATTGGCCAATCAGGCGGGTTGTTTTGAAACAGGATGTTAAAGCAGGAAAATCGTCGCCAGCCCGAGGAAGATGAAAAAGCCGCCACTGTCAGTCATGGCCGTGATCATCACACTGGCACCCATTGCCGGGTCGCGCCCAAGCCGCGCCAGGGTCATCGGAATCAAAACCCCCATCAATGCCGCAAGCAACAGGTTAAGCGTCATCGCGGCGGTCATCACCACGCCCAGGGACCAACTGCCATAAAGCAGATAGGCCACCACACCAATTACGCCGCCCCAGACCAGACCATTGATCAGGCCGACCGCCAACTCCTTGCGCATCAGTCGCGACGTATTGCCGGTACTGACCTGGTCCAGCGCCATGGCCCGAACGATCATGGTGATCGTCTGGTTACCCGAGTTGCCACCGATACCGGCGACGATCGGCATCAATGCCGCAAGTGCTACCAGTTTCTCGATCGAACCTTCGAACAGGCCGATCACCCGGGATGCAATGAACGCGGTGATCAGGTTCACCGCCAGCCAGGCCCAACGGTTGCGCAGGGATTTCCAGACTGACGCGAAAATATCTTCTTCTTCGCGCAGACCCGCCATGTTGAGAACTTCGTTTTCGCTCTCTTCACGAATCAGGTCGACCATTTCATCGATGGTCAGACGACCGATCAGCTTGCCGTTCTTGTCGACCACCGGGGCCGAGATCAAGTCGTAACGCTCGAATGCTTGAGCGGCCTCGTAAGCGTCTTCGTCCGGATGAAAACTCACCGGGTCGCTGGCCATGACTTCCGACACTTGCTTTTCCGGGTCGTTGACCAGCAGACGCTTGATCGGCAACACGCCCTTGAGCACACCGTCGTAATCGACCACGAACAGTTTGTCGGTGTGGCTCGGCAGCTCTTTGAGGCGACGCAGGTAACGCAAAACCACTTCGAGACTGACATCCTCACGGATGGTCACCATCTCGAAGTCCATCAGCGCACCGACCTGCTCCTCGTCATAGGACAACGCGGAGCGGACGCGCTCACGCTGTTGGTTGTCGAGGGTTTCCATCAGCTCGTGGACGACGTCTCGCGGCAGCTCGGAGGCCAGGTCAGCGAGTTCGTCGGCATCCATGTCCTTGGCCGCTGCCAGGAGCTCGTGATCGTCCATGTCGGCGATCAGGGTTTCACGAACCGAATCGGATACTTCGAGCAGAATGTCGCCGTCGCGATCAGCCTTGACCAATTGCCAGACCGTCAGGCGATCGTCCAGTGGCAAGGCTTCGAGGATGTAGGCAACGTCGGCGGAGTGCAGATCATCGAGCTTGCGTTGCAACTCGACGAGGTTTTGCCGGTGAACCAGGTTCTCGACCCGGTCGTGATGCGGACCTTCCTGGCGATGAGTCAGGTCTTCGACCACCCGCTGGCGCTGCAGCAGCTCAACGACTTGAGCGAGGCGGTCCTGCAAGCTTTCCTGCGTTTTCTTTACTTCAACTTCAGACATAGGCGAACTCCACTCCCAGCAGCGGGGCACGCCGGAAGGATCAATCAGTCAATTCATGATTGTAGAAACGGGGTACTGAGTAACTACTGGGTAAGTCCATGGAGGTATTCCACAAGCCCCGGCGGGGCTGACGGGCGCAATGATAACACCGCCTGACGGTTTTAAACGTTAAAAAATCGCGGCTGAAACAAGTGCTTGCGAGACAAACTTGAGCGCCATCCTGATCCATGAAACTGCGACGACTTATCCTGAAAAGAAAACACACTGTCGCCCGAAAATGTAATGACTACCCTTGATGGAGACCGTCATGGAGGACGTCGAATGCCATCCAATGTTCATTATTTGCTTGCCGCCCTGCTCTGCCTGCCGCCCCAGGCGCTTGCTATGACCGTTCACCGGTGCGAAGCCGCCAATGGGCACATCACTTTCACGACCTTGAGCTGTACGGCCGGAGAAAGCCTCTCACTTCAGGACGTACGCACGTTTTTGCCAGGTAGCGCGACGCCCCTGATGCCAGAAGCCGAGTTTCGCGAAACATCAGGTACGAAAATTCAAAGGAGGGAGCCAACGGTCGTTGGCCAGTCCGAGGGCAAATGTGGAAATCTGCTCAGCACGAAGGAACGCCGCATAGCGATCATCAATCAGCGGGTCGTTGCCGGCATGAGCCAGCAGGATGTCGAAAGTGCTCTCGGCAAACCAGACAAGATCAGCACGCGCAATTCAGCCACAAGCTATCGCTACGACAACAAGCGAGGGCGCAGTGCTCACATCGAGTTCGACGAGAAAGGTTGTACCAAAGAAAAAGCCAAATCGCAGACGGCAAAAAGCCCGCGTTAAACGCGGGCTTTTTGGTGTTTGGTGCACTCGACAGGATTCGAACCTGTGACCGCTCGGTTCGTAGCCGAGTACTCTATCCAGCTGAGCTACGAGTGCATTTGTGTTTTTATACCAGATCACAACTGGTTGAAGTCAAGTTATTCACATTACTGCAAACAACTCTTAAATGGTGCACTCGACAGGATTCGAACCTGTGACCGCTCGGTTCGTAGCCGAGTACTCTATCCAGCTGAGCTACGAGTGCATTTGTTGCCGCGCATTATAGGCCGTTGAATCTATTTGTAAAGCACTTTTTCTAGTAATTTCAACAACTTACCGAAGAAGCCAGATTACAACGTACTACGCAAATAATGGCGGAGAACGGGGGATTCGAACCCCCGACACCCTTTTGAGGTGTACTCCCTTAGCAGGGGAGCGCCTTCGGCCACTCGGCCAGCTCTCCGCAACACGGGGCGTATCTTAACCAACCTTTTCCCCGTTTGCAAACATAAAAAACGATAAAAATTAATGGCTTGGTTCTTCGTCCTTCTCTTTCTTTATACGCAGGTAAATTTCTTCACGGTGCACAGCAACCTCTTTCGGGGCGTTAACACCGATACGCACTTGATTTCCTTTAACGCCGAGCACGGTCACAGTGATTTCGCCATCACCAATAATCAGGCTTTCTGCGCACCGACGAGTCAGAATCAGCATACCTTTCTCCTCACGCAATTCATTTCAGGGACAACAGTCTGCAAAAAAAAGGCATTCGACCTACAACCAGAACGATCGCAGCCCTACATGCCTGAGTATTGACTAGCGCGAGCAAAAGAACAGTTTTGGTACGCGCCATTCAAAAAAACGAAGGGCGCGGTCAGACCGCGCCCTTGGGGAAACGCATTACTCGCCCTGTCGGACCGGCGCATCCAGTTCGAAAGCCGTGTGCAGAGCGCGCACAGCCAGTTCCAGGTACTTCTCTTCGATCACCACGGACACCTTGATTTCCGACGTCGAGATCATCTGGATGTTGATGCTCTCTTTCGCCAGGGATTCGAACATACGGCTGGCCACGCCTGCGTGGGAGCGCATGCCGACGCCGACGATCGAGACCTTGGCAATCTTGGTGTCGCCAATGACTTCACGGGCACCGATCTCGCGAGCAGTGTTTTCCAGCACGGTTTGCGCAGCCTGGAAGTCATTGCGGTGCACGGTGAAGGTGAAGTCGGTGGTGTTATCGTGCGCAACGTTCTGCACGATCATGTCGACTTCGATGTTCGCGGCACTGATCGGGCCGAGAATCTTGAACGCTACGCCCGGGGTGTCTGGCACGCCACGGATGGTCAGCTTGGCTTCATCGCGGTTGAAAGCGATGCCGGAAATGATCGGCTGTTCCATGGTTTCCTCTTCATCAATAGTAATGAGGGTGCCCGGACCCTCCTTGAAGCTGTGCAGTACGCGCAGCGGAACGTTGTACTTGCCGGCGAATTCCACCGCACGGATCTGCAACACCTTGGAACCGAGGCTGGCCATTTCCAGCATCTCTTCGAAGGTAATCTTGTCCAGACGCTGAGCCACGGAGACCACACGCGGGTCGGTGGTGTAGACGCCATCGACGTCGGTGTAGATCTGGCATTCGTCAGCCTTCAGGGCTGCCGCCAGCGCCACACCGGTGGTGTCGGAACCGCCACGACCGAGGGTGGTGATATTGCCGTGCTCGTCGACGCCCTGGAAACCGGCGACAACCACCACACGACCGGCCTTCAAGTCACCGCGAATCTTCTGGTCATCAATCTGCAAGATACGCGCTTTATTGTGCGCGCTATCCGTCAGAATCCGTACCTGGTTGCCGGTGTACGATACCGCTGGCACGCCACGCTTGATCAGCGCCATGGCCAACAGTGCAATCGTCACCTGCTCACCGGTGGAAACGATCACATCCAGTTCGCGAGGAACCGGCTGGCCGTCGCCACTGATTTGCTTGGCCAGATCGATCAGACGGTTGGTTTCGCCGCTCATTGCAGACAGCACAACCACCAGGTCATCGCCCGCATCGCGGAATTTCTTAACCTTGTCGGCGACCTGCTCGATTCTCTCGACAGTGCCGACCGAGGTGCCTCCAAATTTCTGTACGATCAAAGCCATTTCAAAGCCGCCTCTGCCCATGAAGGGCGCCCAATAATCACTCAAACAGCGTTCTGGCCCGCCACTAGACCGCGGGCCAGGCACACTGCCTTATAAACCCTGCTCTACAAATGGAACAGTCAGGGCCAATGCGGCATCCAGTGCGCCAGCGTCAGTACCACCGCCCTGCGCCATGTCTGGACGACCGCCGCCCTTCCCGCCCACTGCCGCAGCAGCCTGTTTCATCAAATCACCGGCTTTGAGTTGGCCAGTCAGGTCTTTGGTCACGCCTGCAACCAGGACGACCTTTTCCTCATGGACACTGCCGAGCAGGATCACTGCGCGGCCGAGTTTGTTTTTCAATTGATCGACCAGCGCCAGCAGCGCCTTGCCGTCCTGACCGTCCAGACGCACGGCCAGCACTTTCACGCCTTTGACGTCCAGGGCAGAAGCCGACAGATCGTCGCCCGCCGCGCTGGCCGCCTTGGCCTGCAACTGCTCGAGTTGCTTCTCCAGCAGACGGTTGCGCTCCAGCACAGCCGACAGCTTGTCGATCAGGTTATCGCGGCTGCCCTTGACCAGGTTGGCCGCTTCCTTGAGTTGCTCTTCAGCCGCGTTCAAGTAGGCCAGCGCTGCTGCGCCGGTCACTGCCTCGATACGACGAACACCGGAGGCCACACCGCCTTCGCTGATGATTTTCAGCAGGCCGATGTCGCCGGTACGGTTGGCGTGAATACCGCCGCACAGCTCGACGGAGAAATCGCCCATGCTCAGCACGCGTACGCTGTCGCCGTACTTCTCGCCGAACAGCGCCATGGCGCCTTTTTGCTTGGCGGTTTCGATATCGGTTTCTTCGGTTTCAACCTCGGAGTTCTTGCGAATCTCGGCGTTGACGATGTCTTCCAGCGCCTTCAATTGCTCAGGCTTGATCGCTTCGAAGTGGCTGAAGTCAAAGCGTAGACGCTGACTGTCGACCAACGAGCCTTTCTGCTGAACGTGCTCGCCCAGCACCTGGCGCAATGCCGCGTGCAGCAAGTGAGTGGCCGAGTGGTTCAGCGAAGTCGCGTGACGCACTTCGGCATCGACATGAGTCTCGACCGGAGCACCTACGATCAGACTGCCCGAATCCAGCACGCCGTGGTGCAGGAACGCACCGCCGGTCTTGGTGGTGTCGCGCACGTCGAAACGCGCAGCGCCAGCCTGGAGGAAGCCGCAATCACCAATCTGACCACCGGATTCGGCATAGAACGGCGTCTGATTGAGAACGACCACGCCCTCTTCGCCTTCGCTCAGTACGTCAACCGATTGCCCGTCTTTATAGAGAGCAACGATTTTGGCGGAGCCGCTGTGCGCGGTGTAACCGGTGAACTCGGTGGCCACATCAACCTTGACCAGGCTGTTGTAGTCCATGCCGAAGGAGCTGGCGGAGCGAGCACGGACGCGCTGGGCTTCCATTTCGCGCTCGAAGCCTGCTTCGTCGATGGTCAGGCTGCGCTCGCGAGCGATGTCGCCGGTCAGGTCCATCGGGAAGCCGTAAGTGTCGTAAAGCTTGAACACCACGTCGCCCGGCACCACGTCGCCTTTGAGTTCGGCCAGATCCTGCTCGAGAATCTTAAGGCCTTGCTCCAGGGTCTTGGCGAATTGCTCTTCTTCGGCTTTCAGGACGCGCTCGATGTGCGCCTGCTGGGATTTCAGCTCAGGGAACGCTTCGCCCATCTCAGCGACCAGGGCCGCAACGATCTGGTAAAAGAAACTGCCCTTGGCGCCCAGCTTGTTGCCGTGGCGGCAAGCACGACGAATGATCCGGCGCAGCACATAACCGCGACCTTCGTTGGACGGCAGCACGCCATCGGCAATCAGGAAGCCGCACGAACGGATGTGGTCAGCCACGACTTTCAGCGAAGCCTGAGCGTCGTTGGTGCAACCGATGGCTTTGGCCGATGCGGTCAGCAGGCTCTGGAACAGGTCGATTTCATAATTCGAGTGAACGTGCTGCAGCACGGCACTGATCCGCTCAAGGCCCATGCCGGTGTCCACCGACGGCGCCGGCAACGGGTGCAACACGCCATCGGCGGTGCGGTTGAACTGCATGAACACGTTGTTCCAGATCTCGATGTAACGGTCGCCGTCTTCTTCCGGCGAGCCCGGTGGGCCACCCCAGATGTCGGCGCCGTGATCATAGAAAATCTCGGTGCAAGGACCGCACGGGCCGGTATCGCCCATGGTCCAGAAGTTGTCGGAAGCGTACGGCGCGCCCTTGTTATCGCCGATGCGAACCATGCGCTCGGCCGGAACGCCGATGTCTTTGGTCCAGATGTCGTACGCCTCGTCATCGCTGGCGTAGACAGTGACCCAGAGCTTTTCTTTGGGCAGGTTCAGCCACTTCTCGGAGGTCAGGAAGTTCCAGGCGTAGGTGATGGCGTCACGCTTGAAATAATCACCGAAGCTGAAGTTACCCAGCATTTCGAAGAAGGTGTGGTGACGGGCGGTATAACCGACGTTTTCCAGGTCGTTGTGCTTGCCGCCGGCCCGCACGCATTTCTGGCTGCTGACGGCGCGGGTGTACGCGCGCTTTTCCTGGCCCAGAAAGCAGTCCTTGAACTGGTTCATCCCCGCGTTAGTGAACAGCAGGGTTGGGTCGTTGCCCGGAATCAAAGAGCTGGAGGCTACACGGGTGTGGCCTTGCTCTTCGAAGAAGCGAAGGAAGGCTTCACGGATTTCTGCGCTTTTCATTAGGTTCTTCCACGGAGGCTGCGGCCAAAGGCCTGTGCGAAACGTCAACAGACGAAGCGACGGCAAAGGGCCGCATTATATCGGCGTTAGTGGCTAGGTACAGCGTGTTTGTACGTTACAAACAGTCAATTGGACGGCTAACACGGTCAGTTGTGAGAAAAGTCGGCAAATGTGGCGACGACTTGCTCGATTTGCGCACGACTGACGTCCATGTGCGTGACCATTCGCAGACGACCGGCAGCGCTGAGCTTGATCCCGCGTGTCGCGGCAAAGGCCTTGATCGCTTCGGCCTTGTCGCCCATCTGTACATAAACCATGTTGGTCTGCACCGGCTCGACCTCATAGCCTGCCGTTCGCAGGCCTTCGGCCAGCATTTGTGCGTTGGCATGGTCATCAGCCAAGCGCTGAATATTGTTATCCAGCGCATAAAGCCCTGCCGCGGCGAGAATCCCGGCCTGACGCATGCCGCCGCCGACCATCTTGCGCAGACGTCGCGCCTTGGCGATCAACTCGGCCGAGCCGCACAGCACCGAACCGATCGGCGCGCCCAGGCCTTTGGACAGGCAGACCGAGACCGAATCGAAATGCTGAGTGATCTCCCGGGCATCGACATCCAGCTTGACCGCCGCATTGTAGAGCCGCGCGCCATCCAGATGCAGCGCCAGGCCGTTTTCACGAGTGAAACGGCGAGCCCGGGCCAAATACTCCAGCGGCAGAACCTTGCCCTGCATGGTGTTTTCCAGCGCCAGCAAACGGGTGCGGGCGAAGTGGAAGTCATCCGGTTTGATCGCGGCGGCGACCTGCGCCAGGTCCAGCGAACCATCGGCCTGCACTTCCAGCGGCTGCGGCTGGATCGAACCGAGCACTGCCGCGCCACCACCTTCGTACTTATAGGTGTGGGCCTGTTGACCGACAATGTATTCGTCACCGCGATCGCAGTGGGCCATCAGGCCCAGCAAGTTGCTCATGGTGCCCGTCGGGACAAACAAGGCCTCGGCAAAACCCAACTGATTTGCAAGCTCGGCTTCCAGTCGGTTGACCGTCGGATCTTCGCCATAAACGTCGTCACCGGTGGCCGCATTGGCCATCGCGTCGAGCATCCCTGCGGTCGGTTGGGTGACGGTGTCGCTGCGAAGATCGATAACACTCATGAATCTGGCCTCGGTAAGCAGGGAAAATCCCTTTTGGATTGGAATTACTGCGGTCATGTCGGCGAATAATCAAGCCTTGAACGAGGAAAAGGCACGTTACTTCTCGAGAAAGCACAATCCATGTGGGAGCGGGCTTGCTCGCGAAGGCGGACTGACAGTCAACATTTGCGTTGAATGTTAAACCGCTTTCGCGAGCAAGCCCGCTCCCACAGG
Organism: Pseudomonas sp. FP603; assembly: GCF_030687415.1. Lineage (NCBI taxonomy): Bacteria > Pseudomonadati > Pseudomonadota > Gammaproteobacteria > Pseudomonadales > Pseudomonadaceae > Pseudomonas > Pseudomonas sp. FP603. The sequence goes on from NZ_CP117431.1 coordinate 5,274,428, forward strand.
TTCTGCATTTTGATTGACCGGTATTGGCCATGCACGCCCTGGGAATATGTGTTAAAAACGCTTCGCCGCCAAACAATCTGGCGGCAAAACGTTCTCAGGGCGGGGTGTAATTCCCCACCGGCGGTAATTGCGCGCAATGCGCATAGCCCGCGAGCGCTTGGCGTCAGGTACAGCAATGGCTGTGATGGCGGCAAGGTCAGCAGACCCGGTGTGATTCCGGGGCCGACGGTCATAGTCCGGATGAAGAGAGAACGGGATTAACGCCAAAGGGCCGCCTGCCGCTGATGCGAGCGTGCGTACCCTTAAATCCCATTCGATTCATAACGCCCTGTTTTTCACACAAACAGGAGTCAGAACATGCAACCCACCGCAATCGATAGCAAAAGCAAAAACCATCAGGGCGAGCGCGTCGCGTTCATCCAGGCCTGCTGGCACAAGGAAATCGTTGATCAGAGCCGTAAAGGCTTCGTCACCGAAATGATTGCTCAGGGTTATCAAGAGTCGGACATCGATTTCTTCGAAGTCGGCGGCGCCTTTGAAATTCCGCTTCACGCCAAGTTGCTGGCCAAGTCCGGCCGTTATGCCGGCATCGTCGCCGCGGGCCTGGTAGTCGATGGCGGCATCTATCGCCACGAATTCGTCGCCCAGTCGGTGATCAGCGGCCTGATGCAGGTTCAGTTGGAAACTGAAGTACCGGTGTTCTCGGTGGTTTTGACCCCGCACCACTTCCATGCTGGCGAAGAGCATCAGAAGTTCTTCTTCGAGCATTTCGTGCATAAAGGTCAGGAAGCGGCGAAGACTTGTGCGGATACGCTGCACAAGATGCGTGCGTTGCGTCGTAGCGAACCCCGCGCAGTAGCGGTCTAGTCGTATGATCGTTCCCACGCTCTGCGTGGGAATGCCTAAATGGACGCTCTGCGTCCGCTTCGGCAGGGACGCGGAGCATCCCGGGCTGCATTCCCACGCGGAGCGTGGGAACGATCATTGCGCGGAAGTCAGGCGAGGTTTTCGTCGGTGGTCGGCACGATCAGGATGCCGGCGCGCAGGCCGTTCTTGACCTTGGGGTTCGGGAAGATGATCCGGGCGCCCTTCTCTTCGATGACCCAGCGGGTATTGGCGATATCCTCAGCCAGCACATAACCCACCTTCAACTCCGAAAAGTTTTCGATATCCGCCGGCAGGTTCAGGCGGAAGTTATCGCTGTGCTTGATGACTTCCCGCGCGACGCTGAACAACTGCAAGCCATCCAGCCCTTCGTCGGTCATTGGCGGCTCGGTGCCTTCGATGATCTGCTTCAGGCGGGTCTCAAGAAGGCTGACGTTGACCCCATCGTTCTGCCCGAACGGCCGGGCCTTGCCCAGTTCCAGGGTGAAGGACTCGGCATCGAGCTTGTCGTAGGTGTAGGAGCTGAAGACGATGGAAGGCTTGTTCTGCAACAGCACCGCCTCCATACCGGCGGCGCGCAGGCGAGCCAGCTCCTGGCGTGAATGCTGACGGCCTTCCTTCCAGGGGTACAGGGCGAACTGCTCGATTTTCGAGCCACGGATCGCCGTGTGCAGGTCGTAGTGCAGGCGATTGCGATCCGGCAGGCTGAAGAAAGTCGCCGCCAGCCGCTCCAGCTCACAAGCGCGCAACGCCTCGGAACCGCTGGTTTGTTCGTGCCGACCGTTGAACAGCCGATTGACGTCCTGCTCGATGAAACGCTCACCGCGACGGATGGCCTCGGGATTGCCGAACAGGAACAGAATACGTGCGCGCGGCTTCAAGTCACCGCGGGCGATGTCATGCAACAGGCGATCGAGCAGCTCGATCGGCGCTGTTTCGTTGCCATGGATGCCGGCTGAGAGCAGCAGGTCCAGGCCATTGTCGCGGGCTTCAGGTGGCCGGACTTCCAGCGCACCTTCGCTCAACCAGCGCATCCGCACGCCTTCGACAGTCAGTTGAGTCTTCTCCGCCGGTTCGCGGCCGGCGAGGGTCAGTTCAAGCAGTTTGCCGAGGGCGAGCATAGAGCGGTTTCCTTAGTGGTCGTGATTGCAATCCGGGCCGTGTACGTGGTCCTCATCATCACCGACGTCGGCCGGTTCCATCTCCAGTTGCAGACTTACCAGATTAGTCGCCAATGGGCGCAGCAGCAGGTTGGCGTATTCAGCGTCACCTTCTTCGACGTCCACGCCGATCAGCAACTGGCCGCGGCCGTCCTGCTGGATCCACAGCTCTTTGCCTTGCCACATGACCGCGACACGGGTGCAGGAAGTTTCCAGTTGCGTGCCGTCGGTGTCTTCAAGGATCAGCTGCAGGGTATCGCTCATGTTTTACGCTCTCGTCTGGAGATAGCGCGGCGCATTCAATTCATGCGCCGACTTTCAATTGATCTGGAATGGATAAACCGCGCCCAGTTTAAGGATTTGCGTCAGTTCATCCAGTGCCGTCCGGCACTCAAGCAGCAATTGCGGGTCCGCCAGATCGTTTTCGGTCATGCGGTCGCGGTAGTGCTTGTCGACCCATTCGGTCAATGTGCCGTACAACGGTGCCGTCATGATAACCCCTTGGTTGACGGCCGCCAGTTCGGTTTCGTTAAGTGCGACGCGTAACCGCAGGCAAGCCGGGCCACCGCCGTTCTGCATGCTCTGCTTGAGATCGAAAACTTTTACTTCGCGGATCAGGCCGCCAGAGCTGGTCAGGCCTTGCAGGTACTGCCAGACACGCTCGTTGCCACGGCATTCTTCCGGCACGATCAAGAGCATGGAGCCGTCAGGACGCGACAGCAGTTGGCTGTTGAACAGGTAGGAACGAACGGCGTCTTCAACGGTGACCGCGGAACGCGGTACACAGATCGACTGAAATTTCCCACCGACTTTGGCGAGTTTGCCTTGCAGCTCAGCGAGCATCTGGTCAGTGTCGAGGAAGGCGTCCTCGTGATAGAACAGCACTTCGCCATTACCCACGGCGATCACGTCGTTATGGAACACGCCCTGATCGATCACCGAAGGGTTCTGCTGGGCATAAACCACGCCGTCATCACGCAGACCGTGCAGACGCGCGACGGCTTGGGAGGCTTCGAGCGTCTGGCGCGCCGGGTACTTCTGCGGGGCCGGGTAACGGGTGTCGAACGCGCTGCGACCGAACACGAAAAACTCGACGCCGGCTTCACCGTAGTCACGGCAGAAACGGGTGTGGTTGGCCGCGCCTTCGTCACCGAACTGCGCCACGGCCGGCAACGCGGCGTGGTGAGCAAAGTGCTTCTGGTCGGCGAACATCGCGCCCAGCACACGACTGGTGGTCGGGTGCTCGATGCTGCGGTGATATTTGCAGTTCAGGTTGGCAGCCGTGAAATGCACGCGGCCGTCGGCGGTATCGGCGCTCGGGCTGACCGTGGCGGCGTTGGCCACCCACATGCTCGATGCCGAGCAACTGGCAACCAGCAGCGGCATTGCCTCCTTGGCAGCGCGCTCTATCACTTGCGCGTCGGTGCCGCTGAAACCCAAGCGGCGCAGTGCGCCGACGTCCGGACGTTCTTGTGGCGCCAAAACGCCTTGCTGAAAGCCCATCTCCATCAGCGCTTTCATCTTCGCCAGGCCTTGCAGCGCGGCTTCCTTCGGGTTCGAGGATTGCTGGCTGTTGCTCTGGGAGGCAACGTTGCCGTAGGACAGGCCACCGTAGTTATGGGTCGGCCCCACTAGACCGTCAAAATTGACTTCATAGGATTTCATCAGCGAGGCTCCACGAGAATCTGTTTTTTTAGGCATCAGTAACTAACTGTTCAGTGCGACCGTGTCGCGGCCATCGCGGGCAAGCCCGCTCCCACAGGTTCAGCAGTGTTCACAGATTTTGTGTTCCACGCAGACCTTGTGGGAGCGGGCTTGCCCGCGATTGGGCGTTACGCCATTTTCACGCCGGGCGTCAGGGCCGCTGGCAACACCAGGCTCGGGGTTTCCAGCGAGGCCACCGGGTACGCGCAATAATCTGCGGCGTAGTAGGCGCTGGCGCGATGGTTACCCGAGGCGCCGACACCGCCGAATGGCGCGCTGCTCGCAGCACCGGTCAACTGCTTGTTCCAGTTGACGATACCTGCGCGGCTTTCCAGCCAGAACTGCTGATAACGCGCTTCGGAATCCGACAGCAAGCCAGCCGCCAGGCCATAAGCAGTGTCATTGGCTTCAGCGATCGCCGCTTCAAAATCAGCGTAGCGGATCACTTGCAGCAGCGGACCGAACAGCTCTTCGTCCGGGCGATCAGCAACCGCTGTCACGTCCAGAATACCGGGGGTCAGCAAGGCAGACTGAGCCTGAGGCTGAGTCATTTCCAACAGCGCCACGGCGCCATTGGCCAGCAGATGTTCTTGCGCATCCATCAGCGCTTTCGCAGCGCCGAGGGAAATCACCGAGCCCATGAACGGCGCCGGTTGCTGATCGAACGCCCCGACTTCAATCGTCGAACTGACCGCCACCAGACGCGCCAGCAGCGTATCGCCCCAGGCGCCTTGTGGCACCAGCAAGCGACGGGCACAAGTGCACCGCTGACCGGCAGAAATGAATGCCGACTGAATGATGGTGTAAACGGCGGCATCGAGGTCCGCGACCTGATCCACCACCAGCGGGTTGTTGCCACCCATTTCCAGCGCGAGGATCTTGTCCGGACGACCTGCAAACTGCTGGTGCAGGTGATTGCCGGTACGGCTGGAACCGGTGAAGAACAGACCGTCGATGCCCGGGTTCGCCGCCAGGGCGATACCGGTTTCGCGAGCGCCTTGCAGCAGGTTCAGCACGCCAGCCGGCAGACCGGCTTCGATCCAGCACTTGACCGTCAGCTCAGCGACTTTCGGGGTCAGCTCGCTGGGCTTGAACAGCACACTGTTACCGGCCAGCAGCGCCGGTACGATGTGACCGTTCGGCAAGTGGCCGGGGAAGTTGTAAGGACCAAACACTGCCACCACACCGTGTGGCTTGTGACGCAACACCGCCGTGGCGTCGCCCAGCGGGCCGCTCTTCTCGCCGGTGCGTTCGCGGTAGCTCTGCACCGAGATCGCAATCTTGTTGACCATGCTGGTGACTTCAGTCGCCGCTTCCCACAGGGGTTTGCCGGTTTCTTCGCCGATGGTGCGAGCCAGCTCGTCAGCGTGATTCTTCAGCGCAGCGGCAAAGGCTTCCAGCACGCTGATGCGTTCTTCCAGGGTATGGCGAGCCCAGCTCGGGAACGCCTGACGTGCAGCTTGCACGGCCGACTCGACCTGACCGGCCGTGGCACCTTCGCCGGCCCACAGCACTTGCTGGGTCACCGGGTTTACCGATTGAAAGCTTTCACCCTGGCCAGCCAGCCATTCACCGGCGATGTATAGCGAATTCATTATTTCGACTCCCGAGCAGCAGACAACGGAACGGCGCGCACTTGATCGCCAGCGTTGAGTTGAAGACGTTTGGCGGTCAGCGGATCGACCACCAAAGTGCCGGCGGCGAAGCGTGCTGGTGCGGCAGTGATCCGGCAGTCTTCGCGCTTGCGGTTATGAATCAGGAATGGCGTGGCATCGTCACCCGGGGTGCCGATGGCCAGCACCAGCGCCTGGCTGTCACGCACTGCACGGATCTTGGTGGTTTCGCATTCCACCGCAGGGCCGGCATCGAAAATATCGACATAGCCTTGATAGCTGAACCCTTCACTCTTGAGCATCGACAGGGCCGGCTCGGTATCCGGGTGAACCTGGCCGATCACGTTGCGCGCGTCTGGCGACAGGAAGCAGGTGTACAGCGGGAATTTCGGCATCAGTTCGGCGATGAACGCCTTGTTGCCCACGCCAGTGAGGTAATCGGCCTGGCTGAACTCCATCTTGAAGAAGTGCCGGCCCAGGCTTTCCCAGAACGGCGAACGCCCGGCGTCATCGGACACACCGCGCATTTCGGCGATGATCTTGTTGCCGAACAGTTGCGGGAACTCGGCGATGAACAGCATCCGCGCCTTGGCCAGCATGCGACCGTTGAGGCCAGTGCGGAAATCGGCGTGCAGGAACAGCGAGCACAGCTCAGAGTTGCCAGTCAGGTCGTTGGCCAGGAACAGCGTCGGGATTTCGCGATAGATGTTCAGTTCTTGCGAGGCGCTGACTGTCAGGCCGACCCGGAAGTTGTACCAGGGCTCACGCAGACCGACGGCGCCAGCAATGGCGGAAATGCCCACCACGCGGCCGTTGTCGTCTTCGAGCACGAACAGGTAGTCCGCATCGCCCCGCCCGGCTTCGCCGCGGAAGGTCTTCTCGGCCCAGCCGACCCGATGGGCCAGACGCTCTTCGTTGGCCGGCAAGGTGGTCAGGCCGGTGCCGGTGCTGCGGGCCAGGTCGATCAGAGCGGGTAAATCGCTGCTGCGTACGGGACGAACGATCATGCTATCTCCTCAAACGGGCCGCTGACGCCACCCGTGAAACTCGCTGCTTTACTAAGCATTCATTCTTTATAGGCATAGCAGCAGGCGTTAAACCGCCACCAGGCGCACGCTGGCACCTTCACCGACGCCCAAGGCTTCGGCCGCTTCAAGATCCAGGGTTACGGGTTTGCCCGGCGCGTAATCGAGCTCAAGCAAAACGGCGCGGTAATCCTGCAACTGGGCGTTGGCCACCAGATATTGACGACCGGCACCTTTGACCGGCTCACCGATCTTCACCGGCACTACACGGCTCTGGGCGATCGAACGGATCCCCGAGACGCGGGCGTGCAGAGTCGGGCCACCGTCGAAAATGTCGATGTAGTGATCGGTCTCGAAGCCTTCGCGCATCAGGATGTCAAAAGTGATCTGCGCCCGTGGGTGCACCTGGCCCATCGCCTCTTGAGCGGAGTCCGGCAGCAACGGCACGTAGATTGGGTAATGCGGCATCAGCTCGGCCAGGAACGTGCGGCTTTTCAGGCCACACAGACGCTCGGCTTCGGCGTAGTTGAGGTCGAAGAAGTTGCGACCGATGGCATCCCAGAACGGCGAGTCGCCATTTTCGTCGCTGTAACCGACGATCTCGGTGACTACCGAATCAGCAAAGCGCTCCGGATGGCTGGCCACGAACAACAGGCGACCACGGGAATTGAGCTCAGCCCAAGGCGACCCCACCAACTCCGGCTTCACGTAGAAACTGGTCAGCAAGCTGTTGCCGGTCAGGTCGTGGCACTGGGAGAGCACGTGGATTTTGTTGTGGATCTTCAGTTCGCGGGAAGCGTGCACGAACGTTTCGTTACGAAAGCTGTAGAACGGCTCGGAATAACCGGCCGAGGCAACGATGGCCGAACAGCCGACCAGCTTGCCGGTGGCCGTGTCTTCGAGGACAAAGAAATAACTCTCTTCACCGTTGAAGCTGACTTCGGCGGCGAACGAGGCTTCGCTTGCCGCGATCTTGTCGCTCAGGCGTTCAACGTCATCCGGCAAGGAAGTGACACCAATCGGGCTGTCCGCAGCCAGACGCTGTACCTCGCCCAGATCAGCCATTTGCGCGGGGCGCATCACCAGCATGGTGTCACTCCTTTCTCGAAAAAATTCATTAGAAAAATGCCCGGCTCATGTGGGAGCGGGCTTGCCCGCGATAGCGTCCTGTCAGATAACAATGAAGTCGGCTGTCAGGCCCTCATCGCGGGCAAGCCCGCTCCCACATTTACGGTGCCCGGCACATAAAAATTGGTTCGACGCCTGAACAGTTCAGGCGTCGAAGGGACTATCAGGCTTGCGTCAGCTTCGCCGCGGCGCGTTCGAAACGGTCCAGGCCGGCATCGATATCGGCGTCTTCAACCACCAGGCTTGGCGCGAAACGAATCACGTCCGGGCCGGCTTGCAGAATCATCAGGCCTTCACGCTCGGCGGCGTTGAAGATGTCCTTGGCCTTGCCTTTCCAGGCATCGCTCAGTACGCAACCGAGCAGCAGGCCCAGACCGCGGACTTCAGTGAAGAGGCCATACTTCTCGCCGATCTGCTCAAGACGGGTCTTGAACTTGTCGTGCTTGGCATTGACGCCGTTCAGCACTTCTGGCGTGTTGATCACATCGATCACCGCTTCAGCAACAGCGCACGCCAGCGGGTTACCGCCATACGTGGTGCCGTGGGTACCGACGACCAGGTGTTTGGCCAGGTCTTCGGTGGTCAGCATTGCTGCGATCGGGAAACCACCGCCCAGGCTCTTGGCGCTGGTCAGGATGTCCGGGGTCACGCCGTAATGCTGATAGGCGAACAGCTTGCCGCTGCGACCCATGCCGGTCTGGACTTCGTCGAAAACCAGCAGCGCGTTATGCGCGTCGCACAGTTCACGAGCACCTTGCAGGTAAGACAGCTCGGCCGGCAATACGCCGCCTTCGCCCTGGATCGGCTCCAGAACCACCGCGCACGTCTTGTCGGAAACAGCGGCTTTCAGCGCGGCCAGATCGTTGTAAGGCACGTGGGTGATGCCAGTGATCTTCGGACCGAAGCCGTCGGAGTACTTCGACTGGCCACCAACGTTCACGGTGAACAGGGTACGGCCGTGAAAGCTGTTGAGCGCGGCAACGATTTCATACTTCTCGGTACCGAAACGGTCATGGGCCACACGACGGGCCAGCTTGAAAGCGGCCTCGTTGGCTTCGGCGCCAGAGTTGCAGAAGAACACACGCTCGGCAAACGTGGCGTCGACCAGCTTATGGGCCAGACGCAAGGCCGGCTCGTTGGTGAACACGTTGGACACGTGCCACAGCTTGTTCGCCTGCTCGGTCAATGCAGCGACCAGCGCCGGATGCGCATGGCCCAATACGTTAACGGCAATCCCGCCGGCGAAGTCGATCAGCTCGCGGCCAGACTGGTCCCAAACACGGGAACCGGCGCCACGCACAGGAATGAAAGCGGCTGGCGCGTAGTTGGGAACCATTACCTGGTCGAAATCGGCGCGTTCTACCGCAGCGTGCTCAACGGACATCGGAGTCTCCTGAAGAGGAACGCTCGCCTGAAACTGGCGAGCGATGGGGGGATTGTAAGGACAGTTTTCAGCCGGGCCTTGCCGCCAAGCGACAACTTCTTATAGCGCGAACACAGGTTTTGCCCGGGTTTACGGCAATGCGACAAATAGCGTCGCAAAGGCGCAGTTTAAACTGCCTGCGGGGTTTGCGGCAGGTTGCGAGGATCTTACTCATCCGGATTTTACGGTGGCGGTACATATGTACCGCACGTCGCTGGCGCTCATGGTGTTTTCTGAGGTCTTCTTAACGCCAACGGCAACCTTCATGAGCCTTACCAACGAAAATCCGGACGCTGTCCATCTCGATCCGATGTCACCCTTCAACAGGGACAGCCATTACCAGCCTCTGATAAACGTCATCCCCCGCTGGCTGACGCAGGCGACCGCGCAAAAGCGCGAAGCCTTGAGCAAGGCCAAACCCCGACTGCCGGCCGGACTCAACAACGCGTCCCGCAGCCAGCATGCCGAATTACGCACACTCAATGCCTTGCACTGGCAAGCGCAGAACCGCGTCGATCAGTCCCTGGCCAAGGTGAAAAATGCCAGCGCCTTTGCCGAACCGTTGCTGGTTGCAGCGCTCAAGAAGCGCTTCGGTCTGGAGCTGGACGTCCACCAGACCTTTTTGCGTCTTTATATTCCCGCCCATATCCCGTGGCTGCGGCTGAAGTCGGGCGCGGCGCGCATCTGGACGGTGTCGCTGCTGGATGCCGCGCTGCACAACTTCGAAAGCAGCGAGACCGAGGACGACGCCTTTGAGCCCGCCTCGACCTACATCAGCGCACCGTCCTCTGCGGGGCAATTCAATGAGCTGCCGCACGTTCTGCAAAAAATGCCCATCACGGCATTCACCCAACTGTGCCGGGAGCTGGATATTGGCGAACACTACAAAACCCACCTCGAAGAAAACCTGGGCATCAGCAATCCCGTGGTCGCGGCGCCCCTGCAATCCAGCGTCCGCGACAGCCAGAAAACGGCCCTCAACACCGCCCTGCAAATGGCCTACCTGCAAAACAAGCTTGGCGGCGATGTCCATGGCCTGATCCTTGGCTTACTCGACGGCCTGCAACATTTACGTCTGCGCGGACAGGCATGGGGCTGTCATGAACTGACTATCATGAACGCACGCCTGACCGGCATCGTGGTGTTTTTTCCGGACCTGGAACGTGCGCGTGAAGTGGCCCGAGTGGTGGCCTATATCCCCGACGATCCCGAACATCCGATCAAGGAATATGCCTCCTCCGGCGCCTTCGCCCAGGAACTGACCCAACGTTTGCGCCGTCATGACTATCAACAGTTCTTTAGCCGCTTTATCGATCATGAGGATCGCGGGCACTTCTTCGCTCAGTTAAACGACCGACTTGTCTCCATTACCTGGCAACCGGTTCAGCCTGGCGACCCACGCCCCACCTGGAGAGAAAAACCAAACCAGCGCGCCGACCTGCAAATGACGGCGACGCCGATCAAAGGCGATCTGTGGGTTCATCTCTACCAACGCAAACTCGACAAGATCCTCAACGATGCCCGAGTCATCGCAGTATCCACGGCGACGGTCGATCAGAAAGCTCGCTGGGCGTTATGGGACTCCTTTACGGAAATCGCCTCGGCACTGCTAAACATCGCAGCCTTTGTCGCCATGCCGTTCGTGCCCTTCCTCGGTGAACTGATGCTGGCTTATATGGCGTACCAGTTACTCGACGAAACCTTCGAAAGCATCGTCGACTGGGCAGAAGGTCAGACGACCGAAGCCTTCGAGCATTTGATGGGCGTGCTTGAGTCGGCCGTGCAACTGGGCACTTTTGCTGCCGGCGGCGTCGTGGCAGCAGGCGAATTTCGCGCCGTGTTGCCGCGTGAAATCGTTCAGTTCATCGACCGCTTCCACTCTGTCAAAACGCCTCGGGGTGAAAGCCGCTACTGGAAGCCGGATCTGAGCACCTATGAACAGCACGGCCCACTCCCTCAGACTGCCAGACCCGATGAACTCGGGCTGTACCGCCACGACGGCAAAACCCTGTTGTCACTGGACAACAAACCCTACGCCGTCAGCCAAGACTCCGTGACCGGTGAGCACCGCATCGATCACCCGAGCCGTCCGCAAGCCTATAAACCCGTACTCAAACACAATGGCGCCGGAGCCTGGCAGACCGAAATCGACCAGCCGTTGAGCTGGGATCAAGCCACGGTGCTGCGCCGCCTGGGCCCTGACATGGAACGGTTCGCACCCTCGGTGCGTGAACGAATGCTCCAGATCAGCGGCTGCCACGAGAATGCCTTGCGCAAGATGCATGTGAACTCCAGTCAGATGCCTGCGCTGCTCGCCGACACGCTGCTGCGTTTCAAGATCGATCAGGACATCCAGACCTTCATTGAGCTGATCGGCAGCGAACAACCGACCGACTACCTGAAAGCCGACCCCATCACACAACTGGAACTGCTGCGTGACAACCATTACTGGCCGGCCAAAAAAGGGCTGCGCCTGGTCGACAACAAAGCACAAACCCTCTGGGAACACAGCGCCCCCGGCCAACCCACGGTCCAGATCAATCAGGCGCACCTCAGCAACGGCGACCTGATCCATACGCTACTGCTGACTCTGGGGGAAACCGAAACCAGAACGCTGATGGGCGAACAGTTCGGCACACCCTCCCCCAGTTTGGGCACCCGCGCCCGCACATTACGCAGGGAACTGAAAGCGCTCGCCGAGAGCAGGCGAGAAACCCTGTTCGACCATCGATACCGCCGACTGGATCGAGCCGCCTCTGGGCTGACGCAAAAACTCATCGACGCCGAACACGGTTTGCCGAGCAGCGTGGCAGAAGCACTGCTGCAAACCGCCAGCGACAAAGAGCTGCAACAACTTAAGCGCGGTATCTTGTCCAAACGCCTCGAACAGCTCACCCGTGAAGCCCGATTGCAAGTCAGGGTCACCCGGGCTTATGAAGGTCTGGAGATCCGTTCAAGCGCCAACAACCCCGACACCGATCGACTGGCCCTGCACACCTTGCAGCGACTGCCTGGCTGGTCGGGGCAAATACGTCTGGAAATCCGCGAATACGCCCATGATGGACGTCTGCTCGACAGTGTCGGCACTGCCGATGCGCCAATCCGCAAAGTGCTCGTTCTAAATGCCGATGGCAGCTATCAGGCCTTTGACGATGCCGGCCTTGAGCTCAGCGGCGCGAGCACGTTCTATCTGGATTTATTGCAGGCGCTACCGGACAGCGAGCGCTCGGCGCTAGGCATCCACATGGGTGAAGGTGAAAAACTCAAGCGACTGATTCGCACTCATGCCCTGAACCGCGAGGAACTGCACTCGGTCCTGGCGCAACATCCAATCCTGAAGCCCACCTACGATCCGACCGTCATGCGTTTGCTCGGTGGCACGGATGGCTATCATCGCGGAGTGTTCAGTGCGCCAACGTTACAGGCCTACGCCCATGAACTATTCCCGCACTTGTCAGGCGAGGAACTGCAAGCCTTTGTCGAACGCTTGCAACGGCACCCGACCGGCCCACGGGCAGAGCTGACCCGGCTCATGACCGAACGCGCCCGGCTCAGCAATGCCCTGAACCTCTGGCGTAACGAAATCCCACTGTTCATGCCGGATACCCGGATCCGAATTACCCCTGAACAATTCAGCATTCAGAAGCGAAATCGCCGACACCTGGCAGAGGCATTACTCGATTGCTGGCGAAAACAAGCCACACCGCCCCAGGGTGAGGACCCTGTGGTCGAGTTCCGTTTCTCCCAACCGATAGTGGGTGAGTTTCCGGTGCTCGGCGAGGGCTTCAGACACGTGACAAGCCTGTCACTGGACGGCCATCGCGCCACACGTGGGATGCATGATTTTTTGCGAGGTTTCTCAGGCTTGCGTCGCCTGGCCTTGCGCGATTTCAGGCTCAATCACCTTCCGCAAGCCATTGTGCAATCGCCGAACCTCACCGAACTGATTCTCAGCGACTGCGCCATTACCCTCACACCAGAGAGCCACGCCACCCTGTCAGCGCTGAACAAACTGGTGATTCTGGACCTGTACAAAAACCCGCTGGGGCTCAACCCCACTGTCGAGAATATGCCGCAGCTGAACTACATCGACGTATCGGACACCGGCATTTCCAGCTTCCCCCCCGGTTTGCTGACCCGGCCACACCTTCGAACTGTTCTGCTCAATGACAATCAGATCCAGGAACTGCCCACCGCGCTCTTTGATCTCCCCACCACCGTCAAAGAGGGCGTCGACCTGGGCGGCAACCCGATTTCGGCCGCGACTCGCGAACGCATAAAAATCCATTTCGGCCGTACGCGTCAGGACTTCGCAGTATTTGCCGAACAGGCTGATATCGATCGGGTGCAAGCGCTGTACCCAGGCATGGACCAGGAAGAAGCCAGTGAGTTTATCTATCTGCGGCCTGGGACACTGGCCGACGGCAAAGCGGCGATCACGCGCCTGGAAACCGAACTCAACACCCTCAACAACGACCTGTCAGCCTGGACAGCAGACGTCCCGGCGGTGCACCCGGTGAGCGGCGCCCCTTTCACCGCGCAGGAGCTGCTCAGCGAACATTCGATTCGGGATGAATTCAAACGGATTGTGGAACGTTGCTGGCGCCGGCAAACCGCTCTGGACGACTTCAATCAACAACTTCAACCCACCTACGAGCTGAGCCTGCCCACCATTATTGTCGGTAACTTGCCGGCGCTGCGGGCCGACTTCAGTCACGTCTCGCTGCTGTATTTACACACCGTTGATGGACTGACTTCAGGGGCCGAGCGTTTTCTGGAGAGCTTTCCTCGCCTCAAGGGACTGACCCTCCGTAACTACCGACAGCAGAACTTTCCCGAATCGATTTCCAGGATGGGCGATCTGACCGCATTGACGATGACCGATTGCCAACTCACCCTGACGGCGCAAAGTGCACTGGAACTGGCACAGATGGAGCAGCTTGATTATCTGGATCTGAGCGACAACCCGCTGGGCGCCACACCCGACGTGAGCCAGATGTCCCGTCTCACCACCCTGTTGCTGAACAACACCGGCATTACTGAATTGCCGCCGAGCCTGTTGCGACTCAAATCCCTGGACACCGTGGACCTGAGCGAAAACGCGATCACCCACATACCCGCCGACATTATGGAATTGCCGCTGGAAATCGGCGAGAGCATCAATCTGAGGGACAATCCGCTGTCAGAGGAAAGCGTACAAACACTGATCAATTATTTCAGGCAGACAGGCGTCGACTTCGGCGTCGATGCGGTCATTGATCAAGCGGAAATGGAGGTGTCGTCGTCCGGAAGCTCTGACGTCGATGAGTAATCGACGCCAGATTTAACAACGGATCAACCGCGTTCGGACGGCACCGACGACAACTCGAACGGGCTGCTGCTGCGCCGCTGGTTGCGATCTTCCCGCGGCGTGGCGCCGAAGAAGTTGCGGTAGGCGCTGGAGAAATGCGGCCCCGAAGAGAAGCCACACGACAGGCCGATCTGGATGATCGACTTGCTGGTTTGCATCAACATCTGCCGGGCCTTGTTCAGACGCAGCTCCAGGTAATACTGGCTCGGCACGCGGTTGAGGTATTGCTTGAAGATCCGTTCCAGCTGCCGACGGGACACGCACACGTGCTGGGCGATTTCGTCGGTGGTCAGCGGTTCTTCGATATTGGCTTCCATCAGCAACACCGCTTGGGTGAGCTTCGGATGGCTGGAGCCGAGACGGTTTTGCAGTGGAATGCGTTGGCGCTCGCCGCCTTCGCGGATGCGTTCGACCACCAGTTCTTCAGATACCGCACCGGCCAGTTCGGCGCCGTGATCACGGGCCAGCACTGCCAGCAGCAAATCGAGCACCGACATGCCGCCGCACGCGGTCAGTCGATCGCGATCCCAGTCGAACAGATGACTGGTGGCGATCACCTTCGGGAAACGCTCGGCGAAATCGTCCTGCCAGCGCCAATGCACGGCAGCGCGGTAGCCGTCGAGCAAACCCAGTTGCGCCAACGGGTAGACACCGGCCGACAAACCGCCAATCACACAACCGGCTCGCACCAGTTGTTTCAGCCCACTGCTGAGCGCCGGCGCGAGAGCGGTCGGTGGCTCGTCGGCGAGCAAGAACAGTTTCTGGAAATTTTCGAGCTTGCCGGCCCAGGGTTCACCCGGCAATTGCCAAGCGCCTTCGGTCGATGGTTCGGCCTGCAAAAACGACAGTTCGTAAACAACGTCCGGGTGCACACGCTGGGCAACACGCAAGGCCTCCTCAGCCAGCGCAAGCGTCAGAGCTTTAGTGCTGGGCCAAATCAGGAAACCAATTCGATGGGCAGTCATGGGCGGGCGATCCGAAGCGAAGAACAGTGATGAAGGCATGGGCCAATGCTAGCCCGTAAATGAACACAAATCGCAAAATCAGCAAAGATCAAATGTGGGAGCAACTGTCTTGATGTCTTTTATTTTGAAGTTTGATCAAAGGGCAGCCGAACTTCCACAGTCTCAAACCATGTGATTTCCCAAATGAGCAAGCAGTCTGTTTAGGCTGCCTGCTCTCTCCACTCAGTTTGGTCACGGATCATCGCGTTCAGCCTTATCAACAACACCCGCATGCAGGCGATCAGCGCCACTTTCGCGCATTTACCTCTCAGGCGAAGCGCGTCATATCGGGCTTTGAACTCGGGTTGTCGCAAAATCACAGCCCAACTGGCCATGTACATCGCACGTCGCACGGCAAATCGGCCACCGCTTATATGACGAGGCCCTTCGTGGTTGCCGCTGTCGTCGTTGTAAGGGGCGATCCCTGCCAGTGCTGCGATCTCGTGCCGTCCAACCTCTCCCAGCTCAGGCAGGTAGGCCATGATGCTGGCTGCGGTCACGAGCCCTAGTCCCTTAACCGAGCGCAAGCGGGCAATTTTTTCACTGTCCAGGTCTTTGGCGCTTTGGCAGATCAGCTGTTCTATCGACTTTATTGCCTGATCTAAATAGTCGATATGGCTTTGCAACAAGGGTTTTATCGAGTCGACAGAAGCCGTTTTGATACGCCGCCTGTCGTCACTTTGCTGCTGAACAAAGTTTTCGCGTTGCTGTACCAGCGCACGCAAATTGTCCTGTTCGGCGCTGGTGATACGGCTATCGGCGTCCTTTATAATCGTTGCAAATTCGGCGAGAAGCCGCGCATCTATCGCGTCTGTTTTAGCGCGATAACCCATTGCCTTGGCAAAATCTTTCGCCCGACGAGGATTGATTCGTAAGACGTCAAAGCCGCCCCTTTGAAGCACCTTCATGGGCCCCCGCTCGTAGCCACCGGTGGCTTCCAGTAACACGCGGGTGACTTCGAAGCCTTTTAACCAATCAATCAGCACCGGGAAACCACTGGCGCTGTTCGGAAAACTCGCACCAATGCCTTGCGAATTAATCCAGACTTCCAGACTGTCTTTGGAAACATCAATGCCTGCGCAGGAAAACATGGCTAAACCCTCTTACACTCATAAATGAGAGCGCTCTGGTTGGGCTCCACGCTTGTAATGTTCGAGGTCGGCTCGTTCAACTGTTCGGGCTCAATAACCAGAGTGGAGAGGTGAATGGCAGCATGGGCTCCCACACGTGCTGCTAGCACTCCGGGCGTTCAGCTTGCCACTCACCGCTCTCATCTTCAGTCTAAGTCCTGCGCAAGACACAAGCGGGCTTGCCTGCGATAGCGGTGTGCCAAATTGCATTTCTGGTACAGACACACCGCGATCGCAGGCAAGCCAGCTCCCACAGGGGATCGGGGTCAGCTTCTAGGTTGCGAAGCATGCACTATCCCGGTGCACAACGGCAGTTCTGATTATTTCAAGCTGCCGGACAAAAATTGTTGCAAACGTTCAGACTGCGGATTGACCAGCACTTCGCGCGGGTTGCCGCATTCTTCGACGACGCCTTTGTGCAGGAACACCAGTTGGTTCGACACTTCACGGGCAAAGCCCATTTCGTGCGTCACCACCACCATGGTCCGGCCTTCCTGTGCCAGGGCCTGCATGACTTTCAGCACGTCACCGACCAACTCAGGGTCGAGGGCCGAGGTCGGCTCGTCGAACAGCATGACCTCAGGTTCCATCGCCAGCGCACGGGCAATTGCCACACGCTGCTGCTCACCACCGGACATGTGGCCAGGGTAGGCGTCTTTGCGATGCGCAACACCGACCTTGTTCAGGTAGTGCTCAGCCTTCTCACGGGCTTCGGTCTTGGACATGCCGAGCACGTGGACCGGCGCTTCCATGATGTTTTCCATCGCAGTCATGTGCGACCACAAGTTGAAATGCTGGAACACCATCGACAGGCGCGAACGCATGCGTTGCAGCTGTTTTGGGTCGGCGGCTTTCAGCGCGCCGTCCTTGTTGGCGACCAGTTTCAGCTCTTCGTTGTTGAGCAGAATCCTGCCCGCGTGCGGCTGCTCGAGCAGGTTGATGCAGCGCAGAAAAGTACTTTTGCCGGAGCCACTGGAGCCGATGATGCTGATCACATCGCCAGCTGCCGCTTTCAGGGACACGCCCTTGAGCACTTCGTGACTGCCATAGCGTTTATGCAGGTCTTGGACTTCAAGTTTGTACATGCGGTCGGTTCTCACAAAAACAGTCAGTCAGTCGTTGAGCAAGCGCCCGTGACGAAGCGCTTCGCGCCCCGCCACCTTGGCCAGCCAGAAACCGGGTTGGGCGTAACGCAGCCGCTCAATGGCAAACAGCACCCCGGACGTACCAGCACACACCGTGCTGACCCGATCCGATAACGGATCGATCACTTCAAAAATCTCGTCGCCGGCTTCAACCCACTCACCGGGCCTGCGCAGAAAACTCACCACGCCAGGATGCGGCGCGAACAGCATTTCGGTGCCTTCGAACGGCATACCTTCGCAAGCATCTTGCGCAGGTTTTGGCCATTCGCCGCTGATCAAGCCTTGTTCAGCGAGGAACGCCAGAATGCCTTCAGCGTAAGCCTGCGCCTCTGGGCGACCGGTATCGGATTGGCCGCCCAACTCGATGGTCGTCGCCAGGCAGGCCAGTGGAATCCGGGCATCCGGAAACAGACGCGACAGACGCAGCCAAGGCAGCGAACACGCTTCATCAAAGGAACTGCCGCCGGAATCTTCCGCCAGCAGCCCGACCTTGACGTTCAAGTGCGCGGCCAGTGAACGCCAATGCGGCCAGTGCTGCGGCAAGGCATACATGTGCAGCGCTGCCTCGCAATCGCAGTGCAAATCCAGCACCACATCGGCGGTGCAGGCATGGCTGAGCAAGATGCGCTGCATGCCTTGCAACTGACTGGCGGCCGGTGGCAATGCAGCCAGCACATCGCTCATGGTTTCACGGATCAAACGGATGTTGGCGTGAGGATCGTCACCCAAGTGCCCTTGGAGCTCAGCGGCCACGGGCTCGCTCAGTTCGACGAAATCCCGGTTGAAGTTCTTGCCGCTGCCGGCCTCGAAACGCCCCTGATGATTACCCTGAAGCAGTTGACCGAGGCCCAATGGATTGGCCACCGGCACCAGTTCGATCACACCATTGAGCAAGCCTTGGGCTTCGAGTTCGGTCAGGCGCTTTTTCAGCTCCCAGGCGGTGCGCATCCCCGGCAGTTCATCGGCGTGCAGGCTGGCCTGGATGTAGGCCTTGCGCTCGCCAGCGCCGAAGCGGAACACCGAAATCCGGCGCTCGCTACCCAGGTGGCTCCACGGCAATGCATGATCGATGCGTTCCATATCAGTGCTTCCGCGGGGCCAGATAGCCCAGCCAGCGGTGCTCGGCCATTTTGAACAGGCGCACCAGAATGAACGTCAGGCACAGGTAGAACACGCCGGCGGTGATGTAGGCTTCGAACGGCAAGTAGAACTGAGCGTTAACCGTGCGCGCGGCACCGGTGATGTCGATCAGGGTCACGATCGACGCCAGACTGGTGGTCTGCAGCATCATGATCACTTCGTTGCTGTACTGCGGCAGTGCCCGGCGCAGGGCCGATGGCAGCAGGATCCGCTTGTACATTTTGACCCGCGACATGCCCATGGCCTTGGCCGCTTCAATCTCGCCATTCGGCGTGGCGCGCAGGCTGCCAGCGATGATTTCAGCGGTGTAGGCGCTGGTGTTGATGGCGAAGGCCAGGCACGCACAGAACGTGGCGCTGGACAGCCATGGCCAGAGGAAGCTTTCACGTACCGCTTCAAACTGCGCCAGACCGTAGTAGATCAAAAACAGCTGCACCAGCATCGGCGTGCCGCGGATCACGTAGGTGAACAGCCAGGCACTCATGTTGACCAGCGGCTGCTTGGAGACGCGCATCAGCCCCAGCGGCAGTGCCGCCAGCAAACCGAAAAACAGCGACAGCGCGAGCAATTTAAGGGTGGTCACCAGGCCGCCGAAGTACAGCGGCAAGGCCTCCCAAATGACGTTGTAGTCGAAGATCATAGCTCAGCCGCCCTTACGCCTACCGAGTAGCGCTTCTCAAGATGACGCAATGCCAGCAACGAGACACTGGTGATCACCAGGTACATCGCCGCCACTGCGAGGAAGAAGGTGAAAGGCTCGCGGGTAGCGTCTGCCGCCTGCTTGGCCTTGAACATCATGTCTTGCAGACCGACCACCGAAATCAGCGCGGTCGCCTTGGTCAGTACCAGCCAGTTGTTGGTGAAACCCGGAATCGCCAGACGAATCATCTGCGGCACCAACACCCGGAAGAACACCTGAAAACTGCTCATGCCGTACGCCATGCCGGCTTCCGCCTGCCCCTTGGGGATGGCCATGAACGCACCACGGAAGGTTTCCGACAGGTACGCACCGAAGATGAAGCCCAAGGTGCCGATACCGGCGGCCAACGGGTTCAGGTCGATGTAGTCGTCATAGCCGAGCATCGGCGCGACGCGGTTGAGCAGGTCCTGGCCACCGTAGAAAATCAGCAGGATCAGCACCAGGTCGGGAATACCGCGGATCACCGTGGAATACAGATCGCCCAGCCAGGCCAGCCAGCGTATTGGGGACAGACGCAGCGCAACGCCGATCAGACCCAGAACAATGGCCAAGACCATGGACGACAAGGCGAGCTGAAGCGTCAGCCATGCGCCATCGAGGATGACAGCCCCGTAGCCTTTCAACATGATTCAGGTCCTCGAAAGTTGGGATGAAAAAATGGCGCAAACCTCAGAGATCCTGTTGCTTGCGCCATTTCGGACTTGTTGCGGGGACGATTACTTGCCGTAGATATCGAAGGCGAAGTATTTGTCCTGGATTTGCTTGTACTTGCCGTTCTCGCGAATGGCCGCGATCGCGGTGTTGATCTTGTCTTTCAGACCATCGCCCTTGCGAACCGCGATACCCACGCCGTCGCCGAAGTATTTGACGTCGGTGAAGGCCGGGCCAACGAAGGCGAAGCCCTTGCCGGCGTCGGTTTTCAGGAAGCCGTCATCCAGCAGCGTAGCGTCTGCCACGGTGCCGTCGAGGCGACCGGCGGCAACGTCGAGGTAGATTTCATTCTGCGAACCGTAAGGCTTGATCTCGGCACCCAGTGGGGCCAGGACTTCGCGGGCGAAACGCTCGTGGATCGAACCACGTTGTACGCCGATGTTCTTGCCCTTCAACTCAGCCAGGCTTTCGCTGACCTGAGTGCCGGCCTTCATGACCAGGCGAGCCGGGGTGTTGTAGTACTTGTTGGTGAAGTCCACGGACTTCTTGCGGTCTTCAGTGATCGACATGGACGACAGGATTGCGTCGATCTTGCGCACCTTGAGTGCCGGGATCAGGCCGTCAAACTCTTGCTCGACCCACTGGCACTTGACCTTCATCTCTTCGCACAGGGCGTTGCCGATGTCGTAGTCGAAACCCACGATGCTGCCGTCCGGTGCTTTGGAGGCGAACGGAGGGTAAGCCGCTTCGATACCGATTTTCAGAGGTTTTTCATCGGCGAAGGTCGGCAGGGACAGCACGGACAGTGCCAGGGCGCCAAGCAGCACGAGTTTCTTCATCTTGGGACTCCATCGGTAAAGGGCAAAAACGGCAGAGTGAGCGACAGCCCAATATGCGAATGGTTAAACCAAAAAACGGTGCTGCGTCCTAGGAACCGTGCGCTGATTTCAACGCAGGCAACGACGAGCGAGTGATCGGCATTCTAACGACAGGCCCGAAGCCGATATTTCTTCAATGCGACAACAAATTACAGATGCACCGAGAAAGCCGCTTGAGCGCGTTGACAGTCTTGCAATTTCATGCAAGAGCAAAAGACAGTGAACCGATCTATATTGCAAATTGCGGGCCTATTATTCGCAAACCCTTCTAATCCGGCAAGCGCAGCGTTGTGTCTTATTTTTCATGGCGGGTTTAGAGGCCCTGTGATGGGGCTTTGCGTTTCCCAATGCCTCGTTGTCGGGCGTGCGGTTACACATTCAGTAACTTGAAGGGGGGTGGGTAACAGTGGGAATTGACCTACGGCTGACACCGATAATTATTGGCCGTTGTTTATGTTGCGCCTGACAGGCCGCCATCGCGGGCAAGCCCGCTCCCACAGGTTTTTGGGAGGTGGTTCAGATTGCATGCACGCCACAAATCCTTGTGGGAGCGGGCTTGCCCGCGATGAGGCCTGGACTGCCGATACAAAAACATCAGGCAATAAAAAGCCCCACCAGGCTCAACGCCTGGCAGGGCTTCGATGACTCAGGAATCAGCGCTTACGCGACGTTCATGGTCTTGTGCGTATCAATCAAATGCTGCACCACACCCGGATCGGCCAGGGTCGAAATATCGCCCAACCCGTCGTATTCCGCCGTCGCAATCTTGCGCAGAATCCGGCGCATGATCTTGCCCGAACGGGTTTTCGGCAGCCCCGGCGCCCACTGAATCACATCTGGCGAAGCAATCGGGCCGATCTCTTTACGCACCCAGTTTTTCAGTTCCAGACGCAATTGCTCGGTCGGCTCTTCGCCACCGTTCAGGGTCACGTAGACATAAATGCCCTGCCCCTTGATGTCATGCGGCACCCCCACCACCGCCGCCTCGGCGACTTTCGGGTGAGCGACCATCGCGCTTTCGATCTCGGCGGTACCCATGCGGTGCCCGGAAACGTTAAGCACGTCATCCACACGCCCGGTGATCCAGTAGTAACCGTCTTCGTCGCGACGTGCGCCGTCGCCAGTGAAATACATGCCACGGAAGGTCTTGAAGTAAGTATCGACGAAGCGGTCATGGTCGCCGTACAGCGTGCGCGCCTGGCCTGGCCACGAATCGAGAATCACCAGGTTACCCTCGGCCACGCCTTCGATGATGTTGCCCAGGTTGTCGACCAACGCTGGCACCACACCGAAGAACGGACGCGCCGCAGAACCCGGCTTGAGGGCATGAGCGCCCGGCAGCGGGCTCATCATGTTGCCGCCGGTTTCGGTTTGCCACCAGGTGTCGACGATCGGGCAACGGGACTGGCCGACGTTCTTGTAGTACCAATCCCACGCTTCCGGGTTGATCGGCTCACCGACCGAACCCAACAGACGCAGGCTGCTGCCATCGGCACCTTCCACAGCGGCTTTGCCCGACGCCATCATTGCGCGGATCGCGGTTGGCGCCGTGTAGAGGATGTTGACCTTGTGCTTGTCGACGATCTTCGCCACCCGGGTGATGTCCGGATAGTTCGGCACGCCTTCGAACAGCAGCGTGGTCGCGCCGTTGGCCAATGGGCCGTAGACGATATAGCTGTGACCGGTGACCCAACCGACGTCGGCGGTGCACCAGTAGATTTCGCCCGGACGGTAGTCGAACACACGCTCGTGGGTCATCGCCGCATACAGCAGATAACCGCCAGTGGTGTGCTGCACGCCCTTCGGCTTGCCGGTGGAACCGGAGGTATAAAGGATGAACAGCGCTTCTTCAGCGCCCATCTCTTTCGGCGCGCACACACTGCCCGCCACTTTCATCAGGTCTTCGTACCAGATGTCGCGATGCTGGTTCCACTTGATGTTGCCACCGGTGCGCTTGCACACGATGACTTTCTGAATGCTGTGGGTTTCCGGGTTGGTCAGCGCGTCATCGACGTTGGACTTGAGCGGGATCTTCTTGCCGGCACGAATACCTTCGTCGGCAGTGATCACCACTTTCGAGCGGCAGTCGATGATGCGACCGGCCAGGGCTTCCGGCGAGAAACCGCCGAACACTACCGAGTGAATCGCGCCGATCCGGGTGCAGGCCAGCATGGCGACCACGGCTTCGGGGATCATCGGCATATAGATCGTCACCACGTCGCCGCGGTGCACATCCTGGCCACGCAAGGCGTTGGCGAACTTGCAGACTTCTTCGTGCAGCTCACGGTAAGTGATGTTGCGGCTTTCGGCAGGGTCATCCCCTTCCCAAATAATCGCGATTTGATCGCCGCGCTCGGCCAGATGACGGTCGAGGCAGTTGTAGGAAACGTTCAGGGTGCCGTCGGCGAACCATTTGATGTCGACATGGTGATCGTCGAAGGACGTCTGCTTCACCGTGGTGAAAGGCTTGATCCAGTCGAGGCGCTTGGCTTGTTCACGCCAGAAGCCGTCCGGGTTGACGACCGACTGCTGGTACATGGCCTTATAGGTGGCCTCGTCAGTCAGCGTGTTGGCTGCTACCTCGGGACGAACGGGATACAAAGAAGCCGCACTCATCTTTCTTACCTCGGTGGAATAGTTGTTTTTGTATGGCCCCAGTTGTAGCCGGGGCGGGCCTATAGAACCATTCGACGATGGTAGTAACAAGCCCCTACAAAATGTGGCTATACCGCGACGAGGCGCTCAAACCCGGCTATTCCGGGGCTTCGTAGGAGCCGCCGGAGGCTGCGATCTTTTGATCTTCGGCATTTTTAGTCGAATGATCGCAATCTTCGGCAGATTCTGCGCAGTAGATACCGGGCGAACTCTTGGGGATTGTTACCAAATCTGCCAAAGGTGTTTATCAAAAGCACGGCTATATGCACGTCACCCCCAGGCCTAAAATCGGTCTCGCCAACACGGCAACGTGATTAACCCAGTTGCAGCCCCCACGAAGGCAGTTAATCCAAATCCCATTATTAAAGCTCCACACGCAATCCCAAAAAGATTGCGTGACCCCATTCGACCTCAGAAAGGTAAATTTGAAATGAAAGCTTTATTGGTTCTGGCCCTCAGCAGTCTGTGCGCAACCGCCATGGCGGATGAGGTCCCGACTGATGTTGCACAGCAACAACCCGCCATTGAGGAATACACCTACTCCACCCACCTGGACATCGCCAAAGTCATATCGATGAGCGAAATCCCGCATGTCTGCGAAGTGGTTCCGGCCAAAATGGTGTACGACGACTCCAAAGGCCAGCGGCATATTCTGCGCTACAGCGTCATGGGTAACGGCTGTTCTAACGGCTGATCCGCCCCACTCTTATTTATCAAGGCTCAACCCACCCGCCCACTTTAAAGGCAGGTGAAGCGCTGAGCATCACATCGATAAATACGATTGCTTTAAGCATTTATTTGCGCTTTTTAATCAAATTAGTTGGCGTAGGATGAATTCCACACCCAAGGCACACAACGCCAACGAACCTGGAGCCACTACCATGAAAACCAAACTGATCCTCGCCCTGACCCTTTCCGTCCTGGCCGCCAACACCTTCGCCGCCGACGGCTACGACCGCACTGGCTCGGCTGCTTTCAACGACGCAGCTGTCGCTTCTGACGGTTACGACCACACCGGTTCGGCGTCTTTCGCTTCTGATGGCTTCGATCACACTGGCGCTGCCAAGGTTGCTGCTGATGGTTCTGACCACGTAGGCGCAGCTCGTTTTAGCTGATGGCTGAACACAACATTAAAGCCCGACTTCCGTCGGGCTTAGTCATTTCCAGCTAGAAAAGCTGACGAAATACATTTTTTGTCTCCCTCCTGCCTTCAGACCCAGCACACGCTAGCCTCGCGTCATTTCCCTCTTGTCTCTTTCCACAGGTGCGGCAATCTGATCGAAAAAAACGGTCCGAAACCTCATCAAAAGTCTTATACTCACCGCCGTTGATTTGACCGTAAAATATTCTCATATAGGTCTCAACCCTCGGTAAGCTAAGCCCCAGGCGGCTGGTAGGCAATTTGCCCTACCACAACGCGACTAGTCGGCTTGCTCCGTACAGAATCCATGTATTGCGTGCGTAAGTTTTACTACTGCAAGCTACATTTCCTTATAGATCCAACGCGGCCAGAAACGGCTGTGTGAAAAACCAACCTATCAGTTTTCACACGGGCAATCTGGCCCTCACGCAGGAGACGACACGTCATGCTGAGCTGGGACGAATTCGACAAAGAAGATGACGGCGAAGTCGCTGTAAAAGGCGCCAATGCCGGCCACGCTTCTGAAGCCAACATGGACCGCCTCGACAGCGCCGGTGGTGCCGCCGCTCAAGAGGCCCGCGCCGTGACCGCGACGGACTCCGCCGCAATCGCTCGCGCCAAGGCTGCCCTGGATTCCCTCGACGTCGCCGAAGGCCTCGCCGAACTGGAAGGCGCCTCTGCCCGTGTCGCTGTCGATGAAAAGCGCATGATCAACTGCCGCGCCGACCTCAACCAGCTCGTCCCATTCAAGTACGACTGGGCATGGCAGAAGTACCTGGACGGCTGCGCAAACCACTGGATGCCGCAAGAAGTCAACATGACCGCCGACATCGCCCTCTGGAAAAACCCGGAAGGCCTGACCGACGATGAGCGCCGCATCGTGATGCGCAACCTCGGCTTCTTCTCCACCGCCGACTCCCTGGTTGCCAACAACCTGGTCCTGGCCGTGTACCGCCTGATCACCAACCCGGAATGCCGCCAGTACATCCTGCGCCAGGCCTTCGAAGAGGCGATCCACACCCACGCCTACCAGTACTGCATCGAATCGTTGGCCATGGATGAAGGCGAGATCTTCAACATGTACCACGAGATCCCATCGGTCGCGAAAAAAGCCACCTGGGGCCTGAAATACACCCGTTCGATCTCCGATCCGAAGTTCGAAACCGGCACCGTCGAAACCGACAAAGAATTGCTGCGCAACCTGATCGCCTACTACTGCGTTCTGGAAGGCATCTTCTTCTACTGCGGCTTCACCCAAATCCTCTCCATGGGCCGCCGCAACAAAATGACCGGCGTCGCCGAGCAGTTCCAATACATCCTGCGCGACGAATCCATGCACCTGAACTTCGGCATCGACGTGATCAACCAGATCAAAATCGAAAACCCGCACTTGTGGGATGCTGAGATGAAGGAAGAAGCGAGCCAGATGATTCTGCAGGGGACTCAGCTGGAGATTGAATACGCTCGTGACACCATGCCTCGCGGCGTACTCGGTATGAATGCGGCGATGATGGAGGACTACCTGAAGTTCATCGCTAACCGTCGTCTGTCGCAGATTGGTTTGAAGGAAGAGTATCCAGGGACGACTAACCCGTTCCCTTGGATGAGCGAGATTATGGACTTGAAGAAAGAGAAGAATTTCTTTGAGACTCGGGTTATTGAGTATCAGACTGGTGGGGCGCTTAGCTGGGATTGATTCCCAAGCTCGCCATGATTTGACGATGTAAATCGAAAAATCGAATTGCAAGAGGCCCCGATCTGATCGGGGCCTTTTTATTGGGTAAGAAAATTCTCACTAATTCGACCTTCACTACTAAAACTCCTACAACAATTCCAGCGCCGTCCGCATTGATGTCGTTTCAGAGCATCTCTAAGCTCTATAGCAGGTGCCTAAGAAACGCCCAACGTAGAAGCTAACTTCCTTTCCACAGTACGCGCGCTGATATCAGCGATATACGCGTATATCTTGTGAGGGGGGAGAAACAGCCTGTTGGGATTTCTTAGATCCTCTACGTTGGGTTCCGGCCCTCTTCCACTCATACGTAGAGGTAATGGATATGCCTGCAGAAACTCCACACCGATTGGTCATGCGTGATCCCTTTAGGCCGACTATCTTCACCCGCCACAACCTTCACCTCCACGCCCTTCTTCTTGAAAATCAACCATGGTTCTGCGCCCGCGATGTTGGCCGTTTGATGGGTGTCCATCTGAGTGATCGTATGGTCAGCAAGCTGGATAAAGATCAGCGTCGCATTTTGTGGATTGAGTGTTTCCGACAACCAGAAAAACAGCTAATGCTCAGCGAGTCCGGCGTGTATGCGCTGCTGGTGTATCACTACGTTCCAGGGAATCGGTTGCTGCGAGAATGGTTGACCCATCAGGTGGTGCCAGCCTTACGCGATGCAAAACCCTCGGAAAATTCGGATCGTCCGATGTTGAGTGTGTTGGATTGGCCGGAGATGTCGTTGAGTTTGCTTCATTGGCAGGATGAAAGTTGGATTCGGCTTCGGGACATGCCGTACCTGTTGAGCGATCAATCGCAGCGGCGCGTGACGGTGGTTATGCCTTGGTGGCGGAAGGTTGCGCAGGTATTTCAGTCGTCGAAGCATTCGATGGGTTAGAAGACGTATTTGTAGGATCTCTTGCGAGATCCATCGCTATTTTTTGTAGGAATTTTCGTAGACAGTCGTAATCGCCACTCAGTATCGTCCGAGGGTTTCAACCCTCGGCGATTGTATGGATACGGAAAAAAGCAATAGCGATTGGAGTGACGTGGAGATTCAGGCTGCGGTCGATGCCTATCTCAGCATGTTGTCACGCGAGCAAAGCGGTCAGAAGGTCAATAAGGCTCACGAGAATCGCGTCCTGCGCGAAGGTGCCTTAGCGGGCCGCACCAAAGGCTCGGTTGAGTTTCGAATGCAGAACATCTCTACCGTGCTGGTCGAACTCGAACGAGATCGCATTGAGGGATACAAACCTGCCAAGAATGTCGGCGCGAATGTTGCGCGTAGCATTCGTGAAGCGCTGAACGCGCCGAATACTGTAACGCCGGAAGACTTTGCCCCGACCGCCGATGAAGCAACGCTAGAAGAACGTGCTGCCAAACTTGAGAAGCGACCGTTCAAAGGCGAGCCGAAGGGGATATTGAAACCACAACAAGTGCCGAGCTCGAGCAACTCTTTTGTACGCGATCCTGAGGTTAGAGCCTGGGTGCGGAAAGAGGCCAAGGGTATCTGCGAGGGTTGCGGAAAACCGGCTCCGTTTGAAAAGGACGGCAAGCCGTTTCTTGAGGTTCATCACGTTAAGCATTTGGCGCAGGAAGGTTCGGATCGCCCGAGCAATGCCGTGGCGCTATGTCCGAATTGTCATCGACGTTGTCACCATTCGAGCGACCGGGATGAGTTCACAGCTTCACTGTTTCAGAAGGTGGAGCGGTTGAAGTTTGAGTGATTGGGCCTGGAAAACTTCATCGGCGCATGTACACAAAGGCGGCGAGTCGTAAGATTTGCGCTGCCGTCCTGAAAAAAAAGAAAACACCTAGAGTCATCCAGGACTCGTCCTACAGCCACGATTAGCCACGTTAGTTAATGTCGCGCAGCCCCTTTTCCGGGGCTGCCGATGAATGAACGAAAGGATGATCAGTGGCTGGCAACAAGGACATTCCGCGGATTAAGAATCCACCCTCCGGTGATGGGCATCACGTCACCAACCGCTACATGACTGCCACCGAATTGGCCGAGCGAGACGCCAGACAAAAAGCCTACGAGGCCATGCTGGCCAGGCAAGACGCCTTCGAACGCAGCCGTCAGGTCATAGCGGAAAAGCAGAGGCTCACTCAAGCAGGATGTGTCTTCGCCAAGTCCTGCAAGCTGCCGGACGCCATCATCGATTACTCGAATCCCTCAGGGATGGTGCCGACCGATAGCCTGAAAGACTACGGTGACCTGATTCTGCTGGGTGCTCGCGAAGCGGATGAATCAGGCGCAGTGCCACTGAAGAAGATCAGTGGCACTGCGATTCCCGTCGGTCTGGGCTCCCTCGCTTTGGCCGGCTCGGCATTCGCCGCTATCCCCGCCGCAGCCGCAGGCACCGTCGCAGCGGCGCTGGTTGGTCTCGTAGCTTTGGTCACACCCTCGAGTCTGGGCGACAGCTCGCTTTACACCGAAGACCAACTCCGTGCGCTCAAACAGGCCCGCACCCGCGTTCGCCTGCGGGTCGAGCAACAGACTGACGGCAGCCTAAAGGGATACGGTTTCTACACCGGCAAAAATCGCGACTGGGAAATGGTGGATGTCGCGCAGTTCACATTGCGTGGCAGCCAGCAGGTGGCTGACCTGGGTGACGGCATTGAACTGATCTGGACCCCGGCTGTAGATGGTTCCGACATCCTGGGCATTCCTGCGCTGGAGACTGCCCCGCAAGCGCCGCATATCTGGGTTTACCCCCCGACGAAAGCGGCTGACAGCATCATCGTGAACCCGGTTTATCCGCCGGAGTACAAGGATTTCATCCTCGTGTTTCCGGCTGATTCAGGGATTAGGCCGGTTTACATTGTTCTCAGCCAAATCGGTGATCATTCGTATTATGACCACCCGAAAACGCTTCCCGCATTTCCAGATACAACCCGAGTAAAGTCGAAGTCATCTGTTCAAGGGGGAGGAAAGAAACGCGCTCGTTGGGTTGACCGTAAGGGGCGAATTTATGAATGGGACTACAAAAGTAATGCTGTGGAAAAATACGACAAACTCGGAGTCCATTTAGGCGAATTCAACCACATCACAGGCGAACAAATAGAACCTGCGAAACCAGGCAGAAAAACCTCAAGAAATTAAGGATTACAGCATGCGCCACCTTTCAATAACTGGCTTTTATCCGGATGACAGACAGGACGACTCTTTGCAGTTTGAGCTGGATATCGAAGGAACTGAGCTCAATGAGAAAGTTGCCCATCTTATTGAATCGAAGCCACTAAACGAAGTGGAACCAGGAGAATTACTTTTAAGCGAGAGTCAGGTAATGACGCTGTCAGAACTTCTAGGCGTCAGTTTTCCTGAGGGTCTAGAGTACTTTATGGGCACTTGCGCCAAGCAATGAAATCCATTGTCACAATTAGTCAAATAAAGCCCTGACCAATCACACTGATCGGGCTTTTGCTCAAGAAAACCCAATACAAGGGAGGACTTCGGGATCGCAGGACGGATGCGAAGGGTAGAACAATTTACGAGTGGGATATTTTTCATGGTGAACTTGAAGCCCTGTCAAAATCCACCGACATCCGAATCTTCCCCTTTAATCGCCTAGGCTTGCGCGTCTGCGGTGAATCGACATGGGGCAGCAGGTCCAGATAAGGCTTGCCGGCCTTGGTGATCACCACCCTGCCGCCCTGCCATGCACGCGCACCTGCGGATTTTGCGTCATCACTCATTCGGTCGGGCTCTTGTCGCCATCCTTGGTCTTCGTTGCCGCTCGCAACGTAGCCACTCTACTAAGCTGCCCTGCGGACTTGCGTTTAGGATTGGCGCCGCGAACGGGCGCTTTGGAAACCGGCTTTTGCTGCCCAAGCGGCGGCGTGTAAAGGGTTGTGGCAATGGTCAGCCCCAGCCGCAGCCCGAACTTCCTCAGGATGGCTTCGAGGGTGCTGACGGTCGGATTAGCCTTGTCCTTCTCGATCTGGTACAGAGCCTTGGTCGACATCTTGCACATGGCTGCAAAGGTTTCCTGGTCGAAACCGGTCACTTCAAGCCTTAGCCGACGAATAGCGGTGCCCAGGGTTTCGATCCCCGTCACATGCTGCATGACGATGTCGTCAATGAGCTCCCTGCGCCATTCGTTGATGTTCTCTTTCATCGCAGCCCCCATTCAACCAAGCGTCCTGGCATGGCTTGCCACACAGTCGGAACTATAATGCCAACTATCGTGGCTCAACTCTCCACTTCCAGCAATATAATTCCGGTTATGCACGCGCGTGGTGAAGCGGGCTGCAATTGCAACGCTGTCATTCTTGTTCGGGCGG
The DNA here is from genome assembly GCF_030687415.1 of Pseudomonas sp. FP603. Classification (NCBI taxonomy): domain Bacteria; kingdom Pseudomonadati; phylum Pseudomonadota; class Gammaproteobacteria; order Pseudomonadales; family Pseudomonadaceae; genus Pseudomonas; species Pseudomonas sp. FP603. The sequence goes on from NZ_CP117431.1 coordinate 5,305,173, forward strand.
CGTTTTTTTATTGGCAATGGACTGGGGCTGCTTCGCAGCCCAGCGGGGATAAATCCCCTCGCCACAGGGTCAGCGTCGAGCTGAGCGTTTTTCAAAAGTAGCGTCTAAAGCCCTGCCCATTGACCGGTGCATCGCTACGGATTTTGCACCGCGTCGAAAACAGTCAGTGCAACCCGCCCCGCCTCCCGCTATTAATACCCTTCCCCACTCAAGGACCCGAGCCCACCATGAAATTCGACCTCGCCTACTGCCTCAGCCTCGACGACAAGCTGTCGATCTATGACGTGCGCGATTTGAATTTCGACGAAACCATGGATTTCGATTCCGCCAAGGAACACTTCCAGTGCCCCAACGATGCCTGCCGTTCGGCGTTTGATGCCGCCAACGTGCTGGGGACGTTCAACGCCAAGAATGTGAATTACGTGCGCACGCCGCACTTCAAGAACATGCCCAGCACGCGGCATGTTGCGGATTGTCCTTATGTCAGTCTGAAGACGCCGGCGTCGGGCCTGGAGGCGGATGGAGCGGAATCGGATGACAGTCGGGAGGAGCATTTCCCGTCGGAGTTGTTGCTGACTCGGCGTGAGTATGTGCGTAAGCCGTCGAACCCAACCGTGGCGGCGGATGTTATGCGGGATGACGCAAAACCAGCTTCAGCGGCCAGTAACGTCGAGCATCCGACTCGCGAGTCGGCGCCGGACAAGACCAGCGTCTTCGCCCATCCGGTGGAGTGTTTTGTGTCGAACTTCGAGGACAAGGAGCTGCTCAAGCGCATGCCGCTGAAGATTGGTGAGCACACGGCGCCCTATGGGTCGTTCTTCAAGAAGATCGAATACCTGCAGGACAATAAGGGGCTGATTTACTGGGGCAAGATCAAGGAGATCCAGGATTACACGCAGAGCTTTCGCATCGATTTCGAACAGAAGGTCTGGTTCAAGCAACCGGACGAGGCGAAGAAGAAGCCTTATTCGGTGAACGTTTATCTGAGCAAGAAGCTGATCGACAACTACCGCAAGCGCAAAGCGTTTTTGGAAGAGATCAAGCACGCCGTCGACAGTGAAGCGGAGTTGTATTGCTTCTTTTATGGCGTGACGCCGGAGTTGAAGCAGGTGCCGAGCAAGAAAAACCCCGAACAAACGTTCGGGGTGTTCAGTGCCAATATTGAGAACCTGGATCACTTCATTATTCGGGAAGCGCCGGGGTTGGCGTCGGGCTAAGGTTTAATTTTGTGACAGGTCGAGTTTGACCGCGCCGGGATGTTGCTTGACCACGGCGTACGGCAGTACAGACCAGCCCGGGTCATCGCAATTGCGTTGCACGCGGGCGAAGTACGGTCCCAGGTACAGGCCTTTATCGGTGAAGTACCAGTTGGAATACCCCCAAACGCTTTCGTCGGTGTAATCGCAACTGTCCTCGTCCACCGGCATCTGCATTTCGTCGGGGTACAGCGCGGTGAAACGTTTGATCAGCCATGGCACGAACACTTCGCGCTGATAGGTGAATCGTGCTTTGTCTTCTTCCTCGGTCAAGGCTGTGTCGCCCGCGCCGTCGCGATCGGCGTGCAGCAGCGGCTTGCCTTTGCCAATCCACAGCACGTCTTCCAGCGACAGATTATGACCGGTACGAACGTCGAGGTTGATCGGTGAATTGCCAAAGTCCGGGTGCGCGCCACCGCAGCTGTAGCTGGTGGAGATGTTCAGGCTGACCACATCGGGTGACAGGAATTTGGGGCCGACACCCTGGACGAACTCGGCATACTTTACACCGTGCAGCAGGCAGCCGTGGTAGCTGATGACTTCGCTCCAGAGCCGCCCCAACAATTGCTGATTGATCCGCTGCTGGTCGGCTTTCGGGTAGCCGGATTCGACGCTGAACATGGAGAGACTGGACTCGGGCTGCGTCCACCATTGCAGGTCGTAGCCCATGAAGGACTCTTTCTTGCCCGGCTTGAGTTTCAAGCCTGCAGGCGGAGATATTCGTAAGGGTCGCTTTTCGATAGCGAAGCAATGAAGGGCAAGGCGTCCGCCGCCGGGGCTGGGGGGTTGGCCTCGGTCAACTGCACTTGAAGGACTTTGCCCTTGGGGCTTTTCCATTCACCCTGCCAGCCGTTGGCCGTTTCTTGCAGCTTCAGGTTCGGCAGGGGGTTGTCGTCGCCGTAGCGGTTGTTGCCTTCGGTTAGCGTCAGCGTCTCTTCTTGCAGCGAGCCGCTCAGCGCCAGGTCGCGATGGTATTTCTCATAGAAGTAGCGGCCGGTGACTTCGTCCGGCTGATTGGTGTTGAGTTCCAGCACAATCGGCATGTTGCCCAGGGTGCCGGTGAACACCCGTCTCCCATCCTCGGCATGAGCAGTGGGAGACAACATGAATAACAACGCGGCGACTGGCGCCAGGCGTAACAATCCTTTGAGCATTGATCGATCCCTGAATGAGTCGGAAGCAGCGCCGAGCAGATTGAATGCGGCGCAGGTTGAACGAGGACGGATTATGGCGAGGTTGCCTGGAGGAATCGAGCCTCATTGCACGCCTCACTTCATCGCCATGCTGAGCATCACCACCACCAGCAAACCAATATAAACCCGCGCATGCACCCGATCCGGTATCCGCCCGATCCATGGCGTAGCCAGCCGAATCCCCACCAGCGCCCCAGCCGTCAGCACCGCAAACGCCAGCACATCCACATAACCGACAAACCACGACCCCAGATCAAACTCGGTAAACCCGGCCATCGCCATGTAAGTCAGCGTCCCAACCACCGCAACGGGCAGGCTCAATGGATTAGCCATGGACGTTGCCTGAGACATGCTCAACCCACAACGCCGCAACAACGGCACGGTCATGACGCTGCCGCCCACGCCGAGAAACGTGGCGATGGTGCCGATGCCTACGCCGCCGCCAGACATTTCTGCCCTGCCCAATCGCCGTGGGATTACGGCGTCAGACTGTGTGAGAAAACCGCGTCTAAACAGGCAATCCAGAATGGTCACGCCCAGATAAACGATGAAGGCCAAACGGATCAGCTCACCACTCGCCCACATCGCTGCAACGGCGCCGACGATCGTGCCCAGAGCAATGAACCCGCCCAACGGCCACAGGTAATGGCGAGTGAGATTTCCGGCACGGTGATGTTTTCCGGTGGCGATCAGCGCATTGACGATCATCACGCAGGTCGAGGTGGCCACGGCGATGTGCATCGCCGATTGGCTGATGGGATCGTCGGCGCTGTGACTGGCCGTGAGCATGCGGTACAGCAAGGGCACGACGACGAATCCGCCGCCGAAGCCGAACAGCACGGCGGTGACGCCGGTCATGCAGCCGAAGAGTGCCAGCAAGAGGTAGAAGAACATCGCGCATCGTCCGTTGGTTGAGAGTGGCCGACGATAGAGCGATGGGGCTTGGCCTGCTTCAGCAAGTCAGCCAATAATGTTTGCGTTTACGCCAACCGCTGGATCCGCTCGATGCGCAATGTTTCGATTGATCTGCTGGACGACACGCCACGGCCGGTGGTGGCGATCGGTACGGATTACCCCGACGGTCGTCTGTTACCGCGCCATACCCACCGGCGGGCGCAGTTGTTGTACGGCGCCACCGGGGTGATGCAGGTGAGTACGCATGACGGCAATTGGGTGGTGCCGCCGCAGCGGGCGGTGTGGATTCCGCCGGGGGTGGCGCATGAGGTGTTGATGCTCGGGGTGAGCACGCGCAGTTTGTACATCGAACCGGGGGCGGTTGATCTGGGCAATCGTTGCCAGGTGATCAGTGTTTCGCCGTTGATGCGGCATTTGCTGATGGAGGCGGTGGAGGTTGCGCTGGAGTACGACGAGGCCGGGCGCGACGGTGTATTGATTGACTTGCTGCTGCACGAATTGGCCCGTAGCGCTCACTTGCCGTTGCACATTCCGTTGCCCCTGGATTCGCGGCTGCTTGGGTTGTGTCAGTCGTTTCTCCAGCATCCGAACGCTCATCAATCGCCGCAACAATGGGCCGATCAGTTGCATATCAGTTTGCGTACGTTCAATCGTCTGTTCCGCCAACAAACGGGGCTGAGTTTCAGCCAATGGCGGCAGCGGGCCTGTGTGGTGCTGGCGTTGGCGCGACTGGCGGTGGGCACGCCGGTGACGCGGATTGCACTGGATTTTGGCTATGACAGCCCGGCGGCGTTCTCGACGATGTTTCGTCGTGTATTGGGGCAGGCACCGTCCGTTTGGTTGGAGGGGGCGAAATAGCGAGCTCGCGACCAAACGCAGAACCTGTGGGAGCGAGGCTTGCCCGCGAAGAATGCACCGCGGTTTTTCAGGTATTACGCGTCATCGTTCTTCGCGGGCAAGCCTCGCTCCCACAGGTTTCTGCGCTTGGTACTTTCATTTTCTTGACTCACTGGCGTTAGCCACTGCCTTGTTCTGGCAGCAACTCAAAACTCTGCTCCTTCACATTCTGAGAGTCCAGACCGATTTGCACCCGGAACTCGCCCGGCTCAGCGGCGTACTCCAACTGGGTGTTGAAGAACTTCAAGTCGTTCTCATTAATGCTGAAATGGACCGCTTTCTCCTCTCCGGCCTTGAGCATGATTTTTTGAAAGTTCTTCAGTTCTTTGACCGGACGGCTGACGGTGCCAACGACATCGCGGATATACAGCTGAACCACCGTTTCGCCGTCGCGCGGGCCGACATTCTTCACCATGATGCTGGCGACGAGATTGTCGGTCTTGCTCAGTGTGGTCGACGACAGGGCCATGTCGGTCAGGCTGAAGTCGGTATAACTCAGCCCATAGCCGAAGGGATAAAGCGGACCATGGGATTGATCGAAATATTGCGACGTGTAGTTGCGAAGCCCACCCGCTATGTAGGGGCGCCCGGTGTTCAAGTGGCTGTAGTAATTGGGGATCTGCCCCACGGAGCGTGGAAAGGTGATGGGTAACTTGCCGGACGGGTTGTAGTCGCCGAACAACACATCGGCAACGGCGTTGCCTCCCTCGGAGCCGCTGTACCAGGTTTCCAGAATCGCATCGGCCTGTTTCTGCTCCTTGCCGATGGACAGTGGCCTACCGTTCATCAATACCAGTACCAGCGGCTTGCCGGTGGCTTTCAGGGCAGTGATCAATTCACTCTGGCGCCCAGGTAGATCGAGGCTGGTTCGACTGGCCGCTTCATGAGACATACTGCGAGGTTCACCCACCACAGCAATCACGACATCGGCTTGTTGTGCAGCCTTGACCGCTTCGTCAATCATTTCTGCTGCCGGACGAGGGTCGTTCGCGATTTCGGACACGCCCTGGTATTCCAGGTATTTAACAACCTCCTGATCCTCCTCGAGATTGGCGCCTCGGGCATAGATCAGCGAGCCCTGGTTCATCGCGTTTTTCAGTCCGTCGTAGATCGTCACCGATTGTGCGGGCACGCCACTTGCAGACCAACTGCCCATGATGTCGACGGTACTTTTTGCCAACGGACCTATGAGCGCAATCACGCCCTCTTTTTTTAGCGGCAAGAGCCCGTTTTCATTCTTCAGCAGCACCAATGTCTTGCGTGCCACCTCACGGGCCTGGGCTCTGTGCAGACGGTGTTCGGCATTGTTGTCAGCGGGGTCTTCACTGGCAACGCCGATGCGCCGGTAAGGGTCTTCGAACAGGCCCATGTCGTACTTGGCCCCCAGCACTTCCCGCACCGCGTTATCGATATTGCTCTGGGAAATAGCGCCCGACTCAAGCAGCCCGGGTAGTTCCGGACCATAGGAGAAGTCGTTCATGCTCATAGCAACGCCGGCCCTGATCGCGAGCCTGGCTGCTTCGCGGTGATTCTTCGCAACACCATGCTGAACCAGATCGTTGATCCCGTTATGGTCGCTGATGACCAGTCCCTTGAAGCCCCATGCCTTGCGCAGCAGGTCTTGCATCAACCAGGCATTGGAAGCGGCTGGCACGCCATTTATCGAGTTAAGCGCCACCATCATCGCCCCCGCGCCACCCTCAATTGCCGAACGATAAGGTGGCAGGTAATCCTGGTGCATCCTGGCCAGGCCCATGTCGACGCTGTTGTAGTCGCGTCCACCTTCCACAGCCCCATACAACGCAAAGTGTTTGGCGCTGGCCATGATGCTGTCGGGTGCATTCGGGCTTGTGCCCTGGTAGGCCTGAACCATCGCTTTGGCAATGCGCGACACCAGGTAGGTGTCTTCACCGAAGCCTTCGGAGGTGCGTCCCCAACGAGGGTCCCGGGCGATGTCTATCATCGGGGCGAAGGTCATATCGATACCGTCGGCACTGGCTTCTTTTGCCGCTATCCGACCGCTTAACTCGATAGCGCCAATATCCCAACTGGAGGCCAATGCCAGGCCAATGGGGAAAATGGTTCGATGGCCATGTATCACGTCCCAGCCGAAAAACATCGGTATTTTCAGGCGGCTTTGTTGAGCCGCGTCCTGCATGGGTCGGTTTACGTAACGGCTTACAGAGCCGTAGGTACCACCGATTCGCCCGGCGGCGATCTCTTCGCGCATCTTTTCGGGCGTCATCTTTTCATCAATAGCGATCAACCGCAGTTGGCCGATTTTTTCCTCCAGGGTCATCTGATTTATCAGGTTGCTGACAAAGGCCTCTTTGCTCAACGATGCCATATCAGCCACGACGGGCAGACTTGTAAAACCGATCAGGGCACATAGCAGACGTAGTCTTTTCATGATTCCCTTCCCCGCATAACGCTGTACCGCACTGCGTCATAAACGCCACTTTCCTTGTATTGAAAATCAGAAAGCTGACGTTCAATCGTTGCTGCTGGCGGGAGTTGAAAACCCTGAGCCTTCAAGATCCCGCATAGAAACAGCGTAGTCGGTCCCAGGCGCCTGCCTGAGCGAAAAAAGGAATCGATCAAAAAAATGAGTTTGATCCGGGATCAAAACAACTGTACAAAAACACAGTACATTTTGAATCAGCACTCTCGATCCCGGAGAACACCATGGCCACTCTTGCGATGAAAATCACCCTGGAACGTATCGCCCTCTTCCAGTTCACCCCCGCCCACTGCGCCCAGGCCCGAGCGATGCTGGGCTGGAGTGTTGAAGAGTTATCCGAGGAATCCGGGGTTTCCGTTGATGCCATTCAGCGCTTCGAGGCGGAACGCGATGTGCTGGATGTCACCCGGCTGGCATTGGCGTATCGACTTGAGTCGCAAGGTCTGGTGTTCTTCCCGGGGTTTGCGCCGGGAAGAGGGATGAATGTGAAAGGGTCGACACCGGATCCGGTGGGGCGGGCGGATTATGCGATGGTTGAATGAGGTGTCAGCAGATGAATGAAATCGATGGAAGCAACAGCTGTGTTTATCAGGCGCTGGGCTATTCCGAGGCGGGTGAGATGCGGGCCAAAGCCGAACACGTCATGAAGATTGGCCTGCTCCTCGAAACCGGTCGGCTGAGTAAGACCGAGGCCGCGCAAAGGCTCGGACTGTCTCAGGAGGAGCTGGACGAAATACTGAGTGGAAAGTTTCGCGATTTGACCGTGGCAAAGATCTCGGAATATCCAAACCTGCCTACTGGATGAACGCAGATAGATGGGTTCAGAACTCGGGCCGCTCCATGGCAGGCGGCCCGGCAGCACAACATCAAGCGTTCTGAGGCTCCATCGGATCGCTTACACCCTCCAACCCCAGCCACCAGGTATGACCACGTTGCGGATACATCACGTTGAACGCCTCGCCCATCTGCGGCGTGGTAATCGACACGCTCCGCTCCCAGGCCAACGCCAAAATGCGGTCGAAAGGTTCGTACCAGACGTGCATCGACAGATCGAAGGTGCCGTTGTGGATTGGCAGCAACCAGCGTCCTTTAAGGTCAATGTGCGCTTGCAAGGTTTGCTCGGGCTGCATGTGAACGTGCGGCCACTCGACGTTGTAAGCGCCGGTTTCCATGAGCGTGAGGTCGAACGGACCGTACTGTTGGCCGATACGTTTGAAGCCGTCGAAGTAGCCGCTGTCGCCACTGAAGAAGATCCGCGTATCGCCGTCGATCATCACCCACGATGCCCAAAGGGTGCTGTTGCTGTCGAACAGGCCACGACCGGAAAAGTGCTGTGAGGGTGTGGCGACGAATTGAAGGCCATCGACTTCGGTGCTCTGCCACCAATCCAGTTGGCGCACTTTGCTGGCATCGATCCCCCACTTGATCAGGGTGTCGCCCACACCCTGTGGTGTGAGGAAGTATCGGGTCTTGTCCGCCAGTTTGAGGACAGCCTGATAATCGAGGTGGTCATAGTGATCGTGGGACAGGATCACCGCTTCAATCGGCGGCAGTTCTTCGAGGCTGATCGGTGGCTGGTGGAAGCGCTTCGGGCCGGCCCATTGCACCGGAGAGGCGCGCTCGGCGAAGACCGGGTCGGTGATCCAGAATTTGTCTCGCAGTTTCAGCAGGACTGTGGAATGACCGAGGCGATAGACGCTGTGGTTGGGCGCGGCGATCAACTCGGCCTGGGTCAGGGTTTGCACCGGGACGGGGGCGGACGGTCGGGTGTCGCGTGGTTTGTGGAAGATCATGTTCCAAATGATGCGCAAGGTTTTGCGAAAGCCCTGGCGTTCTACGGGCACATGATTTCGGTACTGACCTTGAGCCTGTCGTGAAGCTTCAGGCGTTGAGGCGTTATCCGCTGGAGAAGTTGAAGTGGCCATGTCTGAATGACTCCAGAAAAACCGCACGATTGACGATTTTCCGTTTGGGACGATAAATGGCCAAGGCACGCACGCATCAGCCGAAGATTCTATATTTCACCGCGCAGGATTAACAAAACATTACACTGCACAGTGTAGTTCCAAGGTTGCATCAAAGCGGATCACAAGTAAACTACCAAGTGTAGTTCCCCACTTCTTCCTGCCTAAGCGTATTTATGACAGCTCCACAGCGCCTCACTGACCGTAAACGCGAAGCCATCATTCAGGCGGCGATTGCCGAATTCCGTGCCAACGGTTTCGACATCACCAGCATGGACAAGATCGCCGCCACCGCTGGCGTGTCGAAGCGCACCGTGTACAACCACTTCCCGAGCAAGGAAGAGTTGTTCGCCGAAATCCTCAATCAATTGTGGGCGCGGGTAACGGCTGAACAGGAAGCGGCCTATCGCCCTGACTTACCCCTGCGCGATCAGTTGCGCCTGATGCTGCAGGCGAAACTGCAGATGCTGTCCGATGAAAATTTTCTCGACCTGGCGCGGGTAGCGATCGCCGCCGCCATCCATTCTCCCGAGCGTGCGCAAAACATGGTCACCCGGATGGGTGAGCGCGAAGAAAGCCTGACTGTGTGGATTCGCGCTGCCCAGGCCGATGGCCTATTAAAACCGGTCGCACCCGAGTTCGCCGCGCAACAGGTCCAGGGATTGCTCAAGTCCTTTGCGTTCTGGCCGCAGATTTCCATGGGCCAGCCAAGCTTGTCGCCCGAGATGCAGCACACCGTCGTGGAGTCGGCGCTAGACATGTTCCTGGCCTGTTATGAGCTCTGAATCGAGCTGCAAAAAATGACAATATCCGCCGCGTTATCGCTGACAGGTCGCTCTGAGTAGAAGCACCGAAATGTGTTTCAGAATGAAACTGGCGCCGGGGCTATAGTGAGCCTCAGTCCCAGCGGCCATGCAGAGAGCACCATGAGCACCCCGACCCGCGAAATCGAAACCGATACCACCGGCCCCGTCGATCACCTGCGCTTTCATCGCCCTCACGCTCATCTGGCACCTACTTTCGGTACCGACCGTTTTGCCCTGCGCGCCGAGGCCTTTGCGCGGTTCTTCGGCACGCCGACTTTTCTCGGCGCCCAAACCCTGATTGTGGTGGTCTGGATTTGCCTGAACCTGTTCGGTGTGACCGATTTCGATGTGTACCCGTTCATCCTGCTTAACCTGGCGTTCAGTCTGCAAGCGGCCTATGCCGCACCGCTGATTCTGCTGGCGCAGACGCGTCAGGCGGCGCGGGACAAAGCCCAGTCAGACGCCGATGCGCGACATCGTGAAGCCTTGGCCGTGGCCAACAGCGATCGTCAGGCCCAAGCTGCGCGACACACCGCGCAACTGTTGGAGCTGCTGGAGCAAAACACCCGGCTCACCGAAATCACCAAGACCCTGACCGAGCGTATCGAAAGCCTGACGTCGGAAATGCATCAACACTTTGTAGGCAAAGAGCCGCCAAAGGCGTGATCCGGCTCAAGGCAACTTCAGCGCCCGGCCCAACTCATCGAACAACGTCACCACCGAGCGCAACGCGCGGCAGTCCGGGCGAGTGAGCAACCACAGGGTGGTGTCGTAACCGTGCAAGGGATCAGTCAACGGTTGCAGTCCGTCGCCGATGAGGAAGTCCGGCAATGCCGCGACACCCAGCCCTGCCCGCACCAACTCAGTCACCGACAACATGCTGTTGCAGCGATAACCCGGTGTCACGCCGGGCAACTGCTGACGACGCCAGGCGACGGTGGGGTGATCAGGCAGGAAGTCGTCCGGGGCGATCCAGGTCAATGCAGCCAAGTCGTGGGAATCAACCGATTGCAGATAGGCCGCGCTGGCACAGACCCGGTAGGAAATATCCGCCAGCCGCCGGCCAACCAAATGCTCGGGTGGTGTGCGGGTCAGCCGCAAGGCGATGTCGGCATCGCGACGGCTGAGGTTGGCGAAATCGTTGGAGGTGCAGAGTTCAATGGTCAGCCCCGGGTAAGACGGCATGAACCGCGCCAGCGCCGGCAACAACAAACTTTGCAGGACCGAGTCGGTGCAGGTCAGGCGCACGGTGCCGCTGATGACCTCACCGCCCTGCTCCACGCCAATGCGCGCCGCCTCCAGCGCTTGTTCGGCGCGTTCAGCCTGCTCGGCCAGGGTCTGTGCCAAGGTGGTCGGCAGATAACCGGTACGGCTCTTTTCGAACAGTTGCTGACCCAGCGCGGCTTCCAGTCGGCGAACGGCACGAAACACCGTCGAGACGTCAACTTTCAACAACGCCGATGCCCGAGCCAGAGAGCCGCCGCGCACCAGGGCGAGGATCAGGGACAGGTCCGGGTAGTCCAGTCGATAGTGCGTCGGTGCATTGATCACTTGGGATAACGCCAATATTGATTGCGTGAACGCCAATCTATAGTGGGTACCAGGAATCAACAAGCGTCGAGATCACTCATGGAAACCAACGCCATCCGCATCGCCCTGATCGGCGATTACGACCCACAAGTCACCGCCCACCAAGCCATTCCCGTCGCCCTCGGCATGGCCGCCGAACACTCAGGCAGGGACATACAGTTTCAATGGTTGGCCACCGACCACATCAACGCCGATACGCCACTGGATGACTTCGATGGTTTCTGGTGCGTGCCCGCCAGCCCTTATCGCGACATGGACGGCGCGTTACGGGCGATCCGTTTCGCCCGCGAGCAGCAGCGACCTTTCCTCGGCACTTGCGGCGGTTTTCAGCACGCAGTACTCGAATTCGCCCGCAACGTTCTGGGCTGGAAAGATGCCGAACACGGCGAGACCTCGCCCGATGCGACACGGGCGTTACTCACGCCGTTGACCTGTTCGCTGGTGGAAGCCGTCGATAGCATTCATTTGGTTGAAGGCTCGTTGATCGCCAAGGCGTACGAAAACGCTGAGATTTGCGAGGGATATCGCTGCCGTTATGGTGTGAATCCTGAGTTTGAACGGGAGCTGCTGAAACAACAGTTGCACGCGGTTGGCCACGATTCGGCGGGAGGGCTGCGGGCGGTGGAGCTAAAAGATCATCCGTTCTTCGTCGCCACGCTGTTCCAACCGGAACGCGCCGCGCTCAAGGGGATTCTGCCGCCGTTGGTCCGCGCGCTGATCGAGGCTTGTGCGAGGCAAAAATCATGATCGCCCAGACACCTGCAACGCCTTACTACGCAGTGATTTTCACCTCGCTGCGCACCGACGGCGATCACGGTTACGAACAGGCCGCCGAACGCATGGTGGAACTGGCCCGGGAGCAACCCGGCTTCCTCGGCGTGGAATCGGCCCGGGGTGCGGATGGGCTTGGAATTACGGTGTCCTACTGGGACAGCGAAGCGGCGATCCTTGCCTGGAAGCACCATCCCGAGCACAGCGCGATTCGCGAGCGCGGGCGTTCGACCTGGTATTCGGCGTGTCATACGCGGGTGTGCAGGGTTGAGCGGGCCTATGCGTTCAAACAGTAAATGACGCAGTGTTCTGTAGGCCGTCTTCGCGGGCAAGCCCGCTCCCACAGGTTTTCGGGGTTGGTCCAGATTGCATGCACGCTACAAATCCTTGTGGGAGCGGGCTTGCCCGCGAAGAGGCCAGAACAGCCACCACAAACCCTCAACCCCGCACCAAACTCCTCACCGCCGTAATCTGCGGCACTTCCCGCCGATTCATATACACCCGCAACGGCTCGGTAATGTTGATCCGGTCGTCGATGTTCTGGTCCAGCAGCAACTGGATCAGTTCGCGCTTGAGCGTCATGGTCTGCTCGGGGCCGGGTGCCCAGACGAATTCACTGGTGGGGATGATGCCGTCGTCGGCCACGTCCATGCCGAACGAGTCTTCGCTGAAACGAACGATGTACTGGCCGGTCTTGCGATTGAGGCCGACGAAACCTTTGAGCTGGTCGGCGGCCTGGCAAATGAGCTGGGAAGTGATGCGCATGATAAACCTCACAAAAGGTCGAAGGACCGGTGATCGATGGTTTACACGCAGGGCAAGCAAACGGATTTCCCTCTGCCGGGGAAATTGCCGGGGCCAAGAGTACTGCAAAGAACCGCACAAAAGCGCTGAAAATAAAATTGCTTTAAATACGTTTATGTCGGTCTGGCGATAGCGCTAGCGGCGCTCAGTTGTTAAAAGATACGTCTTTGAAAACCCATCGCAAAAGGACTTCGACCATGCCTGTCACCTTCACCAAGAGCGCCTTGCTGCTGAGCCTGATGCTCGGCCTCGGCCAGGCACAGGCCGCCAACGAGCCTAGCCCCACCGCATTGGCGACCCGTCTGGGCATTCCGCATCCGGCGGTGATCGCCCACCGTGGCGCGTCTTTCGATGCACCGGAATCCACCGCAGCCGCCTACAAACTGGCTCGCGACCTGGGTGCCGATTACTTGGAACTGGATCTGCAGCGCAGCAAGGACGGCGTGCTGTTCGCCCTGCACGACAACAACCTGCAACGTACCACTGACGTCGCCACCAAGTTCCCTGAGCGCAAGGACAGCCCGGCCAACGAATTCACCATCGCCGAACTGAAAACCCTGGATGCCGGCAGCTGGTTCAACAGCGCTTACCCGGATCGCGCGCGTCCGTCTTATGCAGGTCTGAAGATCCTGACCCTGGACGAAATCATCGACATTGCCCAAGGCAATCCGCTGCACAAGCCGGGCCTGTACATCGAAACCAAAGAGCCGAAGCAGTTTCCCGGCATCGAGCGCGACCTCAAGGAGAAACTCCAGGATCGCGGCTGGCTGAGCCCGACTGGCTCGAAACTGGCGAAGAGCAATCTGGCGGTCGGGTCAGGGTAAAGGCAAAGTCGTGCTGCAAACTTTCGAGAAGAGCAGCCTCGAACTGCTTGAGAAGGAAATGCCGCAAGTGCCAAAAATCCTGCTGCTGTGGGTGGGCGAAGGCAGTATCGAGCCGAAATCCAAAGTGACGTTCGCCGAGTCCGGTGACAAGGACAAAGCGAGTTACTACGCCAAACAGGAGCCAAAAGACAAAGCCGAATTCCAGCAATGGGTCGACTACGCCAAAGCCCAGGGTGCGATCGGTACCGGGCCTTCTGCCGCACTGACCAAGGGTGGTGATCAGAGCTATTCGGACCTGGTGAAGCCGTGGATGAACCAGTACACCCACGATCAGGGCCTGTTGGTGCACGTCTACACCATCGATGATGCGGTGGATTATCAGAAAGTGGCGGATGCCGGCGTCGACGGCATCTTCACCAACCGCGCCAGCGAACTGCTGAAGTTCTATAAGCGTCCGGCAGCGGCGAGCGTTGCGCAGTTGTTGCAGAACAACGGGTATTGATTCGAGAACGTGGCGCTCCCATCGCGGGCAAGCCACGCTCCCACAGGTTTTACGCAGACCTTGTGGGAGCGTGGCTTGCCCGCGATTGCTTTTTTAAGGGTGAATTAAGTTGCGCGAACTAACCTGATCCCACTTAAACAGCTCATCCAAGGAAAGAACCTCATGAAAACCTTAACTGCCCTGTTCACCGCCGCTGCCCTGACCCTCACCGCTGGCCTGGCCCAGGCTGACGTTCGCGTCGACCAGATTCCTGAGTTGGTCAAGAGTGGCAAGATCAAACCCCTGGAAGAACTGAACCAGGCCGCCCTGAAGTTGCACCCGGGCGCCACGATTACCGACACTGACCTCGATAACCACTTCAACGGCTATGAATATGAAGTTGAACTGCGCAGGGCTGACGGCACCGAGTGGGACGTGGACTTCGATGCCACTACCGGCAAGGTTCTGAGCAACAAACAAGACAAGTGATTCATCTGCAAAAAAAGCCGCACGACTTTCGGGTCGTGCGGCTTTCTTGCGTTCGGCGTCAGGCGGTTCGCTGAAGCGACGAACGAAGCCGCGACAATTCGCGCAAGCCCGCTAGAATCCCTCAAAACCATTTGGCATGTTGAGGCAGAGAACCAAGGATATGGGGCAAACAGCGGCAGCAGACATCGCCACAATCAGCCGGATCAGCGCGGTGCCGGCGATGCTTCAGGTGATCAGTGAGTTGACCGGTTTGCGGTTCGCGGCGGTGGCTCGTGTTACCGAAGAAGCCTGGACTGCCTGCGCGGTGCTTGATCGACTGGATTTCGGTTTGGAGGTGGGCGATGAACTCGATCTGATGTCCGCCCTGTGCAACGAAGTCCGCCAAGGCCACCATTCGGTGGTGATCGACCAGGCCAGTGAAGACCCGCTCTACCGCGATCATCACACACCCCGCGCCTATCCATTCGAAAGCTACATTGCCGTCCCGATATTGCGCACCGACGGGCGCTTTTTCGGCACCCTTTTTGCCTTTGATCCCAATCCGGCGCCGCTCAAGTCCAGCACGATCCAGAGCACCATGGAGTCGTTCGCCCGGATGCTGGCGCTACAGATCGAGGCCGAAGAAAACCTGCAACGGAGCGAAGCGGCGCAGATCAAGAAACGCCAAACTGCCGAACTGCGCGAACAGTTCATCGCCGTGCTTGGCCATGACCTGCGCAACCCCTTGTTCGCCATCAGCGCCGGCGCCGAAATGCTCCTGCGCAAAGTCTCTGATCCGGCGAATGAGCAACGGGCCCGGCACATCCTCACCAGCGCCCGACGTGCGACCAAACTGGTGGACGATGTGCTGGACTTCGCGCGGGGGGCACTGGGTCGAGGCATCCCCGTAAACATTGAACCGTGCCCGGATCTGGCGGATGCCTTGCGGCATGTGATTGCCGAGATCCAGAGCATTCACCCTAAACGCATCATTCAGTCGTCGATTGGCGACTTGAGCAACATCCATTGCGATCGCGAACGGGTCACGCAATTGCTATCCAATCTGGTGGCGAACGCCGTTGTCCACGGAGATCCCAATGGCCCGATCGAGGTCAGTGCGCAGGTTGAAGAGGGACACTTTGTGTTGAGCGTGAAGAACCAGGGGCTGATCGCCGAGGATGCGCTGCCACATCTGTTCCAGCCCTACTCGCGACCGGCCGGCGGAACACCGCAGGCCGGCCTCGGGTTGGGGCTGTACATTGCCAGTCAGATTGCGCAGTCCCATGGGGGGCAACTGGAGGTGGTATCGACCGAGCAACAGGGCACGACGTTTACCTTCAGCTTGCCTTCACGGACTTAAGCGGTGGTGCTGACCACCGAACCCGACGTACTGCCCCCCTCATCCTGCAACGCCTGCAACAACGCCGCCGTTACTGTCTGCAACGAAGCCGAAGTGGCCGCAACCTGCGACTGAGCTGCCGCGACGTTCGCAGCTTTAGCTTCGGCGCTGTCCTGCCTGGCTTGGGCTGCTTGCAGTTGTTGCTGTTGTTCCTGCAATTGCTTTTGCAGCTCGGCGAGCTGCTTGCGCAGTTGTTTCACCGTATCGGATTCGCTGCTGCTGGAACTGCTGTCGCTCGACGCAGGTGCACCGCCAGCGGCAACCTTGGTGGTATCACTGGACGCCTCAGCCGTTGCTGCGACAGAGGTGTCTTCAGTGCCGTCGTTAATCGCGACTTTGCTTGAAGAGGTCGACAGGGTCTGGTTGATCGAAACGGAGCTGATGCTGACCATGGGATTTATCCAATGTGGTGTTTGGGTAAATCCGTCATCGACGGGCGCGGCATAAACTTGAGAACGACTGTGTACCGATTAGGTAACCAAACCGATACACAGCCCATTTCACTAGGCGCTCAACCGCGCCGTCACTTCATTCAACTGCCCCGACAAGCCATGCAGATTGTGGCTGGCCGCTTCGGTGCGCTGCACGTTATCCAGGTTGGTGCTGGCGATGCTGGGTGATTTCGGTGAGGTTGCGCGAGATGTCTTCGGCCACTGAAGTCTGTTCTTCAGCGGCGGTGGCGATCTGGCGGTTCATGTCGCGAATGGCCTCCACGGCATGGGTGATGCGCTCGAGCATGGCGCCGGCTTGGGTCACTTGCTCGACGCTTTCTTCGCTGCGCGACTGACCACTTTCGATGGCTTGGGCCGCGTCCACCGCACCGGTTTGCACGGTTTGAATGATCTGGTTGATCTCGATGATCGACGCCGCCGTGCGCTGGGCCAGGCTGCGTACTTCATCGGCGACCACCGCAAAACCACGCCCGGCTTCACCGGCACGGGCCGCTTCGATTGCAGCGTTGAGCGCCAGCAGGTTGGTTTGCTCAGCGATGCCGCGAATCACTTCCAGCACTTTACCGATGCGCCCGCTGTCTTCTTCCAGACGACGGATGACCGTGGCGGTATTGGCGATTTCGCCACGCATTTGAGTGATGGTGTGAATGGTGCCCTGCATGACCTTCTCGCCCTGCTGCGCCGACTGATCGGCATCGTCGGCCGCACGTGCCGCTTCGGCTGCGTGACGCGCGACTTCTTGCGCGGTGGCGGACATTTCGTTCATCGCCGTGGCCACTTGATCGGTGCGGTTGAATTGCTCGTTGGTGCCACTGGCCATGAGGCCAGCAATCGAATTCAGCTCACCGCTGGCACTGTCCAGGTCGGACGCACTGCGCTGCAAACGGTTGAAGGTTTCGGCAAGGAAATCGCGCAAGGTGTTGGCGGCCGTGGCCAGGTTGCCCAACTCGTCCTGACGGGTGCTGGCCACGCGCTCGGCGAAGCGCCCTTGGCTGAGTTGTGCCACGTAGTCGATCAGTTTACGGATCGGCTCCACCAGGTTGCGGTTGACCAGCCACAGACTCAACAGGCCAATCAACAGACCCGACACCAGCATCACCACGAGCCCCAGCAACACCGTCTGATCGGCGCCGGCACTGATCAGCTTTGATTGCTCGATGCTCTGCTTGCGCAGTTCGATGACCAGTTCACTCATCTGCTCGCTGGCTGCACGGTCCACGCCTTTGACCGCGTTGTCGCCGGCCGTTGGGTCGGCACCAGCCGCCACGTAGGCATCACGGCCCTTCTGATAGGCCGCACCTAATACACGATGTTCTTCACGCAGGCGTTCGATGCGGGTCTTGAGTTGCGGCTCGATGCCCTTCTGCCCGACCAGTTCACTGAGAATGCCCTGCACGTTGCGCTGACCATCCTCGAATTGCTTCCAGTATTTGTCCAGGTTCGCAGGTTCCTTGCCGCGCAGCAGAACGTTCTTCCACTCCTGAACCTGCACCTTGAATTGCAGGTTGGCTTCATCGATCAGTTGCGAGGTGTGCAACGGGCCTTCGATCAGGTTCGCGTAGTTCTGAACGCCATTGGACAAAAAGTGAAAGCAGGCCAAAGCGATCAGCAACATCGCCAACAGGCTGCCGCTCAACAGGGCGAGAATTTGTGCTCTGAGGGACTTTTGCAAAAACATCGAGTGATATCTCATGGCAGGGATGAAGCACGACTTACAGGCGTGCAAGGTGTCTGGACATCCCTGTCAGCGACGCTGGCTCACGACCAGAATCGCAAGATCGACATCAGCCTCATCGGCGGGCTAGAGCCTTTCTTTAGCCCCTTCCGACCACCGGTAGCAGGCGGATCTTCGGCGTTATCCAACCGTCACAAAACCTTCAAAATACGTTGCGATGATGGGGCTCAAGTGAACCTGTGAAACCTGCGACAGGCGCCTCCTCACAGCGAGACCTCATGAACCACAGCATTGACCAACGCCATCGCGATTCCGACCTGTTCGGCCTGCTTTACGGTTTCAGTTTTCGCCCCGGCGAGCGCGGCCGGGAAATCGATTCGGTCAAGGCGCTGCACTGTCTGCAACAACCGGACGACAGTGATGAATTCCTCTGGCTGCACCTGAACCTGGCCCACGCCGCGTGCGAGCGCTGGATGAAAAGCCATCTGGCATTGCCCGATGAATTTTTCGAGGCGCTGCACGAAGGTTCTCGCTCAACGCGCATCGAGCATGTCGATTCGGCGTTACTGGCGGTGGTCAACGACGTGGTGTTCAACCTCAGCAGCATGGTCTCCTCGGATGTCTCGACGCTGTGGGTCTGTGCCCGCAGTCGGCTGATCATCAGCGCGCGCCTCCAACCGCTGCACTCGGTGGACAAGCTGCGCTCTTCGGTGAAGGCCGGTGAATGCTTTCGCTCGCCGCTGGAATTGCTGGTGCATTTGCTGCGAGATCAGGGCGAAGTGCTGACGCAGATCGTGCGCAAGACCAGCCTCAGCGTCGATCAGATCGAAGATGAATTGCTGTCGTCGCGCCTGTCGACCAACCGGGCTGAGCTGGGCGCCAACCGCCGAGTGCTGGTGCGCCTGCAACGGTTGCTGGCGCTGGAGCCGGGCTCATTGCTGCGCCTGCTCAATCGCCCGCCGCACTGGCTGCAGAAGGAGGACGTCAAGGAGCTGCGCAAGTCCACCGAGGAGTTTGCGCTGATCATCAACGACCTCACGGCCCTCGGTGAACGGATCAAGCTGTTGCAGGAAGAAATCGCCGCCAACCTCAACGAACAGAGCAACCGCACGCTGTTCACCCTGACCGTGGTCACGGTGCTGGCGCTGCCGATCAACATCATTGCCGGCTTCTTTGGCATGAACGTCGGCGGCGTGCCGCTTGCCGGCGATCCGGAGGGGTTCTGGATTCTGGTGGCGCTGGTCGCGACGTTTACCCTGATTGCCGGACGCTGGGCGTTTCGCAAGCGGCGCGATTATTGAATCCTTCGACCCCACCGATACATTGTGGCGAGGGAGCTTGCTCCCGCTGGGTTGCGAAGCGACCCCAAATCCTGCAACCCGATTTCTTCAGATAAAACGAGGTTACCTATTTGACGACTGCTTCGCAGCCGAACGGGAGCAAGCTCCCTCGCCACAGATATTTGCCTGCATTAACTTCTAGCCCTACAAAAAAACCAAACACTGACCCAGCGCAGCCTCACTGTAATATTTAGCAACGATCATGGGCGACACTCCTTCTCTGCTCAGGATTGTCCGGCATGGCTACGCCTTCTTTCACCGCCGCTACACAGGCTCCCGCCAGCGGCGCCAGGCCGCAGTTCGATAAAAAGCCCGGCCTGCTCACCTTCGTGATGTTCTTTGCGGTACTGGGCAGCGGGCTGTTGTTTACCGCCTACAGCCTGATGCACGACATGAGCGAACTGGGCACGGCGATCACCACCTGGACGCCGTTTCTGCTGTTGGGCGTGGCACTGTTGATTGCGTTGGGCTTTGAGTTCGTCAACGGTTTTCACGACACCGCCAATGCCGTGGCAACCGTAATTTACACCCACTCCCTGCCGCCGAATTTCGCCGTGGCCTGGTCCGGGTTCTTCAACTTTCTGGGGGTACTGCTGTCGAGCGGCGCGGTGGCGTTCGGCATCATCGCCCTGCTGCCCGTGGAGCTGATTCTGCAAGTCGGTTCCTCCGCCGGTTTCGCGATGATCTTCGCGCTGTTGATCGCCGCCATCCTGTGGAACCTTGGCACCTGGTGGTTGGGTTTGCCGGCGTCTTCGTCCCACACGCTGATCGGTTCGATCATCGGTGTCGGCGTAGCCAATGCCCTGATGCACGGCCGCGATGGCACCAGTGGCGTGGACTGGGCCCAGGCGACCAAAGTCGGTTACGCGTTGCTGCTGTCGCCGCTGATCGGCTTCGCGTTTGCCGCGCTGTTGCTGCTGGCGTTGCGCGCCTTCGTCAAAAATCGCGCGCTGTACAAGGCGCCGAAGGGCGACACCCCGCCACCGTGGTGGATTCGCGGTATGTTGATTCTGACCTGCACCGGTGTGTCCTTCGCCCACGGTTCCAACGACGGCCAGAAAGGCATGGGCCTGATTATGCTGATCCTGGTGGGCACCTTGCCGATGGCGTATGCGCTGAACCGCACCATGCCGGCGGATCAGGCCTTGCAGTTCGCTGCGGTGGCGGAAGTCACCCAGCAAGCCCTGATGAAAAACTCGCCGCTTCCGGTGCCCGCCGATCCGCGCCCGGTGCTGACCGACTACATGCGCAGCAAGGAAGCCACGCCGCAATTGATCCCCGCCCTCGCCGCACTGGCGGGCCACATCGGGAACGAAGTGAAGGGGTACGGCTCGCTGTCGAAAGTCCCGGCCGAAGCGATGGGCAACGTGCGCAACGACATGTACCTGACCAGCGAAACCATTCGCCTGATGGACAAGAACAAGGTTGGCAACTTCGACGCCGACACCACCGGCAAGCTGCAACTGTTCAAACAACAGATCGACAACGCCACCCGGTTCATTCCGCTGTGGGTGAAGATCGCGGTGGCCATCGCCCTGGGACTGGGCACCATGGTCGGCTGGAAACGCATTGTGGTGACGGTCGGCGAAAAAATCGGCAAGACACACCTGACCTACGCCCAGGGCGCCTCGGCGGAAACCGTGGCGATGTTGACCATCGGCGCTGCCGATATGTTCGGCCTGCCGGTATCGACCACCCACGTATTGTCTTCAGGCGTGGCCGGGACCATGGTCGCCAACGGTGGCGGCTTGCAGATGAAGACCATCCGCAACCTGCTGATGGCCTGGGTGTTGACCTTGCCGGCGGCGATTGTGTTGTCGGGGAGTTTGTATTGGTTGTTCACCAAGCTGTTCTGACCAGCCTAAACACCCAACCCCTGTAGTAGCGAGGCTTGCCCGCGAAGAAGGCACCGCGGTCTACCCCAATGACCGCGTTATCGTTCTTCGCGGGCAGCCTCTCGCGCCTACAGGGATTTTTTTGCCCGGCGAAAGCATTTCGTCGCAAATTCAGAGGATTGCGCCTTCATTGATCCACCACCCGCCGGATTGCACTTCAGTTTGCTAACGTGTGGCCGACTCATAAGAGACTCGATGCATTCAGGAGTGGAATCGTGAATCTGTATATCAATCAGCTTCAGCACAAAGCTGACTTTAAAGAAGCCATCTACGCCGGCGACATCTTCCTGAACACTCAGCTGCGCGCCGCCAAAGAGCTGTGTGCGTTCGCCCAGGAAAGCATCACCGCCGCCTTCGACGGCGAGACCAATCACCAGGCGCTGCACACGCTGATGCCGGTGGAAGAATTCGTGGTACTGGTGACGCGCCTCAAAGGCCAGTTCACCAACAGCCAACGCGCCAAGGACCTGATCCTGTCGTTTATCGACGAGATCGGTGTCGACCCGCGTGAGTACATTTTCGACGTGCCGCGTATTCGCGTGGTGCCGAACTATGACTACCTGCACGCCGGTGTCAGCTACGCTTACAAGCCTCATCGCGACACGTGGTACGGCAGCGTCGATTGCCAGATCAACACCTGGATGCCGGTGCATACCATTCGCCCCGACCAGACCATGATGATCAACGCCGGTTACTTCGACGTGCCCGTGAAGAACACCTCCAGCGAATGGAGCCTCAACGACTGGATCAACAACCAGCGGCACAAGGCCAAGGACAACCTCAAAGAGGAAGTCCGCGTGCACCCGGTGCCGCTGGAGGCGATCAATACCGCGTCTGAAGTGCGCATCGCCGGCAATACCGGCGAGATGCTGATCTTCTCCGGCTCGCATCTGCATGGCACGGTCGCCAATCACACCGAACAAACCCGCTTCAGCGTGGACTTCCGCCTGATGCACCTCGACGACCTCAAGCACAAGCGCGGCGCGATCAACGTCGACAGCGCCTGCCCTGACGTCGGCGCCGGCTTCAAAGACTATTTTCACGCCCACGACTTTTCGAATTTCCAAGGAATCGACCAATGACCAAGCGTCGCATCACGCCTGCCGAGGCCCAGTACAACGAAACCCGTGCCAACGTCCTGAAACGGGTCGATGCCGAGTACGTGGCCGACGCACCGTTCGTCTTCGCCAACCGTATCGGCGTGACCGCTGCTCTGTCGCGCATGGAGCTGTTCAAGAAAGTCGCCGAAATCCCGGGCGCGATCATTGAGTGCGGCGTGTACAAGGGCAACTCGTTGATGCTCTACATGCACCTGTCGATGATCCTGGAACCCTACGCGATCAACCGTTCGATTATCGGCTTCGACACCTTCGAAGGCTTCCAGAGCATCGACAAAAAAGAAGACCCGGCAGACGTGAACGAGACCATGTTCTCCGACACCGACCAGTCGCTGATCCAGGACATGATCGACGCCAACGACTTGCTGCGCCCGGTCAACCGTATCCCGCGCTGTGAGCTGGTCAAAGGCGACATCGTCAAGACCGTGCCGGAGTGGGTCCAGACCCGTCCAGACTTGGTGGTGGCGATGCTGATCCTCGACACCGATCTGTACGAATCGACCAAAGTCGCTTTGGAAACTTTCCTGCCGTACATGCCAAAAGGCGCGATCGTAGTACTGGACGAAGTGGCTTATCGCAACTTCCCTGGTGAAACCAAAGCCCTGCGCGAAGTGCTCGACCTGAACAAAATCGAACTCAAACGCCTGCCGTTTGATTCGTGTGTAGGCTACTTCCACGTCTAACCCATCCCCCCTTTGTAGGAGCGAGGCTTGCCCGCGAAGAAGGCACCGCGGTCTACCCGAATGACCGCGTTATCGTTCTTCGCGGGCAAGCCTCGCTCCTGCAAAGGCGGGTTTTACGCTTCGCAAGCCCTGCGCACCAACAGCCGCTCACGCACCACGTCGTAACCCCAGTGGTAGACGTAGGTGTAGGGCAGGAAAAACAGCAGCACGCCGATGTCCAGCAGGAACGCCTGCCACAGGCTGACCTTCAGCCACCAGGCAATCAACGGCACGCCAAACGCCACCAGACCTCCTTCGAACAACAGCGCATGCACCACGCGGACCCACGCGTTATGCACAATAGCAAAGCGCTTGAGCAACCGGTCGAACACGCCGTTGAAGACCACGTTCCAGGCGAGGGCAAGGGCTGCAATGGCCATGGTTACCGCGCCCATTTCCAGCATGGGTTTTTCCATGACCCAGGCCAGTAGCGGGGTACAGATCAATATCGCCAGCAGTTCGAAACCGATGGCCTGGAAAATTCGTTCAGTGATGGATTTGTTGGCGTTCATGACCAGACTCCCTGAGTGACTATGGTTGCCATGATCTGTCATCGCACCGATACTTCATAACCAATAACCATCGATCAAGGCGATAGTTCATGGCATCCCACGAAGTGCTGCTGGCGTTTGTCCAGGCGGCGACTCAAGGCTCGTTTTCCGCCGCGGCGCGCAAGCTCGGTCGCAGTCAGTCGACCATCAGCGCCGCAGTGGCCAGCCTGGAAATCGACCTGAACCTTGCCCTGTTCGACCGCAGCAGTCGCAAGCCGAGCCTGACCCCGGCCGGGCACGTCATGCTGCAACGGGCCGAGGAGATTCTGGCCGCCACCAGCCGTCTGGAAATGACCGCCAGCCAACTGTCCCAAGGCGTCGAGCCGAAGCTGACCGTGGCGATTTCCGATACCTACCAGTCCGACCGCTTCGAAGCGGCGCTCAGTGCTTTCGAGCAGCGTTATCCAGACCTGGAGCTTGAATGCTTGATCGCCGAATGCGATGACCTGGTGGCGCTGGTGCAACGCGGTCGAGCGCACGTCGCCTTCGCCGAGATGCAAGACAGCTACCCACCCGACCTGGTCAATTCGACGGTGGACGAGCGCACGGAAATCGCCCTGTTCGTGTCCCATGCTCACCCGTTGGCGAAGCTGAAGGGAATCGATCAAGACGTGCTGCAACAGCACCGCGAACTGCGTCTGGCGACGATCGTCAATCCGTATGAAAGCCGGGCGAAGGGGCGCGTCTGGTCGGCGCCGAGCTATTTGATGCTGCTGGAAATGGCCCAGGGCGGGTTCGGCTGGGCGCCGTTGCCCCGCTGGCTTGTGGGGCGGTTCGGGGCGGGCTCATTGGTGGAGTTGAATGTGCGCGGCTGGCCGAAACCGGTGTGCGTCGATGCGCTGTGGTCGCGCCTGCACCCGCCTGGGCCGGCGGGGAGTTGGTTATTGAGCAAGATGCTGGAGTGAAGGTCCTGCGGCCCTTATCGCGGGCTAGCCTCGCTCCCACAGGGTTCTGTGTCGGACGCAGATTTTGCGCATATCATCAATCCACTGTGGGAGCGGGCTTGCCCGCGATGGGGCCCGCTGCCGCACCGCACATCCATGATCACTCCAACGCTTGGAGCCGCCCCTCGATAAACCGCCGCTCCGGCACCTGCTGCGTCAATTCCAGCGCCCGCTCGTACGCCGCCCGCGCCTCTTCCACCCTTCCCAACTGCCGGTAAAACTCCGCCCGCGCCGAGTGCGCGAGGTGGTAATCCAGCAACTCGCCCCGCGCCAGAATCCCGTCAATCAACGTCAACCCGGCCAACGGGCCATCGCGCTTGGCCAGCGCCGCCGCGCGGTTGAGTTCGATCACCGGCGACGGCACGGCCCGCAGCAGCACATCATACAAACCGACAATCTGCGGCCAGTCCGTCTCCGCCGCCGTCGGCGCTTCGGCGTGCACCGCAGCAATCGCCGCTTGCAGGCAATAAGGCCCGAAACGCCGCGTCGTCAGCGCCTGCTCCACCAGTGCACAGCCTTCGGCAATCAGCTCGGCGTCCCACAGCGAGCGATCCTGTTCATCCAGCACAATCAGTTCACCGCTCGGTGAAGTCCTGGCCGGGCGCCGGGACTCATGCAACAGCATCAGCGCCAGCAGCCCCATCACCTCGGGTTCGGGTAGCAATTGCATCAACAACCGACCGAGACGAATCGCTTCACGCGTCAGGTCTTCGCGGGTCAATTCGTTGCCGATAGATGCCGAGTAGCCTTCGTTGAACACCAGGTAAATCACCCGCAGCACGCTGTCGAGACGTTCAGGCAGTTCCGTCAGGGTGGGCACTTGGTAAGGGATTTTCGCGTCACGAATCTTGGCTTTGGCCCGCACGATGCGCTGGGCGATGGTGGCCGGTGCCGAGAGAAAGGCCCGGGCGATTTCTTCTGTGGTCAGGTCGCAGACTTCACGCAGGGTCAGCGGCACTTGCGCGTCCGCCGCCAGTGCCGGGTGACAACAGGTGAAAATCAGCCGCAAGCGATCGTCTTCCACATCTTCATCACTCCAGTCAGCCTGCTCCAGCTCTTGCAGTTGAGCGAGCAACATCGGCCGGGACGCGTTAAAACGCGCGCGCCGGCGCAACACATCGATGGCCTTGAAGCGGCCGGTGGACACCAGCCAGGTGCGCGGATTGTCCGGCACACCATCACGCTGCCAGCGTTCGACCGCGACGAAGAACGCCTCGTGCAGCGCTTCTTCGGCGAGGTCGAAATCGCCGAGCAGACGGATCAGGGTCGCCAGAATCCGCCGCGAGTCTTCGCGGTAGACCTGCTCGACTCGCGCCCGTACCGACTCGCCAGGCATCAGTCCGGCATGCCTTCAGTCACCAGCGTCTCCAGCCGATCAAGGCTTTGCCCCCAACCGTCATGAAACCCCATGGCCTCGTGCGCCTGACGATCTTCTTCGTTCCAGTGCATGGCGCGAGCGGTATAGAGGGTTTTACCGTCCCGCTCTTCGAGCGTCACTTCGGCGGTCATGAACGGCTTGCCGGTGGGAATCCAGCCGGGAAGAAAAGCGTCGGTGAACACCAGACGCTCCGGGGCGACGATCTCCAGAAACACGCCCATGGTCGGGTACTCGGAGCCATCCGGCGCCCGCATCAGGGTGCGAAACTGACCGCCCACCCATAGGTCCATTTCGCACTCGGGCGTGGTCATGCCGTGAGGCCCCCACCATTGGGCGAGCAGCGCGGGTTCAGTCCAGGCGCGGAAGATTTTGCGGCGCGGCGCATCGATCAGGCGACTGATGGACAGCTCGAATTTGGCCGGTTTTCGCTGGACGGATTGCGGACTCATGCAAGAACTCCTGTTGTGATTGTTATTCAGGGATTCAACTGGCGAACGGGCCGCACCTCGACACAGCCGACCCGGGCCGCCGGGATGTTGCCGGCGACCTGGATGGCTTCATTGAGGTCCTTGGCATCGATCAGGTAGAAGCCGGCCAACTGCTCCTTGGTTTCAGCGAACGGGCCATCGGTAACCGACATTTTTCCGTTGCGCATGCGCACGGTGGTTGCGGTCTGTACCGACTCCAGCGCTTCGGCGGCGATCATCCTGCCGCTGCCCTGGATCGACTCGGCGTAGGCCATGCACTCGGCGTCTTTGGGGCTTTCGGGCAGCGAGTGCAACTCGTGCTCGTTGCTGTAGACCAGGCATAGATACTTCATGGGGACTCTCCATTCTTTAAGGCTCTCCATCTCTTGGAGCTTTGCCCTGATCGAACTGATCAACTATGGCTGCAGATTGATGCTATGGCGCTGCTTTCCGATAAACAGCCCGACCATCAGGGTTTCAGGTCGAACAGCGCCGCGCCGCTCGTCATGTCGAACGGCGCCGACCAGTGTTCGTGGACGATCTGCCAGAGCCCCGCTTCCTGCCGATAGCACGCGGTGACGCGCATCCAGCAGGCCTGGGTTTCACCTTTTTCATTGGTGCCGCCGCAATGCGCCAGCCAGTGAGCGAAAGCGATCTCCTGCGACGGCACGATGTCGATCTCGTGGAACTCGAAAATGTGCGGGCCCGGGCACATCTCCATGCATTCCTGCCAATGCGCACGGTAGGCCGCCTTGCCCTTGAATTGCAGGGCTTTGACGGCATCGAAGGAGACAATGTCATCGGCGTACAGGGCCATGACCTTTTCCACATCCTTGGCGATGACCGCCTGGCGGTAGTTCTCGATCAGGTTATGGATTTGTGTCTGAGCATTCATGATGGTTCTCCGTGGTTTTTTTGTTGAAGACACCCTTAGTCGTCTGGCGAACAGCCAAATCGACCACCGAAATAAAAATAATCCATGGGAGCAAATTCGCTAGAATCCGAGGCTCAATTCCGTTGGAAAAAGGACACTCCAGTGACTGCCCGACTCGTGCCTTACGAAAGCCTGAACGCCCTGCAGCGCCAACAGGTCGAGGCCATCGAAATCAACGCCGAACAAATCAGGTTCTCTGGCGACATTCATGGTGCGTTGCACACTTTGCTGTCCAAGCCTGGCCCTGGCGTCAAAGGCTTTGCGCTACTGGTGGAGGATGCTCCGGTGGCCTTCCTGCTACTCAAGCGCCCGCCGGTACTGCCGGCCTGGGCCGACGAACACAGCGCCACCCTGCACGCCCTGCAGGTCGATCGCCGCGCCCAGGGCAAAGGCTATGGCAAGGCCTGCCTGCAAGCCCTGCCCGAGGTTGCGCGCCAGGCCTGGCCGGAAATCAAAGGGCTCGAGTTGTCGGTGGATGCAGACAATGAGTCGGCCATCGCGCTGTATGCCAAATATGGCTTTGTCGACAGCGGCGAAGCGTACAAAGGCCGGATCGGTTACGAACGACGGATGGGGCTGGTTTTCTGATTCGTAGAGGGATGAACGATGTTGAATTCAATCGAAGCGCTGGAAGCGATCTACGGCCTGCCCCATGACCGCGCGGTGCGCAAGCAGATCCCGTTTCTGAACGAGGACTATCAGGCGATGGTCCGCGCCTCGCCCCTGGTGATTATCAGCTCGGTCGGCCCCGACGGCATGGACGGCTCACCGCGTGGCGATACGCCGGGTTTCGTGCGGATCATCGATGAGCGCACGCTGGCGATCCCGGATCGACCGGGCAACAACCGCATCGACACGCTGCGCAATGTCGTGCTCGACTCACGGGTATCGCTGTTGTTCATCATTCCAGGGATTGGCGAGACGTTGCGGGTTAATGGCACGGCGCAGATCAGCGCCGAACCCGCATTGCTGGAGAGTTTTGCCGTTAACGGCAAACCGGCGCGCACGGTGATGCTGGTGACGGTGCAAGCGGCGTATTTTCACTGCTCGAAAGCGATAGTGCGTTCGGATTTGTGGAACCCGCACAAACACCTCGAACGCTCTGCCCTGCCGACCGCCGGGGCGTTTCACAAGCGCCTGAACGATGGGCAGTTCGATGCCGAGACGTATGACCGGGAAGCACCGGCGAGAGTGCGGGACAGTCTCTACTGATCACCCGCTTGTGTCTTGCGCAGGACTTAGACTGAAGATGAGAGCGGTGAGTGGCAAGCTGAACGCCCGGAGTGCTAGCAGCACGTGTGGGAGCCCATGCTGCCATTCACCTCTCCACTCTGGTTATTGAGCCCGAACAGTTGAACGAGCCGACCTCGAACATTACAAGCGTGGAGCCCAACCAGAGCGCTCTCATTTATGAGTGTAAGAGGGTTTAGCCATGTTTTCCTGCGCAGGCATTGATGTTTCCAAAGACAGTCTGGAAGTCTGGATTAATTCGCAAG
This sequence comes from Pseudomonas sp. FP603, assembly GCF_030687415.1. Taxonomy (NCBI): domain Bacteria; kingdom Pseudomonadati; phylum Pseudomonadota; class Gammaproteobacteria; order Pseudomonadales; family Pseudomonadaceae; genus Pseudomonas; species Pseudomonas sp. FP603. The sequence continues at coordinate 5,333,974 of NZ_CP117431.1, forward strand.
GCATTGGTGCGAGTTTTCCGAACAGCGCCAGTGGTTTCCCGGTGCTGATTGATTGGTTAAAAGGCTTCGAAGTCACCCGCGTGTTACTGGAAGCCACCGGTGGCTACGAGCGGGGGCCCATGAAGGTGCTTCAAAGGGGCGGCTTTGACGTCTTACGAATCAATCCTCGTCGGGCGAAAGATTTTGCCAAGGCAATGGGTTATCGCGCTAAAACAGACGCGATAGATGCGCGGCTTCTCGCCGAATTTGCAACGATTATAAAGGACGCCGATAGCCGTATCACCAGCGCCGAACAGGACAATTTGCGTGCGCTGGTACAGCAACGCGAAAACTTTGTTCAGCAGCAAAGTGACGACAGGCGGCGTATCAAAACGGCTTCTGTCGACTCGATAAAACCCTTGTTGCAAAGCCATATCGACTATTTAGATCAGGCAATAAAGTCGATAGAACAGCTGATCTGCCAAAGCGCCAAAGACCTGGACAGTGAAAAAATTGCCCGCTTGCGCTCGGTTAAGGGACTAGGGCTCGTGACCGCAGCCAGCATCATGGCCTACCTGCCTGAGCTGGGAGAGGTTGGACGGCACGAGATCGCAGCACTGGCAGGGATCGCCCCTTACAACGACGACAGCGGCAACCACGAAGGGCCTCGTCATATAAGCGGTGGCCGATTTGCCGTGCGACGTGCGATGTACATGGCCAGTTGGGCTGTGATTTTGCGACAACCCGAGTTCAAAGCCCGATATGACGCGCTTCGCCTGAGAGGTAAATGCGCGAAAGTGGCGCTGATCGCCTGCATGCGGGTGTTGTTGATAAGGCTGAACGCGATGATCCGTGACCAAACTGAGTGGAGAGAGCAGGCAGCCTAAACAGACTGCTTGCTCATTTGGGAAATCACATGGTTTGAGACTGTGGAAGTTCGGCTGCCCTTTGATCAAACTTCAAAATAAAAGACATCAAGACAGTTGCTCCCACATTAGATTTTCGATAACCGTCACGAAGATCAGCCTTGTCGGTAGGGCAAGGCAGTCTTCGCCTCTTCTACATACCCCATGACCCCGACCCGCTCACGCTCAAGGAAGTCTTTCACCGCCGACTTCAAGCCCGGGTGGCGCAGGTAATGCCAGGAATGGGTGATCACCGGTTCGAACCCGCGAATCAACTTGTGCTCGCCCTGAGCGCCAGCGTCGAAACGTTGAAAGCCGTTGGCGATCGCGTAGTCCATGCCTTGATAGAAACAGGTCTCGAAATGCAGGCGATCGAACTCCGCGAGGCAGCCCCAGTAACGGCCATAGAAGCTGTCGCCCCCGACCAGACTGAAGGCCATGGCCACCGGTCGTGAGCCTTGTTTGGCCAGCACCACACGAATCGACTCCGGCATACGCTCGGCCAGCAGACTGAAAAATTCCCGCGTCAGATACGGCGCTTGCCGACGCACCGCGTAGGTATTGGCGTAGCAGGCATACACAAAGTCCCACTGCGCCTGGTCCAGTTGTCGTCCTTCCAGCCATTCGAAATCGATACCCTGCCCGGCCACTTGCTCACGCTCTTTGCGCATTTGCTTGCGCTTGCGCGAACTGAGGGCGTCGAGGAAGTCCTGAAAATCCCGATAGCCGCGGTTCTGCCAGTGGTACTGACAGCCAATGCGCTGCAACCAGCCTGGCTGCTGGGCCAGCGCGGCGTCGGTGAACGGATCGGTGAAGTTGATGTGAGCACTGGAAAGCTCTTCGATCTCCAGATAGCCCGGCAGGCTCTGCAGGAGTTCGAAACCATCCTCGATCGTCGCCGCCAGCAATCGTGGCCCGCTGACCGGGCTGAACGGCACCGCCGTCAACAGCTTGGGGTAGTAGTCGATGCCGGCACGCTCACAGGCTTCGGCCCAGGCATGGTCGAACACGTACTCGCCGTAGGAATGCCATTTGCGGTAACTGGGCAGCGCGGCGATCAGGCGATCGCCTTCAACATGCAGCAGATGCTCGGGCTGCCAGCCGGAATGCGGGCCGAGGCTGGCGCTGTCTTCCAGCGCACTCAAAAAGGCATGGCGCAGAAACGGCTGAGTTGCCGGCACCAGCGCGTCCCAGGTGTGCGGCGCGATTTCGGACAGACGTTCCAGACGTTGCAGCGGCATCAGTATCCCCGACCATCATTTTCTACAGATGGGACGAGTATCGCCTATCTGATTGCCTAATCCGAAACAAAAAAAACCCCGCCGAAGCGGGGTTAAACGAGCGGAGCTTTAACGGATGAAGAAAGAGCTCGTACAGGATTTACTGCGGTTTAGAACACGTATTGAGCGCGGACCACGAAACCGTCACCGCTGTCATCACCTGTACGACGTGCCGGGGTAGTACCGCTGGCAGCAGTGGCATTGGTCACGTTGTCAGTCTTGGCCTTGAGGTAGGCGCCAGTGATTTTCACCGCTTCGTTGGCGTACCAGTTGACACCCAGGGTGTGCACTTGGGCTTCGGCATCGCCGACATCGCGGGTCAGGCTGGCGGTGGTGATGTTGTCGTCTTCGACGGTCAGGCTGTCGTACCGATAGAACAGCTCCCAGGCACCGATCGACTTGTTGGCTGGCTTGATCGCATCGAACTTGCCGACTTTATAGCCACGGGCTTCGCCGGTGAGGGTGTAGGCACCCTGGACGTAGAAACCGTGACCCTTGATGTCTTCACGGCTGCTGTCATCGGCCTTGGTCTTGCGGGCGATGTATTCACCCTGGATCGAGGCAGGGCCCATGGCGAATGCAGCTTCCAGGCCGTAAGCGTCGTCACGGTCATAGGAGCCGGCAGGCGAAGTGGAACTGCCGCCCAGCACCGGACGGTTGCCGTTGGTGCCGGCATCGTTGCCGCCGAGGGTTTCGACGCCACGCATGCCCATGCGGGTGCGATAACGCGAATCGAAGGCGGTGTCGGAGACGTCACGGGAAGCCACGTTCACACCGAAGTGCAGCACGTTGCCGGCGTCATGCATCGGGGCGAATACAAAGCGACCGTTGACCTGTTTAACACTGTTGCCATCGGTATCGTCGGTGTCTTTGCTGAACACGCCGGCAGAAGCGTAGAACGAATCAGCGAAGGTGCTGGAGGCTTGCAGGCCCAGACCATTCTGGTGGCTGTTCGCCCAATCGACCATGTCGTACGCCATGTTGCGTTCTGGCGCAGTGACCCACTTGGAGCTGGTAGCTTTTTCCAGGCCGAAGTCCGGGTCGAAACGACCGACTTTGATCGAGACCGGTTTGAAGCCGTTGTAGGCCAACGACGCTTCGTCGAAGTAACCGTTGTCGGAGTCACCGCTGTTGTGGGAGAAATCGTAGTTGATGGTGTAAGCCCAATCCGTGTACAGCACACCCGACAGCTCCAGGAAGCCACGACGGATGTAGGCCGCGTCGGCGGTATCGCCGTTTCTGGTGTAGACGCCATCGAACTGGCTGTAGTCAGCCTGCAAGCGACCGCCGAGTTTGAAGCTGAATTCTTTATCGGTGGTGGCGACTTCAAGGCCGCCCTTGGTTTTGACTACGATATCGGCGCCGTCAGTGGTGACGGTGCCAGCGAAAGCCTGGGCGGTTACTGCCATGGCCAATGCGCTGGCGGCAAAACCGGCGAAGTGCTTACGGATCATCGAAGAGTTCCCCCTAATTGGTGGTCTGTAGCTTGGAAACACGCGGGTCTGGCCCGCTTGTGTTGGGAGGGAATCTTGGGGGCGGGGTATTTCAGCCGGGTTGCTGATAGATAAAGATTTTATGACAGGGGAACTTTTTTACTTCGAATCGAAATAACAGAAGAGCAGCCACAGGAGATGAGCTGCAAGCCGCAAGCTAGAGCGGCTGAAGGGGTGTAATACGGGCGGGAAACTACGATTTTTTCTTCAGATGCTCGTTGGCAAGCCGTTCAGCCAGCGCATCCAGATCAGCTACAGGCGGCTCGGGCATCACCTTCAGGGTGGCCTGCATCAAGCGCATCTGCCGAATGAACCGCCGGCAATTGGGGCAGAACATCAAAATGATGCCGCACCATCAATCGCTCACGAAAACTCAACTGCCCATCCAGATAATCACTGGAGCGCGCCACTTGTTCCTTGCAGGTCAACATTCGCCGGTTTCCTCAAAATGCTCCACGGTCGCAAAGACCTTCAACCGTGCCCGATGCAGCAGCACACGAACATTGGAGAGCGAGATCTCCAGAAGATTACAGATCTCCTCCAGCTCCAACCCCTGTCGCTCGCGTAACAGCAATACACTGCTTTGCAGTTCCGACAGGCTGAGCAACGTGTGCTCCAGGCATTCGCGCAGCTCGCTTTCGGTCAACAGGGCCTCTGGCGTGTCCTGATGCCAGGCGTACGGCGCCACCAGCCAATGACCATCACTCGATGAAAAACGATCGTCATCGAGCGTGCCGTGAGGCGATGGCAGGTCATCGAGCAGCACTTCCCGACGGTTTTGTTTGTAGCGGCTCTTGGCCGAGTTGGCGGTGATGGTCAGCAGCCAGGTCTTGAGGCTCGACCGCCCCTCGAACCCGCCGAGATTGCGCACCACCGACAGCCAGGCATCCTGCACCACTTCGTCGACGTGTCGGTTACCGACGATGGCATAGGCCACCGCGCGCATCGCGCTCTGGTAAGTGCTGACCAGTTCCTTGAAAGCCCTCTGCTCGCCCGCCAGCAGGCGTTCGAGCAATAGGGTGTCGTCAGCTGCGGCCATGCAAACCTCGTTTCAGAACCATCGGTATTGTGGCGTCGGACAACATTGTGGGAGCGGGCTTGCTCGCGAAGAGGGAGTGTCAGTCGACATGAATGTTGCCTGATACATCGCCTTCGCGAGCAAGTCGAATCGTCGCACCGCCGCTCCCACAGGTTCCGCGCCTTAACTGAGAATGGCATTGGGACAATGCCACCTCGCGACAGCTTCAGCGCTTGCGCAGAATCACGCTACCGATCGAATAGCCAGCGCCGAACGAGCTGAGTACGGCCAGCGAACCGCTGACCAGATCGTCCTGATTTTTGTGAAACGAAATCACCGAACCGGCAGAACTGGTGTTGGCATAGGTGTCGAGAATCACCGGGGCTTCTTCTTCGGTGGCTTCGCGGCCCAACAGCTTCTTGACGATCAGGTGGTTCATGCTGAGGTTGGCCTGGTGCAGCCAGAAGCGCTTCACGTCGCTGACGTTGAGCTGGTTTTCTTCCAGGTGCGTGGCGATCAGCTCGGCGACCATCGGGCAGACATCGCGGAACACCTTGCGGCCTTCCTGGACGAACAGTTTGTCGGGGGCACCGATGCCCTCTTCCGCGGCGCGGTTGAGGAAGCCGAAGTTGTTGCGGATGTTGTTGGAGAACTTGGTCAGCAGTTTGGTGCTGACCACGTCGAACTGGTACTTGGACGTCGCGAGATCCGCACGTTCGATGATCACCGCCGTGGCGGCGTCGCCGAAGATGAAGTGACTGTCGCGGTCACGGAAATTCAGGTGGCCGGTGCAGACTTCCGGGTTGACCATCAGGATCGCGCGGGCCTGGCCCAGTTGCACGCTGTTGGCCGCAGCCTGGATGCCGAAGGTCGCCGAGGAGCACGCCACGTTCATGTCGAAACCGAAACCCTGGATGCCCAGCGCTTCCTGAACTTCGATGGCGATGGCCGGGTAGGCGCGTTGCAGGTTGGAGCAGGCGACGATCACACCGTCGATGTCAGCGGCGGTCTTGCCAGCACGCTGCAAGGCTTGTTCGGCCGCGCCGATGGCCATCTGGCAAAGCACCGACCACTCGTCGTTGGAACGTTCTGGCAGGCGTGGCGCCATGCGCTGCGGGTCGAGGATGCCGTCCTTGTCCATGACAAAGCGGCTTTTGATGCCGGACGCTTTTTCGATAAACGCGGCGCTGGATTCGGTCAATGCCTGGATTTCGCCGCGCGCGATGGCTTCGGCGTTGTCGGCGTTGAACAGCGCGACGTAAGCGTTGAAAGACTGCACCAGCTCTTCATTGGAAATGCTGTTGGCCGGGGTGTACAGGCCGGTGCCGCTGATGACGACGTTATGCATGGTCGTTTCTCTAATCCGTTCAGGCAGAAAGCGCTGGCACCGACGTACCAACACACAAAGGGTCTATTCCAGGTCCGGACGCAAACCTGGCATCGCTTTATTCCGATCCGCCCGGCCCGTGAAGGCTCAAAACCGCGGGGCTGGCGTTTATAGGCGCGAAGTTTGCCATAAACGCTGGCTTTTGGCGCCTTTTGCAAGCGCAACAGCGTACCTGTGGGAGCGGGCTTGCCCGCGATGAGGCCATCACATCCAACATTTATATCGAATCGCAGGCCGCCATCGCGGGCAAGCCCGCTCCCACAGGGTTTAGGGCTCGACTTGTGTCCATTGCTTGTTCAGGCGCTTGTCGGAGATCGGCACCTTGGTCCCCAATTGCTGCGCGAACAGCGAGACCCGGTATTCCTCCAGCCACCAGCGATAGAGCTCCAGCTGCGGATCGCGCTTGCCCTCCTGGGCATGTTTGTTGGCGCGGGTCTGGTATTGCGTCCAGAGGCCGGACAATTCGCCGCTCCAGACCCGGTCCCTTTGCACCTGAGCGCCGATTTTCTCGAAACGCTGCTCGACGGCCTTGAGGTAACGCGGCAGTTCCTTGAGCCACGGCATCGGCGTTTCACGCACGAACCCCGGATACACCAGATGGCTGAGCTGCTGCTTGATGTCGTTCAAGGCCACGGCTTGCGCCAGGTCGATCTTGCCCTTGAAGCGTTTCTGCAGGCCGTGCCACAGCTTGAGAATCTCCAGGGTCAGCTTGGCCAACCGTTCAGCGTGCTCGGTCCAGCCGCCGCGTTTGCGTTCGGCCAGCGACGCCAGCCCGGCGCCATCGCGTGGCAATGGGTCTTCGCCGTCGAGAATGCAGCTGTCGAGACTGGCCAGCAGAATGTCTTCCACCAGACTGTCGATGCGCCCCAGTTCGCGGTACATCAGGCCCAACTCGGTCAGCCCCGGCAACTTGCCGCGCAGGAACTTCGCCGGTTCCGCCAACTGCTGCATCAGCAAACGCTGCAAGGCCCGGCGATGCTGGAACTCGGCTTCGGCCGGGGTCGAGAATCGACCTTCCTTGACGGTGCCGCTTTCTTCCACCAGCGCCGGATACACCGTCATCGATAGCCCGGCGATTTTTTGCTGGGTTTTTTCCGCCACGGCGGCAAAGACTTTCGGCTCCACCGGCTGTTGGCTCTTCGCCGTTTGCGGCACTGCCAACGCAGCCTGACTGGCCTCGGCAAAGCGTGCGGTCAGCTCGGCCAAGTCACGGCCTTCGCCGAGGAACTTGCCCTGGCCGTCTACGATTTCCAGGTTCATCCGCAAATGACTTTCGACCTGCTGCGAGGCTTCGGCCCAGGCTTCATCGCTGACCCGTGCCCCGGTCATGCGCAGCAACTCGCGCCCCAGGGCCAGAGGCAATGAGCCCTCGGCAAACGTGATGCGCTGCAAGGCGGCTTTGATGAAGTCCGGCACCGGCACGAAATTCTTGCGCAGGGCCTTGGGCAGGTTGCGCACCAACGCAATGCACTTGGCCTCGATTACGCCTGGCACCAGCCATTCCAGACGTTCCGGCGGCAGCATCGGCAACAGCGGTGCCGGCACACGCAAGGTCACGCCATCGCGTGGATGGTTGGGTTCGAAGTGATAACTCAGCGCCAGTTCCAGATCGCCGATGTGCAGGGTGTCCGGGTAATGCGCGGCGGTGACTTCGCTGGCTTCGCGGGCCAGCACGTCTTCTTCGCGCATGATCAGCAGCTGCGGATCTTTCTGGCTGTTGACCCGGTACCAACTGTCGAAGGTCGCGGTCTGGTGAATCTCTGCCGGCAGTCGCGCATCGTAGAAGGCGAACAGGGTTTCTTCGTCAGCGAGGATGTCGCGGCGGCGCGCCTTGGCTTCCAGTTCGTCGAGCTGTTCCAACAACTGTGAATTAGCAGACAAGCACTTGGCTTTGGATTGAATCTCACCACGCACCAAAGCTTCGCGGATAAACAACTCGCGGGACACCACCGGGTCGACCGGCCCGTAATGCACCGGCCGGCGTCCGACCACGATCAGCCCGAACAGGGTGATCTGTTCGAAAGCCACAACCTGACCGCGCTTCTTCTCCCAATGGGGTTCGAAGTGGTTTTTCTTGATCAGGTGCCCGGCCAGCGGCTCGATCCAGTCAGCGTCGATCTTGGCGACCATCCGCGCGTAAAGCTTGGTGGTTTCCACCAGTTCGGCGGTCATCAGCCATTGCGGACGCTTCTTGCCCAGGCCCGACGACGGGTGAATCCAGAAGCGTCGCTGACGGGCGCCGAGGTAATCGCCGTCTTCGGTTTTCTGGCCGATCTGGCTGAGCAAACCCGAGAGCACGGCTTTGTGCAGCTTAGGGTAATCCGCCGGCTCTTTGTTGAGGCTCAGCTGCATGTCGCGGCAGATCAGGCTCAACTGGCGATGGGAATCGCGCCACTCGCGCAGGCGCAGGTAATTGAGGAAATTCTTGCGGCACCAGTTGCGCAGCGGACTGGCCGTCAGGGCTTGGCGTTGTTCTTCAAAACCTCGCCACAGATTGACCAGCCCGGCGAAGTCCGAGTCCACGTCTTTCCACTGGGCGTGGGCCTGATCGGCGGCTTGCTGACGCTCCGGCGGACGCTCGCGCGGGTCCTGAATCGACATGGCACTGGCGACGATCAGTACTTCCTGCAAGCTGCCCAGTTTCGCCGCTTCCAGCAGCATGCGGCCCATGCGCGGGTCCACCGGCAGCCGCGCCAATTGCCGACCGAGTGGGGTCAGCTGACTGTTGCGGTCCACCGCCGAGAGTTCTTGCAGCAGGTTGAAACCGTCGCTGATGGCTTTGCCATCCGGCGGCTCGATAAACGGGAAATCGGTGATCTCGCCGAGGCGCAGATGAAGCATCTGCAAAATCACCGCCGCGAGGTTGGTCCGCAGGATTTCCGGGTCGGTGAATTCCGGGCGGCCGATGAAATCTTCTTCGCTGTAGAGGCGGATGCAAATGCCCGGTTCGACCCGCCCGCAACGGCCTTTACGCTGGTTGGCACTGGCCTGGGAAATCGCTTCGATGGGCAGGCGCTGAACCTTGGCGCGGTAGCTGTAACGGCTGATGCGCGCGGTGCCGCTGTCGATCACGTAACGAATGCCCGGCACCGTCAGCGAGGTTTCCGCGACGTTGGTTGCCAGTACGACTCGACGGCCTGGGTGCGACTGGAAAATCCGCTGCTGTTCGGCCGGCGACAGCCGCGCGTACAACGGCAGAATCTCGGTGTGTTTGAGCTGGGCCTTGCGCAGCATGTCGGCGGCGTCACGAATCTCGCGCTCGCCGGGCAGGAACACCAGGACGTCGCCGGGGCTCTTGCGCTCGCTGCGTTCGAACGCGGCAATTTCGTCGAGGGTGGCGAGAATCGCCTGATCCACGGTCAGGTCATCCTCGACACGGTTGCCCTCCTCATCCTGCTCCAGGGTCAGCGGGCGATACCAGGTTTCTACCGGGAAGGTGCGGCCGGAGACTTCGACGATTGGCGCATCGTCGAAGTGCTTGGAAAAACGCTCCAGGTCGATGGTCGCCGAGGTGATGATGACTTTCAGGTCCGGACGACGCGGCAGCAGGGTTTTTAGGTAACCGAGCAGGAAGTCGATGTTCAGGCTGCGCTCGTGGGCTTCGTCGACGATGATCGTGTCGTAGCGTTCGAGGTAGCGGTCGTTCTGGGTTTCCGCCAGCAGAATGCCGTCGGTCATCAGTTTGATCAGGGTGTTGGAATCGCTCTGATCCTCGAACCGCACCTGATAGCCGACCAGCGCGCCCAACGGCGTCGCCAATTCTTCAGCGACCCGGCTCGCCACGCTGCGTGCGGCGATTCGACGGGGCTGGGTGTGACCGATCAGGCCGTGTTGGCCGCGGCCGATTTCCAGGCAGATCTTCGGCAACTGGGTGGTTTTGCCCGACCCGGTTTCGCCGGCAATGATCAGCACCTGATGTTTTAGCAGCGCCGCTTTGATTTCGTCGCGCTTGGCGGCGATTGGCAGGCTGTCGTCGTAACGAATCACCGGCAGGCTGGCGCGCCGCGCCAACACCTGATCGCAGGACGCCTGCGTGCGCGTCACCCACTGAGCCAGTTTGGCCTCGTCAGGTTTTTTGCGCAGCTCAAGCAACTGCCGCCGCAGCCGGTGGCGGTCGGCGAGCATGGCGTGATCGAGGTTTTTCAGCAGTTTGTCGATGGAAGGCGATTCGTCAGTCATCAGGTACGCAAAAGTCGTCTAGTGGCGCAGGGGGCGGATTGTCGCAGATTTGCGCCCCCATGTGATCGTTCCCACGCTCTGCGTGGGAATGCAGCCCGGGACGCTCCGCGTCCCAAGAGCGGACGCAGAGCGTCCATTGAGGCATTCTCACGCAGAGCGTGGGAACGATCTCTTGAGGCTATTCGTTATCGAGGCCCTTGCGCCGATACGGAAACACATCAATCACCTTCCCCGCCCGAATCGCCTCCTGCAGCCCCTTCCAGTAATCAGCGTTGTACAACTCACCGTGCAACTGATCGAACAACTTTCGCTGCCCCGAATCGGCAAACAGAAACGGTGGAAATTCCTCGGGAAATACATCCAGTGGCCCGATCGAGTACCACGGTTCGGAGGCCATTTCGTCTTCCGGGGTGCGCGGTTGCGGGATGTGGCGGAAGTTGGCTTCGGTCAGGAAGCAAATCTCATCGTAGTCATAAAACACCACCCGACCGTGACGGGTGACGCCAAAATTCTTCAGCAACATGTCGCCGGGGAAAATGTTCGCTGCCGCCAGTTGCTTGATCGCCAGACCGTAATCCTCCAGCGCCTCGCGAACCTGCGCCTCGTTGGCGTGTTCCAGATAGAGGTTCAACGGCGTCATCCGGCGTTCGGTCCAGCAGTGGCGAATCAACACCGTGTCACCTTCCAGCGATACCGTGGACGCGGCCACCTCAAGCAATTCTTCCAGGCATGCCGGCTCGAACTTGCTCAACGGAAAACGGAAGTCGGCGAACTCCTGGGTATCGGCCATGCGCCCGACCCGGTCGACGCTTTTCACCAGGCGATACTTTTCGATCACCGTGGCGCGGTCGACGTTTTTCGACGGCGAGAAGCGGTCCTTGATGATCTTGAACACGGTGTTGAAGCCCGGCAGGGTAAACACGCTCATGACCATGCCGCGCACGCCGGGGGCCATGATGAACTGGTCGTCGGTGTTGGCCAGGTGATTGATCAGCGCCCGGTAGAACTCGGACTTGCCATGCTTGTAGAAGCCAATCGAGGTGTACAGCTCGGCGATGTGCTTGCCCGGCAGGATGCGTTTGAGAAAGCCGATAAATTCCGCCGGCACCGGCACATCGACCATGAAGTACGAACGGGTGAAGGAGAAAATGATCGACACCTCCGCCTCGTCGGTGATCAGCGCATCGATCTGGATGCCCCGGCCTTCGCGGTGCAGCAGCGGAATCACCAGTGGCCATTGATCGTCCTGGGTGTAAATGCGCCCCACCAGATAGGCGCCCTTATTGCGGTAAAGCACCGAGGAAAACAGCTCGACACTCAGTTCCGGGTCCTTGCAGACCCAATCCGGCAGGTTCTCGCGCAATTGTGCTTCGAGGCGGCGCAGGTCGCCGGACAAATCGGCGTAATCCTCGCTGAAGCGATAGTCGGAAAAAATGCTCGCAAGCATGCCGGACAACTGGCCATGGGGCTTGTAGGTGCGGGTTTGCGCCGCCCGGGCGCGGCGCAGGCTTGGCCGCGTGGTGTGGATGAACATGCAGCCGTCGCTGATCAGGTCGTGGCTGAACAGCCCGCAGAAAATCGAGTTGTACCAGGTCTCGGACAGTTCATCGTCGAAGCGCAGGTCGATCAGGCTGATATAGGCGCTTTTGACCAACGGCCAGCTGCTGACGTCCATCAGCACATCGGCGGCGAACGACTGATGCAGGCGCCCAACCGTTTCGCCGACTTTCTCTTCGTAGAGGTTGATCCGCGCCGCCGACGCGACTTGTGTCGTCTGCCACTGGGCCTGCTCGAAGCGGGCTCGAGCGCCGTCGGTGATCTGACGGAAATGCTCGCGGTAATCGTCAAAGCCATCGAGGATCATTCGGGCGATGTCGGCGGCTGGCCATTGCTGCGGCATAGGTAAAACCTCGGCGGCTGTTCTTGTCGTTGGAGCCTGAGCTTAGTGGCCCTGCGTGACGCAACGCAACCATTGCCTTGTGCCCTGACTGGCGCGACACTTGCGCGCCAATCAAGGAAGGAAAGTGCTGTGAACCCCGTCGATATCCTGCGTATGTTGTCACTTGCCGCCATCTGGGGGGCGAGCTTTCTGTTCATGCGCATTATTGCCCCAGTGATTGGCACAATCCCCACTGCTTTTTTCCGTGTATCGATTGCCGCTGTCGGGCTGCTGGTGATCGTCGGGCTGATGCGCATCAGCTGGGATTTCAAAGGCAAACTCAAGACGGTGATGCTGCTCGGGCTTATCAACTCCGGGATTCCAGCAACCCTCTATTCCGTGGCCGCCCAGGTGTTGCCGGCCGGTTACTCAGCGATTTTCAACGCCACCACGCCTTTGATGGGGGTGTTGATCGGAGGACTGTTCTTCCATGAAAAACTCACCGGCGCGAAGGTCTGCGGGGTGTTTCTCGGACTGTTCGGCGTCGGCATCCTCACCCGCGCAGGTCCGGTGGCGTTCGACATGGAACTGCTGATGGGCGCACTCGCGTGCCTGATGGCCACCACCTGCTATGGCTTTGCCGGGTTCCTCGCCCGACGCTGGCTCGACCATGCCGGCGGTCTCGACAGTCGCCTTTCGGCGTTGGGCAGCATGCTTGGCGCAACGTTGCTTTTGCTGCCGCTGTTCGGCTACAGCGTAATCAGCCAACCACCAGCGAGCTGGGGCGGCTGGAGCGTCTGGTTGTCGTTGCTGGGGTTGGGTTTGGGCTGCACCGCGTTTGCCTACATTATTTACTTCCGCCTGCTCAGCTCGATCGGCCCGGTGAAATCGATGACCGTGACCTTCATGATTCCGCCGTTCGGGGTGTTGTGGGGCGCGCTGTTGCTGAATGAGCCGCTGTCGATGGCGCACCTTTATGGCGGAGTATTGATTGCGGTGGCGTTGTGGCTGGTCTTGAAGCGGGCGGTGGTGAAACCGGTTGAAGTGGTTGCTCGGTAGTGCTGTTGGCAATGCCATCGCGAGCAAGCTCGGTCCCACAATGGATCGGTGTCACGACGAAGATCCAATGTGGGAACGGTGCCCGAAGCAATGCTTCGGGCCTTGTTTGACTCAAGCAGTTTTACGGAAGACGAACACCAGACCAATGATGATCAGCAGCATGCCGAGCATGCTCAATGCCGCCAGGCGGTTGCCAAAAATCAGGTAGTCCATCACCGCCGTCACCGCTGGCACCAGATAGAACAGACTGGTGACATTCACCAGATTGCCCCGGGCGATCAGTCGATACAGCAGCAGCGTCGCCAGCACTGATACCACCAACCCCATCCACAACACCGGCACGATGAACCCTGTGCTGTGTTCAACGTGAAAGGGCTGGAACGGTACGAAGATCCCGCAGAGCAACAGCCCCGCGAGGTACTGCACCGGCAGCGTGCCGAGGGGATTGTCGGTAATACGCTTCTGCATGATCGAGCCGAAGGTCATGCTCGCCAGCGCCAACAGACCGAAGAGCATTCCGGCCAACGACATACCGGCCAAACCGATGCCTTGGTAAACCACCATGATCAAACCGGCCAAACCTAGCGCCAGACCGAACATCCGGCTTATTGATCGGTGCCGCTCCATGATCACTACGGTGAGAATCGGTTGAACGCCCATGATGGTTGCCATCATTCCCGGCGTGACATTCAGGTTGAGGGCCAGCAGATAGAAAATCTGATAAGCCCCCAGCAACACCACGCCCGTGGCCATCGCATACAACATCGGCTTGCCGCCCTTGGGCAGTTTCAGCTTGAGCAACGGCATCAACAGCACCAGCCCGCACAAGGCGATGGCGAAACGAACCAGCAAAAAGGCAAAGGGAGACGCGTGGGCCAGGCCCCATTTAGAGAAGATCGCCCCGCTGCTCCACAGCAAAACGAACAGGCTCGTGGACGCCGCCGCGAGCGCGGATTTTTTCGAAAGGACAAACATGAATACCACCTGTAGTCAGGCAAAAAGCCAACTCAGCCGAAGCTGAAATTCAGTAGTTTTTTCAGGCGCTTTTCAGATGGGCACGGGAACAGCAGAAAAAAGCTGATCAGCCCGAAAAGCCAACGCCTGGCGGTGATACGACTGCGCACACCGGCGTGCTACTGACAGGTGGGGGGTAATGACTGATCTGCGCAGGCTGCTGATTCCCGCACGGCACGACGCCAGCGTTGACCGCTGAATCGACTACCGCATTGATGGGGGAAGCTGGCATGGGCTGATCTTTTTTGATGGGTGAAAGGGTGGTTCAGGAAACCACCGAGGGCCGACTATAACCAGCGTGTGACATGTATTGCAATGACTTGGACAAAGGGCCAGTAGCAGCTGTCGAGCTCCCGCGAGGCTGCGTTCGGCTGCGAAGCAGTCGTCAATCCGATCACCTTGATTTACCTGAAAAACCGCATTGGCTGATTTACGACTGCTTCGCAGCCGAACGCAGGCTTCGCCAGCTGCTACAGATCGCATTACGGCTTAACTGACTGGGGATGGCTTTTTGTGCAGAAACCGGTCTCAACCAAACAGCCAATACCCCAACAACGTCAACACCACCACCGCCAGCACCGGTCGCAATACGCGGTAAGCCTTGGGGTTACGACGCTTCCACTGTTTGACCATACCGCTGAATTTGTCGCTGAAGTTCTTGCTCCAGGCATAGGCCTGATTGATCCCGCCAACGCGTTCATCGTCAAGGTTCTGGGGTGCAGTGGCGCGCCCCAGCAAGCCGCTGATCCAGCGGTTGATACGGGTCATGAGGCGGTTGCTCATCGGTCGCTCGATGTCGCAAAACAGGATGACCCGGGTTTGCTCGGTTTCGTTCTTGACCCAGTGCACGTAGGTTTCATCGAACATCACGTCTTCCCCATCACGCCAGGCATAAACCTGACCATCGACGAAGATGCGGCAATGATCGGAATTCGGTGTCGACAGACCCAAGTGATAACGCAAAGAACCGGCGAACGGGTCGCGATGCGGGTTGAGGTGACTGCCACCGGGTAGCAGCGCAAACATGGCGCCTTTGATGTTGGGAATACTGCTGACCAACGCCACGGTTTTCGGGCACAAGGTTTCGGCCGACGGCAGGGGTTTGTCATACCACTTGAGGTAGAAACGCTTCCAGCCCTTCTTGAAGAATGAACCGAAACCGGCGTCGTTGTTCCTTTCGGCGGCGCGAATATAGCCCTCGTCGAACAAGTGCATGGCTTCATCGCGGATAACTTCCCAGTTGTCCCTGAGCACATCCAGTTCGGGGAACTTGCTGCGGTCCAGGTAGGGCTTGGATGGCACGCTGGAGAACAGGTACATCAGGGCGTTATAGGGTGCAAACAGGGCCGAGTGATTGACGAACTGACGCAGAACCGGCAAACGCGCCTTGCCACGCAAGTGCACATAGAGTGTGCTGCCGAGGAACAGCAACAACACCGACGCCTTCGCGACAAAGGGAAAGTTCATCTACAACTCCTTGATAGTAGGTAACTTTGCACAACGCCATTTACCCGACGTGGCAGTCGGCCATGATAAACACTACCGGCCTCGGGAAAAACCCGCATAACGCAACATTCAGTGTTAAGGATTACGCAATAAACACTTATTAACACAGGGTTCCTGAATGGGGGCTGACCCGAATCAACCCCTATGATAAGGAGGCTTGCCCCAATTCCTGTGGGAGCGTGGCTTGCCCGCGAAGAACGATGACGCGTAATACCTGACAAACCGCGGTGCATTCTTCGCGGGCAAGCCACGCTCCCACAGGATTTTCGTCGTTCACATTTCTTGACTTACCGGCACTGGGACTTGCTCCCGTTCGCCTGCAAAGCAATCGTAAATGTTATTGCTGATTCTCCTGTTCGGTAAACAGATCACTGAACAGCATGCTCGACAGGTAGCGTTCGCCAGAGTCGGGCAGGATCACCACGATGGTCTTGCCCTGCATTTCCGGGGTTTCGGCCAGCCGCACAGCCACTGCCATGGCAGCGCCGCATGAGATACCGCTCAAAATCCCTTCTTCCTGCATCAGCCGCAGGGCCATCGCCTTGGACTCATCGTCGCTGACCAGCTCCACCCGATCGACCATCGACAGATCCAGGTTCTTCGGCACAAAACCAGCGCCGATGCCCTGGATTTTATGAGGGCTCGGCTTGATCTCTTCCCCGGCCATCGCCTGGGTGATCACAGGAGATACCAGCGGCTCCACCGCCACCGAGATAATCGGCTTGCCCTGGGTATTCTTGATATACCGCGAAACCCCGGTAATGGTTCCACCCGTTCCGACGCCCGCTACCAGCACATCAACCGCGCCGTCGGTGTCGTTCCAGATCTCCGGCCCGGTGGTTTTTTCGTGGATGGCCGGGTTGGCCGGGTTTTCGAACTGCGCCGGCATGAAGTAGGTGGATGGATCACTGGCGAGGATTTCGGCGGCCTTCTCGATCGCGCCTTTCATGCCTTTGGCCGGTTCCGTCAACACCAGTTCGGCACCAAGGGCTTTGAGCACCTTGCGTCGTTCGATGCTCATGGACGCCGGCATGGTCAATACCAGTCGATAACCGCGGGCGGCGGCAACGAACGCCAGGCCGATGCCGGTATTGCCCGAAGTCGGTTCGATGATGGTCATGCCGGGCTTGAGTTTACCGCTGCTTTCGGCCTCCCAGATCATGTTCGCGCCGATCCGGCACTTGACCGAATAACCGGGGTTGCGCCCTTCGATCTTGGCCAGGATGGTGACACCGCGCGGGGCGATACGGTTGATCTGCACCAGCGGCGTATTGCCAATGGAATGGGCGTTGTCAGCATAAATACGGCTCATGGCTGGGTCCTTATACAGCGTTGAATTAACTGTCCAAGGTATGCCTGTTACCCGTGGTCGTCCAGTCAGTCGAACGTCCGCTTACCCCCGCAGTCAATCGCTTTATACCGCCCAGAGATTTGCTGCCATGAAGCGTCGATACAGTTGGCCCCTGTGGACCCTCGCCGGCATCGTTCTGCTGCTGGTTGCCCTGCACATTGCCCTGCCCTACGTGGTGCGCGATTACCTCAACGAAAGATTGGCGAACATGGGTGACTACCGCGGGCAGATTACCGACGTAGACCTGGCCCTGTGGCGCGGCGCCTACAAAATCAATGGACTGAAAATCGTCAAGGTCAATGGCAAGGTTCCCGTGCCTTTCGTCAACGCGCCATTAATTGACCTCTCCGTCAGCTGGCACTCGCTCTGGTACGACCATGCCGTGGTGGGCGAGGCCCAGTTCGACAAACCCGAGGTGAACTTCGTCGACGGCGGTGCCAACAAAAAAAACTCCCAGACCGGTCAGGGCACCGACTGGCGGGCACAATTGGAAAAACTGCTGCCGATCACCCTGAATGAAGTTCGGATCAACGATGGCCGGATCACCTTTCGAAACTTCAATTCAAAACCGCCCGTAAACATGAATGCCACCCAGGTCAATGCGAGCATTTACAACCTGACCAATGTGGTCGACACCGAAGGGAAACGCGACGCCCGATTCGATGGCAAGGCACTGCTACTGGGACATGCTCCGCTGGAAACAACGGCAACCTTCGATCCGCTGAGCGACTTTCAGAGTTTCGAATTCCGCCTGCGCGCCAAGAACCTGGAACTCAAACGCCTGAACGACTTCGCCGCGGCCTACGGCAAATTCGACTTCAACGCCGGCCACGGTGATCTGGTCATCGAAGCCGAAGCCAACAAGGGGCAACTCACCGGCTACATCAAACCGCTATTGCGCGACGTCGATGTGTTCAATTGGCAACAGGACGTGGAAAACAAAAACAAAGGGATTTTCCGTTCCATCTGGGAAGCGCTCGTCGGCGGCACCGAGAACGTGCTGAAGAATCAGCCAAAAAACCAGTTCGCCACGCGGGTTCAGCTCAGGGGCAACGTGCATCAGCGGGATATCAGCGCATTCGAGGCGTTTTTGCAGATTTTGCGTAATGGTTTTATCGAGGCCTTCAATGCCCAGTACGAACGGCCCAAGCCGGATACGGACTGAGTCAAGATGTGACGCCCCATTCAGAGACTGAATAAGCCGTCTGCGTTCACAGTCGACCGGGCAGCGCGTTATAGTCGGGTACTACAATTATTGCGCCCCGCCCTGCCTCGTTCAGGTCGGCGTTACCGTTCGAGGATTAGCAGATGAAGTTCGAAGGCACCCAGGCCTACGTCGCCACCGATGACCTGAAGCTGGCGGTCAACGCCGCCATCACTCTGGAACGGCCACTGCTGGTCAAGGGCGAGCCAGGCACCGGCAAGACCATGCTCGCCGAGCAACTGGCCGAGTCCTTCGGCGCCAAGTTGATTACCTGGCACATCAAGTCCACCACCAAGGCGCATCAAGGTTTGTACGAGTACGACGCGGTCAGTCGCCTGCGGGACTCGCAGTTGGGTACGGAGAAGGTCCACGACGTTCGCAACTACCTGAAAAAGGGCAAGCTCTGGGAAGCGTTCGAGTCCGAAGAGCGGGTGATTCTGCTGATCGACGAAATCGACAAGGCCGACATCGAGTTCCCTAACGACCTGCTACAAGAACTCGACAAGATGGAGTTCTACGTTTACGAGATCGACGAGACCATCAAGGCTAAAAAGCGTCCGATCATCATCATTACCTCCAACAACGAGAAAGAGCTGCCGGATGCCTTCCTGCGCCGCTGCTTCTTCCACTACATCGCCTTCCCGGATCGCGTCACGATGCAACGGATCGTCGACGTGCATTATCCGAACATCAAGAAAGACCTGGTCAGCGAAGCGCTGGACGTGTTCTTCGACGTGCGCAAGGTGCCGGGCCTGAAGAAGAAGCCCTCGACCTCCGAACTGGTGGACTGGCTGAAACTGTTGATGGCCGACAACATCGGCGAAGCAGTACTGCGCGAGCGCGATCCGACCAAGGCCATTCCGCCACTGGCAGGTGCGTTGGTGAAGAATGAACAAGACGTGCAATTGCTCGAGCGTCTGGCGTTCATGAGCCGTCGCGGTACTCGCTAACAAAGGGCAATCGCCATGCTGCTCAACCTGTTCAATGAAATGCGCGCCGCCAAGGTGCCGGTCTCGGTGCGGGAACTGCTGGACCTGATCAACGCGCTGAAACAGCGCGTGACCTTCGCCGACATGGACGAGTTCTATTACTTGTCACGGGCGATTCTGGTGAAGGACGAAAAGCATTTCGACAAGTTCGACCGGGCGTTCGGTGCCTACTTCAATGGGCTGGAAAAGCTCGACGATCACCTCCAGGCGTTGATTCCGGAAGACTGGCTGCGCAAGGAATTCGAGCGTTCCCTGACCGATGAAGAGCGGGCCGCGATCCAGTCCCTCGGCGGCCTGGACAAGCTGATCGAAGAGTTCAAGAAGCGCCTGGAAGAACAGAAAGAACGCCATGCCGGTGGCAACAAATGGATCGGCACCGGCGGCACCAGCCCGTTCGGCTCCGGTGGCTTCAACCCGGAAGGCATTCGGGTCGGCGATGCCGGCAAGCGTCAGGGCAAAGCGGTGAAAGTCTGGGATCAGCGCGAATACAAGAACCTCGACGATTCGGTAGAACTGGGCACGCGCAACATCAAGGTCGCCCTGCGTCGCTTGCGTAAATTTGCCCGTCAGGGCGCAGCGGAAGAACTGGACATCGATGGCACCATCGACCATACCGCGCGCGATGCCGGGTTACTGAACATCCAGATGCGTCCGGAGCGCCGCAACACCGTCAAGTTGCTGCTGCTGTTCGACATCGGCGGTTCGATGGACGCCCACGTGAAGATCTGCGAAGAGCTGTTCTCGGCCTGCAAGACCGAGTTCAAACATCTGGAGTACTTCTACTTCCACAACTTCATTTATGAATCGGTGTGGAAGAACAACATGCGCCGTACCTCCGAGCGCACCGCCACCCAGGACCTGCTGCACAAGTACGGCGCTGACTACAAAGTGATCTTCATCGGCGACGCCGCCATGGCGCCCTATGAAATCACCCAGGCCGGTGGCAGCGTCGAACACTGGAACGAAGAAGCCGGTTACGTGTGGATGCAGCGCTTCAAGGAAAAGTACAAGAAGCTCATCTGGATCAACCCGTACCCGAAAGACACCTGGGGCTATACCTCATCGACCAATATCGTGCGGGATTTGATTGATGATCAGATGTATCCGCTGACGTTGCGGGGGTTGGAGGAAGGGATGCGGTTTTTGTCCAAATAATCTCTGTTGTCTGGACTGACGCCATCGCGGGCAAGCCCGCTCCCACAAGGATTAGCATTGTTCACACATTTGTGAGCACCACGTACCCTGTGAGAGCGGGCTTGCCCGCGAGCTTTTAGCGGCCTGAAAACCGCCGCAAATACTCGACATGTTCGCGATGCGCCACATCCTGCACCACCGGCTTCAACCGCACCTTAGCCCCCGGCAAACACTGCGCCAACCGCGCCAATGCCAACGGCGTCAACGCCCCCAGTCGCGGATAACCGCCTATGGTCTGCCGATCATTGAGCAGCACAATCGGCTGCCCGTCCGGTGGCACCTGAACCGCGCCCAGCGGGATGCCTTCGGAAATCATCGGCTTGCCCTGATACTGCAACGCCGTTCCCAACAGGCGAATGCCCATGCGGTCAGCGCGGCTGTCGAGGGTCCAGGTGCTGTTGAACGCGTCGAACAAACTCTGTCCACTGAACTCGCCAATCTGTGCACCTAGCACCAGCTCCAGCGGCGCATTGAGTTTGAAATCCGGCACTTGTTCAGGCGCCAACTCCCGCAGCAGTAGCAACGAGCTCCCCGAGTAGCTCAACTGCGCATCTTTGGCCAACGCCCGACCCATGCCATCCAGCCCACCGAGTTCCTCACGGACCACCGTTGCGCTACTGCCCAACACCTTTGGCGCATCAAATCCGCCCGGGACCGCCAAATAAGCCCGAGCGCCAAGCAGCGGCTGAGTGAATTGCAATTGCTGACCTTTGTTTAGCCTGAAACTGCGCCACGGTGCCAATGCCTCGCCATCCACCTGCGCCCCCAGATCTGCCCCGGCCAACGCCAGCACGCAATCTTCCTGGGCAATGACCGTAAACCCGCCGAGGGTGATTTCGACCACCGATGCATCCAGCCCATTGCCCAGCAGCCAATTGGCCCACGACATCGATCGCCAATCCGCCGCGCCGCCCTGGGTCACGCCCAGATGCCGCACGCCAAACCGCCCGGCGTCCTGCAACAGGCACAGCGGTGTACTTGCTGCAATCGTCAGTCGGCTCATGCCAGGGCCTCCAACGGCGTGTCATCACCGCCCAGATTGATGAACTCGGCATGGCTGATCGCTTCGAAGCGCACGGTGTCGCCTGGTTGCATCAGGCTGTAGCCGTCGCGCTCGCGGTCGAACAATTTGGCCGGGGTACGGCCGATCAGGTTCCAGCCGCCGGGGGACACCACCGGATAGGCCGCGGTCTGGCGTTCGGCGATGCCGACACTGCCGGCCGCCACTTTTTTGCGCGGAGTATTCAGACGCGGTGCAGCCAATATTTCGTCCACCAATCCCATGAAAGCGAACCCCGGTGCGAAGCCCAATGCGAACACCTGATACTCGTGTTCGCTGTGGCAGCGGATCACCTCTTCCACCGTTAATCCGCTGCGCTGAGACAGTAACGTCAGTTCCGGGCCGACACTCAGGTCATACCAGACCGGCAACACATGGCATTTACCGCTGGCCCGAGCGTTGGGCGACAGATCGATCAAGGCTTCAGCGATCAATTCCCGCGCCTGGGCCGGATTCAGTGCCAGCAAATCATAATGCACCATCAACGTCGTGTAAGACGGCACCAGATCGATCAAATGGCGGGCGAACGCTGCTCGCAGACGCTCGCTGGCCGCGAGCATCCAGGGCATGTTGGCCTCGCTGATTTCATCGAACAGACGCACCATCAGGCAATCCAGCGCCACCACTTCTACCCGTGGGTTCATGATGCGCTCTGCTGATTCAAGGCTTCGCGAATGCGCTGCACGGCAGCCACCGAACTGGCGTTGTCGCCGTGTACGCAAAGGGTGTTGGCCTGCAAATGCAAGGCACTGCCATCGCTGGCCGTAAGATTGTCACCGCGGGCAATGATCAATGCCTGTTCGATGATTTTCTCGGGGTCGTGAT
The DNA here is from genome assembly GCF_030687415.1 of Pseudomonas sp. FP603. Taxonomy (NCBI): domain Bacteria; kingdom Pseudomonadati; phylum Pseudomonadota; class Gammaproteobacteria; order Pseudomonadales; family Pseudomonadaceae; genus Pseudomonas; species Pseudomonas sp. FP603. The sequence continues at coordinate 5,356,296 of NZ_CP117431.1, forward strand.
GCACGGCGCCCGGCAGTTGCCGCGAGACTAGCCTGCCTGCGCTGTCGTAAGCGCGATCGGCGAAGGCTTCGAACCACAACGTCACGCCATATTCATCGCCGAGTTGCTGCGCGGCGCTGTTGTCGCGGGTCGCCATCAGCATCAACGGCAATGTCCGGTCGTAGGCTGCCACGGCCTGAATCACCGCGCGCAGTTGCGCCGGGTTGGCCATCATGTCGTTGTACATCGCGCCGTGGGGTTTGACGTAACTCACCCGCCCACCCTGCGCCCGGCAGATGCCGTCAAGGGCGCCGATCTGGTAATGCAACAGGTCCTGCAGTTCCTGGGCGGTATAAGCCATGGATCGGCGACCGAACCCCACCAGATCCTGATAGGCCGGGTGCGCGCCAATCTGCACGCCGTGGCTCAGGGCCAGGCTGACGGTCTTGCGCATGATGCTCGGGTCGCCGGCATGGAAGCCACAGGCGATGTTGGCGCAGTCGATGAAGGGCATGACCTCGGCGTCCAGACCCATGGTCCAGTTACCGAAACTCTCGCCGATGTCGCAGTTCAATAGCAGGCGGTTCACGGTGAACACTCCTGTAGGCTTTTATCTTCTTAACTGAAGGACATTGCCCCTCAGATTATCAGTTAGCGGATGTTCGGTTATTGAGCGTCGAGTTGCCTGCCACGGGTTTCCGGCAGGCTCAGGGCCGCCAGGATCACTACCCCGTAGGACACCGCCGCGAAGGCCCCGATTCCCACGCTCAGTGGCACCTTCTGGCTGAGCAAGCCGATCAGCAGCGGAAACAATGCCGCCAGCGCCCGACCGATGTTGTAGCAAAAACCCTGGCCCGAGCCGCGAATCCGTGTCGGAAACAGCTCGGTCAAAAACGCGCCCATGCCGCTGAAGATCCCCGAAGCGAAGAAGCCCAAGGGGAAACCCAGCCAGAGCATCACACCATTGCTGACTGGTAACTGGGTGTACAGCAGAACAATGGTGAACGAGCCGACGGCGAACAGAATGAAGTTCTTTTTACGACCAAGGATGTCAGTCAAATACGCACTGATCACGTATCCGACGTAGGACCCGACGATCACCATCGCCAGATAACCGCCCGTGCCGAGTACGCTCAAGCCCCGTTCGTTTTTCAGAAACGTCGGCAGCCAGGAAGTGATCGCGTAGTAACCGCCGAGCGCGCCGGTGGTCAGGATCGACGCGCGGATCGTGGTGAAAAGGATGCCGGGGGCGAAGATTTCGTAGAATTTGGCGGGGTTGCTTGGCTCTTGTTTGGCCTTGGCTTCACGATAGATTTCCGGGTCTTTCACCAAGCGACGGACGAAGATCACGAAAATCGCCGGCACGATGCCGAGGATGAACAATGCCCGCCAGGCGTCTTCCGGTGGCAACACCGAAAACAGCAGCGCATACAGAATCGCCGTCAGTCCCCAACCCAAAGCCCAACCCGATTGCACCATGCCGACGGCTTTGCCACGGTCCTTGGCGCGGATCACTTCGCCGATCAGCACCGCGCCAGCGGTCCATTCACCGCCGAAGCCGAAGCCCATCAAGGTGCGTGCAATCAGCAGTTGTTCGTAGTTCTGGGCGAAGCCACAGAGGAACGTGAAGAAGGCGAACCAGAGCACCGTCAGTTGCAGCGTGCGCACCCGACCGATGCGGTCGGAGAGAATCCCCGCCACCCATCCACCGATGGCCGAGGCGATCAGGGTGCTGGTGTGGATCAGCCCGGCCTGGCCGGTGGTGATGCCCCACATGGCAATCAGGGTCGGCACCACGAAGCTGAGCATCTGGGTGTCCATGCCGTCCAGGCCATAGCCGATCTTGCAGCTCCAGAACGTGCGACGCTCCTGTTTATTGATGTTGCGATACCAGTCGAAAGGTCCCGGGCGAGCCGTGGTCTTGGGGATATCGAGGGTGTCGGGCGCACTCATGGCAAATCTCCGCGCAATTTTATTGGTATTGTTCTGAGCCCCGACGACGCCTATCGTGGGAACCGGATGGCCTGATTTTTGGGCGGTTGGCCCTGCTGCGTCCAACTAATAAAAACCCGCCCTAGACATAAGAAAAACTTTATCCACGAGCCGCCCCCATGAACCTGAAGTTTCTCGAGACCTTTGTCTGGGTCGCCCGTCTCAAGAGTTTTCGCCTGACGGCCGACAAGCTCTTCACCACACAGGCATCGATTTCCAGCCGTATCGCCGTGCTCGAAGGCGAGCTCGGGGTGAAGCTGTTCCTGCGCGATTCTCGCGGCGTGAGCCTGACGCCCGAAGGCCTGAAAGTGCTCGAATATGCCGAGCAGATGATGGACACGATGCAGGCGCTCAAGCATTCGATCGAGACGCGCTCAAGCAAGGCCGGGCGGGTCCGGATCGGCGTCATGGACACCGTGATCCACACCTGGCTCAGCCCGTTGGTGGCGCAAATGATGGATCACTACCCACTGGTGGAAATCGAACTGGTGGCCGATACCGCGCTCAACCTCTGCGATCAGCTGCAAAAAGGCTTTCTCGATCTGATCCTGCAAACCGACCTGCTGCGCCAGGAAAGCGTGCGCAGCCTGGAGCTCGCCAGTCATCCGATGGGCTGGATCGTGGCCAGTAATTCCATCTACAACCGCGAGTATTCAGGTGTCGCCGATCTGGCGCGGGAGCGGATCATCACCTATTCGAAAAACTCCCATCCTCACCAGGACATCTTGAGCCTGATGCAGGCCAACGGGATCATGGCACCACGGCTGAACTGTGTGAATTCAGTGTCGGCGATTACCCGATTGCTGAGGGACGGCTTCGGCATTGGCGCGTTACCGCCGGTGTTGGTCGCCGAGGAGTTGGCGCGGGGGGAATTGACCTTGCTGGCCATAGATCAACGACCGCCGAACTTGCAGGTGGTGGTGTCGTGGCGGGTTGGCGTGGAGTGGGTCGAAGAAATCGTGGCGCTGTGTCAGCAAGTCGTGGAGCGCTATGCGCATAAAGTGGGCGAGCAGTACATCGTCTTGAGCAAGCCTTCGGTTTGATCGTTCCCACGCTCCGCGTGGGAATGCAGCCCGGGACGCTCCGGGTCCCATTTAAAGCCGAACGCAGAGCGTCCGTTGAGGCATTCCCACGCAGAGCGTGGGAACGATCATCGACTCAAAGACCGCGCAAATCGCGCTCTTCGATCGGCCGGCTCTGGCGCAAACGCTTGCCGCCCAGCACCACCCAGTCAATCAGTCGGAACAGGCATTCAATGCCGAACGACAGCAGCAACGCGCCGCTCATGCCCCAGATCATCGCTTCCGGTGTCAGCAGGATCTGATAGCTGTAGCCGTTCCAGGTTTCCTTGCGAATATCCGGGTCGGCGGCCAGGGCCACTTGCAGGACGCGGATGTACCACGGGCCCTGCATGGCCTGGAATTGCTTGTCGAGGGCCAGTTGACGGGTGAGCAAGGTGCTCAGGCTGTCGGCATCGCTGCGAAAGATCGGGTCTTCGCTGGCACGGTAATGGGCCACGAGCGCCTGCATATCACCCTTGAAAAATTGATTGGCGGTGCCCTGAAAACCGCTCAAACCGGTCTGCGCCTCGATCAGATGCGCCTCGACCCGCTTGGCATAATCACTGATGAATCCAGGCACCTGGACACCGATCAACAAGCCCGCCGCGAACAACACCAGCCGAAGATAACTGAGCAACATGGGGGAGAGATCCTTATTCGGTCTTGCCCTGGCTGACGCATTCACCGCGTCGCCAGAGGCTCCATTGGCCCGGTTCGTAGCGGGTCCAGGTTTCGTTTTCGGTCAAGGGTTCGGTAGCAATTACCGTGACCACATCATTGGGTGTGGTTTCGGCCTGGAAGTCGACGATCACATCGACGTCCTTCAAACGCGCCGGGCCGAACGGTGCACGGCGGGTGATCTGCGCCAGTTTGCTCGAGCAGTAGCAGAACAGCCAGTCACCATCGCTGAGCAAGCAGTTGAACACGCCTTTGCTGCGGTACTCGGCGCAGGCGGCCACCAAGTCTGGCAACAGCGCTTCGATGTCTACCGGCTCGGGGAACGCAGCGCGTACCCGATTGAGCAAATCGCAAAACGCCGCTTCGCTGTCGGTATCGCCAACGGGGCGGTAAAAACTGGCGGTCGGATTGAAATCGGCCAATTGGCCGTTGTGGGCGAAACACCAGTTGCGCCCCCACAACTCGCGCACAAACGGGTGAGTGTTGGACAGGCAGACCTTACCGACGTTGGCCTGGCGAATGTGCCCGATCACCACTTCGCTTTTGATCGGATAGCGCTGCACCAGGTTCGCCACTTCCGACTCGCTGCTCGCCGCCGGGTCCTGGAACAGCCGCAGGCCACGGCCTTCATAAAAAGCGATGCCCCAACCGTCACGGTGCGGCCCGGTGCGACCGCCGCGCTGCATCAGCCCGGTGAAGCTGAACACGATATCGGTCGGGACATTGGCGCTCATGCCCAATAACTCACACATGCTCGGACTCTCGATTCAGTACAGGGGCACGATTACAGACGTGGTTCGACCCGCAAACGCTGCGGGTTGCTCGGCACCGGTGGCCGACCGTAACGATCATCGCCGGCACCGCCGAAAGGCTGATCGTCGTCAGGCTCGTCGGCCCGCGCCGCTGCCTTGGCGGCAGCCGCCTGTTCCTTGCGAGCTTTGGAGGCGCGCTCGATGGGAAAACGGATGGCCACGAACACCAGGTATATGCCGAAGACAATCATGCCGTACATGAACAGATCGGAAACCGCGCGCCAGGCGTTGTTGCCGACCTTGAACAGCAAGTCGAGGGCAGTAATAGCGATGGACGGGGCGACCTTTTCTTTCACCGGGTCGATGATGGTCGGGCTGAACAGCAACACCGCCACCAGCAGCCGCAGCGGCTCACGCAGCCAACGCCACATCCAGCGGGTGATGCGCATCCACACCAACAGGCAGCCTAAAGCGGCAAAGGCGTAGAGGCCCCAAGCGATCAGATAGTCGTTCTCGGTCATGGTGTCCATGGCAAGGCAGGCAAAGAGGCGCTTATAGTAACGACTTTTCGCACGTCAGGCTTGTCCCAATACCAGTCGGGCAAGACACAGACCCTGTGGGAGCGAGCTTGCTCGCGATGAGGTCAGTACATTCAACATCAATGTTGTCTGGCAGTCCGCCATCGCGAGCAAGCTCGCTCCCACAGGGTCTGCAGAGGCATCAAGATTTGCATGTCGCCTGCAAAACCCTATTCCGTACATTGTTCGAGAGCCATTCATGCCCCTATCCGCCAACGTCAACAGCGCTCCGATTGCCCACAAGACCGACGGTTGCGACCCGTATGCCTGGCTGCAGGAGCGCGACACCGACGCGGTGCTCGATTACCTGAAAGCTGAAAACCGCTATCAAGAGGCGCAAACCGCCGATCAGGCCGGGCTGCGCGAAACCCTGTTCGACGAGATCAAGGCGCGGATTCTCGAAACCGATCTGTCGCTGCCCTCGCCCTGGGGCCCGTACCTGTATTACACCCGCACCACTGCCGGCGACGAATACGCCCGTCACTACCGCTGCCCGCGTCCGGCCGATGGCAGCCTGCAGATTGACGAAAGCCAGGAACAACTGCTGCTTGATCCGAACGTACTGGCCAAGGGTGGCTTCTTTTCCCTGGGCGCGTTCAGCATCAGCCCGGACCACCAGCGTCTGGCCTACAGCATCGACTCCAGCGGCGAAGAGATTTACACGCTGTTCGTGAAGGAATTATCCAGCGGCCGCGTCAGCGAACTGGAGTTCCAGGACTGCGACGGCAGCATGACCTGGGCCAACGACAGCCTGACGCTGTTCTTCGGCGAACTCGACGACACCCATCGCCCGCACAAACTGTTCCGCTATCGGCTGGACGGCACCGCGGCCGAAGAAGTGTTCCATGAGCCAGACGGCCGATTCTTCCTGCATTGCTACCGCTCAAGCTCAGAACGGCAACTGCTGTTGTCGCTGGGCAGCAAGACCACCAGCGAAGTCTGGGTGCTCGATGCTTCGCTGCCGCATCAGGCCTTTACCTGCCTGGCGCCGAGGGGTTGAAGAGCATGAGTACGATGTCGACCACGGTAAACTCGATTGGCGAGTGGACGTGGCTGATCCGCACCAACCGCGACGGCATCAACTTCGCCCTCTACCAGGCCGCCGATACTGGCATCGTGCCGACCGAAGCCGACTGGCAGAACCTGATTCCCCACAACGACACCGTGATGCTTGAAGGCATGAGCCTGAACGCCGAGGCCATGACCCTGAGCCTGCGTGAAGGTGGCCTGCCGATCATCGAAGTCCGCCCACGGGACTTGGTGCCCTATCGCGTGCAATTGCCGGACGCGGCCTACAGCCTGCATGTGCAGAACAGCCTGGAATTTGTCAGCGACCGGATCCGTCTGCGCTACGAAGCCTTGAACCGTCCAGCGCAGATCCGCCAACTGATTCTGACCACCGGCGAGCAGAAAGTCCTCAAGGAAACCCCGGTGCTCGGCCCGTTCGACGCCGATGCGTACGTCAGCCAGCGGCTTTGGGCGACGGCACCGGACGGTACGCAAGTGCCGATCAGCCTTGTGGTCAAACGCGAGTTCCTCGGCAAGCCGACGCCGCTTTATTTGTACGGCTACGGCGCCTACGGCGAAAGCCTCGACCCGTGGTTCTCCCACGCGCGCCTGAGCCTGCTGGATCGCGGCATGGCGTTTGCCATCGCGCATGTACGCGGTGGCGGTGAGCTGGGCGAAGCCTGGTACCGCGCCGGCAAGCAGGAACACAAGCACAACACTTTCAGTGATTTCATCGCTTGCGCCGAACACCTGATCGCCAACGGCTTCACCACCCCATCACAGCTGGCGATCAGTGGTGGCAGCGCCGGTGGCTTGCTGATCGGCGCGGTACTCAATCAGCGGCCGGAGCTGTTCGGTGCGGCGATTGCCGAAGTGCCGTTCGTCGATGTGCTCAATACCATGCTCGACCCGGAACTGCCGCTGACCGTCACGGAGTACGACGAGTGGGGCAACCCGCAAGAGCCGGACGTCTATGATCGGATCAAGGCCTACGCCCCGTACGAAAACGTCACCGCGCAAGCTTATCCGGCAACGCTGGTAATCGCCGGCTACAACGACAGTCGCGTGCAGTACTGGGAAGCGGCCAAGTGGGTGGCGAAATTGCGCGCGACCAAAACCGACACCAACGCCCTGTTGCTCAAGACTGAATTGGGTGCCGGGCATGGCGGGATGAGCGGTCGTTATCAGGGATTACGTGACGTAGCCCTCGAATACGCATTTGTTTTCAAGGTTTTGGGCATCGCCTGAGGAACTTGGCCCGGCGTCCCGGTCTTAACACCAGACACCGGGGCCCCGAAACCACACACATTTCCTGTGGGAGCGGGCTTGCCCGCGATGACGATGTCACAGCCAATGTTGATATTGAATGTGATGGCCTCATCGCGGGCAAGCCCGCTCCCACAGGGGATGATGGGTGACTGAAGCCCGGAACAGACACAGACACAAGAAAAAGACCGTGACGACATGTCAGAACCGACCTTACTGAACAAAGAAATTCGCGACTGGCTGATGGACTGCGGCCTGTTCGATCAACTGCTGCCGGCAGACTTCGTGGCGGCTTCGGGCTACTTCAGCATCAGCACCATTGCCGAAGGCGAAGAGATTTTCCATGAGGGCGATGCCGGCAGTTTCATGTGCATCATCCACACCGGCCAGGTCGCGGTGCAGAAGACCAACAGCGACGGGCAACGGGTGACCATGGCCACCTTGCGCAGCGGTCGGGCGTTCGGCGAAATGGCCGTGCTCGATGGCGAGCGGCGCTCAGCCAGTTGCGTGGCCGCGAGCAATTGCCAGTTGCTCAACCTGGGCAAGGACTCCCTGGAAAAGATGCTCAACGACGCGCCAAAGATCGCCGCGAAGATCATCCGCGCCCTCGCCGTCTCCCTCTCCAAACGCTTGCGCATGGCCGATGGGCAACTGCTCTCGCAACAAGTTTAGCCACCCGGCGTTTTGATTTTCGTCGTGCTCGGCTCAAGGCCCGGCAAGGTCTGGTCCTTGGGTGGATTGGGCATTTCGATTGGCGGTAACAGCGGTGGCCCGCCGCTACCGGTTTTGGGCACGCTGGTCGGGGTGATCTGCGGATACGGCGTCGGAGTGGCGGTGCCGGGTGAACCGGGCATCGGCGCGGGGCTGGTGGGGATGGTTTGCAGCTCTTGGGCCTGCACTGCAGTTATCGAGAGCGCGGCCAAGGCAATGACCGTTAGAATGGTGCGCTTCATCAATGGCTCCGTTGGCCTTGTTGTCTTTTTGCAGGCTACTCCCAACTGCGCGTGTTTGCCTTCCTCCGTATGTCAATTTCTGCTCAAGAGAGCCCCATGAAACGTTTCGTTCTGCTCGACACCACCCCCATCCCTGAAAACGGCGGTGCCCTGTGCCTGTTCGAATACGGCGAGGACTTCGTCATCAAGATTCAGGGCGGTGATGGCGGGCAGTTGATGAACACCCGCATGCACGGTTCTGAAGATGCGCTGGCCGAAATCCCCTGCCGCAAGGTCGCCGGTCGGCCGAATTCGCGGGTATTGATCGGTGGCCTGGGCATGGGCTTCACCCTCGCCTCGGCGCTCAAGCACTTGGGTAAAACGGCTGAAGTGGTGGTCGCCGAACTGGTACCCGGCGTGGTGGAGTGGAACCGCGGGCCACTGGGCGAGAAAGCCGGCAACCCACTGCTCGACCCGCGCACGGTGATCCGTATGGAAGATGTGGCCAAAGTGCTACAAGCCGAGCCGCAAGGTTTCGATGCGATCATGCTTGACGTCGACAACGGTCCCGAAGGCCTGACCCAGAAGGCCAACAGCTGGCTCTATTCCGCAGGAGGCCTGAGCGCCTGCGCCAAGGCCCTGCGACCAAAAGGCGTACTGGCGGTGTGGTCGGCCAGCGCCGACCGGCAGTTTTCCGACAAGCTGAAAAAAGCCGGTTTCAAGGCCGAGGAAGTGCAAGTCTTCGCCCACGGCAACAAGGGTACCCGCCACACCATCTGGATTGCCGAAAAGCTCAAGGGCTGAGCTAAACTCACGTCATAACCGTCATTAGTCTTTTACAAAGGTGAACCCATGAGTTCGTCCACCCCAACCAATACGTCGAAGCTGGACCGCATCCTTGCCGACAACCAGCGTGACAAGGAAATGGGTTACCGCGATAAGGCCCTGAAGATGTACCCGCACGTGTGCGGCCGCTGCGCCCGTGAGTTCTCCGGCAAGCGCCTGAGCGAACTGACCGTGCACCACCGCGACCACAACCACGACAACAACCCTCAGGACGGCTCGAACTGGGAGCTGTTGTGCCTGTATTGCCACGACAACGAACACTCGCGGTATACCGATCAGCAGTATTTCGACGAAGGCTCGCTGAGTACGCCGAAGATCGCCAAGGCGACGCACAACCCGTTTGCGGCGTTGGCCGGGTTGATGAAGAAAGAAGACTGAAGATCTTCAGTGCCTGAACCGGCCCCATCGCGGGCAAGCCCGCTCCCACAGTGATTGGCGGTGAGCACAGATGTTGTGTACGCCGCAGCCCCCTGTGGGAGCGGGCTTGCCCGCGATTGCATTTGTCCGGGCACCACCAATCTCAAACTGAACACCCCTCCCCCAATCCCCGTATAATCGCCGTTTTTTCCCCGAAGGCACCCCGCTCGTGGCAGACAAACGGTACAGCTGCATTGGTTTGTATAACCCCAAATCACCGGAAAACGTCGGTTCGGTGATGCGCGCCGCCGGCTGCTATGGCGTGGCGTCGGTTTTCTACACCGGCAAACGTTATGAACGCGCCGCCGATTTCGTCACCGACACCAAGAAAGTCCACTACGACATTCCGCTGATCGGCATCGACGACCTGAAGAAAATCCTGCCCCTGGGCTGTGTGCCGGTCGCGGTCGAACTGGTCGACGGCGCCCGCTCGCTGCCGGAATACACGCACCCGGATCGCGCCCTCTACATCTTCGGCCCCGAAGACGGTTCGCTGGATAAAGAAATCCGCGACTGGTGCGAAGACGTGGTCTACATCCCGACCACCGGCTGCATGAACCTGGCGGCTACCGTCAACGTCGTGCTGTACGACCGCATGGCCAAGGGCAACAACACCCGCTCCGGGCCGAAATTCCGCTGAATTGCCGCATATTCGATGGAACAAGCCGCTCGCCCAGACAGTCAGCTAAATATCTATTGCTGAAGCAACCCTTCCCTGCCTGGAGACAGATCATGCGCGAGTTCAATCCTGTAGAACGTATCGAAACCACCCCGTTCCAGAGCCTTTCCGAACAGAACGTTCATGGTTGGGAACGCGCCGGCTCCCTGGCGGGTGGCGTGGTCATGCTGAGCAAGGGCCTGCGACGCGGCGGCGTGTTCGGATTGATTGAAATAGCCATCGGCGGCATGGCCCTGGCCCGGGGCATCACCGGGCATTGTTCGGCGAAACGCCTGTTGGAAAAGAACCGTCAGGACATGAAAAACGCACGCGCAAGGATCGAGCGCGCCGGGGATGAGCTGGCCCGCATGAAAGCCAATGCTGAAGCGGCGACCAGCACGGCGACCGTGACGGGTAATGATTCGTTGAACTCGCCGAAGGCTGGGGTCTGATCCGGAATCGATGCTGAGGCTTAGGGCCTCTTCGCGGGCAAGCCCGCTCCCACAGTAATTGGCGGTGTTCACACTGTTGTGTACGCCACAAATCCTGTGGGAGCGGGCTTGCCCGCGATGGCGGTGCTACTGAAGCAACCCGGTCTCGAGCACCCTGGAAGACTCGCCAATAACGCTTTCCGCGAGCTGAATGAATGCCTTGGTATCCACACTTTCCAAATGCATCGCCCCACGCAACACATCATCCAGCGAGCGCTTGTTGCGGGTTTTCAGGCGAATCTCGCGGTCCAGTTCCTGTAGCAACACCACCGCTTTGGCCACCTGTGCCGGGTTGATCTGCTCACCGCGCAACGTGCTGACCTTCTGGCTGTCCTTGGTCAACTTGCTGTGCAGGCTTTCATACCGCTCATCACTCATGCCGCCTGCGCGGCGCACCAGTTCGATGGCGTAATACTCGGCAAACCCTTCGCTGATCCAGTCGCTGCGCTGGTTGTCGTTGATCCGCCCGAACACTTGAGCCAATTCACGCACCAGCGCACTGGTGCCGCTTTCGCTGACCAGCGGCAGCCGCGTGTTCAGGTAGATCGATTCACGCGCGGCCAGACTGCCGCGCCACATTGGGTCGTTGCCGCCGACAATCAGCAGCTTGTTGGGATGACGCGGAAAAACTGCCTGCACTTGCGGCCAGACAAAGGTCAGCAACGTCAGCACGTCCATGCGGCGCATGCCCTGCCCCTGAGGCGAGGTGACGGTGACTTCGGTTTCTCCCAGTCGCGTGCGACGGCTGCCGAGGTGGCCGGCGAGCATCCAGCCAGTGGGACGGTCGAACAGGCGCGAGACGTTGTCGATCCGGAACGTGTTCTTGCCGATCCGCGGCCAGGCGGTTTCGACGCTTTTCCAACCGGCGGGCAATTCGAATTCAAGGCGTGAAACCAGTTCGATGCCGTCCTGCTGATCGAGCTTGGCCGCGGGCACCAGGTCATCACCGCGCATCAGCGCCCAGCTCGGGGTCATGCGGGAGTCGAAGCTGCCGTTTTTGCGTCCATGACTGATGCGCACTCGGTAGGTCAGGCTGGCCTTGTCGGCGGTCGGGCGCCAGACGCCACGGGCCTGTTTGCCGGGTGTGAGTTGCCATTGGCCATCGGCCTTGAAATCACTGTAGTGACTGCCGTCGCCCAAGTCGAAATCCAGACTGCGCACCGCCGAGCCCTGGGCCAGGGTCAGGCGCACTTCGGCCTGATCGCTTTGCGGCAACAGGCGCACGTGATAATCCAGATCGACTTTCTTTGCCGCCCACACGGGCGAACTCAGGGCCAAAAGTCCAAAGGCCAACGCCCGCCGCACTCCCACAGCCATACCCACTCCTATTGCTCGCGCTGGGCTGCGTAGCGGCCCCAAATTCTTGTAATCACTGCCTATTTTGTGAGTGCTACGCACTTAAGCGCGAGCAAGCGCCCTCGTCACATAAGCAATAGGAATTAACCCGCGCGAAAAATCAGATGATCTTCCCAATCGTCTTCGGCCACGCTGCCCTCGGCAAGCATGCGCCCGGACTGGGAAATACGTTCGTGATGCACCGCCTCGCGATCACCGCACACCAGGTGATGCCAGAGCGGCAAATCCTTGCCTTCGCTGACCAGTCGATAACCGCAGGTCGGCGGCAGCCATTTGAACTCATCGGCCTTGCCCGGCGTGAGCTGGATGCAATCGGGCACAAAGTCGCGGCGGTTGGGGTAATCGGTGCACTGACAGGTTTTGAGGTCGAGCAATTTGCAGGCGATGCGCGTGTAGTAGACGGCGTTGTCGTCTTCGTCCTCGAGTTTTTGCAGGCAGCACAGGCCACAGCCGTCGCACAGCGATTCCCATTCCTCTTGATCGAGTTGATCGAGGGTTTTGCGTATCCAGAACGGTTCGACTTTGGCGGCCATGGCTCAAGCATCAACATCAGGTGGTGAAAAGGCCGCCAGTCTAGTGCCAAGGCACCGGCGGGCCAAGCATTGGCGACTGCCGGTACACGGCACTTGTGAGTTTTTGCGCCGCCCGGTAGCGTTACCAGTCGCAAAGAGCCCTACCCACGTGCCATTAACGCTCAACCGCGTTGTTTTCGGGTGAACGGCCCAGGCTCTCGGAAAACCCCATCGCCCAGCTCAACTGCGCCCGCCGTTTTTTAGACGACCCTCACTTTCAAACGTAAAGGAATCTCTTGATGAGTGCTAACCCACGCGTTGCCGATTACGCCATTCACCCTCAGTTCACCGATCGCTGGTCGCCTCGCGCGTTCACCGGCGAAACCATTGCCGAAGAGACGCTGCTGAGCTTCTTCGAAGCCGCACGTTGGGCACCATCGGCGTACAACTCGCAGCCTTGGCGGTTTCTCTATGCGCGTCGCGACACGCCGAATTGGGAACGCTATCTGGGACTGCTGAACGAGTTCAACCGCAGCTGGGCACAGCATGCCTCGGCGCTGGTGATCGTGGTCTCGAAAACCACTTTTGCGATACCTGGCGCCACCGAAGAAACACCGGCGCTGTCGCACACGTTCGACACCGGTTCGGCCTGGGGGCATCTGGCGCTGCAAGCGAGCATCAGCGGCTGGCACACCCACGGCATGGCCGGTTTCGATCAGGAACTGACCCGCAAAGAGCTGAATATTCCTGAGGGCTATGCGCTGCACGCGGCGGTGGCGATCGGCAAGCTGGGCGACAAGGCGACGCTGGCCGAGTACCTGCAAGCGCGTGAAGAGCCAAGCCCGCGTCGTCCGCTGAGCGAGTTGGCGGCTGAAGGTGATTTCACCCTCTAACCAACGATGAAGTTCAAATGTGGGAGCGGGCTTGCTCGCTCCCACATTTGATGAGTGGTGGGTTTAATACCCGCGCGAGAAATCCACTTCCCCACGCAACGCTTCGCCCGCCTGATACGCCCGCAGGTTTTCGACGAACAACTTCACCATCATCGGTGGCGAAGTCGGTGCCGAACTGTGCCCGGTCAGCAGCAGGCCCCACGCGGTCCAGAATGGATGGCGTTGCGGCAACGGCTCCTGACGGCAGACGTCGATCACGGCCCCGGCCAGATGCCCTTCTTTCAAGGCTTCCACCAGATCCGCATCGACCACCGCGACACCGCGCCCGACGTTGATGAACAACCCCGTCGGCTTGAACTGCTTGAACAGTGCGGCGTCGTACAGGTCGTGAGTATTCGGGGTGTTTGGCAGCAGATTGATCACGTAATCCACTTCGCCGACCAGACGCGGCAGATCAGCCAGGCTTCCAACCTCGACAAACGGCGTCTGCTCGCGGGCTTCGCTGGCGATGCCATACAACTCGACGCCAAACGGCAGCAGAAACTGCGCCACCGTCTGGCCGATGTCACCGGTACCGACGATCAATACCTTGCGTCCAGCCAGGCTTTGACCCTGGCGGTTGTCCCACTTTCGCTCGACCTGGCTGACCAGCCGCGGCAGCACTTCGCGCTCGTGACCGAGCATGTAGGTCAGCACGTATTCGGCCATGACCTGACCGAAAATCCCTACCGCGCGTGTCAGGCGATAGTGCCGTGGCAGGCCGTCGGCCAGCAGCGGCGTGATGCCGGCCCAGGTCGACTGCAGCCATTGTGGTTCGTGGCCCTGACGCAGCAAGGTCGCCAGCAGGTCCGGCTGACCGAGCCAGACCTGGCATTCAGCGGCCTGACGGGCCAGTTCGGCGGAGTCGCCGCTGGTCAGAACTTCCAGATCAGGCGCTGCCTGACGCAACAGTTGGGCGTACACAGGGTGGTCGTGTTCAGCAATCAGAACGCGCATGGTTCAAACCTTTCAAAAACAGTGCAGACAGCCGCCGACGGAGTGTCACTCCATCGCCCTGGCCATCGCCAAAATCATTCCAGTGTTTCATAAAGGCTCTGAACAGAGCCTGTGTGCCGACTACATCGGGTCGTTACGTCGCAGCAATTCTTCCGGCAGATGCTCGATGTATTCGTCTTCGGCCGGCGGCATTTGCAGGTGGTAGCCCTGTTTCTCGAGATTTTCCAGCACCACCGTGATGTCTTCGCGTGACAGCTTGCGCTCGGGCGTGAGCACCAGATCGAAAGCGTGGTGCGGTTTGCCGAAGGCCGCCATCAGGCTTTCCGGAACGCGCTCCAGTGCATCACTTTTGAGCACATAGAGGTACATCTCGTTTTTCTTCAGGCTTCGATAGATGGAGCAAATACGTTTCAAGGCTGTTCTCCGGCGGTGGCCAGGCTGTCGAGCAGCGTCTGGCCCATCAATTCGCGGCGCCAGCCACGCAGCGAATCAGGCAATTGGTAAGGACCATTGGGGAAGCCGCTCTTGAGCAGCGCTTCCAGGGTTTTCTTGCGCAGCATCAGTTCTGGCGCGATGTTCAAGCGCTCGGCTTCGGCCTGGCCGATGGCGCGCAGCTGTTTGACCAGCGCAGCGGCGTCCACCGGCAACGGCTCCGGCACCGCCGGTGGCCATTGATCAGGCGACACACTGCCAGAGCGCTTGATCAGATCAAGCAGAAATTCGCCGTCCTGACGCACGGTACGCGGGTGCATGTCTTCGATTTTCGCCAGCGCGCCAAGGTTGTCCGGTTGCGTGCGCGCCAACGGCCACAGGGAATGTTCTCGAATGATGCGGTTGCGCGGCAGATCACGGGCACGGGCCTGCGTCTCACGCCAGGCGCAAAGTTCACGCAACACGGCGAGTTGGGCACGGGACAGTTTCCAGGCCAGTTTGGCGTCGCGATAGACCTCATACGGGTCGACCTCGCGACGCAGATTGGCCACCAGCTCGGCACCGTCTTCCAGGACCCAGGCGTATTTTTCGTCAGATAGTTTTGGACGCAGCTGTACGAAAACTTCCGCCAGGTGCAAGGCATCTTCGGCGGCGTAGCTGATCTGGGTATCGGACAGCGGACGTTGCAGCCAGTCGGAACGGGTTTCGCCCTTGGGCAGGTCGATGCCGAGCACTTCCTGCACCAGTCGCGAATAGCCCATGGAAAAACCGAGGTTCAGGTAAGCGGCGGCCAGTTGGGTGTCGAACAGTGGCGCCGGCAGGCTGCCGGTCAGGCGCAGCAGGACTTCGAGGTCTTCGCTGCACGCATGCACGACTTTGACCACGGCCGGGTTTTCCAGCAATGCGGCCAGCGGTTGCCAATTGTCGATGGTCAGTGGGTCAATCAGGTAAGCGCGTACGCCATCGCCGATCTGCAGCAGGCCTGCGATCGGGTAAAAGGTGTCGACCCGCATGAATTCGGTGTCGAGGGCAACGAATGGCAGCTGCTGCCACTCGGCACAAAACTGACCGAGGCTATCGTTGTCGCGAATCCAGTGAATATCGATGGCCACACGGCTCTCCCTTGAAGAATGGCGCGCAGTATATATCGCCCCCGGCGATTTCCGCGCATCCACTGAACAAGAGCTTTAGCGAAAATACCTGCTGGACCGCAAGAATAGTCTGACAGGTGGAGACTAGCTGCCCTTACGCAGCACGTAGACCCGCATCCGCGCGCACCCCGGCAAGAAGTCCTGATGGCTGAGCACGTGGAAACCCGCCTGCCTGAACTCGGCCTCAAGCTCGGCCTTGCTCGCCTGTGGCTGGGCCTGTGCGCCTTCCACACCGGATCGGCGCAGTTTGAAATGCGCATCAACCCGCACCGCCACAATCACCGTATCGCGACTGACCCGATGGAACTCAACCAGCATGGCCAACCGATGCTCAGGACTGGTGATGTGTTGAAACAGTTGCATGCAAAAAATGCAGTCAACCGCGTTCGCCGGCAAACCGATGGTGAAGGCTGAACTCTGAAAGGTCTTGACCCGTTCCAGCAGGTGCTGCGGATGGTGGGTGCGGGCATGATCGAGCATGTCCTGAGACGGATCGGTCGCAAGAATCACCCGATTCGCATGCTCGGCCAGTATCGACCAGAAGCGCCCGACACCGCAGGCTACATCAAGAATCAATCCCGGTTCGCCAGCGACCTGAAGCGCGTTACGCACCAGTTGCTCGTCGCGCCAGAACGTCAAACGCCCCGCCAGACCACGCGGTCGCGACTGCAGACAGACGCGGGCGTGTTCCTGATCGTAGCGCCGGGCGAACTCAAGTTCGATGGCGGATGGGGGCAGCGCGGACATGTGCAAGGGCTCTTGTTGGAATATCGACTGATGGCAGGTTAACGACTGGCGCGTGAAAAAAAGGTCGACGGACTCATTCTTTGGCCAACACACCGTCAATCACCGCGCCGCGGCAGCCGGCAAACATGTCCAGCCCCGGGTCGTAGACCTTGCTGTTGACCTCCAGCAGGCCAAGCATGGAATGGAACAGGTTGTCCTGGCTCAAGGGCTTTTCGCGACTCAATTGCAGGCAATGGGTGTCCACCGAGAACGACTTTTGGTAGCTGTCGGAGAACCATGCCAGCATCGCTACATGCTTCTGTTGTTCCGGCGCCAGCATGTAAGGCGTGCCATGCAGGAACAGGTTGTATTCGCCCAGCGATTCGCCGTGGTCCGACAGATAGAGCATGGCGGTATCGACTTTGTCCTGATTACTGCGCAACAGGTCGATCAGGGTCGACAGCACATGGTCGGTGTACACCAACGTGTTGTCGTAGCCATTGACGATACTTTCTCGGCTGCAATTGTTCAGTGCATTGCTTTCACACACCGGGGTGAAGTGTTCGTACTCTTTCGGGTAGCGCTTGAAGTATTCGGGCCCGTGACTGCCCATCTGGTGCAGTACCAGCACGGTGTCTTTATCCAGCGTGTCGATGAAGTGCTGCAAACCTTGCAGGAGAATTTCATCGCGGCACTCGCTATTGGCACACAACACCGGGTCTTTCAGATTACTCACGTCGTCGACAGTGACCCGATCGCAGGTGCCTTTGCAGCCCGACTGGTTATCGCGCCAGATCACCTCGAGACCGGCGTGTTTGAGTACGTCCAGCAGACCTTCCTCGTTCTTTGCCTTGCTGGCGTTGTAATCCTTGCGGCCCATGTTGGAGAACATGCAGGGCACCGACACGGCCGTTTCCGTGCCGCAAGAATGCACATCGGTGAAGGCAATCAGGCCGGCCTCTTTATCCAGTTTGGGTGTGGTGTCACGGTCATAACCCAGGATGCCGAAGTTCTCGGCCCGGGCACTTTCGCCCACCACCAGTACCGTCAGGGATTTACGGCCGTGGGTCTGCCAGACCGGGTTTTTCCGAGCGTCTTCACCGATGTTGATGAAGGGCTGCCGGGCAGACACTACTTGCTCGCGCAGATAGCCGAGCGAGGCACCGATGTAGTTGCTTGGCACCACCATCAGGCGCAACTCATGGTGATTGCGAAACAACGATGACAGGCCTTGATAGTTGACCAGGGCGACACCACCGATCACCGCAACCGATGCGACACTCACCAGCACTTTACTTAATAACTCACGGTGCCAGCGACGATAATTAACCGGCGTTTTCCACAACAACCACGACGGTAAAATTCCGAGCAATACAATATAAACAAACAACTTCACGGACAGTAAGTCGCGCACTTCCGTGGCATTGGTTTCTGCGAAGTTACGAAACATACCCGCGTCGATCAACACACCGTATTGGCTCATGAAATAGGCCACGCCGGCACTGACCAATAAGATCAGCGTCAACACGGGCTTCATCACAGGCCGGAACGCCAGCAAGGTCAGCACAATATTGAAAACCGCCAGGATCATCACCCCGAACGCGACACGCATGGCGATGCCTTGACCGTCGGCAGCGGTGATATCGAACAGGTGTTGCCAGAGAACTGAATTGAACCCTGCCAATAAAAAGGCGCTGGCAATCAACGTCACCCATTCAGGGCGCACGGCTTTTAACTTCAACATGATGATTGGCTGTTCCTGAAAGAAGTGCCCACGGTAGATGTGAAAATTTCATTTACCGCGACAACACAAATCTTAAGGAGCCAACCATCAATTTTTCGTGAAAAAGAAGCCAACGATTAGTTGGCTCATGGCATTAGGCCCAAACTTTCAACGGGTTTGAGATTAGTTTCAGGCCTGATGCAGATACCAGCGCCAGTCCTGCTCACCGACCTCGCCCATGAACTGCCGGTATTCGGCACGTTTCACCGCCAGATACACGCCAAGAAACTCACTGCCGAATGCCTCCCGCGCCCAGCTCGAAGCCTCCAGCGCTCGCAATGTGGTCAACCAGTCGGTCGGCAACAATTGCGTGGCCTGGGCATACCCGTTGCCCTCCACCGGAGCGCCCGGGTCAAGCTGCTCGCGGATGCCACGATGAATACCAGCCAGGATCGCCGCAGCCGCCAGGTACGGGTTGGCGTCGGCACCACAGATGCGGTGCTCGATATGCCGGGAGAATGCCGGCCCGCCGGGCACCCGCAAACTCACGGTGCGGTTGTCCACGCCCCAGGTGGCCGCCAGGGGTGCGTAGCTGTTGGTCTGGAAACGACGGTACGAGTTGGCGTTCGGACAGAACAGCAGCAATGAATCGAGCAACGTACCGAGCATTCCTCCGACCGCTTGTTTGAGCAGTGGCGTGCCGTCCGGGGCTTCGCTGGCGAACAGGTTATTGCCGTCCTTGTCCGCCAGGCTGACGTGCATGTGCATGCCGGTGCCGGCCAGGTCATCGAAAGGCTTGGCCATGAAACAGGCGCTCATCCCATGCTTGTGGGCCACGCCCTTGACCAGCCGTTTGTAGCGCACCGCTTCGTCCATCGCCTGCAAAGCATCGGTGCGGTGTTCGAGGGTGATTTCCACCTGCCCCGGCGCGTATTCGGAGATCGCCGTGCGCGCCGGAATACCCTGAAGTTTGCAGGCGTTGTAGAGGTCGGCCAGAAAGGGCTCGATCTGCTCCAGCTCACGTAAGCCATAGACCTGAGTCCCACGTGGCCGCCCGCCATCGACATCCCGCGCCGGCTGCGGCCGACCGTTGCTGTCGCGCTGCTGATCCAGCAAATAGAACTCCAGCTCCGCCGCCATCACCGGGTAATAACCGTCGGCCTGCAAGCCCTCGATGACCTTGGCCAGTAGATGCCGTGGGTCGGCGATGGTCGCGGGCATGCCCTCTTTTGGATGCATGCTGACCTGCACCGCCGCCGTGGGAATCAATCGCCACGGCATACGCTGCAAACTGCCGCTGATCGGGTAGGCCCGGCAATCGATATCACCGACGTCCCAGACCAGCCCGGAATTTTCCACGTCATCGCCATTGATGGTCAGGCCCAGAATGGTGCTCGGCAGCGGCCGGCCGCTTTCGTACACCGCCAGCAGTTCATCGCGATGCAGCAACTTGCCCCGTGGCACACCGTTGTTGTCGAGGATGAACAGCTCGAACATCTCGATATCCGGATTGTGGTCCAGGAAGGACAGGGCTTCTTCTTTCGTGGCGAAGGATGTCGTGGCACAGCTCATGGGAATTCTCGTCTATCCGCGTCAGGCAAACGCACAGGCGCCGCCGGTTTGATCCCGGCGCACAGCGCGGGACCTGTCAGAACAATCAACGGGACATGCAGGAATCCGGCGGGCGGGCGTGGCGGCAGTGCCACAGTGCCCAGAAGGCCAGTTCAGAAGGGAGTGCAGACAGGCTTGGCGCGCTGGCAGGCCTGTATAGACGACGTGGCTGAAGGCTTGAAGTGGCACCAGACGCCCCCTCGTGTTTGATTCCGATCAGCCAGACGTCCATGGAAAAGACCGCAGTAAACAGATGCAAAGCAGCGTCACACGGGCAGATAAGCCGTTAAATCCAGACTTGATGAACCTTGGTTGCAGATTGGCTAAACATTCCCCCCGGTAACCAACCTAATTTCTCGATAGTGCCAGCGACATTTCAGTTTGCCCCTGCAGGCTTGGAGCGGCCTAATCACGGCCTTGTACATCTGGGGTTCCTTTATGGAAAACGTTCGCACTTCAAGTTCCTATGCCGGATGGCTGATGGTCAGCGTGGTATTGGTGGCACTGAACCTGAGGCCTTCGATGGCCGCTGTCGGGCCGTTGTTGTCGGCCATTCGCGGGGATGTCCCGTTAAGTTTCAGTACCGCCGCGCTGTTGACCATGCTGCCCGTCATGGCGATGGGACTGGCGATGTTCCTGGGAATGCGCATCGCGCAACGGGTCGGCGATCACCGCACCATCATCCTGTCCTTGCTGATCATCGGTGTGGCCACGGTCTCGCGGCTGTACCTGGACAGCAGCCTTGAGCTGATCCTGAGCGCGGTACTGGCCGGGCTCGGGATCGCCCTCATTCAGGCGGTGATGCCGGCGCTGATCAAGTCACGCTTCAGCGACAACGTTTCGCTGTTCATGGGTTTGTATGTCACCTCGATCATGGGCGGAGCGGCGATTGCCGCATCGTTCTCGCCTTTCGTCCTGGCGCAAACCGGCAGTTGGCGGATGGGCCTGGCAATCTGGGCGCTACTGACGCTGGTTGCCCTGGTCTTCTGGCTTGCCCAGCGCTCGGCAATCGCGCCATTGCCGGCGGCGCCAATGGGGCGCCAGGAGTCCTTCGTCGGTAACTCACGGGCCTGGTTGCTGGCGATTTTCTTCGGCTTGGGCACGGCCTCCTACACCTGTGTGCTGGCCTGGCTAGCCCCGTATTACGTGGAAAAAGGCTGGAGCGAACAGAATGCCGGCTTACTGCTGGGGTTTCTCACCGCCATGGAAGTCGTGTCTGGGCTGATAACACCCGCGATTGCCAACCGCAGCCAGGACAAGCGTCTGGTACTGGTCGTTCTGCTGGCCTTGATCATGGCCGGCTTCTGCGGCCTGATCCTCAGCCCGGAACGCTTTAGCCTGCTATGGCCGTGCCTGTTGGGCCTGGGCATTGGCGGCCTGTTCCCGATGAGCCTGATCGTGTCCCTTGATCACTTGGATAACCCGCGTCGTGCCGGTGGCCTGACGGCCTTTGTACAAGGCATCGGTTACCTGATCGCGGGGCTCTCGCCGCTGATTGCCGGGATGATTCGCGACCAATTGGGCAGCTTCGAATGGGCCTGGTGGTCACTCACAGCGGTGATGGCGGTGATGATTGTGATGGTGCTGCGCTTCAACCCAAGGCAATACGCGCAGCATATCCAATAGTCTTCGAAGGTCCTTTCAAGCCCCCATCGATCAACGCACCGATTGTGCCAAATGGCGGTCAGTTTAAACGAGTGAACCGCTTTTCGTAGGAGCCAGCGGTGCGGCAAGTCGGATCGCCGCACCGCTGGCTCCTACAGGCATTACCGACTGCGCCCGCTAAATCTATTTTCAAACGCAGGGAAAGGAACTCATGAAGCAAGTCGGTTTTGCAGAAGCTCATTGGGGCATGCTGATCTGGGCGATGCTGATCGCATCGTCTTTCTTTGCGGCAGCAGAGGTCAGCCAATCGATAGATCCAATTCTGTTGACCGGCCTGCGCTTGTTGCTGTCAGCCTTGATGTTCTTGCCGCTGCTGTTACTGAAAAACACTTCACCAATCTCGGCCAAAGGCCTGCTGGCCCATGCGGTTCTTGGGCTGCTGCTGGCGACGTATTTTGGTTCGCTGTTTGAAGCACTGCGCTACACCACGGCGGTCAATACCGCGACGCTGTACACGCTGGTGCCGCTGATGACGTTGTTCTTTGAGGTATTCCTGCTGCCGAGTACGAGCCTGAAGACTCGATTGTTGCCAATGTCGATTGCGGCAATCGGCGCCCTGCTGCTGACGCTTAAAGGCGCGGCTCCGGGTGAGCTGCCCGCGTTGTACCCGGTAATGGTCTTCGGCGTCGGCTGCCTGGCGATGGCACTCTATTCGCCACTGAGCCAGCGGTTCAAGGCCAAGAGTTTGAAGGGGCGTGACCCGGTGGCGATGACCTTCTGGAACATGCTTTTCGGCTCGCTGTTTCTGTTTGCGTTCTGTCTGTTTAACGGCGGTTGGCGCAGCGGCGCGCAGTTGTCGTCGAGCGATATGTTCTGGTTGGTGTACCTGGCGCTGTTTGGCACCCTGGGGACATTCTGGCTGCTGCATCGGGCAATCGGGGTGATTTCGCCGTCGACAGTGGTTTCCTATGTCTACCTGAACACCCTGTTTGTCACATTGTTTCACTGGTTCTGGCTCAGACAGCAACCGGTGTTGATAGAAGTCACCGGTGCTGTGCTGGTGGGTGTCGGCATGCTGGCTTTGGTGATCAACAGCCGTCACGCCAAAACCGTTACGGCTTGAGATCCTTCAAAGAGTGACTGCGTCCTACGGTGCGACCGGACTCCAGCGCTCCAGTTCGCGCTCAAGGAAACTGGCTACAGCCAGCAACTGCTCTTCCTGCCAATGCGGGCCGACTATCTGGATGCCGATCGGCATCCCGTTGGCCGGATCATGTCCGGCGCGAATGACCACCGCCGGTGAACCGGAGAGGCTGAACGGAAACACAAAGGCATAGCGATCACGGTCCTGCAAAGACTCGCCATGAGCGAACGCCACATCCGGGAATACCGGACAAATGAATAGATCGTGCTGATTGAAGAACTTCGCCAGGTGGTAGCGAAACGTGTCGATGAGGATCCAGTCACGCTTCATTTCATCCACGCTCAACTCGACCTCTTCGCTCAAGCGGATCAACCCTGTGGTGGCGGGTGTATAGGTCTGTTTGTCCATGGACTGGAACAAACGCTTCCAGCCACGCCCGGCATCCGCACCCGTGATAAAAACCCGCCATAGCACATCGCAGGCTTCGTCGAGCATCTGCGGAGCCGTCGGTGTAACTTGCGCCACCACACTGCTCAGGCAACTCTCGACCCGCTGCAAAACCTGCTTCACTGCCGGGCTTACCCGGGTTCTGGTGGACTCCCAGGACAGTGCGACACGCAATTGGTCCAGCGGCTTGCTGTCGGCGAACGGCACATCGACGGTGTCCGGGTCGTAACCGTCAGCGCCGCTGATCAATTGCCCAAGTAATGCCAGATCGTCGACGTAACGCCCCATCACACCAAACGCCGACGTCAGATGGAACAACCCGGAGCGATCATTGGGAAACTGGCCGGTCAACGGCACACGCCCCTGAGTCAGTTTCATGCCGCAGATACCGTTGAAATGCGCCGGAATCCGCACACTGCCACAAGCATCCGAGGCCAGCCCGGCCGGCGAGCAACCGGCCGCGATGGCTGCCGCTTCCCCGCCACTGCTGCCACCGGCGGAGCGCTGCCCGTCATAGGGATTGAGTGTGCGGCCGTACAGCAGGTTCTCGGTTTCAAAGGCCATGCACAACTCGGGAACATTGGTGATCCCAAGGATGATCGCCCCCGCCTGCCGAAGCCGGGCGACGACCGTGGCATCCTGCTGACTGGCGTCGCCCAGCAACTCCCCCAACCCCCGCGACATGCGGAAGCCGCGCACATGACAGACGTCCTTGATGGTCATGGGAATCCCGTGCAAAGGCCCATGAATCTTCCCGACACGGACCATCTCATCAGCCTCCCGGGCCTGCCGACGCAGTTCGTCGACAGATTCCAGTTGAATCAGGGCATTGATCTGCGGATTGCGTTCGCCAATGCGCTGGAGATAGAACTCCAGCAAATTGACGCTGGTCAGCACACCGCGACGCAGCAGGCCGGCCATTTCGCGCAGGGTCAACGTATCGGGATTGAACATACTCAGGGCTTCCCGTTGCTGCGCAGTAGCTTGTTGGGGATGTGGTACATGTTTCTGACCACCACAGAAAACGCCTTGACCGCCAGCTTCGGACGCCGGGCGATCGCCTCCAGGGCTTCCTCGGTCATCGTCAGGACATGCCGAAGCGCGTCGGGGGTGATGTTCAACGGCGGGTAAAACCGCAGAACCGGGTGCTTGGCCTTTTCATTCATGGAATGCCCGGCATGCACGCCACGCTTGCCCAATTCCATGCTCATCAGCGCTTCGTAGACCGAGCCGCGCAAGCGCAAACCGGTCATCAAGCCCACACCGGGCACATCCTCGACAATCTGCGGATAACGCTGGGCCAACCGTTGCAGGCCATGGCGCAGCAAGCCGCCATTGATCCGCGATTGCTCGACCAGGTTGTTCTGCTCGATGTAATCGATCGCGGCCAGCGCCGAGGCGCACGCCACCGGATGCCCGCCATTGGTCCGTTGGTCAGGCTCGGTCTCGCTCAGCGGGTATTGCGTGGCCAGTCGCTGGCTGTACATCGCGCAGGCAAACGAGGTGTAGCCGCCCGTCAGGCCTTTGGAGAGGATCATGATGTCTGGCACGACGTCGTCGTACTGCACGGCGAACCACTTGCCACAGCGGCCGAAACCTGTCTGGATTTCGTCGGCCACCAACAAGGTCTCGGTGGCATCGCACAGCGCGCGGATATTGGCCATGTAACCCACGGGCGGAACCTGCAAGTGAGCGCCCCCCAGAATCGGCTCGACATACACCGCACGCACACCCTCGCCAACCGCTCTCTGCAAGGCGGCGAAGTCACCGTACGGCACATAAGTCACTTCCGAGGCTGCGGTGCCATAGCTGCGATGGTGCTGTTTCTGCCCCAGAATGCTCATCGCCGCCAGCGTTTTGCCATGATAGGAATCGTTCATGACCACGATTCCGCGCCGGTGCTGCTGCACCTTGAGCACATAACGCATGCTCTGCTCGATGGCTTCGGCGCCCGAGACCATGAACTGCACATCCCCCCAATCACCCGGCACCAGATCCCGAAGACGCTCGGACAATGCGCCTTGCAGCGGATGCACCCGACCTTCCGGGACCCAGGCCATCTGGTTCAACTGGGTCTGCACCTGCTCACGCACCATCGGATTGCGATGACCGACGATAAACACCCCATAGCTGCATGCGCAGTCGATAAAGCGCTTGCCGGCATGGTCGGTGACATAGATGCCATCGGTTTCCTTTTCGACGCTGGTTTTACCCAAGCGATAGAGCTTGGCCGCCGAGGCACTCCAATGCCGCTGGCAATCATCCAGCAGTTGTTCATGCGATAGGGATAAGGACATGGATTAAAGTCTCCTTGATGATCCGGGATGCGTGCTGGATGTGTTCGGCTCGTGCGGTGATCGGGCAACGCAGAATCAACTCGCGGCCACGGGGTGCACTGACATAGACGCCACGCTGATAAAGCTCCTCGCACAATTCGGCGGGATTGAGGTCGGCTGGCAGCGGCAGGCTGACCCAGGCACCGCAGGCGACAGCACCGAATGAGGCGAGCTCCTGCGCCAGGATCTTGCCGTTAGTGAGGCACTGTGTGGGCAAGTCGTGTGCCTGCACATAATCAAGTGCCGCCATGGCGGCCACACAGGCCATCGGGTTGCCGGCGGTGGTGCTGCCATGTTTCGCCGGGCTGCTGCGACCATAGACCTGATACGCCATCTGTTCGCTGCAGGTATAGGTGCCGATGGGAATCGCGCTGCCGCCCAGCGGCCCGCCCAACACCACAATGTCCGGGGTATTGCGAAAACGCTGGAAACCGAACAGCGTGCCGAGGCTCCCCAGACAACTTTGCACATCGACCGCGATGACCGGCGCCGACTCCTTGGCCGCTGCGGCATACAAGTGATCGAGTAGCACCTGTTCTATCAGGCGCAGGCGACCGTTTTCATCCATCACGGTGCTGGTGTGGCAAACCGCGAAGCAATCATTCCAGTCCACCTTGTCCAGGTCACGGACATGCCTGATCGCCACAAGCTCGAAGCCCAGAAAGCGCTGCATCTCCAGATAGCTTTGCGGCGCGCTGAGGCAACGTCCGTAACTCAGCGAGCCAAAGTCGCCGCCCTCAACAACCACAATGGTCCTGCCCTTGGGCTTGAGGCCTTTGCACAGTTTCAAGGCGCCTTCGAATGCTTCATCGCCGGAGCTGCACACATAAGAGCTGACCAGCGGCTGCGGTAGCAACTCGGCCAAACGACGACACAAAGCGATCAGTGGGTCGGACATCAGCACCCGATTGGACAGCCCCATGATCTGCGCCTGAAGGTTGACCGCCTCGATCACCGCCGGCACCTGAAAACCAAACCCGCCGGCCAGATCGACTATCTGGCGACCGTCACCGTCGATATACGTCTCGTACTGACCAGAAATGATCTGTTTGTTATTGGTCTTCATAAATAGGTCTCAGCGGTAGCTCAGGGCGTTGAAGATACGGCGGCGCTCGTCAACGATGGCCTCACGGCCATGCATTACCCGACGGTTGTCGATCATCACCATGTCATGGTCACGCCAGCCGACGGGGTAGGTGTATTGCGCGGAAACCTCGGCGATTTCGTGCAGGAATTCGCCGGGAATGGGCAGCCCGGACGATGTATCGATCACTGGCACTTCATAGTTGAAGGACGGCCCGAGAATACTGTTGGCAAACGCCGGACGCTGGCTGAATTCGGAGACCAGAATCGCCGGGGTACTGAAGGCGTAGTGAATCGAATCATCAAGCGGATTGAAGGAGATCTGTGTCTGCGGATCGTCGCCGATGATTTGCATCAGATCTTCGATCCCGACCGCCGCCGGGTCCGAGAGCGCCGGCGAATAATGGCAGACCAGCCGACGCCATTTGTCGCCGACAACGGTGCGGCTGTAACGAATCGGGTTGTCTTCGAAAAATGTGCGGCAGGCGGATGAGAGCTTCGCCAGTACTTTCTCACCGTCGCACAGGGTGGTTTGCGAGCCAGTGTGCGGCGCTTCCTGGCAATAGAACCAGGTGATGTCCGGCCAGAACGGTGAGTTACCATTCTCGCAATGCAGACCAATCGCCTGACGGCCCGCATCCACCAACTGCGCGGCGCCGCCGACCATGACCCGAGCCGGGTCGAGGCTCAGCCGCGAACTGTTCTGCTTCACATAGGCGCTGAAATCCTCGGCATTGTGGATGCAGTTACGCAACAGGACGACGCCGTAATGCCCCAGCAACTCGTACAGCTCGGCCTTGCCCAGGCTGGCGAAATGGCGCGGTTCAATAATGGATACGTCGGGGTTTTCACAGTGATAGGCAGGTGTGTTCATCAGATGCATTCCCTTGCAGATTGGCGAAAACAGTAGCGATGTCGGCGCGTTTTGGACGGCCGGTGACGGTGTAGAGTTGCTCGAGCAATGGATCGTCCTTGGTCAGCAACCACAGGCGACTCGGGCGCTCGATGTCGGAAAAGCGCCGCGCTGACCAGCTGGCCAGCTCATCGCGATCCGGTGCCGATTCAACACACAACAACGCCACCAGACCCTGGGCCTCATCGAAAAACACAGCGGCATCGCGCACACCGGGGAATTCGCGGTATTCCAACTCGACCTGTTCCGGGCTGACGTTGCGGCCATTGGGCAGGCAGATCACATTTTTCTTGCGACCGCGAACATAGAGATAGCCATCAGCATCCAGCTCTCCCAGATCCCCGGTGTCCATCCAGCCATCGTCGGACATCGAACAGGCGCTCGGGTCCTTGCCCGAGTAGCCGCTGAACAACGAGCTGCTCTTGACCTCAATAGTCTGGTCGGCCCCGATGCGCACCTGAACATGCGGCAACGGCCTGCCCACGCTACCCAAGCGTTGGTGCTGCAAGGTATTCATACTGACGACCGAGGCGTTCTCGGAGAGCCCGTAACCCTGGAACACCGGGATACCCTCCTCGGCGAGGGCATGCAGAATATCGATGCTGACGGCCGCGCCGCCGCAGGTGATATGCACCCCCGAATGCAGGTAACGAGACAGGCGCTCGCCCTGCGCGCCGCCTTGGGTCAATAGTTCGTGAAAGCGATTGAGCATCACCGGTGGCACCGTCAAGGCTGTCGGTTCGACCCGTAGGATCCACTCGATCAAACGCTGCGGCGACATCCCCGGTTCCCCCAGCAGTGCTTCGCCTTCAGGCAGGAAATGCACAATCCCGCCCGCCAGCAGCGGCAAATACGCGGCGGTCACTTGCTCCAGCAGCAGGCTCAATGGCACCAGTGACAGGTAGCTGCGATGGGCATCGACCGGCATCCATTGGCGCAGGGAAGCCAATACCGCCCCCACTGCCGCCGTGCTCAGACGCACGCCCTTGGGCCGGCTGGTCGTCCCCGAGGTGTGAATGATTTTGCAGATCCATGCGCTATCGCCGTCCGGCTCTCGCAACAACGGCTGCTCCAGGGCAGGTTCGCCGATACGTCTGAGGCGGTTGTCGGGAAAGTCGAGCATCCACCGCTCGGCCAGCGTCCGCTCGCCTGCGGCATCCACCAGAAACCCGTCACAACGCTCGGCAAGGTGCTCGGCCTGGGACTGACTGAACGCCAGCGGCAAAGGCAGTGCGGTAATTCCGGCAAACAGACAAGCCAGATCGGCAATCAACCAGTCGCTGCTGTTACGCGTCGCAATTCCCAGCACCACGTGGTCGCCATGAGCCGCCGTGTCGAAACGTCGCTGCAGTTCCGCTGCCAGATTCAGCGCGCGGGACTCCAGCTCGCCATAGGTCATGACAGCGGCGTGTTCCAGGCCGGTCGGAGCACAATCGATCGCGCAGACCTTCTGACGATTGACCTGCAACGCAAGCCGTAGGTCCGCAATGAATCGACCGCTCATGACTGCGCCCTCGCCGGCAAATTGTTCGGCAGCTGGGTGAACAAAGTACCGAGGGTCATAGCGGCGAATCGCGAACGTTTCGGGTCCACGCGGATAAAACCGGTGACGGGTAATTTCGAGTAGTAGGTACCCCAGTTCTTGCCACCATCGTCGGCCAGACGCTGAGGGTCCGCCGTAAGTAGTGGTTCGAAATCGATCTGGCAGCTTTCCATCATTTTCCGGACCCGGGGCGTAACGGTGCAGAGTAAATATTGAGCCCCCATGCACCAGGCCAACAACGGAACCATGTTGACCATGATCATTCCGGCCGTCAGATGATGAGAAATCAAACTGCCTATTTCGGCAATAACTGACCGATCAATCATCTTTTCAAAACGCTGGGACAGAATCGTTTCTATCGGTTGCGACAGGTATTGCTCCGAGAACAGTGTGCGGTCATCCGCAAAAGTTATACCGGCGCAAGAAAGAATCCGTTCCTCGCTGTCCTGGGTGACCGCAAAATACTGCGGGCTCGGTTCTACGGATGCCTTATAAGATCTGCGAAACTTTTCTTTCACAACTTCAGTCGCCTGCATCCATAACGGCGTTTGGCTTTCCGTGACTCGTACCAACACTTCGCCCTCCTATCCCTGCTCAGGGTTCTCTCTAAAGTGGAACGAGAATATATTGAGGAAATTTCCGACAGACTATTTAAAAAACCAATTGCGTGCACTAATATATAAATAAACAACCCTGTCACAAAACATGACGTACTGTGACACACATGGATTTTCACCGAGACGGACTTTATGCTTAATAGCAATCTGCTACGAAAACTGGATATGCAGGACCTTATGGTTTTCGTGGCTGTGTATGAACAAAGAAGCGTCACCGAGGTCTCCGAAACCCTTTGCGTCAGCCAGTCCACGGTGAGTTACTGCTTGAAAAAACTGCGCACGAGTTTCGACGACGAACTCTTCATCAATACCCGCAACGGGATGTGGCCAACACACAAAGCTGCCACGATGTACAGTCATGTTCTCAAGATCTTGAAAACCATAAACATATGCCACTCCGGACTGCACTCCTTCGACCCCGCACAAAAAGAGATAACCTTTAACATTTGCGCACCCGAATACTTTGAACTTCTTATCCTCCCTAACTTGCTAAAGCGTTTTATCGGCAGTAGCTTTCCGGTTATTGTAAACATCCAGAAATTCCACAGAGACATCCCGAACGATGAACTTATAGACGGCCGTTTTGATCTGGTCATTTGTTTCGGCCCAAACTTCCATCGCAGCGCTAAAAACTTGAAATCACAAGTACTGCTGGAAGATGACCTGGTCTGCGTCGTCGATAAAGACTTCGCGCCGCCAGAGGGCGAGTTCAGCCTGGACACCTTTGTCGCGCGCCAGCACATCTTTCCGACTCCCTGGACTTCAGACACCAATATGGTGGATGGCTGGCTCAGCAAATGGGACTACACCCGCCAAATTGTTGCACGGGCCAATAGTTACGTTGCAGCACTCAACATGATCCCCGGGACCGACTTTGTTCTCACTCTGCCTCGACGCATTCAGATGCTGATCAGTAATGAAGCCAGGTTCAGCCATTGCAAACCGCCAACGGGTTTACCGAACTTCACACTGGACATGTTGTGGAACGAGAAACCAGGTCAAGACAGCGCCAACAACTGGTTTCGCGAACAGATAGTCAGCGTGTGTGCACAAGACGGCTTACTGTAATCAGACTTATTAACCTATAACCTCACACCGACCACAGCCAAGTGTCTGGGCGTAACTTCAGCGCTTGGCCCGCGGGCAGTCCGCGCTGATCCAGAAATTCCCGGAAAGCCCCTCCAGACCCGAACGCGCCGGGCGATATCGCAGGCGATTGAATGCACAGGTCGTGTTACCTACACGTTGTGTCCCACATCTGACAATGAAGCTTCCTACAAGGCATTCTCCTGGCACTATCGTTCCGTTATCCTTCTATGGATAGGTTGTGCTCAAAACAGGACAGGGAGTTCGTCGAGATGGGTCAGATGCTTAACAGCAATTTACTTAGAAAGCTCGATATGCAGGACCTCATGGTGTTCGTCGCCGTGTATGAACAAAGCAGCGTCACCGCCGTCTCCGAAACCCTCGGGGTCAGCCAGTCCACCGTCAGCTATTCGCTGAAAAAGCTGCGTACCGGCTTCAAAGATGATTTGTTCATCAATACCCGATCAGGAATGCGTCCGACCTACAAAGCCACCACCATGCACGAGCATGTGCTGAAGATTCTGGAAGGCATCAACTTCTGCCATTCCGGAGCTCAAACCTTTGATCCGACTCTAAAAGCCGTCACCTTCAACATTGGCGCGTCGGAATACTTCGAACTGCTGGTACTGCCGCGGCTGCTGAGGAACTTCGACTTTGCCAACCTGCCGGTGATCATCAATGTGCAAAAACTCGATACCGCCCTACCCGTCGATGAATTGCGCGATGGCAGTCTCGATCTGGTGATCTGCTTCGGTCCCGACTTTCAGCACAGCCACGCGAACTTCAAATCCCGGAGGCTGATTGAAGATGAAATGGTTTACGTCTTCGATAAACGCGCAACCCCGCCGCAATCGCGCCCAAGTTTGCGATCGTTCGTTGAACATCGTCACGTGCTCCCCCCACACAGGACCTTCGACCCCCACACGGTCGATCACAAACGACAACTTATCGCCCGATCCAACAGCTACAGGGCAGCCCTCAAGATGATCACCGGCACCGACCTCATCCTGACGCTACCGCGGCGCATTCAAAGGCTGCTGGCCAATGACGCGGTATTCAGTCATTGCGAAGCACCGAATGGCTTGCCAGGATTTACCCTCGACATGCAATGGAGCGAAGCCTGCGATCAGGACAGCGCCAATACCTGGCTTCGCGAGCAAGTGGTCAAAGCCTGCGTCAAGCAGGAAATGGCCTGAAACTCAGTGGCCAATGGCAGTCTTGGTGTAGGACTCTCGATCGATATCGAGGATTTCAACACACAGCTGGACCTCAACCCCCGCCGGCCACTCACACACATCCTGCACCACGGCCAGCAGGCTTTCAGACAACTGCTTTTTGATCTCCGGCGAACGACCGCTCAACAGCGCCAGCTTCACATGCACGAACGCCCGCTCGCCCAGTGCCGTGCCCACCCTGAAAGTCTCGACCTTCACTGCACGAGCCTTGATATCGAACTCAGCACCAAACTGGCCGGACGCCACCAACGCGTTGTTGAGTCGCATCAACGCCACATCGGCATTCAATTCGGGCAAATTGGCGGTGTATTCCATGTGCAGGTGGGGCATGACAGGGCTCCTGATGATTGGCAGAAAGGTCGTACATATAACACAGCGCCGCCCTACTCACTGGGACGGCGGAAGAATCGCACGCTCACTCATGAACGCCTCCAGACGCGAACGCAGCCAGCGTTCGGCCGGATCGCTGTCGACATGACTGAGCCAGACCATGGACAAGTCCAGGGTTGGCGTCTTGAACGGAAACGGCTCCTTGAACAGTTGGCCGGACGCGGCCATCGCTTCGGCCGTGTAATCCGGCAGGCTGGCGATCAGATCGGTGCCGGCGAGCAAGGCCGGCAATGAGCTGTATTGCGGCACCGAGAGCACCACTTGACGAGTGCGGCCGATTTCCGCCAGCCACTCATCGGCGTAGCCACTGACATTGGCGGTGTGAGACACCAGCACGTGCGGCCGCGAGCAATATTCATCGAGGGTCAGCGGTGTGTCCGATGCGTCTGCACGCAAAATACTGGGCTGGATGTGTCGCAGCAATTTGCGCTTGGCGTTGGCTGGCAGGCCGCGGGTCTGGCTGATACCAACGGTGATATCGCCGGATGCCAGCAGGTCGGGAATCCGCCAGTAGTCAACATGCTGGACCACGAACACCACCTTCGGAGCTTCCTGACGCAAGGCGCGCAGCAACGGTGGTAACAGGCCGAACTCGACATCGTCCGACAGCCCGATGCGAAACGTCATGGTGCTGCTGAGCGGATCGAAATCATGGGTCAGGCTCAAAGCCACCGACAGCGAATCCAGCGCCGGTGACAGGTGCTGAATAATCTCCTCGGCCCGCGCCGTCGGCTCCATGCGATGGCCGACCCGAATGAACAGCGGATCATTGAACATCGTCCGCAAGCGGTTCAGCGCCGCACTGATGGTCGGCTGACCGAGGAACAGCTTCTCCGCCACCCGTGTGACGTTGCGTTCGAGCATCAATGTCTCGAACACCACCATCAGATTGATGTCGGCCTTGCGCAGTTCGTTGCGATTCATCCCTTGCACCCCGGTCCCCAAGACTGGGCGACAGTTTAGGGAGGTGTCGTAATCGGCGTCTATGCAGGCTGGCAAATGACCTGATCCATAAAAACAGGGAGCCTGAAAAAACGAAGCTGCTCTGACTGAGCAGCTTCACCGCCCTGGAGCTTATATTTCCTTGACCGGGGTCTGATCATGAGTCCCTTTGATCAAGCTGATGGCGTGCACGCAATCAGACTTGTTGACGTAAGCCTCCCCACTGGCAATCGTTTCATGATTCCCCGCCCGCAAACGCCAGCGCCATTGGCCCTT
Source organism: Pseudomonas sp. FP603 (assembly GCF_030687415.1). Taxonomy (NCBI): domain Bacteria; kingdom Pseudomonadati; phylum Pseudomonadota; class Gammaproteobacteria; order Pseudomonadales; family Pseudomonadaceae; genus Pseudomonas; species Pseudomonas sp. FP603. The sequence goes on from NZ_CP117431.1 coordinate 5,389,971, forward strand.
GCCGGTTTGTGCGATACCACGGGTTTGCCTGTAAATCTCAAAATACATTGATCGCTCCTTGCGACTGCTGATTACGACAGATCAGTGACCTGCGAAACCAGAGTAGATGAGGAATTTTTGAGGCAATGTCTTTCAATGTGAACGGATATTTCGAAGAAAGAACCTTGATTCGCGGCAGGACCAATGGATACGGGAGGCGGTAATTAAAGAGACTCGGCGGAGTCAGTTTTCCCGTAAATATGCATATTTTTCTTACGCTGTTGGCCTGATTTATCTGACACCAAAAACTTGGGGCAAATGGCCCAACGGAAAAAGCTGCGCAAACGAAAAAGCCCCGTAGCTTATTCAGCTACGGGGCTTTTTCTATGTAATGGCGGAGAGATAGGGATTCGAACCCTAGGTACCGGTGAAGGTACAACGGATTTCGAATCCGTCCCATTCGGCCACTCTGGCATCTCTCCAACGGCGCGCATCATAACAACACTTTTGCCGGAAGCGAACCCCCTAAGCGAAATTTTTCCGTGCTATCAGATGCTTGCGTCGATTACAGCGGTACGCCCAGACGATTGGCGACTTCTTCGTAGGCTTCGATGACGTCACCGAGGCCCTGACGGAAGCGGTCCTTGTCCATTTTCTTGCCGGTGGCCTTGTCCCACAGACGGCAGCCGTCCGGGCTGAATTCGTCGCCCAGGACGATGGTGCCGTCGGAGAAAACGCCGAATTCGAGCTTGAAGTCGACCAGCAGCAGGCCGGCGTCGTCGAACAGTTTGCTCAGGACTTCATTGACCTTGAGCGACAGTTCTTTCATGCGAACCAGTTGCTCGGCAGTGCCCCAACCGAATGCCACGACGTGGGATTCGTTGATGAACGGGTCGCCCTTGGCGTCGTCCTTCAGGAACAGTTCGAAGGTGTAAGGGTTGAGCTTCATACCCTCTTCCACGCCCAGGCGCTTGACCAGGCTGCCGGCGGCGTAGTTACGCACGACGCACTCGACCGGGATCATGTCGAGTTTCTTCACCAGGCATTCGTTGTCGCCCAGCAGTTTGTCGAATTGAGTCGGCACGCCGGCTGCTTCGAGCTTCTGCATGATGAAGGCGTTGAACTTGTTGTTCACCATGCCTTTGCGGTCGAGCTGCTCAATGCGCTTGCCGTCGAACGCCGAAGTGTCGTTGCGAAACAGCAGGATCAAGCGGTCAGCGTCGTCGGTCTTGTAAACCGATTTGGCTTTGCCGCGGTAGAGTTCTTCACGTTTTTCCATGATGGGCTCCGCTTGCTAAGTAGGTGGGCTAGGCGATGTGTCGCCAGTCGAGCCCTGAATCTTGATCGGCCAGTTGCAGCCAGTCCGGGTCGCACCCGAGGGTGTCGACAAAACATTGCCGGGCCAGCTGCGGCAGGTTGTTCTTGCTGCTCAGATGGGCCAGGACCAGATGTTGCAGGCCTTGCCAGCCCAACTCGGCCACCAGGAATGCCGCCTGATGGTTGTTCAAATGTCCCAATTCGCCGCCCACCCGTTGCTTGAGAAAGTACGGGTAGTGACCGCGAGCCAGCATGTCACGGCAATGGTTAGCCTCGATCATCAACGCATCGAGGTCCCGATAGCCGTCCAGCACCTTGTTGCAGTATGAGCCCAGGTCGGTCAACAGGCCGAAACGCCGCTGACCGTCGCTGAAGACATACTGCGTCGGCTCCTGCGCATCATGGGCCACGGCAATGACGCCGATGCTCAGAGGGCCGATTTGCAGTTGCTCGCCGCCAGCCAGAAGGCCTGCGGGTTCAATCGGTTTGCGCATCCCGCGCAGGGTCCCGCGACTGAGGTAGACAGGCAGATTGTAACGCCGAGACAGCAAACCCACGCCATGCACGTGATCGGCATGTTCGTGGGTCACGAGTATCGCGCTCAGCTGCGAAGGGCTTACACCCAGTCGCAGCAGGCGTTTTTCGGTTTCCCGCAGGGAGAAACCACAATCCACCAGTACATACGTGTCATCGCTGGCTATCAGCGTGCCGTTCCCTTGGCTACCGCTGCCGAGAACGGCAAAACGCATGTGATCAGCCCAGGTTGTCCTGAATCACGCTCAACACTTTACGTGCCACGTCTGCGGGCGCCACGGTGTTGATGTTTTTCTCGACGGTGACTTGGACGTTCTCGCCAACCTTGCTCAGGCGAACCTGATAACGCTCGGCACGGGCTTCAACTTCTTCCTTGTCCGGCTTGCTGCCGAACAGACCGCTGAAGAAACCTGGCTTCTCGTCCTTTTTCTCGGCTTTTTCGGCGAGGTTGATGTAGTACAGGCCCAGGCTGCGGTTGATGTCTTCAACACGCCATTCGCCCTGTTCCAGCGCACGACCGACACTCGACCAGGCACGATCCAGGTCAGAACCGACGTTGAGCACCGGGTTACCACTACCGTCTTCGGTCAGGCTGACACGACTTGGCGTATCGAAATCACGAGAGGCCAGCATGGAGACCGAACCGCCCTTCTCCGAGGTGCGGCTCATGCTCGCGAGCATGTCGTCGACCAGTGCTGCGTCCAGGCTGGTGTTGACCGAACGATTGGTGAAATCCACATTGGCGGTGCTGCCGGCAGGACGCTCGGCGCTGACCACATAGACTTCACTGGTGTTGCGCTGCACGCCTGGTTCGATACGCACCCGCACACGGCTTTCACTGTCGGCGCCGACACCGGCTGCGCTCAGGCGCTTGGCCATTGCTGCGGACAGTTCGTCGGAATGCTGCCAGGTGGTGGTGAATTCGCCAGTTTGCGGGCGTTGCTCGTCCAGACGGAAACCGTTGTCCTGGAAAAACTGCACGGCCACGGGCCAGACTTCAGCCGGTGGGTGCTGGGCCATGACCCAACGCGAGTCGCCGCTCTTCTGCAGTGTATAGTCGCTGGCATCAGCCGCTGCCGACAGCGGCTGCGGACGAGGCACGATGTATTCGCCCTTGGCAGTGTCATCGGCCACGTTGCGCGGGATCGGCAACAGCGGATCCAGACGCTTGGCGGTGCTGACGTCCGGTGGCAGTTGCATCGGTGCAGTCTGTTGCGCTTCCAGGTAGTCACTACCACGGTCACGGAAATAACCTTCCGGGCCCCAGATCCATCCGCAGCCACTGGTGCTGGAGATAATCAAGGCAAGTGCGGAAAGTCCGGCCAATCGCTTCATGCGTAGTACTTCCTCAATTAAACCAGGACGCCGGACTGGCGCATGGCCTGCCGCAGCGGTTCGTGACAGGCAGCACTGAGCCAGGTGAGCGGCAGACGGATACCGTCCGGCATCAAGCCCATTTCATGCAGTGCCCATTTCACGGGGATAGGGTTGGATTCGATAAACAGGGTTTTATTGAGCGGCATCAGCTTTTCGTGGATCGCCCGGGCTTTGACGGCATCACCGGCCATGGCCGCGGCACACAACTCGCTCATGGCGCGCGGAGCGACGTTGGCGGTCACCGAAATATTACCCTTGCCGCCGAGCAGCATCAGCTCGACCGCGGTCGCATCGTCACCGGAATACACCAGGAAGTCGCTGCTCACGCCGGCCAGGATGTCCTTGGCGCGCTGCAGGTCGCCCGTGGCTTCCTTGATGCCGATGATGTTCTTCACGGTCGACAGACGGATTACGGTCTCGGCCAGCATGTCGCATGCGGTACGGCCCGGCACGTTGTAGAGAATCTGCGGGATGTCGACGGCTTCGGCGATTGCCTTGAAGTGCTGGTACAGGCCTTCTTGCGTCGGCTTGTTGTAATAGGGGGTTACCAGCAGGCACGCGTCGGCGCCGGCGTTCTTTGCATTGGTTGTCAGTTCGATCGCTTCGCGCGTCGAATTGGCGCCCGTACCGGCGATCACCGGAATACGCCCTGCAACCTGGGCAACCACGCGACGAATCACTTCGATGTGCTCGTTCACGTCAAGCGTGGCCGACTCACCTGTAGTGCCGACCGCCACGATGGCGTTGGTGCCCTCTTGCAGGTGGAAGTCCACCAGTTTGCTCAGGCTGTCCCAGTCGAGACGACCCTGTGCATCCATGGGTGTGACCAGTGCCACCATACTGCCCGCAATCATGCAACCGCTCCTGCCGGAAAAAGAGAGCGGTAATGGTACTGGCGCCAAGATGCTTGTACAAGCGAAGTACTGCGCTGCTGCCATTCCCCTTGGCGCTGCTTTTCGCTACCCTTCAGACTTTGATCGGTACTGATAAGCTCGTACGCCGCGTTCCAGCCTCCATTTTCGGCATCACAAGCCCCGATCCAGCGTTGCTACCCCTCGCTCTTGCCATACTGGAGCACGTTGCAACCTTCGGCCGGGTTTTCTGAATTCGCATCCGCAGGCTCGTCCCGGCAAAAAAAGCCCATAAAAGTATCGACCGCTCATCGCTTTAGGAATGCTGCATGTCCACCCCCACAGTTCGCGAACAATTCCTTGTAATCAGTGCCCTCGGCGCCAACCCCATGGAGCTGACTAACGTCCTGTGCCGCGCCAGCCATGAAAACCGCTGCGCCGTGGTCACCTCTCGCCTGACGCGTCACGGCGAATGCAGTGCGCTGATCCTCGAGATCTCCGGCAGCTGGGACGCCCTGGCGCGTCTCGAAGGCAGCCTGCCAGTGCTGGCCAAACGGCACGCCTTCACCGTTAACGTGATCCGCAGCGCTGCCCTGGAGAACCGCCCCCAGGCCCTGCCGTACGTTGCCTATGTCAGCTCGGCCTACCGCCCGGACATCATCAACGAGCTGTGCCAGTTCTTCATGGATCACAACGTCGAGCTGGAGAACCTGACCTGCGACACCTATCAGGCCCCGCAGACCGGCGGCACCATGCTTAACGCCACGTTCACCGTGACCTTGCCGGCCGGCACTCAGATCAGCTGGTTGCGTGACCAGTTCCTGGATTTCGCCGACGCCATGAACCTGGACGCACTGATTGAACCGTGGCGCCCACAAAACCCAATGTAAGGAAGCTTTCATGGCCGTAGCCATCGACCAACCGGTTGCCGACTTCGAAGCACCCGCCACCAGCGGGCAATCCGTCAGCCTCGCGGGCCTCAAAGGCAAGCAAGTGGTGATTTACTTCTATCCGAAGGACAGCACGCCGGGCTGCACCACCCAAGGTCAGGGTTTTCGTGATCAGCTTGACGCCTTTAAGGCCGCCAACACGGAAGTCTTCGGCGTGTCTCGCGACAGCCTGAAATCCCACGAAAACTTCAAGGCCAAGCAGGAGTTCACCTTCGAGTTGATCAGTGACAAAGAAGAAGCGCTGTGCCAGCTATTCGACGTGATCAAACTGAAAAAGCTCTACGGCAAGGAATATATGGGCGTTGATCGCAGCACGTTCCTGATCGACAAGAACGGCGTGTTGCGTCAGGAATGGCGCGGCGTGAAGGTACCGGGGCATGTGGATGCGGTTTTGGCTGCTGCTCAGGCGCTGAACAAGGCCTGATTATTTGGGCGTCTGTTCGGACGCCTTCGCGGGCAAGCCTCGCGCCTACAGGCCAGCGGCGTTCCACAAGACCTGTAGGATCGAGGCTTGCCCGCGAAGAGGCCCTCAAGGCTGACAATTAAAGCAGCGGCGCCACCATTGGCTCTTTGCGCGGCCAGGCATCCAGCACGGCCTTGAACAGCGTCGCCAGTGGAATCGCAAAGAACACGCCCCAAAAGCCCCACAACCCGCCAAACAACAGCACCGCGCAAATGATCGCCACCGGGTGCAGGTTGACCGCTTCCGAGAACAGCAGCGGCACCAGCACGTTGCCGTCCAGTGTCTGGATGATCCCGTAGACCGCCATCAAATAGATGAACTGATCGCTCCAACCCCATTGGAACAGTGCGATCAGCAGCACCGGCACGGTCACCACCACCGCCCCGACGTACGGCACCACCACCGACACACCCACCAGCAACGCCAGCAACGCTGAATAGTTAAGCCCCAGCGCCACAAATGCGATGTAAGTCACGCCACCGCAAATGAAAATTTCGATGACCTTGCCGCGAATATAATTGGCGATCTGCCGGTTCATTTCCTGAGCGACCCGGGTGATCAGCGCCCGCTCGCGCGGCAGATAACCGCGCACCCACTGGCCGATCATCTCCCGATCCTTGAGAAAGAAGAACACCAGGATCGGCACCAACACCAGGTAGATCATGATGTTCACCAGCAACGGCAGACTCGACAGCGAGAATGTCAGCGCCCACTGACCGAACTTGCCGATCTCCCCCCGCGCCACTTCGATCGCCTGCAGCACTTGCTCATCCGACACCAGGTGCGGATAGCGCTCGGGCAGCAGCAACAGCAGCGACTGCCACTTGGCGAGCATGCCGGGCAATTCGTTGAACAACGTGATCAGTTGATGCCAGAGCAGTGGTACCACGATGATGATAAAGACCAGCAACAACCCCATGAATAACGCGAAAACCAGCCCCACCGCCGCGCCACCCGGCACGCGCAGGCGCTCGAGAGTCACCACCAGCCCCTGCATCAGATACGCCAGCACCATACCGGCCAATACTGGCGCGAGCATTCCCCCCAGGGTGAGCACCGCGGTAAATGCCAGAAACAGCAGCACCGCCAGCACCACGGCTTCTTCGTCCGAGAAATAGCGCTGAATCCAGTCGCGTAACACTTTGAACATCAATAATCCTTAGAAATGAACGCAGCAGATTTCAGGCTTTTTTCAACCAATAGCGGTAAACGCCCGCCTCATCTTCTTCACGAAGCAGCGTATGACCGGCCAATCGGGCAAAGGTGCGGAAGTCGCGCTGGGAACCTGCATCGGTAGCGATCACCTTGAGTACCGCTCCGCTGGCCAGTCGGTTGAGTTCCAGTTTGGCTTTGAGCAAGGGCAACGGGCAATTCAGACCGCTGGCGTCCAGTTCGGCGTCGTGGGTTACAGCGTCAGTCATCGAATCACTCCGGGGCAGGGGGTTAAGCCGCTTAGAATATCTGGTCCCAAGCGTAGTGTCCGGCTACAGTAAGGTCTTTGTCGACTAAGGCTTTGTGCATGACTTTTTTGCGCCCTACCCTGCTGACGCTCGCTTGCCTGCTCGCCTCACCGGGCTTCGCCGACGACTTGCCGTCACTCGGTGACGCCAGTTCTGCCATCGTCTCGCCGCAACAGGAACACCAACTGGGCCGTGCATGGCTGGCACTGTTGCGCAGCCAGGTGTCGCAGCTCAACGATCCGCAACTCAAGGATTACGTCGAGTCCAGCGTCTACCGACTGGTGGAAACCAGCCAGGTCAATGACCGGCGCCTGGAGTTCATCCTGATCAACAGTCCGCAGCTCAACGCCTTTGCCGCGCCGGGCGGGATCGTCGGCGTCAACGGTGGCTTGTTCCTCAATGCCCAGACCGAGGGCGAGTATGCCTCGGTACTGGCCCACGAACTGGCTCACTTGTCGCAGCGTCACTTTGCCCGCGGTGTCGAAGCGTCGCAACGCATGCAAGTGCCCATGATGGCAGCCCTGCTGGCCGGGATCGTAATTGCCGCGGCCGGGGCAGGCGATGCCGGGATTGCGGCCATTGCCGGTACTCAGGCAGCGGCGATTCAGGAACAACGACGCTTCTCGCGCCAGAACGAACAGGAAGCCGACCGTATCGGCATCATGAATCTGGAAAAGGCCGGTTACGATCCACGCTCGATGCCGTCCATGTTCGAACGGCTGATGCGCCAGTACCGCTTCGATGCCAAGCCACCGGAGTTCCTGCTGACTCACCCGGTAACCGAATCGCGGATCGCCGACACCCGCAACCGCGCCGAACAGGCCAAACCGGGCGGCATCGAAGACAGCATGCGTTACCAGCTGATTCGGGCACGCGTGCAGTTGATCTATGAAGAAACCCCTGGCCTGGGCGCCAAGCGCTTTCGGGCTCAACTCGATGAAAACCCGAAAAACGACGTGGCGCGCTACGGCCTGGCGATCGCCCAGATCAAAGGCGGCCAGCTGAATGAGGCTCGCGAGAACCTCAAGCTGCTGCTGGCCAAATCGCCGAACGAGATCATCTACAACCTGGCGCAAGTCGATCTGGACATCACCAATAATCGTCTGCCCGATGCTCAATCAAGGGTCGACCGGATGCTCACTCAATATCCCGGCAACTACCCGCTGAATCAGGTGCGTGTCGACCTGCTGCTCAAGCAGAATCGAGCAGCCGATGCGGAAAAAGCGCTGGAGAACCTGCTCAAGAGCCGCCCTGATGATCCGGACGTCTGGTATATGGTGGCCGAGACTCGTGGCCTGTCGGGCAACATCATCGGCCTGCATCAGGCTCGCGCGGAGTACTTTGCGCTGGTCGGCGACTATCGCCAGGCGATCCAGCAACTGGACTTCGCCAAGCGCAAGGCTGGCAGCAACTTCCCGTTGTCATCGCGGATCGATGCGCGGCAACGTGAGCTGATGGAGCAGGAGCGCATGGTCAAGGACATGATGGGCTGACCGTTTCAGAACAAAAGCTCAGAAACAAAGCTCAGAAACAAAAAAACCAGGTACAAAAAAACCGCCTCTTTCGAGGCGGTTTTTTATTCAGCCGACAACCGGTTTATTCAGCCAGTTTGAAGGTGATGAAGCTGGCGCGACCTTGACGTAGAACCCGCATCGACACCGAGCGGTTCTTCGGCAGCGCCTTGGCAATGTCCGTGAACTCCTTGGAAGAGCCGATCGCCTGGTTGTTCAGGTGAGTGATCACATCGCCCGGCTGCAAACCGATCAGGGCAGCAGGACCGTCCTGAACTTCCTTGATCACCACACCACCTTTGAGGTCGTAGGCTTTCTTCTGTTCATCCGTCAATTCCGCCACGGAAACGCCCAGGCGATTGCTGCTGCGCTCGACACTGGATTTAGGCAGGGCTTCCAGCTCTTTGCCTTCTTCAGGGATAGCGCCGACGGTCAGCTCGACGTTCTTGCGTTTGCCTTCGCGGATCACTTCTAGATCGGCTTTCGAGCCAGCCTTCAACGCGCCCACCAGGTGCGGCAGATCGGCGGACATGACGATTGGTTGACCGTTCATGCTCAGGATCACGTCGCCCACTTGCAGGCCACCCTTGGCAGCCGGACCGTCATCCTGGATCTGAGCCACCAGCGCACCGGCCGGCTTCTCGAGACCGAACGACTCGGCCAGATCCTTGCTCACCTCCTGGATCACCACACCCAACCAGCCACGACTGACCTTACCGCCGCTTTTCAGCTGATTGGAAACATCCAACGCGACATCGATAGGGATTGCGAACGACACGCCCATGAAACCGCCGGAGCGAGTGTAGATCTGCGAGTTGATGCCGACCACTTCACCGGCCAGGTTGAACAGCGGACCACCAGAGTTACCCGGGTTGATCGCCACGTCGGTCTGGATGAATGGCACATAATTTTCGTTCGGCAGACTTCGACCGATGGCACTGACGATGCCTTGAGTCACGGTGTGATCAAAGCCGAACGGCGAGCCGATGGCCACAACCCACTGACCGGGTTTCAGATCTCGCGATTTGCCAAGTTTCAGGACCGGCAGATCCTTGCCTTCAATTTTCAGCAAGGCGACGTCGGAACGCTGATCGGTACCGATCAGCTTGGCTTTCAACTCACTGCGATCGGCGAGGCGCACGAGAATCTCGTCGGCGTCGGCAATCACATGGTTGTTGGTCAGGATGTAGCCGTCAGACGAAATGATGAAACCCGAACCCAGGGATTGCGCTTCGCGCTGGCGATCGCCACGAGGCGAGCGTGGCTGTTGCGGCATGCCACGCTCGAAGAACTCGCGCAGCATCGGCGGCAAGCCTTCAAGGTCTGGCATTTGCTCACTGGACACTTTGCGGTCCGGCAACTTTTGGGTGGTACTGATGTTCACCACCGCGGGCGAGGCCTGCTCGACCAGTTGCGTGAAGTCAGGCAACTCGACCGCTTGCGCAGTGACCGCCTGACCGAGCACCAGCACGGTGGCAAAAACAGAGAGGTAAGACTTCAAGCGTGGTATCGACATACGGCTCCCGTTACGACGAGCATGGTTAAGCGATATGGAGCAAGGAACACCGGAAACGATACGCCGGTATTTTTGTTCCGGGAACAACAAACAAGGCCAGAGCCGAGGGAGCTCTGACCTATAAAAAAATTTCCGGATATTTGCAAATGAAAATGCTCGGCAAAACATTTCGAGACCTCAACGACTGGGCAGCCATCGCCGATCTCCCTCACCCTCCAGCCCCCGATTGATGAGCATGGCTAATCAGCTCACTGCTTGCTGGTAGCCGCGGCATCGTTGCGCATGGACAGCGCAATCCGTTCGGCGGTACCAATCGGTATTTCACCGACCACGGTCACCATTATTTCGCCTTGCGGAGTGGTCAAGCGACGGGAGACAGCGACTGTTGGCCCAAGCTGGGTACGCGTGTCGGTGACTGTTGCCCCGTTCAATGGCTCCAGGAACACCGAGAATCGGGCCAGACCGTCGTCGAACATCAGACTGTTGACCTGGACTTTGGTATCCGGATCCTTGTGAGAGCTACTGCTGGTCAGTTCGAAACCTGGCGGCAACCAGTCCGAATGCCAGACCTGCGCGGTCTTGACGGCGGACGCCTTGTCACTGTCGAGGTTAACGGGCTTGCAGTCAGAACCTGCCTGCAAATCGCTGTCGGAAGGCACCTCGGCAGTATCCAGCCGGGTGAACTGGAACCGCTCCAGCAGTTGCCCTTTGTCATTGAGCAACAATGACTTCAACGGCAAACCGGTTTCCTTGTCCAAATGCAGCTCAAAACCGTAGCGATGCTGATCGCGAGGCTTCAACGACACGATCACCGCCGAACGCCCGGCCACACGCGACTTGCCGATGACGGCAAGGTCGTACCAATTCTTTAGCTTTTGTGGATCGAGTGCACGAGCGGTGGAGTTGGGTGAGTCCCCCAGCCCTGCTATCAGGGTGCCGCTAACGCATTGAGTATGCCCATCAATGCGCACGACTTCCTGTGCCGAACCGTCGAGCTGGAGTAAACGCTCGCGGACCTTGCCATCCTGGACGCGATGCCAGATGTTATGGGTAGAGAAACTACCGTTACGCTCGTAGACGAAAGTACCGTGAAAGCTCTGCGTTTGCTCGGCCTGTCCCAGACGCTTCAGCCAGTCCTGGGCTTCATCGGCGTGGGCTGGAACAACAAACCAGCCACTGAGCAGAAGCGTAAGTAGAGGTATGGCGCGCATGATCCTCCTTAGCGGTTTTCCAGGCTTGCTGCACGAGCGTAAGGCAGAGCGCTCTCAGTACCTTTCAATGCAGCCTGTTGAGCATGTTGGCGCAAGTAACCTGGCAGACGCTGATCGTGCCAGCCTGGTTGGCCTTGCAATACGCCGTTGGCCATAGGGCCAGTGGCTTCCGAACTCTCATTGTAGCCTGCCAATACAGCGGGGCCCTTGACCTGAGGAGCGGTCAGACCCGGTTGGCTGGATTGCTGGGCCAACTCGACACCGGCGATCTCGTCTTGGTTGTACAGACGAACACCTGCCAGCACGGCAACGGTCACCGAAGCAGCGACTGCCAGACGACCCAGGCTGCGCCATGGACCGCGAGAGGCTTTTGCCGGTACGGCTTCGTCAGCCAGCGCAGCAGAGACTGCCGCAGCGATGTCCAGACGAGGAAGCAACAGGTCCTTGTGCATAACTGCCCGAGCGATCTGGTAACGAGCCCAGGTTTCGCGAGTTTCAACATCGTCGAAGGCATTCAACACCCGACGCAATTCCAATTCGTCCGCTTCGTTATCCATCACTGCGGACAGCGATTCCTGCAGGGCTTCACGACTCATGGCGTTCCTCTCTTGGCTGTCGCCGCTGTCTCAGTTTTCCTGCAACAACGGCTGCAGGGCTTTATCGATGGCCTCCCGGGCGCGGAAAATCCGGGAGCGCACGGTACCCACCGGACACTGCATGACGCTGGCAATGTCCTCGTAACTCAGACCATCGAATTCACGTAAAGTTAAAGCCGTACGCAAATCTTCTGGCAGTTGCTGAATGGTTCGATGGACGGTGCCTTCGATCTCATCCCGCAGCAATGCACGTTCTGGCGACTCGAGATCCTTGAGGCCATGATCGCCATCGTAGAACTCTGCATCCTCGGAACTGACATCGCTATCCGGCGGCCGACGGCCGCGTGAAACCAGATAGTTTTTCGCCGTGTTGATGGCGATACGGTAAAGCCACGTATAAAACGCGCTGTCTCCGCGAAAATTACCAAGTGCACGGTACGCCTTGATAAAGGCTTCCTGTGCGACATCCTGGGCTTCATGGGTGTCGTGCACGAAACGCACGATCAACCCGAGAATTTTGTGCTGGTATTTCAGCACTAGCAGATCGAAAGCTCGCTTGTCGCCGCGTTGAACGCGCTCGACCAGCTGCTGATCCTCTTCCTGGGTTAGCATGAACACTCCTCGATAAGCTCGAAGGAGGCTTGCATTACTGAACGACCAGACTTGCAAACATAGACTCGGGCTTTTCGCAAAAGTTCTCCCCCTCCAAGCAAGTTTCCTGCGGGCTCTGATTTGGCACGCACGAAAAGCGCAGCGCGGGATAACCCGGCTGCGCGAATAATCTTGTCACCGGATTCGCCAGCAAGGACCCAACCGCAAGTCCCGCACCGAAACCGACACTGTCCCTTGTTTCAGGCAACCGTCTATTGATCTTGAGCCTTTGGCAAAAGTTCCATATTTATAGCTGCCCGAAACCGACATTGTGCAACTGTGAAGAGAAAAAGACTGTTAAATCCACGATACAGTCGCCTTGTCGCCGACGCCCTCAAAAAACTTCCGACGAAGCGTCCAGCCTTTTCCGTCACAGTAGTTTCACAATGCCATGTGAGCCCGGCTATTGTGCCGCTCCCCCCCTCTATATACTAGTGGGCTGTGTGGCTGTCTTGACTCGCCAATCCAGCTGTCTTGCGCCAACCCCGTCCCGGGTCGCTTTGAGCGGAATCCTGAAATGAGCCAACAGTTTCAACACGATGTTCTGGTAATTGGCAGCGGTGCTGCCGGCTTGAGCCTTGCGCTGACCTTGCCCGGTCATTTGCGCATCGCCGTATTGAGCAAAGGCGACCTCGCCAATGGCTCAACCTTCTGGGCCCAGGGCGGTGTCGCCGCCGTTCTGGATGACACCGATACTGTCGAATCCCACGTCGAGGACACCCTCAACGCTGGCGGTGGCCTGTGCCATGAAGACGCCGTGCGCTTTACCGTCGAGCACAGCAGAGAAGCGATTCAATGGCTGATCGATCAAGGCGTACCCTTTACCCGCGATGAACAGTCTGGCACCGAAGACGGTGGTTTCGAGTTTCACCTGACCCGCGAAGGCGGTCACAGCCATCGGCGCATCATCCACGCTGCCGATGCGACGGGCGCGGCGATCTTCAGAACCCTGCTCGATCAGGCCAAGCAGCGTCCCAACATCGAACTGCTGGAGCAGCGAGTCGCGGTCGACCTGATCACCCAAAAGCGCCTGGGCCTTGAAGGCGATCGTTGCCTTGGCGCCTATGTGCTCAACCGCGGCACCGGTGAAGTCGATACCTATGGCGCGCGCTTCGTGATCCTTGCTTCGGGTGGCGCGGCAAAAGTCTACCTCTATACCAGCAACCCCGACGGTGCCTGCGGTGATGGCATCGCCATGGCCTGGCGTTCGGGCTGCCGGGTGGCGAATCTGGAGTTCAACCAGTTCCATCCCACCTGCCTTTATCACCCGCAAGCCAAGAGTTTCCTGATCACCGAAGCCCTGCGTGGCGAAGGCGGACACCTGAAGCTGCCCAACGGTGAACGCTTCATGCAGCGCTTCGACCCACGGGCGGAGTTGGCACCACGGGACATCGTCGCCCGCGCCATCGACCATGAGATGAAGCGTCTGGGTATCGACTGCGTCTATCTGGACATCAGCCACAAGCCCGAAGATTTCATCAAGACGCACTTCCCGACGGTCTATGAGCGCTGCCTGGAATTCTCCATCGACATCACTAAACAACCGATCCCGGTGGTGCCGGCGGCGCACTACACCTGCGGCGGCGTGATGGTCGACCAGCGAGGCCGCACTGACGTGCCGGGCCTGTATGCGATTGGCGAAACGAGCTTCACCGGCCTGCATGGCGCCAACCGCATGGCCAGCAATTCCCTGCTGGAATGTTTCGTTTACGCCCGCTCGGCGGCGACGGACATTCTTGAGCAGCTGCCAGAAGTGTCGATTCCGACCGCCCTGCCCGTTTGGGATGCGAGTCAGGTCACCGATTCTGACGAAGACGTGATCATTGCGCACAACTGGGACGAACTGCGGCGATTCATGTGGGACTACGTCGGCATCGTGCGCACCAACAAGCGCCTGCAACGGGCTCAGCACCGGGTGCGTCTGCTGTTGGACGAAATCGACGAGTTCTACAGCAACTACAAGGTCAGCCGGGATTTGATCGAATTGCGCAACCTGGCGCAGGTCGCCGAGCTGATGATCCAGTCAGCCATGGAACGCAAGGAAAGTCGCGGCCTGCACTACACCCTCGACTACCCGAACATGCTGCCGGTCGCCCTGGACACTATTCTGGTGCCGCCCACCTACGCCGACTGAACTTGAGCCGGACCCGCAGGCGTCGGTGCACATCCGCCGCCTGCGAATCCCGCGGCACACAGATCGCCCTGACCCGTCGCTCATCGCGCAGACGAAAACGCAGTACCACAATCAATGGCAACGCCAGGCTGTCCGGCCGTAGCTGTACGGGTTGCCAACCTTGCGCCTGACTCCACAACTGCCAGCCATCGGCATCGCGACGCAAGCCGCGAAAGGCCTGTGGGTGTGTCAGCAGAATCTGTCGCGGCAATACCCAAATGCTGTGAGCCACGCACAACATAACGCCGAGCAAGCTGGCCCAGAGCGGTATCGAGAGAAGAAACAGCGAGCCCAACGCGAACAGCTGGGCGAGAAGATAGGCCGCCAGCAACTGCCGTGAGGCATGCCAGCGGCATTCGAACGCGTTACTTGGGCTGGACACGATCCAGGATCATGCGAACCATGCGCTGCAGCTCCGGATCTTCCGATTCGGCGCGTTCCATGAACCAGCCGAACATGTCCTGATCCTCACACGTCAGCAGACGGACGTATAAATCGCGATCCACCTGATTGAGGTGCGGATAAACCTCTTTCACAAACGGCACCAGCAACACGTCAAGCTCAAGCATGCCGCGGCGACTGTGCCAGTAGAGGCGATTCAGTTCAACTTGTTCGACCATGGAGCGCTCCTCAAATAGGCGGCAAGTATACAGCCCCGGGCCTGCTCGAACAGTCGGCTTTGGTCGCCCTCCACGAACCTTTGTGAACTACCCATTTCAAGGGCGCCCCCTTATGATGTCCTTCGGACTCTTTACCCTGCGATGACCCATGGCCGATTCTGCTTTTTTTTGCACCCTGTCTCACGAAGGCGTTCTCGCGGTACGCGGCGCGGATGCCAGCAAATTCCTGCAAGGCCAATTGACTTGCAACCTTAATTACCTGAGCGACACCCAGGCCAGCCTTGGCGCGCGCTGCACGCAGAAAGGCCGGATGCAGTCGAGTTTCCGCATTCTGCTGGAAGGCGACGGTGTACTCATGGCGATGGCCAGCGAACTGCTGGAGCCGCAACTGGCGGACCTGAAAAAGTACGCGGTGTTCTCCAAATCGAAACTGACCGATGAAAGTGCCGGCTGGGTTCGTTTTGGCCTTGAGCAGGGCGATGCAGCACTGGTCAGCCTGGGCCTGGCACTGCCGGCCGACACTGATAGCGTCGTGCGCAACGAAGGCCTGATCGCCCTTCGCGTCTCGTCTGACCGCGCTGAACTCTGGGTGGGCGCCGATCAAGCCGACACCGTCAAGGGCAAGCTGTCCGCCCTGTTGGCCGAAGGCGATCTGAATCAATGGCTGCTGGGCCAGATCCGCGCCGGGATCGGTCAGGTCATGCCGAGCACCCGCGAGCTGTTCATCCCGCAGATGCTCAATCTGCAAGCCGTCGGTGGCGTGAGCTTCAAGAAAGGCTGCTACACCGGCCAGGAAATCGTCGCACGCATGCAGTACCTGGGCAAACTCAAGCGCCGGTTGTATCGCCTGCAACTGGAGGCTGGCGAATTACCGGAGCCCGGTACCCAATTGTTCTCCCCGACCCACGGCAGCTCTATCGGTGAAGTGGTGCTAGCCGCCCGCGCCGAGCAAAACATTGAACTCCTTGCCGTGCTGCAAGCCGAAGCTGCAGAAGATGGCAACCTGCACCTTGGCGCACTCGAAGGTCCGGGCCTGCATCTGCTCGACCTGCCTTACCAACTGGATCGCGATCGCGAAATCCAGCGTTAATAGCAGCACTTGTCGCAACACCTAGAGAAAAGAAATGAGCGAGCTGGCGGATAAGGTCCAACAGGATTTGGTTGAGGCCATCGATAACGATGACCTGGTTCTGCCAACGTTACCGGAAGTGGCCCTGCAGATTCGCAAGGCCGCCGAAGACCCGGAAATCAGTGTCAGCACACTGAGTAAAGTGATTGGCCGCGATACCGCGCTGTCGGCGCGCCTGATCAAAGTGGTCAATAGCCCGTTGCTGCGCGCGACCCAGGAAGTGACTGACTTGCACACGGCCATCACCCGGCTGGGTGTCAATTACAGCAGCAACCTGGCCATCGGCCTGGTGATGGAACAGATCTTCAACGCCCGTTCCGAAGTGGTGGAACAGAAAATGCGCGAGGTCTGGCGCAAAAGCCTGGAAATCGCCGGCGTCAGTTACGCGTTGTGCCGCAGCTATACGCAGCTCAAGCCTGATCAGGCGGCGCTCGGCGGGCTCGTGCATCAGATTGGCGTGCTGCCGATCCTGACCTACGCCGAAGATCACTATGAATTGTTATCGGACCCGGTCAGCCTCAACCATGTGATCGACCGGATTCATCCGCTGCTCGGCGATAAATTGCTCAGGGTCTGGGAGTTTCCGGAAATGCTGGTGCAATTGCCGGGGCTGTATCTGGATTTCAAGCGGCAATCGGAGCGGGTCGACTATGTCGATCTGGTGCAAGTGGCCAGCCTGTACTGTCACAAGGACACCGATCATCCACTGGCTCGTATCGACCCCTTCAGTGTGCCGGCCTTCAAGAAGCTGGGGATCGATCCGGAGAACGAGGCGATGTGCAAGGATCTGGAAGGTTCGCGGTCGATGTTTTACTGATTTCTGTGGCGAGGGAGCTTGCTCCCGCTGGGCTGCGAAGCGGCCCCACTCTCTACCTAAAAAGAAAGGGACTGCTGCGCAGTCCAACGGGAGCAAGCCCCCTCGCCACAGGGCGGTGCTCACTCACCTGCAATAAAACTCACCCGCACCTTCAGCCCCGCCCGCTCGCCATCGTGCAGGCTGATCTGCGCCAGATGGGCGCGGCAGATTTCACCGACAATCGCCAGGCCCAACCCTGAGCCAGCCACCTGCTGGTTGCGCCGGTAAAAACGCTCGAACACCCGATCCCGCTCTTCAAGAGGAATTCCCGGGCCATCGTCTTCGACCTCCAGCACCGCCGGTGCCATGACCCGCAGGATCACATTGCCGCCCGGTGGCGTGTGGGCCAGCGCGTTGTCCACCAGGTTGCTCAACAGTTCATTCAACAACGTCGGTTCGCCGCGCAGCCACACCGGTTCGTCGGCTTCCAGCGCCAGCGCCACGCCACGTGCATGGGCCAACGGCGCCATGGCCATGCCCAGTTCACGGGCCAGCTGACTGAGGTCGAGCAACTGCGCACCGCCCTCGGCGATGGCTCGGGCACCATTCTCGACCCGTGCCAGCGAGAGCAATTGATTCGCCAGGTGGGTCAGGCGATCCGTACCCTGGGCGGCCGTTTCCAGGGTGCTGCGCCAGATTTCGGGTTCGCTCGAGCGTAAGCCCAGTTCGAGACGTGCCTTGAGCGCCGCCAGCGGCGTGCGCAGTTCATGGGCGGCATCGGCGATGAATTGCGCCTGGCGCTCGAACTGCCCGCGCAAACGCTCGGTAAAGTGATTGAGCGCGCGCACCAGCGGCCCCAGCTCGTGCTGCACTTCCACCAGCGGCAAGGGCCGCAAGTCATCGGGTTGACGCTCTTCCACCGCGGTGCGCAAGCGCTCCAGTGGACGCAGCGCCGCACTGACCGCAAACCACACCAGCAGCAACGCACCGATTGCCAGCATGCCCAGACGCAACAACGTATCGGCCATCAGGCTGCGAGCCATACGGACCCGTGCCTCATCGGTTTCCGCCACGCGGATTTCCGCCATGCCGTTCATGTTCGGTTCGCTGACCGCTTTGAGCAGGCTGACCACCCGCACGTTTTGCCCTTGATAAGTGGCGTTATAAAAACGCGCCAGCGCTGGATAGTCATCGGTGCGCGGTGTTCCCGGCGGCGGTGCCGGCAGGTTTTCGTAGCCCGAGATCAACTTCTGATTGATGTCATTGACCAGGTAAAAAATTCGCCCGGCGCTGTCGTAGGCGAACGTGTCCAGGGCCACGTAGGGCACGTTGGCGCTGAGGCTGCCGTCGCGCTGGGACAAGCCGGCGGCGATGGTCCGGGCGGAGGCCAGCAAGGTCCTGTCATAAGCGGTGTCGGCGGCTTCGCGACCATTCCAATAGGCGCTCAAACCACTGGCGAGCATCAACACCACCAGCAGCAGCGCGAGGTTCCACAGCAACCGCCACCGCAGGCTGCTGAGCTTATGCATCGCGGCTTTCCAGCAGATAGCCAAGGCCGCGAAAGGTCACGATGGCCACCGGTTGGCCGT
This sequence comes from Pseudomonas sp. FP603, assembly GCF_030687415.1. Lineage (NCBI taxonomy): Bacteria > Pseudomonadati > Pseudomonadota > Gammaproteobacteria > Pseudomonadales > Pseudomonadaceae > Pseudomonas > Pseudomonas sp. FP603. The sequence goes on from NZ_CP117431.1 coordinate 5,408,694, forward strand.
CGAGTTTCTTGCGCAAGCGGTGGACGTAGATTTCGATGGCATCGGGACTGGCCTCCTCGTCCAGGCCGAAGACCTGGGCGGCCAGTTGCTCCTTGCTCATCACTCGACCGGGACGGGCGATCAGGGCCTCGAGCACCGCCTGTTCGCGAGAGGTCAGGGTCAGCAATTCTTCGCCGAGGGTGAAGCGCCGTGTGTCCAGGTCGTAGGCCAGCACGCCACAACGCTGCTGGCGTTCACCGCCGAGCACACTGCGGCGCAGCAAGGCTTTTACCCGGGCTTCGAGCTCGGTCAGCTCGAAAGGTTTGGCCAGGTAATCGTCAGCCCCAAGGTTCAGGCCGTGAACCCGATCCTTGACGTCGCTGCGGGCGGTCAGCATCAGCACCGGCAGGTTCTTGCCCCGGGCCCGCAGGCGCGCCAGCACTTCGAAGCCATCCATGCGCGGCAGGCCGACATCGAGGATCGCCACGGCGTATTCCTCGCTGCTCAAGGCCAGGTCGGCCGCCACACCGTCGTGCAACACATCCACGGTCAGCCCGGTGCTCTTGAGCGCCTGAGCGACACTTTCGGCAAGCTGCAGATGGTCTTCAACGAGCAGAACACGCATGGATCTTTACCTCATTCAGGGATGGTCGACGCCATTCTTTGGCGCGGAGTTTACAGCCGCATCCGTCGCTGTGAAGCGCGAAAACAGTGAAAGTCAGCTGAAAGGTTAGCGAAAGGTTGGCCGGTTAGAGTCCAGCCACGGACAGTTTCGACTGCCGTTGCCAGTGCCCATAGCAGTACGAGAAACGCCTCGAAGCGTTTTCGCCAATAAGAACAATAAACGGAGTACGTCACCATGCTGTCCATGCAGCTTCAGGCTCACCCGCCTGCTCGTTTTTCCCGTCTCAGCCAGACCGCCCTTGTCAGCGCCGCCGCCCTCGCCGGCTTTTCGCCGTTGAGCCAGGCTGCCTTCTTCGAAGACAGTACGGCAACCTTCGAAACCCGCAACATGTATTTCAACCGCGACTTTCGCGACGGCACCAGCGCCCAGCAATCCAAGCGGGACGAATGGGCCCAGGGGTTCATGCTCAATCTGCAATCGGGTTACACCGACGGCACTGTGGGGTTCGGTGTCGATGCGCTGGGTATGCTGGGGGTAAAACTCGATTCGAGTCCGGATCGCACCGGCACCGGCCTGCTGCCGACCCATGACGACGGGCGCGCGGCGGACGAGTATTCCAAGCTCGGCCTGACCGGCAAAGTGAAGATCTCCGTCACGGAACTGAAAATCGGCAGCCTGATTCCGGAACTGCCGATCCTCAAGCCCAACGACGGGCGCATTCTGCCGCAGACCTTTGAAGGCGGTTTGCTGACCTCCAAAGAGATCAAGAACCTGACCTTCACCGGCGGGCGTCTGGAGAAAGCCAAGGACCGCGACAGTACCGACTTCGAGGACATCGCCCTCAACAACAAGAACAGCCGCTTCGCCGGCACCGTGGCCGGCAAGCATTTTGACTTTGGCGGCGTGGACTACAAGTTCGCCGACAAGATCACCGGCAGCTACCACTTCGCCCAACTCGATGAAGTCTACAACCAGCACTTCCTCGGCGTTGTCGCGTCGCAACCGTTCGGCCCCGGCACGTTCGGCACCGATCTGCGATTGGCCATCAGTGACGACGAAGGCGCAGCACGGGGCGGCAAGATCGACAACAAATCCCTGAACGGGATGGTGAGCTATGCCTTGAGCGGGCATAAATTCAGCGCCGGTTATCAGCACATGTCGGGGGACAGTGCCTTCCCCTACGTCGATGGCAGCGATCCGTACCTGGTCAACTTCGTGCAGATCAATGACTTTGCCGGTGCCGAAGAACGTTCCTGGCAGGCACGTTACGACTATGACTTCGCCAAACTCGGCATTCCGGGCCTGAGCTTCATGAGCCGTTACCTGAGCGGTGACAACATCAAGCTCAAGAACGGCGACGAAGGCAAAGAGTGGGAACGCAACACCGAGATCAAATACGTCGTACAAAGCGGCACCCTGAAAGACGTCGCCGTACGCCTGCGCAATGCCACCTACCGTTCCAACTACTCCGCTCGCGATGCCGATGAAGTGCGTCTGCTGGTGAGCTATAGCGTTGCCCTTTGGTAAACATCACGTCCAATAACAATAATGCCCGTGGAGACTCAAATGAACTTATCACTGCGTAAAGTTGCTCTAGCCGCCAGCTGTGTGCTGTTTGCCAGCCAATTGATGGCCGAACCCAAGCGCCCGGAATGCATCGCCCCGGCCTCGCCAGGCGGCGGTTTCGACCTGACCTGTAAACTGGCGCAAAGCGCGCTGGTGAACGAAAAACTGTTGACCAAACCGATGCGCGTGACCTACATGCCCGGCGGTGTCGGCGCGGTGGCGTACAACGCAGTGGTCGCCCAGCGTCCGGCCGACGCCGGCACGCTGGTGGCGTGGTCCAGCGGTTCGCTGCTGAACCTGGCGCAAGGCAAATTCGGTCGTTTCGATGAAACCAACGTCCGCTGGCTCGCCGCCGTCGGCACCAGTTATGGCGCCATCGCGGTGAAAAGCGATTCGCCTTACAAGACCCTGGACGATCTGGTTCAGGCCCTGAAGAAAGATCCGAGCAAAGTGGTGATCGGTTCCGGCGGCACCGTCGGCAGCCAGGACTGGATGCAGACCGCATTGATCGCCAAGGCGGCCGGGATCAATCCCCGTGACCTGCGTTACGTCGCTCTCGAAGGCGGTGGTGAAATTGCCACCGCCCTGCTCGGTGGCCACATCCAGGTCGGCAGCACCGACATCTCCGACTCCATGCCACACATTCAGAGTGGCGACATGCGTCTGCTGGCGGTGTTCTCCGAGAAGCGTCTGGACGAGCCGGAAATGAAAGACATTCCGACGGCTAAAGAGCAAGGCTACGACATCGTCTGGCCGGTGGTTCGCGGTTTCTACCTCGGGCCAAAAGTCAGCGACGAAGACTACGCCTGGTGGAAAGACGCCTTCGACAAACTGCTGGCTTCCGAGGATTTCGCCAAACTGCGCGACCAGCGTGAACTGTTCCCGTTCGCCATGACCGGCCAAGAGCTGGACACCTACGTGAAGAAGCAGGTCGCGGACTACAAAGTGCTGGCCAAAGAGTTCGGCCTGATCCAGTGATCGCCTCTGTCTAGCGGCTGCGGCCCCGGTTCTCGGGGTCGTGGCCCAGGAGTTCCTCATGCTCATACAACGCATTTTTGCTTCGGTGCTGTTGCTGGCCTGTGTCGGCCTGGCGCTGATGGCGTGGCCGTATCAAGCGGCTTTTTCCTACGAACCGGTCGGCCCTCGCGCCTTCCCTCTGCTGATGCTCGGCCTGATGGGCCTGGCCTTGCTGTACATGGTATTTCGGCCGGCGCCGATCGTGCACAGCGATGACGACCCGAAACTGGACCGCGAAACCCTGATCAAAATCGGCATCTGCGTGCTGCTGTTGCTGGTGTTCGCCGGGGCCTTCGAACCCCTTGGTTTCATCGTCGCCAGCATTCTGATCGGGGTCCCGATGGCACGCCTGTATGGCGGCCGCTGGCTGCCCAGCGCGGTGATCATCAGCCTGATGGCCATCGGTCTTTATCTGCTGTTCGACAAGTTGATGGACGTGCCACTGCCGTTGGGCGTGCTCGACGTTCTGGAGAACTGATATGGATACTCTTGGCTATTTGGGTCAGGGCTTCGGCGTCGCGCTGAGCCCGTACAACCTGGTGACCGCATTGTGCGGCACCTTGATCGGCACCGTCGTCGGGCTGTTGCCGGGACTGGGGCCGATCAACGGCGTGGCGTTGCTGATTCCCATCGCGTTCGCCCTCGGCCTGCCACCGGAGTCGGCGCTGATCCTGCTGGCGGCGGTGTACCTGGGTTGCGAATACGGCGGCCGGATCAGCTCGATCCTGCTGAACATTCCGGGCGAAGCCTCCACCGTCATGACCACCCTCGACGGTTACCCGATGGCCCGCAAGGGTCTGGCCGGTGTAGCGCTGTCACTGTCGGCGTGGAGTTCGTTCATCGGTGCCTTCATCGCGACTTGCGGCATGGTGCTGTTCGCCCCGCTGCTGGCGAAATGGGCGATTGCCTTCGGTCCGGCGGAGTATTTCGTGCTGATGGTGTTTGCGATCGTCTGTCTCGGCGGCATGGCCGGCGACCGACCGCTCAAGACCTTCATTGCAGCGCTGATCGGTCTGTTTCTGTCGAGCGTCGGGATCGACGCCAACAGCGGCGTATACCGTTTCACCGGGGATAACATTCATCTGACGGACGGCATTCAGTTCGTCGTGCTGGTGTTGGGCCTGTTCTCCATCAGCGAAATCCTCCTGCTGCTGGAAAAAACCCACCGGGGCCAGGAAGCGGTGAAAGCCACCGGGCGCATGATGTTCAACTTCAAGGAAGCCTCGGCGGTGTTCGTGGTGAACGTCCGTTGCGGTTTGCTGGGCTTTATCATGGGTGTGTTGCCGGGTGCCGGCGCGACGCTGGCCAGCGCGGTGGCCTACATGACCGAAAAACGTATCGCCGGTGCCAAGGGCACTTTCGGACAAGGCGATATGCGCGGCCTCGCGGCTCCAGAAACCGCTATCGGCGGCGCAGCCTGCGGTGCCCTGGTGCCGATGCTGACCCTCGGTGTTCCAGGTTCGGGTACCACGGCGGTGATGATCGGCGCATTGTCGCTGTACAACATCACCCCGGGTCCGCTGCTGTTCCAGCAACAACCGGACATCGTCTGGGGCCTGATCGCGTCGTTGTTCGTTGCCAACGTGATGCTGGTGATCCTCAACATCCCGATGATCCGCATCTTTACCCGCATCCTCGCCGTGCCAAACTGGGCGCTGGTGCCGGTGATTGCGATCATCACCGGGATCGGTGTCTACGCGGTTCACGCCACAACCTTCGACCTGTTCCTGATGATCGGCATCGGCATCTTCGGCTACATCCTGCGCAAGCTAGACTTCCCGTTGTCGCCAGTGCTGCTGGGCTTCATTCTCGGTGGGTTGATGGAACAGAATCTGCGTCGCGCCCTGTCGATTTCCAACGGTGCACTGGAAATCCTCTGGTCGAGCCCGATCACGTTCGGTTGCTGGGTGCTGACTGCAATCATGCTGCTGATGCCGCTGCTGCGCATCTGGCGCAAACGTTCGGTCGCCCGACGCGCTATCGCCGATGTCTGATCGGCCCCCCTTCAAAAGCTGGTGGGGAACACCGCTGGTCGGTCTGCTGGGCGGTTACCTCGCCAGCCAGATCGGCTGGCCACTGCCGTGGATGGTTGGCTCGTTGCTGGCGATCATCCTGGTGCGCTGTCTGACTCCCTGGCAATTGGCGGAAATCCCTGGCGGCCGCAAGTGCGGCCAGTGGGTTGTCGGCATCGGCATCGGCCTGCACTTCACCCCGGTGGTGATGGAGCAGGTGCTGAGCCACTTCGGTTTGATCTTCTTCGGTGCACTGGTCACCAGCCTGTCCGCGGTGGTCGGGGTCTGGTTGATGCGGCGCACCGGGGAAGATCGCGCCACGGCGTTCTTTTCCAGCATGCCCGGCGGCTCCGGGGAGATGGTCAACCTCGGCGCGCGCAACGGCGCGGTGCTCAGCCGTGTCGCGGCGGGGCAGAGTTTGCGAGTATTGGTGGTGGTGCTGTGTGTGCCGGCGGCGTTCAAGTACCTGTTGGGCGACGGTGCGCCGGTCTTGCATCCAACGACCGTCAACGGGTGGTGGCTGGCCATTCTGTTCCCGGCCGGCGCCCTTGCCGCCTGGATCTGGCAGCGCCTGCGTCAACCCAACCCCTGGCTGTTCGGGCCGTTGTTGGTGACTGCGACGGTGAGCATTGCCTGGGACCTGCACATCGGTCTGCCCAACGGCGGCAGTCAGATTGGCCAGTGGTTGATTGGCAGTGGGTTGGGGTGTCACTTCAATCGGCAGTTCTTCCGGCGGGCACCGTCGTTCATGGGCCGAACCCTGCTGGGCACGGTGTTGACCATGTTGATCGCCACTTTGGCGGCATTGGGGTTGAGTGCGCTGACCCATCTGGATCTGCGCTCGCTGACCTTGGGCATGATGCCCGGCGGGATTGCTGAGATGAGCCTGACGGCGGAGACCCTGCAACTGTCGGTGCCATTGGTGACGGCGATGCAGGTGATGCGGTTGTTGTTTGTATTGTTTCTGGCGGAACCGTTGTTTCGGTATTGGAACCGGGAGCCGGATTCTCCCTGATAGACCGAGTCGCCCTCTTCGCGAGCAAGCCCGCTCCCACATTAGACCGTGTATGCCTGGACAACTCGGTCTAATGTGGGAGCAACTGTCTTGATGTCTTTTATTTTGAAGTTTGATCAAAGGGCAGCCGAACTTCCACAGTCTCAAACCATGTGATTTCCCAAATGAGCAAGCAGTCTGTTTAGGCTGCCTGCTCTCTCCACTCAGTTTGGTCACGGATCATCGCGTTCAGCCTTATCAACAACACCCGCATGCAGGCGATCAGCGCCACTTTCGCGCATTTACCTCTCAGGCGAAGCGCGTCATATCGGGCTTTGAACTCGGGTTGTCGCAAAATCACAGCCCAACTGGCCATGTACATCGCACGTCGCACGGCAAATCGGCCACCGCTTATATGACGAGGCCCTTCGTGGTTGCCGCTGTCGTCGTTGTAAGGGGCGATCCCTGCCAGTGCTGCGATCTCGTGCCGTCCAACCTCTCCCAGCTCAGGCAGGTAGGCCATGATGCTGGCTGCGGTCACGAGCCCTAGTCCCTTAACCGAGCGCAAGCGGGCAATTTTTTCACTGTCCAGGTCTTTGGCGCTTTGGCAGATCAGCTGTTCTATCGACTTTATTGCCTGATCTAAATAGTCGATATGGCTTTGCAACAAGGGTTTTATCGAGTCGACAGAAGCCGTTTTGATACGCCGCCTGTCGTCACTTTGCTGCTGAACAAAGTTTTCGCGTTGCTGTACCAGCGCACGCAAATTGTCCTGTTCGGCGCTGGTGATACGGCTATCGGCGTCCTTTATAATCGTTGCAAATTCGGCGAGAAGCCGCGCATCTATCGCGTCTGTTTTAGCGCGATAACCCATTGCCTTGGCAAAATCTTTCGCCCGACGAGGATTGATTCGTAAGACGTCAAAGCCGCCCCTTTGAAGCACCTTCATGGGCCCCCGCTCGTAGCCACCGGTGGCTTCCAGTAACACGCGGGTGACTTCGAAGCCTTTTAACCAATCAATCAGCACCGGGAAACCACTGGCGCTGTTCGGAAAACTCGCACCAATGCCTTGCGAATTAATCCAGACTTCCAGACTGTCTTTGGAAACATCAATGCCTGCGCAGGAAAACATGGCTAAACCCTCTTACACTCATAAATGAGAGCGCTCTGGTTGGGCTCCACGCTTGTAATGTTCGAGGTCGGCTCGTTCAACTGTTCGGGCTCAATAACCAGAGTGGAGAGGTGAATGGCAGCATGGGCTCCCACACGTGCTGCTAGCACTCCGGGCGTTCAGCTTGCCACTCACCGCTCTCATCTTCAGTCTAAGTCCTGCGCAAGACACAAGCGGGCTTGCTCGCGAAGGGGCCCTCCCGGCCAACACATCAGACCGCCGGCAACCGCCACTCGATCGGCGTCTCGCCATTCTGCTCCAGAAACTTGTTCGCCCGACTGAAGTGCCCGCATCCGAGGAAGCCGCGATAGGCGGACAGCGGCGACGGATGGACCGAAGTCAGCACCAGGTGTTTGGTGGCGTCGATGAGTTTCTGCTTGCTCTGGGCATGCGCGCCCCATAGCAGGAACACCAGATGTGGCTGATGTTCACTGACCACTTCGATAATGCGGTCGGTAAAATATTGCCAGCCCTTGCCCGCATGGGCGTTGGCATTCGCGCGTTCCACGGTCATGGTGGTGTTGAGCATCAACACGCCCTGCTCTGCCCAACTCTGCAGGTAGCCATGGTTGGGAATGTCGATGTTCAGGTCGCGTTTCAATTCTTTATAGATGTTCACCAGCGACGGCGGTGCCGGCACGCCCGGTTGCACCGAGAAGCACAACCCATGGGCCTGACCCGGGCCGTGGTAAGGGTCTTGACCGAGAATGACCACTTTGACCTTGTCCAGCGGCGTGGAATTGAGCGCGTTGAAAATCATCGGTCCGGGTGGATAGATCTCCTTGCCCGCCGCGCGTTCCTGTTGCAGGAATGTGCGCAACTCTGCCATGTAAGGCTGGTCGAATTCGGCACGCAGTGCCTCCTTCCAGCTCGGTTCGAGTTTGATACGGTCGTCAGCAGTCATGGTTACATCCGGCAAAAACAATGGGGCGAACCCTAGGAAAGCCCATCACGCTTGTCAATTGATCTGACGCAGATCCGGCACTTTCCTATAGAGCGATCATACTGAACGCTCAAATTCCCGATCGAGGTCACGATGAATCTGCACTTCGAAGAACTCACCGGCACCGACGGCGCACGCATCGGCATCGCCAGCCTGGATGCCGAAAAGTCTCTCAACGCCCTCTCCTTGCCGATGATAAACGCCCTGCGCGATCAACTGGACGCCTGGGCCAAGGAGCCACAGATCGTTTGCGTGCTGCTGCGCGGCAATGGCGCCAAGGCTTTTTGTGCCGGCGGCGAAGTACGCAGCCTGGTGGAGGCGTGTCGCGCCCATCCCGGCGAAGTGCCGCCCTTGGCTGCGCACTTCTTTGCAGCAGAATATCGCCTCGACTTCAACCTGCACACCTACCCGAAACCGCTGATCTGCTGGGGTCATGGGTACGTACTGGGCGGTGGCATGGGGCTGCTACAAGGGGCGAGCATTCGGATTGTCACGCCGAGCAGCCGGTTGGCGATGCCGGAGATCGGCATCGGCTTGTACCCGGACGTCGGCGCCAGCTGGTTTCTGTCGCGGTTGCCCGGCAAGCTCGGATTGTTTCTCGGCCTGACCGGCGCCCAGATGAACGGTCGTGATGCGATCGATCTGGACCTCGCCGACCGCTTCCTGCGCGATGATCAACAGCATGAGCTGCTCGAAGGTTTGCTGCAATTGAACTGGCAGGAACAAACAGCCATGCAGCTCAACAGCCTGCTCAAGGCCTTGCAGCAGGAAGCGATTGCGCAGCTGCCCGAAGCCCAGTGGTTGCCTCGACGCGAGCAGATCGACGAACTGCTCGATGTCAGCGACGTTCGATGCGCCTGGAAGGCCATCAGTGCGCTGCGCGATCACCCCGATCTGCTGCTCAGTCGTGCCGCCAAAACCATGACTGAAGGCTCGCCCCTGACCGCTCATCTGGTGTGGGAACAGATCGATCGCGCCCGGCATCTATCGTTGGCTCAAGTTTTTCAGATGGAATACACCATGAGCCTCAACTGCTGCCGTCATCCGGAGTTCAGCGAAGGCGTGCGAGCGCGGTTGATCGACAAGGACCAGAAACCTCACTGGCACTGGCCGGACATCAACAATGTGCCAGAGGCGGCGGTGGAGGCGCATTTCCATAAGGTCTGGGAAGGCCGGCATCCTTTGGCTGACCTGTCGGAGTACTGAGTTTCGGGACACAAAAAAAGCGGCGTTTCATGCGCCGCTTTTTTATTGAGTGGTTTACCGGTGGTTGTCTCGGCCACCCCGATCGCCATCACGGTGATCGCCCCGACCGCCACGATAATCCGACCTGTTGTGGCCTCGATGGTCATCGCCTCGGCCGCCGCGGTGACGGCCATCCCAGCCGCCACGGTCACGACGGTCATGACGGTCCCATCCACGATTCTGATAGACCCGGTAGTCTGCTCGTGGCGCCGACTGGTAATAGCGCGGGGCCGGTTGATAATAACGCGGGGACGGTTGATAAACCCGCGGCTGGTGGTAATAACGCGGCGATGGCTGGTAATACCGTGCAGGCGGTGAGTAATACCTGCGCGGGGCCGAGTAGTAACGACCGTCAGAGTAATAAGACCCGCCACCGGAGTAATACGGCGCTGGGGACGTATAGACCTCGGAACGGTAGTAGCTGGATCCTCCATCGGAATAGGGCACGCACGCACCAAGAGACAATCCCGATAAAACAATCAGCAGAATTTGGCGGAGCTTTTTTTGACAGAGCATGGCGGCCTCCTGGACCGCGAGTGAGCCACACCAGCGACGCTGGCAGGCGACAGTCAATGGTTCGGCGACTGTCGAAATATCAGACAGTGAATTCGGAATCTGGTGCGCTCCCGCAACACGTTGAAACAAGTAGCCGATGAAAGGTTTTTCATCCAGCCTTAAGAAAACGGCGCGTCCGTGAGGCCGGACACGCCGTTGTATCGATGAGCGGATTAACGGTGCCCGCGATGGTGCCCACCATGGTAATGACGGGGCCCACTGAAATAATAATAACGATAACCCCCGTAAAAACGCGGGCCGCCGTAGTAGTAAGGTGAGTAGTAATAACCGGGGTAGTAATAAGGTGTCGGATAGAAATCGCCAGAGCCTGCGTAGTAGTAACAGCCGGACAGACCCAAACCGATAAACACACTGAACAGTAAGCGACGGAGCATTTTTTGACAGAGCATGGAGGCCTCCTGAAAGACCCGCAAACAGCAGTCGACTGACATTTGTTTTGACTTTCAAACCGGCCCCGAGTGCCAGACGGCGTTGACCTTCAGATCAGCGGGCAACCGTCCTTCTACGGTGCATACCCATGCGCCAACGCACCATGAGAAGGCAAGGCGCGCGCCTCCGTTCATCTCCCCCTTCCCCTCCATGCCCCCAGCCAGAGGGCTCAAACCGACTTGGCACGGCTCTCGCTTTATCAAAGACGTGCAGGAGTCATCACAGGTTCGCGGCACCACAATTTGCAATGGCTGACTAGGGTTCCGGCTCGCTTAGGCGAGTGGCTGGTCCGAGAGTTGGCGACCTCCAGTTGAGGTTACACGGCGGGACAAAAGCCCGGGAGACAAGCCACCGTTCGCGGTGCCGCTGCCTTCCTGTCCGCCCTTGATCAACTGGAGAACCACACCATGTCCCGACTTCGTTTACCCGCCCTGCTCGCCGCTGCTTTTGCAGCCCTCGTGAGCGTCTCGTCCCAGGCCGCACAAAAAGACCATTTCAGCGTCTGCTGGACTATTTATGCCGGCTGGATGCCCTGGGAATATGCCGGCAGCCAAGGCATCGTCGACAAATGGGCGAAAAAGTACGGCATCAAAATCGATGTGGTGCAGCTCAACGATTACGTCGAATCCATCAACCAATACACCGCCGGCCAGTTCGACGGCTGCACCATGACCAACATGGATGCGCTGACCATTCCGGCTGCCGGTGGCGTCGATAGCACAGCGCTGATCGTCAGCGACTTCTCCAATGGCAACGACGGCATCGTGCTCAAAGGCGAAGGCAAGAAAGTCGCCGACCTCAAGGGCATGGACGTCAATTTGGTGGAGCTCTCGGTGTCCCACTATCTATTGGCCCGGGCACTCGATTCGGTGGACCTTACCGAGAAAGACCTGAAAGTGGTCAACACCTCCGACGCCGACATCTCGGCCGCCTTCAACACCGACCAGGTCAACGCCGTCACCACCTGGAACCCGATGCTCTCGGACATCAAGGCCAAGCCCGGCGTGACCGAAGTCTTCAACTCCAGCCAGGTTCCCGGCGAAATCATGGACATGATGGTGGTCAACAGCGTCACCCTCAAAGACAACCCGGCCTTGGGCAAAGCCCTGACCGGTGCCTGGTTCGAAGTGGTGGAGTTGATGAACGCCAAAAACGCCGCCAGCAAAGCCGCCCTCGAACACATGGCCAAAGCTTCGGGCACCGACCTGGCCGGTTTCCAGGCGCAACTCGACACCACCAAACTGTTCGCCACACCGAAAGAAGCGCTGGAATTCTCCACCAGCAAGCAACTGCCCGACACCATGCGCAAGGTCGCCGAGTTTTCCTTTCAGCACGGCTTGCTGGGTGAAGGCGCCAAGGACACCAGCGCCATCGGCATGGCCTTCGCCAATGGCGTGACCAGCGGCGACAAGACCAACCTCAAGCTGCGCTTCGACCCCAGCTACGTGCAGATGGCTGCCGACTCCAAGTTGTAATAACGGAGGACTAGGCCATGCGCCTGATCAATCGCCACCCGGATCGCCCAAGTCGCCTGCTATTGGTGATCCTGCCGTTCGCCCTGGTGTTGTTCGCCTACTTCATGGGCTCGGCCGATCGGCTGATGGACAACCCCAACGACAAACTGCTGCCCAGTGCCGTGCAGATGAGCGACGCAGTGAAACGCCTGGCCTTCACGGCCGACACCCGCACCGGTGAATACCTGCTCTGGCAAGACAGCGCCGCCAGCCTGCGACGGCTGGCCATCGGCCTCGGCATCAGTGCGTTGGCCGGGCTGTGCCTGGGCATCGCCGCCGGGACCCTGCCGCTGTTTGGCGCACCGTTGTCGCCGGTACTCACCGTGCTGTCGATGGTGCCGCCGCTGGCGATCCTGCCGATTCTGTTCATCGTGTTCGGGCTGGGGGAGTTGTCGAAAGTGATGCTGATCGTGATTGGTATAACCCCGTGCCTGGCCCGCGATCTGGAGCAGCGCGCCCGGGAAATCCCGGTCGAGTTGCTGATCAAGGCGCAGACGCTTGGCGCGTCGACCTGGACCTTGATGCTGCGCGTGGTGCTGCCGCAATTGTTGCCGCGTCTGTTGATCTCGCTGCGGCTGATGCTGGGTTCGGCGTGGTTGTTCCTGATCGCTGCCGAAGCCATCGCCTCCACCGATGGTCTCGGCTATCGGATTTTCCTGGTGCGCCGCTACCTGGCGATGGACGTGATCCTGCCCTATGTCGTCTGGATCACCCTGCTTGCCTGGCTGATGGATTGGGGCCTGAAACGCCTGACCCAACGGGCGTTCCCTTGGTATGAGGGGGCCCGCGCATGAGCTTCATCACAGTAAAAAACGTCTGGCAGCAATACGCCGATCAGGTCGTGCTCGAGGGTCTGAACCTGAACGTCAACGAAGGTGAGTTCTGCACACTCGTTGGTGCTTCAGGTTGCGGTAAATCGACTTTCCTGCGGCTACTGCTGGGCCAGGAACGGGCCAGTCGCGGTGAGATTCTGTTGGACGGCCAGGCCTTGGCCAGCGAACCGGATGCCAGCCGTGGCGTGGTATTCCAGCGCTACTCGGTGTTCCCGCACCTGAGCGTGCTGGACAACGTCGCCCTCGGCCTCGAACTGCCGCGCTCGCCCCTGCTGGGACGGTTGTTCGGCAGCGCCAAACACGAGGCGCGGGAACAGGCTTCGGTGCTGCTGCACAAAGTCGGTCTCGGTCACTCGCTGGACAAGTACCCGGCCCAGCTCTCCGGCGGTATGCAACAACGGCTGGCAATCGCCCAGGCGCTGATCATGAAGCCGCGCGTGCTGCTGCTCGACGAACCCTTCGGCGCGCTCGATCCGGGCATCCGCAAGGACATGCACGGCTTGCTGCTGGAACTGTGGCGCGAGACACAGCTGACGGTGTTCATGGTCACCCACGACCTCTCCGAAGGTTTCAGCCTCGGCACCCGTTTGCTGGTATTCGACAAGGTCCGCGTCGATCCGCACGCCCCCGGCGCCTATGGCGCACGCATCACCTACGACATCCCTTTGAACAGCGACCGCCGCGCCAATCGCGCCGCCGTCGACGCCCTGCCGGCTCCGTTGGCAGATTCGCTTCGCATCGCTTAGAGGAATCTACACATGACTGATTCGACCCAACTGTTTGCGCCCTTCGCCGAAGAAATGCTCCCCGGCGGCGGCCATCGTTCCTTCGTTCTGAAACGCGGCCAATTGCTGCGCCTGACCGACCTGCGAGGCGGTGCCAACGTCAGCCTGACGCTGCTCAACGCCCATGAAAAAACCGAACGCCTGAACCTGCCCGACAGCCTCAAATGCCAACACACCGCCAAACTCACCACCGGTCATTGCCTGTACTCGGACATGGGCCGCGTATTGGCGGCAATCACTGCCGATACTTGCGGCTGGAGCGACAGCCTCGGCGGCGTGCTGTGCGCTGAAGAGGTCGCGGAAAAATACGGTGCGGGCCGCTATCAGGAACTGCGCAACGGCTTCTTCCGCAACGGCACCGACAACCTGTTGGTGGAGTTGGGCAAGTGGGGGTTGGGCCTGTCCGATCTGTTGATGACCCTCAACCTGTTCAGCCGTGTGAACGTCGATGAGGCCGGGCGTTTCCACTTTGTCGAAGGCCATTCCAAGGCAGGTGACTACATCGAGTTGTACGCACCGATGGACACCCTGGTGGTGCTCACCGCGCTGCAACATCCGATGGACCCGGCGCCTGAGTACGCACCCAAACCGCTGAAGCTCAGCTGGATGAACGCCGATGCGAGTGTTGCCGAACACTGCCGCACCTCGCGCCCGGAAAACGAGCGCGGCTTCATCAACACCGACCGTCTGTTCGCCTGAGGATCGCTGCCATGTCACTCGCTATCGCCACCACTCAACAACTGCCTGAAACCGCGGTGTACCGCGCCACCATCCCCGCCGGCGAACCCTGGCTGATGGAGGTCAAGGCCGGCCAGACCTTGCGCATCCTCGACCTGGAAGGCAATCAGGCCGTGGACACCTTGTTCTACAGCCTGGCCAATCCCAAGGAGCGCTATGACGTACAGCGCACGTTGCGTCGGCAGAACAGCGTCTACCTGAGCACCGGCAGCGTGCTCTATTCCAACCTCGGCAAACCGATGCTGACCATCGTCGCCGACACTTGCGGGCGTCACGACACCCTCGGCGGTGCCTGCGCCCAGGAGAGCAACACCGTGCGTTATGCGCTGGAGAAACGCTACATGCACAGCTGTCGCGACAACTACCTGCGCGCCTGTGTCCACGATGGTCGGCTGGGCAAGGGCGACATCGGGCCGAACATCAACTTCTTCATGAACGTGCCGGTGACGGCCGACGGTGGCTTGACCTTCGAAGACGGGATTTCGGCACCGGGCAAATACGTCGACCTGCGGGCCGAGATGGACGTGATCGTGCTGATCTCCAACTGCCCGCAACTGAACAACCCATGCAACGCCTACAACCCGACTCCTGCGCAGGTGCTGGTATGGAACTGAAATTTCCACGTTTGCGGCGGTGGTTGTTTGCCTTGTGCCAAGCCCGTTCCGGCCAGTGCCTCAAAAAGTAAAAACACCACTAAACCCTGTGGGAGCGGGCTTGCCCGCGATAGCAGTGTGTCAGTCGACATCATTGTTGAGTGTGCTGGCCCCATCGCGAGCAAGCCCGCTCCTGCAGGGGGGCAGCGGTGGTTTCAAGTTTAATAACTCTGCCGCCGAGGACGACCTCGACGCTTATCGAAAAACTGCGGGACGGCCCGCATCCCAGGTCGAGGCTGATGCGTTATCGCCTCCGGGGGTTATGCCATGTTCGAAAAAGTCCTTATTGCCAACCGCGGCGCCATTGCCTGCCGCATCTTGCGTACCTTGGGTGAATTGCAGGTCAAGGGCGTTGCCGTTTACTCCGAAGCCGATGCCGCCAGCCTGCATATCCTGCAAGCCTTTGAGTCCCACAGCCTCGGCGAAGGCGCTGCCGCTGGCACTTATCTGGCCGTGGATAAAATTCTCGCCATCGCAAAAGCCACCGGCGCCACTGCGATTCATCCCGGCTATGGCTTTCTCTCGGAAAACGCTGCATTCGCCCAAGCCTGCGAAGCGGCCGACATCGCTTTCGTCGGCCCCACACCGGAGCAACTGCGGGTGTTCGGCCTCAAGCACACCGCCCGCGCACTGGCCAAGCAACACGGCGTGCCAATGCTCGAAGGTACCGAGCTGCTCGATAGCCTCGATGCAGCGTTGATAGCGGGCGAACAGGTCGGCTACCCGGTGATGCTCAAAAGTACCGCCGGCGGTGGCGGCATCGGCATGCGCGTGTGCCGCAGCGCCTGCGAATTGAGCGAGTCATTCGACGCCGTCAAACGCCTTGGTCAGAATAATTTCAGCGACGCCGGCGTGTTCATCGAAAAGTACATCCAACGCGCCCGGCATCTGGAAGTGCAGGTATTCGGCGACGGCCAGGGCGAGGTGCTTGCCCTCGGCGTACGCGACTGCTCAGTGCAGCGACGCAACCAGAAAGTCCTCGAAGAAACCCCGGCACCGAACCTGCCCGAGGGCATGGCCGAGGAACTCTGTGCAGCAGCAATCAAACTGGCCAAAGCGGTGAATTACCGCAGCGCGGGCACTGTGGAATTCGTCTTCGACAGCGATGCCCAGCGTTTTTATTTTCTGGAAGTGAACACCCGTTTGCAGGTGGAGCACGGTGTCACCGAACAAGTGTGGGGCGTGGACCTGGTGCGCTGGATGGTGGAATTGGCGGCCGGTGATTTGCCGCCGCTGCGCGAGTTGAGTCAGGGATTGAAAGCCAACGGTCATGCGATTCAGGCACGACTCTATGCTGAAGATCCGGGTCGGGATTTCCAGCCGAGTCCAGGTCTGCTCACTGCCGTCAATTTCCCGGTTACCGATGGCAAACACCTGCGCATCGACACTTGGGTCGAGGCCGGTTGCGAGATCCCGCCATACTTCGATCCGATGATCGCCAAGGTCATCAGCTGGGCACCGACTCGCGAAGCCGCGCGCGTCGATCTGCATCAAGCTCTGGGCGACAGCCTGCTGTACGGGGTGGAAACCAACCGCGATTACTTGCGGCAAATTCTGCTCGATACGCCCTTTGCCAGCGGCCAGCCGTGGACCCGTTGCCTGGAAGGTCTAGTCTATCAAGCCAACACCTTCGAAGTGCTCAGCGCCGGCACGCAGACCAGCGTTCAGGACTCTCCGGGACGCCTCGGTTACTGGGCGGTGGGCGTGCCGCCGTCGGGGCCGATGGACAGCCGGGCGCTGCGTCTGGGCAATCGCTTGCTGGGTAACGATCAAGGTGCAGCGGCGCTGGAAGTGACCATGAGCGGGCCGCTGCTGCGTTTCAATTGTGAGGCGGTGGTGGCCGTTACGGGTGCGGTGATTGCGTTGATGTTGAACGGTGAAGCGGTGCCGATGAATACCGCATTATTGATTCCCGCCGGTGCCACTTTGAGCCTCGGCACCATTGGCGGTGCAGGTGCGCGCAGCTATCTGTGCCTGCGCGGCGGCGTGCAAGTGCCGGACTATCTGGGCAGCAAAAGTACCTTTACCCTCGGCCAGTTTGGCGGCCATGCCGGTCGTGCATTGCGCGCAGGGGACGTATTGCATATTCCGGCCTTGAGCGACCGCAGCGCCGGGCAAAACCTGGCGACACAACACGTTACCGAGTTGCCCGCCGTGCGGCAGATTCGGGTGATCTACGGCCCTCATGGCGCCCCGGAATATTTCACCGAAAACTACATTGGCACCTTCTTCTCCACGCAGTGGGAAGTGCACTTCAACTCCAGCCGCACCGGAGTGCGGCTGATCGGGCCGAAGCCTGAATGGGTGCGGGCCGACGGTGGCGAGGCCGGGCTGCATCCGTCGAATATTCACGACAATCCGTACGCCATCGGTGCGGTGGATTTCACCGGTGACATGCCAGTGATTCTGGGGCCGGATGGCCCGAGCTTGGGCGGGTTTGTCTGCCCGGTGACGGTGATCGAGGCGGACCTTTGGCAGCTAGGGCAGCTCAAGGCTGGGGACAAGGTTCAGTTTTTGCCGGTCGATCTCAAGACTGCGCGCAATCTCGCCTTGAAATGGGACTCCTGTGGGAGCTGGCTTGCCTGCGATGAGGCCCGACCAGACACCGCATCAACTTCATCGCAGGCAAGCCAGCTCCCACAGGGGATTGTGTCGCCTGTGGTGCTGGATATTGGTCAGGGGGATACGCGGCTGGTTGCACGTCTGTCAGGCGACACGCATTTGTTATTGGAAATCGGTGCGCCCGAACTGGATTTGGTCCTGCGCTTTCGCGCTCACGCGTTGATGCAGGCATTGGAAAGCAAACACCTGCACGGCGTGATCGATCTGACGCCGGGCATCCGCTCACTGCAAGTGCACTACCAACCCGAACAACTGCCGCTGGCCGATCTGCTGGGTATTGTCGCCGGTGAATGGGACGCCGTGTGCGCCGCCAAGGACCTGCAAGTGCCCTCGCGCATCGTCCATCTGCCCCTGTCCTGGGATGACCCGGCCTGCCAGTTGGCGATCGAGAAATACATGACCACCGTACGCAAGGAAGCGCCCTGGTGCCCGAGCAATCTGGAATTCATCCGCCGCATCAACGACCTGCCGAACCTCGACGAAGTGCAGCGCACAGTGTTCGACGCCAGCTATCTGGTAATGGGCCTGGGCGACGTCTACCTCGGTGCACCGGTCGCCACCCCGCTCGATCCTCGGCATCGCCTGGTGACCACCAAGTACAACCCGGCCCGCACCTGGACCGCGGAAAACTCGGTCGGCATCGGCGGCGCCTACCTGTGCGTGTACGGCATGGAAGGCCCCGGTGGTTATCAGTTCGTCGGTCGCACGCTGCAGATGTGGAATCGCTACCGCGAAGTCGCCGCGTTCGACGGCAAGCCGTGGCTGCTGCGCTTCTTCGACCAGATCCGGTTCTACCCGGTGAGCGCCGATGAACTGCTGCGCATTCGTCGGGACTTCCCGCTTGGGCGCTTTGATCTGAACATCGAACACAGTCAGCTGAATCTGGCGGATTACCAGGCGTTTTTGGCGAAAGAAGCCCCGAGCATCGCGGCATTTCGGGATCAACAAAAAAGCGCGTTCAACGCCGAACGCGAACGCTGGATCGCCAGCGGCCAGGCGCATTTCGACAGCGAAGAGCTGGCCCCGGAAGTTACCGAGGACACACCGTTAGCCGACGGTCAGCGGAGCGTCGACAGCCACATCGCCGGCAACCTCTGGCAGGTTCAAGTGCAGGCTGGCAGCCGGGTCGCGGCGGGGGATGTGCTGGTGATTCTGGAGTCGATGAAGATGGAAATCCCGCTGCTCGCGCCCATGGCGGGCGTGGTGCGCGAGATTCGCGTGCAACCGGGTTCGGCGGTACGCGCCGGGCAGCGTGTGGTGGTGCTGGAACTCGACTCAAGCCATTAAAAAAGGATTAACGCCATGAACATCAATCTGCAACTCGACGCCCTGCGCAACGCTTACCGTGACGGCAGCACTACGCCTCGGCAACTGCTGCTGAGCCTGCGGGAAAAAGCCGCGGCACTGAATCCGGACTATCACCTGTTCATCCATTTGCTCAGTGTCGAGGAACTGGAACCGTACCTCGCCGCACTCGACGCTCGTGACCCAGGCAGCCTGCCGCTGTACGGCGTGCCGTTCGCGATCAAGGACAACATCGACCTGGCGGGCATTCCCACCACGGCAGCGTGCCCGGCGTTTGCCTATGTGCCGGAACGCTCGGCAACCATCGTCGAGCAACTGCTGGCGCTGGGTGCGATTCCGTTGGGCAAGACCAATCTCGACCAGTTCGCCACTGGCCTCAATGGCAGCCGCTCGCCGTATGGCGCTTGCCCGAACAGCGTGTTGCCGGAGTATCCGTCGGGCGGTTCCAGCGCCGGGTCGTCACTGGCGGTGGCGCTCGGCGTGGCGAGCTTTTCCCTGGGCACGGACACGGCAGGTTCCGGTCGCGTGCCCGCGGCATTGAATAATCTGGTCGGTTTGAAAGCCAGCAAAGGGCTGATCTCCACGGCCGGTGTGGTTGCGGCCTGCCGAACGCTCGATTGCGTCACGACCTTCACGGCCACGGCCCGTGAGGCCAGTCAGTTGCTCGCGCTCACCGCTCATCTCGATCCACGGGACGAATACAGCCGCAGTAATCCGCTGTGGAATGACGGTTCGGCATTCGGCACACCGCGTCCATTCCGTTTCGGCGTACCCCGCGCGCAGGATCTGGCGTTCTTCGGCTGTCCTGAAGGGCCGTTGCTGTTCGGCGACGCCATCGACCAGCTCAAAGCCATGGGCGGCGAGGCGGTCGAACTGGATTTGTCGCCGTTTCTCGAAGCGGCGCGGTTGCTCTACGAAGGGCCGTGGGTGGCGGAACGTTACAGCGTGGCCGGCGAGTTGATGGAGCAACACCCTCAAGCCGTGCTGCCGGTGATTCGCGCCGTATTGGCCAAGGCCCCAGCGGTGACCGGCGTGCAAACCTTCCGTGCCCAATACCGTCTGCAGGCCTTGAAAGCACTGTGCGACAAGGCTCTGGAAGGCCTTGATTGCGTGGTCACGCCCACCCTCGGCCGCCCGGTGACACGGACGGAGCTTGCGGCCGAACCGGTGCTGCGCAACTCGGAGCTGGGCTACTACACCAACTTCATGAACCTGCTCGATTACGCCGCCGTCGCCGTGCCCAGCGGATTCATGGGCAATGGTTTGCCATGGGGCGTGACGTTGTTCGGCCGGGCGTTTACCGATCAGTATCTGTTGAGCGTGGCGGATGCCTTGCAACGCCAGCAAGGCTTGGCCGAGCCTGCGCCGACGAACATTGCGCGCAATGATCGGGCACGGCTGGTAGTGTGCGGCGCGCATCTGGATGGGCTCGCGCTGAACTGGCAACTGAAGCAGCGTGGAGCCCGTTTGCTCGAAGCCACTCACAGTTCCCCCGACTATCAACTATATGCCCTGGCCGGCGACCCACCCTATCGCCCTGGCATGGTCCGAGTGAAGGAAGGTGGCGCGGCGATTGCGGTGGAAGTATGGGAGTTGCCAAGCAGTGAGTTGGGTTCGTTCCTGACCGCGATTCCGGCACCGCTGGGGTTGGGCAAGGTACAACTGGCGGATGGGCGGTGGGAGAGCGGGTTTATCTGTGAGCCCTATGGGCTGGAGGGCGCGGTGGATATCAGTCATTTGGGCGGGTGGCGTGCGTATTTGAACGATCGGCGTTGATTTCCAGGATCGCCGGCTTGCGCAGGAGTGCTTGCCGACCGATCATGCGCGGTCTCGGGCCAAGCAAACCGGCCGTAATCGAATGCTCCTTCATGAACAAACCTGACCTCTGCCCGGCTTGCGGCGCCTCCAACGACTGCAGCCTGGCTGACCCGCGAACCGTCGATCGTGCCTGCTGGTGCTACGGCGTCAGCATCGATCCGGCGGTGCTCCAGGCGTTGCCCGCCGAGCTGCGCGACAAGTCCTGCCTGTGCCCGGCCTGCGCTCAGGTCGAGGCACAGTTGCAAGCAGCCGCCTGGCCGATCACGTAAGATACGCGGCGCCCTCTCACCAAATCCTCCCACCGATCCCTAGCCATGCGTGTTGACCGCTTCCTCAGCAACCTGCCCCGCTTCAACCGTAAGCAGGTACGCCTATTGCTGGTGGAAAAACGCGTCAGGGTCGACGGAGAAGTCGTCAGCGACCCTCACGCCGAGGTGCTCGAGTTCAGCCGCGTGGAAGTCGACGACGAGGTGCTGCAAGCTGGCAAGCCGGCCCGCTACTTCATGCTGCACAAACCGCCCGGTTGCGTCAGTGCCACCCGCGACCCGCAACACCCGACGGTACTCGACCTGATCGATGAACCGGGCAAGGATGACTTGCACATCGCCGGCCGCCTGGACTTCAACACCACCGGACTGATGCTGATCACCAACGATGGCAGCTGGTCGCGACGCCTGACCCAACCGCAGACCAAACTACCCAAGGTGTACTACGTCGAGACCGAGCAGGAGATCACTGCCGAATACGCGATCACCTTCGCCAAAGGGCTGTATTTCGCCTTCGAAGACCTCACCACACAACCTGCCGAACTGGTCTTGCTCGGGCCAAAATCGGCGCGCTTGAGCATCGTCGAAGGCCGCTATCATCAGGTAAAACGGATGTTCGGCCACTTCGACAACAAGGTGGTGCGCCTGCACCGCGAATGCATGGGACCGCTGGTACTCGACGCTGTGTTGAAGCCCGGCGAGTACCGGCCGTTGAGTCGTGAAGAGATCCGAATGATCTAAGCAGACGACCGCTCAGCAGATGTTGTCGAACAATTTACGAAAGATACTTGCGCGATGACGTGACCCCTGCTTGAATCAGGACGTCGGCGCGAAACGTGACCGACGAGTCACCAAAACTACTCTAAGAAACTTTTTGCCGGCAGAGAACCCTCAGGTTCCGCCTTCCCCCGGCAAACTGCCCGCTTATAACAATACCCGTCGACCAGCGTGCAATGGATCGACATGGGCCTTCAAAAATTCCAGGCGTATGCCTACCTGTCACAAAGCTCGTGCAATCTGATTTGCGCGCATACCCGCTTGCCAGGAGTCTTATGTCATGAGGCCAGAAATCGCTGTGCTGGATATACAGGGTCAGTACCGGGTTTACACGGAGTTCTATCGCGCAGACGCCGCAGAAAAGACCATCATTCTGGTCAACGGCTCGATGTCCACGACTGCGTCGTTTGCACAGACCGTGAAAAACCTTTACCCAGAGTTCAATGTGGTGTGCTACGACCAGCCCTACGCGGGCAAGTCCAAGGCCCACAATCTGCATGAGAAGATGCTTACAAAGGAAATCGAAGGGCAGATCCTCCTTGAGCTGATCGACCACTTCGCCGCCGAGCATGTGCTGTCGTTTTCCTTTGGTGGCGCCGCCACGCTCGTCGCCCTCGCCCAACAGCCACGGCGCATCGAAAAGGCTGTGATCAGCTCGTTCTCGCCGGTGGTCAACGAGCACATGCTCGACTACCTTGAGCGCGGTGTCGATTATCTCGGCAGCCGTGACGGGAACCGGGTCGGTGACTTGGTGAACAGCACCATCGGCAAACACCTGCCCTCGCTGTTCAAGCGCTTCAACTACCGTCACGTCAGTTCGTTGGCCGAACATGAATACGGGCAGATGCATTTTCACATCAGCGACGTGCTCAACAGCGACCGCCAGTGCTACCTGAACGCGGCAAAGAAAATCAACGTGCCGGTGCTGTTCATGAACGGCGAATGGGACGAGTACACCGCCGCCGCCGATGCCAAGCTGTTCGCCGGCCATGTGCAGCACAGCACCTTCAGCACCCTTCAGGCCACCGGCCACTTTCTCGACATGGAGCACAAAGCTGCCTGCCGAGACAGCCGCAACGCACTGCTGGGCTTCCTGAAACCGGCGCAACACGAAAGCCGACCGCGTTACCAGTACGTCCAGGACCACCATGCATTGGCAATTTGAAACAGAGTCATCGCGAGCAAGCTCAGCCCTGCAGCGTTAAACGCATTCCTGTAGGAGCGAGGCTTGCCCGCGAATGACCGCTACGTGGTCGATGCTTTCGTTTCACCCGCGCTAAAGCCATCGCGCGCAAAGAAAAACTTCATTTTCACGCGCACATCTGGTACAAAGTCAGCCGCTCTGAGCGGGTGTCGTATAATGGCATTACT
Source organism: Pseudomonas sp. FP603 (assembly GCF_030687415.1). Taxonomy (NCBI): domain Bacteria; kingdom Pseudomonadati; phylum Pseudomonadota; class Gammaproteobacteria; order Pseudomonadales; family Pseudomonadaceae; genus Pseudomonas; species Pseudomonas sp. FP603. The sequence goes on from NZ_CP117431.1 coordinate 5,431,933, forward strand.
CCAGCTTCCCAAGCTGATAACGAGGGTTCGATTCCCTTCACCCGCTCCACTCAGATTTTCAGTCTTACGTCGTTTTTTGACGGGAGATGCAGGAACAGAAATAACCGGCCTCGATGGCCGGTTTTTTTGTGTCTGGGGTTTGGTGGAATCGGGCTGGGGGCGCTTGGCCCTAATGCTGCTTTCCAGCCCTTGACGCCTCCCGTCCCGCATGCTAGCGAATGCTATACTTCCTACGAATTGCATGAAGTGTGCAACGTTCCCCCATGGGTACAGATACCGACTGCAAATCTCAGTTAGCGGCTACAGACAGAGGAGGTCTACAGCCAACACGAGATGGGAGGTGTGGCATGAATCGGCACTATTACATCAGTGACAATCTCGACGAACTCGAGGCCGTTGAAAATGAACTGGAAGCCAACGGCATCAATACCGAACAAATTCATGTGCTCAGTGAACAAGTGGCGGATGTTGAAGAACATCACCTCCACGAGGTTAACTCGTTAATGAAACAGGATGTTGTTCACTCTGGCGAGATTGGTGCTGTGGTCGGTGTGCCACTCGCGGCGCTGATCCTTGCCGGCGCCTATTGGCTGGGCTGGACCGAAACCGCCGCAGGCTGGATGCCGTTTATCTTCCTGGCCATTATCATATTTGGCTTCTGCATCTGGGAAGGCGGCTTTTTTGGTATCCAGGTGCCGAACGCTCACTTCCGCAATTTTAAACAGATGGTAGAAGAGGGAAAACACATCTTCTTCGTGGATGTTGAACCGAATCAGGAATCTATATTGGACCGGGTAATCGAACATCATCCAACGCTGACGGTCGCCGGCACGGGAACGGCAGCCCCCCACTGGACAGTGGCCTGGCAGCACAAATGGCATCAGTTCAAGCGAGTGATATCAGGTTAGCCCTGGAGGCTCATGGCCATCCGGAAGCTGCTTATTGGCCGAAGGAAATAACCCGGCTGAGGAAAACATAGTCTGCCTCGGTGGCCATCAGTCCGACGAGCACCAGTAAACACAACGGTGGCAATAATATGGCGTAGACCATGGCCAACCGTTCCCAAGCCATGTGCATGAAGATGGAGACAATCAAACCTGCCTTCAACAACATGAACGTGATAATCAGGGCCCACCGAAGGTAGCCATGGAAGTGGAAATAGTCGACAAGGTACGACAGCGTGCTGAGGACGAATAACAGCCCCCAAATTTTAAGGTACAAGCTGATTGGATGTTGCTGACCCTGAACATGTGCCATCACCCGTGCTCCTCTACCATAAATAGAAGAAAGCAAAAATAAACACCCACACCAAATCCACGAAGTGCCAGTAGAGCCCGGCTATCTCGACGTTCTGATAGTTTCCGGAGCGCTCATAATCTCCCCGCAATACTTTCATCGCCACAATGCCGAGGTAGAGGGCGCCAATAGACACATGCAGTCCGTGGAAACCGGTAATCATGAAAAAGCTGGCACCAAATTGCGCCGCCCCCATGGGGTTTCCCCAGGGGCGCACCCCTTCTGCAATCAGCTTGCTCCATTCAAATGCCTGCATGCCGACGAAGGTCACCCCCAAGGCAGCGGTCGCCAGCATCAGGGCAGCGGTTTTCGCGCGATTACGGCGATAGGCGAAATTAACGGCCATGGCCATAGTGCCGCTGCTGCTGATCAGCACAAAGGTCATGATCGCGATCAGAATAAGCGGGATTTCTCTACCGCCAATCGTCAATGCGAACACTTCACTGGGGTTCGGCCAAGCGGTGGTGATGGTCATGCGTACCGACATGTAGCCGGTTAAAAAACAGGTGAATATAAAAGTATCGCTGAGCAGGAATATCCACATCATCGCCTTGCCCCAGGGGACCTGCTTGAAGACCTCTCTATCCGAGGCCCAGTCGCTGGCGATGCCCTGCCATCCCGGTGCAGGCGGCGAGTCTGGCGGATTGGATGAACTGGATTCGCCTGGGGCAAGTGGATGCGATGCCATGGTTTTTCACCTCAGGCCGCAGAATCTGGCGATGGCTTCATAGGTTTGCGGCGTGCTGGCCAGCAGCGCGAATAGCACGAACCAAAGACCCAGTAAGTAATGCCAATAGGTGGTACAGAGCTCTACGCTGACGCTGAGTTGCGGCAACGGCACGCGATGCAGGAATTTAGCGACGATTATGCTCCAGGCTATCAGCCCGCCCAGCAGGTGGAGCCCATGCAGACCGGTCAACAAGTAGAAGAAACTGTTGGCCGGATTGCTGGCGACAAAGTAGCCCCACGCGACAAACTGCTGCCAGACCCAGAGTTGCCCCACCAGAAAGGCAATGGCAAATACGCCCCCTAATACAAAACCAATGACTGTTGCGTCCAGTCGAGCCTGTCGGGCGGCCATACGCGACCACTGCAGCGCGATGCAACTGACTACCAGAAAAGCCGAATTCAGCCATAGCTGCCATAGATTGGCTAACGGCGCCAAGGGGCCTGTCAGGGGGAGCCAGTCGGCCATTTGTGAACGGGCAATAAAGGCGAACAGGAAGAGAAAGAATAACGAACTCACCACCACCAGAAACAAGCGCAGGCCTACTCTTGCGATTTGGCTTCTATCGGCACCCTCGGGGGCCTGAATACCCTCAGGATCGCGATTCCAACTGCCGCCGGGGTCAGCGCCATCGGCGTTTCTCAATAGCAGCCTGCTCATGTTTTAACGTCCACTATCTTGGTTCCGGCACTCAGTTGCCGCATCTGCTCCAGCTCCTCGGCGGAAACCGTTTGCGCAACGAAATCCTGCTCTATCCCCGGCACACTGTAGTCATAGGCCCAGCGATGCACGACCGGCAGCTTCGCTCCCCAGTTACCGTGAATCGGTGGGGTGTTCGGCGTTTGCCATTCCAGACTGGCCGCCCCCCACGGATTACTGCCTGCGGGTTTGCCCTTGAATGCACTCCAGGCCAGGTTGAACAGGAACAGCAACTGGGAAACGCCGACGATCAATGCGATCACCGTAATGAAGGCATTCAGCTCTTGCGCCGACTGCGGAATGAACGCGTAGTTTTCATAGGCGTAGTAACGGCGTGGCATGCCCTGGAAACCCAGGTAGTGCATGGGGAAGAAGATGGCGTAGGTGCCCAGAAAGGTAATCCAGAAATGCAGCTTGCCCAGGGTGTCGTTCAACATGCGCCCGGTGACTTTCGGGAACCAGTGATAAATGCCACCGAACACCACCAGTACCGGCGCGACCCCCATGACCATATGAAAATGGGCGACGACGAAATAGGTGTCCGAGAGCGGAATATCCACGATCACATTGCCGAGAAACAACCCGGTCAGACCGCCGACCAGGAAGGTGACAATAAAGGCCAGGGCAAACAGCATCGGCACGGTCAGATGGATGTCGCCCCGCCACAGAGTCAGCACCCAGTTATAGACTTTCAGTGCGGTCGGCACTGCAATGATCAAGGTGGTGACGGCGAAGAAAAAGCCAAAGTAGGGGTTCATTCCGCTGACATACATATGGTGCGCCCAGACCACGAAGCTGAGTACGCCAATCGCAATAATGGGCCCACACCATCATTCGGTAGCCGAAGATATTTTTACGCGCATGCGTGCTGATCAAGTCGGAGACCAGACCAAACGCAGGCAGAGCAACGATGTAGACCTCCGGGTGGCCGAAGAACCAGAACAGGTGCTGGAACAAGATCGGGCTACCACCCTGGTGCTCGAGCTGCTGCCCAAGTGAAACCATCGCCGGCATAAAGAAGCTGGTGCCCAACAGCTTGTCAAACAGCATCATGACCGCACTGACGAACAACGCCGGGAAGGCCAGCAAGGCCATGATCGAGGCCATGAAGATTCCCCATACGGAGAGCGGCATGCGAAACAATGTCATGCCGTGCGTGCGCGCCTGCAACACCGTGGTGACGTAGTTCAACCCGCCCATGGTGGCTGCCACAATAAAAATCGCCAGTGAGACGAGCATCAGGACGATGCCCCACTCGACCCCCGGTGTTCCCTGAGAAATGGACTGTGGTGGATAGAGCGTCCAGCCCGAACCGGTGGGGCCGCCGGGGACAAAGAAACTGGAGAGCAACACCACTACCGCCAGCAGGTAGAACCAGTAACTCAGCATGTTGACATAGGGGAAGACCATGTCGCGGGCGCCCACCATCAGCGGGATCAGATAGTTACCGAAGCCACCCAGAAACAAGGCCGTCAGCAAGTAAATGACCATGATCATGCCGTGCATGGTCATCGCCTGATAGTAAGCACTGGCGTCCATGAACTCCAAAGTGCCGGGGAAGCCAAGCTGTATGCGCATCAAGCCGGACAACACCACGGCGATAACGCCCACGAAAATAGCCGTCAAGGAGTATTGAATGGCTATGACCTTGTGATCCTGACTCCAGATATATTTGGTCAGGAAGCTTTTGGGTTCGTGCAGTGCTTCTGTTTCGGCTTGCTCCGCATAGGCCATCACGTCATCCTCCTGTCGAAGTTTCGGTGCATTCCTGGCTGCTTTACGGCTACTTCCCTGGCTCCGCCTTGCTCGCATCAGCGTCGGCATTCGCTTTGGATTTGATAAAAGCGATCAGTGCGTTCAACTCCTGATCACTCGGAGCCAAGGCCGGCATGACGGCTGCATAGCCTTTGACGATTTTGGCGTTGGGATTAAGGATCGAATCCTTTATATAACCCTCATCGACCTCGATACTCGTACCGTCGGCAAGGGGTTCTGTCTTGCCATACAGGCCCTGCCAGCTGGGGCCGACCCCCTTGCTGCCGTCGACACTGTGGCAGGTCAGACAGCCGAGCGACTCTGCCAGTCGCTGCCCCTGCGTCGCCAAGTCGTCACCTCTGTCCAACTTTTCGCTGGCAGAAGGTTCTTGCGGCGCGGCACCCAGTGATTTTATCAGGGCGACGACAGCACCCAGTTCATCTTCAGTGAGAGTATAGGCCACCATGACTGGCGGGTAGCCCTGTACCAGTCGGGCCTTCGGATCGAGGATCGACTCTTTCAGGTAGGCCTCATCGACCAGCACACTGGTGCCATCGGCAAGCTGTTCAGTGCGGCCGTACAGCCCCATCCATCCCGGGCCGAGACGGGTACTGCCATCCTGGCTATGGCAGGCACCGCAGCCGTATTGTTCGACCAACTGGCGACCTTTTTCCAGCACGCTGTCCTGACTGGGTTTGGCAGCTGTCGTTAATGTTTGCGCAAAAGTCGGTTGGCTGTTCAGCCATTGATCGAAGGCGCCCCGCTCTTCCACGATCATCTGGCCGCGCATGTTGTAATGACCTAAACCACAATACTCAGCGCAAAGGATTTCATATTTCCCGGTTTTAGTCGGCGTAAACCAAAAGTACGACACCATCCCCGGCACCATGTCCATCTTGCTGCGAATTTGCGGGATATAGAAATTGTGCAGTACATCTTTAGAACGCAGTAAAACTTTCACTGGCTGATCGAGCGGAAGGCGAACTTCATTGCTTTTTATAAGCACATCGTCCTGCCCAACAGGATCCTTGGGATCAAGGCCGAGGGGATTGGTGAAATCAACAAACTTAATATCCGATTTACCCAGCTTCCCGTCCTGGCCGGGAAAACGAAAGGCCCACTGCCACTGCTGGGCGACCACTTCAAGTTCATAAGCATTTTTCGGCACGCGGATGAAATCACTGTAAACCACCAGGCCTGGCGCCAACATCGCGGCAATACCTACCGAGGTCACGATAATCAACCATGTTTCCAGTTTTTTATTTTCTGGCTGATAGTGCGCCCTGGCACCCTCCTTATGACGATAACGCATCACGGCGACCGCCATAAACACCGTGATGGCGATGAAAAAAATTCCGCTAATGATCAGGGTGATGAACAGGGTGGTGTCTATTGATCCCCAGTTAGAGGCTGCCGGTGTCGCATGCCAAGGCGCTAGTAGATGGAAGAGTACCGATGCAATAACGATTAGTATCAAGATAATTGCTATTGCCATGTTCTCTTCATCCTGTTCCTGTTGCTCATTGGTTATGCCAAAGCATCGCCACTGACGTCCAAGCAGGGCAGACAATGACCGCCCGTCCGGGCGGCAAAGTCAGTAAGAAGTATAGAACCATCGGGCTGTACCGTGAGGTTGGCAAGCGAGGCCCGGCTGCCAGCTATACTCAATTTCAGAGGACGGACGGCAGAGATCGGCTGGAAGCGGCCCAACAGACGAACCCTGCCTATGCGCGCCGCCAGGTAAGTGATGGCATTGAGAAGAGACAAGAGCCACCAAGTCCAGCAGTCCACGACGGAGGTTTCGTCATGAGTGCCCTGACGATCGAAGGCTGGTGCAAGCCCAGCCCCGACCAGAAGTCCATCCCGATCGGTGAGATCCATTTTGACGTCGATGACCCCCTTCATCTGCGTCTGGAGCAAGCTGAAGAACGTCTACAAAAGACCCATGAGCCCGAAGCCATGGTCGATGTCGACATGAGCACAATGGATTTGGTCTTGCCAGAGGGATATGGCCCCTTGTCCGACTGCCAGATGCGCGTCTATTTGCACTACGACCGCGGTCAGTTCCATTTGGTCGGGCATCGAGCGAGCGATGGAAGCTTGGTCTATTCTAACGCGGTTTTGATTGATCAGCTGCCGTAGAAGCTACGGCGTGATTCTCGGGGGAACACAATAACCGGCCCGAAGTGGCCGGTTTTTTGTACCCGAAATTTGAGCGGCCCTTACCGTTCAGCGTCGCGGCAAAACCCTGCAATACAGAAAACAGGCTCTCCCCAAACCAACGCGACATGCCCTCCTAGGCTCGTTTCATGCCGTTCTTCCATCCGTATTCAGGATGCATGGGTGGTTATAGTGTTGATTAGCGATTTTCAGTAGGTATAGTAACCACAAGCACACCACAGGGAGGTGATGTGAATAGCCGGTTTTTGATAAGCCAAATCGTTGCAGACGGCTGGTATCTGGTACGAATCAGGGGGAGCCATCACCATTTCAAGCATCCGACCAAGCCAGGACTGGTAACGGTTCCTCATCCGAAAAAGGATCTGCTCAAAAAAACGGCCATCAGTATTTTGCAACAGGCGCTGCTCTGACGAGCCGATGGACAGCGCCTTCGGAGGATGACGAACATGCTTTACCCAATAGCAATTTCCATGGGCGATGACGAACACGCCTGGGGTGTAGAAGTACCGGATATTCCAGGTTGTTTCTCCGCTGGGGAAGATCTGGATGACGCCATGGCCATGGCTCGCGAAGCCATCGAAGGCCATTTCGAAATATTGGCCGAAGACGGATCACCGATTCCGTCCGCCAACAAAGTGACCCTGCATGCGGCCAATCCGCAGTACGCAGGGTGTACGTGGGCCGTGGTGGACATCGATGTCACCAAGTACCTGGGCAAGGCCCAGAAACTCAACATCACCCTGCCCGGCTACTTGCTCAACCGCATCGACGAATACGTACTGCATCATCCGGAAGAAAAAAGTCGCTCCGGATTTCTGGCCTCGGCGGCGCTCAAGGTTTTGCAGCAGGGCTGATGGTTCGAAGGTGGGAGCCCAAAGGGACAAACGACCAGGCGCGTCCCTTTGCAGGTCAGCGCATTGCCACCATGAACAACCGCGGAAACGGCAACAACACTGAACCATCGCTCAGCGCCGGATAGGCCTGCTCGATCGCCGCCTGATACTGATTGAGATACTGAACCCGCTCCGCTTCATTCAGCAGCTCAAGAAAAGGCCGTAAACCGCTGCCCTTGAACCACTCGACCACGCCCGATGCGCCGTCCGCGAGCGGATGATAGTAAGTGGTGCGCCATACATCGACCCGGGTGCAATGGGCACGCAGCATCGAGTAATAACCGCCCGCATCCTCCATTTCCGTTCGCAGGCCAGCGACCCTTGCCAGTTTGTCAGCCCAAGGGCCATTCGCTGCGACCTCGCGCATCAACCTGTGCGACGGTTCGTTGAGGTTGTCGGGCATCTGAATCGCCAGGCTACCGCCGGGCGCAAGCCTGGTCACCAACGACGGCAACAACCGGGCGTGATCGGGCAGCCACTGCAATACTGCGTTGGCGAAAATCACGTCGAACGGGCCGGTCTCGTTCCAGGTATCAATGTCAGCAGTGTCGAAACGCAGATGGGGCAAGCGCTTGCGAGCGGCCTCGATCATATCGGGTGAACTGTCCACCCCTCGCACTGCGGCATTGGGAAAGCGCTGTACCAGCAACTCGGTGGAATTACCGGGGCCGCATCCGATGTCGATTGCCGATTGGACGTCCACTGCGGGGATGGCAGCCAGCAAATCACGCGCCGGGCGCGTTCGCTCATCTTCAAAAGCTACGTATTGTTTGGCGGACCAACTCATATCGCTCTCCTGTCGGTGCATGGTTGTAGTCAGAGGCCGACAACCGGTTCGCTAACGATACATCGACCAGTGTGCTCTGCCCTATCCGGATTTTTGGAGAACATAGGGATCTGAGTGAGTTTTTTCTTATCGCCAAATCATTGAAAGTCATAACCAAAAGAACCGTTCGTCGACCAAAGATCAAAGCGATTTTGACAGCATAGAATTGGCATCTATAGTCCTAACGCGGCCTGCTGGAAGGAACCCAACCCGTCATTTCAAGGCAAGGAGCAAGGCCAGCTCGTACCCCGTGATCGAGTGGGTTCCCCAGTAGTGTGTTCGCAACGGCCGCAAGGCAAACAAGCGTTGTCGTGCCTGGCAGGTAGCCAGGTAATCACTCTGTTCAAAGGAGCTTTACTATGTCTCGAGTCACGGATGTACTTGTTTCGATCGACACCGAAACCATTCTGAAAAACTACCCGAACATCAGCAAAAACCCTGCTGCGCCGACGCTGATCGACGTCAATCATGTGTACATGGTGACCAATCAGAACAACGTGGTGAGTGGCCAGGCCGGTGGCGAGCTCAACCTGAAAGCCCAGGTAGGCGATCTGATTCGCTGGCGTGAAACCAGCCTGTCGCAGAGCTTCGAGACTGCTGTGATTTTCTACAAGTTCATCGGTAACGTAGGCAATGATCTGATCTCTACACCCACGCCGCGCAAGGCTACCGCCTGCGTTGCCGTCCCTAACACCAGCAACCCATCGGTGCCCAGCTGCCAGAAAGTCGATAACCATTACTGGTCTTCGGAAACCCTTTCGTGCGGTAGCGTGACTTATCACTTCCACTTCCTGATCGTGGATCGCGAGTGCAAAATCGTCGGCTGCTGCTCGTGGGATCCGTTCATTACCATTCGTAACTGATGATGGGCCGGGCCCCTTGGCAACGAGGGGCCTACCGAGCTCGTTGCCGCCTCGGCTGGAATGGATTTCTTGCTTGAACTGAAGCGGCTATCGATATGCGTCAACATCATGAAAGGAATCCATGATGACTTCCGAACCGATTACCTCCCCTTCGGCGAGCGTCGTGACAGCCAATAATGTGCTGCTGATCGTCGACGCCGAATCGCTGTTTTCCCGTTATCCGCAACCCAGCCTTGAACCGCAAAAACCGACGGTGATTGAAGACGGCTTCATCTTCGTCATCAGCGGTACAGAAACAACACAAAATACTAAAAATGACAGCAAAGCGCTAACAGCCAGCAACGGACAAATTTTCCATGTCCGCGGCAGAACCGTCAGCTTGCTGGCCGAACACAGCGTTGTATTTCACAACATTTCGGTGAGCGATACCGGAATCCTTTCGCCGCCCAAACTGGTCGTCCACGGCGAGCAGACAGTCCCCGCGCCCGACCCCGCCAACCCGACTCAACCGGGTAGCCACAAGGCCGATGACCATTATTGGGAGTGCTCGTTACTGACCCCGGGCGTGGCAACCTGCGAACTGAGCTTCATGCTGATCAACCCCCGCTGTGAAGCGTTGGGGTACTTCAGTTGGAAGACTGAGGTGACGCTGTCGGCGTGAATAGATACGCGCAAAAAAAAGAACCGGCCTCAAGAGGCCGGTTCTTTTTTTTGCCGTTTACCCAACACGGCTAGTCGTAGTATCCAACTGTCTTCTTCAAGTGATCCGAATAATCGTAAATCTCATCAACAGAGCCAATCGGATGCCGGGTTTCATTCTTTTCTTCGTCAAAAATCCCAATGTACTTTTGTGAACGATTGAAATGAAGGCGACAAATCGGCTTGCGATTGTTGTCATCGAGCAAGATCCCAAAATAGCTTTGCGTATCGCGCTGTACTATCCGTTTAGCGTCCACAACCGAACGAACCACCGCACGGACAATGTGATAACCCTCCAATTCTTCCAGGGTCGTCAGCACCTTATCCTCTGATTCGTCACGCTGATCTGTCGGATCACTGCCGCCGGCAGGAACCGATCTCGATGCCAGCGCAGGCTGAATGGCACCACTCATAGCTGATTTGAGTCGGTCATTGATCTGATCATTGAGAAACTGCACGACTGCTTTTCTCGTCAGTTCGTGGAACTGCTCGCGGACTTTCTGAGTTATGACCCCGTCGTACACTCGGGAGGCGAAGACTTTTACGAAGTCGTCATCAGGTTTGATGACCTGCGAGGCGATAACCTTTTTGATCTGACTGACGTATTTCAGTTCACCTGCAGCATTGATAATCGAATCCACGTCGAATGCAGACTTGGTGAGCTTGATCAGTTCGGGGACGGAGTACTCATCGATATCCAGAAGATCGAGTTCAAGAAACGGTTTCTCATCCATCTTGTTGGGCGCATCCAGGTCGGTGAAGAATTTATAAACCTGGCCATTGGTGAGGATAGAGATTCGAGCGCTGGTGACATGGAAATAGCGAAACAGCTGGGAGGCATGATTGATGTGCAGCGACTCGCCTATTTTTTTGCATTCGATGAGGATCTGTACCTCTCCTTCCTTCATGATCGCGTAGTCAATTTTTTCTCCTTTTTTCGTTCCGATATCGCAAACGAATTCTGGAGTCACCTCACTCGGATCAAAGACATCGTAGCCCAGCACCGTACTGATGAAGGGCATAACGAAAGCATTCTTGGTCGCCTCCTCCGTCTGAATTGCAGCGCTTTGCAAACGAACCTTGGCGGCTAGGCTTGCTAACTTCTCAAAGAATTCCATGAGTGACCTCTTACTTGGTTTCGATCCGTGTGTTTGCATGCTGGCAAATTGACTGCCATTTGATACTAGACACAAACCGGCACAAAGAAAGATTCCAATCAAAGATTCCAGACGCACCAAGGCATAAGCCACATTCCTATGAAGTGCGCGAGCGATTAACTCACAGGCCAGTCATTCACTGCTTATCCGCCCCCTTCTCCTGCATCTGCACCGAAGACTTGGTCCCATCGGTGTTGTCTTTAGTCTCGTTATCCGAGTTATCGAAGCAGCCCTGCAACGCAAGCAGGCAGCAACAAAGGTAAAACGTGCGGGCGAGGTTCATGCTGTTCTCCAGTTTCAGGGGCTTGAAGTAGTGACCCATGTCGGTGGAAATGGTTGCGACTTTCTCGACCCCGAGCGATGAGCACTGACAGAGGGTTCAGCGCACTGGCGTTTCATCCCGCAGGCAATATTCAGCAGAATTTTCGTTATGCCCGTGCTGTCTGAAAATCAGGCGCATCCCTATAAGGAACACGGCAATGAAATTCGCAGAAATTGCACAGAAACTCTCCCTGTGGGCCGGCCAGCCCCGGACATTTCTGGGGGCGATCGTTCTGATTATCCTGTGGGGTTTGAGCGGGCCGATTTTCCATTTCAACGATACCTGGCAACTGATCATCAACACCTCGACCACCATCATCACCTTCCTGATGGTGTTCCTGATCCAGAACACCCAGAACCGCGACACGGACATTTTGCACTTGAAGATCGATGAGTTATTGCGAGTAACGAAAGAAGCGCAGAACGCGATGCTGGGGCTCGAATCGCTCGATCTCAAACAGTTGGAAGAATTGAGAAAGAAATATCGCCACCTCGGCGAGGGCGAAACGATTCCCCTGGACGGCACTGTCGTCCCGGAAACAAAAAAACAGGATGAATGAATTGATCCATGCCCCGCGGGTGACCGGTGACGTCACCCGCGCCATGGGTGCTAACGACTGGCTTGCAGCTCTCTGGCCATTTGCAGATGGTTTTGCAGTTTGGGCAAGGTTTCTTCGGCGAACGCTTTGATTTGCGGCACGTCCGTGGTCTGCGCTTGTTGTTGAAGCTGCTCGATGGTCTCTTGGGTGGTTTTCACCTGACTGGCGGCGTACGCCTGATCGAACGACGCATCCTCCTTCACTTCCGGAATCAAGGCTTTGGCCTTGTCCATCACCTCTTCGCGGGGTGCGACCGGTAAATCGAGTTGCTTGGCAATTTTCGCCAGATGCTGATTGGCGGTGGTGAGGTCGTTAATCACCACGATGGTGTAATCCTTGACCTCTTTGGACTCGGTTTTCTGGTGCGCCAGGCGACTGGCTTCGATGTCGGCCATGCCTTTGGCCGACGCTTCGTTGATGAATTCGGCGGCTGACTGGGCAAAGGCACTGCTGGCAAACAGCCCCAGTAACGTGACAAAACTGGCATTGCGTAAACGGGTGGCCATCCGGCTCATGGTCGCGCCCTCCTTCTTTGAAAATTCAAACGGGAGCTTGCGCCCCCGTCTTTTAATAAAACCACCTTCACTCTTACCGGGATTTCTGACCACCTTTGCGGCCCATGCCGCCTTTCGCGGAGTCTTTATCAACGGTCGTCGTGGTGGTTTTCCCACCTTTGCGACCGGCTTCAGACGCCTTCGTTCGATCATGGGCACTTCCCGAACTCGGATTTTTTGAAGTAGGCATGGTTTTCATCCTCTTGATGATGAGAGCAGCGAGCAGCCGCCCGCATAGAATAAGAATTTCCATCATCAAAAAGGTTTAAAAAACCTGGCAACGCTGCGACGAACGGTGACGGGCTTTCAGGCCCCAAGACGCAGATGATGCTGGCGCTTGGCGCGGTACATCGCCTCATCGGCATGCCTGAACAGCTGGTTTTCTTCAGTGCCATGCTCGGGGTATCGCGCGACACCGATACTCGGTTGGATGCTCAGGTTATGCCCGTCCAGACGCAGGGGCTGAGCCAGTACCTGTCGGATCTTTCCCGCCACACTCTCGGCATCCTCCGCGGCGTGGATACTGTGCAACAACACGACAAATTCATCACCGCCGATACGCGCTACGGTGTCGGTTTCGCGCACGCAGCCTTTGAGCCGATTGGCGACCGCTTGCAACAGCATGTCGCCAACCGCATGACCGAGGGTGTCGTTGACTTGCTTGAAGCGGTCGAGGTCGACGTAGAGCAACGCCATTCGACCGGAATCTGTTCGGGCCAGCGCCAGCGAGGCTTTGAGGCGTTCGCGCAGCAATTCGCGATTGGGTAACTGAGTCAATTGGTCGTACTGGGCCATGCGCTGGAGCCGGGCATGCAATTGCTTGCGCTCGATAGCGGTCGCGACCTGCGCGCAAACATACTGCAGCAATTCCTTGTCTTGCTCGGTGTAACGCTCGCCGCCGGGTACGCTTTTGACGATCAGCGCACCAATGGTGCCGTTCTGCGAACTCAATGGCACGCCCAGCCAGCAGGGTGAATCCTGGCCCGCGACCAGTGCCGCAAACCCCGCCGGCGGATTGTCCTGATCCGGCGTCAGCAGAATCGGCAAGCCGCTGCGAATGACTTCACTGCAAAGACGCCCAGTCACAGTCCCGGGCTCCTCGGGTTGCAGTTCAAGGTCGTCGACGTGATAGGGAAAGTTCAGCTGCGCGCAGTGCTCGTCATACAGCGCCACGGAGAAATTCAACGCCGGGAGCCATTCGCCGATGATCGAATGGATGCATTTGAACAGCGCCAGCAGATCTTCCGCCGCGTGGGCCGCCTCGGAGATTGCATACAGCGCCGCCTGCCGAGACTCGGCCTGTTTGCGCTCGGTGATGTCGTGGGCCACGGCAATGCGCAATTGGTCGACTTCCGACCAGCGCGCAGACCAGAGAATGTGCGCTACCCGGCCGTCCTTGCGCAGGTAACGATTTTCAAAGTTGAGCTTGGGCTCGCCCCCCATGATTTCCCGCGCGGCGTCGAGGGTGCGCTGTCGGTCGGCGGGGTGTACCAGATCTATCATCGGCAGGCCGATCAGCTCGTCGGGGGTGTAACCGAAAATGCGCTCGCAGGCAGCGCTGACAAATACGAAACGACCTTGTTTGTCCACCGCACAGACGGCGTCCAGCAAGAGGTCGATGTAGCTCGCCAGTGGCGCGGAATTACTACTTTCCATGATGCCGAGAGCGTGTCCGGACAATGCAACATTGAACAACCTTCCCTGACCGGTCATACGCCCGAGCGATGACTGTGCAGCCGACGCTTCCTTGCGATCAGCCTCAAGCCTTGTTCGTCACCAGCCCCGGCAGCGCATGCACCAGGGCGTTGATGGCAAAACCGATGAACATTACGCCGCACAAACGAGTGATCGCCAGTTCATGACGCTGATACAACGTGCGCACCTGACGCGCACCGACGATGCCAATGAGAATAGCGTAGGCCAAAAGGCCACCAATGAAGCTCAAGATGATCAACCAGGGCAACATTGACCATTGCAGCAACTCTGCACGGCTGGACAAGAGTGCAGTAAAGGTCGCCACCGCCACCGGATAAGCCTTGGGGTTGGTCAGGCCGAACAGGATGCCGTGCCAGAACGGCTGCCGCGTCGGGCCTTGAGGTGCTTCGGCACTGCCGCGACGAGCCCGCACCGCGCGCAGGCCCAGCCAGAACAGGTAGAGGCCACTGAATACGCCCAGCACATCGAACGCCGTGCTGCCGATTTCCCGCGCACCGACAATCGCGATCAGCGCCGTACTGCACCAGACCACGTCGCCCAGCAAATGCCCGCACAAAAACCCCGCTCCCGCCCGCCGCCCACGCGATGCGCCGATGCCAAACACCGCCAGCACACCCGGTCCCGGCGTAATGCCATAAATGAAGCCCGAGGCGAGAACGGCCATTAGCAGCGATGGGGTCATGGGAATTCCTGTTGAAACGCCGGATGAATGGACGCAAGTCTATCTCAGGACCCCGAGCATCGACTCACTGATCGTCGAAGAACTTCATCCCCGCATACGGCCGTTGCCGACATGCCGCCAACCGCGACGCCAGATCCCCGACATGCACCTCAAGCTTGTGCCCGTCCGGGTCCAGAAAATAGAACGATGCGCCTTCGCTGCGGTTGTCCCGCCATTCCTGCACGTTGGCGGATCGCAGATGTTCGACGAACACTGGGAAATCCGCAGCATCGAGGCTAAAGGCGTAATGGGTATAGTCGGCGGCGGGTGAAGATTCGCGCAGTGGATCGAGAGAAAGGCATAGCCAAAGGCCGGGTAGCGAGAGATAGGCGCCGGTGTCCCAAGTGGCTTCAAGCTGAAGCTGCAGCAGATCGCGATAGAACGCCACGCTGCGGTTCAGGTCGGTGACGGCGAGGGTCAGGTGGTTGAGGCCGGTTAGCATCGATCCAGTAACCTTGAGTTGCTCTGGGCGGGGTGCGAACGGAGAGTACAGCTTAAACATCCTTGAGCATAAAGCCACTGGGGCGTTGTTGGGCTGCGAGTCAGTCTTCGCGAGCAAGCCCGCTCCCACAGTAACTATTTTTGCACCATGGCTGGGCTCGATGATTTCGGTTCGACTGAGTCGGCAGGGTAGCCCGGATTCGATTCGTGCCCGCCATCCAATGACCCACAACACTCCGGGGCATCGCCCTACAACTCATTCTCTTACAACTCGCAGTACTACCGGAAACAGCCGATTCAAAGCCCATCGGGTCTCTCTGTAAAGTCTGGCAACACACACAAACTGCAACAAACCCACGGATAGATTCACTCAAGGAATGTCACTCGCACATGAACCAGATACCGTACACGGCGCACACCTTCACCAACTACCGCAAACTCGTTTCATTGGCTGATCATGATTGGGAGACCGCCGAAACCGGAAAAATCGCGGGGCTCAACGTTGAGATAAAAAGTGCCAACCGCATGCTCGATCAGTACGGGCGAGCATTTCATCATTTCTGTACGACGTCATACCTGGGTCTGGATCACCATCCCGATATTCTCGACGGCGCCATGACCACGCTGTGGGAAACCGGCACACTTCGCATCGCCAATTCCAAGAATCGCTGCAAGCTGGCGATTCTGGACCAATACGAAACCGAACTGTCCGAGTTGTTCGGCGCCAGTTGCCTGAGCACTCTGTCGTGCAGTGCGGCGAGTGCCGGGATCCTGCCGCTGCTGGCCAGCGGCGTATTTACGGAAAATCGCCCTCCAGTGATGGCTTTCGACCGATTGGCGCACTACTCGATGAATCACCTCAAAGCCGCCTGTGCCGATGAAACGAAGGTCGTGACGTGCCCGCATAACGACATGGATTTTCTCGAGACGCTGTGTCAACGGCACACCAGGGTCGCGTATATCGCCGATGGCGCCTACAGCATGGGCGGGGTTGCGGACATGGACAGCCTTTTGTATCTGAAGGACCGCTATGGGCTGTTTCTCTATCTGGACGACTCCCACGCACTTTCCGCTGTAGGAACATTCGGCGCCGGTCTTGTGCGTCCCAGGCTGCATACCCTGGATGATGACTGCCTCATCGTCGCCTCGCTGGCCAAGTCGTTCGGCGCCAGCGGCGGTCTGGTGATGCTGGGCAGCGAACGGCAGAAGAAGCTCATTGCGCGTTACGGTGGCCCCAGCAACTGGTCGCAAAGCCTGAACAGTGCAGCCATTGGCGCGGGCCGGGCATCCATCCAGTTACACCACACCCTGGAATTCGCCGCGTTGCAGGAAAAGCTTCAGGTTAATATCCGCCTCTTCGACAGCCTCATACGAACCGGACAACACAACAGCAACATGGCGATTCGACTGGTCAATTGCGGTGAGGCATCGCTGGCCAACAACATCGCCATTGAACTGGCCAATCACGGATTCTTCACCTCGGCAGTCTTTTCCCCGGTGGTTGCACAAGGCAAGGCAGCCATCAGAATCACCCTGCGCGCCGACATGGGGACGACGCTGATCCGCCATTTCTGTGGACTCATCACCGAGCTTTTACGTGCTCACGGCCGGGACATCGGCGGCTGAAAAACAGGGAAGATTAAATGAAGAGCAGCACCACCCTCCTGATCACCTGCTGTACGGTTTTTCTCGCCCAATTGGGCATGAGCATTTATCTGTCGGCGCTGCCGGATATTGCCCGGGATCTGTCCGCAGATGCCTCACAGGTTTCATGGGGGTTGGCGGTATATCTGATCGGCATGGCGCTGCCGATGCTGTTCTGGGGCAGCCTGGGCCAGCGCATTGGCCGCAAGCCGGTGTTGCTCGCGGCGCTCGGCCTCTATGGGCTGGGCAACCTGGCCCTGCCCCTGGGTCATACGCTTGAATCGTTCCTGGTTTTTCGCCTGGTTCAGGGGATTGGCGCCAGCGGGATTTCAGTCATGGCCCGGGTGCTGATCCGCGACAGTTTTCGCGGCGATCTGCTGGCCAAGGCGTTGTCCTGGATATCGATTTCCTTTGTGGTGGCGCTGGGTATCGGTCAATACATAGGGTCGATCATCCAGGTGACACTGGGCTGGTCAGCGATTTTCTACTTATTGGGTGGTGTGAGCCTGTTGATGGCGCTGGTGGTGGCGCGGGTCACGTTCCCGATGCTGGCAGAAGAGAACACACCATCATCCGCCTGGACGAGCTACGGGCACATTCTGCGTCATCGGGCCTTCCTGTTACCGGCCCTCGCCGGTGGCTTGGGGTATGGGGTGATTGTCGCGTTCAACACCGCTGCGCCGCTGATTCTGCAAGGCGCCTTCAAGTGGTCGGCAGTGGAATACGGCTTGTTGGGCTGGCCCATCAGCGCGGCGTACTTTCTCGGGGCCGTGGCGGTCAATCGCTTCGTACTGCATACCGGTCAGCAATGGCTGATGACGGCGGGCGTCGGGCTGATACTGGCCGGCAGCACAGTCATGTTGCTGGGTAGCCTCGCAGGCACGTCTATCACGCTGCTGTTCTGGTTGCCCTATTGTTTTGCAGTATTCGGCCAATCGCTTATTTACCCGATCAGCTTGTCCCTGGCCAACCACGGTTCGCCGGTCGGCGGTGCTTATGCGATGGCGTTGAGCGGTTTCATTCATCAACTGATGGCCGCCGTTATCGGCGGTATCGCCAGCCTGATCGCCAGCCAGCAGGCATGGCCTTTGTCGCTGTTATGCACCTTACTGGCCTTGGGCGCGTTGCTTTGCGTAGTGCTCGCGCCCGGCCGTCGAACCGCTTAGAACGCGCTGCGGAAAATCTCCTCGATCTGCCGCTGATCCGCCGCCCGCGGATTGGTCAGTCCGCAGGCGTCTTTCAGCGCATTGCTGGCCAGAACCGGAATGTCATTGAGCCTGGCACCGAGCTCACGCAAACCGGCAGGAATGTCCACATCCCTTGCCAGGCTGCGGATCGCCGCGATCGCCGCCTGCGCGCCCTCTTCCGGACTGAGCCCGCGAATGTCAGCCCCCATCGCGTGGGCAACGTCGGTCAGGCGAGGGGCGCACACCAGCGCGTTGAAGCTCTGCACGTGAGGTAGCAGCACCGCGTTACACACACCATGGGGCAAGTCGTAGAACCCGCCTAACTGATGGGCCATCGCGTGAACGTAGCCCAGGGACGCATTGTTGAACGCCATGCCCGCCATAAATTGCGCGTAGGCCATGTTTTCCCGCGCGATCATGTCACTGCCGTCCTGCACGGCTTGGCGCAGGTTGTCGCTGATCAATGTGATGGCTTTCAGCGCACAGGCATCGGTAATCGGGTTGGCTGCCGTGGAGACGTAGGCTTCGACGGCATGGGTCAATGCGTCCATGCCGGTGGCGGCGGTCAGGCCCTTGGGCATGGCGACCATCAGTTCCGGGTCGTTGACTGACAGCAGCGGCGTAACATTGCGGTCGACGATGGCCATTTTTACGTGGCGCGATTCATCCGTGATGATGCAAAAACGG
Organism: Pseudomonas sp. FP603; assembly: GCF_030687415.1. Taxonomy (NCBI): domain Bacteria; kingdom Pseudomonadati; phylum Pseudomonadota; class Gammaproteobacteria; order Pseudomonadales; family Pseudomonadaceae; genus Pseudomonas; species Pseudomonas sp. FP603. Next base: position 5,450,899 of record NZ_CP117431.1, read on the forward strand.
GTCATCTCGCTGGCAGTGCCGGCGGTGGTGTTGATCGCGATCAACGGTAGCTGGGGTTTGGCTGACCGATCGACACCTTCGTAGTCACGGATCGTCCCACCGTTTGTGGCGCACAAGGCGATACCCTTGGCGCAGTCGTGAGGCGAACCGCCGCCCAGAGACACCACGAAATCACAGCGACTTTCCTTGAGCAGGCCCAGGCCGTGCTCGACGTTGGCGATGCTCGGATTCGGCTTGGCGCCGTCGAAGATCACCGAGTCGATGTCCTGCAACGCCAGTTTCTCGGCAATCCTCGATGCCACGCCAGCCTTGGCCAGCCCGGCGTCAGTGACAATCAGCGCCTTGCGAAAACCATACTTGCCAATGGCGTCCATGGCTTCGTCGAGGCAACCGGTGCCCATGATGTTCACGGCGGGGATGAAAAACGTACTGCTCATGCGCGAGTCTCCTGGCTGAAACCGAATCGGCAATGCCGATTCGGCGGGTGCGCACAGGGTCGACCGATCAGTCACGCGGTATGTTGATCTGGCTCAACGCCCGGGCGTGATAAAGTCGCCGTCCATCAGACCTTTTGCTTCGAGACGACAAACGCAATGACCGATTTCCAGGATGTCGATGCCCAACTTGAAGACTGGAACGCCTTGCGCACCACCGCCTCGTTCGGCGGCCTGCTGGTGGGTAACGGCGCCAGCCGCGCCGTGTGGGACGACTTCGGCTACGACTCGCTGTTCGAAAATGCCCGCACCGTCGAAGAAAAACCGCTGAGCCAGTCCGAGCTGAGCGTGTTCGACGCGATGCAGACGCGCAGTTTCGAGCAGGTTCTCGGCGCGCTGAAAACCACCAGCCGAGTCAACAAAGCCCTGGCTGTCAGCTCCGCAGCACCGCGCAATCGTTACTACGCGATCAAGGAAGCGCTGATCAACACCGTGCACGCGGTGCACATCCCGTGGCGGCTGGTGAAGCCTTCGACGCTGGCGACGATCAATCAGGAACTGGGCAGCTATCGGACGGTGTTCACCACCAACTACGACTTGCTCAGCTACTGGGCGATCCAGCATCGGCCGGACGTCGTTACCGACCTGTTCCAGGGTGCCGAACCCGGCTTCGATCTGAGCGCCAGCGCCACCGACAAACCGCGTTTGCTGTACCTGCACGGCGGCCTGCATCTGGTGCGCAATCAGGACGGCACGGCACGAAAATTGATGTCGACCGAAGGGACGTTGCTCGGCAACTTCGCTATCAACAATACGATCAAGACCCTCGACGACGTGCCGCTGTTCGTCAACGAAGGCCCGGCGCAGGACAAACTCAAGACCATTCGCAGTTCGGATTACCTGTCGTTCTGCTACGACCAGTTACTGGGCCATGGCGACGGGTTGTGCATCTTCGGGCATGCCCTTGGCGAGCAGGACAGTCACATCGCTCATGCGTTGCGCCAGGCAAAGCCAAAAGTCGTAGCGATCTCGATTTACCCGCGCAGCAAGGCGTTCATCCAGCATCAGAAGCGGCATTACGCGAAGGTGTTCGAAGGGACGGGTGTGGCGTTGCGGTTTTTTGATTCGAAGACCCATGCGCTTGGTAGTCCCAAGCTGACCGTACCGGTCGAGGTATAGCAGAGAAGCGACTGACGCCATCGCGGGCAAGCCCGCTCCCACAGGGATTACGCTGAACCTGTGGGAGCGGGCTTGCCCGCGATGGCGTCAGTCCAGCCGACTCATTCCTCGCTGCTATGCACCACCACCAACAACTGCGCCTGCACCTCACCCACTGACCGGAGGCGATGCGGTTTCTGTGCATTGAAGTGCAGCGCATCCCCACGGTTGAGCAGCACGCGCTCGTTCATGAAGTCCACTTCCACCTGCCCCTCGTGGACGAACAAAAACTCTTCCCCCACGTGTTCCTTGAAGGTTTTGTCGGTGAACTCTGCCGGCGGGTAGATGATGAACGGCAACAGGTTGCGTTCACTGACCTGATGGGCCAGCACCGCATAACCCGGGCTCTGGTCGCTGGCAGCCAGGGACTGGCGTTCGTCGCTGCGCACCAGGCTGTAGCTGTCGAGGCTGACGTTGTCTTCGGAAAACAATTCCTCGACCTTCACGTTCAACGCCTTGGCCAGTTTCAGGGCGGCGGCGATCGACGGGGTGTTCAACCCGCGCTCGACTTTCGACAGATAGCTCTTGGTCATGCCGGACTTTTCGGCCAGGGCCTCCAGCGTCACGCCGAGCTTTTTTCTAAGTAATTTCAAACGGATAGACATGTAGAGCGATTAATCCATCAAGGGAGTAACGGTTTTTTCTTGCGAATGACACAAAGTGTCATATAGCATCTTCTGTGTCATTTGCAGTCACCCATGACCTTGCGAGCAACGAGTGAACAGCAAACCCGACGTCCATTGAACAACCAAAGGACACCGACATGGCCAAGACATTAGCACTACCCAAAGAGCAACTGGTCAAGCAAGCGCTGACACAGATGCAAAATACCCTGGCGGATAATACGTGGACCGACCGGCAAAAGCTGGCCCTGACCTGCCGCATTCTCTTCGAAAACGGCCACGATTCAGGCCTGGCCGGGCAAATCACCGCTCGCGGCCCGCAACCGGGAACCTATTACACTCAGCAACTGGGCCTGGGTTTCGACGAGATCACGGCAGGCAATCTGTTGCTGGTCAACGAAGACCTGGAAGTACTGGAAGGCCACGGCATGCCCAACCCGGCCAACCGTTTCCATAGCTGGGTGTACCGCGCCCGGCCGGACGTGAACTGCATCATTCACACGCATCCGACTCACGTCGCGGCGCTGTCGATGCTCGAAGTGCCGCTACAGATTTCCCACATGGACCTCTGCCCGCTCTACGACGACTGTGCGTTTCTCCAAGGCTGGCCGGGTGTTCCGGTGGGCAATGAAGAAGGCGAACTGATTGCCGCAGCCTTGGGCGACAAGCGGGCGATTCTGCTTTCCCACCATGGTCAGTTGTCCACCGGCGCGACCATTGAAGAGGCCTGTGTCATTGCGCAACTGATCGAACGCGCGGCGAAGTTGCAGTTGCTGGCCATGGCCGCGGGGGTGATCAAACCGATTCTCCCCGAGCTGGGTCGCGAAGCCCATGACTGGATTTCAAAACCCAAGCGTCACGCCGCCGCGTTCAACTACTACGCACGGCAGAACCTGCGCCAACACGCCGATTGCCTGAACTGACCCCACTCATTCTTCAAAGGAGAGACGCTATGTCGACCCCAAACATTCACGGCATCATCGGCTACACCATCACCCCCTTCACCGCCAATGGCGAAGGCGTTGATCTCGACGCCCTCGGGCGTTCCATCGATCGCCTGATCGACAGCGGCGTCCACGCCATCGCCCCGTTGGGCAGCACCGGTGAAGGTGCTTACCTGAACGACGCAGAATGGGATCAGGTCAGCGAATTCAGCCTCGCGCGCGTCGCCAAACGCGTCCCGACCATCGTCAGTGTGTCCGACCTGACCACCGCCAAAGCCGTGCGCCGCGCGCGTTTCGCCGAAGCTCACGGCGCCGACGTGGTGATGGTGCTGCCCGCGTCCTACTGGAAACTCAGCGAGGCAGAAATCCTGACCCATTACCGCGCCATTGGCGAGAGCATCGGCGTGCCGATCATGCTCTACAACAACCCGGCCACCAGCGGCACCGACATGTCGGTGGAGCTGATCCTGCGGATTTTCAACGCCGTCGACAACGTCACCATGGTCAAGGAAAGCACCGGTGATATTCAGCGCATGCACAAACTGCAACTGCTGGGCGAAGGTCAGGTGCCCTTCTATAACGGCTGCAATCCGTTGGCGCTGGAAGCGTTTGCGGCAGGCGCGAAAGGCTGGTGCACGGCGGCGCCGAACCTGATCCCGCAGCTCAATCTCCACTTGTACGAAGCCGTATTGGCCAACGACCTGAGCAGGGCTCGCGAACTGTTCTATCGCCAGTTGCCGCTGCTGGACTTCATCCTCAAGGGTGGTCTGCCGGCGACCATCAAGGCCGGTTTGCGCATGACCGGGCTGGAAGTGGGCGATCCGCGGTTACCGGTGTTTCCGTTGGGCGAGACCGGTCGCAGTCAGCTTCAAGGGTTGCTGAAAGCATTGCACTAATCGTCAGGTACACACATACCCTGTGGGAGCGGGCTTGCCCGCGAAGGGGACTTAACATTCAACGAAGATATTGAATGTCAGACCGCTTTCGCGGGCAATCCCGTTCCCACAGGGGATTTACATAGGACTTGGATATTGTGATCAGAGCACCGGCAAGGTCTTGTCCTTGATCACCGTGGTCGGACCATTGGCCTTGACGCTGGCGATGCCTTTATCCCTCGCGGCATCGGATGAGTAGGATTCGCTGCTGCCGATGATCTCGTGGTTACCGGCCTTCAGGTTGAAGTAAGGATGACCATCCTTGGTGGTTTTTTTCTCGTAGCGTTCGTCCAGCAGGCTGTTGGCCTGAACCGAGGCGATACCGCCATCGGCCGCACCGCGCGTGGTGTACAGCTCGCTGGTCAGAATGGTTTCGGCATTGGCCGCTTTCAATACAAACTTGAATTGACCGTTGCCGGTTTTGCTCACTTCGTACCATCCAGACATGCTTTTACTCCTTGGCGATTGAGAGGTTTCGCGCTTCAGAGTAAAGACCAAGTCAGGATTTCTGTCGCCTGTACAGGCCCCTTCGCGGGCAAGCCTCGCTCCTACAGGGATTCGGTTGACCGCAAATTTGCGTCCGACACAAAACCTGTGGGAGCGAGGCTTGCCCGCGAAGGCGTCCTCAAGGTTGGTACAAACCGCTCTATTTCACCGCAGCCCGCACCACCGATAACTCGGGTGTCTGCACCCGGCGCTGACTCAGGTAACGCATGCAGCTGACCCGCAAGAACGAGGCGAAATTCACTACTTCGCCGCGGTAGTCCATCACCTCTTCATACAGCTTGGCGATCAACTGATTGGTGGTCATGCCGTCGACCTCGGCGATTTCGCTGAGGATGTCCCAGAACTGATTCTCCAGCCGCAGGGTGGTGACCACCCCGCAGATGCGCAGCGAGCGGGAGCGCGACTCGTAGAGAATCGGATCGGCCTTGACGTAGAGCTCGCACATGGACAGGTCCCTCGTTACAGCGTGATTTTGGTGCCCAGCAACCCGAGGAAACCGGCCAGCCAACTCGGGTGCGCCGGCCAGGCCGGTGCAGTGGCCAGATTGCCTTGAACGTGACCTTCCGTCACCGGGATATCGATGAACGTGCCGCCAGCCAGGCGCACTTCCGGGGCACACGCCGGGTAGGCGCTGCACTCGCGACCTTCAAGAATGCCCGCCGCGGCCAACAGTTGCGCGCCGTGACACACGGCGGCGATCGGTTTACCGGCCTTGTCGAACGCTCGCACCAGCCCCAGGACTTTTTCGTTCAGGCGCAGGTACTCCGGCGCACGACCGCCCGGCACCAGCAGCGCGTCGTAGTCCGCCGCGTCTACCTTGGCGAAATCGAAGTTCAGGGCAAACAGGTGACCGGGTTTTTCGCTGTAGGTCTGGTCGCCTTCGAAGTCATGGATCGCTGTGCGCACGGTCTGGCCGGCGGTTTTGTCCGGGCAAACGGCATGCACCGTATGGCCGACCATCAGCAACGCCTGGAATGGCACCATCACTTCGTAGTCTTCGACGTAATCGCCAACCAGCATCAGAATTTTTTTAGCCGCCATGGGGAGGACTCCTCTGGAAAATGCGTAGGCCTGCAGGAGTATTCAAGGTAGTCCTTATCCGCTGGGGTGGGTAATAACCTGCTACTACCTGAAGGACCGCGTTATCGTTCATCGCGGGCAAGCCACGCTCCCACAGGTCCTGTATCGATCTTGCGGTCAGTGCAAAACCTGTGGGAGCGCGGCTTGCCCGCGAAGGCGTCCGCAAACTGTACGGATAACTCTGCGCCTAGCTGTAACAGAGCAGCGTCTGCGGTTTATGGCTAGATAAAGAAACTTTCCGCCACCTGAATTCTGGTCACCCATCATGTCCTCGCGCGAAAACACCGGCATGGCCCTCGGCCTGCTCGGCGTCGTTATCTTCAGCCTGACCCTGCCCTTCACACGGATCGTCGTGCAGGAACTTCATCCCCTGCTCAACGGCCTCGGCCGTGCGCTGTTCGCGGCGATTCCGGCAGCGCTGCTGTTGTTGTGGCACCGTGAAAAATGGCCCACGTGGAAGCAGGTCAAAGGCCTGACGCTGGTGATCGCCGGGGTCATCCTTGGTTTCCCGGTGCTGTCGGCCTGGGCCATGCAGACGTTGCCCGCCTCTCACGGCGCACTGGTCAACGGTTTGCAACCGCTGTGTGTGGCGCTGTATGCCGCGTGGCTGTCCCATGAGCGTCCGTCAAAAGCCTTCTGGGCCTGCGCCGCGTTGGGCAGTGCGCTGGTGCTCGGTTATGCGCTGATCAGCGGCGCCGGCAGCATTCAGGCCGGTGATTTGCTGATGCTCGGCGCGATTGCCGTGGGTGGGTTGGGTTATGCCGAAGGCGGCCGGTTGGCCAAAGAGATGGGCGGCTGGCAGGTGATTTGCTGGGCGCTGGTGTTGTCGACGCCGCTGCTGATCGGGCCGGTGGTGTACCTGGCGCTGCAACACCAGGGCGAGATTTCGGCCAAAACCTGGTGGGCGTTTGGTTACGTCTCGCTGTTTTCACAATTCATCGGGTTCTTTGCCTGGTACGCGGGGCTGGCCATGGGTGGCATTGCCCGGGTCAGCCAGATCCAGTTGCTGCAGATCTTCTTCACCATCGCGTTTTCGGCGCTGTTCTTCGGTGAGCACGTCGAGCCGATTACCTGGCTGTTTGCGGTCGGGGTGATTGTGACAGTGATGTTGGGGCGCAAGACGGCGGTGAAGCCCCCTGTGTGTGCGGGCTTGCTCGCGAAGGCGTCATCACATTCAACATCTTAGTTGGCTGCCAGTCCGCCTTTGCGAGCAAGCCCGCTCCCACAGGATCAGAGGTACCCGTCAGCCCGCAGCAATGTTTCCAGACAATGCTCGCTGATGTGGTAGAAATCCTTCAGTTCCTGAATCTTCACCAACAGCTGAGCCGGGTCCACCGGCTCAGCGCGTTTGACCGCCAGGATCATCTTGTTCTTGTTGGTGTGGTCCAGTGAGATGAACTCGAAGACCTTGGTCTCATAACCGCAAGCTTCCAGAAACAGTGCACGTAAACTGTCAGTAACCATTTCCGCCTGTTGGCCCAGGTGCAGGCCGTATTGCAACATCGGCTTGAGCAGCGCCGGGCTCTGGATCTGCAGGCGGATCTGCTTGTGGCAGCACGGCGAGCACATGATGATCGAAGCGCCGGAACGAATGCCGGTGTGAATCGCATAGTCGGTGGCGATGTCACAGGCATGCAACGCGATCATCACGTCCAGCTCGCTCGGCGCGACGCTGCGCACGTCACCGCATTTGAACACCAGCCCCGGATGCTCCAGCTTCGCAGCGGCGGTGTTACACAGATTGACCATGTCTTCGCGCAGCTCGACGCCGGTCACCTCGCCTTCAGCTTTCAAGGTGTTGCGCAGATAGTCATGGATTGCGAACGTCAGGTAGCCCTTGCCCGAACCGAAATCCGCCACCCGCACGGGTTTGTCCAGCGCCAGCGGCGAGGAGGTCAGCGCATGACTGAAGACTTCGATGAACTTGTTGATCTGCTTCCACTTGCGCGACATCGCCGGGATCAGTTCATGCTGGGCGTTGGTCACGCCGAGGTCTTTGAGAAACGGCCGACTCAGGTCGAGAAAACGGTTCTTCTCACGGTTGTGCTCAGCGGACGGCACTTCGCGCAATTGCTGGGGTTTGCTCTTGAACAGCGAGGATTTGCCCTTTTTGCTGTATTCGAGCTGGGCTTCGTCGGTCAATGACAGCAAATGCGCATTTTTGAACGATGTCGGCAACAGCGCGGCAATGGTCGCCACGCCTTCGGCAACCGGCAGGTTTTTGGTGATGTCGCGGGTCTTGTAGCGATAGACGAAGGACAGACACGGCTGATCCTTGACCGTCAGCTGCTTGATGATCAGCCGCTGCAAATCCGCTTCACCACCGACGTACTTGGCCAGCACCAGTTTGATGAAGGCGTTGGCGTCGAGGCTGGTTTGCAGCAGGTCGATGAACTGGGCGTGATGATCCGGCGCGAGGCTGGCGGGAGTGGCGGTGACAGACATGGAAAAAACGGCCTCGGGCGGTGCGAATCGGGGAATGACGGGTATTTTAGGGGGGATGCGGTTCAGGAACACTGTTATTTGCCAAACGGCAAAGATTCTGTGGCGAGGGAGCAAGCTCCCTCGCCACAAAAGCTGCCGAAGGCTCGGGCCGCGTTCGGACGATTTTTTGATTCAGCTCAACACCACCAACCGATTCGGCAACTCATTGCGCACATGGGTCACCGGCACATGCACCTTGAGCAACTCGCCGCACGCCTCGATGCACGTCACAAAGCCTTGCAACGTCTGCCCCTGCTTCACCTGCTGGGTGAACGCCGCCACGATGGCGTCCCAGTTCTTGTTGTCCAGCCGCTTGGAGATCCCTTCATCCACCAGGATTTCCACATAACGCTCGGCCTCAGAGACGAAAATCAGCATGCCGGTGCTGCCCACGGTGTGGTGCAGGTTTTGCTCCAGGAACTGCCGACGCGCCAGGTTCGACGCGCGCCAGTGACGCACCGAGCGCGGGATCAGGCGCGTGGTGACTTTCGGAATCCGGAACACCAGGCACAGCACAATGAAACTGAACCATTGCACCAGCAACAGGCTGTGCATGGTCAGCCAGCCCGTCAGGTAATGCACGATACCCGGCACCACCAGCGCCAGCAGGCTGGCCCACAGCAGCGGGATGTACGCGTAATCGTCGGCGCGGGCCGCGAGCACCGTCACCAGTTCGGCGTCGGTGTCGCACTCGACCCGGGCAATCGCCTCGGCAACTTTGCGTTGTTCGTGTTCAGTCAGTAATGCCATGTTTATGAGTGCCTGCTCGCTATTGTTGTTATGTTTCCTGCCGTGTCATCACCAGCCGCCCGACGAACCGCCGCCGCCGAAACTGCCCCCACCGCCACTGAAGCCCCCGCCACCGCCGCCAAAACCTCCACCACCGAAACCGCCACGGCCTCTACCCCCTCCACTTGGCAGAATACCGAACATCTGGCCGACGAAGATTGTCAGGATAAACAGCAACACCAGAAACACGAATAACCCCGGATGCCGCGCAACGAAATCGCTCTCCTGATTGCCACGCGACTCATACACCGTCGACGGCTCGTCCAGCGGATTGCCCCCCAGCACCACCAACATCGCCGAAACGCCATCGCTGATGCCCTTGCTGAAATTGCCGGCCTTGAACGCAGGCGTGATCACCTGGTTGATAATCACCGAACTCTGCGCATCGGTCAGGCGATCTTCCAGGCCATAACCGACTTCGATCCGCAATTTTCGCTCGGCACGCGCGACAATCAGCAACGCGCCGTTGTTCTTGTCCTTCTGGCCAATACCCCAGTAGCGTCCCAGTTGATAGCCGAAATCCGCGATGTCGGCGCCCTGCAGGTCCGGCAACGTGACCACCACCAACTGCTCGCCGGTGGATTTCTCGTGGGCATTAAGCTGCTGAACAAGCTGCTCGCGCACCGCTGGCTCGATCATTTGGGCGTTGTCCACCACCCGTCCGGTCAGTTCCGGGAACTTCAACTCGGCCTGGGCCGCCAGGGCAAACACCCAAAACAACAGCACCAGGCCCACTTTCAACACGCGCATTGGCAACCTCATCCGTGGTGGCACGTCGAACTCTGTCCGGCGCTTACTGGAACTTCACTTCAGGCGCTTTCTCGGCTCCGGGGCTGGTGGCCTCGAAGGTTTCGCGGATCGGCAAATCGCTGTACATCACGGTGTGCCACAGGCGACCGGGGAAGGTGCGAAGTTCGGTGTTGTATTTTTGCACGGCGAGGATGAAGTCGCGACGCGCCACGGCGATGCGGTTCTCGGTGCCTTCAAGTTGCGATTGCAGCGCCAGGAAGTTCTGGTTGGCCTTGAGGTCCGGATAACGCTCGGACACCACCATCAACCGGCTCAGCGCGCCGGTCAGCTGATCCTGCGCCTGCTGGTACTGTTTGAGTTTTTCCGGATTGTCCAGCGTGCTGGCATCCACCTGGATCGACGTCGCCTTGGCCCGGGCTTCAATCACCGCCGTCAGGGTTTCCTGTTCGTGCTGGGCATAGCCCTTGACGGTTTCCACCAAATTAGGGATCAAGTCGGCGCGGCGCTGGTACTGGTTCTGCACCTGGCCCCAGGCAGCCTTGGCCTGTTCGTCGAGGGTCGGGATCGTGTTGATGCCGCAACCGGCCAGCAGTGTGGTCAACAACATCAAGGCTGCAACCTGCAGGCTCGACCGATAGGGGTGTCGTACATTCATCTGGTTGATGCTCCCTTGCACATTGCGTTGATAAAACAACCGGCGAACTCTGGGCCCGGCTCTTGGGGCATAATCTGCGCCGCTACTGGATTGCAGCGAGCCAATGGGCTAAAAGATGCCCAGCGAAAAAACAGTAAGAAGTGTGCTGCATTTTTCTGCACAACACCTGAACAACAATAGTCGCTCCCAACATTTTGGCTGACCGGCGCGTATTCATTGCCGCTTGGGCCTTTTGAGAAAACCATTCATGAAGAAGCTGTGTTTGCTGGGCCTGTTCGTCAGCCTGGCCAGTCATACCGCATTGGCCGCCACGACGCCCGCACCGATAGAGAACAAGGACGCCTTCATCAGCCACCTGATGAAGCAGATGACCCTCGATGAAAAGATCGGCCAGTTGCGCCTGATCAGCATCGGCCCGGAAATGCCTCGGGAGATGATCCGCAAGGAAATCGCCGCCGGTAATATCGGTGGCACCTTCAACTCGATCACCCGCGCAGAAAACCGTCCGATGCAGGACGCAGCCATGCGCAGCCGGTTGAAGATCCCGATGTTCTTCGCCTATGACGTGATCCACGGCCACCGCACCATTTTCCCGATCCCCCTGGCCCTGGCCTCGAGCTGGGACATGGATGCCATCGGCCTGTCGGGGCGCATCGCCGCCAAGGAAGCCGCAGCTGACAGCCTCGACATCACTTTCGCGCCGATGGTCGACATCTCCCGCGACCCACGCTGGGGGCGCACCTCCGAAGGCTTCGGCGAAGACACCTACCTGGTGTCGCGGATCGCCGGCGTAATGGTCAGGGCCTTGCAGGGCAGCGGTGCGAACGCGGCCGACAGCATCATGGCCAGCGTCAAGCATTTTGCCTTGTACGGCGCGGTCGAGGGCGGTCGCGACTACAACGTCGTCGACATGAGCCCGGTCAAGATGTACCAGGATTACCTGCCGCCGTACCGCGCCGCCATCGACGCCGGTGCCGGCGGGGTGATGGTTGCGCTGAACTCGATCAACGGCGTACCGGCCACTGCCAACACCTGGCTGATGAACGACCTGCTGCGCAAGGAATGGGGCTTCAAGGGCCTGGCGGTCAGCGACCACGGGGCGATTTTCGAGCTGATCAAGCACGGCGTCGCCCGTGACGGTCGAGAAGCGGCGAAGCTGGCAATCAAGGCCGGCATCGACATGAGCATGAACGACACCCTCTACGGCAAAGAGCTGCCGGGGCTGCTCAAATCCGGCGAGATCGAACAGAAAGACATCGACAACGCCGTGCGTGAAGTGCTCGCCGCCAAGTACGACATGGGCCTGTTCAAGGACCCGTACCTGCGCATCGGCAAGGCCGAGGATGACCCGGCCGACACCTACGCCGAAAGCCGCCTGCACCGTGCCGAGGCCCGTGATGTGGCGCGCCGCAGCCTGGTGCTGCTGAAAAACCAGGGCGATACCCTGCCCCTGAAGAAAACCGCGAAAATCGCCCTGGTCGGTCCACTGGCCAAGGCGCCGATCGACATGATGGGCAGCTGGGCCGCCGCCGGCCGTCCCGCGCAATCGGTCACCCTGTTCGACGGCATGACCCATGCACTCGGCGCGCAGTCGACGCTGATCTACGCCCGTGGCGCGAACATCACCAGCGACAAGAAAATCCTCGATTACCTGAACTTCCTCAACTTCGACGCGCCGGAAGTGGTGGATGATCCGCGCCCGGCCAACGTGTTGATCGACGAAGCGGTAAAAGCCGCCAAGGATGCTGATGTGGTGGTGGCCGCGGTGGGCGAATCCCGTGGCATGTCCCACGAATCGTCGAGCCGCACCGACCTGAACATCCCGGCCAACCAGCGCGAGCTGATCAGGGCGTTGAAAGCCACCGGCAAACCGCTGGTGCTGGTATTGATGAATGGCCGTCCGCTGTCGATTCTCGAAGAGAACGAGCAGGCTGACGCGATTCTGGAAACCTGGTTCAGCGGCACCGAAGGCGGCAACGCCATTGCTGACGTGCTGTTCGGCGACTACAACCCGTCGGGCAAACTGCCGATCACCATCCCGCGTTCGGTGGGTCAGATTCCGACCTACTACAACCACCTGAGCATTGGCCGGCCGTTCACTCCGGGCAAACCAGGCAACTACACCTCGCAGTATTTCGAAGACACCACCGGGCCGCTGTTCCCATTCGGCTTCGGCCTGAGCTACACCCAGTTCAGCCTGACCGACATGGCACTGTCGTCGACCACACTGAACAAGACCGGCAAACTTGACGCCAGCGTCGTGGTGAAAAACACCGGCAAGCGTGATGGCGAAACCGTGGTGCAGCTGTACATCCAGGACGTGACCGGTTCGATGATCCGCCCGGTCAAGGAACTGAAGAACTTCCAGAAAGTACTGGTCAAGGCCGGCGAACAGAAAGTCGTGCACTTCACCATCACCGAGGATGACCTGAAGTTCTACAACGCCCAGCTCAAGTACGCCGCGGAACCGGGCAAGTTCAACGTGCAGATCGGCCTGGACTCCCAGGACGTGACGCAGCAGAGCTTTGAGTTGCTGTAACCGTTCAAACACTGCAAAAACCTGTGGGAGCGGGCTTGCCCGCGATGAGGCCATCACATTCAACATCATTGTTGACTGTCAGGCCGCCATCGCGGGCAAGCCCGCTCCCACAGTGTTTTTTAGTGTGACAACTATCCGCGCCGATCCAGCAGATTCACCACCAGCCGATCCACCCAACCCCACACCCTCTGCTTGACCCGCCGCCACAACGGTCGGCGCTTCCACGCCTCGAGACTGACTTCCTGGCTCAAGGCAAAGTCATTCTCGAAACTCGCCGCCACCGCTCGAGTCAGCCCAGGGTCCAGTGCCTCAAGATTGGCCTCCAGATTGAAGCGCAGATTCCAGTGATCGAAATTACATGAGCCGATGCTCACCCAGTCATCGATCAACACCATTTTCAGGTGCAGGAAACACGGCTGGTATTCGAAGATCTTCACCCCGGCCCTGAGCAGACGCGGGTAGTAACGATGCCCGGCGTAGCGCACCGACGGGTGATCGGTGCGCGGCCCGGTCAGCAGCAGACGCACATCGACACCACGAGCCGCCGCCCGGCGCAGTGAGCGGCGGACTTTCCACGTCGGCAGGAAATACGGCGTGGCCAGCCAGATTCGCCGCTGGCCGCTGTTCAGCGCGCGAACCAGTGATTGCAGAATATCGCGGTGCTGGCGGGCGTCGGCATAGGCGACTCGGCCCATGCCCCCGCCCATGGCCGGCACTCGCGGCAAGCGCGGCAAACCGAAGTGCGCAGCGGGTTTCCAGGCGCGGCGATAGCGGTTGGCGATCCATTGGCGGTCGAACAGCAACTGCCAGTCGATCACCAACGGGCCGACGATTTCCACCATCACTTCGTGCCATTCGCTGGTGTCTTCGCCTGGCGTCCAGAACTCATCGGTGACACCGGTGCCGCCGACTACCGCCAGGCATTGATCCACCAGCAGCAGCTTGCGGTGATCGCGATAGAAGTTACCCACCCAACGGCGCCAGCTCAGGCGATTGTAGAAACGCAACTCGACACCGGCGGCCGTCAGGCGCTGACGCAAGGTCAGGGTAAAGGCCAGGCTGCCATAGTCATCGAACAGGCAACGCACCCGCACGCCGCGTTCGGCCGCCTGGACCAGCGCCTGGACCATGGCCTCGGCGCAAGCCCCCGCTTCCACCAGATACAGCTCCAGTTCGACTTGTTCTTCGGCGCGGGCAATCGCCACCAGCATTCGCGGAAAAAACTGCGGACCATCGATCAGCAGTTCAAAGCGGTTGCCTTCGCGCCACGGGAAAATTGCGCCACGCATCTCAGCGCGCCGTGAAAATCAGCACCGCACCCACCGGCACCGACAGACTGATGGCCGACAAACCGGCAACCTTGCGCAAGCTTTCCAGGCCCGGAGCCAGGTCGAAATCTTCAGCGCTGATCACCAAAGGCTCAAGGGTCACCACTTGAAAGCGCCGGTCATCGAGACGGGTCGCCAACAGTTCGGCGTTGTATTGGTGTTGTTTGCCATGCAGGTTGACGGTCAGCGGCAGGCGCAGCTCCAGTTGCGCACCCGGCGCCAGGTCGTTGATCGGCCGCAGATCGATCTGCGTGGTAATCAGCGCTTCAGGGAACGTCTGGATCTCGAACAGTTCCTTGCGCATGCGTTCGTCGCGCAGCGGTATGCCGCTGTTGACCGACTCCAGCTCAACCTCTACCTGCGCCAGGCCTTTGGGATCGACCTTGCCGTGCAGCACCAGAAAGCGCTGCACTTCGGAGATGTTGGCGTTTTTAGTGCTGATGAACGACAGCCGCGAAGACTCGCCATCCAGATACCAATTGGCCTGGGCCGACACGGTGACACCGGCCAGCAGCAGGAAGGCGAGGGTTTTGCAGACAAAGCGGTTGAACATAGAGACTCATGGGCAGATAAACCTGAGCGAACCTTAACCGCCCTGAGACAGGTTGCAAACTTTCTGTTACTCCAACCCGACCTTGGTGGCGAGGGAGCTTGCTCCCGCTGGAGTGCGAAGCGCTCCCAAAATCAGACAATGAGTTCTTCCAGTCAGACCTCGGCCGCTGGCATTACGACTGCTGCGCAGCCGAGCGGGAGCAAGCTCCCTCGCCACAAAAAACTGACCACTGTCAGGGTTGCAGGCGGCAGCCTTGGCGCTCGCCGATCCACTGTGCGCTATTGCTGCGCCCCATCCCGTCGACCGTCACCTGCTTGCTGGCGGCGTCATCGACGAAACCGCTGGTGGGCAAATACTGCTTCACATAACCCTGGCAATACTCGGCCGAATTATTCATCACATAACGGCACGAGCAGTATTCCTTGGCGGTGTAGGCGCTGATGATGTCGGGGAAGGCCCACAGCGCCACACGTTCCTGCCAGACCCAGCCGAGCAAGGCGATCAGCAGCACCAGCAACAGCGTGCTGAACGGCCGACGACGAATAAAACTGCGGCGGCTCATGGCTGCACCTTCACGGCAAATGCCTTGAGCGCGAGGTTGAGCAATTCGTTGTGCCGATAACTTCCATCGCGATCATCGCCGTAGCGCACGATCACCAGCTTTTCGCTGGGAATCACGTACATCGCCTGGCCCCAATGGCCCAGCGCGGCGAAGGTGTCGGCGGGGGCGGCGGGCCAGGGTTGGGTTGCGCCCTCCACCGCACGATTGAGCCACCAATGCCCGCCGGGCACCGCTTCATCCTGGTTGGCTTGATAGCGGGCGAAAGGCTCGCGGCTGAAGTCGACCCAATCTTTGGGCAGCAATTGCCGCTCACGCCAACGACCATCGCGCGCCATCAACAGGCCGACCCGCGCCAGATCCCGGGCAGTGAGATAGACGTAGGACGATGCGACAAACGTGCCCGTGGCATCCGCTTCCCACACCGCACTGCGAATCCCCAAAGGTTCGAACAGCGCGGTCCATGGATAATCCGGATAACGGGCCGGGCCAACGATGGTTTTCAGCGCGGCGGACAGCAGGTTGCTGTCGCCGCTGGAGTAACGGAATGCCTGACCGGGTTTGGCGTACTCGTCGTGCTCGGCAGTGAATGCGGCCATGTCGCGGTGTCCACGGGTGTAGAGCATGGCTACCACCGAGGACTTCAATGGGGCGTATTCGTAGTCTTCCTGCCAGTCCAGGCCGGAGGCCCAGTGCAGCAGGTCGGCCATGGTCATGGCGGGGTGTTTTTCCAGCGGTGGATAGAATTTCTGCACCGGATCCTGGAGTTTGAACAGCCCTTCGCCATAGGCCACGCCGAGCACCGCGGCCATCAGGCTTTTGCTGATCGACCAGGTCAGGTGCGGCGTTTCAGCAGTGGTCGGGCCGGCGTAGCGTTCGTAGACGAGTTGGCCGTCGCGGATTACCAGCAAGGCATCGGTGCGAATGCCTTGGTGAGTGGCATCGTCGCGGGGCGGGAAGGCGTAGTTTTCCAGGGTTTGAAGTGCCGGGCCGGTGACTTTCGGGCCGGGCGACCATTGCTCGGCCGGCCAGTTTTCGGCGTGGGCCGCGAGGCTGAGCAGCAGCATAAAAATCAGGGACAAGCCTTTGAACATGAGGGGCGCTCGGAGGGATGAACCTGCAGAGCCTAGTCGAGGTTGATGACAGTTCCGGGATTTGTGTCGCCAATAAGGCCGCCATCGCGGGCAAGCCTCGCTCCCACAAGGATCTCTGGTGTGCAAAATATTGTGTACGGCGCAGATCATGTGGGAGCGGGCTTGCCCGCGAAGGGTCCCTTCAGCCTTACGACAATCCCGCCAACGCCTTGGCCAACCGTTTCCCCCGCGCCCCGGCCGCTAAATCCATCACGCTCTGATCGCGCTGCCACATCGCCGCCCATTCTGGCGGGCCATCGGCCAGGGCCTGATTCACTTCAGCCTTGAGCCCATCGAACTGCGCAAACAACCCGCCCAGCAACACATGCCCAGCCGGATTGTTCGGCGCCTGGCGGCTGACTTCCGCGCACCCGGCCAGCAGCGCCAGCAAGCGCAGTTGCAAGGTTTGCGGCCAGTCGCTGTCCTGGCCAACGCCGAACAGCCACGCAGTCATGGCGCTCAGCACATAGATGTCTTCCAGGGTTCGGAACGGTTTGACGTAAGCATCCCAACCATCCCCCGCCAGCAATTCACACAGTGCGTTGTCGAGAAACAACCGGCCGTGGCCTATGTCCGGCATCAGTGGCATCGGCGCGAGCTTTTCCAGACGTACACCCGGTTCGCCGGGGTAAACCACCGCAAGGTTCAAGCGCGGCACTTCGCCGGGTTCTTCACTGCGAGCAGCCACCAGCAACCAGTCGGCGGCATCGCCGGCGGTGACGAAATCCTTGCGCCCGCTCAGGCGCAGATCGCGCAACCTGGTCTGCATGTCCGCCACCCGCAAACTGCGCTGTTCGGTCGCACACAACGCGCCGAGGCTCAGCGGCGCGCTCGGCCAGAGCATGCGCAAAGCCGCCTGATAACCCACCAGAAACGCCAGCCCCGGTGTCGCCATCAGCCGTCCACCGACCACCGCCAGTTCGAACGGCGTCACCGCGCCCAACTGTTGCAACAAGGTTGCAAAGCCTTCGCCCAGGTCCGGGTTGGCGGGCAGACGATCGCGGCGGTTCAACAGAGATTGCCAGGGCATAAGAGGCTCCTCGTGGGCTGTCATATAAGCATCACCAAAGCTTCATGGCGATGACACCGGGGCTACATAGCCTGACTTTGCACAACACGGCTGCATAAAGAAAGTCGATCGGCTGCAACCCTAGACGGGTGGCCAGCCCGTACGGAGACTCACAATGACTCAGATCGCCCGCATCAGCGACACCGGCAATGAACGCCGCCTGCAAGCCGAACGCCTGGTGGGCACCGAGGCGTTGCAGGAAGCCCAGGCCTTGCGCTTCAACGTGTTCAGCGGCGAATTCAACGCCAAGCTGAAAGGCGCGGAGCTGGGTCTGGACATGGATGACTATGATGTTCACTGCGCCCACATCGGCGTACGTGACTTGAACACCGGGCGCCTGGTGGCGACCACTCGTTTGCTCGACCACACGGCCGCCAGCAGCCTGGGCAAGTTCTACAGTGAAGAAGAATTCAGCCTGCATGGCCTGGTCCATTTGAAAGGCCCGATCCTGGAAATCGGTCGCACCTGCGTCGACCCGGCCTACCGCAACGGCGGCACTATCGCCGTGCTCTGGGGTGAGCTGGCGGAAGTGCTGAACCAGGGCGGCTACAGCTATTTGATGGGGTGCGCGAGCATACCGATGCAGGACGGCGGCATTCAGGCCCACGCGATCATGCAACGCTTGCGCGAACGTTACCTGTGCACCGAACACCTGCGGGCCGAGCCGAAGAAACCATTGCCGACGCTGGCAATTCCATCGAACGTCATCGCCGAAATGCCGCCACTGCTCAAGGCCTACATGCGCCTGGGGGCGAAAATCTGCGGCGAACCATGCTGGGACGAAGACTTCCAGGTGGCCGACGTGTTCATCCTGCTCAAGCGCGACGAGCTCTGCCCGCGCTACGCCAAGCACTTCAAGGCGGCTGTGTAATGAGCCGCTTGCGGGTGTACGCGCGAGTTGCGCGAGTGCTTTTGGTGGTGACGCTGGGCTTGAGCATGGCCAGTGTGTTCGGTTTGTTCGAGCGACTGGGGATTGCCCATTCGATGGTCCGTCGCCAGCGCTGGTCGCGGTTTTTCATGGCGCGGCTGAGCAATGCCCTGCCCTTTCGCGTGACCGTGCATGGTGAGTTGCCGAAGGCGCCGATGCTCTGGGTCAGTAATCACGTGTCCTGGACCGACATCCCATTGCTGGGCATGCTCACGCCGCTGTCGTTCCTGTCCAAGGCCGAAGTGCGCACCTGGCCGGTGGCGGGCTGGTTGGCGGCCAAGGCGGGCAGCCTGTTCATTCGCCGTGGTTCAGGCGACAGTCAGCTGATCCGCAAACAAATGACCCGTCATCTGGAGCAGGAACATCCGCTGCTGATGTTCCCCGAAGGCACCACCACCGATGGCCGTTCGCTGCGCACGTTTCATGGTCGTTTGCTGTCCGCGGCGATCGATTCCGAAGTGGCGCTGCAACCGGTGGCGATTCGTTATCTGCGCGATGGCGAACTCGATACCCTGGCACCGTTCATTGGCGATGATGATTTGCTCTCGCACCTGATGCGCTTGTTCGCCAATGATCGGGGTGAAGTGGAGATTCACCTGCTCAAACCGATCGAGTGCCAGGACCGGGAGCGTGCGGCGCTGGCGTTCGAAGCGCAGCAGGCGGTGCAAAGGGCGTTGTTTGGGGCGATTCCGGAAACGCAGCAAATCCCGATGCGCCCGGCTATTGCTGCTTAATCACAACTCCCTGTGGGAGCGGGCTTACCCGCGATGGCGGCTAAACATTCAACGATGATGTTGAATGACATACCGCAATCGCGGGCAAGCCCGCTCCCACGGTTATTTATGTAGTTGGATAGTTTTGGGCAAAGTCCTGCAACTGCGGATAGAACAACCGGAAATCCTCGCTCAACGGCTCATACAATACCCGTAATTCCTGCATCGCCCGCGCCAACTCCTCCGGCCGGGTCAACCTGCGCGAAATCCCGCGCAACACCTGCTCAAGCACTTCGAACTCCTGATAAGCCCCCAACCAGTCATTGGCCACCATGTGCGGCGCAATCTTCGCCAGGCGCTCCGGCAACTGCGGCTCGGCCAACAGCACCCGGTAAACATCCGAGGTGAACTGCCCCAGCGGACGGTCGGCATACAACTCCCAGTCCCGCGCCAGGCAGTGGTCGAAAAACACATCGAGCACGATCCCGGCGTAACGCCGGCGCGTGATGGAAAACCGCGACAAGGCGATGTCCACCAGCGGATGGCGATCGGTAAACACGTCGATGCTGCGATGCAACTGAATGGCCGTCTCGATCTCCGGATCGAACTGCCCTTGCAGCCGCCCTTTGACGAAATCGCCATACAGACTGCCGAGCATTTGACCGGGGCGCTGGCCACCGAGGTGCAGATGTGCGAGATAGTTCATGCGCGCAGCTTAACACCGTGCCATCCATATCGTTATAACCCGATATACAGATTCATGCGGTCATCAGACCAAAATCATATTGGTATATCGCGAAGTACCGATTTAAAGTTCGCCTCATCGCGATATAGCGTTTTACTCATCACGAGCCCCAATCATGACCATCGACCTCGACGAAATAATAAAAGCGCTGGCACACCCAGTACGCCGAGACATCCTCATCTGGCTGAAAGACCCCAAGGTCCAGTTCCCGGAACAACTCCACAACCATGAGTACGGCATCTGCGCCGGACAGATCGATCAACGCTGCGGCCTGTCGCAGTCGACCGTGTCCGCCCATTTGGCGACCTTGCAACGGGCGGGATTGATCAGCAGCCAGAAGGCCGGTCAATGGCATTTTTTCAAACGCAACGAGGACGTGATTCAGGCGTTCCTCGATGCCATCGTCAAGGAGCTCAGCGCTCCGACAAGGAACTGACAATGCCCCTCTCGCTACTCATTCTGGCCTTGAGCGCCTTCGCCATCGGCACCACCGAGTTCGTCATCATGGGCCTGTTGCCCGAGGTGGCGGCTGATCTTGGTGTGTCGATCCCAGGCGCCGGCTGGCTGGTGACCGGTTACGCCCTAGGCGTGGCCATCGGCGCACCGTTCATGGCACTGGCCACCGCCAGACTGCCGCGCAAGGCCGCATTGGTAGCGTTGATGGGCATCTTCATCATCGGCAACCTGCTCTGCGCCCTGGCCAGTGACTACAACGTTTTGATGTTTGCCCGTGTGGTCACCGCGCTGTGTCACGGCGCCTTCTTCGGCATCGGTTCGGTGGTGGCGGCCGGTTTGGTGCCGGCCAACAAACGTGCGTCAGCCGTGGCCTTGATGTTCACCGGCCTGACCCTGGCCAACGTCCTTGGCGTGCCGCTGGGCACCGCGCTCGGTCAGGAAGCTGGCTGGCGTTCGACCTTCTGGGCGGTGACGGTGATCGGTGTGATTGCGCTGATCGGCCTGATCCGCTTCCTGCCGGCCAAACGCGACGAA
This sequence comes from Pseudomonas sp. FP603, assembly GCF_030687415.1. Classification (NCBI taxonomy): domain Bacteria; kingdom Pseudomonadati; phylum Pseudomonadota; class Gammaproteobacteria; order Pseudomonadales; family Pseudomonadaceae; genus Pseudomonas; species Pseudomonas sp. FP603. Next base: position 5,471,875 of record NZ_CP117431.1, read on the forward strand.
GAGAAACTCGACATGCGCGCCGAACTGCGCGCCCTCAAAGGCGCCGGCATCTGGTTGTCGTTGAGCATGACTGCATTGTTCGCCGCCTCGGTCTTCACCTTGTTCACCTATGTCGCCCCTCTGTTGGGCGAGGTCACCGGTGTCTCGCCACGCGGCGTGACCTGGACCTTGATGCTCATCGGCCTGGGCCTGACGGTCGGCAACATCATTGGCGGCAAGCTGGCTGACAAAAGCCTGGCTGCGACGCTGATCGGTGTGTTCATCACCATGGCGGTCGTGTCCACCGTGCTGACCTGGACCAGCATTGCCGTGATCCCCACCGAAATCACCCTGTTCCTTTGGGCCACCGCTTGCTTTGCCGCCGTACCCGCCCTGCAAGTGAACGTGGTGACCTACGGCAAGGCGGCACCGAACCTGGTGTCGACCCTGAACATCGGCGCTTTCAACGTTGGCAACGCGCTGGGTGCCTGGGTCGGCGGCAGCGTCATCGCCCACGGTTTCGGCCTGACCCGCGTGCCACTTGCGGCCGCCGCACTGGCGGTGCTCGCCCTGCTGGTGACCCTGATTACTTTCCGTCAGAGCGGCGATGCCGAGCTGGCCCCCGCTACTAACTGATCGCTAAAAGAGAGCTACTTCATGACGACTATTTTCGATCCGATCAAACTGGGCGACCTCGAGTTGGCCAACCGCATCATCATGGCACCGCTGACCCGCTGCCGCGCCGACGAAGGCCGTGTGCCGAACGCGCTGATGGCCGAGTACTACGTGCAACGTGCCTCTGCCGGCCTGATCCTCAGCGAGGCCACGTCGGTCACGCCGATAGGCGTGGGCTACCCGGACACTCCCGGTATCTGGTCCAACGACCAGGTGCGCGGCTGGAGCAACGTGACCAAAGCGATCCACGGTGCTGGCGGCAAAATCTTCCTGCAACTGTGGCACGTGGGCCGGATTTCCCACCCCTTGTACCTGAACGGCGAAGCACCGGTCGCACCGAGTGCCATCCAGCCTAAGGGTCATGTCAGCCTGGTTCGTCCATTGGCCGACTTCCCAACCCCGCGCGCACTGGAAACCGCTGAAATCGCCGACATCATCGACGCTTACCGCGTGGGTGCCGAAAACGCCAAGGCCGCTGGTTTCGACGGCGTGGAAATCCATGGCGCCAACGGTTACCTGCTCGACCAGTTCCTGCAAAGCAGCACCAACCAGCGCACCGACAACTACGGCGGCTCCCTGGAAAACCGTGCGCGCCTGTTGCTGGAAGTGACCGATGCCGCCATCGAAATCTGGGGCGCGGGCCGCGTGGGTGTGCACCTGTCACCACGTGCCGACCTCCATGACATGGGCGATGACAACCTGTCCGAGACCTTCACCTACGTCGCTCGCGAACTGGGCAAGCGTGGCATTGCCTTCATTTGCTCGCGCGAGAAAGAAGCCGGCGACAGTCTCGGCCCACAACTGAAAGAAGCCTTCGGCGGCCCGTACATCGCCAACGAACGCTTCACCAAGGACAGCGCCAACGAGTGGCTGGCCAGCGGCAAGGCTGATGCGGTCGCCTTCGGCGTGCCGTTTATCGCCAACCCGGACCTGCCGGCGCGCTTGAAGGCCGATGCGCCGTTGAACGAGGCGCGTCCGGAGCTGTTCTATGCGAAGGGTCCAGTCGGTTACATCGACTACCCGGTGTTGTAACGTGCGCCATTGAAATGCAAAAGCCCCGACTCGAAAGAGCCGGGGCTTTTGCGTATGGAATGGAAGATCAAAGGATTGTCCGAAGGCTGCGCTCTTGTCAGCGCTTGCGCTGCCCCCAGGCGACCGCAAGACCGCTGAGGCAAATCACCGCGATACCGATCACGCCAAAGCTGTCCGGGGTATGGTCGAAGATCAAATACCCGTATATCCCGGCAAACAGAATCTGCCCGTAACTGAACGGTGCCAGCATCGCCGGTGCCGCATGGCGGAAGGCTTGGGTCAGCAGCATGTGACCGAGCATGCCGCAAGTGCCCAACCCGATCATGAACAGGCTATGCAGCAGCGTCGGCGTGCTCCAGAAGAACGGCAACAGCGCAGTCATGATCAGGCTATTGAGAATGCCGGTGAGAAAGTTGCTGGTGGTCGGGCTGTCGATACCGCTGAGCAGGCGGGTGAGCAATTGATAGAAGCCAAAACACAAGGCCGAGCACAGTGGCAACAAGATCGCCGGGGTGAACAGCGCACCGCCGGGCCGCACGACGATCAACACGCCGACAAATCCACCCACCACCGCCAGCCACTGATTGCGGGTTACCCGCTCATGCAGCAACGGTACGGACAACGCGGTCACTAATAAAGGAGCAAGAAAAGTGACGGCGGTGGCTTCAGCCAAGGGGATGTAACGCAGGCCGGTAGTGAAAAACAGGCTCGTGCCGATGAGGCACAGGGCGCGTAACAATTGCAAACCCGGACGCTTGGTGCGCACTACCACCGAGAAACCACTGCGTGGCACGAAAATCACCAGCATCAACAAGGTGTGCACCACGTAGCGTGCCCACACCACCATCACGATCGGATAAAACCCGGACAGGTACTTGGACAACGTGTCGTGACTGGCGAACAACAAAACCGCCAGGCAGATCAGCGCGATACCCTTTATCGGCTGCTCGGCGCCCTTGTAGCCCGGGTTGTTAACATTCATTCACACACTCGACACAAAATCCCTACAAAATACGTAGCTCGCTACCTATCAACCTGGCAACCGTACGTATATAAAAGCACCCCATCACAGAAAGGCGAGTGAAGCAGGGACATTTCCCCGCCCCAAGTCTTGACACAAATGGATCCAATTACGCATTTTGTTTCAATTGCGCAGGCTGGGACTCAAGCGCAGCATATCCAACCCTGTATCGACACAGCGCTCGGCTTCGGTGTGCAGTTGAAAACTGTCGGGAGCCAATAGCCACTGATACAGAATGCCATCGATGTACGCATGCAGGCTGATGGCCGCGCGGGCAGTGTCGAGGTTTTCCGGCAACTGCCCGCGATTCACCGCATTACTCAGGGCCAGAGCGATCCGCACATTGCAATCGAGACTGGCCGTCCGGCGCTGCTGGCGCAGATCGCACATTTCATCGGTGAATTCGCACTTATGAAACAGAATCTCGTTGATGCGTCGGGTTTTCGGGTCCAGGGCAACTTGATGAAACAAATGAATCAGCAGTTTGCGCATGCAACCCAGCGGATCGAGTTCATCTTCGCTTTCACTGGCCTTGGCCATTTCATCCAGGGGCTCATGCAAGGTATCGAGCATCGCCTGCACCAGATCCGCCTTGTTACTGAAATGCCAGTAGATCGCCCCGCGTGTCACGCCGGCCAGAGTAGCGATATCCGCCAGCGTCGTGCGCGCCACGCCCCGCTCGTAAAAGGCCTTTTCTGCCGCTTCGAGTATCTGGCTTCGGGTTTCTTGAGCTTCCTCTTTGGTACGACGGACCATGGCAGTAAAACCTCAATCAGGGGTGCTTCAGCGATGTCTGAATATCAGCTGAATAAAAGTGGGGCGAGCGCTCTTGGGCGTCTCATCAGGCCTACAATTCAAACCTTTGAACGGCTTTTGTAACCATGTAGGTACACCGCCAAGGCCTTTACAAACAACCATGAACGTAAGTATATTCCTTAGCAAGCTACTTATCCACCCGGTAGAAATTTTTTAACCTTCCACCTTTCTTGTGCGCAATTGCGCGCCTGACCCGAGGATCTTCATGCAATTCAAGCCAGCTGTTACCGCTCTGGTTACTGCCGTCGCCCTGGCATCGCTGCTCAGCGGATGTAAAAAGGAAGAGGCGGCACCAGCCGCACCAGCCCCTCAGGTCGGCGTCGTAACCCTGCAACCTCAAGCCTTCACCCTGACGTCCGAACTTCCGGGGCGCACCAGTGCGTTCCGCATTGCCGAAGTTCGCCCACAGGTCAACGGCATCATTCTCAAGCGACTGTTCAAGGAAGGCGGCGACGTCAAGGCCGGTCAGCAGCTCTATCAGATCGACCCGTCGGTCTATGACGCGACCCTGAAAAGCGCCGAAGCCAACCTGCGTTCGACCAAGTCGATCTCCGACCGCTACAAGCAACTGGTCGACGAACAGGCTGTCAGCCGTCAGGAATACGACACCGCGCTGGCCAACCGCCTGCAATCGGAAGCGTCCCTGCAGACCGCGCAGATCAACGTGCGCTACACCAAGGTTTACGCACCGATCTCTGGTCGCATCGGCCGTTCTTCGGTGACTGAAGGCGCACTGGTCAGCAGCGGCCAGACCGACGCCATGGCCGTCATTCAGCAACTGGACCCGATCTACGTCGACGTCACCCAGTCTTCGGTGGAGCTGCTTGAGCTGCGCCGCGAACTGGAAAGCGGTCGCCTGCAAAAGGCTGGCGATAATGCCGCCGCGGTCAAGCTGACTCTCGAAGACGGCAGCCAGTACACGCTGGACGGCAAGCTCGAGTTCTCCGAAGTTTCGGTTGACCAGACCACCGGCTCCGTGACCCTGCGTGCCGTGTTCCCGAATCCTGATCACACCTTGCTGCCGGGTATGTTCGTTCACGCCCAGCTGCAGGCCGGTGTGGACAGCGCGGCGATTCTGGCCCCGCAACAAGGCGTGACCCGCGACCTCAAAGGCTCTCCGACCGCGCTGGTCGTCGGTCCGGACAACAAGGTCGAACTGCGTCAGCTCAAGGCCAGCCGCACCGTCGGTAACCAATGGCTGATTGAAGACGGTCTGAAGGCCGGCGATCGCGTGATCACCGAAGGGCTGCAATTCGTCAGACCTGGCGTTGAAGTCAAGGCCACTGAAGCCACTAACGTTGGCGCAAAGAGCCCGGCCCCCGCACAGGCAGCTAACACAGCTGTCGGCGGCAAAGGGGAGTAAACCATGTCGAAATTTTTTATCGACCGTCCGATTTTCGCCTGGGTGATTGCCTTGGTGATTATGCTGGTCGGGGCTCTATCGATTCTCAAACTGCCGATCAACCAATACCCGAGCATTGCGCCTCCGGCCATTGCCATCTCGGTGACCTACCCGGGCGCATCTGCACAAACCGTGCAGGACACCGTGGTGCAGGTGATCGAGCAACAGCTCAACGGTATCGACAACCTGCGTTATGTCTCGTCGGAAAGTAACTCCGACGGCAACATGACCATTACCGCGACCTTCGAGCAGGGCACCAACTCCGATACCGCGCAGGTTCAGGTCCAGAACAAGCTGAACCTGGCCACCCCGCTGTTGCCGCAAGAAGTGCAGCAACAGGGCATCCGCGTGACCAAGTCGGTGAAAAACTTCCTGATGGTCATCGGCGTGGTGTCGCGTGACGGCAGCATGACCAAGGACGACTTGTCCAACTACATCGTGTCGAACATGCAGGACCCGATTTCGCGCACGGCCGGTGTCGGTGACTTCCAGGTCTTCGGTGCCCAGTACGCGATGCGGATCTGGCTCGACCCGGCCAAGTTGAACAACTTCAACCTGACCCCGGTGGACGTAAAAACCGCCATCGCGGCACAGAACGTCCAGGTCTCGTCCGGTCAACTCGGCGGTTTGCCTGCCCTGCCCGGCCAACAGCTGAACGCGACGATCATCGGCAAGACTCGTCTGCAGACCGCCGAGCAGTTCAAGGCGATCCTGCTGAAGGTCAACAAGGACGGCTCGCAAGTGCGTGTCGGCGACGTTGCGGAAGTCGGTCTGGGTGGCGAAAACTACTCGATCAGCGCCCAGTTCAACGGCGCTCCGGCCTCCGGTCTGGCGGTGAAACTGGCCAACGGCGCCAACGCCCTCGACACCGCAAAAGCCCTGCGCAATACCATTGACACCCTCAAGCCGTTCTTCCCGGAAGGGATGGAAGTGGTGTTCCCGTACGACACCACCCCGGTGGTGACCGAGTCGATCAAGGGTGTGGTTGAAACCCTGGTCGAAGCGATCGTGCTGGTGTTCCTGGTGATGTTCCTGTTCCTGCAAAACTTCCGCGCCACCGTCATCACCACGATGACCGTGCCGGTGGTATTGCTGGGTACATTCGGGATCCTCGCGGCGTTCGGTTTCAGCATCAACACCCTGACCATGTTCGGTATGGTGTTGGCCATCGGCTTGCTGGTGGACGACGCCATCGTCGTGGTGGAAAACGTCGAACGGGTCATGAGCGAAGAAGGATTGTCACCCAAGGAGGCCACCAAGAAATCCATGGGGCAGATCCAGGGTGCCCTGGTCGGTATTGCCCTGGTTCTGTCGGCGGTACTGTTGCCGATGGCGTTCTTCAGTGGCTCCACCGGTGTGATCTACAAGCAGTTCTCGATCACCATTGTTTCGGCCATGGCCCTGTCGGTACTGGTAGCGTTGATCTTCACCCCGGCACTCTGCGCCACCATGCTCAAGGCGATTCCGAAAGGTGAGCACGGCACGCCGAAACGCGGCTTCTTCGGCTGGTTCAACCGCAGCTTCGACCGTGGCGTCAAAAGCTACGAGCGCGGCGTGGGCAACATGCTCGCGCACAAGGCTCCGTATCTGCTGGCGTACCTGATCATCGTAGTTGGCATGATCTGGCTGTTCACTCGTATTCCAACGGCGTTCCTGCCGGAAGAAGACCAGGGCGTACTGTTTGCACAGGTGCAGACACCGGCTGGTTCCAGCTCCCAGCGCACGCAAGTGGTCGTGGACGAAATGCGCGAATTCCTGCTGCGTCCGAGCAAGGATGGCGGCGAAGGCGATGCGGTGGCCTCGGTGTTTACCGTGACCGGCTTCAACTTCGCCGGCCGTGGTCAGAGTTCGGGTATGGCGTTCATCATGCTCAAACCATGGGAAGAACGTAACGCCGACAACAGCGTGTTCAAACTGGCGGCCCGTGCTCAACAGCACTTCTTTACCTTCCGCGACGCCATGGTGTTTGCCTTCGCGCCACCGGCGGTACTGGAACTGGGTAACGCCACCGGTTTCGACGTATTCCTTCAGGACCGCGCCGGTATCGGTCACGAAAAGCTGATGGAGGCACGTAACCAGTTCCTCGGCATGGCGGCGCAAAGCAAGGTCCTGTCGCAAGTCCGTCCTAACGGCCTGAACGACGAGCCGCAATACCAGCTGGAAATCGACGATGAGAAGGCCAGCGCCCTGGGCGTGACCCTCACCGACATCAACAACACCCTGTCGATTGCCCTGGGCAGTAGCTATGTGAACGACTTCATCGACCGCGGTCGTGTGAAGAAAGTTTACATACAAGGCCTGCCTGGCGCTCGCATGAGCCCTGAGGACCTGAAGAAGTGGTACGTGCGCAACAGCGCCGGCACCATGGTTCCGTTCTCGGCGTTCGCCAAGGGTGAGTGGATCTACGGTTCGCCGAAACTGGCCCGTTACAACGGCGTAGAAGCGATGGAAATCCTCGGTGCCCCGGCGCCAGGCTATTCCACCGGTGAAGCGATGGCCGAAGTCGAAGCCCTGGCCAAGAAACTGCCGGCCGGTGTCGGTATTTCCTGGACCGGCCTGTCGTACGAGGAACGTCTGTCCGGCTCGCAAGCGCCAGCGTTGTACGCCTTGTCGCTGCTGATGGTGTTCCTGTGTCTGGCGGCGTTGTATGAAAGCTGGTCGATCCCGATCGCGGTGATGCTGGTGGTACCGCTGGGGATCATCGGGGCACTGATGGCGACCAGCCTGCGCGGCCTGTCCAACGACGTGTACTTCCAGGTGGGGCTGTTGACCACGATCGGTCTGGCGGCGAAAAACGCCATTCTGATCGTCGAGTTCGCCAAGGAACTGCATGAGCAAGGACGTAGCTTGCGCGATGCCGCGATCGAAGCCTGCCGCATGCGTCTGCGACCGATCATCATGACCTCGCTCGCGTTCGTGCTCGGCGTGGTACCACTGGCCATTTCCACGGGCGCCGGTTCGGGTAGCCAGCATGCGATCGGTACCGGGGTGATTGGCGGTATGATCACGGCCACTGTGCTGGCGATCTTCTGGGTCCCATTGTTCTTTGTCACCGTGTCGTCCATGGGTCAGCGCAAAATCGCCGACCAAGATGACGACGCTATTGAACCTTCTAAAGAGGCTGGCTAATGAGCAAGTCGCTACTCTCCATCGCAGTCGCCGCCTTCGTGCTGAGCGGCTGCTCGCTGATACCCGATTATCAGCAACCTGAAGCACCGGTGGCGGGCCAATACCCGCAAGGCCCGGCGTATTCGCCGGCCCAGGCGCCCAACCAGGCTGCCGCCGAACAGGGCTGGAAGCAGTTTTTCCACGACCCGGCGCTGCAACAGCTGATTCAGACCGCACTGGAGAACAACCGTGACCTGCGCGTCGCGGCACTGAACATCGACGCTTATGCGGCTCAATACCGCATCCAGCGCGCCGACCTGTTCCCGGCTGTTTCGGCTACCGGCAGCGGCAGCCGTCAGCGGGTTCCGGCACGGGCCTCGCAAACTGGCGAAGCGAACATCAGCAGCTCCTACTCGGCCACTGTCGGCATCAGCGCCTATGAGCTCGACCTGTTCGGTCGTGTGCGCAGCCTGAGCGAAGAAGCCCTGCAGAAGTACTTCGCCACCGAAGAAGCACGCCGCAGCACGCAGATCAGTCTGGTGGCCAGCGTGGCCAATGCCTACCTGACCTGGCAGGCTGACAAAGAGCTGCTGAAACTCACCCAGGAAACCCTCGGCGCCTATGAGGAGAGCTACAAGCTCACCTCGCGCAGCAACGAAGTGGGTGTAGCCTCGGCGCTGGATCTGGCCCAGTCGCGCACCTCGGTGGAAAACGCCCGTGCACAACTGGCCAAATACACCCGTCAGGTCGCCCAGGATGAAAACAGCCTAGTATTGCTGCTCGGCACCGGTATCCCGGCCAATCTGCAAGCGGCCAAGCCACTGTCGGACGACCTGCTGAGCGAAGTGCCGGCCGGCCTGCCGTCGGACTTGCTGCAACGCCGTCCAGACATCCTTCAGGCCGAGTACAACCTCAAGGCTGCCAACGCCAACATCGGCGCGGCACGGGCTGCGTTCTTCCCGAGCATCAGCCTGACCGCCAATGCCGGCTCCCTGAGCCCGGACCTGTCCGGTCTGTTCAAGGGCGGTTCGGGCACCTGGTTGTTCCAGCCGCAGATCAACCTGCCGATCTTCAACGCCGGCAGCCTGCGCGCCAGCCTGGATTACTCCAAGATCCAGAAAGACATCGGCGTGGCGAACTACGAGAAGTCCATTCAAACGGCCTTCCAGGAAGTCGCCGATGGCCTGGCCGCACGCCAGACCTACACCGAGCAGTTGCAGGCTCAGCGTGACTTCGTCAGCGCCAACCAGGACTACTACCGTCTGGCCGAGCGTCGCTACCGCATTGGTGTCGACAGCAACCTGACCTTCCTCGACGCCCAGCGCCAGCTGTTCAGTGCCCAACAAGCGCTGATCACCGACCGTCTGGCGCAGCTGACCAGCGCAGTCAATCTGTACAAGGCGTTGGGTGGTGGCTGGAATGAACAGACGGCGAAGAACGAGCCGCTGAAAGAAGAAGCGCCGAAGATGAAGTTGTTCTGATAGCGCGGTAAACACGAAGCCCACCGATTGGTGGGCTTTTTGTTGGCTGCGATCTTTAGATCTTTAGATTTTTTGCTGTTCGATAATCGCCCAGAACCCGCCCTCCCCCAATTGAACCATTTAGTCCGTTTCCCTCACCATCTGTCGTACAAAACCAATAACAACAGGTTCGACACCATGTCCCCGCGCCCTGCCCTGTCCGGCTGACTTCGCCCCGCTTTTCTGAATTCGAATCTTTTGTCTGCAACCCCAGCGTTGCGGCACCGCCCTGTTTCACCTCCAAGAATTAGAGAGACCCGAGCCCATGACGACTTCCACGCAGTATTTCTTTCCCAGCCTGATCGCCATCGCACTGGCCGGTGCGGCCCTGCCCGCCATGGCCGAGGAAGCCGGTTTTGCCGAAGGTGCCAAGGTCAATCTGAACCTGCGCAACTTCTACATCAACCGTAACTTCACCAACCCGACCAAGGCTCAAGGCAAGGCCGAAGAGTGGACGCAAAGTTTCATCCTCGATGCCAAGTCCGGGTTCACCCAGGGCACCATCGGGTTCGGCATGGACGTGCTGGGGTTGTATTCGGTCAAGCTCGACGGCGGCAAAGGCACCGGCGGTACGCAGTTGTTGCCGCTGGACCACGACGGTCGCCCGGCGGACAATTTCGGTCGTACCAATGTGGCGTTCAAGGCCAAGCTGTCTCAGACCGAAGTGAAGGTCGGCGAATGGATGCCGGTATTGCCGATCCTGCGTTCAGACGATGGTCGCTCGCTGCCGCAAACTTTCCGTGGCGGCCAGATCACCTCGAAGGAAATCGACGGCTTGACGCTTTACGGCGGCCAGTTCCGCGCCAACAGCCCGCGCGACGACAGCAGCATGAATGACATGTCGATGACCGGCAAAGCAGCATTCACGTCAGATCGCTTCAACTTCCAGGGCGGCGAATATGCCTTCAACGACAAGCGCACTCAGATCGGCCTGTGGAACGCGCAACTCAAGGACATCTACAGCCAGCAATACGTCAACCTGATCCACACCCAACCGCTGGGCGACTGGACATTCGGCGCCAATTTGGGGTTCTTCTACGGCAAGGATGACGGCAGCGCCCGGGCTGGCGAGCTGGACAACAAGACCTGGTCGGGCCTGTTCTCGGCCAAATACGGTGGCAACACCTTCTACGTCGGCCTGCAAAAACTCACCGGGGACAGCGCCTGGATGCGGGTCAACGGCACCAGCGGCGGCACCCTGGCCAACGACAGTTACAATGCCAGCTATGACAACGCCAAGGAAAAATCCTGGCAAGTGCGCCACGACTACAACTTCGCCGCCCTTGGCGTGCCGGGCCTGACGTTGATGAACCGCTACATCAGCGGCGACAACGTACACACCGCAACCACCAGCGACGGCAAGGAATGGGGCCGCGAAAGCGAACTGGGCTATACGGTTCAGAGCGGCACGCTGAAAAACCTCAACGTCAAATGGCGCAACTCGACCATCCGCCGCGACTTCAGCAACAACGAGTTCGACGAGAATCGGTTGATCGTCAGCTATCCGATCAGTCTGCTGTAAACACAGACCCAATGTGGGAGCGGGCTTGCTCGCGAAAGCGGTTTAACATTCAGCATTGATGCAAGCTGATTCACCGCATTCACGAGCAAGCCCGCTCCCACAGGGTTTGTGGTGGACAGTCACTCCCGCGATTCAACCCCCAACTCATCCCAAACCGACTCGGCCAGGTGGAAGGTCGCGTTGGCCGCCGGGATGCCGCAATAGATCGCGCTCTGCATGATCACTTCCTTGATCTCGCCGCGGGTCACGCCGTTGTTGGCGGCGGCGCGCAGGTGCAGTTTGAGTTCTTCGTTGCGGTTCATGCCGATCAGCATGGCGATGGTGATCAGGCTCCGAGTGTGGCGCGGCAAGCCCGGGCGGGTCCAGATGTCGCCCCAGGCGTGGCGGGTGATCATCTCCTGGAACTCCGAGTTGAACTCGGTCAGCGTGCTCAGGCTGCGGTCGACGTGGGCGTCACCGAGCACTGCGCGACGGACTTTCATGCCCTCGTCGTAACGTTGTTTCTCGTCCACAACAATCCCCTCAATGAGCTGACAAAAACGCCAGTACCCGGTCGCTGAACGCAGCGCCGGCCTGGACGTTGGACAGGTGCGCGGCGTAGAACTCCGCGTACTCGGCGCCCCGCACATGTTCCTGAATGAAATGCCCGCCCGACGGCGGCGTGACCGCGTCTTCAGTGCCGGCGATCACCAGCAGCGGCGCCTTGATCGAAGACAACTGATCGCGGAAATCGGCGTCACGTACCGCCGCGCAATTGGCCGCGTAACCTTCAGGCGAGGTGGCCGCGAGCATGTCGGTAATCTGCTTCGCCGCGGCCGGATTGGCCGAGGAAAAGTCCGGGGTGAACCAGCGCGCAATCGACGCATCGCGCAGGGCGACCATCGCCGCCGCGCCATCGCGCAGCACGGTTTCGATCCGTGGATTCCACACTGATGGATCGCCGATTTTCGCCGCGGTGTTGCACACGATCAGTTTGTTCAAACGCTGGCCGGCATTGATCCCCAGCCATTGACCGATCAACCCGCCCATGGACAAGCCACAGAAATGCGCGCGTTCGATGTGCAAGGCATCCAGCAGCGCCAGCACGTCGCGGCCCAACTGATCGATGCTGTACGGCCCCGGCGTCACCAACGATTTGCCGTGACCCCGGGTATCAAAACGCAGCACCCGGAAATGCTCGGTGAACGCCGGGATCTGCGCGTCCCACATGTGCAGGTCGGTGCCCAGTGAGTTGGACAGCACCAGCACCGGCGCATCCGCCGGTCCATCGAGTTGCGGCCCTTGAATTTGGTAGTGCAGTTCGCCCTCGGCGAGTTGTACGAATGCCACAGCAGTCTCCTTCAGGCAGTCAACGCAAAATGTTCAGCCACCGCTCGCTCGACCCAGGTATGGGCCTGACCGAGGTAATGGGCGGGGTCCAGTAGACGATCGAGTTCAGCGTCCGACAGCTCGGCAGTCACCTGCGGCTCGTCGCCGAGTACCGCGCGCAGATGACGTTGCTCGGCCACGGCGCGCTTGCAGCATTGCTCCAGCAGATGATGCGCGGTGTCGCGACCGACCCGTTGCGCCAGCACGATGCTCACGGCTTCGGCCAGCACCAGGCCCTGGGTCAGGTCGAGGTTGCGCTTCATTCGGTCGGCATCCACTTCCAGGCCGTCGGCCACCAACAGCGCTTGCTGCAAGCTGCCTGACACCAAGCAGCAGATCTCCGGCAGGGTTTCCCATTCGGCATGCCACAAGCCCAGGCTGCGCTCGTGTTCCTGCGGCATCGCGCTGAACAAGGTCGAGAGCAAACCCGGCACCCGCGTTGCCGCACTGATCAACACCGCCGCACCCACCGGGTTGCGTTTGTGTGGCATGGTCGAGGAACCGCCCTTGCCTGGTGCCGAAGGTTCGAACACTTCGCCGGCCTCGGTCTGCATCAACAGGCTGATGTCGCGGCCGAGTTTGCCGAGGCTGCCGGCGATCAACCCAAGCACCGCGCCAAACTCCACCAGACGATCACGCTGGGTGTGCCAGGGTTGATCCGGCAAGGTCAGTTGCAGTTCTGCGGCCAAGGCTTCGGCAATCGGCATCGCCTGCTCGCCGAGGGCCGCGAGGGTGCCGGAAGCACCGCCGAATTGCAGCACCAGCAGGCGCGGTTTGAGTTCCAGCAGACGCTGACGGCTGCGCGTCACCGCCCCCAACCAACCGGCGATTTTCATGCCGAGGGTGACGGGCGTCGCGTGTTGCAACCAGGTGCGTCCGGCCAATGGGGTGGCGACGTAACGCCAGGCCTGGGTCGCGAGGGTTTCCCCCAACTGCATCAGATCAGCTTCGATCAATTCCAGCGCACGGCGCAGTTGCAGCACCAGACCGGTGTCCATTACATCCTGGCTGGTCGCGCCCAGATGCATGTAACGCTCGGCTTCGGCATCGTCCTTGGCGATCTGCTTGCCCAATGCCTTGACCAGCGGAATTGCCGAATTGCCCGCCGTGGCAATCGCCTCACCAAGCGCGGCGAAGTCGTAATGCTCGGCCCGACATGCCGCTTCGATAGACGCGACAGCCGTCTGCGGAATCAGGCCAACCCGCGCCTCGGCCCGGGCCAGTGCCGCTTCGAAATCAAGCATGGCCTGAACCCGGCCCTGATCGCAGAACACGTCACGCATGTCGAGTGCCGTGAAGTAGGCATCGAACAATTGATTGCCCGGTCGCTGGTTCATAAACAGTCCTTGCAGGCGTGGGCCGGTCAGGCCCCCGCGTAAAGATCAAAGGTCGTTTTGCAAATACTTCGCCTGTTTCGGCAGACGCAGGCTGAACAGGAACGCCACCGCCATCATCACCGTCACGTACCAGTGAACAATTTCGAGTCTAGGCACACTTTGCAACAAACCCATTCCACAATTGGGCAATGCTATCCCTGTGGGAGCGGGCTTGCCCGCGATGACTGAGTCACATCCAGCATTAATGGTGACTGACCCAACGCTATCGCGGGCAAGTCGGATCGCCGCACCGCCGCTCCCACAGGTTTTGTGGCGTTCAATCAATAATCAAAAAATACCGTCTCGGCATCCGTCCCCTGCAGAATCACATTCCACTGATAAACACCCGCCGCATCCTTTTTCGCCAGCAAGGTGCTGCGACGTTCGGCAGGCACGCATTCCAGCAGCGGATCCGCCACGTTAGCCGGTTCGCCATCAAAGTAAATCCGCGTCAGCAAGTGCTTCACCAACCCACGAGCAAACACCAGCACCACCAAATGCGGCGCCTGGGTCGTGCCCTTCAGGCCTTCCACTGTGCCCGGCTTGATCGTGGTAAAGCGGAAGCGCCCTTCTGCATCCACCGGCACCCGGCCAAACCCTTCGAAGTTCGGGTCCAGGGGTTTGTCCTGATCGTCTTCGGGATGGTCGTACTTGCCGGCGGCGTTGGCCTGCCAGACTTCGAGCATCGCATCGTTGACGAAGTCGCCGTTGCCATCGACGACTTGCCCGGTGATTGCCACGCGCTCGCCGAGGGTCTGTGCGACGGTCAGGTCTTCGCGGTTCAGCCAGGTCAGGCCAATGTGGTAATACGGCCCGACGGTGTGGGACGTGGTCGCGTTCAGCGTCATCTTATTTCTCCATCGGCGTGGCATCGCGGCCGCGCAAGACGATGTCCCAGCGATAACCGAGGGCGTAGGAAGGGATGGTTTTTTCCAGATCGAAACTGGCGATCAGACGCTCTTTGGCGCTGGTATCGGGCACGCAGTTGTAGATCGGGTCGTAGGCCAGCAATGGGTCGCCCGGGAAATACATCTGGGTCACCAGGCGCGTGAGAATACTCGGCCCGAACAGTGAGAAATGGATGTGCGCCGGGCGCCAGGCGTTGTGGTGGTTACCCCACGGATAGGCGCCAGGCTTGATGGTCTGGAACTGATACCAGCCATCGGCGTCGGTCACCGTACGGCCGGTGCCGGTGAAGTTCGGGTCCAGCGGTGCGTCGTGCAGGTCGCGCGCATGGGCGTAGCGACCGGCAGAGTTGGCCTGCCAGATTTCCACCAGAATGCCCGGTACCGGCAGACCGTTTTCATCCAGCACACGGCCGTGAATGATGATCCGCTCACCCAGTGGTTCGCCCGAGTGCTGGGCAGTCAGGTCGTTGTCCTGCTCCTGGATGCGCTCGGCGCCAATGGTCGGGCCGGTGATTTCCGACAGCGAATGAGGCAAAAACACCAACGGCTTGGACGGCGAGCGAAGGTTGGTGGATTGATAAGGAGGGTGCAGGTATTCCGGCTGAGTGCCCGCCTGCGGGCGACGGTAACCAGGTTTGTCAGTCATTGCGCTTTCCTCAGTTCTTATTAGTCGACGCTTTTAATTCACAGTCAGCGTGTCAGACCCGTTCGATCGCCAAGGCCAGACCCTGGCCGACACCGACGCACATGGTCGCCAGGCCTTTCTTGCCACCGGTTTTTTCCAGATGATGCAGCGCGGTCAGTACCAGGCGTGCACCGCTCATGCCCAGCGGATGGCCCAAGGCAATGGCGCCACCGTTCGGGTTGACCTGGGCCGCGTCATCCGCCAATCCCAGTTCACGCAGCACGGCCAAGCCCTGGCTGGCGAAGGCTTCGTTGAGTTCGATTACGTCGAAATCGCTGACCGCCAAACCCAGGCGCTCAGTCAATTTGCGCACCGCTGGCACCGGGCCGATGCCCATCACCCTGGGTGCGACACCGGCACTCGACATGCCCAACACGCGAGCGCGGGCAGTCAGGCCATGTTTCTTCACCGCGTCGCCGGAGGCCAGAATCAACGCCGCCGCACCGTCGTTCACGCCGGAAGCGTTGCCGGCGGTGACGGTTTTGTCCGGGCCGTTGACCGGTTTGAGTTTGGCCAGGGTTTCCAGTGTCGTATCAGCGCGAGGATGCTCGTCCTGCGTGACGACGCTTTCACCCTTCTTGTGGGCAATGCGCACTTCGACGATTTCTTCGGCGAAAAATCCTGCGGCTTGCGCGGCGGCCGTGCGTTGCTGACTGCGCAGGGCGAACGCATCCTGATCGGCGCGGGACACCTGGTAGTCGTCGGCCACGTTATCGGCGGTCTGCGGCATCGCATCCACGCCGTATTGGGCTTTCATCAACGGGTTGATGAAGCGCCAGCCGATGGTGGTGTCTTCCAGCTTCATGTTGCGCGAGAACGCCGCATCAGCCTTGCCCATCACGAACGGTGCGCGAGACATGGACTCGACGCCGCCGGCGATCGCCAGCTCCATCTCGCCACTGGCGATGGCCCGGAATGCTGTGCCGATTGCGTCCATGCCCGAAGCGCACAGGCGATTGAGGGTCACACCTGGAATGGTTTCCGGCAGGCCTGCCAGCAGCAACGCCATGCGTGCCACGTTGCGGTTGTCTTCGCCGGCCTGGTTTGCGCAGCCGAGGAACACCTCGTCCACCGCGTTCCAGTCCACCGACGGGTTGCGTTCCATCAACGCCTTGATCGGCACGGCGGCAAGGTCATCGGCGCGAACCGCCGACAAGCCACCGCCGAAACGGCCGATGGGGGTGCGAATGGCGTCGCAGATATAAACGTCACGCATCAGGCTTCTCCAGGTGCTTGGCCGTGGGCCGCCGCGGTGCGGGCTTCTAGATCGCGCAGCGCGGTTAGTTCGACCTCGGTTGGCTCGGCGGTATTTTCCACCTGATCGGCAAAACGAATTGCCCAACCGGTGGCAGCAATCACTTGCTCGCGGGTCACGCCTGGATGCAGCGCGGTCACCACGAATTCATGGGTGCCGGCTTCAGGCTCCATGATGCACAGGTCGGTAATAATGCCAACAGGACCGGCGCCCGGCAGGCCGAGACGCTTGCGTGAATCCCCACCCTCACCATGGCCGACCGAGGTAATGAAGTCGAGTTTGTCGACAAAGGAACGCGCCGACTGCTTGAGGATGATCAGCACGCTCTTGGCGGAACCGGCGATCTCCGGCGCGCCACCGGCACCCGGCAGGCGAACTTTCGGCTGATGGTAGTCACCCACCACCGTGGTGTTGATGTTGCCGAAGCGGTCGACTTGCGCGGCGCCGAGAAAACCGACGTCAATGCGCCCGCCCTGCAACCAGTAGCGAAAAATCTCACCGGTCGGGACGACGGTGTCGGCGGTTTCCGCCAGCTCACCGTCACCGATCGACAGTGGCAATACGCTCGGCTTGGCACCGATCGGACCCGATTCGTAGATCAGGACAACGTCTGGCGAGGAAGTCAGACGTGCCAGGTTGGCGGCTTTCGACGGCAGGCCGATACCGACGAAGCACACCGAACCGTTTTTCAGACGGCGGGCGGCGGCAACAGTCATCATTTCATTGGTGGTGTAAGTCATTACTTGGCCTCCGAAGCAGCGGCCAGCTTGGCCTGGAACTCACTGAAGTCAGCGCAACCGTGGATGTACTCATTGATCCACGCGGTGAAGGTTTCACGGTCGCGGGCAATCGGGTCCCAGGCCTGGTAGAAGCGGTTGTCGCGCTCGGTGTAACCGTGGGCGTAGGACGGATGCGCGCCGCCTGGTACGTGGCAGACCGCGCTCAAGGCCCAGGTCGGCAGCACGCAAGCGTTCATCGGCGCATTGAGGTCGTCGACGATTTCTTCGACGGTGACGATGCAGCGTTTGGCGGCCAGCGCGGCTTCTTTCTCGCACGCCGAGAATGCCCCACAGCAGCACATTGCCTTGACGGTCAGCTTTCTGCGCGTGAATCACGGTAATGTCGGGGCGCACCGAAGGCACCGCCGCCAGCACTTCGCCGGTGAATGGGCACGTGACGGTTTTGATCAGCGGGTTGACCTTTGGCAGGTCGGAACCAGCGTAGGCACGCAGCACCGCGAACGGTAAGCCCGAAGCGCCCGCGACGTAGGCATTGGCCAGGTCGGCGTGGCTGTGTTCTTCAATTTCCAGCGCATGCGGCCACTGCCTTTCGACCGCGTCACGCAGACGGTGCAGCGAGCCCACGCCCGGGTTACCGCCCCAGGAGAAGATCAGCTTGCGAGCACAACCGGCACCGATCAACTGGTCGTAGATCAAGTCGGGCGTCATCCGCACCAGGGTCAGATCTTTCTTGCCCTGCCGGATGATTTCGTGACCGGCCGCCGTAGGAATCAGGTGAGTAAAGCCTTCGAGCGCGACGGTATCGCCGTCGTTGACGAACTGCTTTACCGCGTCATGCAGCGAAAGGATTTCAGCCATGGGGCAGGCTCCCGTTTTGTTATGAACCGACAGTGGTAGAAAAAGGCGCGAGATTCAGCGCCGGAATGACTGAAGAGTAAGCCCCTGGAAAACGCCAAACAATCCGATAATCGACTGAGTGTTCGTTTATCGAACAGATTGTTATCTCCCTACCGATCTCCTGCGCCGATCGTTTCCCACGCTCCGCGTGGGAACGATCACATCTCGGAAATTGCCCTCAGGTCGCATCCGCATGGCTGACCATGCCTTTGATCACCACCGCTGTGGTCGCCAACGCGGCTGGAATCACCAGCGCCGTCAGCACCTGTTCGAAATTCCAGCCCAGGCCCAGCAACGTTGCTCCCATCCATGCACCGAGAATCGCGCCGAAACGGCCAATCCCGAGCATCCACGACACACCGGTCGCCCGCCCTTGAGTCGGGTAAAACCGCGCCGCGAGCGACGGCATCGCCGATTGCGCACCGTTGACGCACATCCCGGCCACCAGCACCAGGGTTGCCAGCAATGTGATGCTGCCCAGGCTCTGCCCTACCGCGTAGGCAAACACCCCGGCGAATAAGTAGAAAATGCCGATGACCTTGTGTGGATTGAACCGGTCCATCGCCCAGCCCACGCCCACTGCGCTCAACACTCCACCGAACTGGAACAGCGCACCAATGAATGCGGCCTGCTCCATGCTCGCGCCGCTGTCACGCATCAGTGTCGGCAACCAACTGGTCAGCAGGTAAACGATCACCAGGCCCATGAAGTACGTCAGCCACAGCAACAACGTGCCTGTGCTGTAGGTGCCGGAGAAGATCACCGCAAACACATTGCGGGCCTTCACGGTTTTCTGTTCCGGCACCCTGAAGCTCGAAGCTTGGGCCACCAGCGTCGGGTCGATGGGTGCCAGGGCCTTGCGCACTTTGTCCGTGCCACGATTGCGCACCACCAGATAGCGCGCCGATTCCGGCAACCAGAACAGCAAGACGACGGCGAGAATCAGCGGCAGAATCCCACCGATCATCAACAGGCTGTGCCAGCCGAAGGCCGGGATCAGTTTGGCCGAGATGAACCCGCCACCGGCCATGCCAAGGTTGAAGCCACAGAACATGCTGGTCACCAGCAGGGACTTTTTGCGCTCCGGGGTGTATTCGGACAGCAGTGTGGTGGCGTTCGGCATGCCGGCGCCCAGGCCCAGGCCGGTGAGGAAACGCAGCACCAGCAGCTGATCGACGTTGGTGCTGTAGGCCGAGGCCAGGCTGAACGCGCCGAACAACAGTACCGCGCCCACCAGTACGACTTTTCGCCCAAAGCGGTCAGCCAACGGGCCGGAACCCAAGGCGCCGAAGACCATCCCGATCAACGCCGCACTCATCACCGGGCCGAGACTGGCGCGATCGATGCCCCAGTCCAGGGACAGTGCCGGCGCGATAAAACCCATGGCCGCGGTGTCGAGGCCATCGAGGAAGACAATCAGGAAACACAGGATCACCACCCGCCATTGGTAGCGCGAAATGGGTTGAGCGTTGATGAAGGACTGCACGTCGAGGCAGTTTCCTACAGCAGACTGAGGCTGGTTCATTATTTTTATTCCACGCAAAGAACGCAGTCGAACAGGTGTCAGCGGGGGCTGACGCTGTCACAAGAAAAGGAGGTCGGGATCAGGCAATTCGGTTTCGGCAGCTAAACCGGTGGGAACGGCGACAGTCGGGAAACGTGCGCATGACGATGCCTCTTCTCATTATTATTGGGGCGTGATCCGGCGGCTGAAGGCCAACGAGTGCCGGATGACGCTGCCGCGACATTAATGATCCAAGGGAAAGAGCGTCAATTCGATAAACGCGACTCTGTGCGTTTATCGAACAGCTTAGGCAAAGAGTTGCGCGCTCAGATCACGACTGGCGCTTAGCAGGCCGGGCAGGAAACGCTGTTCCAGCTCGCTGCGACTGACCCGGCCGGCATGGGTGCTGACGTTTAACGCCGCCACCACTTGCCCGGAAGCGTCGTACACCGGAACGGCAATCGAGCGCAGGCCCTGCTCCAGTTCCTGATCAACGATGCACCAGCCTTGTTGCCTTACCTCTTGCAGGCATTCGAGCAACGCCTCGGGGGTATGCAAGGTGCGACTGGTCTTGGCTTGCAGCTCGGCATGGTCGAGGTACTCGCGCAGCGACGTATCGTCCAGCGCGGCGAGAAGAATCCTGCCCATGGATGTGCAATAGGCCGGCAGTCGCCCGCCCACCGAGAGGTCGACGGAAATCAGCCGCTGGGTGGTCGCCGAGCGCGCAATGTACAAAATGTCATCACCTTCCAGCGTGGCCATGTTGCAGGCCTCGTGCAGTTGCTCGCTCATGCGGTCCAGATACGGCTGGGCAGACACCGCCAATGGCGTCGACGACAAATAGGCATGGCCCAGGGTCAGTACTTTGGGCAGCAGCGAATAAGTACGCCCATCGGTGGTGGCGTAGCCGAGCTTGATCAGCGTATGCAGGCAACGTCGCACTGCGGCGCGGGGAATTTCCGTGCGATGGCTGATCTGCGCAATCGTCAGGTGCCGCTTGCGCTCCTGGAACGCCTGCACCACCGCCAAACCACGGGCCAGGGAGGTCATGAAATCCGGGTCACCGGTCAGGGCCTGGATTCGCTTGGCGGGCGAGGCAACGATCGGCGGTGCCACTGAAGCGAAGGAATTGCGCATTTGATCGTTCATATCAGGTTGTTTCCCACACGGATCAGCGACTATTACAAGCGGCCCCCGGTCTGACACACAAGCCATCGGCCACCAAGATTGGGCGATTATCGAACCATAGGCCGATAATCGCAATCAATGGCTGCTTATGGTGAGCCATACTGCTTTCAGTCCCTATGCAATACGTTTGTTATTTTCGGTCATGATTTAAAGAAGCACAGGTGTACTAATTTGTTCGGCTTAATGGCGCCAGAAAGTCACCGCTGTAACTGGCATCACGGCACTGTAGTTACCGGTAAAAGTTTGCGAGTAACAAAACAATCACACACGAGGAACTACTTTTAACTCTCAAGAGATAGTGTTCTTCGGATCGACCGCTATAATACATCTCAGTGGCGACCGGTTTTTTACGTGCCGATTCCGCCAACCGGCAGCGCAATATCCATTGTCGCTGTCCGCAGCAAGCGCCTGACGCTCATTTCATATGCTCCGCCAACGCGCTCGCTGAAACAGGAGACTGATGCTACGTCAGCTGTTTTTCTCTGGTGCCGTGGCCGCCTGCAACAAAGGACGAATTGATTGCTCCGAGGGAACGATGCCGTGTCAGGTATTGTCCCTTCAACGAGCGTGGTCAATGAATCAATGCAGCGCGTTTCACCAGAATTAATCTCAACTCAATCAGGTAGCACTGTGACGAAAGACGAACTGCGCGCGGAACTTGAGCGCCAGGAACAACGTTACAAGGAAGTTTACGGCGGGGAAGTCACCACCTACGCCGCTCAGCCCGAACCCGAACGCAAACCCTGGCGTAAACGCGCCACCGTTCAGGACCAGGCCTTCTCCCAGGAATTGCAGAAGATGGAAAAGGAACTCAAAGCCGAAGAGCCATGACCGCCTCGGCTTGAATCCTTTCAAGAGCCTGCGTCTGCACCCGTTAAAAGCGGGTTGTATGGATGTTGCTTTTCGCGCCCGCTACAAGCGGGCAGCGGTCCCCCTCATCCGTTGGATGAGGCAAATGGCTCCTGTCTGGCGCTCTTCCAAGATATTTCACACAAGCGTTCAAGTCTCTCGCTCCGTCGGGAGAAACCCTTGTGGCTACGGCCTTTCCAAGTAAATTCAACGACTTGTAAAACCCTGAAAAAACCCGCCCCCTGGGGGATTGCCACAAATTAATTCGTTGAAGAATGTTACCGATGAGCAGCAAGTGCATCGATTAGCAGTCTTTTCTGGCATAATCGCGCCCCCTTACGACCGGGTCAGAAAACCTTCATGATCGATTTATTCAGCGGACTGGATGCTTGGGTGCTTGTGAGCCTCTTGCTCGCCCTGGCCTTTGTCCTCGCCTTCGAGTTCATCAACGGCTTTCATGACACCGCAAACGCGGTGGCCACTGTTATCTACACCAAAGCCATGCCGCCTCATCTGGCGGTGTTCTTTTCCGGTGTGTTCAACTTCCTCGGCGTGCTGCTGGGCGGTGTGGGCGTGGCGTATGCCATTGTCCATTTGCTGCCGGTAGAACTGCTGATCAATGTGAACACCGGTCACGGACTGGCCATGGTGTTCTCGTTGCTCGCCGCCGCCATCACCTGGAACCTGGGTACCTGGTACTTCGGTATCCCGGCCTCCAGCTCCCACACGCTGATCGGTTCGATCCTCGGTGTCGGTCTGGCCAACGCCCTGATCAACGACATTCCGTTGGCCGATGGCGTGAACTGGCAGAAGGCGATCGATATCGGTGCGTCCCTGGTGTTCTCGCCGATGGCCGGTTTCCTGATCGCAGCCCTGGTGCTGATCAGTCTTAAGTGGTGGCGTCCGCTGTCCAAGATGCACAAGACACCGGAACAGCGCCGCAAGATCGACGATAAGAAACACCCGCCGTTCTGGAACCGTCTGGTGCTGGTGATTTCGGCGATGGCAGTCAGCTTCGTGCATGGCTCGAACGATGGCCAGAAAGGTATCGGCCTGATCATGCTGGTGCTGATCGGTATTGTGCCGGCGCAGTTCGTTCTCGACCTGAACAGCACCACCTACCAGATCGAACGGACTCGCGATGCGACCCTGCACCTGAGTCAGTTCTACGAGCGTAACCGCGAATCCCTGGGTGAGTTCCTGGCACTGGGCAAAAGCGTGAAAGGCGATCTGCCGGAGAAATTCCGTTGCAACCCGCAACAGACCGAACCGACCATTTCAGCGCTGCTTGGCACCCTTAAAGGTGTAGCCGACTACCATTCGTTGCCGTCGGAAAGCCGCATCGAAGTACGTCGCTACCTGCTCTGCCTGGACGACACCGCGAAGAAAGTCGCCAAGCTGCCTGGTCTCGCTGCTCGTGAAAAAGCTGACTTGGACAAACTGCGCAAAGACCTGACCACCACCACCGAATACGCCCCGTTCTGGGTGATTCTGGCGGTCGCACTGGCTCTCGGCCTGGGTACCATGGTTGGCTGGAAACGCGTGGTACTGACCATTGGCGAGAAGATCGGCAAGCAAGGCATGACTTACGCCCAAGGCATGTCGGCGCAGATCACCACCGCGTGCATGATCGGCGCGGCAAACATCTTCAGCCTCCCGGTTTCCACCACCCACGTGCTGTCTTCAGGCGTGGCCGGTACCATGGTCGCCAACAAAAGCGGTCTGCAAGGCGGTACCGTCAGAACCATCCTGCTGGCCTGGGTCCTGACCCTGCCAGCCACCGTGGCCCTGTCGGCCGGCCTGTTCTGGCTGGCGTCGAAGGCACTGGGTAGCTGATACACCGCTACTGAAAAAGGCGCGTTCCGTGAGGTTCGCGCCTTTTTTATTGCTGCAATTTTCGCTACACCAGCGATCCCTGTGGGAGCGGGCTTGCCCGCGATGACGGTGGCAGATCAGACATTGATGTAACAGACATACCGCTATCGCGGGCAAGCCCGCTCCCACAGTGGTTCGGTGTACACCTGATAGATTTTCGCGCACAAAAAAAAAGGGCGACCGAAGTCGCCCAAAATGCCTTGCGTGCTCATTGCTCCAGAAAGACCTACGGTTTTTTCCGCTTGTGCGAATCCTTCCAGATAAAAAATCCAAACCCTGCAAAAAACAGAACCATGAGGCCGACAGTCAGCACCCCGGCGATCACCACGTTGTCGAAAAACATGACTGGCCTCCTGCACTTGCCCTGTTGCGATGGGGCTAAGTTAACCAATCAGGCAGGAGAGAAAATTGACCGGGATCAATGCCGCCCGAGACAGGCGTAAAAGGAAGGGAAATAACTGACCTGCATCAACCGATGCAGGGTGTTTCAACGCTTTTTCGGTTTGTTCTTCGGCTTTTTCTTCGCTTTGCCCAGCGGCATCGCCTGCTCGAATGCCTGGCGTACTTCGTTCAGACGCTTTTCATTTAGGTCATGAACCCGCTTGGCGCGTTCGGTGTTGAGGTCAATCAGCTTGTCATCTTGGCTCATGGCGTTCAGTGCATCGCTTGGAAATGAATTCAACTGCCGGCTAAAGGCGACAGGATTACGCCAATAATGCGGTCTGGCGCGGACGCTGACCAGTGATCCAACACTTCAGATCTCGATATCCACCCACAACCCCTGACGGGGCTGATCTTCCATCAACGGCACCACCGGTACGGTGTTGTCGGCATTGAGCTCATTACCGGGAATCGCCAGGTGCTCTTCAGGATCTTCATCGGCCTCACGACGGCGCCGCTCCCGTTCCTGCTGCCGACGCTGTTCCTCGCGCAGCTGCAGGCCCGCCTCTTCCGGGTCGCGCTTTTGCAGGTCGATGGTGCTTTCGTTGGAGCTTTCCTGCACCGCCACCACGGGCGGAATATCCGGGCGCTGGCGAATCGGATCCTGCTGTGACGTGATCGGCACGGCGCTCAAGGGGAGCATCGGTGGCAGCATATTATTAGTCTCCTGTCAGCAGGCTGTCGGCTGCGGGAATGGCGACTTGAGCCATCGGTCGAAAACTTGTGACCGACCTGGCATCGTAGGAGCTGGCGCAGCCTGCGATCTTTTGATCTTCATCTCCCGAAAAGTTCGCATCCTCCATCAACGGCGCATGTAATCCTTTGGCCCTGAAGGCTCATTCCGTTAAGATAGCCCGCTTTTTCAAGGTGGGAGTCAGGCAGCAT
This sequence comes from Pseudomonas sp. FP603, assembly GCF_030687415.1. NCBI lineage: Bacteria > Pseudomonadati > Pseudomonadota > Gammaproteobacteria > Pseudomonadales > Pseudomonadaceae > Pseudomonas > Pseudomonas sp. FP603. The sequence continues at coordinate 5,496,921 of NZ_CP117431.1, forward strand.
GGCGCAGCAGTATCAACCGGGGCAACGCTGGATCAGTGACAGCGAAGCCGAGCTGGGTTTGGGCACCGTTCTGGCACAGGACGGCCGCTTGTTGACCGTGCTCTACCCGGCCACTGGCGAGACTCGCCAGTACGCGCTACGGAATGCGCCCCTTACCCGCGTGCGGTTTTCGCCGGGTGACAGCATCACTCACTTCGAAGGCTGGAAACTGACCGTCCAGGAAGTCGACGACGTCGATGGCCTGCTGGTCTACCACGGCCTCAATGCGCAGAACGAAGTGGTCACGCTGCCGGAAACCCAGCTGTCGAACTTCATTCAGTTCCGTCTGGCCAGCGACCGTTTGTTCGCCGGACAGATCGACCCGCTGGCCTGGTTCTCCCTGCGATACAACACCTTGGAACACACCAGCCGCCAGTTGCAGTCCTCGCTCTGGGGTCTGGGCGGCGTGCGTGCGCAACCGATCGCGCACCAGCTGCACATTGCCCGTGAAGTCGCCGACCGCATCGCGCCGCGCGTTCTGCTGGCAGACGAAGTGGGCCTGGGCAAGACCATCGAAGCCGGTCTGGTGATCCATCGCCAACTGCTCTCGGGCCGCGCTAATCGCGTGTTAATCCTGGTGCCGGAAAACCTCCAGCACCAATGGCTGGTGGAGATGCGCCGCCGCTTCAACCTGCAAGTCGCGCTGTTCGACGAAGAACGCTTCATCGAAAGCGATGCCGCCAACCCGTTCGAAGACACTCAGCTTGCATTGGTTGCTCTTGAATGGCTGGTGGACGATGAGAAGGCCCAGGACGCGCTGTTCGCGGCCGGCTGGGATTTGCTGGTGGTCGACGAAGCGCACCACCTGGTGTGGCACGAAGACCAGGTCAGCCCTCAGTACTCGCTGGTGGAACAACTGGCCGAAGTCATTCCCGGCGTCTTGCTGCTGACCGCGACCCCGGAACAACTCGGTCAGGACAGTCACTTCGCCCGTCTGCGCCTGCTCGACCCGAACCGTTTCCATGACCTGCACGCCTTCCGCGCCGAGAGCGAAAACTATCGCCCGGTGGCCGAAGCCGTTCAGGAGCTGCTGGACAAGGGGCGCCTGTCGCCTGAAGCGCACAAGACCATCCACGGCTTCCTCGGTAACGAAGGCGAAGCGCTGCTGACCGCCGTTAACGATGGCGATACCGAAGCCAGCGCCCGTCTGGTGCGCGAACTGCTGGACCGTCACGGCACTGGCCGCGTGCTGTTCCGTAATACCCGCGCCGCCGTGCAGGGTTTCCCGGAGCGCAAACTGCACCCGTACCCGCTGCCGTGCCCGGCCGAATACCTCGAACTGCCATTGGGCGATCACATCGAGCTGTACCCGGAAGTCAGCTTCCAGGCCCAGCCGGATGCCAACGAAGAAGAGCGCTGGTGGAAATTCGACCCGCGTGTCGAGTGGCTGATCGACACCCTGAAAATGCTCAAGCGCACCAAAGTGCTGGTGATTTGCGCCCACGCCGAAACTGCCATGGACCTGGAAGACGCCCTGCGCGTGCGTTCCGGCATTCCGGCCACGGTGTTCCACGAAGGCATGAACATCCTTGAGCGTGACCGCGCCGCCGCCTACTTCGCCGACGAAGAATTCGGCGCTCAGGTGCTGATCTGCTCGGAAATCGGCAGTGAAGGTCGCAACTTCCAGTTCTCGCACCATCTGGTGCTGTTCGACCTGCCGTCGCACCCGGACCTGCTGGAGCAGCGTATCGGTCGTCTCGACCGGATCGGCCAGAAGCACGTCATCGAACTGCACGTGCCGTACCTGGAAACCAGCCCGCAAGAGCGGCTGTTCCAGTGGTACCACGAAGCGCTGAACGCCTTCCTCAACACCTGCCCGACCGGCAACGCCTTGCAGCATCAGTTCGGCCCGCGCCTGCTGCCGCTGCTGGAAGAGACCGACGATGGCGAGTGGAAAGCGCTGATCGACGAGGCCCGCGCCGAGCGTGAGCGTCTGGAAGACGAACTGCACACCGGTCGCGACCGCTTGCTGGAGCTCAACTCTGGCGGCGCGGGTGAAGGTGATGCGCTGGTCGAAGCGATTCTCGAACAGGACGATCAGTTCGCCCTGCCGATCTACATGGAAACCCTGTTCGACGCCTTCGGCATCGACAGCGAAGACCATTCGGAAAACGCGCTGATCCTCAAGCCAAGCGAGAAGATGCTCGATGCCAGCTTCCCGCTGGGCGACGACGAAGGCGTGACCATCACCTACGACCGCAACCAGGCACTGTCGCGCGAAGACATGCAGTTCATCACCTGGGAACACCCGATGGTTCAGGGCGGCATGGACCTGGTGCTGTCCGGCTCGATGGGTAACACCGCCGTGGCACTGATCAAGAACAAGGCGCTGAAACCGGGCACCGTGTTGCTGGAACTGCTCTATGTCAGCGAAGTGGTTGCCCCGCGCTCGCTGCAACTGGGCCGCTACCTGCCACCGGCCGCCCTGCGCTGCCTGCTCGACGCCAACGGCAATGACCTGTCGGCCCGGGTGTCGTTCGAAACCTTGAACGATCAACTGGAAAGCGTGCCCCGCGCCAGCGCCAACAAGTTCATCCAGGCCCAGCGCGACCAGCTGACGCCACGGATCAACGCCGGCGAAGAGAAAATCACCCCGCGTCACGCCGAGCGCGTGGCCGAGGCGCAGCGTCGTCTGGCGGCCGATACCGACGAAGAACTGGCGCGCCTGACCGCCTTGCAAGCAGTCAACCCGACCGTGCGCGACAGCGAACTGGTTGCCCTGCGCAAGCAACGTGAGCAAGGCCTGGCCATGCTCGACAAAGCAGCGCTGCGACTGGAAGCGATTCGGGTGTTGGTGGCGGGTTAACACCCCTCCTCCACCGCTATAAAAAAGAAGGCCCGCAGTGATGCGGGCCTTTTTTGTTTTCTGAAGATCTGTGGTGAAACAACGGATGCCAGGATCGCAGCATTCGGCAGTTTCTACCCCGCGTGCTGGGTGCCACCCGCCCGGTCATCAGGGCCATCATTGGCGTATCTCTGGTGGCTTTCACCGCCCGACGCAGTCCCGCCACCCATTGCCACTCGTCGAAAAACCATCCACACCTGTTAGTTCTGACAGTAGCCAGATCAGTCCGCTTGGCGCCCAATCCTTTCCATTGTTCTGTACTTGAAACGTTGCGTCGAATTGGACGAGGATCTGCTCATGACCATGTTTCGCCCCTACCTGTTTCCCCTTTTTGAAGAGGTTGTCGGCTTGCTTTCACTGCACCCTCTGATGATCGCAGGCATGGTTGCACCGATCCTGGATGGCGATGGCGGCATCAGCATTGCTGTGGTCGAAGACCACGATCAGGGCGTGCTGTGTGTCATCGATCCGTGGACATCGATGCAGGAAGGCGACGCCATTGACATTTGGCTGGACACGCAGAAGGTACTCCACCTTGTGGTCACAACGGAGGACGTTAACCTGCGTTTTTTCTTTTACTTGCCGGCGGCGCTGTTCGTGCCCGGCTGGATCGAAGAGTGCTATTTCGTATTGCTGCGCAAAGGTGAAGTGACGCCAGACGACCCATCAGTGCCGCGACGTCTGCTGGTCAAGCTTGACCGGCCTGGTGGTCCCGACAAGGAACCACACAAACCCGGGCACTCGGAACTCAAGGCTGTACAGTTGCCCCAAGAGGTCATCGATAACGGTGTCGATGCCGGGTGGGCTGCGAAAGGGGTGCCGATGACGATTTCGCGCTACCCCAATATCGCTGTGCACGATACCCTCCAGGGAAAATGGGGTAGTGTCTTTCTCGAACCCTTCGTGCTGACGCAAGCGCACGTTGACGGGATAGACCCCATCGTGATCATCGCCAAGCAGGCCGATATTCTGGCCGGTGGCGACAGTCCGGCTCTGCTGGTGCAGTACGAGGTGTATGACCAGGTTTGGAACTTTTCGGAAAAGTGGTCACAAACCACCACTGTGAAGGTCGAAGCGGGCGCCTGGCGCCTGGAGCCGCCAATCATCAAGGAAGCGGACAATGGCGTCATTGACCTCAAGGCATTGAACCAACAGAACGTCACTGTGCAGATTCATATCCGGGAGGGAGAATTCGAGGTCGATGATACGATCAGGATGACCTGGATCGGCACGCCGCAAATCGGTAAACCGTTAATTCACATTTTGTCGCAGCTCATCACGAAAGTACCCAGCATCCTTGAATTCAGTGTCCCTTATGCTGAAGTCCGTGCCATCGCTATGGGCTCGGCCGATGCCTCGTACGTGCTAATCAAAAAAAACGGCGATCCTCCTCTCTCCTCCAAGCGGACTTTCGCCAGCGTGATCGGCGATGTCTATGCACACCCCGCGCCCGAGCTTCGCGAAGTGGTCGGCGAGATTCTGGAACCCGACACGAAGTTCGCCACTGTGTACGTCGCGTACCCGGGTATGGCCGAAGGTGACTTCATCGTACTGATCTGGGCGGGTACGCGATCCAACGGTACGCCGTATGTGCATCAGGAGCAGTATACCGTCAGCAGGAATGACGCCGAGAACAAACAGATCACGTTTTACATTTCAGGTGAACATATCAGCGTGTTGGTCAACGGTCTCCTCGATCTCTGGTACCGAGTGTCCAATGATAAGGCTTCGATCTATGGAGTGAGCGAATCCGAACACCTGCTGGTCAAGGTTCAGGCGATTCCTGCGACGTTGCCGGCGCCCAAGGTGCCGGAGGCGAATGACGACGTGCTCGATCCATCGAAGGTGTTCGATAAGGTCACCGTGCTGGTCGACTACCTGGGAGCCAAGAAGGGCGAAATTCTGACCATCCATTGGATCAGCCCCAATCCCTTCGCCAGTACCAGTGACTGGTTACCCATCACCACGGTGACTGAAGGCAAACCGGTTCCGTTCCGAGTGGATGCCGACTTTGTTACAGCCAGCATCGGGCTGTATGTCAAGGTGCGTTACACCCTCAAACACACCACGGGCTTGTACAGCTATTCGGACACATTGAATCTGATGATTGGCTATCTGGTAGGTGAACTGCCCCCACCGGACGTGATTCAAGCGGAGGGTGAACCATCGAACGCCACGCTTGACCCGATGAAAGCGCTCGCCGGTGTCGACATCAAGGTCGGCTATGCCAGCATGGACCCGCTACTGGATATCATCGGTCTTTATTGGCGGGGCGTCCCGGGGTCAGGCACTTCCGAAGATCTGGAACTGCCGGGGCATGACAGTAAAAGTGTGCTGTTCCAGCTGGCCGCCTGGTTCGTTGGCGCCAATATCAACAAGATGGTGAGCGTCAGTTATGGCGTGAAACGTTATGGTTACTCGACTCATTCAGAGACGACGAGCTTGAGGATCCTGGCTTTTCAGGATCCCGAAAATGAGCTGCCGCGCCCGCAAGTGCCACAAGCAACCGCGGGTGTTCTTGACCTGATGACCTTTACCGGGAACCCCGACGTCAAGGTCAAGGCATGGCCGCACATCGCGCTCAAGCAGCGTGTGTGGCTGTGGCTGGAAGGCAAGACCGGCTCAGGGGCGTCATACCCCATCAATTTGCTTGAAGGCGTAGAGATCACTCAAATACACCTCGACAACGGCCTCAATGAAACCGTGCTCAGAACCGAGCTGCTGAAACTGGGTCACGCCTCGCCAGCGACTGTGGTGTGCCAGGTGACATTCGATGGCAGTGTTGAGCAACATACTGCGATCAACTTCCCGGCATTGCCCCTGACCATCAGAACCCGATACGACTACCTCACGCCCATCATCGACAAGGTAATCGATGCCCGCGCCGAAGTGCCTGAAGGCGGAACGACCCGGGATAAGGAGGTTACGCTGGAAGGTACGGCGACACGCGAACAGACCGTCGAGCTTTTCGAAGAGCCGTCCCTGTCCCTGGGAACCGCGCTGGTTGGTACCGACGGGGTCTGGAGGAAAAAGGTCAGCAATCTGACGGAGAAACGCTATCGCATCACCGCCAAAGCACTGTATGACGCGGTCCCTGTTTCCAGCGAGCCCCGAACATTCACCGTCGACTTTGCCGTTACGCCGGACATCACGTCCATCACGGACTCCAAGGGTGAGGTCGAACCGGGAAAAATCACCTATGACAACAGCGTATTGATAGAAGGTGGCGCGACACCTGGCGAACAGGTTCGGCTGCTGGACGGCACGACCCCCGTCATTACTCTGGATGTTGACGATAAAGGCAACTGGAATCACCGGTTCAATAACTTGAGTGTAAAAACCTACAGCCTGAGCATCGAAGCGCTGTACGACGTGGAGCCCACGACAAGCCCGCCACGCACCTTCATTGTGGCTCAAGCCGTTACACCGACCATTTCCTCGGTCACCGACATCAGAGGCGATATCGCCAATAACGGCACGACCTATTACCGGTCCGTTACCCTGAGCGGTAAAGCCAGTGCCAACGAGCAAATCGAACTGCGAGATGGGGACACCCCATTAAAAACCATCCAGGTCGGGGCCGATGGCATCTGGACCGATGTATTCGACAACCTGACACTGAAAGGCTACAGCCTGACTGTCAAAGCGTTGTATGGCAGCGGGCCAGTGTCGAGCCCCGCTCGAGTATTTACCGTGGCCGCGCATATCTCGCCGACCATCACCAGTGTCACCGATGCCGCAGGTGCGTCGGTGGCCGACGGTGCCACCACTTACGCCTCCCGAGTCACCGTGAGCGGCAAGGCCACCCCACGTGAGGAAGTTGATCTTTATGATGGCGCCAACAGAATAAGATCCGTGACAGTCAAGCCCAGTGGTGAGTGGGAACTGCTTCTGGACGTGATAATCAAGTTTTATAGCATTACAGCTCGTGCCCGGTATGAGGTCAGCCCGATATCGAGTCCGGCTCGAACCTTTGTGGTGGCCGCGCACATCGGACCGACACTGACGTCGGTCAAGGCATCCGGTGTAGAACTGCCGGATGGGGATAGCACGATTGCGACTTCGGTCGCATTGACAGGCCAGGTATCGCCCAATCATGAAGTGCAAATCCGCGATAACGGCAGCCCCAGGCATACGGTGCGCGCCAATGGCACCACCTGGAGTACGACGCTTTCCGTGGGGGTTGGCGGGCACAGGATTACGGCCTACGCGATCGCTACCGGGCGGGAATCGAACAGTCGTGGTTTTACTGTTCGTTCACCGATACCGCCGCTGACCATCAATACCAGCCATGTCTCGTTGTCTGCGTGGATATTCCGCATGGAAGTCACACCGCCGAATCCACCTGCAGGCGCCTTTGTCGACAGAGGTGCCAGCGGTGGTGTTCCACCCTATCGATATGCCTCAAGTAATCCTGCGGTCGCCGAGGTAAACAGTTCCACCGGGAGGGTCATTTCCAAAGGTAATGGCAGTGCTCAAATCACTGTATGGGACAGTGTGAATCAAACGGCCTCCTACTCGGTATCGACTTCAAATGTGTACCGTATTTTTGGTACTGGCATATTTGGTTCCTATCCCAGCTGCAGTCAGAGGGCTGCGCAGATGGGCGGTCGGATTCCCTCGTTGGCAGAGTGGCAATCTTACGTAAATATTTACCGAGGTATTGAGACTGAGCGCAGATGGTGTTGGGCTGCCGATCGCGCCGGCCTGAAAACGCAGTGGGCTTTCTACCCGGCAACAGGCGCAGCTCAGCCAATTTGGGATTGGGCTTTCAACAGGCAGAGTGCTGATGGTTTTGGCATCAGAGCCGGTTAGGGAAGTACGTAAAACGAGTAAACCCTGTAAGGGGCTTTACTCGTTTTACGTGAGAGTTAGTTCGAACCTGGCAGTCCAGGAGGGGATTCCTGTTTCAGGCGGTCGACAGTCTCCAGGCCACTGACGTTGACCCACCGAAACTAAAACCGTTCGTCAGAAAACCACCAGAACCTGCCATTTCTGACAGTAGTCAGCCCCCCCCCTCTCAGCTCATAAATGACTCCGTCGCCCATTCCTTCGACAGGAGTCTCTGCCATGCTCATGCAACCCCTGAGAAACCTCGCCCCCTTGGCCCTGCTCGACCCGGAAATCCCTGGGCGGACTGAGCCGCCGCTGGCCTCCGGGGAATGGGGGATCAACCTCGCCGCCGCGAAGGGCAACTTTCCCGAGGGGCTGAAAGTCCATATTCCGGCCTGGACGAACATGAGCAGAGGCGACACGGTCAGATTGCTGCTCAACGGCAGTGTGGTGGATCAGCACACCCTCGCCGAGGACACAGAAGTCGGTGAGCGCGTCACCTTGTGGATCGCCCACGGCCGCCTGCACACGGGTTCTTATACCCTGAGTTATGACGTCAAGCGCCTCAGCCAGGCGCTCGAACCCTACCTGCAGCTGCTCAAGCTCCGCGTCAAACTCGAACGGCCTGGCGGTCAGGACCTGGATCCGGATGCTGGCGAACATTCCGAGCTCTACCTGCACACTGACCCGGCGATCATTGCCGACGGCGTGGACAAGGACACCGCCAAGGACGGCGTGGACATCATCATTCAGGCCAAGCCGGGCAGCCCCACCACACAGCCGTACCCGAACATTGCCGTGGGTGACAAGATCATAGTGAGCTGGGGCGGCGAGCTGGTGCTGTCCGATCCGGTCACCCAGGCGCAGATCGACGACCCGGACAACCATCCCATCGTCGTCCACATCAGCGAATCGGTCATCCTGAGCGCGGGGGATTCGGGCCCCGAGGGCCTGGCCGTGACCTTCATGATCCATGACCTGGTCAACAACGCGTCCGAAGACTGGTGCCTGGAAACGCGCATCGTGGTCGACACCGGCAACTCGCGGCAGGATGCGCCGATCCTCGAGCAGGCCGACGGCAATGTGCTCGATCTGGACATGCTCGGCGATGCCGCGATGAAGCTTCTGGTCTGGGCCGCCTCCGTAGACTTCAAGCTGCACGATGTCATCATCATGCACATCAAAGGCACCACTCTCGACGACAAACCCATCGACATCGAGGTTCGTCAGTCCATCGATAAAACCCCGCCCCTGGTGGTCGAGGTATTACTGCCCAACAGCGCCGCCCGTGCATTGGCCAAGACCCAGGCGGTGTTTTTCTTCGAACTGGAACGCCCCGGCGCGGTCATCCCGCGTTCGAAGGGCCGCTTCATCAACATCATCGGCGAGGCCCGGCGCCTGGCGGCGCCTATTGCCGAGGACGCACAGAACGGTGCCCTTGATCCTGATCTGCCGAGCATCCGTGTGCGCATTCCCTTTGACGAAATCTTCCAGGTCGGCATGGCGATCGAACTCAAGTGGTTCGGCCGCCGCGCCGACCTGAGCACCTACGAGCCGGAACTGGACTGGTACTTTCCGAGCCAAGGCGAAATCGACGACAAGGAAGACTTCTTCATCACGGTGGAGGGCCGGCACCTCAAGACCCTTGAGGGCGGCACGCTGGAACTGTCGTACAACCTGCTCAGTGAAGAAAACGGCGAAATCGTCAAGCGCGGATCATTGTCCGCCGCGCTGCTGAACGTCGGTGAAGCGAAATTTGAACTGGTCAAACCCATCGTCCTCGGGGAAAAGGACGGTGCGCTGGAACCCAAGGATCTGCCCAACGGCACCGGCAAACTGACCGCGCCCAGGCCGACCGTCAACCCGACCCAATCCGGGGACGTGGTGACCTACACCTGGCTCGGCGAGGTCAGTGGCAAGCAGGAAGACTCGATCACCCTCAATGCGCTGTCCAAGGACAAGGACGTGGTTTTTACCCTCAATCTCATGTTCGTCGCCGCACACATCGAGCCGAACCGCGGCAGAAAGGTGACGGTCAAGTACAGCATCTGGCGTTTCGCGACGGGCGAGACCAGTTATTCGAACCCGTTGGAATTCACTGTGGGCGAAGTGTTTGACCTGGAACCGGCACCGCCGCGCATCCAGCAGGCCGAGGCCGATGGCACCACCCTGCTGCCCATCAAGGCTGTGGACGCGCTGACGGCCCTCATTCCTGCGGACGGATGGTTGCCGACTGACAAGTTGAGCGTGACCTGGAGCGGCGCATCGGGCACTGCGGCGGGCGGTTCGCACACCACTGATCCGAAGCCGATCAGTGAAACCGGGCTGAGCATCGCGCTGTTGGTCTCGGTGCTGGCGTTCAACCTGGGCCGGGCGGTGACGGTGACCTACACCATTACCCGGGATGGCAAGTCTATCACTTCGCAGCCGTTGATTTTGAACGTCGGCACCTTGCCGGCTTCGGCACTGAACTCACCGCTGATTCAGGAAGCCGACGCCAATAACGTGCTGGACGTCGGCGCACTGGGTGGAAAAAACGTCACGATTCGTGCGCTGAGTTGGGCGCTGATCGCGGTGGGTCAGCAGGTGTGGATGACCCTGGAGGGCCAGAAAGCCGATGGTTCTGCGCATAACCTGACGGTTTGGGCAGGGGGCAGCGCCCACTACGTCAACGATACCTGGTTCAGCCAGGGCTATTGGCTGCGCAGTGTCGCCAACAGCCACTTCACAGCGCTGGGCGATGACAGCCGCTTGAGGATCAAATTCTGGGTGGCGCTGGATCAGAGTAACAAGGTGGAGAATGCGGTGGCGTTTGTGGATCGGGTTTACACGATCAGGGCCTTTGAAGTCGTGACACCGACCATCACCCGGGCCGAAGACTCCAAGGGGGCTGAGATTCCTCCAGCCGGGTTCACCGTCGACACCACCGTGACACTCACGGGGACCGCCAGTAAGGGTCAGAAGGTCCAGGTCCTGGACGGCGACACGATCAAGGGGGAGGCGACCGCCGATCTCATCAGCGGCATTTGGACCCTTGTCATGACCGCCCTGAGTTTGGCCGCCCACAGTTTCACCGCCAAAGCGCTGTACGGCGCTGGGGCTTCATCGGCCGCCAGGGTAGTACATGTGGTGGCGGCCACGGACCCCACCATTACCTCGGTGAAGGATGCCAGCAATTGGGATATCCCCGATATGGGCTACACCGTCCACAACCGCGTCACCGTCACCGGCAGCGCGCCCCGCGGTCATAAGGTGGAAGTCTTCGTCGGAACCGTCTCCATGGGCAAAGTCGAGGCCGGTAGCAACTCGCTCTGGACAATCACACTGAACGGGTTGGCGCTTAACGTGCAGCACAGCATCCAAGCCATGGGCCAGTACGCAAGCAAGCCACCGTCGAACGTGTGGCGCCTTACATCAGTACAAGGCCAGGTGCCGGACATCACCGCCATGGATGATTCCAAAGGTGGGGCGATTGCCAATGGGGGAACCACTTACGATACCAGCGTGCGTCTGAGGGGGACGGCCAATGCGTTTCTTGCGGTCGAGATTTTTAATGGATCGATCTCCAAGGGCAAAAGCAGAGTCGACGCTAGTGGCAACTGGACTTTGACGGTCACGGCGCTGCCCCTTGCAACACATGAGTTCACGGCCAAAGCATGGTATGGATCAAGCACAGTGTCGACAGCCTGGAAAGTGACCGTGGCACCGTTGATTATTGTCGACCCATCACGACTTACTCTGTCTGGCGCCAACTTGTTTACGCGATCGACTGCATTCGTGCTAAGCGGATTCGACCCCGTGGGAACCGCTGCCGAACGCCGGGGAACCGGCGGGACACCTCCCTACACCTATTCATCGTCGAACTCTGCCATAGCCACAGTCGATAGCACAGGCATGGTCAGAAGCCAAGGAAACGGGAGCGCAGCCATCACGGTTCGGGACAGTCAGGGACGCACCGGGACGTTCGAAGTGGTATGTTCGGGGGTCGAGGAAATGGTACTGGACCCTCGTATTTTGACGGCAGGCGTGACTGCGTACATACAAAGCCAAGGTGGACGCACTTTCCCGCGAGACCCCGAGCCGCGGATGGCAAAATACCGGCGCACGGCACCCGACTCTCGATATATGTACCTCATAGGTTACGAACTGACCGGCAACACGTGGCACCCGTGCGAAGCTTACCAGCAGACGTCCTCAGGCAGATGGCACACGAAAACCACCAATCGCGAATACTCGAGTTTTCACGTAGGGACGATATACCTAAGATAATGCAAATACCGGCCTCTCAGCGCGTATAGGCCGCTATAAAAAGAAGGCCCGCAGCGAATGCGGGCCTTTTTTTGTCTGCTTGATTGTTGTGGTGTTGCTGATGGCCCCTTCGCGAGCAAGCCCACTCCCACATTTGACCGAATCCTTTCAGGAGAAATACGGTCGGAATGTGGGAGCGGGCTTGCTCGCGAAGGCGATCATGCAGGCGCCACAGAAACCCCAGGCTCAACCACCGCCACCAACCCTTCCTTCATCCGCCTGGCATCCCTGACAAAACACCGCGACGCCAAAAACAGAAACACCATGGTAAAGAACAGCGCCACCGGAATCAGGTACATCGCGTCATGCAAACCGACAGCTTTGAACGCTTCTGTCATCTGCTCGGCACCCGCCGAGAGCATCGCGCTATGGGCGAAGTGATCCGACAAACCGCCGACCACCACCGGCCCCAATCCCCCACCCAACAGATACAACCCGGCAAAGAACAACGCCATCGCCGTGGCTCGCAGGCGCGGTTCGACCACGTCCTGGATCGCCGTGTACACGCAGGTATAGAAGTTGTAGGCGAACAACCACCCCAGGCTGAACACCGCGACAAATACCCCGATCTCGATCCGTCCGGCGTGCAGCGCCCAGGCGGTGCACAGGGTCGAAATGATCAGACTGAATCCCGCGAACAGTAGCCGTCCATTGGCCACGCGCTGGTGAATCTTGTCAGCGATCCAGCCGCCAAGCGTCAGGCCGAACAGTCCGGTCACCCCGACGATCACCCCAGTCGCCACCGCGGCGTCCTGCAACGGCATCAGGAAATAACGTTGCAGCATCGGCACCAGAAACGAGTTGCAGGCATAGGTGGCGAAGTTGAAGCACAGCCCCGCCATCACCAGCCACAGAAAGGTCGGCACCGCCAGTACTCGACGGATAGGCCGGTCTACGCGCTCCTGAGACACTTGCACGCTTTCCGCCGCGCCGCGTTTCGGCTCTTTGATGAAGAACATAAACACCGCCAGGATCAGCCCCGGCACTGCCGCAATAAAGAACGGCGCGCGCCAGCTGTCAAATGCCTTGACCATCCAGCCGATGGTGAAAAACGCCAGCAGTAACCCCAACGGCAGGCCAAGCATGAAAATGCCCATGGCCCGCGCCCGACGGTGAGCCGGGAACAAATCGCCGATCAGCGAATTGGCGGCCGGTGCGTAACTGGCTTCACCGATGCCGATGCCCATGCGCACGACCAGGAAACTCCAGAAACTGCCCACCAGCCCGTTGACCGCGGTCAGCCCGCTCCATGCCGCCAGGCCCCAGCCCATCAACTTGCTGCGCGAACCGGTATCGGCCAATCGCCCCAGAGGCAGGCCGGCAATGGCGTAGACGATGGTGAATGCGGTCCCGATGATCCCCAGTTGAAAATCGCTGAGATGCCACTCCATGCGGATCGGCTCGATGATGATGGCCGGAATGGTGCGATCGAAGAAGTTGAACAGGTTGGCCAGGAACAGCAGGAACAGAATGCGCCAGGCATTCGCCGCTTGGGTCGAGTTCTGCATGGGTCCGTCTCTTTATTGTTATTGGGGCTTCACTGTCAACGCATTCGAGCCCGGAACCGTCAATCTAGTCAGGCCCGCCAGCGCTGTCTGTAATTATTCGTAATCCTGATACCCCTCCATGGCCACCCATGAGGGCCAGAAAACAATTTATTTCCAATCGTTCTAAAAGCCATTCCAAAAACATTGGCATTAATATGCCACCACCTCTTGCGCTCCATGCAAGGCCTCTATACTGCAAGCATTCGCCAGCGCGCATTGCGCCGGCCAGGATGGTTCAGAGATGGGGCATGCTATGGAGTGGCTTGGTTTGCATTTCATGACCGGGCTACCGGAGGGCGGGCAGGTCATACTCGATTGCACCCATAACCCTTTTCTGGTGTTACTGGCCTATCTAGTGGCCTGCGTGGCCGGTTTCGCCACACTGGACATGACCGAACGGGTCGGCCATGTGGAAAAATCCGCCTCCCAACGACTCTGGCGCTGGGTCGGTGCCGGGTGTCTGGCAGGCGGTATCTGGGCCATGCACTTCATCAGCATGCTGGCGTTCCAGGTGCCGATCGAAATCCGTTACCACCTGCCCACTACCCTGCTCTCGCTGTTGTTCGCCCTGACCGCCTCATGGCTGGCCATGTACACCCTCAGCCATCCTCAGCCGAGTTTCCCGCGATACCTGCGAGCCGCAGTCTGGATCGGCCTGGGCATCGCGACCATGCACTACGTGGGTATGGCCGCCCTGCGATCGAATGCGCTGATCTATTACCAACCTGTCCTGTTCGCCCTCTCCATCGTGATCGCCATCGGTGCCAGCCTGGCCGCCCTGCTGATGTCCAGTCACCTGCGCGATGGCGCTGGCGTCTTTCATCAATTGCTCAAATACATTGCCAGCCTGGTGCTCGGGGCCGGCATTGTCAGCATGCATTTCACCGGCATGGCGGCACTTAGCCTGGCGCTGCCCGCTGGCGGCCTTCAATCGCTGCCCGACGATAACAATCACCTGCAACTGGGGCTGACGGTGGCGGTTATGACGCTGCTGATCATCGGCAGCGGCATCAGCGCTGCATGGGCGGACAAAAAACTGCAACACAAGGAGCGTGACCTGCAGCGGGTCAACGCCCTGCTCAGTCAACTGGATCAGGCGCGCATGTCGCTGCAACAAGTGGCGCACTACGACCCCTTGACCAACCTGATCAACCGCCGAGGCTTCAACCAGATCTTCGCCGAGAAACTCATCGAGAAAACCAACGAAGGCGGCATGCTGGCGGTGATGTTCCTCGACATCGACCACTTCAAGCGGATCAATGACAGCCTCGGCCATGATGCCGGCGACGAATTGCTTAAAGTCCTGGCCAGCCACATCAAGTCCTCGGTACGCAGTCACGAAGACGTGGTGGCGCGCTTCGGAGGCGACGAGTTCTGCATCCTCATCACCCTGTACGACCGTGAAGAAGCGCGGCAAATGGCCCAGCGCATCATGCTGAAAATGAAGGAGCCCATCGAGTTGTCCGGACGGCGCATGGTCATGACCACCAGCATCGGCATCAGCCTGTTTCCAGAAGACGGCAAGACCTGTGAAGAACTGCTGAAAAACGCCGACCTGGCGCTGTACCAGTCCAAGGATTGCGGTCGTAACGCCCTGCATTTTTTCAGTTCAAACCTGAAAACCCGCGCCACCCTGGAGTTGCAGCTTGAAGAGGAACTGCGTCACGCCCTGCGCGAAAACACCGGGTTGATGCTGTATTACCAACCGATCTATGACCTGAGAATTGGCCAGGTCACCAAACTTGAAGCGCTGATTCGCTGGCAACATCCGGTTCACGGATTACTCACGCCGGATCGGTTCATCACCATTGCCGAAGCCAACGGTCTGATCGCCGAGCTGGACAACTGGGTGCTGCGCAAGGCCTGCGAGGACTTGGGCGAGCTGTCCCGACACGATTGCGAAGAACTCAAAATCGCGGTGAATTGCTCGCCCCTGAACCTTGTGCGAGAGGAACTGGCCAATGAGATCGAACACGCCCTGCACGCCTTTGGAGTCGCGCCACACCGACTGGAACTGGAAGTCACCGAGAATGCGCTGATGGGCAATATCACCAACACCTTGGTGTTGCTGCGGCAGATCCGTGCCCTCGGGGTCTCGTTGTCGATCGATGACTTCGGCACCGGCTATTCATCCCTGGCCTACCTCAGGCGCCTGCCATTAAATACGTTGAAGATCGACCGCTCGTTCATTCAGGACATCCCCAAGGCCACCCAGGACATGGAAATCGTCCAGGCCATTATCGTCATGGCCCATACCCTGCATTTGCAGGTCGTCACCGAAGGTGTCGAAACCTTCGAGCAATACGATTTTCTCGAACGCCATGGCTGCGATTTCGTTCAGGGCTACCTGCTCAGCCGTCCGGTGCCGCTGGCCGAGTTGCGCCCAGTGCTGGCCGAAATCAATCAGCGCAAGCACATGCACACCGTCAATCCTTTGAGTCTGGCTCGCGGTACAACTGCACTAGCGTCGATGGATCCTTTTCCAGGAACCCCTGCCCCCCATGGAGGCGCATCAGTTGTGCGGCCAATCCGCTGATCGGCGTGGCCGAGCCTTGTTCGCGGGAGAATTTCACGGCGCTGTCGAGGTCCTTGAGCAGCGTGCGCACGTGCCATTTCACCGGCTCGAAACGGCTTTCTGCCATTTGCGGCGCGAGAATCTGCAACGGTTTTGAATCGGCGAAACCACCGGCCAGCGCCTCGGCGATCAGGCGCGCGTCGACCCCGGAACGCTCGGCCAGCGCCACCACTTCGGCAATGACCAAGGCATTGCAGGCGACGATCATCTGATTGCAAGCCTTGGTCACCTGCCCCGCACCAACGGCACCCATATGGGTCACGCGCTGGCCAAGGGTCAACAACACCGCACGCGCGCGCGCAAGGTCTGCCGCTTCGCCCCCGACCATAATCGCCAGGCTGCCGGCCTCGGCACCGACCACCCCGCCGGACACGGGCGCATCGAGCCAACTCATACCGGTTATACGGGCCAATTCGGTCGCCATTTCTCGCGTCGCGGTGGGTTCCAGGCTGGAAAAATCCACCAGCAACTGTCCGCTTTTCCCACCCTCGGCAACGCCTGCCGCGCCAAACACCACTTCACGAACAACAGCGGTATCGGCCAGACACAGCATCACCAACTCCGCGTGCTGACACAGCTCGGCCGGTGTCGCCACTTGCCGTGCGCCGGCCTCGACCAGCGCTACGCACTTGTCGGGGTTGCGGTTCCACACCGTCAGCGGATAACCCGCCGCCAACAGGCGCTGGCACATTGGCAAGCCCATCAGGCCGATTCCGGCAAACCCCAGCGCAGGTAACGTTGCCATCATTTAGCCTCCCTTTGATTAAAGATCATCGAATATTGGCCGATTCATCATGATTAAGGAAAGGATTCCCCCGAGCGATGCTCAGGCCCAGGCCCTGACGCTTGGGCCACATTCGCGCTGCAAAAAAGACGCGAGATCCCATTCCGTGATGACTCGATGACACTTGTCGCCGAGCCAACTAGTCCAGGTATATGGCGCACAATGACTTCTAAAAATAATCCGGCCACCGCGGTATCCGACCTGACCCTGAGCCCCGCGGCGAACAGCCCCTCATCGTCGAAGCCATTGAGCCCGTCGCGTCCGCTGGCGACTCAGCAATACCTGTACTTCACCGAAACCAATACCGATCGCATCCTCGACAACCTCGACGGCCTGCGCGACCTGGTGTTCCCGCGCCCACCACACCTGGAAGGCGACAACGAACAGCACAGCGATCAGGAATTCCCGTCGGTGTGCCTGATTGGCCTGGGCCGTTGTGGTTCGAACATCGCGCTGGACGTGGCGGAGCTGGTGTACAACGCCCGTAAGTTCTACCTCAACGAATTCAACAACGAAGACCGTCTGTCGCCGGACAAGCGCTACGCCGAAAAGGGCTACAGCCCGGCGCAGTGGATTCGCAATAATCTGCGCCTGGGGCCGAACAAGGCCAGCAAACCGGTGTTTCTGGTCGAGCCGCTGGTGATGCTCGGCGACCTGGACAAGGACATCGCCGGTCGCATCCGCTTCTCGCGCAAGGGCGAAAAAAGCGGCTTTTTGCGCGACTACAGCAAAATGAAAATCATGGACTTGTCGGAAGTCCACGCCGGAGGCGCCGGTAACGCGCCGATCCTCGGTCAGTACCTGGCCAAGATCATCCTGAACAAGGACACCCAACGGTTCTCCAGCCCTGACTGGAAGATGATTCACTCGTACCTGATCGACAGCTGCGGGATCAAGGCCAACCAGTCGCGCCTGTATTTCTCGATCTTCAGTGCCGGCGGCGGTACCGGTTCGGGCATGGCCTCGGAGTTCGGTCTGGCTCAGCAGCACTCGTACATGAACAAGACGTTCGACACCAAGCCGATGGACGAGCACGACAGCAAGAGCGGCCATTCCTTCGTCTTCGAGCCGATCTTCACCAGCGGCATTTGCGTACTGCCGAACATTTCCGATCACCGCAGCGAAATGTCCGAGGCGCTGCACATCAACGCCGGTCGCCTGCTGTGCAAGTACCTGTCGGAAGAGTGGGACTTCTCCTACAACTTCGCCAACGAAGACAGCAGCGAAGCCAGCGTCATGGGCCGTATCCGCCCATGGAACGCGATGATGCTGATCTCCAACGACATCATGCGTTATGCCGAAGAAAGCGATGACGGCAACATCCAGAACATTGATGTCAATGCGATGGAAAAGCACGCCAACCAATACATCTCGCAGCAGATCTTCAACATTCTGACAGCGCAGGCGGTGACCACCGACTACGACCAGAACTATTTCCGTCGCGCCGGTATCGACATCGGCGAAACCATTCGCCTGGACGCCAACGACCTGTTCATGAGCCTGGCCGGCCCGGTGGCGATTGCCTACGCCGAGTCCGTGGTGCCGGAAACCCCGCCGCCGAGCAGTGACAAATTCAAGGTGTTCGAGAAAGAGCCGCAGCGCCTGAACATTGATGACCTGTTCTTCCGCTCCATCGACCTGCCGCACTTCAACAAGGTTACCCAGGCGATCGAAGGCATCAGCCTGCTGCCGATCGAGTCCAAGCGCTATCGCGCCTCGCTGGAACAGTACAAGAATTCAGGTTATGACGCGGCCGCGTTGCACGACCTGCACTTCTTCAAGAACTGCTCGTCGGTGGTGTCGATTGTGTCCTTGCCCAAAGACTACAAGCTGTCCTACATGGACCTGAACCGGTTGAAGACCCACCTCAACAGCCTGTTCCCCAACACCACGCTCAAGCGTTATGCGTTGGTGATCGGCGCCTCGGCCAACCTGTCGCTGACCACCCTGATCGCCAAGAGCCCGTGCCTGTCGGACGACTTCCTGACCCTGATCGTGGCCTTCATCAAGCGCTGCTTTGCGAAAAACCCGTACCGCTTCGACGAGACGCTGGACAACTCGATCCTGGACTTCATCATCAATGAAGACTTCGACGAAGACCGCATCGATGAACTGCTCAACGAATTCGAAAACCCGGCGAAGATCCTCGATACCAACTGGTACGCGATCAAACCGATGTATGAGAAGAAGTACCGCGAGCTGATCAACGACAAAGACAAGTTTGTCTCGATCAATGACATTCGTTTGTCCCGGGACTGCGTGAAAAAGTCGATCAAGTATCTGCGCGAGATTTACCGTCACCGGATTGGCAAGACCAAGGTTATTTCTTTGAATAACCATACGGGCAAGACCGCTTAAACCCAGCTGACCCCAATCGCGGGCAAGCCCGCTCCCACAAGGACCGCGTTCTCTTTTGAAAAACGCTGTACCTGTGGGAGCGGGCTTGCCCGCGATGGCGGCATAAGCATCACCACAAATCCCAACATCCAGAAACAATTAAGCAGCCCATCGGCTGCTCAACAAACTGTTCCCGTTACGTTTACGTCACCGTTATACCGGCCTTTCTGTGGCCTTTCTCCACGGCCACCTGCCATCACGCTACTCGGCTACACACTTTTGCCCGACAAAACAAAGCACCAAATCAGTGCAAGCCTTCAAGCCTTCGCCCTTTCCTGGATCATAATCCACGGCGAAACCACCACCGCCCACAGCTCCGGATCGCGCTCGAAAAGATCCAGCGCCCGCGTTTCAGACAGCTTGGCGACCTTGTCGGCGGCCAGCCAGGCAGCGACTTTCTCGCCTTCATCGGTTGCCACCGCTTCTGCTGCAGCGATCAAATCCAGGCCTGAATCGACCCACAATAGGGCACCCTTGGCAAAGAACGGCTCCAACTCTTTCCAGGTAATAGATGCGGTTTCACCAAGCAGCTTGGCATAGAGGGTGCTAGGTTCTTGAATCATGGGTTTCTGTCCGCAAAGAAAATCGACGTGAATGATAACGTCGGTAGTGCGCCAGAAAAACCCGGGTGCAATTGCGTGACCGATCGAGAAATGCAGAAAAGCCAGGGAATGCTGCTGAATCCAAGTATTAGCCAGCTAACATCCCGCCTTGATTCTGTCTTTTTCTTTCAATAAAGCGACACCCTCAGGTTTTGCCCCCTGGCGCCAGCTTCCCAGGCTAACAATCGGCGCTCTACACTGTACCGGTACAGTTGCCGGGGGCATTTTCCGGAGGATATCAACGATATCTGACCCGGTTCTGCTGCTACGGCGCCAGGACTATAAAAACTACAACAGTAAGAGTGGAGCACTATGACTAAGGCTACTAAGCAGATTTCAAAACTGTTTGCCGCTATGGTTCTGGCCGGGGTTGCCAGCCATTCGTTCGCCGCTGACACCATCAAGATCGGCATCGCCGGCCCTAAAACCGGCCCTGTAGCCCAATACGGCGACATGCAGTTCAGTGGTTCCAAAATGGCCATCGAACAAATCAACGCCAAGGGCGGCGTCGACGGCAAGAAGCTCGTTGCTGTTGAATACGACGATGCTTGCGATCCAAAACAAGCGGTTGCTGTTGCGAACAAAGTCGTCAACGACGGCGTCAAGTTCGTGGTCGGTCACCTGTGCTCCAGCTCCACTCAGCCGGCGTCCGACATCTACGAAGACGAAGGCGTGATCATGATCACCCCGGCTGCCACCAGCCCGGACATCACCACTCGCGGCTACAAGATGATCTTCCGCACCATCGGCCTGGACAGCGCCCAGGGCCCTGCTGCCGGTAACTACATCGCCGATTTCGTCAAACCGAAAATCGTTGCTGTGCTGCACGACAAACAGCAATACGGTGAAGGCATTGCCAGCGCCGTTAAACAGACCCTCGAGAAGAAAGGCGTCAAGGTTGCCGTGTTCGAAGGCATCAACGCCGGCGACAAAGACTTCTCTTCGATGGTCTCCAAGCTCAAGCAAGCCAACGTCGACTTCGTCTACTACGGCGGCTACCACCCGGAGCTGGGTCTGATCCTGCGTCAATCCCAGGAAAAAGGCCTGAAAGCCAAGTTCATGGGTCCGGAAGGCGTGGGTAACGACTCCATTTCGCAGATCGCCAAGGAAGCTTCCGAAGGCCTGCTGGTGACCCTGCCGAAATCCTTCGACCAGGATCCGGCCAACATCGCCCTGGCTGATGCGTTCAAAGCCAAGAAAGAAGACCCGAGCGGTCCGTTCGTGTTCCCGGCCTACTCGGCTGTGCAAGTCATCGCCGAAGGCATCAAGGCCGCCAAGAGCGAAGACACCACCAAAGTGGCTGAAGCTATCCACAAGGGCACGTTCAAAACCCCGACCGGCGACCTGTCTTTCGACGACAAGGGCGACCTGAAGGACTTCAAATTCGTGGTTTACCAGTGGCACTTCGGCAAACCTAAAACCGAAGTTTCGCCTCAGTAAGGCCTTGGCCTGACTGACTGCCAATAAAGCCCACGGCGTGCCGTGGGCTTTGTTTTACGAACGTATTGGGCCGCGCTGGCGTGATCCGCCAGTCTCCCCACCTGAAAATCTCAAAACCGTCATCAGCGGTTCGCTGGCAAACCTCGAATTCGAAGTGGGTGCAGATCCACGGGGCTCGAGCGGGAAAATGACTCCACCAGTGAAATGCGTATCAGGTTTTTAGGAGCGCTGTAATGCCTGACATCTATCACTTCTTCCAACAGCTGGTTAACGGTCTGACCGTTGGCAGCACGTATGCCCTGATCGCCATCGGCTATACGATGGTTTACGGCATCATTGGAATGATCAACTTCGCCCACGGCGAGGTGTACATGATCGGCTCTTACGTGGCGTTCATCGCCATCGCCGGGCTGGCCATGATGGGACTCGACAGTGTCCCGCTGTTGATGACCGCAGCTTTCATCGCGACCATCGTCGTTACCAGCGCCTACGGTTACAGCATCGAACGGATCGCCTACCGCCCCCTGCGCGGCAGCAACCGTCTGATCCCGCTGATCTCCGCCATCGGCATGTCGATCTTCCTGCAGAACACGGTTCTGCTTTCGCAAGACTCCAAGGACAAATCCATCTCCAACCTGATCCCTGGCAACTTCGCCATCGGGCCGGGTGGCGCACATGAAGTGCTGATTTCCTACATGCAAATCGTGGTGTTCGTGGTGACCCTGGTCGCCATGCTCGGCCTGACGCTGTTCATCTCCCGCTCTCGCCTGGGTCGCGCCTGCCGCGCCTGTGCCGAAGACATCAAGATGGCCAACCTCTTGGGTATCAACACCAACAACATCATCGCCCTGACCTTCGTCATCGGTGCCGCACTGGCGGCCATCGCGGCCGTGCTGCTGAGCATGCAATACGGCGTGATCAACCCGAACGCCGGTTTCCTGGTCGGCCTCAAGGCCTTCACCGCCGCAGTATTGGGTGGTATCGGCAGCATCCCCGGCGCGATGCTCGGCGGGCTGGTGCTTGGGGTGGCGGAAGCCTTCGGTGCCGATATCTTCGGCGACCAGTACAAGGACGTCGTGGCGTTCGGTCTATTGGTTCTGGTGTTGTTGTTCCGGCCAACCGGCCTGTTGGGCCGTCCGGAGGTTGAGAAAGTATGACTAGGAATCTTAAACAGGCGTTGTTCAGCGCCTTGCTGGTGTGGGCTGTTGCCTACCCGGTACTGGGTCTGAAACTGACCATTGTCGGCATCAACCTCGAAGTCCATGGCACCAGCACTGCAACGCTGATCACCATCGCCGTGTGCTCGGTGCTGATGTTCCTGCGGGTGCTGTTCGACCAGCAGATCAGTTCGGCCTGGAAAGCCTCGCCCAACCTGCCGGTGATGCCAGCCAAGGCCAGTCACTTCCTGACCCTGCCGACGACTCAACGCTGGATCATCATTGCGTTGATCATCGGTTCTCTGGTTTGGCCGTTCTTCGGCTCCCGCGGGGCGGTGGACATCGCCACCCTGGTGCTGATCTACGTGATGCTCGGCCTGGGCCTGAACATCGTGGTCGGCCTGGCCGGCCTGCTCGACCTCGGTTACGTCGGCTTCTACGCCGTGGGCGCCTACAGCTATGCGCTGCTGTCGCACTACTATGGCCTGAGCTTCTGGATCTGCCTGCCAATCGCCGGGATGATGGCGGCCACGTTTGGCTTCCTGCTCGGTTTCCCGGTGCTGCGTTTGCGCGGTGACTACCTGGCAATCGTGACCCTGGGTTTCGGTGAAATCATCCGTCTGTTCCTGCGTAACCTGACCGACCTCACCGGCGGCCCGAACGGCATCAGCAACATCGAGAAACCGACGTTCTTCGGCCTGACCTTCGAACGCAAAGCCGCCGAAGGCCTGCAGACGTTCCACGAGTACTTCGGCCTGGAGTACAACTCGATCAACAAGGTGATTTTCCTTTACCTGGTGGCGTTGTTCCTGGCGTTGTTCGCGTTGTTCGTCATCAACCGCTTGTTGCGCATGCCCCTGGGCCGTGCCTGGGAAGCGCTGCGTGAAGACGAAATCGCCTGCCGTGCGCTGGGTCTCAATCCTACGGTCATCAAGCTGTCGGCCTTCACCCTGGGTGCCTGCTTCGCCGGTTTCGCCGGTAGCTTCTTCGCCGCGCGCCAAGGCCTGGTGACACCGGAGTCCTTCACCTTCATCGAGTCGGCGACCATCCTCGCCATCGTGGTGCTGGGCGGCATGGGCTCGCAACTGGGCGTCGTCCTCGCCGCCACGGTGATGATCCTGTTGCCGGAAATGATGCGTGAGTTCAGTGAATACCGCATGTTGATGTTCGGCGCCTTGATGGTGCTGATGATGATCTGGCGTCCTCAAGGTCTGCTGCCGATGCAACGCCCCCACATGGAGCTGCGCAAATGAGCCGTGAGATCCTGAATGTAAGCGGCCTGAGCATGCGCTTCGGCGGCCTGTTGGCGGTCAACAGCGTGGCCCTGACCGTCAAAGAGAAACAAGTAGTATCGATGATCGGCCCCAACGGTGCCGGCAAGACCACCGTGTTCAACTGCCTGACCGGTTTCTACCAGCCAACCGCTGGCAGCATCGTGCTGGACGGCGAGCCGATCCAGGGCCTGCCGGGCCACAAGATCGCCCTAAAAGGCGTGGTGCGCACCTTCCAGAACGTGCGGCTGTTCAAGGACATGACGGCGGTCGAGAACCTCTTGATCGCGCAACACCGTCACCTGAACACCAACTTCCTGGCCGGCCTGTTCAAGACCCCGGCGTTCCGCAGAAGCGAACGCGAGGCCATGGAGTACGCCGAGTACTGGCTGGAAAAGGTCAACCTCAAGGAGTTCGCCAACCGTCCGGCCGGCACCCTGGCCTACGGTCAGCAACGTCGTCTGGAAATCGCTCGCTGCATGATGACCCGTCCGCGGATCCTCATGCTCGACGAACCGGCCGCCGGCCTCAACCCACGGGAAACCGAAGACCTCAAGGCACTGATCGGCACCCTGCGTGAAGAACATGATGTAACCGTGCTGCTGATCGAACACGACATGAAACTGGTCATGAGCATTTCCGACCACATCTTCGTGATCAACCAGGGCACGCCTCTGGCCGATGGCACGCCGGAACAGATCCGCGATAATCCTGAAGTGATCAAAGCCTACCTGGGGGAAGCGTAAATGCTGCAGTTCGAAAACGTTTCCACCTTCTACGGCAAGATCCAGGCGCTGCACAGCGTCAACGTCGAAGTCCGCCAGGGCGAGATCGTGACCCTGATCGGCGCCAACGGTGCCGGCAAGTCGACCCTGCTGATGACCCTCTGCGGTTCGCCGCAAGCCCACAGCGGCAGCATCCGCTACATGGGCGAGGAGCTCGTCGGCCAGGACTCGTCGCACATCATGCGTAAAAGCATCGCCGTGGTCCCGGAAGGTCGTCGGGTGTTTGCCCGTCTGACCGTGGAAGAGAATCTCGCCATGGGCGGATTCTTCACCGACAAGGGCGATTATCAGGAACAGATGGACAAGGTCCTCGGACTTTTCCCACGCCTGAAAGAACGCTTCGCCCAACGCGGCGGCACCATGTCTGGTGGCGAACAGCAAATGCTCGCCATCGGTCGCGCGCTGATGAGCAAGCCCAAGCTGTTGCTGCTCGACGAGCCATCGCTGGGCCTGGCACCGATCATCATCCAGCAGATCTTCGACATCATCGAACAACTGCGCAAGGACGGTGTGACGGTGTTTCTGGTTGAGCAGAACGCCAACCAGGCCCTGAAAATCGCGGACCGTGCGTACGTTCTGGAGAACGGCCGGGTGGTGATGACAGGGACCGGTGAAGCGCTGCTGACCGACCCGAAAGTGCGCGAAGCGTACCTCGGCGGCTAAGCCTTGGCGGTAAACAAAAAAAAACGGCCTTCGCGGCCGTTTTTTTAATGCCTGCCACAACATCAATAACAATGAAGATCCCTGTGGGAGCGGGCTTGCCCGCGAAAGCGGTGGATCAGTCACCGCAATGTTGAATGTCAGATTGCATTCGCGAGCAAGCCCGCTCCCACAGGGAATTCGTGTGCTGTGAGGATTTCTGAAAAAGTTTTGGAGTGAGCTGTAACGCACCGCCCTGTCGTTTCTCTAGAGCAGTAAGCAAGCACAAACGCTTGCCAATCCAAGCTCAATTTCGGAGAAACATCATGACTGCTACCACCCGCACCCTGTCCGCCACCGCCCTGGTTCTGGCCCTCGGTTCTGCCCTGAGCATCGCCGCTGTCTCCACTGCCCACGCCGCTGACGACAACATGGAAAAATGCTTCGGCGTGGCCATGAAAGGCAAAAACGATTGCGCCGCGGGCGCTGGCACCACCTGCGCCGGTACCGCCAAAATGGATCATCAGGCCAATGCCTGGAAACTCGTCCCTAAAGGCACCTGCACCACCACGATGAGCAAAACCTCGCCAACCGGTTTCGGCCAGCTGGAAGCCTACAAAGCCAAGTCGTAATCAGAACCCAGCCTGAGTGTCGACCATGAACCCTTCATCTTCCGGGCTCCCGCCCCGCTCCGGGCTGGGGCTCAAGACCGAGCACTTTCGTGAAGTGCTCGGTGCACAACCGGACATCGGTTTCTTCGAAGTCCACGCCGAAAACTACATGGTGGCCGGCGGCCCGTTTCATCATTTTCTGGGGTTGATCCGCGAGCAGTATCCGCTGTCGCTGCACGGCGTTGGCCTGTCCATTGGCGCCGAAGGTCCGCTGGATAGTCAGCACCTGCAAAGGCTTGCCGAGCTGATCGAGCGCTATCAACCCCAGTCCTTTTCCGAACACCTGGCCTGGTCCAGCCATGGCCCGGTGTTCCTCAATGACCTGCTGCCCCTGGCCTATGATGCGCCGACGCTGAACCGTGTCTGCGAGCACATCGATCAGGTGCAGAACGCCCTCAAACGCCCAATGCTGCTCGAGAACCCGGCGACGTATCTGGCGTTCCAGCGCTCGACAATCGATGAAGCCGACTTCATCAGCGAGGTCATTCATCGCACTGGCTGCGGCCTGCTGCTGGACGTCAACAACGTCTACGTTTCCTGCATCAATCACCAAAGAAATCCGCTGGCCTACATCGACGCGCTGCCGCTGCATGCGGCGGGAGAGATTCATCTGGCCGGGTTTGCCGAAGACACCGACAGCCTCGGCGACCGTTTGCTGATCGACGATCACGGTGCGCCCATCGATAACGCGGTGTGGGCGCTTTACACGCAAGTGCTGGAGCGAGTCGGCCCGATCGCCACGCTGATCGAGCGCGACAACCAGTTGCCGGCCTTCAGCGTGCTGCATGCCGAAGCCCGTCAGGCTGATGAGTTACTGCATTGCGCGGGGGGCCGATCATGAGCACTCAAGCCGCGTTTGCCGCCGCCCTGCTCGATCCGCAACAGTCCTGCCCCGAGGGTTTGTTCAGCGCCAATGGTTCCGATCCCGCCAGCCGTTTCGCGGTGTATCGCAACAATGTGCAGAGTTCGCTGATCAACGCCCTGGCCGACAGTTACCCGGTGGTTTCGCAGTTGGTGGGCGACGAGTTCTTTCGGGCAATGGCGGGGCTGTATGTACAGAGTTACCCGCCTCAAGGCCCACTCATCAACGATTACGGCAAGGACTTCGCCGGGTTCATCGACCGCTTTGAACCGGCAGCCAGCGTGCCGTATCTGGGAGATATGGCGCGGCTGGAGCGCCTGCGCGTTCAGGCCTATCACGCCGCCGATGCGCAGCCCTTGCGCCATGAACAGATTGCCGCCGCGCTGTCGGACCCGCAGGCGCTGAGCGCGCTGACGGTCGGGTTTCATCCCTCTCTGAATCTGCTGACTTCAGCTTTTGCCGTGGTTGCGATCTGGGCCGCGCATC
Source organism: Pseudomonas sp. FP603 (assembly GCF_030687415.1). Taxonomy (NCBI): domain Bacteria; kingdom Pseudomonadati; phylum Pseudomonadota; class Gammaproteobacteria; order Pseudomonadales; family Pseudomonadaceae; genus Pseudomonas; species Pseudomonas sp. FP603. The sequence goes on from NZ_CP117431.1 coordinate 5,524,162, forward strand.
AACAGGACGCGACGCTGGCCGGGATCGACCTTGGCCACGGGCAAAACGCGCTGGTGTTGCGCAATGGTCTGGAGGTTGAGGTTTTCGCCATCGACCACGGCGCCAGCACCTTCATTCAGAACCTGCGAAATGGCCAATCCCTGGCCCAAGCGTTAGAGACAGCGCCCGCCTTCGACCTCAGCCAAACCCTGGCGCTGCTGATCAGCCACAACGCCATTACCCGTTTACACCACAAGGTATCGCCATGAACACCCATCAGAACCCCATCGTCCGCGCCATCAAGCGGCTGGAAAAAATCCCCCATAGCCTGATCGCCTTTATCGCGCGTTTTTCCATTGCCGCGGTGTTCTGGAAGTCCGGGCAAACCAAGGTGGAAGGCCTGGCCATCGACTTGATCGACGGCACGTTTCAACTCGGCGTACCAAGGCTGGCGGACTCGACCATCCCGTTGTTCCAGAGCGAATATCACCTGCCATTGCTCTCTCCGGAACTGGCGGCGCACCTGGCAGCCTTTGCCGAGCATTTCTTTCCGATGCTGATCCTGATTGGCTTCGCTACACGTTTTTCGGCGCTGGCACTGCTGGGTATGACGCTGACTATTCAGTTGTTCGTGTACCCCGATGCCTATCCGACTCACGGCACTTGGGCTGCGGTGTTGCTCTACTTGATGGCGACCGGGCCGGGCAAGCTGTCGATTGATCATCTGATTGCCCGGCGTTACGCCCGCTGATGCCGACCTCAGACCTCCAGACAAATGAAGATCCAAATGTGCGAGCGGGCTTGCTCGCGAAAGCGGTGGGTCAGCCACCATCAATGTTGAATGTCAGATTGCATTCGCGGGCAAGCCCGCTCCCACAGGATTTGTGTGGTTGGCTAAAGCCGATCCAGCGCCTCGCCACTACGCTTGAACCAACCCATCAAATAATCCGCCAGCACTTGGGTACGCTTCGGCAAACCACCCTGATACGGGTGCACCAGGTACATCGGCATGCTGCGGGTCTGATAATTGCGCAGGAGCCAGCGCAAACGCCCGTCAGCCAATTCCTCTTGCAGCAGATAGGACGGCAAACGCGCAATGCCGGCACCGGTCAATGCAGCCTTTTTCAGCAGGTTGTAATGGTTGCTGGCGAACGGCCCCGACACGCGCACCCGCGTTAACTCGTGCTGTTGGTGATAAAGCCATTCTTCGCGGCCGCTGTAGTGACTGTTGAGCAGGCAGCGGTGCTCGGCCAAGGCCTGAGGCGTCAGTGGTTCACCGAATCGCTCAAGGTACGCAGGGCTGGCGCAGGTCATTTCGTGCCAGGCCAGTAGCGGTCGGGCGACCAGGCGTTCGTCGTTGGCCACTTCCGAGCGGATCGCCAGGTCGAAACCGTCCCGGGACAAGTCGCGGTAGTGGTTGTTGAGCTCCAGTTCGATCTGCACCTCGGGGTATTGCCGGGAAAATTCCAGCAGCGCGCCGTCAAAGAACGTTTCCCCCAATGAAACCGGCACTGTCATCCGCACCGGGCCGGCCATGTCGTCTTTCAGTCGTGCCAACGCCTGACGCGCACGCTCCACTTGTACCACCAGCGCCTGGGCTTGCGGCAACAACGCCGCACCCGCCGCCGTCAGGCTCAAGCGGCGCGTGGTGCGTTGCAGCAACACCACGCAAAACCGCGTTTCCAGCAGGCTGATGCGCTTGGAGAGTTGCCCTTTACTGCACCCCAGTTGCTGCGCGGCGAGGGTGAAACTGCCCGCCTCGATCAACACCGCGAACGCCGCCAGATCGTCCATTTCGCTCATGGATTGTTTCCATTTGAAAACCAAAGGTTGCCCATTAGCACGCTTATTAATAAAAAAAACCACACTAGACTTAAATTTAAATCCAACCCATTTAAGGAACAGCACGATGAAAATTCTTTTGATTGGCGCCTCTGGCACCGTCGGTTCAGCCATTGACCATGAACTGTCCCAACGCCACAAAATCATTCGTATCGGCCGCAAGAGCGGTGATTTCCAGGTCGACATCAGTGACAGCGCCTCAATCCGCAAACTGTTCGCACAGACCGGCAATTTCGATGCGCTGATCTGCGCCGCCGGCAGCGTCAACTTCGTGCCGCTGGCCACCATGACCGCCCAAGACTTCGAGCTCGGCTTGCGGGACAAGCTGATGGGTCAGGTCAACCTGTTGCTGATCGGTCGGGAATTCGCCAATGACGGTGCGTCATTCACCTTCACCACCGGCATCCTCAGCCACGATCCGATTCGTACCGGCAGCTCGGCCTCCCTGGTCAACGGCGCCCTGGACAGTTTCGTCCGCGCCGCGGCGATCGAACTGCCGCGCGGTTTGCGCATCAACTCGGTCAGCCCGAACGTGCTGGTCGAAGCCATGGGTAGCTACGCCCCCTACTTCCGTGGTTTCAAACCGGTTCCCGCCGCCGAAGTGGCGTTGGCCTACGCCAAAAGCGTGGAAGGCTTACAGACCGGCCAGACCTACCGCGTCGGCTAAAACGAACACGAGCCGTAGGAAAGCGAGGGCATGCAGGGTTGTGATGAACGGTCAGGCTGAGTAACGTGGCGGCACTTGTCAGGAGACTCAAAGATGCGTGCTGCCCGTTCCTTAATACTCGTTGCCCTGCTTCCGCTGTTCGCCGCCTGCCAGTTTCTTGATGCCCCGCGCGAAAGTGCTTCCCATGTGGGCCAGACCCGCATGCAGGGCCAGTTGACGGCGGCCGACGGCAAGTTGCTGTTCCAGCCGTGCAATGAGCAGCGCAGTTATGTGGTCAACGACACCGGCGGCACCAGCGTCCTGCAAGAGGCCGCGACCCTGGCCGATGATCAGGGCAAGTTGTTTGCTGACGTGCGAGGCCGGATCGTTGCCAGTGGTGCCGAGAGTCGGCTCGATCTGGCGCAGCTGTACCGCGTCGAGCGCTCGGGCACGGCGTGTGACGATCCCAATTTCAAACAGCTGATCCTGCGCGCCGCCGGCCATGGCCCTGAATGGAACGTCAAAGTCAGTGGCAAAGGCATGGTCATCGACCGCGCCGGCCAGCCGCCCTTGGCCCTGCCGTACGTTGAAGAGCAACTGGGCGATGGCCGCTTCAACCTCAGCAGCGAAGCCAATAATCAACGCATCGAACTCTGGGTCGCCCCGCAACGTTGCGTCGATAGCAGCACCGGCAGCGTGCAGCACATGAGCGCCGAGCTGCGCATCGACGGCCAGGTGCAACGCGGCTGTGGGTATTTCGGCGGATCGCGTAACGACTGATCGTTTTAGCCTCACTGGAATCATCCTTTGAGGCTTATAATCGCGGGCTTCAAACGCCCTGGCGCAGTTGTGCGCCCCGCGAACCGGATCCCGCCATGTTACGAATCACCGAACTCAAGTTGCCGATCGACCATCCCGAAGAAGACCTTCGCCCTGCCATCGTGCAGCGCCTGGGCATCGCCAGTGATGACCTGCTCGATTTCACCTTGTTCAAGCGCAGCTACGATGCGCGCAAAAAGTCCTCCGAACTGTGCTTCATCTACACCATCGACCTCAACGTTCGCGATGAGGCGTCGGTGCTGCACACATTCGCCGATGACCGTAACGTCAACGTGGCGCCGGATGTCAGCTATAAAGTGGTCGGCCAGGCGCCGGCCGACCTGAGCCAGCGCCCGATCGTGGTCGGGTTCGGCCCGTGCGGGATCTTCGCCGGGCTGCTGCTGGCGCAAATGGGCTTCAAGCCGATCATCCTCGAACGTGGCACCGAAGTGCGTCAGCGCACCAAGGACACCTGGGGCCTGTGGCGCAAAAGCGTGCTTAACCCCGAGTCCAACGTTCAGTTCGGCGAAGGCGGCGCGGGTACGTTCTCCGACGGCAAGCTCTACAGCCAGATCAAGGACCCGAAATTCATCGGTCGCAAAGTCTTGCACGAGTTCGTCAAGGCCGGCGCGCCGGAAGAAATCCTCTACGTCAGCAAACCGCACATCGGTACGTTCCGTCTGACCGGTGTAGTCGAAAACATGCGCGAGCAGATTCGCGCCATGGGCGGCGAAGTGCGCTTCCAGCAGCGCGTCACCGATGTGTTGATCGACGATGGCCAACTGGTTGGCGTCGAGCTCAATGGCGGCGAGCAGATCCATTCGAAACACGTGATTCTGGCCCTCGGCCACAGCGCCCGGGACACCTTCCGCATGCTCCACGGTCGTGGCGTGTACATGGAAGCCAAGCCGTTCTCGGTGGGTTTCCGCATTGAGCACCCACAATCGCTGATCGACCGCGCGCGCCTGGGCAAATACGCCGGACACCCGAAACTCGGTGCTGCCGACTACAAACTGGTGCACCACGCCAGTAACGGTCGTTCGGTCTACAGCTTCTGCATGTGCCCGGGCGGCACCGTGGTGGCGGCGACCTCCGAGCCGAATCGCGTGGTCACCAACGGCATGAGTCAGTACTCGCGTAACGAGCGCAACGCCAACTCCGGGATCGTCGTCGGCATCACCCCGGAAGTCGATTACCCGGGCGGCCCGCTGGCCGGCATCGAGTTGCAGGAACGCCTGGAATCCCACGCCTTTGTGCTGGGCGGCAGCAATTACGAAGCGCCAGCGCAATTGGTCGGTGACTTCATTGCAGGCAAGCCATCCACTGAATTGGGCAGCGTCGAACCGTCCTACAAGCCGGGCGTTGCCTTGGGTGATTTGGCCCTGGCCTTGCCGGCGTTTGCCATCGAAGCCATTCGCGAAGCCCTGCCGGCGTTCGAGAAGCAGATTCGTGGCTACTCGCTGCACGACGCCGTATTGACTGGGATCGAGACGCGCACGTCATCGCCGCTGCGGATTACCCGTAACGAGTCGATGCAGAGCCTGAACGTGAAGGGCTTGTTCCCGGCCGGTGAAGGCGCGGGTTATGCGGGCGGGATTCTGTCGGCGGGTGTCGATGGTATTCGGATTGCCGAAGCGGTGGCCCGTGACATTCTTGGCCTCGAGGCCTGACACGCAGATCACCGAACAACACAAAACCTGTGGGAGCCGGGCTTGCCCGCGATAGCGGTGGATCAGTCAACATTTCTGTTGAATTTGAATCCGTCATCGCGGGCAAGCCCGGCTCCCACAAGGGTCTTCAGCGTCTGAAAGATCTTAGATATTGGCGCGCAACACGCTGGCCGGCAGCGGCTCGCCGCGCTCGACACTCGCCGCCACGGCATCCATCAAACCGCTCAACTCATACCCCTGGGCCTTGAGCCAGGCCTGATCGTAATAGGTATCGGCATAGCGCTCGCCGCCGTCGCACAGAATCGCCACGATCGACCCCGACTCCCCCGCCGCCAGCATCTGGTGGGCTGCCATCAAGGCACCGATCAGGTTGGTGCCGCTCGATCCGCCGACTCGTCGCCCCAAACGCTGCGCCAGGTAATGCATGGCCGCCAGCGACAACGCGTCCGGCACTTTGACCATCGCATCGATCACCTTGGGCAGGAACGACGCTTCCACCCGCGGCCGGCCAATGCCTTCAATCCGTGAACCGCAATCCAGGCGCAGGCTGGCATCGCCGGTCTGGTAATAATCGAAGAACACCGAACGCTCGGCATCGGCGCACAGCACGCGGGTGCAATGCTGGCGATAGCGCACGTAGCGGCCGAGCGTCGCGGTAGTGCCGCCGGTGCCGGGGCTGGAAATCAGCCAGCTCGGTTCCGGGTGCTGCTCGAAGCGCATCTGCTGGAAGATCGATTCGGCGATGTTGTTGTTCGCCCGCCAGTCGGTGGCACGCTCGGCGTAGGTGAACTGGTCGATGAAGTGCCCGTCGTGTTCGCGAGCCAGGCGTTCGGATTCGGCGTAGATCTGCGTCGGATCGTCCACCAGATGGCTCTTGCCACCATAGAAAGCGATCTGCGCGATCTTTTCCTTGGACGTGGTCGCAGGCATCACCGCAATGAACGGCAACCCCAGCAGGCGGGCGAAGTACGCCTCGGAAATCGCCGTCGAACCGCTGGAGGCTTCGATCACCGGCGCACCGGGTTTGAGCCAGCCGTTACACAGGGCGTAGAGGAACAACGAACGCGCCAACCGGTGTTTCAGGCTGCCGGTGGGATGGCTCGACTCATCCTTGAAATACAACTCGATGCCCGGCAACCCCGGCAGCGGCAAGGGGATCAGGTGGGTGTCGGCGCTGCGCTGGAAGTCGGCTTCGATGATCCGGATGGCTTCGCGGGCCCACTGTCGGTTGTCGCTCATGATGGTTTTCTCGTTGAATCAGGCAAAGAGTCGGCCTTGTCGCAAGGCTCAGCCCACAAGCTTAGGAAAGAACCTACATCATGCACAGATACAGCTGAGGTCCAATACGTCCGGCAACTGCTAGGCTCAGGCCTTTGCTGACCGTCCGCGTTGTCACGACATATAACAAAAAAGAATATAACTTTTGTTTTAACAACTAACGGTACGGGTTAGGGTGTGCCACCTTTTGAATTCATCGATGGAGAGCGACCTTGCCTCTGCGTAGCACGTTCACGCGTTTCTTTCAGTTGGAAGCTGCCAGCGGTCTGTTATTGATCGCCGCGGCGGCCCTCGCCCTGATCATCAACAATTCCTCGCTGTCGTGGCTCTATAGCGGGCTGCTGGACACCCCCGTGGTGGCTCAAATCGGCGCACTGAAAATCGCCAAGCCGCTGCTGCTGTGGATCAACGACGGCCTGATGGCCCTGTTCTTCCTGCTGATCGGCCTGGAAGTGAAACGCGAAGTCCTCGACGGCCAACTGTCTAAACCGTCGCAAATCGTCCTGCCCGGCGCGGCGGCGATTGGCGGCATGGTGGTGCCGGCGCTGATCTACTGGTTCCTCAACCGCGACAACCCGTCCGCCTTGGGGGGCTGGGCGATCCCGACCGCCACCGATATTGCCTTCGCCCTTGGCGTACTGGCCTTGCTGGGTAAACGCGTGCCGGTGTCGCTGAAACTGTTCCTCATGACCCTGGCGATCATCGATGACCTGGGCGCGATCATCATCATCGCGATCTTCTATTCCGGCGCGCTGTCGACCTTGTCCCTGGCATTGGCTGCGACCTGCATCGCGGCCTTGATCGGGATGAACCGACTTGGCGTGGTTAAACTCGGGCCGTACATGATCATCGGGCTGATCCTCTGGGTCTGCGTGCTCAAGAGCGGCGTGCACGCCACGCTGGCCGGCGTGACCCTGGCCTTCTGCATTCCCCTGCGCACGAAAAACGCCGAGCCTTCGCCGCTGCTGACCCTGGAACATGCCCTGCATCCGTGGGTGGCCTACGGCATCCTGCCGCTGTTCGCCTTCGCCAACGCCGGCCTGTCCCTGAGCGGCGTGACCGTCGAAAGCTTCACCCATCACGTACCGATGGGTATCGCCGTCGGCCTGCTGCTGGGCAAGACCATCGGTGTCTACGGCCTGACCTGGCTGGCGGTGAAAATCGGCATCGCCACCCTGCCCCAAGGCGCCAACTGGGGTCAGGTGCTGGGCGTGGCGATCCTCTGCGGCATCGGTTTCACCATGAGCCTGTTCGTCGGTTCCCTGGCCTTCGTGCCCGGCACCAGTGAATACGCCGGGATGGATCGCATGGGGATTCTGACCGGTTCGATTCTGGCGGCATTGATCGGTTATGCGGTGACGGCGGCGGCGAGTCGCAAGAGCGCTGCGCTGCCGGCCCTGAAACCCGGAGAACAATCCCTGTAATCTTCAGGATTCGTCCTACAGCCACGATTCGTCACGTTCGTTAACGTCGTGCAGCCCCTCTTTCGGGGGTTGCCGATGGACGAATGAAAGGACAATCAGTGGCTGGCAACAAGGACATCCCAAGGGTGCAAAACCCGCCGTCGGGCGATGGGCATCACGTCACTCATCGCTATATGACGGCCACCGAATTGGCCCAGCGTGACGCCAGACAAAACGCCTACGACGCCATGCTGGCCAGGCAGCTGGCCTTCGAAGACAGCCTTCACGTCACAGCGAAAAAGGACGATGTTGTCCGCGCGGGATGCGTGTTCGCCAAGTCCTGCAAACTGCCCGATGCAATCATCGACTACACGAATCCTTCCGGCGTTGTTCCGACTGACAGCCTGAAAGACTATGGCGAGCTGGTTCTGCTGGGTGCTCGCGAGGTCGATGAAAGCGGTGGTATCCCGCTCAAGAAAATCAGTGGCACTGCCATTCCGGCAGGTTTCGGCAGCTTCGCCCTGGGTGGCTCAGCGTTTGCCGCACTGCCCGCCGTCGCCGCCAGCACCGCTGCAGCCACCTTGGCAGGTCTGGTGGGCTTGGTCATACCGTCGAGTCTTGGCGACAGCTCGCTCTACACCGAAGATCAACTGCGATCCCTCAAACAGGCACGCACTCGCGTGCGCCTCAGAGTCGAGCAGCAGGCTGACGGCAGTCTCAAGGGATACGGTTTCTACACCGGTAAAAACCGTGACTGGGAGATGGTCGATGTCGTGCAATTCACCTTGCGCGGCAATCAGCAGGTGGCTGATCTTGGGGACGGCATCGAGCTGATCTGGACACCGGTCGAGGACGGTTCAAACGTCCTCGGCATCCCCGCTTTGGAAGCCGCACCGCAAGCACCGCATATCTGGGTTTATCCGCCGACTAAGGCAGCTGACAGCATCATCGTGAATCCGGTGTACCCGCCTGAGTACAAGGATTTCATTCTTGTGTTTCCGGCGGATTCGGGGGTTGGGCCGTTATACATCGTAGTTAACACTTCACGTAAAGGCCTACCATCAGCGGGGCATAGCTATCATAAACCTCCGAAAACAGAACAAATCACCGCGTTTCCCGGCCTGAAAAAAGCAAAAAAAATGAATCCTATACAAGGAGGTGGTGGGCTTCGAGAACGTTGGACAGATGCCAAGGGCAGGAGAATTTACGAGTGGGATTCGATGCACGGAGAATTGGAGGTATACCGCGCAAGTGATGGAGCCCACTTAGGAGCGTTTGACCCCATTACAGGTGAACGGCGCGAAGACCCGAAAGATGAAAGAAGCATCAAGAAAAAATATTTGTGAGGTAATGATGGGATTAAAACTGAGACTGGAGTGGTACGACAAACAAACCCAACTCTGCCAAGGCGAGGAATCGTCCAAAGACTTAGGCGATGATGAGTCAGTATTGAATGCCTTGGGTATCCCGGTGGAAAACAACATCAATAATGGCGGTTTCAATGTAATTGAAAAATGGGTCGCTACAATTCAGCCTTTTTTTCAACACGACATCGTCTTGACCACTTACGACTATCAAATTGCGTTTGATTACAGTGAAGCCTGGTAACAAGCCCCCCTATGATCTACAAAATTGAAGCCTTTGATAAAAAAACTGAGTTTATTGATCGTCCCCACGCTCCGCGTGGGAATGCCGCCGGGGACGCTCTGCGTTCCGCTGGCGACGCTAGACTCGAGTCCTGCGCACTGGTGACGCGGAGCGTCACGAGATGCATTCCCACGCGGAGCGTGGGAATGATCAGAAACCCCACAGCCAAAAAGAAAACCCCGACCAGTCACCTGATCGGGGTTTTCTTTCACCTTACATTCCCACTCAGTGCGAAACGCGGCTAGTCCCATCCACAGTGGCAATCCGCACCCGCTCACCCACACGGAATACTTCGTTCGGCTGAACTTGCTGCACGTAGGCGCGCATGCTGCCATCGTCTTCGCGCACGGTGATTTCGACGCCTTGAGTACGGGTCAGGCCTTCTTCGGCAGCCGAGCCCACCAGGCCGCCGGCGACGGCGCCGATGACCGCTGCGACGATGCTGCCGCGACCGCCGCCGATGGCGCTACCGCCGACACCGCCCACGACTGCACCGGCGGCGCTGCCGATCGGGGTTTTGGTGCCTTCGATTTTCACCGGACGCAGGGCTTCGATGGTACCCATGCGAATCGTCTGCACACGACGCGCTTCGTCACGGGAGTAGGAGTCACCGGTCAGGCTCGATTGGCAACCGGAGAGCAACATCGCCATCGTGGAAAAGGAAGCAACCAGCAGAACAGACTTACGCATAGCATCAAACTCCATAGGACAGGTATCCATTAAACTCCGCAGCTTGACGCCTGTCACGGCATTGCCCGGATAAAATTGGTTTCATTCAGGCCCGATACAGGCGCTTTTTCGAACTCAGCACACAGTAGCGTCAAATTACAAAATCTGCGCCGCTGACCCAAGGATTTTCATGGATTACTTCATCATTGTCGTCACGACCGTCGCCGGCTTGTACTTCCATGGGTGGCTGTACGTGCGGATCAAACGCTGGATGGACCGCGACCTGGCGTTGTCACTGGCGGGTAAAGACGAACAGAAAAGAGCCTTTATGCTCCAGCAACTGGCAAACGCTCAAACGCAGAAGATCAAGCGGCGGGACCTGCCTCAGTGGCTTGAGGCCGCTGCGGCAGGGTATCCCGATCGGTAGGCTGTTTACGGCGCCAGGCGTTCACGAACCCAGTCGGCGCCCTGCAAGCGGTAGTTGAGGCGATCGTGCAGACGGCTCGGACGGCCCTGCCAGAATTCGATGCGCTCGGGTAGCAAGCGATAACCGCCCCAGTGCTCGGGGCAGTGAGGCTGGGTGTCGCTGAAACGTTGCTCGGTGTTCTTGAGCAGCGCTTCCAGTTCGCCGCGATCGGCGATCACCCGGCTCTGGGGCGAGGCCCAGGCACCGAGACGGCTGCCCAGAGGACGAACCTGATAATAAGCGTCGGACTCTTCAGGCGTGACCTTCACCACCCGCCCTTCGATGCGTACCTGGCGCTCCAGGGCCGGCCAGAAGAACGTCATGGCCGCAAATGGATTGGCTGCCAGTTGCTGCCCCTTGTCGCTTTCATAGTTGGTGAAGAAGGTGAAGCCCTGCTCGTCCAGGCCCTTGAGCAGCAGGATGCGGCAATGCGGCCGACCGTCCTGATCGACGGTGGCCAGCGTCATGGCATTCGCCTCCACCGGCACCTGCTCGGTATTCACCGCATCGGCAAACCACTGATGGAACAGCGCGAACGGCTCGGCCGGGGCTTGCGCCTCGGTCAGGCCATCTCGGGTGTAGTCGCGACGCATATCTGCCAAGGGCCGGGTCATGGCGCATTCCTTTTGGTTAACGAATCACTGCTTTGTGGCGTCGGCGGCGACGACTTTCTTGGTGTCGGCGGCAGCTTTAGCTGGCGCAGTCTTTTTCACTATTGCTTTTTTGGCTGGAGCCTTGGCAGCCGCTTTCTTGGCCGGTGCCTTTTTCGTCGCCGGCACAGCCGCTTTCTTCGCAGCAGGTGCCGGGGTCACAGGCTTGGCCACAGGCTTGATGTCTTGCGCAGCGACCATCGTTTTCACTGGTGCCGGAGCCGGCATGTTGTACTTGCTCAGCAACGCGACCATGGTATTTGCCGGCGTCACCAACAGCTCGACGCGACGGTTCAAGGCACGACCTTCAGAACTGTCGTTGGCGGCACGCGGAGCCTCACCACCCATGCCGCGCAGCATCAGGCGATCACGCTGCAGACCGCTGAGACGGAAGATCGCCGCCACTGCCTGGGCACGTTCCTGGCTCAGCTTCACGTTGGCCGGAGCGGCGCCCGAGGTATCACTGTGACCGAGTACCAGCACGGCAGTCTTTGGATCGACTTCGAGGATTTTCGCGACTCGGGTGAACGGGCCGAGGGTCACCGGCAGCAGCATGGCCGGACGATCAGGGTTGAACGAGCCGTCTACCGGTGCCGTGACGACCAGCACGTTTTCGCGGCGCTCAAGTTTCAGGTTGCTGTCCTTGATCGCCTCACGCAGGCGCGGTTCGTAGTCGTCGAGCCAGGCTTGAGTGACTTTCGGATCGGGCATCGGCACGGCTTTGGCGGTGCTCTGCTCCTTGCCGCCGAACGGCCACCACCAATTGCCACCGGCATCGGCTTCAGCCTTGGCTGCAACGACCGGCTTGGCTTCAGGTTTAACTTCCGGTTTCACGTCCAGTTTGGCCACTTTGTCGGCAGCGTCATCAGAACCGAACGGCCAGTACCAAGGGGATGCACTGTCAGCCTTGGCGACGGGGGCTGTTGCAGCAGGTTTCAGCGGGGCCGGGGCCGGCTCTTTGGTCCCCACCTTGTCGGAAGAGCCGAACGGCCACCAGCTGCCGCCGTCTGCGTCATTTTGTGGGGTTTGTGCGCAACCGGTGATAGCGAAGCACAGGGCCAGGGCGAGAGTTTTATTGGACGACATTGGATATCCACAAAATGAAGTAATGAAGAATCAGACCGGGTTAGCCCGGATAAACAGCGCTTTGAAACCACAAAGACTTTCGGGTTCCGGCCCTGGCCCCCTTAAGTGTGATTTACAGACAAGTGGCCAGTACTCGCACAAGCTGTTGGGCTCGTGGATCCATCAAGACGTACGGCCCCAGGGTATTTGTCACAAAGCCGAAGGCCACATCGTATTCCGGGTCAGCAAAACCGATGGAGCCGCCGGCGCCCGGGTGACCGAACGCCCGTGGGCCGAGGCCGTAGGTGGCGTTGGGTACGTCCGGTTGATCGAGCATGCAACCCAGGCCGAAGCGGGTCCGGGTCAATAAAGTCTTGTCTTCGCCGACGCTGTGCTCGCGGGTCAGCTCGTCGAGCATTTCGCTTTCCAGCAGGCTGCCGTCGAGCAGACCGGCGTAGAACCCGGCCAGGCTGCGGGCATTGCCATGGCCATTGGCAGCGGGCTGCTGCATGCGTCGCCATTCCGGTTTGTTGGTGCTGGTCATTATAGACGGCGGGTTGGTGAAGGCCCGGGTGCTCATGGCCGTCGGTTCGCGCATGGTCACTTGCAGCAAGCGCTGGGCCGCGGCATCGCCGAGGTTGCCCTTGCCACGGGCGATGTGCGCCACGCGATGGAACTCTTTGTCGGCGAGGCCGACGTGGAAGTCCAGCCCCAAAGGCTTCGCGACCCGTGCCACGATGGATTCGCCGGGCCCACGACCGTCGGCGCGACGCAGCAACTCACCGACCAGCCAGCCATAGGTGATCGCCGCATAACCGTGACCTTCACCCGGCGTCCACCATGGCGCTTCGGCAGCCAGGGCATCGACCATGGTCTGCCAGTCATAAAGTGCTTCAGGGGCCAGCAACTCGCGCAGCGCAGGCAGCCCGGCCTGATGGCAGAGCAAGTGGCGCAGGGTCACGGATTCTTTGCCGGCGGCAGCGAACTCGGGCCAGTAGCGGGCGACCGGGGCATCCAGTTGCAGTTTGCCTTCGGCCACCAGTTGCAGCGCGGTCACGGCGGTGAAAGTCTTGGTGCAGGAAAACAGGTTGGCAATGGTGTCGCTGTGCCAGGCTTCGGTGCCGTCCTTATCGGCGGTACCGCCCCAGAGGTCGAGAACGGTTTCACCGCCAATCCGGATGCACAACGCCGCGCCACGCTCCTGAGGATCGTCGAACAGCGCGGCAAAAGCTTCGCGCACCGCTTCGAACTTAAGCTCGTAATGACCCTGAATCTGCACCCGCAACTCTCCCGGATAAACGCTCTACAAAGTGGCCCGCATTGTTCCAGCCCTTGAGGGTTTTGGGAACAGGGTCGGGCCGGGCGGTCGCCCGGCCCTGAGAATGCCGCAGACATCGATGGTGCGATCCCTGTGGCGAGGGGGCTTGCCCCCGTTGGGTCGCGAAGCGGCCCCCATGTCTCTACAGATAAACCGCAAATTCAGGCTTTGCGACCGCTTCGCAGTCGAACGGGGCAAGCCCCCTCGCCACAGGGTTTGTGGTGTATCAGACTCAATGACCATTACCTGAATGCCCGCCCGCATGACCAGCGCCTTGCTTGCCACCCCCGCCCTCATGGATCTCGGCGGGTTTTACCGCCTCAGCCCTGGCCTTCTCGGCCTCTTTGCCGAGTTGATCGACAGTCTGCAAGTTGCTTTTGCGCACAGTGTCGACAAAACCCTGGAACGGCAGGTCAGTAATACCCACCAGCCCGAAGTGACCGTTCTCGCCATCCAGCAGGCGACCGGTCACCGGTTGATCGAGGTACTGGAACCAATGCACCCCGACAATCGACGGTTCGCTCATCGCCTGTTTGAGGAAGTTGGCGTAGGCCGGGCCGCGGTCTTCTTCTTTCGCCAGTTGTGTCACGCCGCCCCAGAACGGGCCGCGATCCTTTGATCCGAAATTGAATTCGGTGATCAGCACCGGCTTGTCCAGGTTGCGCAGTCTGATGAAGTCGTAACCATCCTGCGGTTGCAGGGTGTACATATTGAAGCTCAACACATCGCAGTATTGCGCGCAGGACTCGACGGCTTCCGGGGTGCTGACGGCAAAACGGCCACCCAACAACAACTGGTTCGGCGCATGCCATTTGAGCGAGTCGGAGACGGTTTTGAAGTAGGTGTCGGCAAAGACCTTCTGGAAGTATTTGAAGTCGGCTTCGATTTCCGGGTATTCGGCACTCGGCTGCGGTGGCACGAAGCCCGGGTCTTCCATCAATTCCCAGGCCGGCAGATCAATGCCCCATGCCTTGGAAAGGCCCGCCTGGTTGCGGTACTTGTCACGCAGCTGTTTGAGAAAGGCACGTTTGGCCGGCACATCGGTGGTCATTTTCAAAGTGCCGTAGGCCAGCGCGTAACGGGCCTTCGGGTCATCGCCGGGACCGGCCCAGGCCAGTTCGTTGTCGGCGAAGTAACCGATCAGCCAGGGATCGTCGCGATGGTCGCGGGCGGCGATGGCCACGGCGCGTTCGGTGGCCATGGCGAATCGCGGATCGAACGGGTCGGGCATGCCGCCCCACCAATCGGTGCCGGTGCTGATGCTGGCGTAATCGCCGACGATCGACAGCGGCAAGGTATACGGTACCCGGTCAGTGTTGCCAAACACCGGTGCGCTCCAATTGCCAATGGTATTGAAACCCCAGGCTTGCAGGCGATCGAGGGTATGACTGGCCCAGCGTTTTTCGTCGAAAACCACTTTGCAGGGTTCGGCGGCCGTTTTTTCGACCGATGCTTCAACCGCGCCGGTCTTGGCTGCTTCGGCAACACCAGCGGTGGATTCGGTAGCCGCAGGAATGACCGATTGCCCGGCGTTCTTATCAGCCGTCGCCTCAACCGCGTCAGCCTTGGCCGCTTCGGCGACACCGGCCTTGGTGTCGCTGCCCGGTGCGCAAGGCTCGCCATAAAGACGCTGCAGATTGGCCCCATAGAAGTCGTACCAGCGACCGGCGTTGTAGGCTCGGCCCTGATCGGCGCCATTGCCGCCACGGTTGTCGTCTTCGCCATAATAGCTGGCAAGGGGCTCGTCGGGTTTGGGCAGGGATTCGAACATCCACTCACGACCGGCGACGTAGGTCTGGTTGACACTCGGAGTCACGGTGTTGACGCCGAGGGAATAGAACGGATGCCCTTCCGGGGTCACCAGGTACCAGCGGCCGTCACGCTTTTCGGTGCGGAAAAAGCCGCTGGCCTTGAACGCCGGGCCTTTGGTCCAGCCGCCGAACTTGTCCAGCGAGGCCTTCTCGCGCTCGGCCAACCAGGTTTTCAATTGTTGCTGTTCTTTGGCCGCGGCGGATTTCAGTTGTTCGTCGTTGCTGACCTTCTCCGGCCATTTGGCCCGGGTCGATTGACCGTAGGCATCCACCAGACCGCCATAAGCCGCCTTGGTGACAGCCTCGCCGTCCTGCACGCCGAAGCGTTCGAGCAGGATACTTTGAGCGACTTTCGGCTGATCCATCGACAAGGTCACCGACACCACTTGGCTGCGGTCCAGCTCACCGGTGCTGCTGGTCAGCAATACACGCTGGCCTTCGAAATTGATCGGCATCGGCGGGCCGGCTTTCATGCCCTGGCTCAAAGGTGTACTCGGCTGCAGTGGCACCAACAGGGTTTGCGCAGGGCCGGCCGGCAGATCGACACGGCTGACCAAGGTCTTGCCGTCGTTGCTCTGAATTTTCACGTACAAGGTCACGGCCCAGTTCATCGCGCTCTGGATCCGCAAGCTCATGACACCCGACTGCGACCAGTCCCAGGCACCGGTCTGCGGCGTCAGGCGCAAGGTCGGCTGGGCGACCGGGTTGAAGGTCACGCGGCGCAGCACTTCGCCTTCGGCTGTTTGCTCCGCGTTGGATTGCGGGAGGCTGGCGTCCTGGGTCGCCACCTGAACCACGTCGGCGGGACGCACAAAGTTGAACAGCGTCTGCTGGCCGGCAGGGGCCGCCAGCAAAGGAGCTGCGAACATCAAGGCAAAAACAGCGGGCAACGAACGGCGAATCATAGGAACGTGGTTCTCCCTAACGACCATCAATGGGCCAGTGGAAAGGCAGTGGCAGTGAGGTAGACAACGCGGTGGGCAAATTTGCCCACCGGTGCATCAGGAAATTTCACGACGAAATGGCGGCAACGCATTGAGAATAGCTTTGCCGTATCGCTGCGTGACCAAACGACGGTCGAGCAAAGTGATGGTGCCGCGGTCTTCTTCGGTTCGCAGCAAGCGACCGCAGGCCTGGACCAGTTTCAGCGAGGCGTCGGGCACGGAAATCTCCATGAACGGATTACCGCCGCGGGCCTCGATCCATTCCGCCAGAGCCGCTTCGACCGGATCGTCGGGCACCGAGAACGGAATCTTGGCGATCACCACGTGTTCGCAGTAGGCACCAGGCAAATCCACGCCTTCGGCGAAACTCGCCAGGCCGAACAGCACGCTCGAATCCCCGCCATCAACCCGCGCCTTGTGCTTGTTCAGGGTTTCCTGCTTCGACAGGTTGCCTTGAATGAACACTTGCTTGCGCCAGTCGCGATCCAGGCCGTCGAACACGTCCTGCATCTGTTTACGTGAGGAGAACAGCACCAGGGTGCCACGTGAACCTTCTACCAGTTGCGGCAGGTCGCGGATGATCGCCGCGGTGTGGGCCGGCGCGTCACGCGGGTCGGCTTTCAGGTCCGGCACCCGCAGCACGCCGGCGTCGGCGTGATGGAACGGGCTCGGGACCACCGCGGTCACGGCTGTTTTAGGCAGGCCGGCACGCATGCGGAAACGGTCGAAAGTGCCGAGAGCGGTCAGGGTCGCCGATGTCACCAGCGCCCCGTAAGCCACGTTCCACAAGTTGCGCCGGAGCATGTCCGCCGCGAGGATCGGGCTGGCATTGACCTCGATGTCGAACAGCGAACCGCTTTCGGCCAGGGTCAGCCAACGGGCCATGGGCGGGTTGTCTTCCGGGTCTTCGACGGTGAAGGCGGTCCACAGCTCCCAATTGCCCGAAGAACGCGACAACAGGCTGCCGAACAGCGGATACCACTCTTCGGCCTGGTTGCTGGCGATGCCGATATTGACCTCGCCGTCCATGCCTTCCTTGAGCAGATCGGTGAGCCGGGTGAACAGGTCGGTCAGGCGGGCAAAGCCCTTCTTCAGCTCGATGCCCATTTCGCGCATGTGCTCGGGAATCACCCCGCCGACGAAACGGTGACGTGGGCGCTCGCGACCTTCAACGTCTTCGCCGGGCTTGAAGTCGGCGGCTTGCTCGCAGGCGCTGAACATGAACTGCTGCTGGGTCTTGATTTCCCGGGCCAGCTCCGGCACTTGCTCGATCAACTTGCCCAGATCGCCCGGCAGCGGGTGCTGGGCCAGCAGTTTGGTGAGGTTCTTGGCGGTGGTTTCCAGCCAGTCGGCGGTGGACCGCAGACGCGTGTAATGGGCGAAATGGCCGATGGCCTTGTCCGGCAGGTGGTGGCCTTCGTCGAACACATAGATGGTGTCGCGCGGATCTGGTAGTACCGCGCCGCCGCCCAGGGCCAGGTCGGCCAGCACCATGTCGTGGTTGGTGACGATCACGTCGACCTTGCCCATGCCTTCGCGGGCCTTGTAGAAGGCGCACTGGCCGAAGTTCGGGCAATGACGGTTGGTGCACTGGCTGTGATCGGTGGTCAGGCGCGCCCAGTCAGCGTCTTCCAGCGCCGTCGACCAACTGTCGCGGTCGCCGTCCCACTTATTGCCGGCGAGCTTCTCGATCATGCTGGTGAACAGCTTCTGGCTGGCCTCATCGACCTCGATCTTGAAGCCTTCTTCTTCGAACAGCTGTGCCGTGGCAGTCTGCGCGTGACCTTCCTGGAGCAACATATCCAGCTTGGACAGGCACATGTAGCGCCCCCGGCCCTTGGCCAGGGCGAAGCTGAAATTCAGCCCGCTGTTGCGCATCAGGTCGGGCAAATCCTTGTAGACGATCTGCTCTTGCAGGGCGACGGTGGCCGTGGCAATCACCAGACGCTTGCCGGCGGCCTTCGCGGTCGGGATGGCCGCCAGGCTGTAGGCCACGGTTTTGCCGGTACCAGTGCCGGCTTCCACCGCGACAATCGCGGGGTCGCCACTGCGCCGGCCTTCGTCGTCGGTGTCGATGTCACCGAGGACCTTGGCAATTTCGGCGATCATCAGGCGTTGGCCGTAGCGCGGCTTGAGGCTCTTGGCTTCGAGAAAACGCGAATAGGCGCCCTGGATCGTGGTTTTGAGTTCAGTGCTGATCATCAAAAAAGGCTGGATAAATTTTCAGTGGTTCGGATCGGCCGCTATCATACCCCGCTAATCAATCCCGCGCAGAACGGAGTACCTCAATGACACCTTTTGGCATCGTTTATACCCTGCATGTCCTGGCCGCCCTGGTGTGGGTCGGCGGCATGTTTTTCGCCTGGATGGTCTTGCGGCCCGCGGCGATGAAGGCGCTGGAAGGCCCTGCCCGGTTGACGCTGTGGGTGGAAGTGTTTCAGGTTTTTTTCCGCTGGGTCTGGATCGCGGTGGTGCTTTTGCCGATCAGCGGCGTGGGCATGATTCATCTGCAGTTCGCCGGATTTGAAGCGGCGCCGCGGTATGTGCAAGTGATGATGGGATTGTATGTAGTGATGACGGCGCTGTTTATCCGGATTCAGGCGTTGCTGCTGCCGGAACTGCGCACGGCGGTGGCGGCTCAGGACTGGCCGACGGGCGCGGCGGTGCTGGGTAAGATTCGTCGGTTGGTGGGGATTAACCTGATGGTCGGGTTGGTGCTGGTGGCGATTGCTGCGGCTCGGCCGTGATCGTTCCCACGCTCTGCGTGGGAATGCCTCAAGGGACGCTCTGCGTCCAGTGACGCGGAGCGTCACGGGCTGCGTTCCCACGCAGAGCGTGGGAACGATCGCTTGAGGGCTTACAACCGCTGAATCGTCACCGAACCCGCCACTCCCGCAGGCCCTGGCTGGCCGTCGACACCGGGGCGGCCGCTCTTGCCGCCATCGGCTTTATAGACGACGCAGCCCTTGGCCTTGCCGCCCGCTCCAGGTTTACCCCCCGGCCCTGCCGCGCCACCAACCCCGCCCGCAACCTCGACCTTGATCTGCTCCGTCGGGTAATCACGCGGCACTTCCAGCCGCACCAGCGCCCCAGGTGCGCCCGGCTGGCCGTCGCTGCCATTGCTGCCATCGGCGCCGCGACCGGCCTGGCCCCAGGTACAACCCGGTGCTTGACCATTAGCCCCATCAAGGCCGACAAAACCTGGAGCACCTGCGCCACCGCGAGCGTCGACCGACAATTGCGGCGCGTTCAACACTTTGATCTGCAAATCCAGATTGCGCCCGGAGCGAGCGGCCTTGAGGTATGTCCCCGGCGCGCCCCGTGCAGTGATCTGGCTGCCTTCAGCCAACTCGGCCCGGCTGACCTTCAATGCCAGAGCCTGTTCGCCCGGCACAATGGCAATCCGCGCATCGCGTCCCAGGTGCAGCTCACCGACCGTCACTTCGGTCACGTTCGAGGGAATCAGCAAGGTGCCATAATCGGCGACTTCCAGCCGCTCCAGTTGCAAGGTACTGGCGGTGTTGGGCAAGCGCATCAGCGAGTTGGTTTCGACGCTCACCACCTGCGCGCAGGCCAATGGGCTGATAAGTGCAGCGAGCAGACAGAGTTTACGCATGGGAGGCCTTCGAAGCGGCCGGGGCCGGAATGGTTTGCAGGTGGAAAACGCCGAAAAAGACAATCTTCAGACGATCACGCCAAGGGTGGGCTCGACCTTTGAGGCTACGGTTGCAGAACACCAACTCCAAAAGATGGAGCCCTGCCAACACACTGCCTGCAAAATTGATCAGCAGGTGAAAGGGATGAACAAACGGTATGAGCAGATTGACCAGCGCCACCAACCAGAACAGCAGGGTCAACAACTTCCCCAGCCCCCAAAACACCTTCATACGCTGCCTCGTTGAGAATTATTCTTTGCGCGCACAGTAACGGCTTACACGCGGGATAAGCCAGAGTGCAACAAAAAATTCTTCCCGAAGGTCGCGAATTGGCCGTCGGACCAACCTGAATCGATATCCGACGGCTCTATCACAGGGCTCAGCGATTGATGTGCAATTCCACACGACGGTTTTGTGCCCGCCCTTCTTCCGTGTCGTTATCGGCCACCGGCTGGCTTTCGCCCCGGCCTTCGCTGGTGAGTTTGTTCGGCGCCAGCCCCTGACTCAGCAGGTAGGCCGCCACGCTGCTGGCACGACGTTCCGACAGTTTCTGGTTATAGGCGTCCGAACCCTGGCTGTCGGTATGACCGATGACTTTAATGCTCACCACATCGGTGTTCTGCAATTTGACCATCAGCGAATCCAATTCACTGCGCGCTTCGGGCATCAGCTCGGATTGGTTGTAAGCGAACAGCACGTTGCCGTTCAGGGTGATGACTTCGGATACCGGAGGTTCAACAGGCTTCACGCTGGCCGGGTATTGCGGCAGTGGGCAACCGTGATGTTCGACTGGCGTATCGGCTGGCGTATCAGGGCAGCGATCACGTCGATCGAAGACGCCATCATCGTCTTCATCGCCATCCTGGGCATAACAGATCAGGCCACCGGTCAGAATCCCGAGCGCCGCGCCACCCGCTGCCCAGGCACTACTTTCCATTGCCCCCAAACCGCCGCCGACCAGTCCGCCAATGACGCTGCAGATCGGCCAGGTACGTTGATTGAGGGGGGCGGTGCCATCGCTGTGAGTCGCACAACCGGTCAGAAGACTGCCAAGCAGCAGAACCGGCAAAACGGTCCTTGTGAGAACGCTCATTGTGAATGCTCCTGTGTCACCGGCCCATACCGGTCACACAGGAGTAAAGACCCGCATCCGCGACTGTACAAGCCGCGGAATGCGAGAGGGCTAGCGGTTGATTTTGATTTCCGTGCGACGGTTCAACGCACGGCCGTCAGCGGTTTTGTTATCAGCCACCGGCTGGCTTTCACCGGCACCGGTCACGGACACGAAGCTGCTGCGTGGCACGCCTTGGGATATCAGGTATTCCACCACTGAATGGGCGCGTCTATCCGACAGTTTCTGATTGTAGGCATCACTGCCGACACTGTCGGTATGCCCGGTCACGGTCAGTTGGGCGCTGGAGGATTCCTGTTTCAGGCGCGTGGCAATGGTGTTGAGTACGTCTTTATCGGCCGGGGTGAGCTTGGCCGAGTCGAACTGGAAGTGCACATCACGGATAACGATGACTTCTTCCTTGACCACCGCCGTCTCCTCGACCACCGGCGCAGGCGCTGGTGGAGGGCAACCGTCGGCATCGACCCGCACGCCTTTAGGTGTACCCGGGCACTTGTCGCGGCTGTCCGGCACGCCATCGCCGTCTTCATCGCCATCGCCATGCACCCAGCAATAGGCCGCTGCCGTGCCGCCGACCAGCAGCGCGCCATACCCCGCCCATGCCGAGCTTTCGGTCGCGCCGAGCCCTGCACCGATGACACCGCCGACACCCGCACAGGTCGGCCAGTCGGTTTTCTGTAAACCTGCGCAACCAGTCAACACACTGGTTAGCAGAACCAAGGGTAATGCTGTCCGAATTATGCTCATCTAGTTCTTCTCCTGAGGGATCGGCTTAAAACCGATTCTAGGGAGTAAAGACCCGTCTTTTAATCTCCGCCAGCAATAGGCCATTGCTGTTTTGCCCCGTGTTCACGGAAGATCGGCGCTTTTTGGCTAAACCCGCGAGACGGAACGCTAGGCCCGGACGTTGGGGCAAGCTAGTCTTGGCGCTCTGATTGAGGATCTTCGATGATTGCAGGTATTTCTTCGCGCACGCCCCAGCAGGCGTTGGCCGCTTTGCTTGATCGTTACGCCCCGGTGCGTCTGTTGCTGATTGGCGCCAGCGAATTCCCCGCGCTTGAGGCATTCAAGCTCGCGCACCCGGACAGCCTCGTCGCTTTTGCTGCGCCCGGGCCACTGCCCGCCGAACTGGCAGCACAGCGGTTTGATCTGGCGCTGATGCTCGATTGCCTCGAACACTTGCCCAAGCGCGACGGCCTGAATCTGCTTGGCGGGATACGCAACCTCAATGCCAGTCGCATTGCGGTGCTGGCCGACTTGCCGGCGTGCGGTTGGCAGGAGACGGACTTTTTCTCCCTGGCGCTGCAAGCCAGCGAACGCTTCCAGCGCGACGATCAAGTGCTGACCCTGTTTACCTACGATCTGCTTGACTATAAACAGGTGCCCGACTGGCTGAACTCACGCTTCTGGGCCAATCCGGAAAACTTCGGGAAATATTGGTGGTAACGCAATGAGTACATCCATTTGCCCTTGCGGTAGCGGCACACTACTCGATGCCTGCTGTGGCCATTACCACGCCGGCCACCCCGCCCCCAGCGCCGAAGTCTTGATGCGTTCGCGCTACAGCGCCTATGTACTGGGGCTGATCGACTATCTGGTGGCGACCACCCTGCCCGCACAACAGGCCGGCCTGGACCGCCAGTCGATCAGCGACTGGAGCGCCCAAAGCACCTGGCTGGGCCTGGAGGTGGAAAGCGCCGAGGTCTTCGGCGGACAGCCGGAGCACGCTTTCGTCACCTTCACCGCTCGCTGGCACGACAGCAGCGGCGAACACAGCCACCGCGAACGTTCGTCATTCGTACAGAACGCCGGCCATTGGTATTTCATCGACCCCACCGTATTACTCAAGGCCGGGCGTAACGATGCGTGCCCGTGCGCCAGCGGGCAGAAGTTCAAGAAGTGCTGCGCAAGTTACTTTGGCGCTTGAGTTGATCCCTGTAGCAGCTGCCAAAGGCTGCGTTCGGCCGTAGCAGCTGTAGCAGCTGTAGCAGCTGCTACAAGGGAGAACACGACCATGAACACCCGGCGGCGCGCATTACAGCTGCTCACCCTGCTCCTGTTTCTGGGGCTCGGCGGCTGTGCGTCGTGGTTCAGCGACGATCTGCCGGAGCCGCAGGTTCATCTAGTCAAGGTCGAGGTGGTCCGGGCCAAACTACTGGAACAGAAGTTCCTGCTGCACTTTCGCGTCGACAATCCCAATGACCAGGACCTGACGGTGCGTGCCCTGGAATATCGCATTCACCTCGGGGACATACTGCTGACCGAAGGCGAGCACGAACACTGGTTCACGGTCGGTCCCAATCGCAGCGCTTATTTAAAAGTGCCGATCCGCACCAACCTGTGGCCGAAAGTCCGGGACCTGGTGAAACTGCTGAAAAAACCCGACCAACCGATCCCCTATCGTCTGGAAGGTGAGCTGGAAACCGGTTTATTCATCGCGCACTACGTGCACCTGGCGCGCAATGGCGTGATAATCGCCGCCGATTTAATTCCGGAGTGACCCCGATGACTCAGCAACCTCATGTCCATGGCCCTGACTGCAACCACGATCATGACCATCACGACCACCATGATCACGACCATGGCCATGTCCACGGCCCGAACTGCGGCCACGCCCACCAGGAACCGGTGCGCAACGCCCTGAAAGACGTCGGCCGCAACGATCCTTGCCCATGCGGCAATGGCAAGAAATTCAAGAAGTGCCACGGCGCTTGAGGCTTCGGGCGGATATCTTTTTCGCCTGTTGAATCGCTATCGCGGGCAAGCCCGCTCCCACAAGGTTATCGTCGTGCATAGATTGCGCGTACGACACAAATCTACTGTGGGAGCGGGCTTGCCCGCGATGGCGGCGGCACATTCAACATCCCCGATGTCTGACACACCGCTATCGCGGGCAAGCCCGCTCCCACAGGTTTTTTAGTCGGCCTGCAGAATTTTTGCGGTACTGATGACAGTTGCATACTCACCCTGCAAATTACCCAGCGACATCGCATGCACTTCCTCGGCTGAATGGGCGTTACCAAAAAAATCCGCCTTGTCGAAGGTAAAGCACGCATCCTCAGCAACCCACGCTTCAAACCCCAGGTTGCCGGCCGTTCGCGCCGTGGACTCCACCGAGTTGTGGGTCGCCACGCCGACGATGATCAACTGATCGATCCCCGCCTCCCGTAAACGCGCCTCCAGCCCCGTCGAACAAAAGGCATCCGGCACGTGTTTCTGAATCACTTGCTCGCCGGTCATGGGTTGAAAACGCTCCTGAAATTCCACCCCCGATTGCTGCGGCCAGAACACTGAATCCTCTGAGCGGGACAGGTGCTGCACATGAATCACCGGCCGCCCGGTTCGGCGCCAATGCCCCAGCAATTCCAGGATGCGCTCTTCGGCCTGAGGGTTGTTTCGGCGGCCCAACTTGGGATGCAGGATGCCTTTTTGTTGATCGATGATGATCAGCGCCGCGTTTGTCTTGAGCTCCATGCCGACTTTTCTCCTGCCGGGGCATTGAATTCCCCGCACTTCAGCATCACCTCTTGCTACTGGCAAGCCATCAAACGCAAACAGGACGACCTGATGCCGACGGTCGCTGTCCGTACCTGACGATGTCTCTTGATAATGGAGTACTTCATGATCGACCTGTATTACTGGACCACCCCCAACGGCCACAAGATTTCGATATTCCTGGAAGAAGCAGGCCTGCCGTACAACGTTTACCCGATTAACATCAGCCAGAACGACCAGTTCAAACCCGAATTCCTGAAGATCTCGCCAAACAACAAAATCCCGGCCATCGTCGATCATGAGCCGGTCGATGGCGGTGAACCGTTGGCATTGTTCGAGTCGGGGGCGATTCTGCTGTACCTGGCGGAGAAAACCGGCAAGCTTTTGCCCAAGGATCTGCGCGGGCGCCAGCAAGCGCTGCAATGGCTGTTTTGGCAGATGGGCGGCCTGGGGCCGATGGCCGGGCAGAATCATCACTTCAGCCAGTTCGCGCCAGAAAAAATCCCCTACGCGATCAAACGCTACATCGACGAAACCGCCCGCCTTTATGGAGTACTGGATAAGCAACTGGCGAACAATGAATTTGTCGCCGGCAGCGAATACAGCATTGCCGACATGGCGATCTACCCGTGGATCGTTTCTCACAAGTGGCAGAGCCAGAACCTGGAAGACTTCCCCAACGTGCTGCGCTGGTTCAACCACATCCAGAACCGCCCGGCGACGGTGAAGGCGTATGCGCTGGTGGCCAAGGTCAACCCGCCTAAATCCTGAGGCACCGCACTCTGATCGTTCCCATGCTCCGCGTGGGAATGCCTCAACGGACGCTCCGCGTTCGGCTCTAGATGTGACGCAGAGCGTCACGGGCTGCATTCACACGCAGAGCGTGGGAACGATCACCATAAAGAAATAAACCGCCGCCGCTTGCGCGGCCATCTCCTGCTCACTAACGTAGCGCCTTTATTGCGCCTCTACCCCCGCAGGAGCTTTGCCATGGCCTCGCCAGCCCTCACACATTTTCTTCCCCGGTTCGGCGTTGCCGCTGCAGTGGCCGGTGTTTTAAGCCTGACCGGTTGTCAGACCTGGAACGCTCAAGACACCCTCCCGCCGACCTCCGGCGTGCAACCGCTCAAGGGCCTGGCGCAGAACGTTTCAATTCGCCGCAACGCCATGGGCATGCCGCTGATCGAGAGCAATAGCTTCCACGATGCGCTGTTCACCCTCGGCTACGTGCACGCCAGCGACCGCATCAGCCAAATGGTCACCCTGCGTTTGCTGGCCCAGGGCCGTCTGGCGGAGATGTCCGGTGCGGACCTGCTCGATGCCGACCGCTACATGCGTGCAGTCAATCTGAAGAAAAGCGCGGGTGAGCTGTACAAGGCCTCTTCGCCGCGTCTCAAACGTTTCTTTGAAGTCTATGCCCGTGGGGTCAACGCCTACCTGTTCCGCTACCGCGACAAACTGCCTGCCGATCTCGCGGCCACTGGCTACAAGCCCGAATACTGGAAACCGGAAGATTCGGCGCTGATTTTCTGCCTGCTGAATTTCAGTCAATCGGCGAACCTGCCGGAAGAAATTTCCTCATTGATGCTGGCCCAGACGGTCAGTACCGACAAGCTGGCGTGGCTTGCGCCGTCCGCCCCTGACGAAAAACTGCCGGTCGCTGAAGCCGAAAAACTCCAGGGCATCAAACTCAACGGGCAAATCCCGGGGCTGAGCGAAATCAGCAAAGCCACCGGCCAACTGTCCGACCTGAACCTGCTGGGCGCCACGTCTTCGAACAACTGGGCGATCGCCCCGCAACGCAGCCGCAGCGGCAAAAGCCTGCTGGCCAGCGACAGTCATGGGCCGCTGGGCGTGCCGGCGCTGTTCAGTTACGTGCAGATTCGCGCGCCGAAATACCAGGCGTCCGGCGTGACCATTGCCGGGTTACCGATGGTGCTCGGTGGTTTCAACGGCAAAGTGGCGTGGAGCATGACCACGGTCATGGGCGACAACCAGGATCTGTTCCTGGAAAAAATCAAACGTCAGGGCAATGGCCTTTCCTACGAAGTGGGCGGCAAATGGCAGCCGGCGATCGTGCGTAACGAAACCTACTTCGTCAAAGGCCAGAAGCCGATTCGCGAAGCGGTGTACGAAACCCGCCACGGGCCGTTGCTCAACAGTGCCCAAGGCACCGCGTTGGCCAATGGTTTCGGCCTGGCCTTGCAGACGCCGAACTTCACCGACGACAAAACCCTGGATGCCTTTTTCGACCTGTCCCGAGCGCAGAGCGTCGAGAAAGCCTCGGACGCCAGCCGTGAAATACGCGCCATTGCGCTGAATCTGGTGTTTGCCGATGCCAGCAACATCGGTTGGCAAGTCACCGGTCGCTACCCGAACCGTCGCGAAGGCGAAGGCTTGCTGCCATCGCCGGGTTGGGAAGGTCGCTACGACTGGGACGGTTACGCCGACCCGATGCTCCATCCGTATGACCAGGACCCGGCTCAAGGCTGGCTCGGCACCGCCAACCAGCGGGTCATTCCCCATGGCTACGGCATGCAACTGTCCAATTCCTGGTCGGCGCCGGAGCGCGGCGAACGCATGGCCGAACTGGCGGGCGTGGGCAAACACGACACACGCAGCCTGATCGCCATGCAATACGACCAGACCACCACCTTTGCCGCCAAACTGAAGAAGATGTTTGAAGCGCCAGGCATGTCCCAGCCACTCAAGCAAGCCATCGAAGCGCTGCCAGTTGGCGATCGTGGCAAGGCTCGCGAGGCCTACACGCGCTTGATGGCTTTCGACGGCAAACTCAGCGCGACCTCCGCCGACGCGGCGATCTACGAGCTGTTCCTGCAGGAAAGCACCAAGCAGATTTTCCTCGACGAACTGGGCCCGGAAAGCAGCCCGGCGTGGAAAGCCTTTATCGGCAACGGCAAGTTGTCTTACGCGGCGCAGGCCGATCATCTGCTGGGCCGTGAGGACAGTCCGTTCTGGGACGACCTGCGCACCCCGCAGAAAGAAGACAAAACGACGATTCTCGCCCGCAGCCTGGCGGCCGCGATCAGCGCGGGTGACAGCCAGTTGGGTGGCGATCACAAAGCCTGGCAGTGGGGCAAACTGCATCGCTACGAGTGGAAGAACGCCAGTGGCCAGACCGTACGCGGTCCACTGGCGGCCGGCGGCGACCACACCACGCTCAACACCGCCGCGTTCACCTGGGGCCAGGACTTCAACACCACGCTGGCGCCAGCCATGCGCTTTATCGTCGATTTCGGCCAGGCCGAACCGCTGATGGGCCAGAACGGTACCGGTCAATCCGGCAACCCGGCCAGCCCGCACTATCTCGACAGCGTCGATCCATGGCTCAAGGGGCAATACATGAGCCTGCCGATGCAGCCGCAGAACTTTGACAAGGTGTATGGCAAGACGCGGCTGACGCTGACGCCTGGCAAGTAACCTCAAGTGGGACCGGGCTTGCTCGCGAAAGCATGCTGCCGGTCCCATTGATGCTGAAAATCCATTGTGGCGAGGGAGCTTGCTCCCGCTCGGCTGCGAAGCAGTCGCAAAACAGACGCCTGTGTTCTAACTGGATCTGCGCGGTGGCAGATTCGGGGCCGCTACGCGCCCCAGCGGGAGCAAGCTCCCTCGCCACAGGTGCGATGTTTCGTTCTAGAAACCTTAACTGGCTTGCTCGCGAAAGCGGCCTGATTAACGCGTCCATTCTTCCTTGAAAATAAATAGAACTTCTCGTCTCGCGCAAACCTCCTAGCTAGCAGGCCACTCCATTTGGGTAACAATATGGACCTTGTTATCGCGCGTCCTGAAGGTTTGTACTGCCCGCTCGGGGATTTCTATATCGATCCATGGCAGGCGGTAGAACGGTCAGTCATCACCCACGCCCATGGCGACCATGCTCGCCGTGGCAATCAACATTATCTGGCGGCGGCACCGGGTGCGGGCATTCTGCGCGCGCGCCTGGGCCAAGACATCAACCTGCAAACGCTGCCCTATGGCGAGCCATTGCTGCACCGCGGCGTAAAGCTGAGTTTGCACCCTGCAGGCCACGTGCTCGGCTCAGCCCAAGTGCGTCTGGAATACGAGGGGCAAGTCTGGGTCGCCTCGGGGGATTACAAAACCGAGCCCGACGGCACCTGTGCGCCGTTCGAACCGGTGCGCTGCCACACGTTCATCACCGAATCGACGTTCGGTCTGCCGATTTACCGTTGGCAACCCCAGACGCAAATCTTTGCCGAAATCAATCAATGGTGGCGAGCCAATGCTGCAGCCGACAAGGCCAGCGTGCTGTTCTGCTATTCCTTCGGCAAGGCTCAGCGGATTCTCCACGGCATCGATGCCAGCCTCGGCCCCATTCTGGTACACGGCGCGGTTGAACCCATCAATCGGATTTATCGCGAGAGCGGCATTTATTTACCGCCAACGATCTATTCCGGCGAAGTGAAAAAACATGACCCGATGATGCGCAAAGCCTTGGTCCTCGCGCCGCCCTCGGCGGGTGCCAGCCCTTGGGTACGGCGTTTCGGTGACTACAGCGATGGCTTCGCCAGTGGCTGGATGCGCTTGCGCGGCACACGACGCCGGCGCGGCGTGGACCGCGGCTTCGTGCTGTCCGATCACGCCGACTGGCCCGGCCTGCTCTGGGCCATCGAACAAACCGGAGCCGAACGCGTGATCGTCACCCATGGTTCGATCGGGGTACTGGTGCGTCAACTGCGCGAACAAGGCCTTGATGCCATGAGTTTCAGCACCGAATACGGCGATGATGAAGACGCCACCGTTCTCGAACCCGAGAGCGCCGAGGTGCTGGCATGAAAGCCTTCGCCGACTTGTATGCCGAACTCGATGCCACCACCTCGAGCAACGCCAAACTGACGGCGATGCAGAACTATTTCGCCCAAGCCGCGCCTGAAGATGCCGCCTGGGCGGTGTACTTTCTGTCCGGTGGACGACCTCGGCAATTGGTGCCGGTACGAATGCTGCGGGAAATGGCAACCGCGTTTTCCGGGCTCTCGCCCTGGTTGTTCGAAGAAAGTTATCAGGCCGTCGGTGATCTGGCGGAAACCATTTCACTGGTGCTGCCCGAAACGCTCCACACCTCTACCGACGGGCTGGCGGTGTGGATCGAAAACAAACTGCTGCCGCTGCGTAACGCCGCCCCGCAGACCCTCGCCGAATGCTTGCCGGCCCTGTGGGCGCAACTGGATCGCCAGAGTCTGATGCTGTGCATCAAATTGATCACTGGCAGTTTCCGTGTCGGAGTTTCGAAATTGCTGGTCACCCGCGCCTTGGCGGCCATGGCCGGGCTCGACAGCAAACGCGTGGCCCAGCGGCTGGTGGGTTACACCGATCTGTCTAACCGCCCAAGCGCCGCCAGTTACCTGAAGCTGATCGCTCCCGAATCACCCAATGAGCATGCCCAACGGGGTGGCCAACCGTACCCGTTTTTCCTCGCCCATGCGTTGTCGCACCCGGTCGAGCAGTTTGAAGCCCTGCTCGGAGCGGCCAGTCAGTGGCAAGTGGAATGGAAGTGGGACGGCATCCGCGCTCAAGTGGTCAAGCGCGAGGGGCGCTTGTGGATCTGGTCACGAGGTGAAGAGCTGGTAAGCGAACGCTTCCCCGAATTGGACAGCCTGGTTCACGGTTTGCCCGATGGCACGGTGATCGACGGTGAAATCGTCGCCTGGAAAGCTGCACAACCGGGCATCAACGACACCTTCGACCCGCAATCGCCATCGTCACCCGCCGTACAACCCTTCGCCCTGTTGCAACAGCGGATCGGCCGTAGAACGCTGAGCAAGAAAATCCTCGATGAAGTGCCCGTGGTCATCCTGGCCTATGACCTGCTGGAGTGGCAGGGTGAGGATTGGCGTAACCAGACTCAGGCCACGCGCCGCACTCAGCTGGAGCAACTCATCCTCACCTGCGCAAACCCAGTGTTACTGAGCTCGCCCGTGCTGACCGGTGAAGACTGGTTTGACCTCGCCCGCCAACGAGAAGCCTCCCGCAGACTGGGCGTCGAAGGCATGATGCTCAAGGCCCGCGATGCGCTGTATGGCGTCGGGCGGACCAAGGACATGGGCGTGTGGTGGAAATGGAAAGTCGACCCGTTCAGCGTCGATGCGGTGCTGATCTATGCCCAGCAGGGCCATGGGCGCCGGGCCAGTCTCTACACTGATTACACCTTCGCTGTGTGGGACGGCCCACCCTCTGCCCGCGAGCGAACACTGGTGCCTTTCGCCAAGGCTTACTCCGGGTTGACTGACGAAGAAATACGGCAGGTCGACAGCATCGTACGCAAGACCACTGTGGAAAAATTCGGACCGGTGAGTAGTGTGAAGCCGACCCTGGTGTTTGAACTGGGGTTCGAGGGCATTGCCCTGTCGAAGCGGCACAAGAGCGGGATTGCGGTGCGGTTTCCGAGGATGCTGCGTTGGCGGCAGGACAAGTCGGTGGAGGACGCTGACAGCTTGGCGACGTTGCAGGATTTGCTCGCCTGATCCGATTCCTGTGGCTAATGCCAGTAAGTTAAGGCGCAGAACCTGTGGGAGCGTGGCTTGCCCGCGAAGAACGATAACGCGAAATACCTGAAAAACCGCGGGGCATTCTTCGCGGGCAAGCCACGCTCCCACAGGATTTTCGTCGCATTAGGGCAAGCTTCCTCACCACACTGCGCACCATCCAGGCGCGGGAATCTGACGATGCCCATTTTCGTGCACAGATCGCGCTTTGCCACTTCTTGTATTACCTTTTAAACGCTTGTTCGGGACTCTGGTTCGGAAATTGCTACTTTGAATAGGTCTGACGCTTTCCAGTAACAGTACTTCTGCGCCACAAGCGCTCATATTGGTTCTTAGGGATTGAATAATGAAAAAAGCATTGCTGACCCTTTCTGCACTGGCGTTGTGCATGGCTGCCGGCTCCGCGCTGGCCAAGGAATACAAAGAATTGCGTTTTGGCGTTGACCCTTCTTACGCGCCGTTCGAATCCAAAGCAGCCGACGGCAGCCTGGTAGGCTTCGACATCGATCTGGGCAATGCGATCTGCGCCGAGCTGAAGGTCAAGTGCAAATGGGTCGAAAGCGATTTCGACGGCATGATTCCGGGCCTCAAGGCCAATAAATTCGACGGTGTGATCTCTTCGATGACCGTCACCCCGGCCCGCGAAAAAGTCATCGACTTCTCCGACGAGCTGTTCTCCGGCCCAACCGCTTATGTGTTCAAGAAAGGTTCCGGTCTGAGCGAAGATGTTGCGTCGCTGAAGGGCAAAACCGTCGGCTACGAGCAAGGCACCATCCAGGAAGCCTACGCCAAGGCCGTGCTGGACAAGGCGGGCGTGAAAACCCAGGCCTATCAGAACCAGGATCAGGTGTATTCCGACCTGACTTCCGGCCGTCTCGACGCGGCAATCCAGGACATGCTGCAAGCCGAACTGGGCTTCTTGAAGTCGCCAAAAGGCGAAGGCTACGAAGTCAGCAAGCCGGTCGACAGTGAATTGCTGCCGTCGAAAACAGCTATCGGTATCTCTAAAGGTAACAAAGACCTCAAAGAGCTTTTGAATAAAGGTATCAAAGCGTTACACGACGATGGCACCTACGCCACCATTCAGAAGAAACACTTTGGCGATCTGAATCTGTACAGCGGCAAATAATGCCCGGCGCCCATCTCGCGATGGGCGCTTTTTTCACCCGATCAGGTTGCTGATTTATGTTTGAAAACCTATTACAAAATCTGGGGCTCTCAGCCTTCAGCCTCCAGGGCTTCGGTCCGTTGCTGATGGAAGGCACCTGGATGACCATCAAATTATCGGTGTTGTCGCTGCTGGTGGCTGTGTTGCTCGGCCTGCTGGGCGCCAGTGCCAAGCTGTCAAAAGTCAAACTGCTGCGGATATTGGCCCAGTGCTATACCACACTGATTCGCGGGGTGCCCGACCTGGTGCTGATGCTGCTGATCTTCTACAGCCTGCAAACCTGGCTGACCTCGTTTACCGATTTCATGGAATGGGAATACATCGAGATCAACCCGTTCAGCGCCGGGGTCATTACCCTGGGCTTCATTTATGGCGCCTACTTCACCGAAACGTTCCGCGGGGCGATTCTCGCCGTGCCACGGGGTCAGGTCGAAGCCGCTATCGCCTACGGCCTCAAACGTGGCCAGCGGTTCTGGATCGTGGTGTTCCCGCAAATGATGCGCTTCGCCCTGCCGGGCATCGGTAACAACTGGATGGTGATGCTCAAGGCCACTGCGCTGGTCTCGATCATCGGCCTCGCCGACCTGGTCAAGGCCGCGCAGGACGCCGGTAAAAGTACTTATCAACTGTTCTACTTCCTGGTGCTGGCCGCATTGATTTACCTGGTGATCACCAGTGCCTCCAACGTCGTCCTGCGCTGGCTCGAACGCCGCTACGCCGCCGGTTCCCGGGAGGCCGTACGATGATCGAACTCTTGCAGGAATATTGGAGACCCTTCCTTTATACCGACGGCTACAACATCACTGGCCTGGCCATGACCATGTGGCTGCTCAGCGCGTCGATCTTCATCGGTTTTGTGGTGTCGATCCCGCTGTCCATCGCCAGGGTTTCGCCCAAGGTCTACATCCGCTGGCCGGTGCAGTTTTACACCTACCTGTTCCGGGGCACGCCGCTGTATATCCAGCTGCTGATTTGCTACACCGGCATCTACAGCCTGGCGGCCGTGCGTGCCCAGCCAGTCCTCGATGCGTTCTTTCGCGATGCGATGAACTGCACGATCCTGGCCTTCGCCCTGAACACCTGCGCCTACACCACGGAGATCTTCGCCGGGGCGATTCGCAGCATGGCGCACGGTGAAGTCGAAGCCGCCAAGGCTTACGGTCTGTCAGGCTGGAAGCTCTACGCCTACGTGATCATGCCGTCGGCCCTGCGTCGCTCGTTGCCTTATTACAGCAACGAAGTGATTCTGATGCTGCACTCGACCACCGTAGCGTTTACCGCGACCATCCCGGATGTATTGAAAGTCGCTCGCGACGCGAACTCTGCGACCTTCCTGACATTCCAGTCGTTCGGCATCGCCGCGCTGATCTACCTGACCGTTACCTTTGCGCTGGTCGGCCTGTTCCGCCTCGCCGAACGCCGATGGCTGGCCTTCCTCGGGCCGACTCATTAGGACAACTCGTACATGCGCCACCAGATTCATGACCTGCTGGCCCCGCTGCCGGGGACCGTGCGACAGATTCACAGCTTCCACTTCGGCTCGCCGTCGGCCAAAGGCAAGATTTACATCCAGTCCTCCCTGCATGCCGACGAATTGCCCGGCATGTTGGTAGCCTGGCACCTCAAGCAACGTCTGGCGGAGCTGGAAGCCGTCGGCCGGCTGCGCAGTGAAATCGTGCTGGTGCCCGTGGCCAACCCGGTCGGCCTGGAACAAGTGTTGATGGACGTTCCACTGGGCCGCTACGAGCTGGAAAGCGGGCAGAACTTCAATCGCTGGTTCGTCGACTTGAGTGAAGAAGTCGGCTACGAGATCGAAGGCCTGCTCGGCGACGATCCGCAACGCAACCTCGAACTGATCCGCGACAGCCTGCGCAAGGCTTTGGCGCGGCAGACCGCAGGCACTCAACTGCAATCCCAGCGCCTGACCCTGCAACGGCTGGCCTGCGATGCAGACATGGTGCTGGACCTGCATTGCGATTTCGAAGCCGTGGCGCACCTTTACACCACGCCCGAGGCTTGGCCGCAGGTCGAGCCGCTGGCGCGC
Source organism: Pseudomonas sp. FP603 (assembly GCF_030687415.1). Lineage (NCBI taxonomy): Bacteria > Pseudomonadati > Pseudomonadota > Gammaproteobacteria > Pseudomonadales > Pseudomonadaceae > Pseudomonas > Pseudomonas sp. FP603. The sequence goes on from NZ_CP117431.1 coordinate 5,558,385, forward strand.
TACATTGGTTCCGAAGCCAGCCTGCTGGCCACCGACTCTGGCGGCCAGTCGTTCGATGAATGCTTCACCCTGCTGTGGTGGCAGTTGAAAGAGCGCTTCGGCGAGCAGTTCGAGATTCCGCTGGGCAGTTTTTCAGTCACCGTCGAATTGCGCGGCCAGGGTGACGTCAATCACCCATTGGCCAGCCTCGACTGCCAGGCGCTGATCGATTATCTGATTCATTTCGGCGCAATTGTCGGTGAGCCGGCGCCATTACCGGATCTGCCCTACCCGGCCACACCGCTGGCCGGCGTCGAACCGGTGGCGACACCGGTGGGCGGGCTGCTGGTGTTCACGGCCCTGCCCGGGGAATACCTGGAGGCCGGGCAACTGATCGCCGAAATCATCGACCCGATCAATGATCGTGTCACCCCTGTTCATTGCACCGCCGCCGGGCTGATGTACGCCCGTTCGCTGCGGCGCATGGCAACTGCCGGTATGGTGATCGCCCACGTCGCGGGCACCGAAGCCTATCGCAGCGGCTACCTACTTTCGCCTTGAGGACGCATGCCCCATGTACAAACTGACCATTGAAGGCCTGCATAAAAGCTATGGCGATCATCAGGTGCTCAAAGGCGTTTCGCTCAAGGCCAAAACCGGCGACGTCATCAGCCTGATCGGCGCCAGCGGCTCGGGCAAAAGCACCTTTTTGCGCTGCATCAACTTTCTCGAACAACCCAACGACGGCGCCATGAGCCTGGACGGCCAGAACATCCGCATGATCAAGGATCGCCACGGCATGCACGTGGCCGACGCCGATGAGCTGCAACGGATCCGCACCCGCTTGGCCATGGTGTTCCAGCACTTCAACCTGTGGAGCCACATGACGGTGCTGGAAAACATCACCATGGCCCCGCGCCGGGTACTCGGTTGCAGCAAGAAAGAGGCCGAAGACCGTGCCCGACGTTACCTCGACAAGGTTGGCCTGGCGCCACGCGTGGCGGATCAGTACCCGGCCTTCCTTTCGGGCGGCCAGCAACAACGGGTAGCCATTGCCCGCGCACTGGCCATGGAACCGGAAGTCATGCTGTTCGACGAACCGACCTCGGCGCTAGACCCGGAACTGGTCGGCGAAGTGCTCAAAGTCATCCAGGGCCTGGCCGAAGAAGGCCGGACCATGATCATGGTCACCCACGAAATGAGCTTCGCTCGCAAGGTATCGAGCCAGGTGCTGTTCCTGCACCAGGGGCTGGTGGAGGAAGAAGGTGCGCCGGAAGACGTACTGGGCAATCCGAAGAGTGAGCGACTGAAGCAGTTCCTCAGTGGCAACCTCAAGTAACCCACCATCCTGTTGGAGCGAGGCTTGCCCGCGAAGAACGATAACGCGGTCATCCTATAGACCGAGTTGCCTTCATCGCGGGCAAGTCGGATCGCCGCACCGCTCGCTCCTACAAAAACGGATTTCGCTAACAGATATCAGACCACAGGCGCGGGAGGCGGCTCATCCGGCAGGGTGGGCTCACCGGGCTCTGTCGGATCTTCGTTGGGGGTGTCGGGGTCAGGCTGATGGGGGATGCCCCCTGCCATGCTGACTGGCGGATGTGCCAACAAGGACCAGGCCAGCACGCCAACCTGATTGGGCTCAAGCCTTGCCAGTTCGGCACTTATTCGCGGATCGATCTTCATGAAGCACTCCTGAGCGATGGCCCTATCCGCCTTGCGCGAATCAGAGCAGTACATTCCATAGAGTGTACGCCCGCTCAGGAATTCCAACGGTTTGTCAGACGGCTGACTCAGGTACGCGGCAGGGTTACGCCACGCTGGCCCTGGTACTTGCCGCCACGGTCCTTGTAGGAGACTTCGCACGCTTCGTCCGACTCAAGGAACAACATCTGCGCCACGCCTTCGTTCGCGTAGATTTTCGCCGGCAGATTGGTGGTGTTGGAGAACTCCAGGGTCACATGACCTTCCCACTCAGGCTCGAGCGGCGTGACGTTGACGATGATGCCGCAACGCGCGTAGGTGCTTTTACCCAGGCAAATGGTCAATACGTTACGCGGGATGCGGAAGTATTCGACGGTGCTGGCCAGAGCGAAGGAGTTCGGCGGAATGATGCACACGTCGCTGTGGATGTCGACGAAGCTGCCAGCATCGAAGTTTTTCGGGTCGACGATCGCCGAATTGATGTTGGTAAACACCTTGAAGTGATTGGTGCAACGCACATCGTAGCCGTAGCTGGACACGCCGTAGGAGATCACACGGCTATCGTCTCTGCCGCGCACCTGGCGCTCGACGAAAGGCTCGATCATGCCGTGTTCCTGCGCCATGCGGCGAATCCACTTGTCCGATTTGATGCTCATGGCGGGTGTCCTGAATAGCGAGGTGGAAAAATTCTGTCCGGCATCTTACCGGGCAGGCGCGCCGGGTTCAAAGTCCGGGAGACAATTCTCGACGATCCCCCGTGAATTCCGGGTCTTCAGCGCCATTCGATGCACCGTCAGTCATGAAAACAGAGAAACCTTCGCAGGAAGCATTGGCACGTTCCGGAAAAAGGGTTAAGGTGGCGCCACTGTGCTGCTTGTGTCACTGAGAATCTCTACACGATATGTTGAATTTCGATCCAACCATCTACAAGAATTTTTCCTGCTCTTTGCACTCAGTCTCGGCCAGGGTTCTTCCTGCGTCGCAGTTATCTTTGTTCAAGGAGTTACACCATGTCTAATCGCCAAACTGGTACCGTTAAGTGGTTCAACGATGAAAAAGGCTTCGGCTTCATCACTCCACAATCCGGTGACGACCTGTTCGTTCACTTCAAAGCTATCCAATCCGACGGCTTCAAAAGCCTGAAAGAAGGCCAACAGGTTTCTTTCATCGCTACCCGCGGTCAGAAAGGCATGCAAGCTGAAGAAGTTCAAGTTATCTAACTTGTACTTGCTTTAGTAAAAAGCCCCGCCCTCAAAAGCGGGGCTTTTTTGTGCCTGTCTGTTTTGCAGGCAAAAAAAATCGCAGCCCATGGCTGCGATTTTTTGCGTCTTACCAGGCCACGCCAAACCCAGCGGTGTAGCGGGTCTTGTCCAAATCAGCATCGTCGGTGCCGCTAATAATGTCTCTCTCGGCCTTCAGGTTAAGCGATGCCCATTCGGTCACCTTGTAGCGCAAGCCCATCTCGGCATCGAGCGCGTAGTCGGCCACGCCCGACAACGGCTTGCCCACTTCGCCATTGGTGAAGAACTCCACCCTCTTGCCGATCAGGTAGCGGTTGTAATCCCACTTCATCGCCAGGGAGTAGAAGTTTTCCTTGCTGCCATCGCTGAACTCATAGTCCGTGCGGTTGACCAGCGAGCCCAGCGAGAATGCGCCCAGCTCGTCGTCCCAGAATTGGTAACCGGGGCCGGTACCGACTGTGCGCTGGCGGGCGAGCTCTTCGACCTTGTCGCGCTTATAGACTGCGCGCCCCCTGCCAGAACCATTTTTCGGTCAGGAAACGGTCGAGCGAGTATTCGCCCCGCCAGTTGTCGGTAGTGACCACGTCATCCTGAAATTCGCGGTTGTACTCACCTTCTGCGGTGTGTCGCCATCTGCCATGGCGCGCAGTGGTCTTGAAGTCGATATCGTAATCGTCGGTGTCTTTCTCGGCCCGCTGATAATCCAGCGCTGCATCGATATTACCCTTCCACACCAAATCCTCGACGACAGGCTTAGGCTTGAGCATCTGCTGGATACTGGCCAGCTCCACGGTCTTGGGGCCATCGCCGTTGGCCAGGGGTGACCTTGCCGTCTTCTGCCGCGTGTAGCGCCTTGGCCTTCTCCCCGGTGTAGGCATCCTGTTTGACCAACAGTTGCTGATCACTCTCCAGGGTTTTGACCTGCTTCCAGTCGATCGGGACTGAGCCAGCATACTCGGTCTGAATCAGCAGTTTGCCACCATCGAACACGGTGATTTTGCCGCTCAACTTGTCACCGTTCTTCAACCAGACGGTATCGGCGAGCAAGGGAGTGGAAGCACTGACGACAGCGAGGCACAGCAAGGTTCTAGACAACATAAGCGAATCGAAGGCTCAACTTTGCGAAAAAAAGTCGGCATTATCCATAGGAATAAGGCCCTAGCAAGGACTGACCCGACTTTTTCTATTGAGTTCATTTCTCAATGGGCGATCCAGGATTTACTCTACAGACGGTCAATGCGCATTTTTTCAGGAAGCCCGGGACGTGACCGACTCAAACGCTGAAACCGAAAGCGCGGCGCAAATCCGACGCACGGCGCTCTACCTGACCTTGGCACAAGTGCCCGAAGGCAAAGTCGTGAGCTATGGCCAGCTCGCCGAACTCGCGGGACTGGGTCGTGCTGCCCGCTGGGTCGGGCGAACACTCAGCCAATTGCCCGGCGACACTAAATTGCCCTGGCACCGTGTGCTAGGTGCCGGCGGTCGGATCAGTCTGCCCGTGGGCAGCCCTTCGGGGGATGAACAACGGGCCCGATTGCGCATGGAAGGCATCAGTATCCTGAACAATCGTGTTGATATTCAGCGCCATGGGTGGCGCCCGGTAGAGCACAGCGGTTAGAGTGCGCGCTTTGTTTCCGTAATTCTTGAGGCAGACTCCAGCCCATGCCCCGTAAAACCTGGCGCGCCGCGCTCGCCGCCTATGCCAGCCCCTCGACCCTCGTGCTGTTGCTGCTTGGTTTCGCCGCCGGCCTGCCTTACATGCTGGTGTTTTCGACGCTTTCAGTCTGGCTGCGCGAGGCCGGTGTTGCCCGCGAAACCATTGGCTACGCAAGCCTGATCGGTCTGGCCTATGCCTTTAAATGGGTCTGGTCCCCGTTGCTCGACCAATGGCGCCTGCCACTGCTCGGCAAGCTCGGTCGACGACGCTCCTGGCTGGTACTGGCCCAGGCGCTGGTGATCCTCGGCCTGATCGGCATGGGATTCTGCGACCCGCAAAAGCACCTGTCCTGGCTGATCGCCATTGCCGTGGTCGTCGCCTTCGCCTCGGCGACGCAAGACATCGCTGTCGATGCTTATCGCCTGGAAATCGCCGACGAAACCCGCCAAGCCGCGCTGGCGGCCAGCTACATGGCCGGTTATCGGGTCGCAGCCCTGCTGGCGACGGCCGGCGCACTGTTCTTCGCCGAAGGCTTCGGCTCCACCGGTTTCAACTACAAGCATGCGGCGTGGACCGGCACCTACGTGCTGTTCGGCGTCTTGATGGTCCCGGCGTTGCTGACCACCCTGTTCATGCGCGAACCGCCGGTGCCCCTGCGTACTCAATTGCAGGCCGGACGCTATAGCTTTGTGCACCAATTGGCGTCGGTGTTCGTGCTGATCGTGCTGCTGGTGTCCGTACCGGCCATGTTCACCCAGCTCTACAACACTGACTTCGCCAGCGTACTGTTCGAAGGCGCCAGCGTGCTCGACCTGCTGCTCGAAGACCGCGCGTTCCTGCGGGCGATCCTCTATATCACGCTGACCGGCCTGTGCTTGTCGGCCATGGGTCGCCGTGGCTTGGCCCCGGTGCTGACGCCGGTCAACGACTTCATCCTGCGTTACCGCTGGCAAGCCCTGCTGCTGCTCGGGCTGATCGCCACCTATCGGATGTCCGATACGGTGATGGGCGTGATGGCCAACGTGTTCTACATCGACCAAGGGTTCACCAAGGATCAGATTGCCAGCGTCAGCAAGATATTCGGCCTGATCATGACGCTGGTCGGTGCCGGCATGGGCGGCCTGCTGATCGTGCGCTTCGGCATCCTGCCTATCCTGTTCATTGGCGGCGTTGCATCGGCCGGTACCAACCTGCTGTTCCTGATGCTCACGGATATGGGTGCCGATCTGCAGATGCTGATCGCCACCATCTCACTGGATAACTTCAGTTCGGGCCTGGCGACTTCGGCATTTGTCGCTTACCTGTCGAGCCTGACCAATCTCAAATTCTCCGCCACCCAGTACGCCCTGCTCAGCTCGATCATGCTCTTGCTGCCTCGCCTGATCGGAGGCTACTCAGGGGTCATGGTGGAGAAATTCGGTTATCACAACTTCTTCCTGATCACCGCCCTGCTGGGCGTTCCGACCTTGTTGTTGATCGCCTTGCACTGGTTCCAGGAAAACCGCCGAGCCGGTCCGACACCGGAACCGGTTCCGACCCAGGTTGCGGAAGAATCGTAGGCTCTTTACGCAGGAAGCATCGCGGGAGGGCGAGCAGATTTTCGCCCTCCCGCCAGACAGCCGGCCGCACTCCTGTACGCCAGCAGATCTCGCCCGTACAATGTTCCGTCATTTCTCGTCATCAGCAACCGACAACGGCCAACCATGCGCACCAGTCAATTTTTGCTCGCCACACAGAAAGAAACGCCTTCCGACGCGGTCGTCATCAGCCATCAGCTGATGCTGCGCGCCGGCATGATCCGCAAACTCGCCTCGGGCCTGTACACCTGGCTGCCCATGGGCTTGCGAGTGATGCGCAAGGTTGAAGCCATCGTGCGTGAAGAAATGAACGCCGCCGGCTCTCTCGAAGTGTTGATGCCGAGCACCCAACCGGCTGAGCTGTGGCAGGAATCCGGTCGCTGGGAAGAGTACGGCCCTGAATTGCTGCGCTTCAAGGATCGCCACGGTCGCGACTTCTGTGCCGGCCCGACTCACGAAGAAGTCATCACCGACCTGATGCGTAACGAGCTGAGCAGCTACAAACAGCTGCCGATCAACCTGTATCAGATCCAGACCAAATTCCGTGACGAAATCCGCCCACGCTTCGGTTTGATGCGCGGCCGCGAGTTCATCATGAAGGACGCCTATTCGTTCCACGCTGATCAGCCTTCGCTGCAGATCACCTACGACCGCATGCACCAGGCGTACTGCAATGTGTTCACTCGCCTGGGCCTGAAGTTCCGTCCGGTTGAAGCCGACAACGGCTCGATCGGTGGTGCCGGCTCCCACGAGTTCCACGTACTGGCCGAATCCGGCGAAGATGACATCGTCTTCAGCAACGGTTCCGACTACGCTGCGAATATCGAAAAGGCCGAAGCCGTACCGCGCGAAACCTCTCGTGCCGCACCTGCCGAAGAACTGCGCCTGGTCGACACGCCGAACGCCAAGACCATTGCGCAACTGGTCGAAGGCTTCAACCTGCCAATCGAAAAAACCATCAAGACCCTGGTGGTGCACGCTGAAGAGAAAGGCAAGCTGATTGCCCTGATCATCCGTGGCGACCACGAGCTGAACGAAATCAAGGCCGCCAACCAGCCTGGCGTTGCCAGCCCGCTGGTCATGGCTTCCGAAGCCGAACTGCGCGACGCCATTGGCGCCGGCGCCGGCTCCCTTGGCCCGTTGAACCTGCCACTGCCGATCATCATCGACCGTTCCGTCGAGCTGATGAGCGACTTCGGCATTGGTGCCAACATCGACGACAAGCACTACTTCGGTGTGAACTGGGAGCGTGATCTGCCGGTTCCGACGGTTGCCGACCTGCGCAACGTCGTGGCGGGCGATCCAAGCCCTGACGGTAAAGGCACCCTGGAAATCAAGCGCGGCATCGAAGTCGGGCACATCTTCCAGCTGGGCAACAAGTACAGCAAAGCGATGAAGTGCGAAGTGCTGGGCGAGAACGGCAAGCCGGTCACCCTGGAAATGGGCTGCTATGGCATTGGCGTGTCCCGCGTGGTGGCTGCCGCCATCGAACAGAACAACGACGAGAACGGGATTATCTGGAGCGATGCTCTGGCCCCGTTCCAGATTGCCCTGGTACCGCTGCGCTACGAAACCGAACAGGTTCGCGAAGCCACCGACAAGCTCTACGCAGAACTGACTGCCGCCGGCTTCGACGTGCTGCTGGACGACCGCGACAAGAAAACCAGCCCGGGCATCAAGTTCGCGGACATGGAGCTGATTGGCATTCCACACCGGATCGTGGTCAGTGACCGCGGCCTCGCCGACGGCAATCTGGAATACAAGAGCCGCACAGAGGCCGAGGCGCAAGCGCTGCCGGTCGCTGACGTGTTGTCTTTCCTCCAGGCCCGCATCCGCCGCTGACACCAGATAGAGACGTCATGTTCAAGCGAAACACCTTAGGCCTCGGTGGCGCCGCCCTGTGCGGCGCGCTGCTGGTCAGCGGCTGTGCCAATCAGATGTCACAACGCAGCGAGCACGAGGAACGGGTCGAGCGCAAACTGCTCGATCACAGCCTGCAGATCGATGTCGGCGAGCCTAAGGTGCTTGAGCTGCCGCAACGTCGGGTGAAAATCCACGAGCAGAAGACCTTCGAAGTCACCGAGTTCGAAGTCACGCGCCGCTATGATCGCTATACGCCTTACCAACCCTGGAGGGAGGTCTACGAGATCCCGCTGGGCGCGGTGGCCGTGGTGGCCGGTGTCGGTGCGAACGTCGTCAACGTGTTCACCCTCGGCAATCTGCCGGACAGCGTGACGAAGGACTGGCTCGGCTATGGTTTCGCCGGGCTCAACCCGTTCATGAACGTGCAGTCTCACGGTCGCGCACAGCAGAACCTGGCGGGCATCGACGAAGTCCAGCGCGACAAGCGCACGGAATATTCGAGCCTGCCATGGAGCGAACGTCCGGTGCAGGTCAAGGCCGGCAAGAACACGTTTGATCTGAGCACCGATCGTAACGGCGTGTTGCGCCTGAATCTGCTGGATAGCCCGTTCGCCGAGCATGACCTCAATCATCTGGGTAAGCTGCAGATCAGTGTCGAAGACAACAAGGACGATGTGCACACTGACTCGTCCCTGGCGATCAGCAGCAACTTGCGCGGCAAGCTGCTCGAAGCTCACGGGCTGATTTACGACGATCTCGAAGATGACGAAGTGAGCCAGTGGGTACACCGGGTCAAGCGCCTGTCGGAATTGGGTCTGGAAGAAGAAGCCAGCGAGTTGGAACAGAGCTTGATCGAACTGACCCGCAACGATCCTGAGTTGCAGACCGAATTCCTCAAGTCATTGACCAAGGATGCCGGGCGACTGGTGGCGGATCCAGGACCGAATTAAAAGCCTAAAAGTTTCGCGAGCAAGCCCGCTCCCACAAGGACGATGCAGTACCTGTGGGAGCGGGCTTGCCGGGAGTGTCAGATTTTTTGTGTGCGGGCCGGTAACGGCCTGCCATAAGGCAAGCCCTCATTTCACCAGTTTGACCTGGTAAATCGATCGCCATAAAGAATCGCAAACTGATTCATTGCGCTCTTCCAGTCGTGCGCTGCGCTGCCCCAATTGGCCGTGATGTTTTGCAGTGCCAGCCAGATCAGCTTCGTCGCTGCATCATCAGTCGGGAAGTGGCCTCTTGTCTTGATGATCTTGCGCAACTGAGCATTGATGCTCTCGATGGCGTTAGTGGTGTAGATCACTTTTCGGATGGCAGGCGGGAAGACAAAAAACGGGATGACTCGATCCCAGGCACGTCTCCAAGCGGCTACGACTGTTGGGTATTGTTTGCCCCAAGGCCCCGTTTCAAATGCGTCCAGAGCTTGCTCGGCAGCTTCAACGTTAAGCGCCTGATAAACCGGCTTGAGGGCTTTGGCCAACTCGCGGCGCTTGTCCCAGGAGGCGTAATCAAGACTGTTACGGATCAGGTGCACGATGCAGGTCTGCAAGGTCGTCGTCGGAAACACCGCACTCAAGGCTTCTGGCATGCCTTTAAGGCCGTCAGTTACCGCGATCAATACATCCTCAACGCCACGGGTCTTGAGGTCGTTGAAGACCTTCATCCAGAACTTGGCCCCCTCAGTGGTCTCAATCCAGATGCCCAAAATGTCTCGGGTGCCGTCCGGCAGCACGCCCAGAGCCAGGTAGATGGCCTTGTTGCGAACCAGTCCTTCCTCACGGATTTTGACCCGCAGCGCATCGAAGAAAATCACCGGATACATCGGCTCAAGCGGGCGTTGTTGCCAGGCAGTCACTTCCTCCAACACTGCGTCAGTGACCGAGCTGATGAAATCATGGGAAACATCGGTCCCGTACTGCTCCGAAAGGAATGCCCGGATCTCTCGGACGGTCATGCCACGGGCGTACATGGCAATGATTTTGTCGTCGAAGCCCGTGAACCGACGCTCATGCTTGGGGATCAGCATTGGCGCGAAGCTGCCATCGCGATCCCGAGGAATGTCCAGACGCAGCGGGCCATCATCGGTCAGCACGGTCTTGCTGCTTTTGCCGTTGCGCTGGTTACTCGACTCCTCAGGGCGCTCCGCGCCCTGAGGGTAGCCAAGGTGGTGACCCAGCTCCGCGCCAAGGGCTCGCTCGATAAGCGCCTTTTTGAACGCCATGGATGCGTCCTGAATCGCCTCGGCGCTCATTGGGCCTTTAACGAACTGATCGATCAGCTCCTTCGGAATCGAAGGAAGCTGGGTTTTGGCCTCCGAGGCCGGTTTCTTTTTGGTCGGCATACATGCTCCTTTTCAACATGTTATGCCCGAACACAAAATTTCTGACAGTCCCGGCTTGCCCGCGATGACGCCATTACATTCACTGCAAAACTACCGCTCAAACAACTCCATCTGCTCAAACCCGCCCCGCAAATCCTCCAACCTCACCCCGATCCCCAATAACCGCACCGGTTTCCCACCACGGTTAAACGCCTGGGTCAGCAACAACTGATAACTCCCCAGATCCCGCCCTGCCCCGGCCTGCTCCAACGTAGTCTGGGTAAAATCATGGAATTTCACTTTGACGAACGGCTTTCCCGGTCGATAGCTGCTGTCGATCCGCGCCATGCGGCCATTCAGCGACTCCAGCAACTCGGGCAATTTATCCAGACAACTCACCAGATCCGGCAGGTCCGCGTCGTAAGTGTTTTCGACGCTGATCGACTGCCGGCGACTGTCGTTGTGCACCAACCGCTCATCGATCCCACGGGCCAGGCTCCAGAGCCGCTCGCCGAAGCTGCCGAATTCACGCACCAGTGCCAATTTGTCCCATTCACGCAAATGCGAGCAATCGACGATGCCGAGCTTGCCCAGCTTGTCGGCGGTCACTTTGCCAACCCCGTGCAGCTTGCTCACTGGCAAACCACTGACAAAGTCTTCCACCTGATCCGGGGTGATCACGAATAAGCCGTTAGGCTTCTTCCAGTCGCTGGCGATTTTGGCGAGAAACTTGTTCGGCGCCACACCAGCCGACACAGTGATGTGCAACTGATTGGAGACCCGGCGGCGAATGTCCTGGGCGATTCGCGTGGCGCTGCCGCCGAAATGCGCGCTGTCCGACACGTCGAGGTAGGCCTCATCCAGGGAAAGCGGCTCGATCAGGTCGGTGTAATCACGAAAGATCGTATGAATTTCCTTCGATGCTTCTCGATAGGCATCCATGCGCGGTTTGACGATGGTCAGGTCCGGACAGAGTTTCAAGGCATGTCCGGAAGACATGGCCGAGCGTACGCCATAAGCCCGTGCTTCATAGTTACAGGTGGCAATCACCCCACGCCGATCGGCCGAGCCGCCCACCGCCAATGGCTTACCGGCCAGGCGCGGGTCGTCACGCATCTCGATGGCGGCGTAGAAACAGTCACAATCGACGTGGATGATTTTTCGCTGCGTCATATAAAAGCAGTGTTCATGGCGAAGAAACGATGTGTGGGTGAGTCGTACCGGCAGTATCTCACTGACACCTGTATATAGCACCAGTACTCTGAATGTTCTTTTTCCTATGTAGGAAAAGCACGCATGAATTTATTTTCTCAATCGAAAGCCCCCTCTCGATAGAGCCAAAAGCCTTGCCCTGCCTGCGTTTCAGACCGATTTGCCACTCCTTTTTTCACCTAAGCGCTTGAACAGGAACAGGTTTTACCGAGATTGAAGGTTGACAGCCCTGCGATCCTCTGTAGAATGCCGACACACAGACGCGGGATGGAGCAGTCTGGTAGCTCGTCGGGCTCATAACCCGAAGGTCGTCGGTTCAAATCCGGCTCCCGCAACCAAACATCAAAAAAGGCTACTCGAAAGAGTGGCCTTTTTTGTGCGCGCCTGTTTTATAAAAAATCAGCGATTTCTGCCTAACCGCACAGAAACAAGAAATCGTTCTGATTCCGAAACTTAGGTCTCCCCTGCCACCGCTCGCCCTCGTTTTACACTTATTTGAGCCATACTGGGATTAACGGTTGACACTCCGGCGTTCGCCTGTAGAATGCCGCCACACAGACGCGGGATGGAGCAGTCTGGTAGCTCGTCGGGCTCATAACCCGAAGGTCGTCGGTTCAAATCCGGCTCCCGCAACCAAACATCAAAAAAGGCTACTCGAAAGAGTGGCCTTTTTTGTATCTGTTGAAAAAGTCCTTTCGCAACAATGATCTGTCACTGTGCAGCGAGCCGTTCGGGGGTCGTCAGACTGTGAGTTCAGCGCAGGCTGAACCGCAGACGGAACCCTCTGCGACTGATGACGCGCCATCGCCCATCCGGTGAGAGGCGTTAATATTTGTGATTATTTTTTTCTACAGGGATTGGTAACTTGGCTGGATACCCCCATCCTGTCGCGCACAATCCAAGAGGTGATTGATGCGCGCCAACTCGTCTGATCCACAAGACACCGTCACAGCGACACAACCGATCAAAGCCGAGCGTCTGCGCTTGCTGGATCGAATCAGCAAATACCGTCACCCCATCGGTCTGGCGGTCACTTTGCTGTTGTTCGCCATCGCGCTGATTGCTTGCCGTCGCCTGCTGAGCGAACTCGATCTGTACGCACTGCACGACTCGATTCTGGACGTGCCGAAACCGGCCTTGCTGGGTGCGCTCGGCGCGACCGTCATCGGCTTCGTCATTCTGCTGGGTTACGAATGGTCGGCCAGCCGTTATGCCGGCGTGACGCTGGCACCGCGAATGTTGGCATTGGGCGGCTTCACCGCATTTGCCATTGGCAATGCCATCGGCCTTTCGCTGCTGTCAGGCGGCTCGGTTCGCTACCGTTTATATGCACGTCATGGTGTGGGGGCTTCGGAAGTCGCGCACATGACCTTGTTCGCCAGCCTCTCGCTCGGCTGCGCCCTTCCGCCACTGGCCGCCCTCGCCACCCTCAGCAACCTGCCCGCCGCCTCGGTGGCCCTGGGCTTCTCCGAAACATTGCTGGGTGCGATTGCAGTGGCCGTGCTGCTGCTCTCCACGGTGCTGGCCATCGGCATCTACCGTCGTCGCTTGCCGGAACAGCCTTACCCCGACAACCTGCTGGTCAAGGTCGGCCGCCGCACCTTGCGCCTGCCGGGTCGCCGCCTGACGTTCCTGCAACTGGTCATCACCGCCCTGGACGTGGCCGCCGCCGCGACCGTGCTCTATCTGTTGCTGCCGGAAGCGCCGCCCTTCGGTGCGTTCCTGCTGGTCTATCTATTGGCCCTGGCCGCTGGCGTGCTCAGCCATGTGCCGGGCGGTGTCGGGGTGTTCGAGGCGATTTTGCTCGCCGCCTTCGCCGACAAACTCGGTGCCGCGCCACTGGCCGCCGCCCTGCTGCTCTACCGTCTGATCTACGTGGTGTTGCCGCTGCTGGTGGCGTGCGTACTGCTGCTGGTCAACGAAGGCCAGCGCCTGTTTCAATCGCGCCAGTCCTTGCGTGCTGCCTCTGGCATGGCCGCGCCGATTCTGGCGGTGCTGGTGTTCCTGTCCGGCGTGGTGCTGCTGTTTTCCGGCGTGACGCCAGAGATCGATACCCGCCTTGAACACATCGGTTTTCTGATTCCCCATCGATTGGTCGACGCCTCGCACTTCGGCGCCAGCCTGGTGGGCGTGCTCTGCCTGTTGCTGGCTCAGGGGCTGCGTCGCCGCCTGTCAGCTGCGTGGATGCTGACCACCATTCTGTTGTTGGTCGGCGCCCTGCTCTCTCTGCTTAAAGGCTTCGACTGGGAAGAGGCTTGCCTGATGACCCTGACGGCGAGTTTGCTGGGGGTTTTCCGGCGCTCGTTCTATCGCCCCAGTCGCCTGACCGAAGTGCCATTTTCGCCGCTGTATCTGGTGGCCAGCCTTTGCGTACTGGGCGCGTCGATCTGGTTGCTGCTGTTCGCCTATCAGGACGTTCCCTACAGCCATCAACTCTGGTGGCAGTTCACCCTCGACGCCGATGCCCCGCGTGGCCTGCGCTCGCTGCTCGGCGCCGCGGTCCTGCTGGTGGTGGTGTCCCTGACCTGGCTGCTGCGCACCGCGCGCCCGGTGATCCATCTGCCAACGCCCGATGAACTGGACCGCGCGGTAAAGATTCTCATGGCCTCGTCCCAACCGGATGGTGGCTTGGCCCTGACCGGTGACAAGGCGCTGCTGTTTCATCCCAACGACGAGGCGTTTCTGATGTACGCCCGCCGTGGTCGCAGCCTGGTGGCGTTGTATGACCCGATCGGCCCGACCCAGCAACGGGCGGAAATGATTTGGCAGTTCCGCGATCTGTGCGATATCCACCACGCCCGCCCTGTGTTTTATCAAGTGCGTGCCGAAAACCTTCCGTACTACATGGACATCGGCCTGACCGCGATCAAGCTCGGCGAAGAAGCCCGGGTCGATCTGCACCGCTTTGATCTCGAAGCCAAGGGCAAAGAGATGAAGGACCTGCGCTACACCTGGAACCGTGGCACCCGTGACGGGCTGTCGCTGGAGATCCATGAGCCGGGGCAAGCGCCGATGGACGAGCTCAAGGTGATTTCCGATGCCTGGCTGAGCGGCAAGAATGTGCGCGAGAAAGGCTTCTCGCTCGGGCGTTTCAGCGATGACTACCTCAAGCACTTCCGCGTCGCGGTGATTCGTTTCGAAGGGCGCCCGGTGGCGTTCGCCAACCTGCTCGAGACCTACGGCCATGAACTGGCCAGCCTCGACCTGATGCGCGCACACCCCGACGCCCCCAAGCTGACCATGGAGTTCATGATGGTCGGCTTGATTCAACATTATAAAAATCATGGATACGCGCGTTTCAGCCTGGGCATGGTGCCGTTGTCGGGGTTACAACCCCGGCGCGGTGCACCACTGACCCAGCGCCTGGGCTCGATGGTATTCCGCCGTGGTGAGCAGCTGTACAACTTCCAAGGTTTGCGCCGCTTCAAAGACAAGTTCCAGCCCGACTGGGAACCCCGTTATATGGCCGTGCCCGCCGGACTCGATCCGCTAGTTGCGCTGGCCGACACTGCCGCCCTGATTGCGGGCGGCTTGACTGGATTGGTGAAACGCTGATGATTCAACGCTCCCTGCGGTACGTACTGGCCACACTGGTAGTGCTGGCCCTGATGGTCGGTGGCGGTTACTGGTACCTCAAACGCCCGGCACCGGAACCGACCCTCGAACTGCTGACGCCGGCCGACGGCGCCGCGATGACCCGCGTCATCCCCGGCACCACGCCACGCGCCCAGGTGCTGGTGGCGGTCAATGAAGACCAGAAGCTCAGCGACAAGCAATTGATGACCCTGAGCCGCAGCGGCTCGGCGCAGATCGTCCAGGTGATCCTGCCCAAGGACTGCATCCAGCAAGGTCGCGCCCTGCAAGCCGGCCTCAGGCAACTCAATGGCCCAGCCACCCTGGTCAGCGGCATCGGCCCTGGCGCGGTGCTGGCGTGGCGCTGGCTGGCGGAGCAGAAGGACGACAAGGCCCAGGCCATTTCCGTTGACCTTGCCCTGGAAAAACCCGGCTGCACTCACCTGCTGCCGAAAACTTCCGCCCACGGTCACTGGCTAGTGGCCTGGAACGACAACCCGGACGACACCAGCGCCGGCTTCGTGCGCGACCAGCCCAACGCCGAAACCAGCATCAGCGACTACGACATCAACCTGCCGCAAGTGCTGAACAACGAACTGCGCAAAATCCTCGTCGGTGGCGATAAAGCCGCTGGCGGCCTGCAGATCCCGGTGGTCGAAGTCCCGGCCGGTCAAGCCAAGGACACCGTCACCCTGTTCCTCTCCGGCGACGGCGGCTGGCGCGACCTGGACCGAGACGTGGCCGGCGAGATGGCGAAGATCGGCTACCCGGTGGTCGGCATCGACACCCTGCGCTACTACTGGCAGCACAAGAGCCCGGAACAAAGCGCCCTGGACCTGACCGAACTGATGCAGCACTACCGTCAGAAATGGGGCACCAAACGCTTCATCCTGACCGGCTACTCGTTCGGCGCCGACGTATTGCCCGCCATCTACAACCGCCTGCCGGAAGCGGAACAGCAGCGCGTCGACGCAATCATCCTGCTGGCCTTCGCCCGCACCGGCAGCTTCGAAATCGAAGTCGAAGGCTGGCTCGGCAACGCCGGCAAAGAAGCCGCCACCGGCCCGGAAATGGCCAAGCTGCCGCCTGCAAAAGTGGTATGCATCTACGGCGAGGAAGAAGTCGACGAGAGCGGCTGCACCGACAAGACCGCCGTGGGCGAAGCGATGAAACTGCCTGGCGGCCATCACTTTGATGAGAACTACCCGGCGCTGGCAAAGCGATTGGTGGATGTGATCGAGAAGCGTCAAGCGAAAGAGACGGCGGCTCAGGAGTGATCTGAGCCGCGCTCACAAAAAAGCCCCCGCTGCCTTATGGTTGCAGGGGCTTTTTTCATGTGAGTGCAATTTAACCGAACACCGCAGATCCCCTGTGGGAGCGGGCTTGCTCGCGAAAGCGGTATGTCAGTCGACGTCAATGTTGAGTGTTAGTCCGTCTTCGCGAGCAAGCCCGCTCCCACAGGATCCGCGTATCGCCTATGCGGATGCGTCTACCGCCCGCGAGCTCTTAGTCTTTCCTGGCGTACCGTGCCCGCATATCGTCGTGACTAACTGCCCTGGCCTGATCAAAACAAATCAATCGCTCCCCAGCTGCTGCTTCAACACGAAGATCCTTAAGCTCGTCGAGCATTTCCTGATACACATCGACATTGATGATGACCGCTGCTGGCCGATTATCTTTGAAAATGACCAGGCGCTCAGTGGCACGGCTGGAAATCTCCTTGAGTCTCGCGCTGAAGCCCCTGACTATCGCAGGCATCGATATCGCTTGGTCAGCACGCTCTAATGATGCCGTCATACCTATCTCTCTTCACAATCATGCAACTTTGAAGACACAGCTCCACGCAGAGCATTGCGTCGAACTCGACATACAGCAAGCTGCAAACAACGCGAATTTACCAAGCTGCGTTTTTCAAGCTCACCGGGCATGTTTAGTTTCGTTTACTAAAAGATCTCGCAATATCAGATGACGCCCGCAGACCTTGTAGGCAAACTCCTAATCTTGCCAATTGGGTGCGTTTGGGCACTTTGATGCCTTGCTGCGCTTTTCTTCGACGGGATACTCTCCGGACGTCGCTGACCATTCAGCGATCGGGCTTGGTAACCCGGTGGAATAAGGCGCAACAGCGCACCCGACACGATTGCAGGCGTTTTTTGGCCTGTAATCCTGCAATATGGCAGCTGTGCGTGGGACGCTTTCGAGCGTGCCGGTTTCCTTGATTCCCCGGTTTACCAACCTGCGCACAGCTGCCACCCATTCGCTTGGTATCGGATGCGGCAGCTCTCAAAATCAAGGAAGTTGACCATGAACAATCAATCAGAACTAAAAACCATCGGCCTCACCCCACTCATCTACTGCTCGGATCAAGCGTTGTTCAACGTCCGCGCCGGCGTCCCCATCGTTGATGCATTGTCACAAGCCTCCGACCTGCTGTTCCTCGTCAAATCATTTACCGAGGATGCAGCCTACGCAAAAGACACCGACCGCCACGCTTGGGCCGCGCATTACTTGACGGCTATGTCCAAGGCAGTGATTGATGATGTGGTGAAGGTGCTGACGCCGCGACCTGCCCGGACAAAGACCGAATCTGAAGAAGAGCTGCCTGAAAGCCAGTAAAGACACAGGGACGGAAAAACCACGTTCCAGCAGACACTCAAATACCTGTGGGAGCGGGCTTGCCCGCGATAGCGGTATGTCTGCCACATCAATGTTGGATCTGCTGCCGTCATCGCGGGCAAGCCCGCTCCCACAGGGTTCTTCGTTGGATTCGGGGATTGGGATCAAATGGCAGTCAATAAAAAGCCCCCGCTACCTTCACGGCAACGGGGGCTTTTTCATGGGGCTTACATCTCGACTTGCGTACCCAACTCAATCACCCGGTTCAGCGGCAAATTGAAGAACCGCAGGTTGCCGTTGGCATTCTTCAACATGAAGGCGAACAACGCCTCGCGCCAGCGGGCCATGCCTTCGAGTTTGGAGGCGATGACCGTCTCGCGGCTGAGGAAGTAGGTCGTGCGCATCGGGCTGAAATTCAGGTCATCCAGATGGCACAGTTTCAAGGCCTCAGGCACGTCCGGCTCGTCGGTGAAGCCGAAGTGCAGGATCACCCGGAAGAACCCTTCACCGTAGGAATCGACGTCGAAACGCCGTTGTGGCGGGACGCGCGGGATGTCTTCGTACACGACTGTCAGCAACACTACTTGCTCGTGCAGCACCTGGTTATGCAGCAGGTTGTGCAACAGCGCGTGGGGCACGGCGTCCGGGCGGGCGGTCAGGAACACGGCGGTGCCCTGGACCCGATGCGGCGGTTGCACGCGGATACTGCTGATGAAGATCGGCAGCGGCAGCCCACCCTCGTCCAGGCGATCCACCAGCAGTTGCTTGCCGCGTTTCCAGGTGGTCATCAACACGAACAACGCGATACCGGCGATCACCGGGAACGCACCGCCCTGAATGATTTTCGGCACGTTGGCGGCGAAGTAAAGACCATCCACCAACAGGAAGCCGAGCAACACCGGAACAGCAAGAACCGGTGGCCATTTCCACAACAGCAACATCACCGCCGACACCAGGATGGTGGTCATCAGCATGGTCCCGGTCACCGCCACGCCATAGGCCGAGGCCAACGCGCCGGAGGATTCGAAGCCCAGCACCAGCAGGATCACGCCAACCATCAGCGCCCAGTTCACCGCGCCGATATAGATCTGGCCTTGCTCGGCACTGGACGTGTGCTGGATGTGCATGCGCGGAATGTAGCCGAGCTGGATCGCCTGACGAGTCAGGGAGAACGCACCGGAGATGACCGCTTGCGAGGCAATTACCGTGGCCATCGTCGACAATCCCACCAACGGAATCAACGCCCAGCTTGGAGCCAACAAATAGAACGGGTTACGGGCGGCTTCCGGATCACCGAGCAGCAACGCACCTTGCCCGAAGTAGTTCAGCACCAGCGCCGGCAGCACCAGAATGAACCAGGCACGGGCGATCGGCTTGCGACCGAAGTGGCCCATGTCGGCGTACAGCGCCTCGGCACCAGTCAATGCCAGCACCACAGCGCCCAGAATCGCGATCCCCATGCCCGGATGGACCATGAAGAAGCGTACGCCCCACACCGGGTTTATCGCCTGCAACACTTCCGGATGCTGGCTGATGCCATACACACCCAGTGCGCCCAGCACCAGAAACCAGGTGACCATGATCGGCCCGAACAGAATGCCGATCCGCGCCGTACCGTGGCGCTGAATCAGGAACAACGCCACCAGCACGATCGACGACAGCGGCACCACCCAATGGTCGATACCCTCGAATGCCAGCCCCAGGCCTTCAATCGCCGAGAGAACGGAAATCGCCGGCGTGATCATGCTGTCGCCATAGAACAGCGCCGCGCCGATCAGCCCGCAGACCACCAGCAACGTACGCAATTTTGGATGCCCCGCCGCTGCCCGTCGGGCCAGGGCGGTCAAGGCCATGATCCCGCCTTCGCCCTGGTTGTCGGCACGCAGCACGAACATCATGTATTTGATTGAGACGACCCAGATCAGCGACCAGAAGATCAGCGCCAGAATGCCCAGCACGCCGTCATGGTTGACGGGCACGCCATAGCCACCGGAAAACACTTCTTTGAGGGTATACAACGGGCTCGTGCCGATATCGCCATAAACCACCCCGACCGCCGCGACCAGCATGCCGATCGGCTTCGCCGCCGAATGCTCGGCACCCGCCGCCTGACTACTTGCCTGACCCATCCACCACTCCTGTTACCAGACCCGGACTTCTTGGAAGAAGCACTATGCTTTGCCGTGCAGCATGCGCTGTTTTACTTATTGTTACAGACGTTTTATTGACTGTAGAAAATCGGTAAAGCCTAAAGGCGCGAAGCATAGCGCAGCACTTGTCGTATTTCCCTGCATAAAGCTGGTCAAGTGCCGCTGCCATCGCTAGAATTGCGCACTTTTTGATCAGAGGCGTACCAAACGCCCGTCTGTCGCCTTGCCGTTCTCGGCTGGAGGCGTCCCAAAACACCGAGGTTAGACATGTCCACCACTCCTGCGCCGGCCAATCCAAAGGTTGGCTTCGTATCCCTGGGTTGCCCGAAAGCACTGGTCGACTCCGAGCGCATCCTTACCCAGCTGCGCATGGAAGGCTATGACGTTGTGTCCACCTATCAGGACGCCGACGTCGTGGTGGTCAACACTTGCGGCTTCATCGACTCGGCCAAGGCTGAGTCCCTTGAAGTGATCGGCGAAGCCATCAAGGAAAACGGCAAGGTCATCGTGACCGGCTGCATGGGCGTCGAAGAAGGCAACATCCGCAACGTACACCCGAGCGTGCTGGCCGTGACCGGTCCGCAGCAGTACGAGCAAGTGGTCAACGCCGTGCACGACGCCGTGCCGCCGCGTCAGGATCACAACCCGCTGATCGACCTGGTGCCACCGCAAGGGATCAAACTGACCCCGCGCCACTACGCCTACCTGAAGATTTCCGAAGGCTGCAACCACAGCTGCAGCTTCTGCATCATCCCGTCGATGCGCGGCAAGCTGGTCAGCCGCCCGGTCGGTGACGTGCTCGATGAGGCCCAGCGCCTGGTCAAGGCCGGCGTCAAAGAGCTGTTGGTGATTTCCCAGGACACCAGCGCCTACGGCGTCGACGTGAAATACCGCACCGGTTTCTGGAATGGCGCGCCGGTGAAAACCCGCATGACCGAACTCTGCGAAGCCCTGAGCACCCTCGGCGTCTGGGTTCGCCTGCACTACGTTTACCCGTACCCGCACGTCGACGAGCTGATCCCGCTGATGGCCGCCGGAAAGATCCTGCCGTACCTGGACATCCCGTTCCAGCACGCCAGCCCGAAAGTCCTGAAAGCCATGAAACGCCCGGCCTTCGAAGACAAGACCCTGGCGCGGATCAAGAACTGGCGCGAGATCTGCCCGGACCTGATCATCCGTTCGACCTTCATCGTCGGCTTCCCTGGCGAAACCGAAGAAGACTTCCAGTACCTGCTGAACTGGCTGACCGAAGCCCAGCTGGACCGCGTTGGCTGCTTCCAGTACTCGCCGGTCGAAGGCGCACCGGCCAACCTGCTGGACGCGGCCATCGTGCCGGACGACGTCAAGCAAGACCGTTGGGACCGCTTCATGGCGCACCAGCAGGCCATCAGCTCGGCGCGCCTGCAAATGCGCATCGGCCGTGAAATCGAAGTGCTGGTCGATGAAGTCGACGAGCAAGGCGCCGTTGGCCGCTGCTTCTTCGATGCCCCGGAAATCGACGGCAACGTGTTCATCGACAACGGCAGCAACTTGAAGCCGGGCGACAAAGTCTGGTGCAAAGTGACCGACGCCGACGAATACGACCTGTGGGCTGAACAGATCTAAACGCAAAAAATACAAAAAGCCCCGCTCTCTTGACGAGATGCGGGGCTTTTTTACGTCTATCGTTTTGTGAGAGAAAGAACTCGCGTCATCCACGGAAGAGGGGCAAGCGGGCATGCGCCAACACTCGGTCATTCACACACCGAAACAGAGCGACTACGAAGAACTCACCCAAGTGTGGGAAGCCTCGGTGCGCGCCACCCATGACTTTCTGCCCGACAGCTACATCGACCTGCTGAAGAATCTGGTGCTGACCCGCTACCTCGACGCGGTGATGCTGATCTGCACCAAAGACTCGCGCCAGCGCATCACCGGATTCGCCGGCGTGGCGGCGGGCAAGATCGAAATGCTGTTCATCGACCCGGACCATCGCGGCAAAGGCCTGGGCAAGCAATTGCTGCGCTATGCCCTGGAACACCTGAACGCCGATGAGCTGGACGTCAACGAACAGAACCCGCAGGCCTTGGGGTTTTATTTCAAGCAGGGGTTTGAGGTGATCGGTCGCTCCGAGCACGACGGCATGGGCCAGCCCTATCCGTTGTTGCACATGCGTTTGCGTCAGTCTCAACAACTGACGCGTAATGGTTAATGGCTGACCCGACATAGAGCAATGTGGGAGCTGGCTTGCCTGCGATGCAGACGACGCGGTCTGTCTGTCAGGTCGCAGCGATGCCATCGCAGGCAAGCCAGCTCCCACAAAAAGCCACACGGTGCAAATGGAGCCGGGATTAACCGGCGCCCAGCAGGTACAATGCCCACCCCTTTTTTGTTACGGCCCTGTCATGACTGACCCGATTCGTCTCTCCAAACGCCTCATCGAACTCGTCGGCTGTTCCCGTCGGGAGGCTGAGCTGTTCATCGAGGGCGGCTGGGTCACCGTGGACGGCGAAGTCATCGATGAGCCGCAGTTCAAGGTCGACACCCAAAAAGTCGAGCTCGACCCCGAAGCCAAGGCCACAGCGCCGGAGCCAGTGACCATCCTGTTCAATGTGCCTGCGGGCATGGACGCGGAAACGGCCATGGCGACCATCAGCGCCGAGACCCTGAGCGAAGAACACCGCTACGGCAAACGTCCGCTCAAGGGCCACTTCCTGCGCCTGACCGCCAGTACCGATCTGCAGGCCAACGCCAGCGGTCTGCTGGTGTTCACCCAGGACTGGAAGATCCTGCGCAAACTCACCGCAGACTCCGCCAAGATCGAGCAAGAGTATGTGGTCGAAGTTGAAGGCGACATGGTGGCTCACGGCCTCAACCGCTTGAACCACGGCCTCACCTACAAAGGTAAGGAACTGCCGCCGGTCAAGGCCAGCTGGCAGAACGAGAACCGCCTGCGCTTTGCGATGAAGAACCCGCAACCGGGCGTGATCGCCCTGTTTTGCCAGGCCGTTGGCCTGAAGGTCGTCGCCATCCGCCGCATCCGCATCGGCGGCGTGTCCATCGGCAAAGTGCCGTTGGGGCAATGGCGTTACCTGTCCGGCAAAGAGAAGTTCTAAGACTTTTCACGCCGCCACACATTTTGGCGCCGCTGTTTATGCGGCGCCCACTGCTGAATATCAGGACTGCACACCATGATTCATAACGACGTACTGCGCAGCGTGCGCTACATGCTCGACATCAGCGACAAGAAAGTCATCGAAATCATCAAGATCGGTGGCATGGACGTGTCCCTGGAAGACTTGCTGACCTACCTCGACAAGAAAGAGGAAGACGAGGAAGGCTTCGTACGCTGCCCGGACGAGGTCATGGCGCATTTCCTCGATGGCCTGGTGATCTTCAAGCGTGGCAAGGACGAAAGCCGTCCGCCGCAGCCGATCGAAGTGCCCGTGACCAACAACATCATCCTGAAGAAGCTGCGTGTGGCCTTCGAGCTGAAAGAGGACGACATGCACGCCATCCTCAAGGCTGCCGAGTTCCCGGTATCCAAGCCTGAGCTGAGCGCGCTGTTCCGCAAGTTCGGCCACACCAACTACCGCACTTGCGGCGACCAGTTGCTTCGCAACTTCCTCAAAGGCCTGACCCTGCGCGTTCGCCCGCAGTAAATCGCCCACGAACGCCACGGTCCCAAGGAGCGAGGCTTGCCCGCGAAGGCGATCTTCAAAACGCCTTCGCCAGCAAGCTGTGCCCCTACACGGGCCGTGGCCGCTCAAGGCTATATAGACCCTCATTCCTCGCAAAAATAGTGGCTCCGCTTCTGGCGGCTGACGACTAGGGTGTAGTGACCCTCAGCTCTCAGGACTCGCCCCATGCACCCTTACTTTTCTCTCGCAGGTCGCACCGCTCTGGTGACCGGCGGCACCCGCGGTATCGGCAAAATGATCGCCAAGGCTTATGTCGAGGCTGGCGCCACTGTGTATGTGTGTGCCCGCGATGCCGACGCCTGTCAGCAAACCGCCGATGAACTGAGCGCTTTCGGGACTTGTCACGCGGTAGCTGCCAACCTGGCCCAAGAAGAAGGTGTCCAGCAATTGGCTGCGCACCTGAGTGAACAGATCGGTCAGCTGGATATTCTGGTGAACAATGCCGGCACCACCTGGGGCGCGCCGCTGGAGAGTTACCCGGTCAAGGGCTGGGAAAAGGTCATGCAGCTCAACGTGACCTCGGTGTTCAACTGCATTCAGCAATTTCTGCCGTTGCTGCGCAAGGCTGGCTCGCCGGCGAATCCGGCACGGATCATCAACATTGGTTCGGTGGCCGGGATTTCTTCCTTTGGCGAACAGGCGTATGCCTACGGCCCGAGCAAGGCTGCCCTGCATCAACTGTCGCGGATTCTGGCGCGGGAGCTGGTGAGCCAGCACATCAACGTCAATGTGATTGCACCGGGACGTTTTCCGAGCAAGATGACTCAGCATATTGGGAATGATGAGCAGGCGTTGGCGGAGGATACGGCGTTGATTCCGATGAAGCGTTGGGGGCGGGAGGAGGAAATGGCGGCGTTGGCAATCAGTTTGGCGAGTACGGCTGGGGCGTATATGACTGGGAATATTATTCCTTTGGATGGCGGATTTAGTCTCTGAGATTGGCGGTGCGGCTATCGCGGGCAAGCCACGCTCCCACAGGTTTTATGCCGTACACAAAATTTGTGTTCACTCGAGAACCCTGTGGGAGCGTGGCTTGCCCGCGATGAGGCCGGCTCTGCCACCACCAGACTTGAGGCTCATCGGGTTATCATGCCCGCCCACACCCCTCCTCGATCCCCAAACCATGACCTACAGCGTTTCCCCCATCGGCTTCGTGCGCTCCTGCTTCAAGGAGAAGTTCGCCATTCCGCGCCAGCCGCAGCTGGCCCCGGCCGCTCGGGGCGTACTGGAGCTGGTGGCGCCGTTCGATCAGGGTGATGCGGTGCAGGGGCTGGAGCAGGTCAGCCATGTGTGGCTGTTGTTCCTGTTCCATCAAGCGCTGGAAGAAAAGCCACGCCTCAAAGTCCGCCCGCCGCGTCTGGGCGGTAACAAATCCATGGGCGTGTTCGCCACTCGGGCGACGCACCGGCCCAATGGCATCGGTCAATCGGTGGTCAAACTGGACAAAGTCGAAGCCAATCGGCTGTGGATCTCCGGCATCGACCTACTCGACGGGACGCCGGTTCTCGACATCAAACCCTACGTGCCCTACGCCGATATCATCGACACAGCGTCCAACAGCATCGCCAGCGCCCCGCCATCGCTGATTCCCGTGCAGTGGACAGACTCAGCACTGCAACAGGCTCATGGCCACGCTCAGCGGCTTGATGAGCCCTTGGTCGAGCTGATCGAGCAATGCCTGGCACAAGACCCACGCCCGGCGTACCAGATTCCTGCACCGGAAAGGGAATACGGCGCGCAGTTCTGGGATGTGGATGTGCGCTGGCATTACCCTACGCCTGGCCTTATCCGCGTCCTCGAAGTCATTCCCGTATCCAACCGGTAGGAGCTGTCGAGTATAAAAAAGCCCCCATTGCCTGCACAGGCAATGGGGGCTGATCGTTCCCACGCTCCGCGTGGGAATGCATCCAGTGACGCTCTGCGTCACCCAAACAACGTCTTACTTCTCGACGAACGCACGCTCGATCAGGTAATCACCCGGCTCGCGCATCCGCGGCGAAACTTTCAGGCCGAAGCTGTTCAACACTTCGCTGGTCTCGTCGAGCATGCTCGGGCTACCGCACAGCATAGCGCGGTCGTCCTGCGGGTTGATCGGTGGCAGACCGATGTCGCTGAACAGCTTGCCGCTGCGCATCAGGTCGGTCAGGCGGCCTTCGTTTTCGAACGGCTCGCGGGTCACGGTCGGGTAGTAGATCAACTTGTCACGCAGGGCCTCGCCGAAGAACTCGTTCTGCGGCAGGTGCTCGGTGATGAACTCGCGGTAAGCGACTTCATTGACGTAACGCACGCCGTGGCACAGGATCACTTTTTCGAAACGCTCGTAGGTTTCCGGGTCCTGGATGACGCTCATGAACGGCGCCAGACCGGTACCGGTGCTGAGCAGGTACAAATGTTTGCCAGGCTTCAAGTCATCCAGCACCAGGGTGCCGGTAGGCTTTTTGCTGATGATGATCTCGTCGCCTTCCTTCAGATGCTGCAACTGGGAAGTCAGCGGGCCATCAGGCACCTTGATGCTGAAGAACTCGAGATGCTCTTCCCAGTTCGGGCTGGCAATCGAGTAAGCACGCATAAGCGGGCGGCCGTTAGGCTGTTGCAGGCCGATCATCACGAACTGACCGTTCTCGAAGCGCAGGCCCGGATCGCGGGTGCACTTGAAGCTGAACAGAGTGTCGTTCCAGTGGTGAACACTGAGGACACGCTCGTGGTTCATGTTGCTCATGTACGTGGGACTCCTGGAGATTTGCCTGCGCCGATGATGTGCGCAATTGCATCGCATTCTAATGGCAGCGACAATATCTGTTAAATGGATTATTAAGATAAGGGTTATCGGTTATATCGATATGCGATTTACTCTCCGTCAACTTCAAGTATTCGTCGCCGTCGCCCAGCAGGAAAGCGTATCCCGTGCTGCCCTGACGCTCAACCTTTCGCAATCGGCGGCGAGCACCTCGATCACCGAGCTAGAGCGTCAGTGCAGCTGCCAGCTGTTCGATCGCGCCGGCAAACGGCTGAGCCTCAACGCCCTCGGCAAACAACTGTTGCCGCAGGCGGGCGGTGGCCCTGCTCGACCAGGCCAAGGAGATCGAAGACTTGCTCAACGGCAAGTCCGGTTTCGGCTCCCTGGCGGTCGGCGCGACCCTGACCATCGGCAATTACCTGGCAACCCTGCTGATCGGCAGCTTCATGCAGCGCCATCCGGAAAGCCAGGGTGAAGCTGCATGTGCAGAACACTGCCAACATCGTGCAACAGGTCGCGCACTATGAAATTGATCTGGGTCTAATCGAAGGCGACTGCAGTCATCCGGACATCGAAGTACAGAGCTGGGTCGAAGATGAGCTGGTGGTGTTCTGTGCGCCCCAGCATCCGCTGGCCAAACGTGGCATCGCGACCATGGAGGAGCTGAGTCATGAGGCGTGGATTCTCCGCGAGCAAGGCTCGGGCACACGGCTGACGTTCGACCAGGCCATGCGACACCATCGCAGCGCGCTGAACATTCGCCTGGAGCTGGAACACACCGAAGCGATCAAGCGCGCGGTGGAGTCGGGGTTGGGGATTGGCTGCATTTCGCGCCTGGCGCTGCGCGATGCATTCCGCCGCGGCAGTCTGGTGCCCGTGGAAACACCGGATCTGGATCTGGCGCGGCAGTTCTATTTCATCTGGCACAAACAGAAATATCAGACATCGGCCATGCGCGAATTCCTTGACCTGTGCCGCGCATTCACCGCCGGGGTTCAGCGCAGCGACGAGATCGTCCTGCCCACCATCGCTTAAAGCAGAATCACCGCCCACACCAGCGCGATCATGCTCAAGGCCACCAATTGAGCGGCGCTGCCCATGTCCTTGGCATTCTTGGACAGCGGGTGCAATTCAAGGGAAATGCGGTCGATGGCCGCTTCCACCGCCGAGTTGAGCAATTCGACGATCAACGCCAACAGACAGACTGCAATCAACAGCGCCTGCTCGACACGACTGACGTTCAGGAAGAACGACAGTGGAATCAGGATGGCATTAAGCAGCACCAATTGCCGGAAGGCCGCTTCACCGGTGAAGGCCGCGCGCAGGCCGTCCAGAGAGTAACCAGAGGCGTTGAGGATGCGTTTGAGGCCGGTCTGGCCTTTGAAAGGTGACATAAAGTTGGCAACTGACCAAAAAGGAGTGGGAAAGCTAAATTAAGCAAAGTCAAAAAAGCGTGAACATGTAGCCCCTTAGCTGCTCGAAATTGACTCAAGTTGTTGCAAGAGCAGCGCTGCCTGAGTCCGGGTCCGTACATTCAGCTTACGGAAAATGGCCGTGACATGGGCCTTAATCGTGGCTTCGGAAACGCTCAACTCGTAAGCAATCTGCTTGTTCAGCAAACCTTCACAAACCATGGTCAACACACGGAACTGCTGGGGTGTCAGGCTGGCAAGGCCTTCGCTGGCGGCCTTGGCTTCGTCGGAAACACTAACCGCTTCGAAAGCCTGGGGCGGCCAGAAAACGTCGCCATCCAACACCGCGCGTACGGCTTTCTGAATGACGCTCAAATCACTGGACTTGGGAATGAAACCGCTGGCGCCAAATTCACGGGACTTGACCATGATCGACGCTTCTTCCTGAGCCGACACCATTACCACCGGAATCTGCGGATACTGCCCACGCAACAGCACCAACCCGGAAAAACCGTAAGCCCCCGGCATGTTCAGGTCCAGCAATACCAGATCCCAGTCGGCCTTTTCGGTCAGACGGCTTTCCAGCTCGGCAATGCTCGCCACTTCCACCAGACGGACATCCGGGCCCAGGCCCAGGGTCAACGCTTGATGCAGGGCGCTACGAAAAAGAGGGTGGTCATCGGCAATCAGGATTTCGTATGTGGCCATTTTTCAAATGATCCTGTTTTTTTATGGGACGCCTGATGCATTTCAGGCCTCGCCAAAACAACTCGAGGTGCAGCCACGCAGCGGCACCAACAGGGCACGTTCAACGCCAATTACGTAAAAAAAGCAGCGTTTCAAACTTTGGCCGCGCCCTAATCGGCGCCAAGCATGCCCAGCGAAACCGGGGTGGTCAAGTTGCATGGCTCTGCCAGCGACCTGGTTCTTAGCAGTATGGGCGATGCTCAGCAGATGACAGGCGCCGCGTGTTGTACAAAGGGCATCAACTCGGCATGGGCCGGTGTTGCAACATTCATATCCAGCTGATGTTTAGCGTCCAGGTAATGCTGGCTGAATACATCAAAATAAGCGTCCAGCGCCAAAGCAGCGTCTGTATCACCCGCAAGATCAAGGCACAGCGCCGCCACTTCGGCCGTGCACAGGTGCTCGCTGCGAGTGGATCTGCGCAATCGATACCGTGAAAGCTTCTCAGGAAGCAGGCTCAGAATCGGAAACGCATCAAAATAGGGACTTTTGCGGAAAATCTTCCGGGCTTCGGTCCAGGTGGCGTCCAGCAGAATGAACAGCGGCCGTTTGGTGCTATCGACCTCGACGCTGTGGGTAACTCGCTCGGGCTCGACGTACTCGCCTGGAAACACCAGGTACGGTTGCCATTGCGGGTCGGCCAACAGCGCCAGCAGTTGTTCATCGATTTCCGTGCGTGACCAGATGAACGCATGGTTGTCGCGCACCACATCGGCAATCAGCCAACCGGTATTGCTTGGTTTGAACACTTCTTTATTGGTCATGATCAGGCACACGCCGCTACGGGTGTCGACCCGCGGACGCCAGGCGCATAGGCAGTGGCTCTCGATCACACGGCAGGCACGGCAACGGGTTGCTCGCCAACCACGGGCCTGAATCGGCTTGATGCCCTCTTCCTCTCGCTGATCACGCAAGCGGGCTACGGCGTTGGGGGCGTGGTTCATCGTGAGCAACACCGGCAGACAGGAAAACTCGACACAAACGGCACTCGGCAAGGCAATAAAGGCCAGCAGTTTACCAGAGCGACCGGCGCAAGCCTGTACCGACCAGGCCACCTCCCCTATAATTCGCCGCCACTGAACGCACAGTCACGTGGCTGGTCGAACCACCAGTCACTGAACCAGGAGAGTTTCATGCTGCGCCTTATCGTTCCCACCGCTGCCGTTTTGCTGGCGTCGTCCTTCAGTGCTCAGGCTGCGTCCTTGAGTGAGCAGAATCTCAACAGAGAGCTGCGAAACGTCGCCGTACAAAGCAGCGTCGGCACGCCACGGGCGATCAACGAAGACATTCAGGATCAGGGTTATACCGTCGAAGGCAAACAGCTGATCAACCATCTGAGCGTTCAAAGCAGCCACGCCGACAAGATGCGCGCCGATCCGAAAGCCGTGTACTTCCAGCTTGGCGCCTCCGTCTGCAGAAACGACGGGTTCCGCAAGCTGATGGCCAAAGGCGCGATCATGCGTTACGACTTTACCGAAGTGAAGACCAACCGCCCGGTCGGCTCCGCAAGCTTCCAGGAATCGGATTGCCCGAAAGCGACCCCGACGAAGAAGAAGTAACTATCGGGAAGTAGCGCGCCGCTGTTCATCCTCGGCGCGCAGTTCTGCCAACAGCGCCTGCAAGTAGCGCGAACGTCGCTCCCCGCCCTCCAGACGTCGGCAACACTCCTCTTCGAGACTCAAATGATTGGTCTCGGCTGATAACTTCAGCAATCGATACAGTTGCGCATCGATTTCCAGAGTGACTCTGGGCATGGTTTCCCGCCTCCTTGCACGCATTGATCGCTGTTGATCACGCGAAAAATCCCTGAACTGCTTGAACGTTGCGTCATGCCATTGACGCAAAGTTGTCGTGTCACGCCTGTAACTTAGTAAATCAGAGCGCAGGACATACGGCTTGCGTTCAGACGAGCGGTGAAAGCACCTTGCAAATCGTCAATAAGCGGTTGCCAGGAAAGACTTTGCGGCGCAATGATCAAGCAGCGCAAATCGTTGCGAGGGTCTAAATTCATAGTGTTCACGTTGATTTTTTCAGGGCAGAAAAGGGGCTGCCCATTGCGTGTCTTATTGTGCAAACGTTTCTTTCATTCAAGGGATAAGCAGAGCCCGTATGGATGGCTCGATTGCAAACGAGTCAGGTGGAGCGCCCAGGCAAGGGCTTGGGCAGACAGCGACACAAGGGGTGTCGCGGCGCCGACGACTGTTTTGTCGGGCCAAGGGTTCTGTGCAGAAGGAGAAGTTGAATGCCTTACCAACCGAATGACCTCCTGAGCCGTCATTTTCAAGAAAGCGGCCACGACCTCACCAGCAAGGTCGAAGAACAACTCAACCTGGTTTCACCCAACAGCCCCAACATCCCGATTTACCGCGACATGATCCTGACTGTGCTGCGCATGGCCCAGGAAGATCACAACCGCTGGAATGCCAAGATCACCCTGCAAGCCCTGCGCGAACTCGAGCATGCCTTCCGTGTGCTGGAGCAATTCAAGGGGCGACGCAAAGTCACCGTTTTCGGCTCGGCCCGCACGCCGATAGAACACCCACTGTACGGTTTGGCCCGGGAGCTTGGCGCCGCCCTGGCGCGCTCGGACATGATGGTCATCACCGGTGCCGGCGGCGGCATCATGGCGGCGGCCCATGAAGGTGCCGGCCTGGAACACAGCTTGGGATTCAACATCACCCTGCCCTTCGAGCAGCATGCCAATCCCACGGTCAATGGCACCGGGAATCTACTGCCCTTCCACTTTTTCTTTACCCGCAAGCTGTTCTTCGTCAAGGAAGCCGATGCGCTGGTCCTGTGCCCGGGCGGTTTCGGTACGCTGGATGAAGCGCTGGAAGTGCTGACCCTGATTCAGACTGGCAAAAGCCCATTGGTGCCTGTGGTGCTACTGGATGCGCCGGGCGGCAAGTTCTGGCAAGGTGCGCTGGACTTCATTCATCATCAACTGGAGGAAAACCGCTACATCCTGCCAACCGACATGAAGCTGTTGAGTCTGGTCTACAGTGCCGAAGAGGCAGTGGAGCAGATCAATCAGTTCTACAGCAACTTCCACTCCAGCCGCTGGCTCAAGCATCAGTTCGTGATTCGCATGAACCACAAACTCAGCGACCGGGCGCTTGAACACATGCAGGAGGCATTCGCCGACCTGTGCCTGAGCGATCATTTCCATCAGCACGCCTACAGCGGTGAGGAGCACGACGAACCGCAGTTCAGCCATTTGGCGCGACTTTCGTTCACCTTCAACGCCCGTGATCATGGTCGTCTGCGGGAGTTGGTGGATTACATTAACCTGCCGGAAAACTGGGCCCAGTCCAAACCCCAGGCGCAACAACGCACGCGTGAGCCGTTCAAGGTGACGTGAAGCAAAAAAAGCCCGTTATCGAAATAGCGGGCCGTTTTATTTAATCGTCCATCCCTCGGCCGCTGAACAAGCGGCTGATCATTTCCATGGAGTACCCCCGATAACTCAGGAACCTGCCCTGTTTGGCACGTTCCCGGGCGTCTATCGGTAGGTGTCCAGCAAATTTGCGCCGCCAGGTGTCCTCCAGTTGTTCCTGCCAGTTGATACCGCTCTCGCGTAACGCCAATTCGACGTCGGTACGTTGCAGGCCGCGCTGGCTCAACTCTTCGCGAATTCGCAAAGGGCCATAACCGGAACGGGCACGGTAGGAAACAAAGCTTTCGAGGTAACGGGATTCGGACAACAGGCCCTCTTCCGTCAAGCGGTCAAGTGCTGTGTCGATCATTTCAGGGAGGGCGCCGCGCTGACGCAGTTTACGCGTCAGCTCGACTCGACCGTGCTCGCGTCGCGCGAGCAGGTCCATTGCGGTTCGCCGCACCGCGACGAGTGTATCGAGTACGGCGGTCATCGGATCAATCAGATATCAGCGTCAGCCAGGTCATCAGCCGTCTCTTTGACTGGCGATGCTTTGACGTCCGGTGCTGGGGTCAGCAACTTGTCGCGCAGTTGCTTCTCAAGTTTCGCGGCGATCTCCGGATTGTCCGCCAGGAACTTGGCCGAGTTGGCCTTGCCCTGACCGATCTTGGTGCCTTCGTAGGCATACCATGCACCGGATTTCTCGACGAAGCCGTGCAGAACACCCAGGTCGATCATCTCACCGTTGAGGTAGATGCCCTTGCCGTAAAGAATCTGGAACTCGGCCTGACGGAACGGCGAAGCCACCTTGTTCTTCACAACCTTGACGCGGGTTTCGCTACCGACGACTTCATCACCTTCTTTCACCGCGCCAGTACGGCGGATGTCCAGACGAACCGATGCGTAGAACTTCAACGCGTTACCACCGGTGGTGGTTTCCGGGCTGCCGAACATCACGCCGATTTTCATACGGATCTGGTTGATGAAGATCACCAGGCAGTTGGCGTTCTTGATGTTACCGGTGATTTTACGCAGCGCCTGAGACATCAGACGGGCTTGCAGGCCCACGTGCATGTCACCCATTTCGCCTTCGATTTCAGCCTTCGGCACCAGAGCAGCCACGGAGTCGACGATGATCACGTCAACCGCGTTGGAACGCACCAGCATGTCGGTGATTTCCAGGGCCTGCTCGCCGGTGTCCGGCTGGGAAACCAGCAGGTCGTCGACGTTGACGCCCAGTTTGCCGGCGTACTCAGGGTCGAGGGCGTGTTCGGCGTCGACGAATGCGCAGGTCGCGCCGGCTTTTTGAGCCTGGGCGATCACCGACAGTGTCAGGGTGGTTTTACCGGAGGATTCAGGACCGTAGATCTCAACGATACGGCCTTTTGGCAGACCGCCAATGCCGAGCGCGATGTCCAGACCCAGAGAGCCAGTGGAAATAGCCGGGATCGCCTGACGGTCCTGATCGCCCATACGCATTACGGCACCCTTGCCGAATTGACGTTCGATCTGACCCAGGGCCGCAGCCAAGGCTTTCTTCTTGTTGTCGTCCATTAAAGTCCTCACGTAATCAATAAGGCCTGACGGCCAACACCTGTATAAGTAGCCAGTATTATTCCACAGCGTTTCAGGATCGCCTACCCCTGATTTGAGATTTCTCCAGCGGCATGCCGCAGCAGCCCCTCTAGCGCGGCCTTCACCGTTTGTCGGCGGACCTCGTCACGGTTACCGGGAAAGTGCTGTACCTCGCTGAACACCTGCTCACCGACGCCCCAGGCCAGCCACACCGTGCCCACGGGCTTGCTCGGCGAGCCGCCGTCCGGCCCTGCCACACCGCTGACCGCCACGGCAAAACGCGCCCGGCTTTTTTCCTGCGCGCCGCGAACCATGGCCTCGACCACTTCGCGACTGACCGCCCCCACCGTCTCGAACAACTCGGCCGGGACATTCAATTGCTGGGTTTTCTGGCGGTTTGAGTAGGTGACATAACCGGCTTCGAACCACGCCGAACTTCCCGGAATGCGGGTTATCGCCTCGGAAATCCCGCCTCCGGTGCAGGACTCGGCAGCGGTGACGTGGGCATTGAGAACCTGCAGGCGCCTGCCAAGTTCAGCGGCCAGCTGAGTGATATCTTTCACGGCTCTCTCCTGAACGAGCGGAATGAGGCCTACCGTACACGAGCCGATCACGCTTGCAAGGTTCAGGATCGATCAAAATGTTAGCGAGCGAGGGCTCTGACATAGGCCTGACACGCCTGCAGGGCAATCAGTCCGCTATCGCCTGCGTCGGTGATGGCGATAATTCGTTGAGCATGCGCCGGGGCAAGTCGGGCTCGCGGGGCGCCATGATCCACGCCGCCGGTGCTGGAGGCGGCTGGCATTGCACCGGTTGAGGCAGTGTCATGGGCATCGAGGAGGACTGACAAGCGCACATCAGCAGTGGCAAGACGATCGCGCAGGCGACCTTGATCACGTTCGGCATCGCTAAGCGCTCGGTAATGGGTTTGTTCACTGACCGAAAGCCGCTGCTCCAGCGCCAGGTGCTTGTCCTGCTCGGCCTGTTGCTGGGTGGCGGCGGCCAGAGTCAGTTGATTAAGGGTTTCGGCGTGCAGCCTGGCCTGTTCCGACAGTTGCCGGCTGTAGCGCCAATCCTGAAACTGCCAGGCCAGTGCCGCCGAACAACCGACCAGCACCAGCAAACCGCTCAGTCGCCAGCCGATCAGACCGAAGGTTGGCATAACACCGCCCTCGCCCGCGCCCAGAGTTCCAGACGATCCTGCAACCCGTTCAACCCGCCGTTGATACGGCGGGTGATGCTGTTGAACTGGTCGCGGTCGGCCAATTCATTCAGGCCATTCTGCTCCCAGAACCATGCAGCTGACTCGGTCGCCCACTGCGGCTGCTCCAGTAGTTCAGGCAGGGCCAACAAACGCTCATCGCCGAACAGGCCGAGGCTGCATTGACGGTAGTTGTTGCGGCCGGTGATCTGGATCAGGCCTCGGCCACGGTATTTTTGACCATCGCCGTCGGGTTCCGGAGTGTTGCCCAAACGGGCGGCCAGGGTGCCGGTGTCGTATTTGCTCAGGTATTGAGTGCTGCCCAGTTCGCGTACGTACTGCAACTGCCCCGATTCGTGACCGACTTGCGCGAGGAAGGCGGCGATGCGTTTGGGGGTGTTGATGTTGCGGTGAGACATGGCGGTGTTCAGGGCGGAAATGAAAACGCCCGCTTGGGAGCGGGCGTTGGGCATGATGCTTTGTAGTTGTTGCGTGACAATCATAATTTCCCCGAAAAGGCGTTAAAGTTGCTCTGCCAACCAAAGCGGCGCACTGGGTCGATGTTCGGTGAACGGGAAGAAAGATCCTTGTGGCCAATCTCGCAGTGCACGACGATAGGCCTGCAGTTGGGCGTATTGATCAGCGGTCAAAGTAGTGCCCCCGCCATCCTCCAGTTCATCTCTATCGCGAGCAACTATGCTGTCCGTGGCCGATAGCTGTGCATCACGCCAGAAACGCTCGGCATTCGCAGCTTCTTCCGGTGAAAGGGGTGGTGTATCGACAAGAACGGGATACCCGTTATCGGCACGAACGGAAATCATCTTCGCGGTGACGGCCAACTCTTGAAGTAGTGACACCCAGTACGTCTGAGGGATCTCTATGACATCGGAAGGAATATCCGATGTATTGATCCCGGGTACATACACACCACAAGTACTTGCGCTAAACAAAAAATTGAACTCGTTCATTCAATACCCCTTGGCAAAATAGGTAATCCCCCACCCGGGCCTGACAGAACCGCCCATATCCCGAACCTTCAATCGGCAGCCCTGTTTCGTGGCAGTACCGGCCAACATGATGACCATCGCCCCGTCACCGCCAACATGAGTGGCAACGACAGAAACAAAAGCGGTAGGAAACGAAATCGGAAAGGTGACAAAAACCTCTCCATTAGCATCCGTCGTGCCGTAACCCCATTGATCAATGTTGCCGCTGGAGTACTTCTGGTAACCGGGGTTGCCCGTCATGCCGGAGAACAACGAGGTGTATTTCAAGCTGACGGTGCCGCCCACCAACCGCCATTGACTCTCTAGCTTGAGGAACTCAGCGATTTCCCCTACACCTAGAACAACGGAACCGACCATACCGTTTGAAGCCTTGATGGTGTCCGCCCCAGGCGCTGCCGAGACCGTCAACGCGCCTGCCCCGGCATTGACGATGTTCATCGTGGACGCATGGGCGATACCGGTGGTGGCAGGTAGCGTCGCTGTAATCGGTGTATTGCTGGTGAAACTGCTGACACCACCAATGTTGGACGCTGTGAGTACGGCACTGTCGGCATAAGATGTGAAGCCAGAAAATTGCAGACCATTACGAGTAACAAATGCAGTCGTTGCGACGCTATTGTCATTATCGAATTGCGGGGCAGTGACGAATAGGCCATTGCTACGCAACGCTGTCAGAAGCTGATTATTCAAACCCTCTACCGGATTAATTCCGGCGCTGCGAATGACATTCAGTAACTCCTGAGTAACGCCATTGCCCCAACTCGCCGGGATCAAGGATCCAGGTGCACCGGTCAGCGGACTTTCATCGACAAACTTCCCGTCAACCAACCCGGCACTGGGCACGCTATTTGGATAATCCATATTTTTCTTAATTCCTTAACAAGGTGGGTAGCATTACTCGCTAACTTGCAACTGTTCCAGGTACGAGAGGCCAAATGACGTCAGTGGAAAAGTTCGCTCGCTGCTCGATACGATTGAGTTCAACGCTATAGAGTTTCCATTCCAACAGGGCCAATTGCTCATCATGAGTCGCCTCTCCAATATCTTCGGCATATTGAAGAGGGGCAATACGCAGGACAGCCTCCCGAAGCAAGACATCACGCTTGGCCAAGACCTGATCCTTGAGATCAGACAGACGAGCCGCATCGTCAAACTTCCAGGCGTTATCACTCCAGACGTAGTAGTCACCCGGCCACGGCTCGGTGGTAAAGTTTTCTGGCAACTCTCCGAGTTCACTCCAAACCTGCTGAGCCCCGCCATCCTTGCGATAAACCAAACCGCGACGATCAATCACTTCCCGAGGAACATTGTTCACCAATGCCCAGGTACGGCCGCTTTCCGCAGACGGTAGTTCAAATGAAAGTTCAACGGCATTACTGGGTAATTGAATACCGATACCCGGAGTGACGGAAAACTCTACGGGCCCCGACAATGCGCTCGAGTTATCTAATAGATAATAAAACATGGACACCTCAGATAAGTTTTATACGACCGGGATAGGCGATGTTGCGCGGTCGGGACTTGAAGGAGTGGAGCAAGGTACTGGCTGCATCCATCTGGAAACTGGTTCCTGCGGGAAAAATGGGACCGCCATTGCTCAGCCCCGATACATACTGAGATTCCTCACGGGTATCGGCGCCAAATGCAGTAAGGCTATCGGACCATCGCGAGCCCACCGCGCCAGCACCGTTAGCTCCCATCGCGTAGGAATGAATGGTGCCAGGTTGGAAGGCGCCCATTACCCGTCCGGCGTCCACCGAACGCCCTTCGTCCAAAACCCTCAAAAATTCCCCTCGTCCTTCAGGGCCACGAAAAGTCAGCGCACCATCACCGGCGGTCCACTTGCCTTCATTACCTGCCCGAGTAGCCTCAGTGCCGAGCATTCCTGACTGCTGCGCGTGATCCCAAAGCCAGGGCCACTCGGCACGTTTCATTACCGTGCCATTGAGCGCCCCATAGCCACCCGGGCTCAGCAGCGTGGTCGTCTCAAAAAACGGACGCCCCAGCGGGGTGTTATCGAATCGCCCGACCGGCCACCAACTGCCGGCACCATCGCTGCGCAGATGCCACCAATCCCCACTGCCCAACAACACCAGAAACGGATAACCGACTGCCGATAGATGCGTATGAAATCGGATTCGGTCAGTGCCGACAGCCTGAATAACGAGGCGATTGCCGCTGTTATCAACACGTCGAACGATGACGTCACGAACACCCAACGCGACATTGGCTGGCGGCAGACTGATGGTGGCGGCACCTGAACTGGCATCAATCAGTACGAGACCAAGTTCTTCGACGGTCAGAACTTTTGATGCCGCTAGCCGTGTGATCACCGAATACATCGGATTGATCTTGCCAATGATCGCCAGGATAGCCTTGAGAAGTTGATTGTTGTCGGCTTCGGAGGGTGCCAGACCGCCCCCGGTGATCACGCCCAAAACCTCTTGCGTGACGCTGTTTCCCCATACAGCCGGAATCAACGATCCCGGCGTCCCGGCGACGGGATTTTCATCGACAAACTGGCCATTCACCAATCCAACGCTGGGTACACTTTTTGGATAATCCATATTTCAATCCTTTACCTGGAACATTCGATATCCGTTCAGTCAGCCAACCAGGCAGGCCTTTTCGGTCGAGAACGTTTCGAAGGAAA
Source organism: Pseudomonas sp. FP603 (assembly GCF_030687415.1). Taxonomy (NCBI): domain Bacteria; kingdom Pseudomonadati; phylum Pseudomonadota; class Gammaproteobacteria; order Pseudomonadales; family Pseudomonadaceae; genus Pseudomonas; species Pseudomonas sp. FP603. The sequence continues at coordinate 5,596,665 of NZ_CP117431.1, forward strand.
CTTCTTCGCCTGAGGCCACTTGCGCAGCGCTTGCAAATAAACAAGAAGCTCTTGATATTCACTGTCAGAAAGCGTGGTGGCCTTCATCAGTTCCACCTCATCACGATGTCGGTCGCGTAGCCAGACCACGCGGTCAAACGTTTGATCACGCCACGCCTTTGCTTCCTGTGAAAGTTCTTCATCCGACAAGGGGGCAAGTTCAACCAGAACCGGCAATCCTTCATCATCATGAGCTCTCGCGGTTCCCGCTTTTGGATTGGCGATTACGGCGTCATAACGCTCGTCATCAATTTCAACGGCATCCTCGGGAAGGCTAATGTGATAACCCGCCAGGTAGGTATTGCCGGTCGTGCGGCTGTAAAATCTCTTCATCTCAGTTACCCACGCTCAAGACACTGACCCAGCCAGTGCCACCGGAATTACTCATGACCTGAACTTGACTGGCGTCGAGGTAAGTCACCAAGGGCGGAGTGGTGATATCGAGGAACGGCGCATTACCTGATGACGAATAACCGGCCCAAGCGCCACGACATTGATTTTTAAAGGCCAGCGGCCACGGTTTGGATACATAACCGTTATTGACGGCGACATAGACCATGACCCACTGAATCATGAAACCACCCAACCAACTCGGAAACGCGATGTAGCCGTTTTCTGCAAAGCTGTAGGAAACCCCGAACGCCAGTTTTTTCGGGGTAACAATCGTAGTGTCATCAACAGCGGCATTGACTTGGGCCTGAGTCGAAATACGTGCCCAGCCGAACATCGACTCGGTGGCCTGAAGCAACTTCTTCTCTATCGCTTGAAAGACACGAATGGGCGTCATCAGTTTGTTGGCGCTTACACCGGATTCGGCCTCTTCCTTGCTCGCCAGAGATTCATTTTTGTTCCTCTCGACAATCGCTGAAATCGCCGCTTTCAGCTGAGTGCTATCGCTTTCGTCCGGGACAATGCCAGCGTCGACAATCGCATTCACAATTTCATCCGTGACGCTGTTGCCCCACCTCGCCGGAATCAACGACCCCGGCGTCCCGGTCAACGGGTTCTCATCCACAAACTTCCCATTCACCAACCCGGCGCTGGGCACACTCTTCGGATAATCCATCCCTCTACTCCCTAGTCATAATTGATGTGCACCTTGGTATGCGCCGGTGCGCTGCGGTGGATCAAACACTCCAGTGCCGAGCCCGGATTCACGCCGAAGCGCTCGCCCCAGTAACTGGCGCCAAAACGTCGTCCCAGCAGCAATCGCCCACCGGTATTCAGCGTCCACATGAATTGCGCTTCCCAAGTGCCCCAGTGCGCCGCGCCGAAACGCGAACGCCCCATACGTGGGGCTTCCAGTTCGGTGATGGTGGCGTTCGGGTAACCCTGGCTTTTGGCGATTTCGAGGTAGTAGCCGACGGCCTGGCTGCCGACCGCGAGCAGGCGGCGGCGTACCGCGAGACGGCGGTCGTCGAACAGTGGCGTGGCGCCCAGGCATGGGTCGGGAAGGTTCATTACCCGCTCCCAATCGGGTACCAGTTCGCTGACCCCAGCCGGGTCCATTTCGTTGAGCAGGTCGGCGGCACGGGCGTCGAGGCGGGCCAGCTCCAGGGCGACGCCTTCGAGCACTTCTTCGAGTTCAGGAACTTGTTCGGGGTCCCAGGCCGGCCCGCTAGGCAGCAGGCTGCGCAGTTGGGCGTGGTATTGCGCGGCGGTTCTTATGTCCCCCATACGCAACCTCCGAATGTCAGCAATTCGCTTTGATTGGCGGGGACATCGGCGACAGGCGAGGTGAGTGAGTGGTCGTATTCACCACTGGCGCTGCTGATGGCTTCACGGATGTGACTGATCAACAACTTCTGGCCGAGGTCGGCTTCACGGTTATGCAGGTCTCGCAGCTGCGCTTCGACGGCGGCGCGTATGGCGGTGGTGTCGGGGGTCAGCGTCAGGTGATAGACCACCGGTACCTGAACCGGCCGCTGCACATGCACCTCGGCGGTGACCGGGCGCAGCGGCTCGATGTAGGCCTGGACTTCGGCCAGTTGTTCGTCATTCGGCACCGGTTGCGGGTCGTCGTCACGCATGATGAACAGGCTGACCGTGCCCGGTCCCAACAAACCGCCACGACACCAGGCGCGGGTCACGCCGGGGCACTCCAGTGCCCAGGTTTCATAGTCCTGGGCCGAACCGCCGTGAGGGATGATGCGGTAGGAGCGGATCACCCGCGAGCGCAGCGACTCCAGGCTTTCCCGCGCAACACCGCCGCTGAGCCCCGGCGTCAGCACGGTGAAGCTATTGCCGACGATACCCGCAATCGGTTGCACCGGAATCAGCGCCAGACCGGCCTCGGCATTGCCCAGGCTACCGGCCTCGAGCGCGGCGATGGTGGTGCTGTTGAGGCCATTGCTGGTGGTGCGTGCGGCGGTCACTTTGTAGGTGCGACCGTCGCTTGATTGCAGCAGGGTGTCGACGTCCAGCACCGCACCGGCGCTGGCGGTAAAACTGACACTGCCGCTGGCCGCTTGTGCGGCTTTGCGCGGCTGGTTCAGGCGCAGTGCGGCGATCCGTTCCAGGGTCGATTCATCGGCCTTGTCCGGGAGGATCTGCTCGGCGATCCAGTCCAGGTAACCATACAGGCCGTAGGCGGCGCCACCGAGGGTGCGGGCCAGCACTTGCGCATCGGACTGGCGCAGCGAATCGCTGGCCAGGTCGCTTTGGGTGCGTTTGATCAGCACCGGCAGCGAAGGGGTTTCAAACGGCATAGATCACCTGCCAACTGTTATCGGGGTTGATGTCCAGGCGTTCGCCGTCGGCCAGGGTCAGGACCGTGCGCAGGTTCAGGCGCTGGGCGTCGAGGCGTTCGCTGATGATGTCGATGGCGCTGCAATGGCCATCGTCGATCAGCCATTGGAGGGCTTCGCGGGCGTAGAACTCGGCGTCCATCTGGGTCTGGCGGGTCAGCTTGACCCGGCGCAGCAGCCACAGCCGCGAACCGATGCGGTCGTCGGCCACTGTAGGAAAGCTATCGCCCCACCAGCCGAAACGCTCTTCATCGTCGAGGGCATCGTCATCGGCGGCGCGGCGCCAGGTGAACAGGCTGATCAGCACCGAGCGGGTCAGTGCGGCGTGGAGGTTTTGGCTGATCAACATCACTGCCCTCCCGCCGGTACGCCGGTCTGGCCGTTGCCCGCTTGCACGCCGACGTGCACGTGTTTGATCTGGCTGATTGCGCCGGCAACTTGATCGCCGGTGGACACGATTTTTCCAGTCTGATTGATCACGGGTGTGTCGAAGTTGACTGCACTGCTGGCGCGGATATTCAGGGTGGCGGTTTCGATGTCGATGATCCGCCCGCGCTTGAAGTGGATCTTGTCGCCTTCGTCGGTGTAGATCGCCACTTCGCCAGGGGTCAGGGACTGGAGGCGATAGCGGCGGTCGGCAACTACCAGCACGATGGCGTGGGAGCGATCACCGCCCAGAAACGTGGCGACACCTTCGGCGCCGGCCAGTGGGTTGCTGGTGAAACCGTAGGGTTCGAAGTGTTCCATGTCATCGTTCACTTCGCCGGCGGTGAGGCGCATTTGCAGCGATTGAAGCTTGGTGGCCGAGTTGGCGAGCACGACAGTGCCGCGCGCCAGGAGGCGTGTCAGTAGGCTCATTGGATTTTCCTTGAAGGCGACCGCCGCTCTTGTGGGAGCTGGCTTGCCTGCGAAAACGGCGGATCAGTCACCTTGATGTTGAATGTGCCGCCGCCATCGCGGGCAAGCCCGCTCCCACAGGGTCGAGTGTGGGGTCAGGTTTTCTTCGGAGGCTCTGGATTGGCGTCGAAGGTATGCGGCGGTGCGACTTGCAGGGTGGTGACCGAACCTTGTGCCGACAGCGAATAGGTCACCTTCGAGATCAGCATGTCGTCATCGAACCCCAGCACCGGATCCTTGACCCGCACCAGTGTGTTATGACGCCACAGATCGCCGTTGGATTGCCGCCAGCCCTGCACCTGATAGGTAGTAGCTTTGGCCTTGCCCACGCGAGTGGCGCTTTCCCAATTGGCCCGTTGCAAGGCGAGATCGGGATTGATCTGCATGCCTTCGTTGATCACCGTGACCCGCCGACGCTTGTAGCTCAGGTCGGCGGACACCGATTCAACCTCGCTGACCGCCGCCCCGCTCTTCTTGTCCGTACCCTTTTGCTGACCGATGACCCGGTATTCGGAGAACACCTGGCTGTAATCCATCGGCGCGTTGGCCGAGAGAATATTCTTGCCCAACTCCAGCGCATCGCTGGCCCGCCCACCACTGCCAGGCCGGGCCAGCACCAATCGGCCCTGGGCATCATCGGTGGAAAACACCCGAAACAATGTCAGCAAGCGGTCGATGGATTGAAACACCGTTTCCCCCGGCACGATGGTGTGACTGCTGAGCCGGGCGGTCTCGGGAATTTCACTGACCACAAAGACCTTGTAGGTGATCGCCAGCGCTTCGACGATGCTCAACAGCGATTGCTCATGCCATTGATTCGGGCGGTTGGTCGCGGCGCAATCCACCAGGTCCTGGGTGCAGGAACTGCCTTCGATGTTCAGGCTGATCTGCCGCCCGTCATAACTGATCGGCGCCTTGAACACATACCCGGTCAGCACCAGATCCTGGCCGATGCGCACTTCACAGGCGTCACCGGGCTGGATTCGCTGGTCCACGGTCTGCCCCGGCCATTGCCAGGTGATGTTGAGTTTAAAAGTGCGGAACTGACGCTCCAGATCCGCCGTGATTTCCACGCTTTTCCAGCCACCGTATTCCAGGCCGCCGACGGTCAATGTGACGCGGTTATCCATGTCGTTCATGGCTCACTCCCCGGAGACTTTCACATCGTTCGGCGCGTACCCCGGATGGGCAATCCCGTTGCGCTGAGTCACTTCGGTGACTCGCGTGGCATCGGCAAATTGCCGGTAGGCCACGACGACGGCTGGCAAGCTCTCCTGAAAGGATTTGCTGACCAGCCGCACACCGGACGACGCCACCGCCTTGAGGTGCGCATTCAACGCCTGCTTCACATCATTGATGGCCTGGTAGTGCGCGGGACTGGCCTTGTTCAATGCCAACTGGATCGCTTCGTTCAGCTCCTTTTGCAACAACTGCAAATCGTCGGTGACCGGCACTTCCTGACGGATGACCGGCTGCACGGTCTGCTGATCCAGCGACGGCGTCGACGACAGTTTCACCGGGGTCGACGCCACCGGCATCGAGGCGACCCATTGCGCCACTTTGACCAGCAACGTGTCCTGCACCAGATCGGCCATGGCTTGAGCCGCGGCCGTGGTGTCCTTGCCGGTGGTGAGCTTCGGCGCATCGGCCTTGCGGATGGCTTCGAGCTGTTGGGACACGTCGGCAATCACGCCACGATAGCCCTCCTTCGCGAAGTCCTTGAGCGATTTGATATCGCCGAGCAAGCCCTTGAATTCCGCCGCCACTTCCTTGGGTAATTCCTTGACCGCTTTGACCAGCTCGGTGATTTGCCGGTACTCCTCGATCAACGGTTTGAGCTGTTCCTGGATCACTTCATAGACCCCGGTCAGGCTGTTGCGCAGATTGGCGATGCCGATCCGCGCAGCCTTGATCAGGGTCATGGCCTGTTCGAAACGGGCCACTGCCGAGCCCAGCAGGGTGTCGGCCTTGGCCAGCAGCACCTTCTGCGTGCTGACCGTGGCCGTCGGAAACGGCAGCGGTTCATCGGGGTAAAACTTCAGCGCAAAGGTCACCAGCCCGCCGTCCTGGCGGGTGTGGGTCATGTCGCACTCGCCGACCTTGACCTGCAAGCGTCCCAGCCACGGATGCACCAGTTCGCCACTGCCCTGCTCCAGCGCCTTGAGCAGTTTGTCGCGCTGCTCCAGGCAATCGGGGCCGACGATGAACGCCGTCAGATCATGGATCTTCGCCTGCTGGCCAAGGCCCTCGAAAAACGGCAGATCCCGCTGCGGATACTCGTGCAACTGGCCCTTTTTACCGACCGGGGTTTTCGCCTGATCGACCCAAAAACCGACACCGCGAAAGGATGCCGGCAACAAACGGTCACGCCAGTTCATTGGAACCTCCCAGCGACAGCGAGCGATAGCCGATGCGCGAATTGAGCGACAGCCCCGGTTGATTGGTTTGCGGTTGATCGGTGCGCAGCCCGGCCGGCGCGTTTTCGAAGCGAACCGTCAGGCCGCCTTCGAGTTGCGTGCGGTTGTTGGCGGCGGTTTGCTGGATCAGGGCGCTGGAGTTTTGTGTCAGGGAATCGGGCTGCATCGGCGACCTGATCGGCAAGCTGCCGGGAGCCGTCAGCGCGCTCGAGGCTGGCTCGGAAGCGTCACCAAAGAACGCCGCTGCTGGCGCAAATTCACCCTTGCCTTCGGCATTGGTTTTCTTTTGCACCTCGGTGAAGCCTTCGACCTTGCCGGTAATTTTGGCGATAAAACCACCAAAACTACCGCCCAGCATCTCCTGGATCGGCGCCAGAATGGCCCGGAGCTTTTCCGCTTTTTCACTGAAAAACTGAACCACAGATGCCCATGTTTCGCTCAGTGCGTCCAAGGGCGACCAAGTGAACAACCCGCCGAGGTAGGAAAAGAACGCCTGCGCTCCAAGTTTGATCGACTCCCAGTAGCCCGAGAACATGGCAGGCACCTGATCCCAAGCCGCGGCAATAGCGTCCAGCGGCACCCAGTCGAACAGGCTGCGCAGTTTCTCCTTCACCGGCACAGTCAGTGCCACGAGCAGATCCCAGATCGCCGCAAACAAACCGACAACGGCCCCCCAGTTGTTCAGGATCATTCCGTAGGGCGTCCAGGCAAACCACGCCTTGAGGAAATCGAATCCCGCACTCACGACTGCTTTCACTCGATCAAAAATATCCGAGAAAACTCCGCTGATCGGCGCCCAATAACTGACAACCTTTTGCCAGAGCCCGGCGAAAAACGTCGAAATCGGCTCCCAGTTGGCAATGATCAAACCGGCCGCCAGGGCGATACCCATGGCAATCAGCATGATCGGATTGGTCTTGAGCACCATGCTCATCAGCTCGAACACTTGCGTCGCGCCGGTCACGGCGGTTTGCATCGCCGAGAACGCAATGGCCCCTGCCGCCAGACCTTCGACCAGTTTCGGGTTGTCATCGAGCAGACTGCCAAACCCAACCAACAACGGTTGAAGACCTGCCGTTACCGTAGCGACGGCAGGCTGCAAGGCCGTGTTGGCCGCGACCGACACCTGCTCCATCGAGCGGCTGAACACATTCATGTTTTGCGTGGCACTCGCTGGCGCTTTGGGCAAATCAACGCCTTCGGCCGATTCGCTGACCTCAGTCAATTTGCCCTTGAAGGCGTCGGATGCTTTGATCCCCTCCACGAACGGCGTGATCACGCTGCCGCCCTTGAACAGACCGCTGATGTCCAGTTTGCCGAGGCCGGTCTGCTCCAGGTTGTTCTTGAAGCGCTCGACTTTTGCCCGAAGGGCGCCGAGCTTGGGTGACAGTTCATCGATGCCGGTGAGCAGCACCGAGGTTTTCTCTTGTGTTTGTGTGTCTGCCATCACTGCACCTGCTGCATCGCATTGATCCGTTGCGCGTGCTCCAGCGATTCGCGGAGCACATCCAGTGGCCTGGCCATCATCTGTTCGGGGTCAACCTTCCAGAACCAGGCCAGGTCATAGGCGACTGCGATCAGGTCGGTGATGGCTCCGACGCCGCACTCATGAAAAAACTCGCGACGGCCCAACTCAGCGTATTGAGGTCAGCCAGATCCAGCTGGTTGACCGACGACGGCGGGATGCCGGCGCACACCGCGATGTATTTGGCCGCGACGTCCATGTCGAGGCTGACCTCTTCGCTCTTGTCGATCTTGTACGGCAGCGCCTTGATCGCCCGCACTTCCTGCACCGTCGGACGGCGCAGGTTGAGTTCGGTCAAGGGCTCGCCGTGGGCTTCGATCGCAACTTGAAGCTTCACGGCGTTGCTCATTGCCAGGTCCCCTTGATGCCTTCGAATTTCAGTTCGATGGTGGCGTCGTCGCCTTTGGATACCGGCTCTTCCACCAGGTAGGCGCCGGCCAGCACGTAGACTTTGCCGTTGCTGAATTCGCAGGTGACGGTCATGTCAGTGCCTGCGATCAGTTGCTTGAGCGGGAAGTCTGCGGTGTGCAGCGCCGTCACTTTGAACGACGGCGCGATGTCGGTTTCCTTGTAGAAGCCCGGCACGACGGTTTCCCGTTTAACGGCCATCAATGGTGCTTCGCAGCCGCCGTTGATGGTCAGTTGAGCGCCGTCCACTTTGACGTAGCAGGTGCCCGCAATCAGTTGACCCATGGTGTTTCTCCCTTCAAATAAAAAGCCCACGCGAGGTGGGCTGAATTCACACAGTCAGCGCAGCGATCAGGCTGCGTCGTCGTACTGCAGACGGAACTGGTTGAGCAGCGCGAACACGCGCAGGCCGTTGATGTAATCCGGCGGGAACAGCACGTTGACCCGGCTCGGGTCTTGAACATCGCGCTCGACGATCAGGTGTTCGGCGAACAGCTCGGCGTTTTCCACGTGGCCTTCCAGTTCGAGCTTGGCGTACTGGGCAATTAGCTCACCGCGAATGGTGCTCGGGGTGACGATGGGCTGGCCGGCGCCGAAACGGGTGCCGTCGGAGGCCAGTTTGTGGCGACCGTATTTGCTGGTGATCACGCTTTGCAGACGACGCACGATGAACGCCGACTGGTGCATGGTTTCGCTGTCCAGATAGGAGTTATCTGCCTGGCCGTAGGCGTTCTTCTGATAGGTGGTGATCGAACGCTGAATGCGCACGTAGCCGCCTTCGTAGTACGCGGTGGCAATGCCGTAGTTGAGCAGCGACTGACGCTCGGTCAGGGTGAAACGCTCGCTCGCCGGTGCCGGGTCGAGACCTGGCAGGCTGCCGCTTTGGGTCGGACGGCTGGCGTCGGCAGAGATAAACACCGAGGTGCGCGCAGCCAGTGCCGCGGCCTGCACCCAGAACGGTTGCGGTACGCCCGGTTCCAGCGCCTGGATGGTCATGTGCTGGTCGTTACGCGCCTGACCGGCCGCCACCAGCGTACCGATGGTGCCGCGCTTGGCGCTGTAGACGTGACCGAACAATTGCTTGGCCCAGGACCAACGACCGGTGCTGTCATCCATGACGGCTTGCCAGGTGTTGAGGGTCGACAGATCCGACCACGGCATGCAGATGAACTCGAACGGTTCATCGCCCAGCGCCGCCACGGCGGCGACTTGATCCGGTACACCGGCGCCGCCAGTCATGGCGGTGATGGCCGAGGTCAGGCCGGCCGGGGTTTCTTCGCCGTTGCTCTTGCCCAGGCGATTGAATTGCAGGCTGATGTCGTTGCCGCTGTCGCCGGTCCATTTGGCGCTCAGGGTGACGATACCGTCGACCGCTGCAGCACTGACCGGCAGATCGGCGGATGCATTGATTTTCAGTGCCAAGGCCGTGGCCGCTTGGGCCGCAGTGGCACCGTTGACGATGGCCGCTTGAACACGAACGCCGCCGACGTACAGGTTAAGCACGCCGCTCTGGGTCGCGGCACCGGTCAGGGTCAGCACACCTTTGGCGATGCTGCCTTCAGTGTTGTGCAGCGGCAGGCACCAGATCTCGCCGATCGGATCGGTCTTGCGCCAGGTTTCGTACATCGAGGCGAGCATCGAGCCTTGGCCGCCAATGCTTTTGGCCAGCGCCACGCTGGACACCAACACCAGTTTGCCGACGTCGGCTGGTACGATGTTGTCGTTGACCTGAGCGACGATCAGGCGGCGCATGGCCGACGACGCGCTATTGGCGGCCGAGTTATCCATTTCGGCATAGAACAGCGGAACACGAATGTCCGCGGGGATGTTGCTGAATCCGATCGCCATTATTTGGCTCCCTGTGGTTTCGCCGCTTTCACGGCTTTGGTAGTGATATCGCCATCGGCCAGACGTCGACGCCACCAGGCGTTGTCCGGCACTTCACGGCCCTCGAGGGGCAACAGATCGCCCGCTTCCGGGTCCGGCACGACACGGCCCGGGGCCGGCAGCACGGTGATGCGTTTGCTCATGGGGTTACGTCTCCAGAGAAAGTCAGTTCCAGGCGCCCGTCGGGGCCTGGGCGTTGCAGATTGGGGTCCGCCGGATCGATAGCATCGACCCGCACGGTGACCCCGGTAAAGGACGACAAACCGTCCAGTTCACGCTCGTGCCAGCTCTCCGCCGGCTGACCCGGCAAATTGCGACCGAGCTGGAATTCGGCAAAAAAGCGCAGTCGATACAGCACGCGGCTGCTGTTGATGGAAACCAGTTCGCCGCCGTCGTACTCGATGGCGTCGTAGTCGCTGCCGGGCTTGAAACCCACCAGAGCGCGCCAGAGTTCGGCGCGCAGGTCATGCAACAGATCCAGCGCTTTTGTAGCGTCCGTGGTGTCGAGTACCAGGGTTACTTCGAAGCGGTCGCGGATGGGTTGCAGCATCAGGTTTTGCGCGACGCTCTTGCTCGCCAGATCGGCAATCGGCACCACATAGGCGCAGGGGGTTTGCAGCGGGGTGTTGGCTTGCAGCGTGGCGAGGTCGATGCCGGCGGCCACGCGATTGGCCAGGGTTGGGCATTGATCGCGCAGTTGTGTGATCAGGGCTGTGATCTTCATAGTTCTTCACCGGGCAATAAAAAACCCGCCGCGGCGGGTTTGAGTGAACGGTACTGGCCGTGGGAAACCCGCGTCCTTGCGGGTCAGTGCGGTATGCACTCTGGACGACGCTCCTTCGGATTGAGAGATCAATGATCCTGAGACGTATCGCGCGGTGGAACCTCACAAACACCAATCCGCTTGGCGGCCCAACGTTCGTAAAGCCCTATGGCCACGTCCGCACCGGCCATCGCCGTCAGGCAGCCAAAGGCACCGGCGGCCCAGATCGACACGCCGGCGGCGTACAGCAGCATGATTGCCGAGACCCCGCAGATCATGCAGGCCCCGGAACGCAGCGCCAGACGCCGCAGCAGCGACCAGCCACGGGCGCCCTCCTTGTCGGCGCGCCACATTTCGCCGGACACCCCGCCCACCAGGGCGAGAACGATGACCAGCCAGATCGGCATGTCCAGCAACGCTTGTTGCTCGTTTGTCATGTCACGCCTCCTGGGGGTGATTGATGAGTGATATGTGTTGAGTTCAAACGATGTCTCTTGAGGTAGGCATTCCAAAAAGCCCGGCATTGGCCGGGCTTTTCAGTAATGCGGTCCTTCGCCTTCCTTGGCCAATGGCCTGAAGGGAGTTGATCTTTCGGCGCTACTGGCGCGGTACGGATCCATTCAAATTGTTTTTCCGACCGCGGTCCCTGCCCGCCGGATAACTGCTTCTGGTGCTTTACGCTGCACACCCGGGTCAGTTGCCAACCCTCTGAACCGTTGAGGCCGGTTCATCGCTGCCTTTGTGGTGGAACTAAAAAGCTTCGTTTCGAGCCGCTTTGTTGAGTGGCTTGAGACAAAGAATATGCATGGATGCATATACAGTCAATGCATAAATGCATTTATTTATGCATCACCAATGCATAGACGCATGAAAGCCCCGCAGGCAAAGGCGTTGGCGGTTTTGGACAGGCGAAAAAAAACCCGTCGGGCGACGGGTTTTATCTGACAGTGGTGAGGTTAGCGGGCGTACATGCCCCACCAGAAGACGTGACCAAGGATGACGATTTGCTCTTCCTGGATTTCCTGGAAGCTGTAGTCCTCGTCCGGATGCTCATCGCGATTGAAGCTGCGCAGGCGAATGCCTGTCGGTAGGCGATAAAGCTGCTTCACCCGCAACTGGCCGTTGTGGTTGATGGCGTACAGGTCGCCGTCGACGATGTCGCCAATCCCGCATTTACCGGCATTCACCCCGACCGTGGCGCCATCGCGCAGCACCGGTAACATGCTGTTGCCGCGCACGGTCACGCATTTAGCCTGGTCGAACTGCACGCCGTTGTGGCGCAAGCTACGCTTGCCGAAGCGCAGGCTAGAGCGCTCGCTCTCTTCGATGACGAATCTTCCTGATCCAGCGGCCAATTCAACCTCGCGAAGAAAGGGGACCGACACCTCGTCATCATCGACGGGCGTATCGTCGTCCCACAGGCTTATGTCCTTGAGTTCCGAGTGCGACTCATCGCGCCCGGCGCTGGCGGCGCGCGCGACATCCGCACGGCCACGCAACTGATCGGTGCTCACGGAGAAGTATTCGGCAATCTTCGAAATATGTTTATCCGAAGGATCGACGATCTTCCCGCTGAGGATCCGCGAGAGAGTGGATTGAGGCACGCCGGTGCGACGGTGAAGCTCCGTGGGGGAGATCCCGTGCTGATCGAGCAGCGCTCTTAAGACGGTAGAAACATTGCGTTTTTGCATAACGCGCATAGTGCTTGATCTTTTTTCGGAAGACAAATGCTGATTTGCATAGATCGTGCATAGTCGGCAGAAATGTACCGGGAGGCTTTCATGCCTGCGTCAGGCAGACCGCCCATGGTAATCTTGCGCCCATCGCGGAAAAGCCGGGCCGATGCCCCTCCTTTGCCCTACACCTTTCAACGAGTTTTCCTGAATTTCCGATGAATAAAGCCCTCTCCGATCTGTCTTCCCACACCCCGATGATGCAGCAGTACTGGCGCCTGAAGAACCAGCACCCTGACCAGCTGATGTTCTACCGCATGGGCGACTTCTACGAGATCTTCTATGAAGACGCGAAGAAGGCCGCCAAATTGCTGGACATCACCCTGACGGCTCGTGGGCAATCGGCGGGGCAGGCCATTCCGATGTGTGGGATTCCTTACCACGCCGCGGAAGGTTACCTGGCGAAACTGGTGAAGCTCGGCGAGTCGGTGGTGATTTGTGAGCAGGTCGGCGACCCGGCCACCAGCAAAGGCCCGGTGGATCGTCAGGTGGTGCGGATTATCACCCCCGGCACGGTCAGCGATGAAGCGCTGCTGGATGAACGTCGGGACAACCTGATCGCGGCGGTACTGGGTGACGAGCGTCTGTTCGGTCTGGCGGTGCTGGACATCACCAGCGGCAACTTCACCGTGCTGGAGATCAAGGGCTGGGAAAACCTGCTGGCGGAACTGGAGCGGGTCAACCCGGTTGAGCTGATGATCCCGGACGACTGGCCGAAAGACTTGCCGGCGGAGAAACGTCGTGGGGTTCGTCGCCGTGCGCCGTGGGATTTCGAACGTGATTCGGCGCTGAAAAGTCTTTGCCAGCAGTTTTCCACCCAGGACCTGAAAGGTTTCGGCTGCGAGAACCTGACCTTGGCTATCGGCGCTGCTGGCTGCCTGCTCAGCTATGCCAAGGAAACCCAGCGCACCGCCCTGCCCCACTTGCGCAGCCTGCGTCATGAACGCCTGGACGACACCGTGGTGCTGGACGGCGCGAGCCGTCGCAACCTGGAGCTGGACACCAACCTGGCCGGCGGTCGTGACAACACTTTGCAATCGGTGGTCGATCGCTGCCAGACCGCCATGGGCAGCCGTCTGCTGACCCGCTGGCTGAACCGTCCGCTTCGGGATCTGACCGTATTGCTGGCGCGACAGAGCTCGATCACTTGCCTGCTCGACGGTTACCGCTTCGAAAAACTACAACCGCAGCTCAAGGAAATCGGTGACATCGAGCGGATACTGGCGCGGATCGGCCTGCGCAATGCCCGTCCTCGTGACTTGGCGCGCCTGCGCGATGCCCTCGGTGCATTGCCAGAGTTGCAGCTAGCGATGGCCGAGCTTGAAGCCCCGCACATCATGCAACTGGCGACGACCACCAGCACCTATCCGGAACTGGCGGCGCTGCTGGAGAAAGCCATCATCGACAACCCGCCGGCGGTGATCCGTGACGGCGGCGTGTTGAAAACCGGTTACGACAGCGAACTCGACGAGTTGCAATCGCTCAGCGAAAATGCCGGGCAGTTCCTGATCGATCTCGAAGCCCGGGAAAAGGCCCGTACCGGCCTGGCTAACCTCAAGGTCGGCTACAACCGCATTCACGGCTACTTTATTGAACTGCCGAGCAAGCAAGCCGAGTCGGCACCGGCGGACTATATCCGTCGCCAGACGCTCAAGGGTGCCGAGCGCTTCATCACCCCAGAACTGAAAGCGTTCGAAGACAAGGCGCTGTCGGCCAAGAGCCGCGCCCTGGCGCGCGAGAAGATGCTCTACGAAGCGCTGCTCGAAGACCTGATCGCCCAATTGCCGCCCTTGCAGGACACCGCCGCCGCACTGGCCGAGCTGGACGTGCTGAGCAACCTCGCCGAGCGTGCACTGAATCTGGACCTGAACTGCCCACGTTTCGTCAGCGAGCCGTGCATGCGCATCACCCAAGGTCGGCACCCGGTGGTCGAACAAGTACTCACTACGCCGTTCGTGGCCAACGACCTGAGCCTTGACGACAACACACGCATGCTAGTGATCACTGGCCCGAACATGGGCGGTAAATCCACGTACATGCGTCAGACCGCATTGATCGTACTGTTGGCGCATATCGGCAGTTTCGTGCCGGCGGCCAGTTGCGAATTGTCCTTGGTCGACCGAATCTTCACCCGGATCGGCTCCAGCGATGACCTGGCAGGTGGACGCTCGACCTTCATGGTCGAAATGAGCGAAACCGCGAACATTCTGCACAACGCCACCGAACGCAGCCTGGTACTGATGGACGAAGTCGGTCGCGGCACCAGCACCTTCGACGGTCTGTCCCTGGCCTGGGCCGCGGCTGAGCGTCTGGCGCATCTACGGGCCTATACCCTGTTCGCCACCCACTATTTCGAGCTGACAGTGCTGCCGGAAGCCCAACCGCTGGTGGCCAACGTGCACCTCAATGCCACCGAACACAACGAACGCATCGTGTTCCTGCACCACGTGTTGCCTGGGCCTGCCAATCAGAGCTATGGCCTGGCGGTTGCGCAGTTGGCCGGTGTGCCGAGTGAAGTGATCGTGCGTGCTCGTGAACATCTGAGCCGACTGGAATCCACAGCGCTGCCTCATGAGGTTCCGAAGCCGGCCAAAGGCAAACCGGTCACGCCGCAGCAGAGCGACATGTTCGCCAGCCTGCCGCACCCGGTGCTGGATGAACTGGCCAAACTTGATCTGGACGACATAACACCGCGTCGTGCACTCGAAATGCTCTATACACTAAAGACACGGATCTAACGCACTTGCCTGCAAGCTGTTAGAATCTCGCGCGGTTTGGGATGCTGCAGGCTAATAGCCTGGCCTGCAGACTATACTATCGCTCTCAAACCTGGCGACCCCAACGTGAAGGGGCTCCGCTGCCGCCGCCTGAGGAGAAAATTAGAAATGACCTTCGTCGTCACCGACAACTGCATCAAGTGCAAGTACACCGACTGCGTAGAAGTCTGTCCGGTGGACTGCTTTTACGAAGGCCCGAACTTCCTGGTGATTCACCCGGATGAGTGCATCGACTGCGCACTGTGCGAACCAGAATGCCCTGCCGTGGCCATCTTCTCCGAAGATGAAGTGCCGGCCGGCATGGAAAACTTCATTCAGCTGAACATGGAATTGGCCGAGGTATGGCCGAACATCACTGAACGCAAAGATCCATTGCCCGATTCCGCTGAATGGGATGGCAAGCCAAACAAAATCGAACACCTCGAACGCTGATTTCCCTCGCGTTCTCGAAAAGGCCCCCTTGTGGGCCTTTTTGCTTTTCTGCAGGCAAAAAAAAGGGGCGGTTTGACCCGCCCACATTTTTTCCCTATTCCTTGTGTTCCTTTTCATCGTCCTGATGAACCGCTTCCTGCGATGTCCGTTCCCCTCTTCCTTGAAGGGCGTGTCTATCCGTCGACACAGTTCAAATACTAGAGAATTCCCCACTAAGAGCAATCGGCCTCCGTCGCTGAAATCGACTGTCACATGCCGTTAATCTAAAAAAATAATCATATAAATCAATAAGATAAACAAACACAACAGATTAAATAGACAACTACCAGGGTGTAAAAATAACGAACACTTACGAAAGAGTAAGCAAAGTCTTACAACACGAGACTACAAACCTGAGGCGGTGCAAAAAACAACGCACTTCTCATATTCCCGGAAACAAAAAGCCCCAAACCAAGTCGGGGCTTTTTGTACCGGCAGAACGAGTTGCTTATTGGAACAGCGACTCACTCGACAGGCCGTTTTTCTCGAGAATCTCCCGAAGACGCTTGAGGCCTTCAACCTGGATTTGCCTGACCCGCTCCCGGGTCAAGCCGATTTCCAGGCCTACGTCTTCAAGTGTGCTGCTCTCGTGACCTCGCAAGCCGAAGCGGCGTACGACCACCTCGCGTTGCTTGTCGGTCAGCTCCGAGAGCCACTGATCAATGCTCTGTGACAGGTCGTCGTCCTGCAACAGTTCACATGGATCGGTCGGGCGGTCGTCGGTCAGGGTGTCCAGCAGGGTTTTATCCGAATCCGGACCCAGCGAGACGTCGACCGAAGAAACCCGCTCGTTCAGGCCGAGCATGCGCTTGACCTCGCCTACCGGTTTCTCCAGCAGGTTGGCGATTTCTTCGGGTGAGGGTTCGTGATCGAGCTTTTGAGTCAGCTCCCGTGCAGCTCGTAAGTACACGTTGAGCTCTTTGACCACATGGATCGGCAACCGGATGGTCCGGGTCTGATTCATGATCGCGCGCTCGATGGTCTGACGAATCCACCAGGTGGCGTAGGTCGAAAAGCGGAATCCGCGTTCGGGATCGAACTTTTCTACTGCCCGGATCAGGCCGAGGTTGCCCTCTTCGATCAGGTCCAGCAGCGACAGCCCACGATTGACGTAACGCCGGGCGATTTTCACCACCAGCCGCAGGTTGCTTTCAATCATGCGCTTGCGTCCGGCCGGATCGCCACTTTGCGACAAGCGCGCAAAATGAACTTCTTCTTCCGGGGAGAGCAATGGGGAAAAGCCGATTTCGTTGAGGTACAGCTGCGTGGCATCGAGTGCCCGTGTGTAGTCGATGTACTTGTGTTGCTTAAGCGAAGCGGAGTGTTTGGATTTGGCACGAACGGAAGGTGGTGCATCCCCTTCATCATTCGACATCGAATCCGTGGCGATGCCGGTCTCCATCAGGAGAACCTCATCGTCGATGTCAAACTCCGGCACTTCTTTACTGAGAGCCATTGTTATAGTCCTTTGGTGAGTTCGACCTCAAGCTCAAGCGGCGCCTTGATCCCTGGCAACGCTGGAGCCTGTTCCCTCTACGTGACGGAACAGGCTGGCTAACAAATCAACGACGTGGCAGGAATTGCAGCGGATCTACAGGTTTACCTTGTCGGCGAATCTCAAAATGCAGTTTCACCCGGTCTGTACCCGTTGACCCCATTTCGGCAATTGTCTGTCCGACTTTGACCTGCTGCCCCTCCCGAACCAACAGCCTGCGGTTATGTCCGTAGGCACTGACGTAGGTGTCGCTGTGTTTGATGATGACTAATTCGCCGTAGCCCCTTAAGCCACTCCCGGCGTATACCACCGTCCCATCAGACGCAGCTAAAACAGGCTGTCCCAAATCTCCGGCGATATCAATTCCTTTATTCAAACTACCGTTTGAAGAGAATTTACCAATCAGAATGCCATTAGAAGGCCACCCCCAGCCCGTCGGGGCCGGACCGGCAGGAGGTAGTGGAGCAGGTGCCGGCTTGTTGGCGACGGACGGTGCAAGCACTGTTGTGCTGGTCGTCGCGCCATTTGCCTGACGCCGAATTACAGTGGTTTTACTCGACGACGAAGGCGAGGAACTGGACGAACTCACTACCGCCGTCGGTGTTGAACCACTGCGACCGTCGAAGCGAATTGTCTGACCCGGATGGATCGTATAAGGCGTAGGAATATTGTTCCGTGCCGCGAGGGCTTTGTAGTCCCAACCGTAGCGAAAAGCGATGGAGAACAAAGTGTCCTTGGGTCGGACAATGTACTGGCCGGTGGTCACGGCCGGACGCTGGGCGACCGCGTTGTTGCGATCGACGACGCTCGCACTCCCTGATTTGGTGCTGGAACATCCGACCAGCAAGGTACTCAAGACAAGGCCAGTCACCAGACGCTGAAAGCTCGTTATACCCATTCGCTGCGCAATGACTGTGAGACTCACCCGCCGCTCCCTTTTTGGTGGCTGATAATGTGGATTGCCGTGCTCCGGCACGAAATGTCGAAAGTATAACGGGCCGAACAGGCTTTACCTTTAATGAAGCGAACTCGCTTCACGCACACGTTTGCTGCCTGACGATGAATTCCGTTTAACCAATCGATGCCGCTGTAAGACCCAGGCAATCGAAGAGAATTCAGCGTGCTTAAACAAATGCTCAGGCCAACGGCCCATTGAGCAATGGCACAAAGCGCACCGCCCCCAGAACACGTCTTGAAAAGCCCTGTTCTTCACGGATGATCAACATCAATTGTTGAACTTCACCGGAGCCGACCGGAATGACCAGTCGCCCACCCGGTGCCAACTGATCGAGCAGTGCCTGAGGCACGTCGGTGGCCACGGCGGTGACAATGATGCCGTTGTAAGGCGCCAGCGCCGGCCAGCCTTCCCAGCCATCGCCCCAGCGAAACACCACGTTGCGCAGGTTCAGCTCCACCAGGCGCTCCTTGGCCCGGTCTTGCAGAACCTTGATGCGCTCCACGGAAAAAACCCGCTCGACCAATTGCGACAGCACCGCCGTCTGGTAACCCGAACCGGTGCCGATTTCCATCACCTTGTCCAACGGACCGGCTTCCAGCAGCAGCTCGCTCATGCGAGCCACCATATAAGGCTGGGAAATGGTCTGGTTATGCCCGATCGGCAGCGCCGTATCTTCATAGGCGCGATGAGCCAACGCCTCATCGACGAACAGATGACGCGGGGTGCGGCGGATGACTTCCAGCACCTTGGCGTTGGATATTCCCTCTTCATAGAGGCGCTGAATCAGACGCTCACGGGTTCGTTGAGAGGTCATCCCGATACCGCGATGCAGAATATGGTCTTGTTCACGAGCCATTAACGCAGACCCTCCAGCCAGCCATCGAGACTTCTGAAGGCATCATTAAAGGTGCGATCCAGTTGCAGTGGCGTGATTGAAACATAGCCTTGCATCACCGCATGGAAATCGGTACCCGGGCCGCCATCTTCAGCATCCCCCGCCGCGGCGATCCAGTAACCGGATTTACCGCGCGGGTCGACCACTTTCATCGGTGCCGCGGCGCGGGCGCGATGGCCGAGGCGGGTCAGCTGAATTCCGCGGATGTGCTCCAGAGGCAAGTTGGGAATGTTCACGTTCAGTACCGTGCGCGGTGGCAGTTCAAGGTCCGCGTGAGCCTCTACCAGTTTGCGCGCAAAATAAGCGGCTGTGGGGAGGTTCTCTACTTGCCGTGAGACGAACGAAAAGGCAAACGAAGGACGCCCAAGGAAACGTCCCTCGAGGGCCGCCGCCACGGTGCCGGAATACAGCACGTCATCTCCCAGGTTGGCCCCCAGGTTGATGCCGGAAACCACCATGTCCGGCTCGAGTTCCAGCAAGCCGTTAAGGCCCAGGTGCACGCAGTCGGTGGGTGTGCCGTTGAGGCTGATAAAGCCATTGGCCAAGGTATGCGGGTGCAACGGACGGTCGAGCGTCAGCGAGCTGCTGGCGCCGCTTTTGTCCTGGTCCGGGGCGATAACCACGCATTCGGTGTAATCCGCCAGCGCAGCATAAAGCGCGGCGAGACCGGGTGCGGTTACCCCATCGTCGTTAGAAATCAGAATACGCATGGGCTGTCCGTCTGCCCCACCGGCACCAGATCGACGAGTTCACGCACCAATACGGTGGCGAAGCATCCGGCCGGCAGGACGAATTCCAGTTGCAGAATGTCAGGCTCGGGATAATGCCACGTCAACCCGCCAATGGGCAGCCGCAGGATGCGACGTTCGTGGCTCATTCCGGCGTTAATCAACCAATCGCGCAGATCCGCTTCGCGCGCGGCGATTACCTGCTCCAGTTCATGGACAGCGCCTGACGTCGGCGAGTCACCTTCGCCCCACTGCGGGCCGGTCGGGTGCAGGTCGAGAATCGCCAGGCGAGGGTCACTGCATTCGGCCTCTCCGGCCGGGAAAAAACTGCGGCTGTCGGTGAACGCCAGCAGATCACCCACCTGAGCGCGCTGCCAGGTGCCATCGACGACACGCGCCGCCAACACTTGATTGAACAGAAAACTGCGCGCAGTGGAGAGCAGCCGCGAACGTACGTTGCGTTGTTCCGGCAGGGCCTTGCGCGCTGCCCAGGCACGGGCGTCGACGACGTTGCCGCCGTCATGCCCGAACCGCTGGGCGCCAAAATAATTGGGAATACCTTGCTTGGCGATCAGCTGCAGACGCTCTTCAATCGCTGCCTTGTCACCGGCGAACTGGGTCAAGCGCAAGGTGAAGCCATTGGCCGAGTGGGCACCGCGTTGCAGTTTGCGTTTATGCCGACCGGTCTTGAGGATTTTCAGCGTGTCGTTTTCCGCCGCCGACAGATCAGGATCAGCCTTGCCCGGCAGTTGCACGCTGAACCACTGGCGAGTCAGCGCCTGTCGGTCCTTGAGGCCGGCATAGCTGACAGTACGCAACGGCACACCCGCCGCCTTGGCGATGCGCCGTGCCGCTTCTTCGGTATTCAGACCGCGCTTTTCCACCCAGATCCACAGGTGTTCACCTTCGCCGCTGAAGGGAATATCGAGGACTTCGTCAACCTGGAAATCTTCCGCCGTGGCTTTCAATACCGCACTGCCGAGGGCTTGACCATAGGCCCGAGGGCCGAGCAATTGCAGTTCGTTCATGCGCGCAGCAACAGAGCAACGGAGTGCACGGCAA
Source organism: Pseudomonas sp. FP603 (assembly GCF_030687415.1). Taxonomy (NCBI): domain Bacteria; kingdom Pseudomonadati; phylum Pseudomonadota; class Gammaproteobacteria; order Pseudomonadales; family Pseudomonadaceae; genus Pseudomonas; species Pseudomonas sp. FP603. The sequence continues at coordinate 5,617,467 of NZ_CP117431.1, forward strand.
TGCCTTCTTCGCGCCCCACAAAGCCAAGCTTTTCGGTGGTGGTAGCTTTTACGTTCACTTGATCCAACTCAACTTGAAGATCCGCGGCAATCAGCGCGCGCATCGATTCGATATGCGGGGCCATTTTCGGGGCCTGGGCGACGATGGTGTTATCGACGTTGCCGACTTTCCAACCCTTGGCATGGATCAGCGCGACAACGTGACGCAACAGCACACGGCTGTCGGCGCCCTTGAATTGCGGGTCGGTGTCAGGGAAGTGCTTGCCGATATCACCCAGCGCAGCTGCGCCGAGCAAGGCATCGCTCAAGGCGTGCAGCAGGACATCACCGTCGGAATGGGCGAGCAGCCCGAAGCTGTGTGCAATCCGCACGCCGCCCAGTGTGATGAAATCGCCTTCACCGAAACGGTGCACATCGTAGCCGTGGCCAATACGCATAAAAAAACGCCCCGATTTTTGTCAGGGCGTGATTCTACCTGCATTAGACGCCTAGGGCGCGTGCATGATGTTGCAAGTGGTCGTCAATGAAGCTGGCGATGAAGAAATAACTGTGGTCGTAGCCCGGCTGAAGACGCAACGTCAGCGGATGACCCGCCAGTTTAGCGGCCTGTTGCAGGGCTTCAGGCTTGAGCTGGGTGGCCAGGAAATCATCGCGATCACCCTGATCGACCAGCAGCGGCAGCTTCTCGTAAGCCTCGGCAATCAATGCACAGGCATCCCATTCACGCCACTTCGAACGGTCTTCTCCCAAGTAACGGGAAAAGGCTTTCTGGCCCCAAGGGCAATCAATCGGATTGTTGATCGGCGAGAACGCCGACACCGACAGATAACGCCCCGGATTGCGCAAGGCGCAGACCAACGCGCCGTGCCCCCCCATGGAGTGACCGCTGATGCCACGCTTGTCCGATGTCGGGAAATGCGCTTCGACCAATGCCGGCAATTCCTGCACGACATAGTCATGCATCCGATAGTGCCGCGACCACGGTTCCTGCGTGGCATTCAGATAAAACCCGGCACCGAGACCGAAGTCCCAGGCACCGTCCGGATCACCCGGCACATCAGGGCCGCGCGGGCTGGTATCCGGTGCGACGATGATCAGCCCCAGCTCGGCGGCCATGCGCATGGCACCGGCCTTTTGCATGAAGTTCTCATCAGTGCAGGTCAGGCCGGACAACCAGTACAGCACCGGCAGTTTACCGCCCTGCTCCGCTTGCGGTGGCAGGTATACGGCGAACACCATGTCGCAACCGAGCACTTCCGAACGATGCCGATAGCGTTTGTGCCAGCCGCCGAAGCTTTTCTGGCAGGAGATATTTTCCAGGCTCATTACCGACCTCAGAAATGGATGACGCTACGGATGCTTTTGCCTTCATGCATCAGGTCAAACGCCTTGTTGATATCTTCCAGGCCCATCGTGTGGGTGATGAAGGTATCCAGCGGAATCTCGCCGGTCTGGGCCATTTCGACATAGCTTGGCAACTCGGTACGCCCGCGCACACCGCCGAACGCAGAACCGCGCCAGACGCGACCGGTCACCAGTTGGAACGGACGGGTTGAGATTTCCTGACCGGCACCGGCCACGCCGATGATCACCGACTCACCCCAGCCTTTGTGGCAGCACTCAAGTGCAGCACGCATCAACTGGACGTTGCCGATGCATTCGAAGGAAAAGTCGACGCCGCCATCGGTCATGTCGACGATCACTTCCTGAATCGGACGATCGAAGTCTTTCGGGTTTACACAATCGGTCGCGCCCAATTGCCTGGCGATCTCGAACTTGGCCGGGTTGATGTCGATGGCGATGATCCGCCCTGCCTTGGCTTTGACCGCGCCAATCACAGCCGACAGACCAATGCCACCCAGACCGAAGATGGCGACGGTGTCACCTGGTTTGACCTTGGCAGTGTTGATTACCGCGCCGATGCCAGTGGTGACGCCACAACCCAGCAGGCAGACTTTTTCCAGGGGTGCTTCTTTTTGAATCTTGGCGACGGAGATTTCCGGCAGCACGGTGTACTCGGAAAACGTCGAGGTGCCCATGTAGTGGAAAATCGTTTCGCCCTTGTAGGAAAAACGCGAAGTGCCATCCGGCATCAAGCCTTTACCCTGGGTCGCACGAATCGCCTGGCAGAGGTTGGTTTTGCCCGACAGGCAGAACTTACACTTGCCACATTCCGGGGTGTACAGCGGGATCACATGGTCGCCGACCGCGACCGAAGTCACGCCCTCGCCGATCGCTTCGACCACCGCGCCACCCTCATGACCCAGGATCGACGGGAAGATACCTTCCGGGTCCGCCCCCGAGAGGGTGTAGGCATCAGTATGACAGACACCGGAGGCGACGACGCGCAGCAGGACTTCACCCGCCTTGGGCATGGCGACATCGACTTCAACGATCTCGAGGGGTTTCTTGGCCTCGAAGGCAACGGCGGCGCGCGACTTGATCATGTTGACTCTCCAGTGAATAAAAACGAGACAAGAAGTGTAATACAGCGACATCCGATGAATAATCAGGGTAAAAGCAAAACATTATTGCCATACAGGGATAATCCTGATGTCCGAAAACCGCTGGGAAGGCATCGATGAGTTCGTCGCCGTGGCCGAGTGCAGCCAATTCACCGCTGCGGCTGAACGCCTTGGGGTTTCTTCCTCTCACATCAGTCGCCAAATCGTACGACTGGAAGAGCGCCTGCAAACCCGTTTGCTCTATCGCAGCACCCGCAGAGTCACGCTGACCGAGGCCGGGCAAACCTTTTTGCAGCATTGCCAGCGTTTGCAGGACGGTCGCGAAGAAGCACTGCGCGCTGTCGGCGATCTGACCAGCGAACCCAAGGGCATGCTGCGCATGACCTGTGCCGTGGCCTACGGCGAACGATTCATTGTGCCTCTGGTGACTCGCTTCATGGGGTTGTATCCGCAACTGCGCGTCGACATCGAGCTGAGCAATCGACCGCTCGATCTGGTGCATGAAGGGCTGGACCTGGCCATCCGCCTCGGCCGCCTGCAGGATTCAAGATTGGTCGCCACACGCCTGGCACCACGGCGCATGTACCTGTGCGCCTCGCCGTCCTACCTGGAACGGTATGGTCGCCCACACAGCTTGTCGGAGCTGAGTCGCCATAATTGCCTCATCGGCAGCTCGGATATCTGGCAACTGGAACAGAACGGGCGGGAATTTTCCCAGCGCGTACAGGGAAACTGGCGCTGCAACAGTGGGCAGGCGGTGTTGGATGCCGCGCTACAAGGGGTTGGGTTGTGTCAGTTACCGGATTACTACGTCCTGGAATACCTGAAAAACGGAGAATTGATTTCGCTGCTGGAAGCCCATCAGCCGCCAAACACAGCGGTTTGGGCGCTTTATCCGCAGCAACGGCATCTGTCGCCGAAGGTGCGCAAGTTGGTGGATTACTTGAAGGAAGGGTTGGCCGAACGGCCGGAGTACCGGAGTTAGCTCTATCCGTGAGTGTCAATGACAGGTTCATTGCCTCAGCTACCGCTTTCGCGAGGCGGAGGCCCGCCTGAACACGAAAAGACTTAGCGGCGGTTAGTCCAACGCTGCCGCAACCATTCAAGGTCTTCGGGGCGAGTGACCTTGATGTTATCGGATCGCCCTTCAATCAGACGCGGCGCCTGACCCGACCACTCCATGGCCGAGGCTTCATCGGTGACAACAACGTCCGCCACCAGACTGTCCGCCAACGCCCGATGCAACGCGCCAAGGCGAAACATTTGAGGCGTATAGGCCTGCCAGATCACACTGCGATCCACCGTTTCCAGAACGCGCCCATGCTTGTCGACCCGCTTGAGGGTATCGCGCGCAGGCACCGCCAATAAACCGCCTACCGGATCGTCGGCCAGCTCACTGAGCAATTTATCGAGATCATCACGCGCCAGATTCGGTCGTGCGGCATCGTGAACCAACACCCAATCCTCATCATCAGCGCCTTGTGCATGCAGATGCAGCAAGGCATTGAGCACCGACCCGGAACGCTCGGCGCCACCTTCGACCCGCTGAATACGCGGATCAGTAGCACACGCCAGGTTCGGCCAGTAAGGATCATCAATTGCAAGACTGACCACCAACCCTTTCAGGGCAGGGTGATCGAGGAAACAGCCGAGGCTGTGTTCGAGAATAGTGCGCCCGCCCAGTTGCAAGTATTGCTTGGGGCGGTCCGCGGCCATACGGGCACCGACGCCCGCGGCAGGAATCACGGCCCAGAAGGCCGGTAACGAATTAATCATTGGGCCAACTGGTAAAGGGTTTCACCGTCCTTGACCATGCCCAACTCATGACGAGCCCGTTCTTCAACGGTCTCCATGCCCTTCTTCAATTCGCTGACTTCGGCGTCCATCACCCGATTACGCTCCAGCAACGCCTCGTTCTCGGCGTGTTGATCCGCAATCTGCTGCTTCAGCTCGGCCACTTGCGCCAGACTGCCATTACCCACCCACAGGCGGTACTGCAGGCCAGCCAGCAGCAAGAGCAGGACGAGGAACAACCAATTGGGACTGCGCATCGAATATCAGGTATCCAGTGAAAAAAGACAGCCATGCCAAAACTTTGAAGCTTCTGATAGCACGAAGCCTGGAAGAACCAGGCTTGTGCTCTTAAGGCATCAGATTAGTGGCAAATCCGTCGCTGTCGCGATTTTTCCGACACAATCCGGTGTCTTTTTTACCGTTTAGCAATCAGCCGCGGAACTCGCTGCGACCGTTGTACTTGGCTTTGCCATTCAACTGCTCTTCGATACGCAGCAGTTGGTTGTACTTGGAAACACGGTCGGAACGGCACAGGGAGCCGGTCTTGATCTGGCCAGCCGCAGTGCCCACAGCCAGGTCGGCAATGGTCGAATCTTCGGTTTCGCCGGAACGGTGCGAGATTACGGCGGTGTAACCAGCGGCCTTGGCCATCTGGATGGCTTCCAGGGTTTCGGTCAGGGTGCCGATCTGGTTGAACTTGATCAGGATCGAGTTGGCGATCTTTTTATCGATGCCTTCTTTCAGGATCTTGGTGTTGGTCACGAACAGGTCGTCACCCACCAGCTGAGTCTTCTCGCCGATCTTGTCGGTGAGGATTTTCCAGCCAGCCCAGTCGGACTCGTCCAGACCGTCTTCGATGGAGATGATCGGGTAACGCTCGGTCAGACCTTTCAGGTAATCGGCGAAACCTTCAGCGGTGAACACCTGGCCTTCGCCGGACAGGTTGTACTTGCCGTCTTCGTAGAATTCGCTAGCTGCGCAGTCCAGAGCCAGGGTCACGTCGGTGCCCAGCTTGTAACCGGCGTTGGCCACGGCTTCGGAGATCACTTTCAAAGCGTCTTCGTTGGAGGCAAGGTTCGGCGCGAAACCACCTTCGTCACCGACGGCAGTGCTCAGACCACGGGCCTTCAGTACAGCTTTGAGGTGATGGAAAATCTCGGTGCCCATGCGCAGACCTTCCGAGAAAGACTTGGCGCCTACCGGCTGAACCATGAATTCCTGAATGTCGACGTTGTTATCAGCGTGCTCGCCACCGTTGATGATGTTCATCATCGGAACCGGCATCGAGTAAACACCCGGGGTGCCGTTCAGGTTAGCAATGTGCGCGTACAGCGGCAGGTCCTGGTCCTGTGCTGCTGCCTTGGCCGCGGCCAGGGAAACGGCGAGGATCGCGTTGGCGCCCAGGGTCGCTTTGTTTTCGGTGCCGTCCAGCTTGATCATCGCGTGATCCAGCGCTTTCTGGTCGCTTGGGTCTGCACCCAGCAACAGATCGCGGATCGGACCGTTGATGTTGGCGACGGCTTTCAGAACGCCTTTGCCCAGGTAACGGCTCTTGTCGCCATCACGCAGCTCGAGTGCTTCACGCGAGCCAGTGGAAGCACCGGATGGCGCGCAAGCGCTGCCGATGATGCCGTTATCGAGAAGCACGTCTGCTTCCACAGTGGGATTGCCACGGGAGTCGAGAACTTCACGACCTTTGATGTCGACGATTTTTGCCATTGTTGTAAACACTCCAAAGTTGACGAAAACGACGCAGCTGAAGGAAATCTTTTATCGTCGGCAAGTGACAGACAGCGGGCAGGCTTGCCGGACGATAAGGCTCAAGCCCGAGGGCTTGAGCATTAAATCGTGCGGTACTTTACCGGAGAATTGAGGTTTACGCGGTTTCTACCGTCGGAAAACTCTTCACCAGTTCGTCCAGTGCTTTGAGTTGGGCCAGGAAGGGTTCCAGTTTGTCCAGACGCAAGGCGCAAGGGCCGTCGCATTTGGCGTTGTCCGGATCCGGGTGTGCTTCGAGGAACAGACCGGCCAGCGACTGGCTCATGCCGGCCTTGGCCAGGTCGGTGACCTGGGCACGACGACCACCAGCGGAATCGGAGCGACCGCCGGGCATTTGCAGCGCGTGGGTCACGTCGAAGAACACCGGGTATTCGAACTGCTTCATGATGCCGAAGCCAAGCATATCGACGACCAGGTTGTTGTAGCCGAAGCTCGAACCACGCTCGCAGAGGATCAACTGATCGTTACCCGCTTCTACGCACTTGTTCAGGATGTGTTTCATTTCCTGAGGCGCAAGGAACTGGGCTTTCTTGATGTTGATCACCGCGCCGGTCTTGGCCATCGCGACCACGAGGTCGGTCTGGCGCGACAGGAAGGCCGGCAACTGGATGATGTCGCAGACTTCCGCGACGACCGCGGCCTGATCAGGCTCGTGGACGTCGGTGATGACCGGCACGCCAAAGGCTTGCTTGATGTCCTGGAAAATCCGCATGCCCTCTTCCAGGCCGGGGCCACGGTAAGAGGTCACAGAAGAACGGTTCGCCTTGTCGAAACTGGCCTTGAACACGTAAGGGATACCGAGTTTCTCGGTGACCTTTACGTACTCTTCGCAGACCTGCATCGCCATGTCGCGGCTTTCCAGCACGTTCATGCCGCCGAACAGCACCATTGGCTTGTCGTTGGCAATCTCGATGTTGCCTACGCGGATGATTTTCTGCGCCATCAGGTTTACGCCTTCTTCTGGTGTTGGGCCAAAGCGGCTTTGACGAAGCCGCTGAACAATGGGTGACCATCGCGTGGTGTCGAGGTGAACTCAGGGTGGAACTGGCAAGCGACGAACCATGGATGATCCGGCGCTTCGACCACTTCAACCAGCGCGCCATCACCGGAGCGACCGGAGATTTTCAGACCGGCCTCGATGATTTGTGGCAGCAGGTTGTTGTTCACTTCGTAGCGATGACGGTGACGCTCGACGATCACATCCTTGGCGTAGCAATCGTGCACCAGGGAACCTGGCTCAAGCAGGCAATCCTGAGCGCCAAGGCGCATGGTGCCGCCCAGATCGGAGGTTTCGGTGCGGGTTTCGACTGCGCCGGTGGCATCTTCCCACTCGGTGATCAGACCCACGACCGGGTGACCGCTGGCGCGATCGAACTCGGTGGAGTTGGCGTCTTTCCAGCCCATGACGTTACGAGCGAACTCGATAACGGCCACTTGCATGCCCAGGCAGATGCCCAGGTACGGAACCTTGTTTTCGCGAGCGTATTGAACGGCAGTGATCTTGCCTTCAACACCACGCAGACCAAAGCCGCCCGGTACCAGAATCGCGTCGACGCCTTCCAGCAGCGCGGTGCCCTGGTTTTCGATGTCTTCGGAATCGATGTAGCGCAGGTTGACCTTGGTGCGGTTGCTGATGCCGGCGTGACTCATCGCTTCGATCAGCGACTTGTAGGCGTCCAGCAGCTCCATGTACTTGCCGACCATGGCGATGGTGACTTCGTGTTCCGGGTTCAGCTTGGCATCCACCACCGCTTCCCACTCGGACAGATCGGCGCTGTCGCATTGCAGGCCGAAACGCTCGACAACGAAATCATCCAGGCCCTGGGAGTGCAGAATGCCCGGGATCTTGTAGATGGTGTCGGCGTCTTCCAGCGCGATCACCGCACGTTCTTCAACGTTGGTGAACTGCGCGATCTTGCGACGCGAAGAGATGTCGATCGGGTGATCGGAGCGGCACACCAGCACGTCTGGCTGCAAGCCGATGGAACGCAGTTCCTTGACCGAGTGCTGAGTTGGTTTGGTTTTGGTTTCGCCGGCCGTGGCGATGTACGGCACCAGCGTCAGGTGCATCAGCATCGCGCGCTTGGCGCCGACTTCGAAACGCAATTGACGGATCGCTTCGAGGAACGGTTGCGACTCGATGTCACCCACGGTGCCACCGATCTCGACCATGGCCACGTCGGCATCGCCGGCGCCCTTGATGATCCGGCGCTTGATTTCGTCGGTGATGTGCGGGATCACCTGAATGGTTGCGCCCAGGTAATCACCACGACGCTCTTTGCGCAGGACGTGTTCATAGACACGGCCGGTGGTGAAGTTGTTGTTCTGGGTCATGGTCGTGCGGATGAACCGCTCGTAGTGGCCCAGGTCCAGGTCGGTCTCGGCGCCGTCGTGGGTGACGAACACTTCACCGTGCTGGAACGGGCTCATGGTGCCCGGGTCAACGTTGATGTACGGGTCCAGCTTCAGCATGGTGACCTTAAGTCCCCGCGCCTCCAGGATGGCCGCCAATGAAGCCGAGGCAATGCCTTTCCCCAATGAAGAAACAACACCGCCCGTGACGAATATGTAGCGCGTCATGAAAAACCCTAGAAGTCTGCGTTAAAGCGGTCCGAGCCGCCGGGGAAAGCGAAGGAAGGCCGAAGCCCCCGATCACCTGCATTAATCACAGTGCATCTTTCAAAAAAACCGCCGCGTTGGGACAGACCGGTAGATGAAACACCGGTAGGTTGCTCGCTACACATTTTTTGGAATCGCCCAGCAAAGACTGCTTGGTAATCGGCAACTCCTGCGATTCAGGCGAATCCACAGAAGTTGTATCAAGAAGGGAGCGTAGTCTACCGGAAAGCCCCTTTCAGCTCAAACCTTGATCTTCGATCGCAGGCTGCCAATGCAAATACCAGCCAACTTGCTCACCACCATTTAGCCCCCGCAGGTTCGCCACCGCCAGCAATTGCTCGCCTCTGTAGACCAGCGGCAATCTGCCACGGGCGAAGCTCGGGATGCCGCTTTCATTGAGTAAACGCTTCAAGTCACGATGGCCGCGATCGGGCAGGTTCATGACCTCGCCCCCCTCACGATAGCGGATCTGCAGCGGGCCAACGGGGATCTGACCGGTGAACATGAGTACGCCGTTATCCGGCAACGCCAGTGATACCGAGGGATCAGCCCAAGACACCGGCGATGGCTGAGTGCGCAGCCAGCCGCCAGACAACCACCAGAGACGCCCGCCCGCGCGATGCAATTCACCCGCCGCCAGCCGCCAGACCGGACGCGCATCGCCGGTCGCATCGCGCAAATTTTCCCAACCCGACCAATGGTCACTGTCCGGCAAAGTCGTCAGCGATTTGAGCCAATGACTTAACGCATTGCGCTGGCGCGCATCAGACAGTTTTTCCAGGGGTGCCAGCTCCAGCGACGGCAAACCCAACCAATCGAAATCACTGACCGTGGTAGCGTGGGCCAGATCGATTTGCGCCAATTCATCGAGCAACCCCTGCGCTTCACTCAGATGCGCAGCGCTACGAGCCATGGTCGCCACCGCTTGCGGCCAGCGCGCGGTCAACACGGGGAACACCTGATGACGCAGATAATTGCGCGAGAACTGACGGTCCTGGTTCGACGGATCCTCGATCCAGCTCAACTGATATTCAGTCGCGTAGGCCTCAAGCTCGGCGCGAGTGACGTCGAGCAAGGGGCGCAGCAGATGCCCCCGGCCCAAAGGACGCTCGCTCGGCATCCCCGACAACCCTCTCACCCCAGCCCCACGCATCAGCCGAAACAACAGGGTTTCCGCCTGATCGTCACGGTGTTGCCCAGTGAGCAGCACTTCACCGGTATGAGTCGCCGCAATGAAGGCGCCATAACGCGCATCCCGCGCCGCACGCTCAAGGCTGGCGCCAGGTTCAACCTGAACACGCACGACCTCTAGCGGCACTCCCAACGCATCACAGACTGACTGACAATGTTCCGGCCATGCATCAGCCGCAGCCTGAAGGCCATGGTGGACATGAATGGCGGTCAACGCCGGTAAGGATTGGTTTTTTGCGAGGTGTGCGAGAAGGTGCAGCAGGACAGTGGAATCGAGACCACCGGAGAAGGCAATGCGCCAGGCTGTAGCGGTGCGCCAAGGTGCAAGATTCAGCAGGAGCCTGGTTGGCAAATCAATCGTAGGCTGGCTCATATCGGTCACTTCGCACAAATCAAATGTGGGAGCGGGCTTGCTCGCGAAAGCGGCTTAACATTCAACACATCGGTTGTCAGTTATACCGCTTTCGCGAGCAAGCCCGCTCCCACATTGGTTATCCAGCACTTGCCGAAGCAGCGTCAGATCAGAGACCGTAGCTCATCAGACGCTCGTAACGACGGGCCAACAGCGCCTCGTTATCGAACTTCTTCAACATCGCCAGTTGCGAGCTCAGTTCGGCGCGGATCGAGGCAGCCGCAGCGGCCGGGTCACGATGAGCGCCGCCCAATGGCTCGCCGATCACTTTATCGACAATGCCCAGGCCCTTCAGACGCTCGGCAGTGATGCCCATCGCCTCAGCGGCATCTGGAGCTTTCTCGGAAGTTTTCCACAGAATCGAGGCGCAACCTTCCGGAGAAATCACCGCGTAGGTCGAATATTGCAGCATGTTCAGCTGATCGCAGACGCCGATTGCCAGCGCACCACCGGAACCACCCTCACCGATCACGGTGGCGATGATTGGGGTTTTCAGGCGAGCCATGACGCGCAGGTTCCAGGCAATTGCTTCGCTCTGGTTACGCTCTTCAGCGTCGATGCCTGGGTAAGCACCCGGGGTGTCGATGAAGGTCAGGATCGGCATTTTGAAACGCTCGGCCATTTCCATCAGGCGGCACGCTTTGCGGTAGCCTTCCGGACGCGGCATGCCGAAGTTACGGCGAACCTTCTCGCGCACTTCGCGGCCTTTCTGGTGACCGATGATCATCACCGGTTGATCGTCCAGACGGGCAACACCGCCGACAATGGCAGCGTCGTCGGAGAAGTGACGGTCGCCGTGCAGTTCGTCGAACTCGGTGAAGATGTGTTCGATGTAGTCCAGGGTATAAGGACGTTTCGGGTGACGCGCCAGACGTGCGATCTGCCAGCTGGTCAGCTTGCCGAAGATGTCTTCGGTCAGCGTGCTGCTCTTGTCCTGCAGGCGGGAGATCTCATCGCCGATATTCAGCGAATTGTCATTACCGACCAAGCGCAACTCTTCGATCTTGGCTTGCAGGTCGGCGATCGGCTGTTCGAAATCTAGAAAATTCGGGTTCATAGGCGTCCGTCTTGGGTCGACCTCCAAGAGAGCTTGGGCCGGCCGGTTGTCTATTCGCGCCCTACCTTAAGGGACAGGCGCGTTCAGGTCGAGATTAAAAATTCGGGTCGGGATCAGGCGCGTTCCAATGGTAAGGAATGGCACCTGACCGTCAACGGTATTGGAGGAAGACGTTGTCTCGCCCGAACTGGTCACGCAGGGCTTGAATCAAGGCATCCGCCGGATCGATCCGCCAAGTCTCGCCGAACTGCAACAAGGCCTTCGCATCGGGACTGGTGTACTCCATGGTGATCGGGCACGCGCCGCGGTGGCGCTTGAACAACTCACCCAGCCAGCGTAGCTGATCGCCCTTCAAATCCTTGGTGTGCAATTTCAGGCGCAGGCTTTCGGCCAGGTTGGTGCGCGCATCTTCCATGCTCATCACCCGCTTGACCCGCAGCCGCAGGCCGCCAGAGAAGTCGTCATTGCTGACTTCGCCTTCGACCACCACCATCGCGTCGGTCTGCAACAGCGACTGCGCGGAATGGAAGGCGTCGGCGAACAGCGAGGCTTCGATCCGCCCGGAGCGGTCGTCGAGGGTGATGAAACCCATCTTGTCGCCCTTTTTGTTCTTCATCACTCGCAGGGCGATGATCATGCCCGCGACCGTCTGGGTATCGCGAGCCGGCTTCAGGTCGATGATGCGCTGACGGGCGAAGCGACGAATCTCGCCTTCGTATTCGTCGATCGGGTGACCGGTCAGGTACAGGCCCAGGGTGTCTTTCTCCCCTTTCAGGCGTTCCTTGAGGGTCAGTTCCTTGGCCTTGCGGTGGTTGACATAAACATCGGCGTCTTCCTCGACGAACAGGCCGCCAAACAGATCGGCATGACCACTGTCGTGGGTGCGAGCGGTTTGTTCGGCAGCCTTGATCGCCCCTTCCATGGCGTTCAGCAAGACCGCCCGGTTGCGGTCGATGTTGGCCTGATAGGCTTTCGGCTCATCGTGGAAGTACGGACCAAGACGATCCAGCGCGCCACTGCGGATCAAACCATCCAGGGTGCGCTTGTTAATGCGCTTGAGATCAACCCGGGCGCAGAAATCAAAGAGATCCTTGAACGGGCCTTCCTGACGCGCCTCGGTGATCGCTTCGACCGGGCCCTCGCCAACACCCTTGATCGCGCCCAATCCGTAAATAATCCGGCCTTCGTCGTTCACCGTGAACTTGAACTCCGAGGTGTTCACGTCCGGTGCGTCGAGGCGCAGCTTCATGGTCCGCACTTCTTCGATCAAGGTCACGACCTTGTCGGTATTGTGCATATCCGCCGACAGTACCGCAGCCATGAACGGCGCCGGGTAGTGGGCTTTCAGCCACGCGGTCTGGTACGACACCAGACCGTACGCGGCGGAGTGGGATTTGTTGAAGCCGTAACCGGCGAATTTTTCTACCAGGTCGAAGATGTTACCGGCCAGGTCGGCGTCGATATTGTTGGTGGCGCAACCTTCAATGAAACCGCCACGTTGCTTGGCCATTTCTTCGGGCTTTTTCTTACCCATGGCTCGACGCAGCATGTCTGCACCGCCAAGGGTGTAGCCTGCCATGACCTGGGCAATCTGCATCACCTGTTCCTGATACAGGATGATGCCGTAAGTCGGCGCCAGGACTGGCTTGAGGCCTTCGTACTGGTAATCCGAGTGCGGGTACGCGAGTTCCGCGCGACCGTGCTTACGGTTGATGAAGTCGTCCACCATGCCCGATTGCAACGGGCCCGGACGGAACAGGGCCACCAGTGCGATCAAGTCTTCCAGGCAGTCGGGCTTGAGCTTTTTGATCAGCTCTTTCATGCCGCGCGACTCGAGCTGGAACACCGCGGTGGTTTCGGCTTTTTGCAGCAGCGTGTAAGTCGGTTTGTCGTCCAGCGGGATAAAGGCGATATCCAGCGGCGGCTCGTTGACCTTGGCGCGGTCGCGGTTGATGGTTTTCAGCGCCCAGTCGATGATCGTCAGGGTCCGCAGACCAAGGAAGTCGAACTTCACCAGACCGGCAGCCTCGACGTCGTCCTTGTCGAACTGGGTTACCAGGCCATCGCCCGCTTCATCGCAATAAATCGGCGAGAAGTCGGTCAGCTTGGTCGGCGCGATCACCACACCACCGGCGTGCTTGCCGACGTTACGCACAACACCTTCAAGCTTGCGCGCCATTTCCCAGATTTCCGCGGCTTCTTCATCGACCTTGATGAAGTCGCGCAGGATTTCTTCCTGCTCGTAGGCTTTTTCCAGGGTCATGCCGACTTCGAACGGAATCATCTTCGACAGACGATCCGCCAGGCCGTAAGACTTGCCCTGCACCCGCGCCACGTCACGGACCACCGCTTTCGCCGCCATGGAACCGAAGGTGATGATCTGGCTTACCGCGTTGCGACCGTATTTCTCGGCTACGTAATCGATGACCCGGTCACGGCCGTCCATGCAGAAGTCGACGTCGAAGTCGGGCATGGAAACCCGTTCCGGGTTAAGGAAACGTTCGAACAGCAGGTCATATTCCAACGGGTCGAGGTCGGTGATCTTCTGCACATAGGCCACCAACGACCCGGCACCCGACCCACGCCCCGGACCTACCGGCACGCCGTTATTCTTGGCCCACTGGATAAAGTCCATCACGATCAGGAAGTAACCGGGGAAGCCCATCTGGATGATGATATCCAGCTCGAAATTCAACCGGTCGACGTAGACCTGGCGCTTGGCTTCGTAGTCTTCAGTGGTGTCCTTGGGCAGCAGAACGGTGAGGCGCTCTTCCAGACCGTCGAAGGAAACCTTGCGAAAGTACTCGTCGATGGTCATGCCATCGGGAATCGGGAAGTTGGGCAGGAAGTGCTTGCCCAGTTTCACGTCGATGTTGCAGCGCTTGGCGATCTCGACGGTGTTTTCCAGCGCCTCGGGCAGGTCGCTGAACAGCTCGGCCATTTCCTCGGCGCTTTTGAGGTATTGCTGATCGCTGTAATTCTTCGAACGCCGCGGATCGTCGAGGGCGCGGCCTTCACCGATGCAAACGCGGGTTTCGTGGGCCTCGAAGTCTTCCTGCTTGATGAAGCGCACGTCGTTGGTCGCCACCAGCGGCGCGCCGATTTTCGCCGCCAGGGCCACGGCACCGTGCAGTTGCTCTTCGTCATTGGGGCGGCTGGTGCGCTGGACTTCCAGATAGAAACGATCCGGGAACACCGCCATCCATTCGCGCGCCAGGGTTTCGGCTTCGTCCGGGTTGCCGCTGAGCATGGCCAGACCGATTTCGCCCTCTTTCGCCGCCGACAGCATGATCAAGCCTTCGCTGGCTTCGGCCACCCACTCGCGCTCGATGATGACCGAGCCATTGCGCTGGCCGTCGATGAAACCGCGGGAGATCAGTTCGGTGAGGTTGCGATAACCCACGGCGTTCATCGCCAGCAGACTGATCCGGCTCAAGGGGTTGTCCGGATCCTTGTTCGACAGCCACAGGTCGGCGCCGCAGATCGGCTTGATCCCCGCGCCCATGGCGGCTTTATAGAATTTGACCAGGGAACACATGTTGTTCTGGTCGGTGACCGCCACGGCAGGCATGTTCATGCCGACCAGGGTCTTGACCAGCGGCTTGATCCGCACCAGACCGTCGACCAGGGAATATTCAGTGTGCAGGCGTAGATGAACGAATGAAGCCGGCATAGTGATCCTGTCTAGAAACTAGAAACGTGAAGACAACAAGGCCCGGATTGTACCGGGCCTTGAGTAAAACATCAGCCTGCGACTAACTCTCGATCAGGTTTTCCCGCGCTTCATACGCCAAGCGTACCGGGGCGAACGAGCGGCGATGGATTGGGGTCGGCCCCAAGCGGGCCAGCGCTTCCAGATGAACGGGTGTCGGGTAGCCTTTATGGCCGCCGATCCCGTAACCCGGATAAATCAGTTCGAATGCCGCCATTTCTCGATCACGACTGACCTTGGCCAGAATTGAAGCGGCAGCAATGGCCGGTACCTTGCCATCGCCCTGGATCACCGCTTCCGCACGCATCGAGAGCTTCGGGCAACGGTTGCCGTCGATCATCGCCAGTTTCGGCTGAATGTGCAGCCCTTCGACGGCACGCTGCATGGCCAGCATGGTGGCGTGAAGAATGTTCAGTTCGTCGATTTCTTCTACTTCAGCGCGAGCGACATACCAACTCAGGGCCTTTTCGCAGATTTCGTCGTAAAGCGCATCACGGCGAGCTTCGGTGAGCTTCTTCGAGTCGTTGAGGCCCAGGATGGGGCGGCTCGGATCGAGGATCACTGCCGCCGTCACCACGGCGCCACACAGCGGGCCGCGACCGACTTCATCGACACCTGCCACCAGATCTTCAAGTTCATCGACCAGCATAAAATCCAGGCCCAGCTGTTTGCTTGCTTTGCTCATTATGCTCTGCCAATCAGGTTCAGTACCGCATCCGCTGCCTGATTGGAGGCGTCCAAGCGCAGGGTTCGGTGGATTTCGTCAAAGCCTCGGGTCTGTTCCTGGCCACCTTCGATCAGTGGCGACAGGGTCTGGGCCAAGGCTTCAACCGTCGCATCGTCCTGCAACAACTCCGGCACCAGCAAACGCTGGGCCAGAAGATTCGGCAAGGAGACGTAGGGACTCTTCACCATCCGTTTAAGAATCCAGAACGTCAGCGGTGCCAAGCGATAAGCGACCACCATCGGTCGCTTGTACAACAATGCTTCCAGCGTAGCCGTGCCCGAAGCGATCAACACCGCGTCGCAAGCAGCCAGGGCCAGATGGGATTTGCCGTCGAGCAAGGTCAGCGGCAGATCGCGACCGGCCAGCAGCTCTTCAAGCTGCGCCCGGCGCTGTGGGCTCGCGCATGGCATGACGAACCGTACGCCCGGACGCATGGCCCGCAAGCGCTGGGCGGTGTCGAGGAACAGCGCACCAAGGCGCCCGACCTCACCGCCACGGCTGCCCGGCATCAGGGCGACCAGCGGCCCGTCCGGCAAACCAAGTTCGGCCCGCGCTGCGGCGCGATCAGCCTCAAGCGGAATCGCATCGGCCAGGGAATGGCCGACAAACCGCACCGGCACACCCTTCTCTTCATAAAATTTAGCTTCGAACGGGAACAGCGTCAGCATCAGGTCGCAACCTTCGCGAATCTTCAGCACCCGCTTCTGTCGCCAGGCCCAGACCGACGGGCTGACGTAATGCACGGTCTTGATCCCGGCCTGACGCAGCTTGAGTTCGATATTGAGGTTGAAGTCCGGGGCATCGATACCGATGAACACGTCCGGCTTCTCGGCGATCAGGTCCGCGACCAGTTTCTTGCGACGCGCCAACAGCTCACGCAAACGGCCCAGCACTTCCACCAAGCCCATGACAGACAGGCGTTCCATCGGGAAATACGAGGTCAGGCCTTCGGCCTGCATCAGCGGACCGCCGACACCGATGAACTCGACTGCTGGATGCCGAGCCTTCAGCGCGCGCATGAGACCCGCACCCAGAATGTCACCGGAAGCCTCTCCCGCCACCAGCGCAATACGCAAATTGGCCATGGTTAACGGGTGATGCCGCGGGTCGAAGACTGGATAGAGTCACGGAACACCGCGACTTCCGGGAACTGAAGCGAGGGTTCCGCCAGCTCGGCCAGCGCCTGTTCGACCGTCAGGCCCTGGCGGTAAACCACCTTGTAGGCACGACGCAGCGCGTGGATTGCATCTTCGCTGAAACCGCGACGGCGCATGCCTTCGAAATTCATGCTGCGGGCTTCGGCCGGGTTGCCGAATACCGTGACGTAGGCTGGAACGTCCTTGCCAATGGCAGTGCCCATGCCGGAAAAGCTGTGGGCGCCAATGTGGCAATACTGGTGAACCAGGGTAAAACCGGACAGGATCGCCCAGTCTTCAACGTGCACATGGCCCGCCAACGCGGTGTTGTTGACCAGAATACAGTGGTTACCGATAACGCTGTCGTGACCGATGTGGGCATAGGCCATGATCAGGTTGTGATCGCCCAGGGTCGTTTCCGAACGATCCTGAACGGTCCCGCGGTGAATCGTCACGCCTTCGCGAATGACGTTATGGTCACCGATGACCAGACGGGTTTCTTCGCCTTTGTATTTCAGATCGGGCGTGTCCTCGCCTACCGAAGAAAACTGGTAGATGCGGTTGTGCTTACCGATTCGGGTCGGGCCCTTGAGAATCACATGCGGCCCGATCACTGTCCCCTCGCCGATTTCCACACCTGCGCCGATGATCGACCAAGGGCCGACTTCGACGTCGTCGGCCAGAACGGCCGTCGGATCGATGATTGCGCGAGGGTCAATCAAACTCATAGTTTGCGTTCCGCGCAGATGATTTCAGCGGAGCAGACTGGCTTGCCATCGACCGAAGCCTGGCACTCGAACTTCCAGATCTGACGCTTGCAGCTCAGGAACTTGGCTTCCAAGATCAGCTGGTCGCCTGGCAGCACGGGCTGGCGGAAGCGCAGCTTGTCAGAGCCGACGAAGTAATACAGCGTGCCGTCGGCAGGCTTCACGTCGAGCATTTTGAAACCAAGGATCCCGGCAGCCTGAGCCATCGCTTCGATGATCAATACGCCCGGCATGATTGGATGCGCAGGAAAGTGACCATTGAAGAATGGCTCGTTGATGCTGACATTCTTGTAGGCGCGGATGCGCTTGCCTTCCACATCCAGATCCACGACCCGGTCCACCAGCAGGAACGGGTAACGGTGAGGCAGGTATTCGCGAATCTCGTTGATGTCCATCATTTCGGGGGGGAAGCCTATGTAAAGATTGGGAGCGCGCGACTGACGCGCACTCCTCTAGCAAATCAAGGAGGCAGTCTAGCGGCTGTGCACACTTGATATGGAAATGGTATCAGCCATCTGATGAAGCATTACCGTCAGGGGTCACGTCCCCTACACGCTTTTCCAGCTGTCGCAGACGTCGCGCGATGTCATCGAGCTGACGGATACGTGCCGCGCTTTTGCGCCATTCGGCTGCCGGTTGCATCGCCGTTCCGGAAGAATAGGAACCCGGCTCGGTAATCGAGTGGGTCACCATGGTCATCCCGGTCAGGAAAACGTTGTCGCAAATCTCGATATGCCCCACCAACCCTACGCCACCGGCGAGCATGCAATGCTTGCCGATTTTGGTGCTGCCGGAGATCCCCACACAGGCGGCCATGGCGGTGTGGTCACCGACCTGGACGTTGTGAGCAATCTGAATCTGGTTGTCGAGCTTCACACCATTGCCGATAACGGTATCGGCCAGTGCGCCGCGATCGATAGCCGTATTTACGCCTATTTCCACGTCATCGCCGATCGAAACACCACCAATCTGGGCGATTTTCTGCCAGACGCCTTTCTCGTTGGCAAAACCGAAGCCTTCACCGCCGAGCACGGCACCAGACTGAATCACCACCCGTTTGCCGATGCGCACATCGTGATACAGCGTGACACGCGGGGCCAACCAGCCGCCCTCGCCGATTTCGCAACGCGCACCGATGAAGCAATGAGCCCCAACGGTCACACCTGCGCCAATACGCGCTGCACTTTCGATCACCGCAAAAGCACCGATGCTCGCCGCCGGGTCGACCACTGCATCCACTGCCACCACCGCTGTCGGATGAATACCGGCAAGCGCCTTGGGCTTGGGATCGAACAGATGGGAAACGCGCGCGTAGGCCAGGTATGGATCCGGCACCACCAATGCATCACCGGCAAAACCTTCAGCGTCAGCGGCCTTCAGCAAAACAGCTGCGGCCTGGCTGTCAGCCAGGTATTTACGGTATTGAGGATTTGCCAGAAAGCTCAACTGAGCTGGGCCAGCCTCTTGCAAAGTGGCTAGCCCAGTAATTTCTTTCTTCGGGTCGCCACGTAAGGTGGCGCCGAGGAACTCTGCCAACTGGCCGAGCTTTATAGTCGCTGTCATGGGTTACTTCAGCTGATTCATGCGCTCGATAACCTGGCGAGTGATGTCGTACTGAGGCTTGACATCAATCACTGCGCCACGCTCGAAGACCAGGTCAAAAGCACCTTTCTTGATGACTTCTTCCACAGCGCTGTCCAGTTTCGGCTTGAGCTGTTTCAGCATTTCACGGTCGGCAACGGCCTTGGCTTCGTTCAGTTCCTTGGACTGGAACTGGAAATCACGGGCCTTTTGCTTGAATTCGAGTTCCAGACGTTCACGCTCGCCTTGCTGCATTTTGTCGCCACCAGCCATCAGACGGTCCTGGATACCCTTGGCGCTGCTTTCCAGGCTTTTGAGCTTGGTCAGTTGCGGGCCGAACTTTTTCTCGGCATCCACGGCGTATTTCTTCGCCGCATCGGATTCCAGCAGGGCCATCTGATAGTTCAGAACGGCGATTTTCATGTCGGCAAAAGCCGGGCCTGCTACCAGTACGGTCGCCAGGAGAACCAATTGAGTCAACTTACGCACGATGCACTCCTACAAAATCCATTGTCGTTATCTTGGGTCAGACGCTTAGAACGTCTGGCCGAGGGAGAATTGGAACACTTGAGTCTCAGCGTCATCCGGTTTCTTGACCGGCATCGCCAATGCGAAGCTCAAAGGACCGAGCGCGGTAACCCATGTCACGCCGATACCAACGGAACTGGCCATGTTGCTCAGGCTAATGTCGTTGCACTGCGTATTGGACTTCGAACCGTCAGCGTTCCTGGTTTCTTTGCACGTCGAGTCGAACACGTTACCTACGTCCCAGAATACCGAAGTACGCAGGGAACGCTGATCCTTGACGAACGGCAGAGGGAACAGAACCTCAACACCGCCCTGGATCAGGACATTACCACCGAATGGCAGTGGATCCTGGTCCGGGTCTCTTAGAGTACCCGGGTTAGTGCCCTGGCTTGGTGTACTGCGAGGACCAAGGGTACTGTCCTTGAAGCCACGAACCGAGTTGAAACCACCAGCATAGTAGTTCTCATAGAACGGAAGGCCGTCGGTAGAACCGTAACCATCGCCGTAACCCAGTTCAGTGTGCAGGCGCATTGTGTAGTTTTCAGACAATGGCTGGAACAACTGGCCACGGTAATCGAGTTTGAAGAACGACAAGTCACTGCCAGGGGTGGTGGCTTCCAGAGTCAGGCTCTGGGAACGACCACGGGTTGCCAATACACCTTTGTTCAGCGTGGACTCGGACCAACCGGCCGAGGCCTTGAAGTTCAGGTAGTTGTCGCCTTCCTGGTTAACGAAGTCGAAAATCTCATCAACGGTGTAGCGACCCGTCTTGATCTTGTCTTGTTGCGCGGTCAGGCCGAAGGTCAGACGCGAAGTCTCGCTGATCGGGTAGCCGACGCTCACGCCCGCACCCAGGCTGTCAACGGCATAGCTGGCCACGTCGACATCGAGGTCGTCGTAGTCGGTGGTGCGATAGAACGCGTTGTAACCCAGGCTCACACCGTCAGCAGTCCAGTAGGGGTCGACATAACCGAAGTTATAGCGGCTCTGGTATTCACTGCGGGTCAAGCCGACGCTGACTCGGTTACCGGTACCGAGGAAGTTGTTCTGGGTGATCGAACCACCGAGGATCAAACCGGCACTCTGGGCGAAACCGACGCTGGCGGTAATCGAACCGGACGCCTGTTCTTCAACGCTGTAGTTCACATCAACCTGATCGTCGACACCGGGTACGGCCGGCGTTTCGACGTTGACTTCCTTGAAGAAGCCCAGACGTTCCAGACGCGTCTTGGATTGATCGATCAGGTAAGTCGAAGCCCAACCACCTTCCATCTGACGCATTTCACGGCGCAGCACTTCGTCTTCGGACTTGGTGTTGCCACGGAAGTTGATGCGGTTCACGTAAGCACGCTTGCCCGGATCGACAGCGAACGTGATGTCGACCGTGTGGTCTTCATCGTGAGGCTGAGGCACGCCGTTGACGTTGGCGAAGGTGTAACCCTCGTTACCCAGGCGACGGGTGATCAGTTCGGACGTGGTGGTCATCAGCTTGCGCGAGAACACCTGGCCTTTTTGAACCAGCAGCAGGGACTTGACCTGGTCTTCAGGCACTTTCAGGTCGCCGCTGAGCTTGACGTCACGAACGGTGTACTTCTCGCCTTCGTTGACGTTGACAGTGATGTAGACGTGTTTCTTGTCCGGGGTGATGGACACCTGGGTCGAAGCAATATCCATATTGATATAGCCGCGATCCAGATAGTAGGAACGCAGACGCTCCAGGTCACCGGAGAGTTTTTCACGAGCGTACTTGTCATCGTTCTTGAAGAACGACAGCCAGTTGCTGGTCTTGAGTTCGAACAGGTCGATCAGGTCTTCATCAGGGAAGACCGTGTTACCCACCACGTTGATGTGCTGGATAGCCGCAACGGTGCCTTCGTTGATGTTGACCTTCAGGCCCACGCGGTTACGCGGCTGCGGCACCACTTCGGTATCGACGGTGGCCGAGTAACGGCCCTGAGCGACGTATTGACGCTGCAGCTCGTTACGCACACCTTCAAGGGTGGCGCGCTGGAAGATCTCGCCTTCGGCCAGACCGGATTGTTTGAGGCCCTTCATCAGGTCTTCAGTGGAGATCGCCTTGTTGCCTTCGATCTCGATACTGGCGACCGACGGACGCTCGACTACAGTGATGACGAGGACGTTGCCATCGCGACCCAGCTGGATATCCTGAAAGAAACCGGTTTTGAACAACGCACGAGTGGATTCCACCAGGCGACGATCATCCGCCTGTTCGCCGACGTTCAACGGCAAGGCACCAAAGACGCTACCCGCGGAGACCCGCTGGAGGCCATTGACGCGAATATCAGAGATAGTGAAGGACTCGGCGTGAACTTCGGCGATCATCAATACGGTGAGAACCGCAGTTAGCAGCAGACGTTTCATGAAGTCCTTTCTTATTCCAACTGGCAATAAAAACTGCCGCAAAATGCGGCAGATTCGCAATTCAGCGAAGCGTTACAGTCGACCCAGATCATTGACCAGAGCAAGTAACATCACCCCGACCACCAAACTGATACCGATCTGTATCCCCCAACCTTGCACCCGATCCGACAAGGGACGACCACGCGCCCACTCGATCAGATAAAACAACAAATGTCCCCCATCCAGTACAGGAATGGGCAACAAATTCAGAACCCCCAGGCTAATACTCAGATAAGCAAGGAAATTCAGGAAATCAGCGACGCCCGACTGGGCAGAAGCGCCCGCCACTTTAGCAATGGTTATCGGTCCACTCAAGTTTTTTACCGAGAGCTCACCGAACAACATTTTCTTGAGCGAATCGAGGGTCAGTACACTCATGGTCCAGGTGCGTCGGGCACCCTCGCCAATCGCAGCCACCGGACCGTAACTGACTTCGCGAATCATCTCTGGCGGCCATTCGACCGCTTTCACCCCGGCACCCAGATAACCATTGGGTGACTTGCTCTCGCCGCGTGCGGCCAACGTCACAGGGACGTCGATTTGAGCACCATCGCGCTCCACGCGCAGCATGATTTTGGTATCCGGATGCATACGGACGATGTCGACTACCTGCTGCCAGTCGTCCAGCGCCTTGCCATCAAGGGCCAACAAGCGGTCACCCGGCTTCAGGCCCGCAGCCTTCGCCGGCCCTTTCGGATCAAACTCGGCCAGGACTGGAGGCAACGCCGGACGCCAAGGACGAATACCCAGCGAGCGAATCGGATCTGGCTCCTCGGCCCCCTTGAGCCACTTGTCCAGCACCAACTCACGGGGAGAGTCCACCGTGGAGCCCTGTTCGCGGACCAGCAATTGAAGGGAACCGCTCTCACCCAGACGGCGGATCAGTTGCAGGTTCACCGCGGCCCAGCCGGAGGTTGGCTCGCCATCGATGGCCATAATTTCCTGGCCAGGGCTCAAACCTGCCTTGGAGGCAATACTGCCGGACTCGACCGCACCGATAACCGGCCGCACCTGCTCGCTGCCCAGCATGGCCAACGCCCAGAAAAACACCAAGGCCAATAGAAAGTTGGCGATCGGGCCGGCCGCGACGATGGCGATGCGTTGACGGACAGATTTGCGATTGAAGGATTGATCGACCTGATCGGCCGGGACCTCGCCTTCGCGCTCATCGAGCATCTTCACGTAGCCACCCAACGGGATGGCCGCGACCACGAATTCAGTGCCTTTACTGTCGTGCCAGCGCAGCAGCGGCATGCCGAAGCCCACGGAGAAACGCAGCACTTTGACCCCACAGCGACGCGCGACCCAGAAATGGCCGAATTCGTGGAAGGTGACCAGCACACCCAGCGCTACCAGGGTGCCGACAATCATATAGAGCGCGCTCATGTACTTTCTCCGCAATCCTATCAGTGCTGCATGGGGCAACGTATTGCAGCACTTATCGCCCGTGACGGCTCAACCATTGCCCGGCCAGTACCCGTGCTTTCGCATCAGCCGTAAACACTGCCTCGAGATCATCTACCGCAACCACAGGCTCGAGGTTCAACACTTCCTCGATAATACTCGCGATTTCCAGGTAGCGAACCCGTCCGTCGAGAAACGCCGCCACAGCCACCTCATTCGCGGCATTGAGCATGGCCGGCGCACTGTTGCCAGCCTCGGCGGCTTGACGCGCAAGGCGCAGGCAAGGGAAACGCTCCTCATCGGGCGCCTGGAAATCCAGGCGAGCGATGGCAAACAGGTCCAGCGGCGCAACGCCCGAGTCGATTCGCTCTGGCCAGGCCAGGGCATTGGCGATCGGCGTGCGCATGTCCGGATTGCCCAACTGCGCCAATACCGAACCATCGATGTAGTCGACCAGCGAATGAATCACGCTCTGCGGGTGAATCACCACTTCGACCTGGGACGGCGTGGCGTCGAACAGCCAGCAGGCTTCGATCAGCTCGAGCCCTTTGTTCATCATGCTGGCCGAATCCACCGAAATCTTGCGCCCCATGGTCCAATTCGGGTGCGCACACGCTTGCTCGGGAGAAACATGCGCCAGTTCGGCCATGGGTGTCTGCCGGAACGGTCCGCCAGAGGCTGTCAGTAAAATCCGACGCACACCGACCGCACCAAGTCCACGAGCGAAATCCTGTGGCATGCACTGGAAAATCGCGTTGTGCTCGCTGTCGATCGGCAGCAGCACCGAACCGCTTTTGCGCACGGCCTGCATGAACAGCGCACCGGACATCACCAGCGCTTCTTTATTGGCCAGAAGAATCTTCTTGCCGGCCTCGACCGCCGCCAGGGTCGGACGCAAGCCCGCCGCACCGACGATGGCCGCCATCACCGCATCGACTTCCGGATCGGAGGCGACCTGACACAAGCCCTCCTCCCCTACCAGAACGCGGGTCGACAGACCGGCTGCGCGCAAATCGTCCTGCAACCTTGAGGCAGCGCCAGATTCCGGCACGACGGCGAAGCGCGGCGAATGACGCGCACACAGTGCCAGCAACTCACTCAAACGAGTGAAACCGCTCAAGGCGAAAACCTGATAACGCTCGGGATGACGGGCAATGACGTCGAGGGTGCTCAGGCCAATCGAACCGGTCGCTCCCAGCACGGTAATCTGTTGTGGGCGGCTCATGCTGCCATCCACAGCAGCACTGCGAATACCGGAATCGCTGCCGTCAGGCTGTCGATGCGGTCCAGCACGCCGCCGTGGCCGGGCAGCAGATTACTGCTGTCCTTGATCCCCGACTGGCGCTTGAACATGCTTTCGGTGAGGTCGCCGACCACTGAAATGAATACGATAATTGCGGCACCGAACAGGCCCATCAGCATCTGAGCGAAACTCCAGTCCCGCACAAAACCGACGATTGCGGTAATCACCAGACTCACCAGCAAGCCGCCGTATACGCCTTCCCAGCTCTTGCCAGGGCTGACCTGGGGCGCCAACTTGCGTTTGCCGAAGGCCCGACCGGAAAAGTACGCACCAATATCGGCACCCCAGACCAGCACCATTACGGCCATGATCAGCCAGTTACCCAAGGGTTCCTGCTTGATCAGAACCAGGCCTTGCCAGGCCGGCAACAGAATCAACAAACCGATCACCAGTTTGCAGGCAGCACTGGCCCAATGTTGACTGGACTGTGGATAGGTCAGCACCAGATACGTGGCCACGCCCCACCAGAGCACTGCAGCACCCAACACCCAAGGCGCGAGCCCCGGCAGGATGTGCATGAAAAACAGCATCAACGCGACCACAGCGGCATAGGCAAGGCGAATCGACTGAGCAGCGAAACCTGCCAACCGCGCCCACTCCCACGCCCCGAGCGTCACCACCAGCCCGATGAACAGCGCAAAACCGGACCCTTCGAGCAGGAAAAACCCGCACAGGGCAATCGGCAGCAGAATCAGCGCCGTGATGATTCGTTGTTTAAGCATTAAACCCGGGCTCCAGCCTCGACCTGCTCGCTCGTTTTACCGAAGCGACGCTGGCGAGAAGCGAAATCGGCTAGCGCATTGCGCATGGCGTCGTGTTTGAAGTCCGGCCAGAACAGGTCGGAGAAGTACAACTCGGCGTAAGCCAGCTGCCACAGCAGGAAGTTACTGATGCGATGCTCGCCACCGGTACGGATACACAAGTCTGGCAGCGGCAGATCGCCGGTCGCCAGACAGGTTTGTAACAGCTCTGGGGTAATGTCCTCCGGACGCAGATGCCCGGCCTGAACTTCGCGAGCCAGACGCTGCGCGGCTTGCGCGATATCCCACTGACCGCCATAGTTGGCGGCGATCTGCAGGACAAAGCGGTTGGCACCGACAGTCATCGCCTCGGCTTCGCGCATGGCGGCCTGAAGCTCCGGGTGAAAACGCGAACGATCGCCAATGATGCGCAAACTGATGTTGTTGTCGTTGAGGCGCTTGGCCTCGCGACGCAACGCCTTGAAGAACAGATCCATCAAGGCACTGACCTCATCGGCCGGGCGCTGCCAGTTCTCGCTGGAGAAGGCGAACAGGGTCAGTACTTCAACCTTGGCCTCGGCACACACCTCGATGACCGCACGCACCGCATCCACGCCTGCTTTATGCCCGGCGACACCCGGCATAAAGCGTTTTTTCGCCCAGCGATTATTACCATCCATGATGATCGCGACATGGCGCGGCACCGCGGACGGCGCAGTCTGCTTTGTCTTATCCATTAAAACGTGACCCTTATACGGCCATCAGGTCTTTTTCTTTCTGCGCCAAATTCGCGTCGATTTCAGCCACGTATTTTTTGGTCAGATCATCAATTTCGCCAGTAGCGCGACGCTCTTCGTCTTCGCTGATTTCCTTTTCCTTGACCAGGTCCTTGAGCTGGCTGTTCGCGTCACGACGGATGTTGCGCACCGCAACACGGGCATCTTCAGCGACATCGCGAGCCTGCTTGGTGAAGCCCTTGCGGGTTTCTTCAGTCAGGGCCGGCATGGAGATCAGCAACAACTCACCGAGGTTGGTCGGGTTGAGGTTCAGACCCGCGCTACCGATGGCTTTGTCGACGGCACCCAGCATGTTGCGCTCAAAGGCAACTACTTGCAGGGTACGGGCGTCTTTAACGGTGATGTTCGCCACCTGTTTGATCGGAGTGTCGGAGCCGTAGTACGGAACCATCACACCTTCCAGAATGCTTGGGTGGGCCTGACCCGTACGAATACGACCGAAGTTGTGAGCCAGCGACTCGACGGATTTTTTCATGCGCTCTTGAGCGTCTTTCTTGATTTCGTTGATCATTGTTGGCCTTCCTCGATCAGGGTCCCTTCAGCGCCGCCATGTACGATGTTCAGCAGGGCGCCGGGCTTGTTCATGTTAAATACGCGCAACGGCATCTTGTGGTCGCGGCACAGGCAAATGGCCGTCAGATCCATCACGCCCAGCTTGCGATCCAGTACTTCATCATAAGTCAGATGATCGAACTTCTCGGCATGCGGGTCTTTGAATGGATCAGCCGTGTAAACGCCATCGACCTTGGTTGCCTTGAGCACGACGTCAGCGTCGATTTCGATTGCACGCAAACAGGCTGCCGAATCCGTGGTGAAGAACGGATTACCGGTACCGGCCGCGAAAATCACGACTTCCTTGGCGTTCAGGTGACGCATGGCTTTGCGGCGATCATAGTGATCGGTCACGCCAACCATGGAAATGGCCGACATCACGATGGCCGAGATATTGGCACGTTCCAGCGCATCGCGCATCGCCAGGGCGTTCATCACAGTGGCCAGCATGCCCATGTGGTCGCCAGTAACCCGATCCATGCCCGCCGCGCTGAGCGCCGCGCCGCGGAACAGGTTGCCACCACCGATCACCAGACCGACCTGAACACCGATGCCGACCAGTTGGCCAACTTCCAGAGCCATGCGATCCAGAACTTTGGGGTCGATCCCGAACTCTTCCGAGCCCATCAGGGCCTCGCCGCTAAGCTTGAGTAGAATGCGTTTATAGCGAGCCTGATAACCACTGCCCTGCTGAGCCATTGCGAATCTCTCCTGCGGCGTATTTTAAAAATTCTTTGCGAGCTGTTTACAGCTGGCGTTCACTCTAGCTTGGCACTGCTTCAGCGCCATCGGAACATGGCTTTGTAAGCCAGTTCCAAAAGGAAACCAATTAAAATTGGCAACCCCATCTGAAAAGAGGCTGCGCGCGTGAGCGGGCAGCCTCTTCAGGGCGACAGTTAAAAAACCGTCTTATTGCTTGGCGGCAGCCAGCTGGGCAGCAACTTCTTCAGCGAAGTTGTCGACCGGCTTCTCGATGCCTTCGCCTACTTTGAAGTAGGTAAAAGAAACGATTTCAGCACCGGCTTTCTTGGCCAGTTCGCCGACCTTGATTTCAGGGTTCTTGACGAACGCCTGCTCAACCAGGCTCGCTTCAGCCAGGAACTTGCTGATACGACCTTTGACCATGTTTTCAACGATGTTTTCTGGCTTGCCAGCGATCTTGTCAGCGTTGAGGGTCAGGAACACGCCTTTCTCGCGCTCGATCGCTTCAGCGGAAACTTCCGATGGCAGCAGGAATTCAGGGTTGGTGGCCGCTACGTGCATAGCGATGTCCTTGGCCAGCTCAACGTTGCCGCCCTTGAGAACAACCGCGACACCGATCTTGTTGCCGTGCAGGTAACCACCAACAACATCACCTTCAACGCGAGCCAGGCGACGGATGTTGACGTTTTCGCCAACCTTGCCGACCAGAACCAGGCGATCGGCTTCTTGAGCTTCGACCAGCGGAGCGACATCAGTCAGCTTGTCAGCGAATGCCTTTTCTACGCTGGAAGCAACAAATGCCTTGAAGTCGTCTTGCAGGGCCAGGAAGTCGGTCTGCGAGTTCACTTCCAGCAGAACGGCGGATTTACCGTCTTCTTTAAGAGCGATCGCGCCTTCAGCGGCAACGTTGCCAGCTTTTTTGGCAGCCTTGATGGCGCCCGAAGCACGCATGTCATCAATGGCTTTTTCGATGTCGCCGCCGGCCTTGGTCAAGGCCTTTTTGCAATCCATCATGCCTTCGCCGGTACGCTCGCGCAGTTCTTTGACCAACGCTGCAGTAATCTCTGCCATTTTCAAATTCCTCTTGGATAGGTTTTCAACCATTCCACCCGATCGAACGGGCGTTCAATTCTTCCCGAACCACCCTTGTTAGCCGCTGCACGTTACAGATGCTGTAGCTGCGCTGCTCACAAATGGTTTTCGAGGTGGCAAAAAGGGGGCCAAGCCCCCTTTTTGCTTACTGAGTCAACGCCAGGGCGTCAATTACTCAGCTGCAGCTGCCGGAGCTTCTTCAACGAACTGCTCGGTGCCGCCAGCAACGTGGTTGCGACCGCGGATTACAGCGTCAGCCATCGAACCCATGTACAGCTGGATAGCGCGGATTGCGTCATCGTTGCCTGGGATAATGTAGTCAACGCCTTCCGGGCTGCTGTTGGTATCGACTACGCCGATAACCGGGATGCCCAGCTTGTTGGCTTCGGTGATCGCGATGCGCTCGTGATCAACGTCGATAACGAACAGAGCGTCTGGCAGACCGCCCATGTCCTTGATACCACCCAGGGAACGATCCAGCTTCTCAAGATCGCGAGTGCGCATCAGCGCTTCTTTCTTGGTCAGCTTGGCGAAAGTACCGTCTTCGGCTTGTACTTCAAGGTCACGCAGACGCTTGATGGAAGCACGGATGGTTTTGAAGTTGGTCAGCATGCCGCCCAACCAGCGGTGATCGACGTACGGCGAACCGCAACGTGCTGCTTCTTCAGCAACGATCTTGCCAGCGGAACGCTTGGTGCCGACGAACAGAATCTTGTTTTTGCCCTGGGCCAGACGCTCTACGAAAGTCAGAGCTTCGTTGAACATTGGCAGGGTTTTTTCAAGGTTGATAATGTGAATCTTGTTACGCGCGCCGAAAATGTACTTACCCATTTTCGGGTTCCAGTAACGGGTCTGGTGACCGAAGTGCACACCGGCCTTCAGCATATCGCGCATGTTGACTTGGGACATGATAGTTCCTTAATAAGTCGGGTTTGGCCTCCACGTATCCCAATGACCAACCAGCAGCTTCAGCTGAAGGCACCCAGGTCATCGTGTCGACACGTGTGTGGATTTAAGCTTTTCAGGGTATCCCCGGAAAGCGGCGCATTTTATATCACAAGGCAGAAAAAAACGGAACCCGGATTCTGAAAACCTGGGGAATGCTTTTGGCCCCCGCCTTGGAATCCCCTCAGAATGCGCCATCCTATAGAGGGAAGCGATGCACAGAGGCTCAGATTTGCGCTGATCGTCTGATAGAATCGTGTTTTTCAGGGCCGCGACAATTGTTCGCGCAACGCCCATTTCGTTTTAGAAGGCGCCATTGAGCGCAGAGAGAGCCTGTATGACCGTCACCCTCAAAACCCCAGAGGACATCGCAAAAATGCGGATCGCCGGCAAATTGGCCGCCGACGTGCTGGAAATGATTGCTGATTATGTCAAACCGGGTGTCACCACCGAAGAGCTGGACCGCATCTGCCACGACTACATCGTCAATGAGCAGAAAGCCATCCCTGCCCCGCTCAACTACAAGGGCTTTCCGAAGTCAATCTGCACCTCGATCAACCACGTGGTCTGCCACGGCATCCCGAACGAGAAACCGTTAAAGGATGGTGACACGCTGAACATCGACGTCACTGTGATCAAGGACGGCTACCACGGCGACACCAGCCGCATGTTCCACGTCGGTTCCGTTCCGGTCTGGGCCGAGCGTCTGTCCCAGGTGACTCAGGAATGCATGTACAAGGCCATCGAACTGGTCAAACCCGGCTGCCGCCTGGGCGATATCGGTGAAGTGATCCAGAAGCACGCGGAAAAGAACGGCTTCTCGGTGGTTCGCGAGTTCTGCGGCCACGGCATCGGCAAGGTGTTCCACGAAGAACCGCAGATCCTGCACTACGGCCGCGCCGGCACCGGCATGGAACTGAAAGCCGGCATGACCTTCACCATCGAGCCGATGATCAACCAGGGCAAGGCCGACACCAAGGTGCTGGGCGATGGCTGGACCGCCATCACCAAGGATCGCAAGCTGTCGGCTCAGTGGGAACACACCCTGCTGGTGACCGAAACCGGCTACGAGATCTTCACCCTGCGCAGCGACGATACGATCCCGCGCGTTTCGGCCTGATCCCGCCCGCACCGTTCCCAGCCTTACAGAAAGGAAAGCCAATCGATGCCGCAGGTGGATCCCGAACTCTTCGACCGCGGCCAGTTCCAGGCTGAACTGGCCCTGAAAGCAAGCCCTATTGCTGCTTTCAAGAAGGCGATCCGTCAGGCCCGCGAAGTGCTCGACGAGCGGTTTCGCAGTGGCCGGGATATTCGCCGGCTGATCGAGGATCGCGCCTGGTTTATCGACAATATCCTGCAACAGGCCTGGGAACAGTTTAACTGGAGCGAAGACGCCGATATCGCCCTCGTGGCGGTCGGTGGCTACGGTCGCGGCGAGCTGCACCCCTATTCCGACATCGATCTGCTGATTTTGCTGGACAGCGCCGATCACGAAATTTTTCGGGATTCCATCGAACGCTTTCTGACGTTGCTGTGGGACATCGGCCTGGAAGTCGGCCAGAGCGTTCGTTCGGTGGACGAATGCGCCGTCGAGGCCCGTGCCGACCTGACGGTCGTCACCAATCTGATGGAAAGCCGCACCATTTGCGGCCCCGAGCGGTTGCGCCAGCGCATGCTGGATGTCACCAGCACCGCGCACATGTGGCCGAGCAAGGAATTCTTCCTGGCCAAACGCGCCGAGCAAAAGGCCCGTCACCACAAATACAATGACACTGAATACAACCTGGAACCCAACGTCAAAGGCTCGCCCGGTGGCCTTCGGGATATTCAGACGATTCTGTGGGTGGCCCGTCGTGAATACGGCACCCTGAACCTGCGGGCTCTGGCGGGCGAAGGTTTCCTGGTGGAGAGCGAAAACGCCCTGCTGGCCTCGTCCCAGGAGTTTCTGTGGAAGGTACGTTACGCCCTGCACATGCTCGCCGGCCGCTCCGAAGACCGCCTGCTGTTCGATCACCAGCGCTCGATTGCGGGATTGCTGGGTTTCGCAGGCAATGACGCCAAGCAAGCCATCGAAAACTTCATGCAGCAGTACTACCGGGTGGTCATGAGCATTGCCCAGCTCAGCGACCTGATCATCCAGCACTTCGAAGAAGTGATCCTGGCCCCCGAAGACGAAGCGCCACCACAACCGATCAACTCGCGGTTCCAGCTGCACGACGGCTACATCGAGGCGCGTAACGACAACGTGTTCCGCCGTACGCCATTCGCCATGCTCGAGATCTTTGTGCTGATGGCCCAGCAACCGGAGATCAAAGGCGTACGCGCCGATACCATCCGCCTGCTGCGGGAAAATCGTCATCTTATCGACGACGATTTTCGCAACGACATTCGTAATACCAGCCTGTTCATCGAGCTGTTCAAGTGCAAGATCGGCATCCACCGCAATCTGCGGCGGATGAACCGTTACGGCATCCTTGGGCGCTATCTGCCAGAGTTCGGCTTCATTGTCGGGCAGATGCAGCATGACCTGTTTCATATCTATACGGTCGATGCCCATACCCTGAATCTGATCAAGCACTTGCGTAAGCTGCAGTACACCCAGGTGTCGGAAAAATTCCCGTTGGCCAGCAAGCTCATGGCCAAACTGCCCAAACCCGAACTGATTTACCTGGCCGGCCTGTACCACGACATCGGCAAAGGCCGGCATGGCGATCATTCGGAAATCGGCGCCGTGGATGCCGAAGCCTTTTGCCAGCGCCACCAATTGCCGATCTGGGACAGCCGCCTGATCGTGTGGCTGGTGCAGAACCATCTGGTGATGTCGACCACGGCCCAGCGCAAGGACCTTTCCGACCCGCACGTGATCCACGATTTCGCGCAGACCGTCGGCGATGAAACCCGCCTCGATTATCTGTATGTGCTGACCGTTGCAGACATCAACGCAACCAACCCGACGCTGTGGAATTCCTGGCGCGCGAGCCTGTTGCGCCAGCTTTACACCGAGACCAAGCGCGCCTTGCGTCGCGGCCTGGAAAACCCGGTGGACCGCGAAGAGCAGATCCGCCAGACCCAGAGCGCGGCACTGGACATCCTGGTACGCGGCGGCAACGATCCGGACGATGTCGAGCAGCTCTGGGCGCAATTGGGTGATGACTATTTCCTGCGCCACACCGCTGGCGACGTGGCCTGGCACACCGACGCGATCCTGCAGCAGCCGGCCGACGGCGGCCCGCTGGTACTGATCAAGGAAACCACCCAGCGCGAGTTCGAGGGCGGTACGCAGA
This sequence comes from Pseudomonas sp. FP603, assembly GCF_030687415.1. Classification (NCBI taxonomy): domain Bacteria; kingdom Pseudomonadati; phylum Pseudomonadota; class Gammaproteobacteria; order Pseudomonadales; family Pseudomonadaceae; genus Pseudomonas; species Pseudomonas sp. FP603. The sequence continues at coordinate 5,650,474 of NZ_CP117431.1, forward strand.
TCTTCATCTATGCACCGGATCAACACGACTTCTTCGCCGTGACCGTGGCGGCGATGGACCAGCTCAATCTGAACATTCACGACGCCCGGGTCATCACTTCCAGCAGCCAGTTCACCCTCGACACCTATATCGTGCTCGACACCGATGGCGACTCGATCGGCGACAACCCGGCACGGGTCAAGCAGATCCGCGAAGGCCTGACCGAAGCCCTGCGCAATCCGGACAACTACCCGACCATCATCCAGCGTCGGGTACCGCGCCAGCTCAAGCATTTCGCGTTTGCGCCACAGGTGACGATCCACAACGACGCCCAGCGTCCGGTGACGGTGCTGGAGCTCAGTGCGCCCGACCGCCCTGGGCTGCTGGCACGGATCGGGACGATTTTCCTAGAGTTCGATCTGTCGCTGCAAAACGCCAAGATCGCCACCTTGGGCGAGCGCGTGGAAGACGTGTTCTTCATCACCGACGCGAACAATCAGCCGCTATCCGACCCGTTGCTGTGCAGCCGTTTGCAGGATGCAATCGTCGAACAGCTGAGCGTCAGCCAGGAACCCGATATCAAACTTTCGCGCATTAGTATCTGAATTTACAAACTTCCCCCTGTGGGAGCGAGCCTATGTGGGAGCTGGCTTGCCTGCGATAGCATCACCTCGGTGCATCTGACGCACCGAGGCGCCTGAATCGCGGGCAAGCCCGGCTCCCACACAAAGCCCGCCTCCACATTAAAAGAGGCCCCCATGAACAACGCTCTGAACCAGTTGCAGCCCTACCCGTTCGAAAAGCTCCGCGCCCTGCTCGGCAGCGTCACGCCAAACCCGGACAAACGCGCCATTGCGCTGTCCATCGGCGAGCCGAAACACCGTTCGCCGAGCTTCGTCGCCGAAGCGCTGGCGAGCAATCTGGATCAGATGGCCGTATATCCGACCACGCTCGGCATTCCGGCCCTGCGTGAAGCCATTGCCGCCTGGTGCGAACGTCGCTTCAGCGTCCCGAACGACTGGCTCGACCCGGCGCGCAACGTACTGCCGGTCAACGGCACCCGTGAAGCGCTGTTCGCCTTCACCCAGACCGTGGTCAACCGTGGCGACGATGCCTTGGTAGTCAGCCCGAACCCGTTCTATCAGATCTATGAAGGCGCCGCGTTCCTGGCCGGGGCCAAGCCGCATTACCTGCCATGCCTGGATGAAAACGGCTTCAACCCGGATTTCGACGCCGTTTCGCCAGACATCTGGAAGCGCTGCCAAATCCTGTTCCTGTGCTCGCCGGGCAATCCGACCGGCGCGTTGATTCCGGTCGACACCCTGAAGAAGCTGATCGCCCTGGCCGACGAATACGACTTCGTGATCGCCGCCGACGAATGCTATAGCGAACTGTACTTCGACGAACAAACCCCACCGCCGGGCCTGCTCAGCGCCTGCGTGGAACTGGGCCGCAAGGACTTCAAGCGTTGCGTGGTGTTCCACAGCCTGTCCAAGCGCTCCAACCTGCCGGGCCTGCGTTCGGGCTTTGTGGCCGGTGATGCCGACATCCTCAAGGGCTTCCTGCTCTATCGCACCTACCACGGCTGCGCGATGCCGGTTCAGACCCAACTGGCCAGCGTTGCTGCATGGAATGATGAAGTGCATGTGCGCGCCAACCGCGCGCTGTACCGCGAGAAATACGATGCGGTGCTGGAGATTCTCAGCCCGGTGATGGATGTGCAGCGCCCGGATGGCGGTTTCTATCTGTGGCCGAACGTGCAAGGCGACGACGCGGCATTCTGCCGGGATCTGTTTGCCGAGGAACACGTGACCGTGGTGCCGGGCTCTTACCTGTCCCGTGAAGCGGATGGCGTCAACCCGGGCGCCGGGCGTGTACGGATGGCGCTGGTTGCACCGCTGGCGGAGTGCGTGGAAGCCGCCGAACGAATTCGTAACTTCGTACAGCGCCGCAAATAACCTCGCGCCGGCATAAACTCCAGGCGCTGCGCCCGCAGCGCCTTCAAACACAAATGCCGCTCCGGCAAATCCCCGAACGTTTGTGCTTAGGCCGGCCATTGAAGTGCCACATTCGCCGCTTAGAATGCAGGCCGACTGCTGCACCTAGGCTGCATGGAACAGCCCATGGCCAAGTCAAAAAGACAAACCCGACCACAGCCGACGCGAAACCGTCCGGTCATGGCATAATCCGTCACCTTTTATTTTCAGTACCAGCAAAGGGGGCAATTCCTTGACCGTTTCAAGCAAAACGTTGCACCTTTTCGGCATCAAAGCCTGCGACACCATGAAAAAGGCGCGCACCTGGCTCGATGAACACGCTGTCAGCTATGACTTCCATGATTACAAAACGGTCGGAATCGACCGTGAACACCTGAGCCGATGGTGCGATGAGCACGGCTGGCAAGTGGTGTTGAACCGTGCAGGTACGACCTTTCGCAAGCTCGACGACGAACGCAAAGCCGATCTCGACCAGCCGAAAGCCATCGAACTGATGCTCGCACAACCCTCGATGATCAAGCGCCCGGTGCTCGATCTCGGTGACCGAACCCTGATTGGCTTCAAGCCAGATATCTACGCGGCCGCACTCAAGTAAGGCAGCCCGTTCCATTTTGTTAGAGGTATCAACATGTCCACTACCCTGTTCAGCCTGGCCTTTGGTGTCGGCACTCAAAACCGTCAAGGCGCATGGCTGGAAGTGTTTTACGCGCAGCCACTGCTCAACCCGTCGGCCGAACTGGTCGCTGCCATCGCGCCTGTTCTGGGCTACACCGAAGGCAATCAGGCCATCGCCTTCAGCACCGCTCAGGCGTCCCAACTGGCTGAAGCGCTGAAAGGCGTCGATGCTGCCCAGGCTGCGCTGCTGACCCGTCTGGCCGAGAGTCACAAGCCGCTGGTCGCGACTATTTTGGCCGAAGACGCGCAACTGAGCTCCACGCCTGAGGCTTACCTCAAGTTGCATTTACTGTCCCATCGTCTGGTCAAGCCGCATGGCCTGAACCTGGCCGGGATCTTCCCGTTGCTGCCGAACGTGGCCTGGACCAGCCAGGGCGCGATCGACCTGGCCGAACTGGCCGAGCATCAACTGGAAGCCCGTCTGCGCGGCGAGCTGCTGGAAGTGTTCTCGGTGGACAAGTTCCCGAAGATGACCGACTACGTGGTACCGGCCGGCGTGCGTATCGCTGACGCGGCGCGTATCCGTCTGGGCGCTTACGTGGGCGAAGGTACCACCGTGATGCACGAAGGTTTCGTCAACTTCAACGCCGGCACTGAAGGCCCGGGCATGATCGAAGGTCGTGTGTCGGCGGGCGTGTTCGTCGGCAAGGGTTCGGACCTGGGCGGCGGTTGCTCGACCATGGGCACCCTGTCGGGTGGCGGCAACATCGTGATCAAGGTCGGTGAAGGCTGCCTGATCGGCGCCAACGCCGGTATCGGTATCCCGTTGGGCGACCGCAACACCGTTGAATCGGGCCTGTACGTGACGGCCGGCACCAAGGTGGCGCTGCTGGACGAGCACAACAAACTGGTCAAAGTCGTTAAAGCCCGTGAACTGGCTGGTCAACCTGACCTGCTGTTCCGTCGCAATTCGGAGACCGGTGCCGTGGAGTGCAAAACTCACAAATCGGCCATCGAACTGAACGAAGCGCTGCACGCTCACAACTAAGCAGCCACACGATTACCTGTGGGAGTGGGCTTGCTCACGAAGCTTTTCGGCGATCTCAAGAACGCCTTCGCGAGCAAGCCCGCTCCCACAGGGTCAGGCGTATGACACATGATGATTCCCTCTCCCTGGCGCGCCGACTTCCCAGCCATCGCCGCATTGCAACGGCAAGACCAGACTTATCTGGACAACGCCGCCACCACACAAAAACCTCAAGCCCTGCTGGATGCCCTGGCGCATTACTACGCCAACGGCGCGGCCAACGTGCATCGGGCGCAACACTTGCCCGGCGCCCATGCCACCCAAGCGTTCGAGGACAGCCGCAGAAAAGTTGCGCATTGGCTCAATGCCGGCGATTGCGGACAGATCATCTTTACCCACGGCGCGACGTCCGCGCTGAACCTCCTGGCCTATGGCCTGGAACACGTATTCAATCCGGGCGATGAAATTGTCATCAGCGCTCTGGAACATCACGCCAACCTGTTGCCGTGGCAGCAACTGGCCCACCGTCGCGACTTGAAACTGGTCATTCTGCCGCTCAATGCCGACGGTTTGATTGACCTTGAGGCCGCCGCTCGCCTGATCGGCCCGCGTACCCGCCTAATGGCGGTCAGCCAGCTGTCCAACGTGCTCGGCGCCTGGCAGCCGTTGCCCGCGTTACTGGCGATGGCCAAGGCGCACAACGCGCTGACCGTGGTCGACGGCGCTCAAGGCGTGGTGCATGGCCGGCATGACGTGCAGGCGCTGGGCTGCGACTTCTATGTGTTTTCCAGCCACAAGCTCTACGGCCCGGATGGCCTGGGTGCGCTGTTCGGTCGTCATGAAGCGCTCGAGCAACTGCGCCCGTGGCAGTTCGGTGGCGAAATGGTGCTGGATGCCAACTACCACGACGCACGCTTTCGTCCTGCGCCACTGGGGTTCGAGGCGGGTACGCCGCCGATTTCCAGCGTGATTGGCCTGGGAGCAACCCTGGACTATCTGGCCGCGCTGGATCAGGACGCCGTGTCCGCCCACGAAGCGGCGCTGCACGACTATTTGCTCAAAGGCCTTGAATCGCGCAACGGCATTCGTCTGCTGGGTAAGCCACAATTGGCACTGGCCAGTTTTGTCGTCGAGGGTGTGCATAACTCTGATCTGGCGCATTTACTGACCGAACAGGGAATCGCCGTACGCGCCGGTCATCATTGCGCCATGCCGTTGCTCAAAAGCTTTGAACTGGCCGGGGCGATTCGGGTGTCGTTGGCGTTGTACAACGATTCGGAAGACCTAGAGCGCTTTTTTGAAGCGCTGGATCAGGCCCTGGAGTTGCTGCGATGACCTTGCCCGCCGATGCCGTCATGGCGCTGGACACTTTTCAGAAGACTGCGAGCTGGGAGCAGCGGGCGCGGTTGCTGATGCAATGGGGCGACCGCCTGCCTGCGTTGAGCGATGTGGATAAAGTCGAAGCCAACCGCGTGCATGGCTGTGAAAGCCAGGTCTGGCTGGTCGGTGCGCTGCAGGACGGTCATTGGCAGTTCAGCGCCAGCAGCGATGCGCGCTTGATTCGCGGGCTGGTGGCGCTGCTGCTGGCACGGGTCAATGGGTTGTCGGCAGCTGAACTGCAGCAGGTGGATTTGCCGGATTGGTTTAATCAGCTAGGCCTGTCGCGGCAGTTGTCGTCGTCACGCAGTAATGGCCTCAATGCCGTGCTCCAGCGGATGAATGAGTTGGCTCAGTAAAAGGGCTGCTTCGCAGCCTATCGCGGGCAAGCCCGCTCCCACAGGGATTTGCGGTGAACCCAAATTTAACATCCAACCCGGATTAATGTGGGAGCGGGCTTGCCCGCGATGGGGCCATAAGCAACAACAATCAATCCTGAGGCTTGACCCGATCCGCCGGGCGCCGCACTCCAGCCACAATCTTATCCACAGCCTTGGTCGCCGCGACCATGCCGAATGTCGCCGTCACCATCATCACCGCGCCAAAGCCCCCGGCGCAGTCAAGCTTCACGCCATCACCGACAAAACTCTTCTGCAAGCAAATGCTGCCATCCGGTTTCGGGTAGCGCAGTTGCTCGGTGGAAAACACGCACGGGACGCTGTAGTGGCGGGTCACGGTGCGGGAGAAGCCGTAGTCGCGGCGCAACGTGGAGCGCACTTTCGACGCCAACGGATCATTGAACGTGCGGTTCAGGTCGCAGACCTGGATCAGTGTCGGGTCGATCTGCCCGCCCGCGCCGCCGGTGGTGATGATCTGGATCTTGCGACGCTTGCACCAGGCGATCAGCGCCGCTTTGGCGTTGACGCTGTCGATGCAGTCGATCACGCAGTCGATGTTCGGCGTGATGTACTCGGCCATGGTTTCACGGGTGACGAAGTCCGCCACCGCATGCACCGTGCAGTCCGGATTGATCCCGCGCAGGCGCTCGGCCATCACCTCGACCTTGGGCGTGCCGACGGTGCTGTCCAGCGCATGCAGTTGACGGTTGACGTTGCTGACGCAGACGTCGTCCAGGTCGAACAGCGAAATCTCGCCCACGCCACACCGGGCGACAGCTTCCGCCGCCCAGGAGCCAACGCCACCGACGCCGACGATCGCCACATGGGCCGCGCGCAAACGCTCCAGGCCTTCGATGCCATACAAGCGGGCGATGCCAGCAAACCGCGGATCTTCTGTACTCATGACCATTACCCCAAAAACCGGCGCGCATTATAGGGCCGTCGGCGGTCAAGAGCACCTTTGGGCTATGGACGGCAGTCTTGACGGCTTCAATTGACTACAAATTTATTGGAATTGGGCTATACCGCCCCGGTCAAAGAACTTAAGTCGACTTGGATTGCCCAACGTCCGGCATTTCCCTGTCCGCTGTACGGTCAGTGAACGCCCAGTGTAGGATGCGCGCCCCCGCCCCTTGGCAGCCGGCCGCCGACCGTTCCTTCGTTCAGCAGCTCCTGGAACCTGAAATAGCTATGTCATCGCGTAAATTTGGACTCAACCTGGTCGTGGTTCTTGCAATCGCCGCCTTGTTCACCGGTTTCTGGGCGTTGGTCAATCGCCCGGTCACCGCCCCCAACTGGCCTGAACAGATCTCCGGCTTTTCGTACTCGCCGTTTCAGCAAGGCCAGTACCCGCAAAAAGCCCAGTGGCCGACCGACGATGAAATGCGTCGCGACCTGGAGATCATGAGCAAGCTGACGGACAACATCCGGACCTACTCGGTCGACGGCACCCTGGAGAACATTCCCAAACTGGCGGAAGAATTCGGCCTGCGGGTGACCCTGGGGATCTGGATCAGCCCGGACGAAGAGCGCAACGAGCGCGAGATCACCCGCGCCATCGAAATCGCCAACACCTCGCGCAGCGTGGTTCGTGTGATTGTCGGTAACGAGGCGATCTTCCGTAAGGAAATCACTGCAGCAGAGCTGAGCCTGATCCTGGATCGCGTCCGCGCGGCCGTAAAGGTTCCGGTCACCACTTCTGAACAGTGGCACGTCTGGGAAGAAAACCCGAGCCTGGCCAAGCACGTCGACCTGATCGCCGCTCACATTCTGCCCTACTGGGAGTTCGTTCCGGTGGACAAGGCCGGTCAGTTCGTCCTCGACCGCGCCCGTGACCTGAAAAAGATGTTCCCGAAAAAACCGCTGCTGCTCTCCGAGGTCGGCTGGCCGAGCAACGGCCGCATGCGCGGTGGCGCCGATGCGTCGCCGGCGGACCAGGCGATCTACCTGCGCACGTTGGTCAACAAGCTCAACCGCCAAGGCTTCAACTACTTCGTGATCGAAGCGTTTGACCAACCGTGGAAAGCCAGTGACGAAGGTTCGGTGGGCGCGTACTGGGGCGTGTTCAACGCCGCGCGTCAGCAGAAGTTCAACTTCGAAGGCCCGGTCGTCGCGATCCCGCAATGGCGCGTATTGGCTATCGGCTCCGTAGTGCTGGCACTGCTGTCCCTGACCCTGCTGATGATCGACGGCTCCGCCCTGCGTCAACGCGGCCGCACCTTCCTGACCTTTATCGCATTCCTGTGCGGTTCGGTATTGGTGTGGATCGGTTACGACTACAGCCAGCAATACAGCACCTGGTTCAGCCTGACGGTGGGCTTCCTGCTCGCCCTCGGTGCACTCGGGGTGTTTATCGTTCTGCTGACCGAGGCCCATGAACTGGCCGAGGCGGTATGGACCCACAAACGCCGGCGTGAATTCCTGCCGGTAGAGGGTGATTCGGACTACCGACCGAAAGTGTCGATTCACGTACCGTGCTACAACGAGCCGCCGGAGATGGTCAAACAGACCCTCAACGCCCTGGCCAACCTCGACTATCCGGACTTCGAAGTCCTGATCATCGACAACAACACCAAGGACCCGGCGGTCTGGGAGCCGGTACGCGATTATTGCGAAACCCTCGGCCCGCGCTTCAAGTTCTTCCACGTGGCACCGTTGGCCGGTTTCAAAGGTGGCGCGCTGAATTACCTGATTCCGCACACCGCCAAGGATGCCGAAGTGATTGCGGTGATCGACTCGGACTACTGTGTCGACCCGAACTGGCTCAAGCACATGGTGCCGCACTTCGCGGACCCGAAAATCGCTGTGGTGCAGTCGCCACAGGATTACCGCGACCAGAACGAAAGCACCTTCAAGAAACTCTGCTACGCGGAATACAAAGGCTTCTTCCACATCGGCATGGTCACCCGCAACGACCGTGACGCGATCATCCAGCACGGCACCATGACCATGACCCGGCGCTCGGTGCTCGAGGAACTGGGCTGGGCCGACTGGTGCATCTGTGAAGACGCCGAACTGGGTCTGCGCGTGTTCGAAAAAGGTCTGTCGGCGGCGTATTACCACACCAGCTACGGCAAAGGCCTGATGCCCGATACCTTTATCGACTTCAAGAAACAGCGTTTCCGCTGGGCCTACGGGGCGATTCAGATCATCAAGCGTCATACCGCCAGCCTGCTGCGCGGCAAGGACACCGAACTGACCCGTGGCCAGCGTTACCACTTCCTCGCGGGCTGGTTACCGTGGGTGGCAGACGGCATGAACATCTTCTTCACCGTCGGCGCATTGTTGTGGTCGGCGGCGATGATCATCGTGCCGCAACGGGTCGATCCACCGCTGCTGATTTTCGCGATCCCGCCGTTGGCGCTGTTCGTGTTCAAGGTCGGCAAGATCATCTTCCTCTACCGTCGCGCGGTCGGGGTCAACCTCAAGGATGCGTTCTGCGCGGCATTGGCAGGGCTGGCGTTGTCGCACACCATTGCCAAAGCGGTGTTGTACGGTTTCTTCACCAGCAGCATTCCGTTCTTCCGCACCCCGAAAAACGCCGATAACCACGGCTTCTGGGTGGCGATTTCGGAGGCCCGCGAAGAGGTGTTCATCATGCTGCTGTTGTGGGGCGCGGCGCTGGGGATCTTCCTGGTGAACGGTTTGCCGAGCAACGACATGCGCTTCTGGGTGACCATGTTGCTGGTGCAGTCGCTACCGTACCTGGCGGCGCTGATCATGGCGTTCCTGTCTTCGCTGCCCAAACCGGTAGCCGAAGCCACGACCGCACCGGCTGTCTAAATCAGTACAGATGCACTAAACGGCGGCCAATGGCCGCCGTTTTGCTTTAAGATAACCGCCATTTTGCAGGCCTTGGCGTGATATACGGTCTTGTCAACTGAACTCAATCCCTGTGGGAGCGGGCTTGCCCGCGATGAGGCCGGAACATTCAAGATCCATATTGACTGTGCCGACGCCTTCGCGGGCAAGCCCGCTCCCACATTTGGCCCGCGCCCATATTTCATGTTTTCGGAGCTTTCCATGACGGCCCACGCCGACCTTTCGCCGACCCTTCAACTCGCCATCGACCTGATCCGCCGTCCGTCCGTGACGCCGGTCGACGCCGATTGCCAGAAGCAGATGATGCAGCGCCTGGGCGATGCCGGTTTCAAACTGGAACCGATGCGCATCGAAGATGTGGATAACTTCTGGGCGACTCACGGTAAACACGAAGGCCCGGTGCTGTGCTTCGCCGGCCATACCGACGTAGTCCCGACCGGTCCGGTAACCGCCTGGCAGATCGATCCGTTCAACGCGGTGATCGACGAGCACGGCATGCTCTGCGGTCGTGGCGCGGCAGACATGAAAGGCAGCCTCGCGGCCATGACCGTAGCCGCTGAGCGCTTCGTCGCCGACTACCCGGACCACAAGGGCAAGGTCGCTTTCCTGATCACCAGCGACGAGGAAGGCCCGGCGCATCACGGCACCAAAGCCGTAGTCGAACGCCTCGCCGCCCGTAAAGAACGTCTGGACTGGTGCATCGTCGGTGAACCGTCGAGCACTACACTGGTGGGTGACGTGGTCAAGAACGGCCGTCGCGGCTCCCTCGGCGCCAAATTGACCGTGCGCGGTGTGCAGGGTCACGTGGCGTATCCGCACCTGGCGAAGAACCCGATCCACCTCGCTGCCCCGGCGCTGGCCGAGCTCGCCGCCGAGCACTGGGACCACGGCAACGATTTCTTCCCGCCAACCAGTTTCCAGATTTCCAACGTCAATTCCGGCACCGGCGCGACCAACGTGATTCCGGGTGATCTGGTGGCGGTGTTCAACTTCCGCTTCTCCACCGAATCCACCGTCGAAGGCCTGCAAAAACGCGTCGCCGATATTCTCGATAAGCATGCTCTGGACTGGCACATCGACTGGGCGCTGTCCGGCCTGCCATTCCTCACCGAACCGGGCGCCCTGCTCGACGCGGTATCGGCGAGCATCAAGGACATCACCGGTCGCGAGACCAAGGCGTCCACCAGCGGCGGTACTTCCGACGGGCGCTTCATCGCGACCATGGGCACTCAGGTTGTCGAGCTGGGCCCGGTCAACGCGACGATCCACCAGGTCAACGAGCGTGTACTGGCGGCCGACCTCGATGTGCTGACCGAGATCTACTACCAGACCCTGATCAAGTTGCTCGCCTGATGCTTGCGTGTCCGATCTGCAGCGAACCGCTGAACGCGGTGGACAACGGCGTGGCTTGCCCCGCCGGGCATCGTTTCGACCGTGCGCGGCAGGGTTACCTGAACCTGTTGCCGGTGCAGCATAAAAACAGCCGCGACCCTGGGGATAACCTGGCGATGGTCGAAGCCCGTCGCGACTTTTTGAACGCTGGCCATTACGCGCCGGTGGCCAAGCGCCTGGCGGAACTGGCGGCGCACTACGCGCCCCAGCGCTGGCTGGACATCGGTTGTGGCGAGGGTTACTACACCGCGCAAATCGCCGAAGCCTTGCCCAACGCCGATGGCTATGCGCTGGACATTTCCCGGGAAGCGGTCAAACGCGCCTGCAAACGCAACCCTGCGCTGACCTGGTTGATCGCCAGCATGGCCCGGGTGCCGTTGGCCTCAGGCAGCTGCCAGTTTCTCGCCAGTGTTTTCAGCCCGCTGGACTGGGAAGAAGCCCAACGCCTGCTCAGCCCCGGCGGCGGCTTGATGAAAGTCGGGCCGACCAGCGGCCATCTGATGGAATTGCGCGAGCGGCTGTACGACGAAGTGCGCGAGTACACCGATGACAAGCACTTGGCATTGGTGCCAGAAGGCATGGCGCTGCAACACAGCGAAACCCTGGAGTTCAAACTGACGTTGGTCAGTGGTCAGGATCGCGCGAACCTGTTGGCCATGACACCCCATGGCTGGCGTGCCAGTGCCGAACGCCGGGCGGCGGTCATCGAACAAGTCGAACCGTTCGAGGTCACTGTGTCGATGCGCTACGATTATTTCGTACTTCAATAACTCTTAATTTTTGGTCTTGAGCAACGGCTCGAGGCCGGCTAAATCCGCGAATGGATTTTTCAGACCCGCAGTGAGGACATCCATGCGCCAACCCGATATCGAGATTTACCTCAAAGACGCCGACGTCGACTACAAGGCCATCGCGGCCTGGCTCGGCGCGGCTTTAGGCCCGTGCACCGATTGGGTCCAGAAAGGCCAGACCTACAAGTGCAAGGCCGGCAACGTGCCAGTTACCTGGCTGCCAAAAGCTGTCGGCAAATGGAACAGCCTTTACCTGGAAAGCGACCAGACCCCATGGGAAGACGACATCGCCTGCGCCCGCGCAGCCTTTGCCGCGCTGAACGTCGAAGTGCGTTGCGCGCCGGGCAGCTGGGTCGAGGAAGAAGGTGAAGAGACGGCCGATCGCTGGATGCGGATCAGCGTTGATGGTGAAGAAGAGATCACCTGGAAAACCGCGTAAAAGCCGTACAACGGACCTGTGGGAGCGGGCTTGCCCGCGATTGCGGTTTGTCAGTCACATCATTGTTGGATGTGCCGCCGTCATCGCGGGCAAGCCACGCTCCCACAGGGTATTGTGTGATTTTGAAGGGTTGTGTTTACAGACCCACCACATCCTCAGCCTGCAAGCCCTTCTCCCCGGTCACCACCGCATACTCAACCTGCTGACCTTCAGTCAGCGAGCGATGCCCTTCGCCGCGGATCGCGCGGTAGTGCACGAACACGTCCACCCCGTCCTCGCGCTGAATGAAGCCATAGCCCTTGGCGTCGTTGAACCACTTCACATTGCCGGTTTCGCGCGTAGCCATATCTAGTTACCCCCTTGTTTTTATTTTGAACGGCCGAGTATATGACAGCCGCGCAAACTCTCAACTCAAGTTTACTTAGCCGCTTTTTTGCCGATTTTCGGCGAATACGGCACACTATCGGCCGCCCGAGCATTTGCTCGGTTTTATCCACTCACGCAGAAGCCGTATGACCCGCTCCCCGTTCCGCCGTCTTGTGTTTGGCACCCTGCGCCGACTGCTGTACCTCTGGGTTCGCTCGGAGACGATCAACCAGTCGTCGTTCACCCTTAACCTCGACCGCAGCCGGCCGGTGTTCTACGTCCTGCAAAATCCTTCACTGACCGACCTCGCCGTGGTCGATACCGAATGCAGCAAGGCCGGCCTGCCGCGCCCGGTGTTGCCGGTGTCGGTGGGTGCGTTGGTGGAGCCCGCCGCGTTCTTTTACCTGACGCCGGAGCCCGACTGGCTCGGCCGTCAGGACAAACGTGGCGCACCACCGACCCTGACCCGTCTGGTCAGCGCCCTGAGCCAGAACGCCGCCGAAGACGCGCAGATCATTCCGGTCAGCGTGTTCTGGGGCCAGTCGCCGGACAGCGAATCGAGCCCGTGGAAACTGCTGTTCGCCGACAGCTGGGCCGTTACCGGGCGTTTGCGGCGGCTGCTGAGCATCATTGTGCTCGGGCGCAAGACCCGGGTGCAGTTCTCGGCGCCGATTCATCTGCGAGAGCTGATCGATCACAACAAAGGCCACGAGCGCACTGTGCGCATGGCCCAGCGGATTCTGCGGGTGCACTTTCGCAACCTGAAAGCCGCGGTGATCGGCCCGGACATTTCCCACCGCCGCAACCTGGTCAAAGGCCTGCTCAATCAGCCCTCGGTCAAACAGGCGATCCTCGACGAAGCCGAGCGCGAGAATATTTCTCCGGAAAAAGCCAAGGCCCAGGCCCTGCGTTACGGCAATGAGATCGCCTCGGACTACACCTACACCGCGATCCGCTTTCTGGAAGTGGTGCTGAGCTGGTTCTGGAACAAAATCTACGACGGGATCAAGGTCAACCACATCGAAGGTGTGCAGAAAGTCGCCCAGGGTCACGAAGTGATCTACGTGCCGTGCCACCGCAGCCACATCGACTACTTGTTGCTCTCGTATCTGCTGTTCCGCAACGGCCTGACTCCGCCGCACATTGCCGCCGGGATCAACCTCAACATGCCGGTGATCGGTAGCCTGCTACGGCGTGGCGGCGCGTTCTTCATGCGCCGCACCTTCAAGGGCAACCCCCTTTACACCTCGGTGTTCAACGAGTACCTGCACACCCTGTTCACCAAAGGCTTCCCGGTCGAGTACTTCGTCGAGGGCGGCCGTTCGCGCACCGGGCGCATGCTGCAACCGAAAACCGGGATGCTCGCGATCACCCTGCGCAGCTTCCTGCGTTCGTCGCGCATGCCGATCGTGTTCGTGCCGGTGTACATCGGTTACGAGCGCGTGCTGGAAGGCCGCACTTACCTCGGCGAATTGCGTGGTGCGAGCAAGAAGAAAGAATCGATCTTCGACATTTTCAAAGTCATCGGCGCGCTCAAACAGCGTTTCGGTCAGGTCGCGGTCAACTTCGGTGAACCGATCAAACTGGCGGAATTCCTCGACAGCGAACAGCCAGACTGGCGCCAACAGGCACACGGCCCGCAATTCAAACCGGCCTGGCTCAACGAAACCACCAACCGCCTCGGCGAGAAAGTCGCGCAGCATCTAAACGAAGCGGCGGCGATCAACCCAGTGAATCTGGTAGCCCTGGCGTTGCTGTCCACCAGCCGCCTGGCGCTGGACGACCGCGCCATGGCGCGGGTGCTGGATTTATATCTGGCGCTGCTGCGCAAGGTTCCCTACTCGCCACACACCACCCTGCCGGACGGTGACGGTCGCGCGTTGATCGAGCACGTGAAGGACATGGACCTGCTGTCCGAGCAAAGCGATGCGCTGGGCAAGATTCTGTACCTGGACGAACAAAACGCCGTCCTGATGACCTACTACCGCAATAACGTGCTGCACATCTTCGCGTTGCCGTCGTTACTGGCGAGTTTCTTCCAGAGCACCTCGCGCATGAGCCGCGAGCAGATCCTGCGCTACACCCGCGCACTGTATCCGTACCTGCAATCGGAGCTGTTCATTCGCTGGTCGCTGGACGAACTTGACGGCGTAATCGATCAATGGCTCGAAGCCTTCGTCGAGCAAGGCCTGCTGCGTTTCGAGAAAGACGTGTACCTGCGTCCGGCACCGAGCTCGCGGCATTTCGTGTTGCTGACGCTGCTGTCAAAAAGCATCGCCCAGACCTTGCAGCGCTTCTACATGACCGTTTCCCTGCTGCTCAACAGCGGCCAGAACAGCATCAGCGCCGAAGAGCTCGAAGACCTGTGCACCGTCATGGCCCAGCGCCTGTCGATCCTCCACGGCCTGAACGCCCCTGAGTTCTTCGACAAGAGCCTGTTCCGTCACTTCATCCAGACGATGCTGGACCTCGACGTGCTGCGCCGCGATGAAGCCGGCAAGCTGAGCTATCACGAACTGTTAGGCGAACTGGCCGAAGGCGCGGCCAAACGGGTATTGCCGGCGGAGATTCGTTTGTCGATCCGTCAGGTGGCGCTGCATCGCAGTGAAGACGCGGCAGACCAAGTCGCGACTCCAGCGCAGACCGTCTAAATTCCTACAAGCGCCAGGCTTCTTCTGGCGCCTTCGATATGGAGATCTTCGATGAAAAAACTCTCACTCGTCCTGCTGACTACCCTGCTCGGTGCCTGTCAGTCGACCCAACCGACCGCCAACGCCGACCTCGACGGCGAAGTGTTCTACCTGCAACGCATCGCCCTGCCACCGAGCGCAACCTTAAGCGTCAGCTTGCAAGATGTGTCCCTGGCCGACGCACCGGCGGTAGTACTCGCCGAGCAGAAAGGCCCGGTCAAAGGCCAGGTGCCGTTGCCGTTCCATTTGAGCTACGATCCGGCGCAGGTCAAACCCGGCCATCGCTATTCGGTCAGCGCCCGCATCGAAGTCAATGGCGAGCTGATGTTCATCACCACTGAAAATCACGCGGTGAAACTGGACGGCAAAGATCCGCAGCCACTGAAAATCCGCGTCGACGCAGCCCGCTAACTCTCTTTTATGAACAAGGAAGCCGCCATGCTCCGCCCTACCCTTCGCTTCGCCGGCCTGTGCGCAGGCTTGATGATCTGCGCCAACGCCCTGGCAGGGTCTCTCAGTGACCTGTCGCAACAAGACGCCACCGGCGGTCTCAAGGACGCCCTGACCCAAGGCGCGCAACTGGCCGTTAAACAACTCGGCACACCCGGCGGCTTCAGCAACAACCCGGATGTGAAGATCGAACTGCCGGGCAAGCTGGGTAAAGTCGCCAAGAAAATGAAACAGTTCGGCATGGGTGATCAAGTCGATCAACTGGAAACCAGTATGAACAAAGCGGCTGAAACGGCCGTGACGCAAGCCCAGCCGATTCTGGTGGATGCGGTGAAGAAGATGACCGTGGAAGATGCCAAGGGCATCCTCAGCGGCGGCAAGGACTCGGCCACTCAGTACCTGAGCAAAACCAGCCGCGAGCAGAT
The DNA here is from genome assembly GCF_030687415.1 of Pseudomonas sp. FP603. Taxonomy (NCBI): domain Bacteria; kingdom Pseudomonadati; phylum Pseudomonadota; class Gammaproteobacteria; order Pseudomonadales; family Pseudomonadaceae; genus Pseudomonas; species Pseudomonas sp. FP603. Next base: position 5,666,242 of record NZ_CP117431.1, read on the forward strand.
CCGCACCAAGTTCCTGCCGATCGTCAAACAAGCCACCGACCAGGTCGGTTTGGCCCAGCAGTACAACGCCTTCGCCGGACAAGCCGCGACCCTGGGCGCGCTGGATGCGAAAAATGCCAACATCGAAAGCTACGTGACCGAGCAGGCGTTGAACGGTTTGTTCGAGATGATTGGCAAGCAGGAAGAAACCATTCGCCAGAACCCCGCGGCGGCGGCGACCAGTTTGGCGAAGAAGGTGTTTGGTACGCTCTAAACCTGACATGGAACCCTGTGGGAGCGGGCTTGCTCGCGAAAGCGATCAGACAGTCACATCAGTGTTGGATGGACCGCCGCTTGAGCGAGCAAGCCCGCTCCCACAAAGGATCAGGTCGCCGACGCTGCCCGCAGGAAGAACACCCACTCGCGCCCCATCCTCCTTTTCTCGAACACCATCAACTCGACCAACCCGTTCAGGGTGGCCGACGCGGTGTTGTAAGAGCAGTTCAGATTCTCCTTCACATTGACCGCCGTGAACTCCTTGGCCATTCCACTCTTGGCCACTTGGTATACGGCTCGCTGTTTCTCGGTGAGCTGATCGAAAAAACCCGACTCCAGCAGCCAACGATCAAAGCTTTCGGTATAGGCCAGGCTTTTTCGATAAGCCTCGGTAAAAGCGCTGACTGCCCTGGAGATGACTGAACACTGGAAGTCGATGAAATAGGTCAGATCCAGATCATCGGCCTCGGTATTCAGATACGAGCGCCCGTATTTCACCGGCGCATTGCGCAGCAACAAGCTGATCGCGATGTAGCGAAAGGCCGAGAAGTCATTCTTGAACATGAACCAGTAAAACAGAGCCCGCGCGACCCGACCGTTGCCGTCGCGAAAAGGATGCTCATAGCCCAGGGCAAAATGCAGCGCGATACCTTTGATCAATGGATGAAGGTAATCCACTTGACCGGGATCGTCGTGAGACTGGTTGATCCACTTCGACAGCACCTGCAATCGCGACGCGAGCCCCGCTACGGGTGGCGGCGTATGCACGATATTACCTTCGCCATCCTGCACTACCACGTCATCGTTGATCCTGAAGGCACCCGGTGAATATTGCGGGTCATCGATACCTTCGACGCCGACACGATGCATCGCCGCGATCAGCTCGACGCTCAAGGGCTCGTAACGCTTTTCCCAGGCGAAGTTCATCATTTTGTAGTTACCATTGACCATCCGCTCATCCGGTGTGCGCGGCAGGCGTTTGCGTTTGAGCATGTCCTTGGCCACTCGGGTTGTGGTCGCCGCACCTTCGAGCTGGCTGCTGCTGATGGCTTCATCTTCGATCAGATCGTTGAGCAGATAGCTGAAATGCGCGCGCTCGCCGATCTGTCCGGTCATGTATTCCAGCGCTGCCGTCGTCGCTTGTCGATCAACGGCCGAAACAGCTTTCTGGGCCAACGGGGTCAGCACAAATTGGCCCCATTGAATGGGCTCGCCCAATGGCAAAAGGCTGGAATACTGCGCGGTCCGGGCTTTCTTGACCAAGGCCCAGCACAGATTCGGATCCAGCCCCGGCGCCCAGCGGTAGCGCAACTCATCGAATGGAAGGTAACGCCCCTGATCGTCCAGAGGCTTGAGCAGTGCGAGATAGTCCGAGAGGCGTTCCTTGTGGGGCGATTGCCCCAACAGATCGAACACCGGGTCGGATCGGCCCTTCAGCATGGGCGGCTTTTTCATTATCGGTGTCTCAAAAACTCACGAAATTGAGTCTTGAGTACAACAGCGCACCTGGGTTGACTCAATATCAGACGGATCTGAAATATGTGTAGGAGCCGGGACTGCCTTCGCGGGCAAGCCTCGCTCCTTGTAAATGGGTCGGCGTATGTCTGAGGGAAATTGGTCGGCTGTCAGGCCGCCTTCGCGAGCAAGCCCGCTCCCACAGTGGAGCGGCGTACACCCGCCCCTCTCCACCAACCAACAGCATGGTCGGCCCGAAGGCCGCCAAGATCAAAGGATCACACAACCTCTTTCTTGACCCTGAACCAAGCCGCATACAACGCCGGCAAAAACAGCAACGTCAACGCCGTCGCCACAATCAGCCCGCCCATGATCGCCACCGCCATCGGCCCAAAAAACACACTGCGTGACAACGGAATCATCGCCAGCACCGCCGCCAGCGCCGTCAGCACAATCGGTCGGAACCGCCGCACCGTCGCCTCGATAATCGCCTGCCAAGGCTTAAGCCCGGCAGCGATATCCTGCTCGATCTGATCCACCAGAATCACCGAGTTACGCATGATCATCCCGGACAAGGCGATGGTCCCGAGCATCGCCACAAAACCGAACGGCTGGCGGAACACCATCAGAAACAGCGTCACACCGATCAGCCCCAACGGCGCCGTCAGAAACACCATGACGGTGCGTGAGAAACTGCGCAGTTGCAGCATCAGCAACGTCAGCACTACCACGATAAACAGCGGCACACCGGCCTTCACCGAGTTCTGCCCGCGAGCCGAGTCTTCTACCGTACCGCCGACGTCCAGCAGATAGCCGTCTGGCAGTTCGGCACGAATTGGATCGAGGGTCGGCATGATTTGCTGCACCAGCGTCGCCGGTTGCTCCTTGCCGTAGATATCGGCGCGAACCGTCACGTTGGGCAGGCGGTTACGGTGCCAGATGATGCCTTCTTCAAAGCCGTATTCCAGCGTGGCAATCTGCGACAGCGCCACGCTGCGCCCATTGTCGGTCGGCACGGCCAGGCTTGGCAGCAACGCCAATTCGGTGCGCTCATGCACGGTGCCGCGCAGCAGGATCTCGATCAACTCGTTGTCTTCGCGGTACTGGCTGACACTGGCACCGGTCAGCGAGCCTCGCAGGAAAGTCGAGAGGTTCGCCGTGCTCACGCCCAGTGCTCGTGCGCGGTCCTGATCGACGTTCAGGTAAACGACTTTGCTCGGCTCTTCCCAGTCCAGATGCACGTTGGCCACGTGTGGGTTCTCGCGAACCTTGGCCGCGACTTTACGGGCCAATGCGCGGACTTCCTCGATGTGCTCACCGGTGACCCGGAACTGCACCGGATAGCCAACCGGCGGGCCGTTCTCCAGCCGAGTGACCCGCGAGCGCAAGGCAGGGAATTGTTCGTTGAGGGTTTCAATCAGCCAGGTGCGCAGGGTTTCGCGATCCTCGATGGTTTTGGCCAAGACGACAAACTGGGCGAAGCTCGCTGCTGGAAGTTGCTGATCCAGCGGCAGATAGAACCGCGGCGAACCTGTGCCGACGTAAGCCACGTAGTTGTCGATCCCGGCGCGATCCTTGAGCAGGCCTTCGAGGCGTTTGACCTCCTCGGCGGTGTTGCTCAAAGAGGCCCCTTCGGCCAGTTTCAGATCGACCATCAACTCCAGCCGCCCCGAAGCCGGGAAGAACTGCTGCGGCACGAAACGGAACAGCACCACTGACGCGATGAACATCACGATGGTCAGGACGATCACCGTTTTGCGCCGACGCACGCACCACTCCACCAGCCGTCTGACACGCTGATAGAACGGCGTGCCATAAGGGTCGGGTTGGCCGTCGCCGGTGCCGTGTTTGGCGGCGTGAATTTTCGCCAGGTCTGGCAGGAGTTTTTCCCCCAGATAAGGCACAAACACCACGGCGGCAATCCACGACGCCACCAGTGCAATGGTTACCACCTGGAAGATCGAGCGGGTGTATTCACCGGTGCCCGATTGCGCGGTGGCAATCGGCAGGAAACCGGCAGCGGTGATCAACGTACCGGTGAGCATCGGGAACGCGGTGCTGGTCCAGGCATAGCTGGCGGCCTTGACCCGGTCGAAGCCCTGCTCCATTTTGATCGCCATCATTTCCACGGCGATGATCGCGTCGTCCACCAGCAACCCCAGCGCCAGCACCAGTGCGCCGAGGGAAATCTTGTGCAGCCCGATGCCGAGGTAATACATACAGGCGAAGGTCATCGCCAACACCAGCGGAATCGCCAGGGCTACGACCATGCCGGTGCGCACACCGAGGGAGAAGAAGCTCACCAGCAACACAATCGCCAGCGCCTCTACCAGCACCTGAACAAACTCGCCGACACCGGTTTTCACCGCGGCGGGTTGATCGGACACCTTGCGCAACTGCATGCCGGCCGGGAGGTTTTTCTGGATCCGGGCGAATTCGACTTCCAGCGCTTTGCCCAGAATCAGAATGTCGCCGCCATCCTTCATGGCCACGGCCAGGCCGATGGCGTCTTCAGCCATGAAGCGCATGCGCGGCGCCGGTGGATCGTTGAAGCCACGACGAACGTTCGCCACATCACCGATGCGGAACGTGCGATCACCGACGCGGATCGGGAAGTTCTTGATCTCGTCGACTGTCTGAAAATTCCCCGAAACCCGTAGCTGCAAACGCTCACTGGTGGTTTCGAAGAACCCTGCGGTGGACATCGCGTTCTGCTCTTCAAGCGCCTGCTGCACCACCGCCAACGGCAACCCGAGGGTGGCCAGTTTGACGTTGGAGAGTTCGATCCAGATCTTCTCGTCCTGCAACCCGAGCAGGTCGACCTTGCCCACATCCTTGACCCGCTGCAGCTGAATCTGGATGCGATCGGCGTAGTCCTTGAGCACCGCGTAATCAAATCCTTCGCCAGTCAGGGCGTAGATATTGCCGAAGGTGGTACCGAATTCATCGTTGAAGAAGGGCCCCTGGATGCCCGGCGGCAGGGTGTGGCGAATGTCGCTGATCTTCTTGCGGACCTGATACCAGAGGTCCGGAATTTCCACCGAGTGCATGGAGTCCCGGGCCATGAATGTCACTTGGGACTCACCCGGGCGGGAGAACGAAGCGATCCGTTCATACTCGCCGGTTTCCATCAGTTTCTTTTCAATACGCTCGGTAACCTGCCGCGATACTTCCTCAGCCGTGGCGCCCGGCCAGTTGGTACGAATCACCATGGCCTTGAAGGTGAACGGCGGGTCTTCGCTTTGGCCGAGCTTGGTGTAGGACAACGCGCCGACGACGGCCAGCAAGAGCATCAGGAACAGTACGATCTGGCGGTTACGCAGCGCCCATTCGGAAAGATTGAAACCCATCGGGGATTACTCCTTGTGCGCCAGATTGACCACGCGGTTGGAGCGATCCACCGGGCGTACTTGCTGCCCGTCGTGAAGCACATGAACACCGGCCGCCACCACCCAGTCGCTGGCGTTCAGGCCTTCAAGCACCGGCACGGTTTTCTCGCCGAATGCACCGACCCGCACCGGGGCTTTCTTCAAGGTGTTGTTGGCGCCAACCACCCACACGTAAGTGGCACCGTTTTCTGCGGTGAGGGCCGACAATGGCACCGACAACGACACCACTTCGCCGCTCTGGATGAACACCCGGGCGCTCTGGCCGAGTTCGGCGGGAACCTTGCCGGCGGTAAATGCAATGCGGGCGGCGAAGGTGCGGGATTTCGGATCGGCCGCAGGCGACAGTTCACGGATGCGTCCGGGGAAACGTTGATCGGGTTGGGTCCAGAGTTCCACCGAGACCGGTTGACCGACCTTGAAGCGACCGAAGCTCTGCTCCGGCAGGCTGATCAACACTTCGCGCTCGCCATCGGTGGCGAGGGTAAACACGGTTTGCCCGGCCGCGACCACTTGACCGACCTCAACCGCACGTTTGGCCACTACGCCATCCTGCGGCGCACGCAGCACCGCGTAACTGGCCTGATTGGTCGAGACGTTGAATTCGGCTTTGATTTGCTTGAGGCGTGCCTCACCGGAACGGTAGAGGTTTTCCGCGTTGTCGTACTGCGAACGGCTGACCATCTGCCGCTCCATCAGCGTCTTGTAGCGATCACGCTCGGCGCGCACCAGGCTCAGGTTGGCTTCGGCGGCCGCGACCTGGGCGCGGGTGGCTTCCAGTTGCAGGCGCACGTCCTGAGGATCGAGTTCTGCCAAGGGTTGGTCAGCCTTGACCCGCTGCCCTTCTTCGACCAGTCGTCGGCTGACTTTGCCGCCAATACGGAAGGCCAGATCTGGCTCATAGCGCGCGCGGACTTCACCGGGATAACTTTCCATGGCCTGAGCCGAGGGCTCTGGCTGTACGACCATGGCCGGGCGGATGGTGACTTGAGGCGCCTCTTCATGGCCACACGCAGACAATAAAAGAGCCAGGCTGACCGGCAATGCGAGGGGCAAGGCAAAGCGGAACATGGTGAAGGACCTTTCGCTAATGGTGCTTGGAATAATTATACTGACCAGTATGTTATTAATAGCAAACTCACCAGTCCAGTATTAAAGCGAAGAATGTCTAACAATCTTTCAACACCCCAGTGGTCCGGGTCGCCCCAAGGATCTGGCCAAGCGCCAGGGGCAATCCTCGATGCGGCGAAAATTCTGTTTCTGAGTAAGGGATACGCCAACACCAGCATGGATGCCGTGGCAGCTGAGGCCGGTGTGTCGAAGCTGACGGTCTACAGCCATTTCAATGACAAAGAGACGCTGTTTGCCGCCGCGGTGATGGCCAAGTGTGAAGAGCAACTGCCAACGCTGTTTTTTGAATTGCCGGACGGCATTGCCGTGGAAACCGTGCTGCTGAACATCGCGCGCGGTTTTCATCAGCTTATCAACAGCGACGAATCGGTGAACCTGCATCGGTTGATGGCGACGCTGGGCAGCCAGGATCCGAAACTCTCGCTGATCTTCTTCGAAGCCGGACCAGAGCGCATGTTGCACGGCATGGAACGGTTGTTGATCAAGGTCCATCAGAGCGGCGCGTTGAGCATCGATAAACCGCGCAATGCGGCAGAGCATTTCTTTTGCCTGCTCAAGGGCGCGGGGAATTTCCGGTTGCTGTATGGCTGCGGCGAGCCGGTGACCGGGGATGCGGCTGAAGCCCATGTGCGGGAAGTGGTGGGGTTGTTTATGCGGGCTTATCGGCCGGAGTCGGTCTGATCGATTTGTGGTGTTTGGGCCGACGCTATCGCGGGCAAGCCCGCTCCCACAGGTTCCGAGGTGTTCTCGGATATTGTGCCTAACACAAAACCTGTGGGAGCGAGGCTTGCCCGCGATGGGAGCGACGCGGTCTCAAGGCTTGAGCGCCTTCTTCGGATAAATGTCATACCGGCTGGATTTGCCGTCCAGCGCATGACTCGGCTTCGGCCCCTCGATGCACGGCGCCTTGCGCGGGCGTTTGACCACCACCCGGTGGCTGGCCAGGGCTAACGCCGCTTCGAGCAATGCCGGCGCATCCGGGTCATCGCCTACCAGCGGCCGGAACAGGCGCATTTCCTTCTTCACCAACGCGGTTTTCTCACGATGGGGAAACATCGGGTCGAGGTAGATCACCTGCGGCGGCTCGCCTTCCCAGTTGCGCATCACCTCGATCGAATTGCCCTTGAGCAAACGCATCCGCGCCACGATCGGCGCCACGTCGAAATCTTCCGCGCCGCGCGCCAGGCCATCTTCAAGCAAGGCACCGATCAACGGCTGGCGCTCGATCAGGCTCATCTCGCAGCCCAGGCTGGCCAGCACGAACGCGTCCTTGCCCAGCCCCGCCGTGGCGTCCAGCACGCGTGGGCGCACGCCTTGGGCGATGCCGACCGCCTTGGCGATCATCTGACCACTGCCGCCGCCATACAACCGACGATGGGCTGCACCGCCCTCGACAAAGTCCACCCGCACCGGCCCCGGTGCGTCCGGTCCCAGCTGTTGCAGCTGCAACCCTTGCTCGCCCACCTGCAAGGCGAACTCGCCATCACCCACCTGCAACGGCAACCCCAGGCGCTCGGCCCATTGCTCGGCCTGTGGCTGGAAAGTCGCGCCCAAGGCCTCGACATGGATGCGGCAGGCCGCAGGTTGCTCAATCATGGGAAAACACGCTCAAAAAATTAATGATCGGCAAAAACGGCCGATAACCCAACTATCGAGCATTTTGCCAGAGCTGAGCGTCGACCGAGAGAAATGTCAGACATTCAACGCACATCGATAGGTTACATCTCGCCCCACGGCGATTTTGGCCTGCGAAATTCCCAAGCACTGAGCGGCGTCAGTCACCTGTGGCAGGATTTTTTTGCCCAGGCCCTGGCCGATCAGTCGGGCGATGTCGTGCCGGCGTCTCTCAACTTTCCGCCGGTCGATCTCGACAGCCCGGTCGAACCGACCGTCGGCAGCGAGCTGCTGGCCCACATCATTTCCCAGCGCGAATGTGATGTGATGGAAACACCAGTCCGTCCACCCGAGCCCCTGTTCCTGCCGATTGCCGAGTTCGAAATGGACCTGGCCGACAAACCGTTCCCGCCGTTCCCGCCAGAAGAAATCGTCGCGCAACAGAAACAACAGGACTTCGACAGCGGCTGGGTACGCCCGATCGTGCTCACCGCCGGTCAACCGCTGCCAGAGCCTGGCACCGCACCGCAACCACGTCCGCTGCACTTGCCGATCGCCGAGTTCGAACTCGACCTGCTGGACAAGCCATTCCCGCCGTTCTCGCCCGAAGAGCTGGTGGAGCAGCAGAAACAATTCGATTTCGATAACGGCTGGGCACGCCCGATCGTTCTGCAGAACCTGCGCATCGCCGCCTAACCCTCAGCGACATCGCCACCACGGCCCGACATCCACATGAAAGTGATTGCGATGGGCGGCGTTGTAGTCCGGGCTCAATACCACACTGAACATGTCGCACGCACCGTCGCGGACCTGATGGAGAAATCGCGCGCCCTGGTTATCCTTCGGCCAATCCTTGAGCACGCTGATGAATCGGCCGTCCGCCAGCCGGAATCCGCTGATATCCAGTGCATCAGCCGTGGCATGCTGGCTGCGTCTGCCGTTTTCGCGGTTGTAGACGTTGCGACAGGCAAAGCTGCCGAGATGGTCGACCCGTTTCACCGCCTGCCCGTAGACAGCCTGAGCCGCCGGTTGCAGGGCGTGGCGCTCGAACAGGGCGAACGCCACTGCCAGACGGCAACTGGCGAGGAAACCGCTGCTCAGCGCCACCTCGCCACCTTGCACACGCAAGGTGTTGGTCAACGGGCAAGTCGCGTCCGGGCTGTCGGCCTGACGGGCCACCCGCAAACCTGAGCTGCTCAGCACCTGGTCGCATAACTGCGGATTATCGCGCAGACGCATCAGTTTGTAGCGGGTCAGCAGGTTCGGTTCAGCCTTTACGTCCAGCGGCGCCCATGGGTTCCATTGCGGGGGAATGGAAACCCAGCCCCGCCAGATGCTCAACCCGGCAGCGCCGATGATCAACAGCACCAGCAACAGCCCCCACCGAAACCGCATCGTCAGCCTTTGAACAATTGATTGGCCTTCTGGAACGGCATCGAGCGGGAGGTGAAGCCGAAGGTCCCGTGTTGCTGGATTTCCTCGGCTGCTCGGAAGAACTCGCCATACGCCGCCAACGCCAGGGCCGAACCGACGCTGATGCGTTTGACGCCCATTTCACTCAACTGCTCGACCGTCAGTTTGAGCCCGCCGGACATCAACACATTGACCGGTTTCGGCGCCACGGCGCGAACCACCGCCAAGACCTCTTCAGCGCTGCGCAGACCCGGTGCATAAAGCACGTCGGCCCCCGCCTCGGCGAATGCCTGCAAGCGGCGAATGGTGTCGTCGAGGTCAGGATTGCCGTGCAGAAAGTTCTCGGCGCGCGCCGTCAGCACGAAGGGAAAAGGCAAACTGCGGGCCGCCGCGACGGCCGCTTCGATACGCGCCACGGCATGCTCGAAGCAGTAGATCGGACCGTCCTCACGCCCCGTGGCATCTTCGATCGAACCGCCTACGGCACCGGCCTCGGCGGCCCGCAGAATACTTTGGGCGCACTCCGCGGGGTCGTCAGCGAAACCGTTTTCGAGATCTACCGCGACCGGCAGATCAGTAGCCGCGACAATCGCCCGAACGTTCGCCAGGGTATCGTCGAGCGTCAACCCACCGTCGGGGCGGCCCTGGGAAAAGGCATAACCGGCGCTGGTGGTCGCCAGTGCCTCGAAGCCAAGGCTGGCGAGCATTTTCGCCGAGCCGGCGTCCCAGGGGTTGGGAATGACAAAAGCGCCCTCGCGTTCGTGCAGTGCTTTGAACGCCTGGGCTCGAAGGGTTTGCGCATCCATTGGCAGGTTCCTGAAAAGGGGGAAAAACCCGCTTCAGAGCAAGCCAAGTTGCTCGGCGGCGGGTTCTCTGTATAGCTCAGGCAGCGGCGGCAAGCCAGGCAAACGCAGCATCAGTTGTGCGTGGAAACGTTGTGCCAGTTTCGCTGCCAGCAGGTTATCGGCGGTGTGCAGGAAGATATAGGGCGTGCGGCCCTCCTCGATCCAGACAGCGATTTTCTCGACCCATGGCACCAGGAATGGATCGTTGGCTTCAAGCACAGGATGGCCGATGAAGCGCACCTGTGGGAATTGAGTAAACGCAGCAGGACGAGGCGGCACCCTGGGCTTTTTCGATTGGGCGTGGAGCACCGAAGGATCGGTCGAGGTGCAGCAGAACAGCGCTCGCGGATCAAGACAGATGCGCTCGACACCGCGGTCCAGCAGCAAACGATTGAGCATCCGCTCGGCATCGCCCTTGGCGAAAAACTCATCGTGTCGCACTTCGACCGCCAAGGGCCGGTCCACCGCATCGATAAAACCGGCCAGCTCGGACAAGCGTTGAGGGGTGAAGCTTTTGGACAATTGCAGCCAGAAGGGAGAAACCCGTTCACCCAGAGGGCTGAGCAATTGCAGGAAGGTTTCGGCAGCGGTCAGTTGCTCGCGCAGGTCGCTGCTGTGGCTGATGTCGCCGGGGAACTTGGCGGTGAAGCGAAAGTGTTCGGGCATGGTCTCTGCCCAGCGCTGTACGGTGGCGGCAGAAGGGCTCGCGTAGAAGGTCGTATTGCCTTCCACGGCGTTGAACACTTGGGAATAAAGATTGAGAAACTCGGCGGGCCTGGCGTCTTGCGGATACAAGTACTCGCGCCAGGCATTTTCACTCCAGGACGGGCAGCCGAGGTAGTAAGGCAGCAACATCAGATGTACAGGTCGAGACCCAGTACATCCGCATCCCAATCGACAAAAGTGGCGGTGCTCAGGTAACTGGCCAGTGCCATCGCCACGCTTTTGCTCATGGCGCGGTGATAAATCATGTCTTGTTGACGCGCGGGGAGATTGCTCAGGCGTTGCGCGGAGGCTTTGGCAGCGCGGGCGGCCAATTGCTCTTCGGTAGGGAATTCCAGCTCGCCGTCGATATCGACGTAGTCGTCATCCGCTACAGGGCCTTTGCGGGGCTTGCGCTTGATGGGGTAGGACTGGGAGGAAACGCCGTCTATACGCATAAGTGCATGCTCGGTATCAATGATGGCAGCTTAGTGGCACATAGCCCACTTCGCAAACTGCCGAGTGATAACTAGAACACAGAAAAGCGAAAAGGTTTAAAAGCGGCGGGTAGAAAACTGACGATTGGCTAAATCCGACACATTATTGTGGCGAGGGGGCTCGCCCCCGTTCGGCTGCGAAGCAGTCGCAAGTCAGCCGATGCGGTGCTTCACGGGAATGTGGTGGTTGTTTTTGGGGCCGCTTTGCGACCCAACGGGGGCAAGCCCCCTCGCCACAGAGGGCCCTGTTGCCACAAGGACAACCGGAATTACCGCGTTTTCGGGGTCGCGACTTTATCGCGCAAATACACCGGCTGCGCCTCATCGGCCACGATCGCTTCACCGCGTTCCCAGGCAAACCGCGCCAGGGTCAGCAGGTCTTCGGCGTGGGGCAGCATGCCCGCGTCCTGCCCGCTCAGGTTGACGGCAATGCGCTCGGCATATCCCCAACCGGTGCCCGCGCCGAACCACTCGCCGCTGGCATCGGCCGGCAACGCAGCGGCTTCCGGTGGCAATACCGCTTCCTTGCCCACCAGCCGCATCTCCCCCGCCGTTTCGCGGTAGCAACCCCAATACACCTCATCCATGCGCGCATCGATGGCCGCCGCGACCTGGCTGACGCCGTGTTCGCGATAGGCCCGCTGGGCGAGTACGGCGAGATTGGAGACCGGCAACACCGGGCGATCCAGCGCAAACGCCAGACCTTGCACCACGCCGATGGCAATCCGCACACCGGTGAACGCGCCCGGTCCACGGCCGAAGGCAATGGCATCGACCGCTTGCAGCGTGGTCCCGGCATCGGCCAGCAGTTGCTGGATCATCGGCAGCAGCTTCTGCGCATGCAGGCGCGGGATCACCTCGTAATGACTCGTGACTTTGCCGTCATGCAGCAAGGCAACGGAGCAAGCTTCAGTCGCGGTGTCCAGGGCCAGCAAGGTGCTCATCGATGTTTCCGTAAGAGAGGTCAGAAAAAGTGCGCCAGTATAAACAACTACGGCCCGCAAGCGGGCCGTAGAAGATGAAGCCGATCAGACTTTTCAGCTCAGTGCTTCAAGCACCTTGCCGGTGATCACTTCAACCGAGCCAACACCCGGAATATGGCTGTATTTCGGCTTACCCTGAGTAGAGGCCAGACCCTGGTAGAACTCCACCAGTGGTTTGGTCTGGGAATGGTAGACCGACAGGCGATGACGCACGGTTTCTTCGGTGTCGTCCTTGCGCTGCACCAGCTCTTCACCGGTGATGTCGTCTTTGCCGGCGATTTTCGGCGGGTTGTAGACGGTGTGGTACACGCGGCCGCTGGCCTCGTGAACGCGACGACCGGCGATACGCTGAACGATTTCTTCGTCATCGACGGCGATTTCGACCACGTTGTCCAGTTCCACACCCGCTTCTACCAGCGCTTCGGCTTGCGGAATGGTGCGCGGGAAACCGTCGAACAGGAAACCGTTGGCACAGTCAGGCTGCGCGATACGGTCCTTGACCAGAGCGATGATCAGATCGTCGGAGACCAGACCACCGGCATCCATGATGCCTTTGGCTTTGACACCCAGCTCGGTACCGGCTTTTACAGCAGCACGCAGCATGTCGCCGGTAGAGATTTGCGGAATGCCGAATTTCTCGGTGATGAACTTAGCCTGAGTACCTTTACCGGCCCCGGGAGCTCCCAGCAGAATGACGCGCATTAGATGTGCTCCTCAATTTTTTATTTAGAATTACTTAAACAAAACAATGGATTCGCCACGAGGGGCCAATCTCAGAAATAGGGTCGTGACCGCCCAAACGGTCAAAGGCTGATCAAGATACACAGCAGGCCCGGCCCACACAAGCCGCCGAAAGTCGGAGAAACCCGCGCCGGATGAGACCTTGCGAAGGGGTAACCCAAGTCGCAACCCCATCATTAACTGTCGCGTGACAGACCTTTTCGACCGCTCGCCAGCAGGCACTCGACGCTCGCGCCGGGTGCCTGTCCCCCACGATGAAAACCTTAGCCGGTATTTCGCAAACCGGCGGCAATCCCCGCCACAGACACCAGTAACGCCTGTTCTACCGGGCTGCCTTGGGCCACATCCTGTTGCCGCGAACGGGCCAACAGTTCGGCCTGCAATAGATGCAGCGGGTCGAGGTAAGTGTTGCGCAGGCGGATGAATTCAAGGGTGGCTGGGCTATGTGCCAGTAGCTGCGACTGACCGGTCAACCCCAGGACCACCGCACAGGCCTGCGACAATAGGTCGCGTAAATGCGCACCCAAAGGAAGCAGATCCGGCTCGACCAAGCGCTCATCGTAAGACTGGGCGATATCGGCGTCGGCCTTGGCCAGCACCATTTCCAGCATATCGATGCGGGTACGGAAGAACGGCCACTGCTCGCGCATCTGCCCCAGCAACTCACCCTCGCCGCGCTCCAGCGCCTTGCTCAATGCCGCTTCCCAGCCAAGCCAGGCCGGCAGCATCAGGCGCGTCTGGGTCCAGCCGAAGATCCATGGAATCGCGCGCAGGCTTTCAATCCCGCCAGCGCGGCGCTTGGCCGGGCGGCTGCCCAAAGGCAAACGCCCCAACTCCTGCTCCGGGGTCGACTGGCGGAAATACTCGACAAACTGCGGATTTTCCCGCACCACGGCGCGGTAAGCCTTGACGCCATCGGCAGCCAATTCGTCCATCAAATGGCGCCAGGCAGGCTCAGGCGGAGGCGGCGGGAGCAAGGTCGCCTCCAGCACCGCCGCCAGGTACAGATTGAGGTTTTGCTCGGCGATGTCCGGTAGGCCGAATTTGAAACGAATCATTTCCCCCTGCTCAGTGGTGCGGAAACGCCCCGCCACCGACCCCGGCGGCTGCGACAGAATCGCCGCGTGCGCCGGACCGCCGCCACGGCCCACGGTGCCACCGCGACCGTGGAACAACAGCAGCTCAACTTGCTGCTCGCGACAGATGTCGACCAAACGTTCCTGCGCCCGATACTGCGCCCAGGCCGCTGCGGTGGTGCCAGCGTCCTTGGCCGAGTCGGAATACCCGATCATCACTTCCTGCGGCCCTTGCAGGCGCGAGCGATAGCCCGGCAGCAGCAAGAGTTTTTCGATCACCGGGCCGGCGTTATCGAGGTCGGCGAGGGTTTCAAACAGCGGCACCACGCGCATCGGCCGCAATACGCCGGACTCTTTGAGCAGCAATTGCACGGCCAGCACATCGGAAGCAGCGCCGGCCATGGAAATCACATACGAACCGAGGGAAGCCCCCGGTGCCGCGGCGATTTCCCGGCACGTCGCCAGCACTTCGGCGGTGTCGGCAGACGGCTTGAAGTACGCCGGCAGCAATGGCCGTCGATTGTTCAGTTCACGCATCAGGAAGGCGATGCGCTCCTCTTCGCTCCAGTCCTCATAACGGCCCAGGCCGAGGTAATCGGTGATTTCGGTCATGGCCGCCGTGTGGCGGGACGAGTCCTGGCGCACATCGAGGCGCACCAGAAACAGCCCGAACGTCACCGCGCGGCGCAGGCAATCGAGCAACGGGCCATCGGCGATGACGCCCATGCCGCATTCATGCAGCGAGTGGTAGCACAGCTCCAGCGGGTCCAGCAGGTCACGATTGTTTTGCAGCACATCGGCCGACGCTGGCGTGGTTGCCGTCAGGGATGCGTGGGCCCAACTACGGGTTGCGCGCAGGCGTTCACGCAATTGTTTGAGCACTGCGCGGTAAGGCTCGGCACTGTCGCCGGCCTTGGCTTTCAACTCGTCGCTGGCCTGCTGCATCGACAACTCGGCGGCGAGGTGATCAACATCGCGCAGGTACAAATCGGCGGCCATCCAGCGCGCCAGCAGCAACACTTCGCGGGTCACGGCGGCGGTGACGTTGGGGTTGCCGTCGCGGTCGCCGCCCATCCATGAGGCAAAGCGAATCGGTGCGGCCTCCAGTGGCAGGTGCAGGCCGGTGGCGGCATGCAAGGCCTGATCGGCCTTGCGCAAATAGTTGGGAATCGCCTGCCACAGTGAATGTTCGATCACCGCGAAGCCCCACTTGGCTTCGTCCACCGGTGTCGGACGGGTACGGCGGATTTCTTCGGTATGCCAGGCTTCGGCGATCAGGCGCTGTAACTTCGTCTTGATCTGCTCGCGCTCGGCGCTGGTCAGGTCACGATGGTCCTGGGCGGCCAGTTGCGCGGCGATCGCGTCGTACTTCTGAATCAGCGTGCGACGCGCCACTTCGGTGGGGTGCGCCGTCAATACCAGCTCGATTTCCAGCCGCCCCAATTGCCGCGCCAAGGACTCGGCATCATGGCCCGCAGTCAGCAGGCGAGCGAGCAGTTCCGGCAACACCCGGGCCTCGAACGGCGCGGGCTGCGACTCTTCGCGGCGATGAATCAGCTGATATTGCTCGGCGATATTGGCCAGGTTGAGGAACTGGTTGAACGCCCGCGCCACCGGCAGTAACTCGTCTTCGCTCAACTGGTTGAGGCTGGCGCTGAGTTCAGCGTCCATCGAACCGCGACGGTCGGCCTTGGCGCCTTTGCGGATTTGCTCGATCTTGTCGAGAAAGTCGTCCCCGTACTGTTCACGAATGGTGTTGCCCAACAGTTCACCCAACAGGTGAACGTCCTCGCGCAAGCGTGCATCAATATCGGTCATCAGCAGTTCTCCAGCGAATATCCGGGCGGCTATGCTTTGGTATAAGAGGCTTTGAATAGAGAGTGCCGTCGTAAAGCGGTTCTTACAAGCAGACGACGAAGGGACTTCAAACACAGGGCGTTGCAACTAGTCTCAACAATAAGCCGTACAACGGCTTGCCGCCGATACCGGCGGACACTCACCCGGCCTGCCACGAGCAGGTGCGCAATGAGGTCATTATGAAAATCCGTGAGCTCGCCCAGCATTGGGAAGAAAACGCCAAGGGTCGCCTGACCGACACCGGCTACACGATTCGTCTGGACGTGGAAGCGGCCGCACGGCTGGCGGCGATTATCGAGATGTACCCTAAACGACACCCCGAAGAACTGCTCGGCGAGCTGATCGGCGCCGCCCTGGAAGAACTCGAAGAGAGCTTTCCATATGTGAAAGGGTCAACGGTGGTTGCCACCGACGAAGAAGGTGATCCGCTGTACGAAGACGTCGGTCCGACCCCACGTTTTCTCGCTTTGTCTCGGCGTCATTTGCACGACTTATCGACTGATTGACAAGCAAAGACACTGAGTTTGCCGCCGAACGCGTGGGAGCGGGCTTGCTCGCGAAGGCGGTGTGTCAGACAACAGAAATGTTGAATGTTAAACCGCTTTCGCGAGCAAGCCCGCTCCCACACTGGCTTGCATATTCCTTCGATAATTGTGTATTCCCGGGGTCGAAACGGCCGGGAATACCCCCACGCCACCCGAAAGTTCCCGACTTAGAGCCTTGTCCACTCGGTCAAAGTTTTTTCCGGCGATAGGCCATCTTCTCTGAACTTTTGAAAAACACTTCGGGTCAACCCAGTAACCACGCCTGGGACGGCCGTTTCAAAAAGCACTCTGGAAATTGTAGGTTGCGGCTCCTTGCCCAGGATGGATTCAGATGTTTTTCAGGAGTTATCCAATGGAGTTGAAGACCATGAAGACCAGCACTGCACCATCCTCGCTCACCCACCTGCGCGGTCTCAAACTGGCGGCCCTGGCCATCGGCAGCAGCTTCGTTCTGGCCGGTTGCGCCGGTAACCCGCCGAGCGAGCAATACGCGGTGACCCAATCCGCCGTGAACAGCGCTGTCAGCGCTGGCGGTACCGAATTCGCCGCCGTGGAAATGAAGGCCGCTCAGGACAAGCTCAAACAAGCCGAAATCGCCCTGCACGACAAGAAGTATGACGAAGCCAGAATGCTGGCCGAGCAAGCCGAGTGGGACGCCCGTGTCGCCGAGCGCAAGGCCCAGGCGATGAAAGCCGAACAAACTGTGAAGGACTCCCAGAAAGGTGTTCAGGAACTGCGTCAGGAAAGTCAGCGCACCGTGCAGTAAGCGCGCATCCCGATTTCCAGACCTGAAACTCTTATCGATAGAAAGGACGAACCATTATGCGCAAACAATTGATGATCCCCGCCCTCCTGGCCGCAAGTGTTGCACTGGCTGCCTGCTCCACACCGCCCAACGCGAACCTGGAGCAAGCCCGTACCAACTACACCGGCCTGCAAGCCAACCCGCAAGCGAGCAAAGTCGCGGCGCTGGAAACCAAAGACGCCAGCGAATACCTGGACAAGGCCGACAAGGCATACCTGGACCGGGAAGACCAGGCCAAGGTCGACCAACTGGCTTACCTGACCAATCAGCGTGTTGAAGTGGCCAAGCAGACCATCGCCCTGCGCACCGCTGAAAACAATCTGAAAAATGCAGCGGCACAACGGGCGCAGGCTCGTCTGGATGCCCGCGACCAGCAGATCAAACAGCTGCAAGACAGCCTGAACGCCAAACAGACCGATCGCGGCACACTGGTGACGTTTGGCGATGTGCTGTTCGCCACCGACAAGGCGGACCTGAAGTCCAACGGTTTGGTGAATATCAACAAACTGGCGCAGTTCCTTCAGGAAAACCCGGACCGCAAAGTGATTGTCGAAGGCTACACCGACAGCACTGGCTCGGCGTCGTACAACCAGTCGCTGTCCGAACGTCGCGCAACCTCGGTGCAAGTGGCCCTGATCAAGATGGGTGTCGACCCGGCGCGGATCGTGGCCCAGGGTTATGGCAAGGAATACCCGGTTGCGGAGAACGCCAGTGTGTCGGGCCGCGCGATGAACCGTCGGGTGGAAGTGACCATTTCCAATGACAACCAGCCGGTCATTCCGCGTTCGGCGATCAGCGCCAAATAAACTGGCCACGCTGATACTTGAAAGCCCCGTCTGAATCGATCAGGCGGGGCTTTTTTATTTGACGATCACTGAACATGGATCTTCGGTGAACACAGTATTTGTGTACGACCGGGTTACTGTTCGAGTTTTTGCGGGGTTTCCTGGCCCATGCAGCGCACGGCTTTTTTCTTGCTGTTGATCAGCACGCCGGTCAGGCCTTTCTGGTCGGTGTCGAACAGCACCAGCACGCCATCGATGCACTGGGCCACTTGTGGGGCCGGTTCCAGGGAGACCTTGTAGTCTTCGCCCGGCACGGTCTTGAGCATGGTGAAGTCGCTGAGCAGTAGCGCATCTTCGGGTTTGGCGAAGTGCAGGTAGCCGTACCACCACAGGGCGCCAACGGTGCCGAGGATGCTGCAAATACCGGTGATGATCAGCGGGATAGCGTTACGTTCTTCACTCATTGCGGACTCTCTGGTGGTTCATCTTCAGAATTCGGGGGTGTCGGGTAATTCGGGACTTCACCCAGGCGGCGCAGACCGTTGAAATGCTGGGGGTCTTCGAGGTAGCGCAGCATGACCTTTTGCCAGACCGGGTCGGCAAAGGTTTGCACATGACCGCCCCGGGTCAGTTGCAGCACGCGCGGCGGCGGCGCAGCTTGATACAGTCGGATGCCGTTGGAAAGGGGCACCAGTTGATCATCGATACTGTGATAGATCAGTTTCGGTACGCCGTTGAGCTTCTTCATGGAATGGATCGCGCTGTCGCCGTCCGGCACCAACCAGGACAACGGCACCTGGAACGGCCAGGTCATCCATGACGTGCTCAGGGCGAAACGCCCGACATCGCGGTAGCTGGCAGGCACACCATCAAGCACGAAAGCCTTGAGTTGCCGCTGGCGCTCGGGATGCTGGGCCAGGAAATGCACGGCCATCGAGCCGCCAAGGCTCTGGCCAAGAAGGATCAGCGGCTTGCCCTTGACCTCCGGGGCTTGGTCGAGCCATTTGAAGGCGGCGTCGATGTCCTGATAGATCGCCGGCAACGCCGGTTTACCTTCGGACCAACCGTACCCGCGATAGTCCACCAGCAACACTTGATAGCCCTGCTCCGGCAACCACCAACTCCCACCCAAATGCCACGCAAGGTTGCCGCCATTGCCGTGCAAATGCAGCACGGTGCCTTTGACCTCGACACCTTTTTTCGCCGGCAGCCACCAGCCATGCAGCTTGAGGCCGTCAGCGGTGGTCAGGGTGACGTCGCGGAATTCGAGTTTGGCTTTTTCCGGGGTGAACGGCTGGCCGGACTCGGGGTAGAACAGCAGAGAGTCGCAACCGCCGAGGGCCAGGAGCAGGCAAAAGATGCCGAGGATTCTCATCCGGTGAAGCCTCGCAAAGAAGGGTTGAAATACGACCCTGTGGACAATGATCTACCTGTGGGAACGGGCTCGCCCGCGATGACGGCTTTGCATTCAACATTGATGTTGGCTGATCCACCGCTATCGCGGGCAAGCCCGCTCCCACAGGGGGATTCGTTGCTCACAAAATGTTGGAGTAATCCGCCTCGATCCGATCCAGGCTCAGGTGGTTGAGGAAGTTGGAGAAGCACATCCAGGCCGATAGCGCGTTCATGTCGCGGAATTGGTCGGGCAGGTACTTGGGCGGTACCACCAAGCCTTCGTCCACCAATTGGCGCAAGGTCCGCATGTCTTCCAGCGTGGTCTTGCCGCAAAACAATAGCGGTATCTGCTCCAGCTTGCCTTTACGCACGGCCAACTGAATGTAGTTGTAAACCATGATAAAGCCCTTGAGGTAGGACAAGTCTTTGGTAAATGGCAGACCGGTCGGCACCGAGCCGCGGAAAACCCGACTGGCGTTGCCGTAGCTTTCGGCCATTTCGAAGCCTTGCTCACAGAAGAAATCGTAGATCTGCAAGAAGTCCGCGCCCTCCTCCACCATATGAATGGCGCGGGTGCGGTTGGTCAGTTTGCGCAGGCGGCTGGGGTAGGAGGCGAAGGTGATGATTTCCATCAGGATCGCCAGGCCTTCCTGAGTCACGGTGGACGATGGCGGGCCCTTGGACAGGAAGGTGCAGATCGGCTGATTCAGGCCGTTGAGCGTGGTGCCCACATGCACCAGCCCTTCGTGGACTTCCAGTGCACGCACGTCGCGGTTGTTGAACATCGCGTCGGTGCGGATCTTGATGTAGTCGGCGCCGGCCGCCGCGTCGGCGACGATACCATCGGATTCAAACACCCGAATGGTTTCCTCGTTTTCGCCAAACACCTTGTTCAACCGATGTTGCAGCAGGTCGACGGCTTCCTTGGCGGTGAGGACTTTCGGTTCGTCCTTGAGGTCGCCACGGCCGGCGATGTTGTTCAGGTAATCGGAGAGCATCAGCCCCAGGTCAGCCAAGGTCGGATCGCCGGCGTGGAACGCATCGGACGCCGCGCCGTACAACTCCTGGGAAATCAGCCCGAAATCCTCGGTGCCACGCGCTTCGAGCATGCGGATCACCATGCGGTATTCCTTGCACATACGACGCATGATCTGGCCGACCGGGTTGAACTGGCCGAGCTGGCGGGTGATGTCACGCTCGATGTTCTGGAATTCCAGCTTCACTTTGCTGGAGTCAAATGCCAGCGGTCGATTGAGGTAGTAGTCGCGGTCCACGGCCGGCATTTCCTTGCCCTTGCCCTTGAGGAACCCCTTGCGAATGCTGTCATCCCACTTGACCGCATCCAGAACGCGAATCGGCGTCTGCGCCAGCACTATGCGATCGGACAGCATGCGTATCGTCTGCTGGTATTCGTCCACCCGAAACTCCTGTAGTAAAACCGTTACGTGCTGGGTTTAATTGGTTTTGGCCAGGCGCTGGTAACGCACCGCTTCGACGAAAACATCGGAATTGGCCGGGTCATCAAGGTAGGCAAACACCTGATCCAGGCTGTTGTTGATCAACACCCCGTCGCCGTCGTCGGTCCGGAAGCCTTGGCCACTGAGGGCTTCTTGGCCCATGGCCTGTTTAATCTGCTCGAGGTCGAGGCTGTAGACCACCAGTTCGTGCTTATCGTTGAGCTCGAAACCGGTGATGGTGAAATGCCCTCCGAACTGCGCCGGCACCTTCGCCGACAGGTACCAGCGATTGCCATGGCGCGACACGGTGAAGGGATAGGCTTCACGCTCATGGGGCCTGGCCTTGAAGTAGCTGACCGCCTGGTAGCGATTGTCGCCGATACGCGTCAGTTCCAGGTTCATCGGCTCGCCCCAGGCATTGGTGCTGGTCCATTTGCCGAGCAGCCCTTTGGGCGCGGGCTCGCTGGCGGGCAGCGGCTCCTTGAAGGTCACCAGACAGCCACTGAGCAGCAGGATCGACAAGGCGATCGCAATGACGCGCCAGGCTTTCATTCAACACTCCCTATCGACATATGACGCCTTTAATGTGGGAGCGGGCTTGCTCGCGAAAGCGGTTTAACATTCAACATATTCGTTGTCTGACCCACCGCCTTCGCGAGCAAGCCCGCTCCCACAAGGTTGCATTCCCACAAGGGGTTACACCGACGCCAGCACCAAATGCATGTAGCGGTTGAGGATGCCGAGCATTTCCTCTTCGGCCACAGGCTCAGCGTCGTTGAGCAGGCCCTGATATTCCATCCGTCCGATAATCGCCGTCAACACTTTGGCATCCTGTTGTGGCTCACGGGAACCTAATACTTCGAAAAGCTGGCAGGTGCCCTGCAAGAGAATTTGCTGGTGGGAGCGCACCAACAACGCCAGACGCGGGTTGAGCAAGGCTTCCTGGCGGAAGGCTTGCTCGGCCATCAAGTGCTCGCGGCGATTGATCAATTGCCGATGGACATAGTCAGCCATCAGCCGTGCGATATCGTCCGCCAGCTGTGAGCGGGACTCGCTGGTGCCATCGCCGCTGACAACCATCTCGCGCAACAGGCCTTCGTTACTGGCCCACAACCGGGCCATGAACGCGGCGCTGCGTTCCACGTATTGGGCAAAGGTATCGGTGAGCAGGTCATCGATGTCCTTGAAGTAGTAGGTGGTGGCCGACAGCGGCACACCCGCTTCAGCGGCCACCGCACGGTGCCGCACGGCCCGCACGCCATCGCGCACGACAATACGCATCGCCGCGTCGAGAATGTCCTGTCGACGCTGTTCGCTGCCCTGTCGGCTGGCCTTGCGGCCCTGGTACTGAACGCTTTCAGCGACCGCAGTGGCGATACCCGCTGCACCTTCTTGAGCAATTGCACGATTCACGACAGGTATTCCTCTCTAAACGCCAAAAGTAACCAATTGATACGTTTGTACCAGACAGGCAATAAAAAGCCGCCTGTTATAGGCGGCTTTTTAATTGAAACATTTACGCTTGTGGCCGCATGTGCGGGAACAGGATGACATCGCGGATCGACGGTGAGTTGGTCAGCAACATCACCAGACGGTCGATACCGATTCCTTCACCGGCGGTTGGCGGCATGCCGTACTCCAGCGCGCGAACGAAGTCGGCGTCGTAGTGCATGGCTTCGTCGTCGCCGGCGTCCTTGTCGGCCACCTGCGCCATGAAGCGCTCAGCCTGGTCTTCCGCATCGTTCAACTCCGAGTAGGCGTTGGCGATTTCACGGCCGCCGATGAACAGCTCGAAACGGTCGGTGACGTTCGGGTTCTCGTCGTTACGACGGGCCAGCGGCGACACTTCGAACGGGTACTGAGTGATGAAGTGCGGCTGCTCCAGCTTGTGCTCGACCAGCTCTTCGAAAATCATCACCTGCAGCTTACCCAGACCTTCAAAGCCGAGCACCTTGGCGCCGGCCTTCTTGGCGATGGCGCGGGCCTTGTCGATGTCAGTCAGGTCGTCAGCGGTCAGCTCAGGGTTGTACTTGAGGATCGAGTCGAACACCGACAGACGCACGAACGGCTCGCCGAAGTGGAACACCTTGTCACCGTAAGGCACGTCGGTGCTGCCCAGAACCAGCTGAGCCAGCTCGCGGAACAGTTCTTCGGTCAGGTCCATGTTGTCTTCGTAGTCGGCGTAAGCCTGGTAGAACTCCAACATGGTGAATTCAGGGTTGTGACGAGTCGAAACGCCCTCGTTACGGAAGTTGCGGTTGATCTCGAAGACTTTCTCGAAACCACCGACTACCAAGCGCTTGAGGTACAGCTCCGGCGCGATACGCAGGAACATTTCCATGTCCAGCGCGTTGTGGTGAGTCTCGAACGGCTTGGCCGCCGCACCGCCTGGAATGGTTTGCAGCATCGGCGTTTCCACTTCCAGGAAGTCACGCTTCATCAGGAAGCTACGGATGTGCGCAATCACTTGCGAACGAACGCGGAAGGTCTGGCGCACCTCTTCGTTGACGATCAGGTCAACGTAACGCTGACGGTAGCGCTGTTCGGTGTCGGTCAGGCCGTGGTGCTTGTCCGGCAGCGGGCGCAGGGATTTGGTCAGCAGGCGCACGCTGGTCATTTCGACGTACAGGTCGCCTTTGCCGGAACGCGCCAGGGTGCCAACGGCTGCAATGATGTCGCCCATGTCCCAGGTTTTCACCGCGGCCAGGGTGTCTTCGGACAGGGTTTTACGGTTGACGTAAACCTGAATCCGCCCAGTCATGTCCTGAATCACCATGAACGAGCCACGGTTGAGCATGATGCGACCCGCCACCTTGACCGGGATCGCAGCCTCTGCCAGCTCTTCCTTGGTTTTGTCCGCGTACTGTTTCTGCAAATCTGCGCAGTAATTGTCGCGGCGGAAGTCGTTGGGGAAGGCATTGCCCTTGGCGCGCTCGGCAGCAAGCTTTTCCTTGCGCAGGGCGATCAGGGAGTTTTCTTCCTGTTGCAGGGCTTGCGGGTCGAGTTGTAGGTCGCTCATGTCTTTAAATATTCCATCAGGTTCGTTGCCCCCAGCCTGCGGCTGGGGATCGCTGGCAAGCCAGCTCCCACAAGGATCGCGCTGTGTCAGCCGATCTTGTATCGCATGTCTTACAGGCCTTGTTTCAAGCTGGCCACCAGGTATTCGTCGATGTCGCCGTCGAGCACCTTGTCGCAGTCGCTGCGTTCGATGTTGGTACGCAGATCCTTGATGCGCGAGGCATCGAGCACGTACGAACGGATCTGGTGACCCCAACCGATATCCGACTTGGTGTCTTCCAGAGCCTGGGACGCGGCGTTGCGTTTCTGCACTTCCTGCTCGTACAAGCGCGCCCGCAACATTTTCATCGCGGTGTCTTTGTTCGCATGCTGGGAACGTTCGTTCTGGCAGCTGACCACGGTGTTGGTCGGTACGTGGGTAATCCGTACGGCCGAGTCGGTGGTGTTAACGTGCTGACCACCGGCACCAGAGGAACGGTAGGTGTCGATGCGCAAGTCCGACGGGTTGATGTCGATTTCGATGTTGTCATCGATTTCCGGCGACACGAACACGGCCGAGAACGAGGTGTGACGACGGTTGCCGGAGTCGAACGGGCTCTTGCGCACCAGACGGTGCACGCCGATTTCGGTACGCAGCCAGCCAAAGGCGTATTCGCCCTTGATGTGCACGGTAGCGCCTTTGATACCGGCGACTTCACCGGCCGACAGCTCCATGATGGTCGCGTCGAAACCGCGTTTATCCGCCCAGCGCAGGTACATGCGCAGCAGGATGTTGGCCCAGTCCTGAGCCTCGGTACCGCCGGAGCCGGCCTGGATGTCCAGGTAGGCGTTGTTGGCGTCCATCTCACCGCTGAACATGCGACGGAATTCGAGTTTTTCCAGGGACTCGCGCAGGCGCTCGACTTCGGCGGCGACATCATCGACGGCGGCCTGGTCTTCTTCTTCGGCGGACATCAGCAGCAGGTCTTTGGCGTCGGCCAGGCCACTGTGCATTTCGTCGAGGGTTTCGACGATCTGAGCCAGCAGCGACCGCTCGCGGCCCAGTTCCTGAGCGTACGACGGGTTGTTCCAGACAGACGGATCTTCAAGCTCGCGATTGACTTCAGTCAGACGCTCATGCTTTTGATCGTAGTCAAAGATACCCCCGAATAGTTTCGGAGCGCTCGGACAGGTCCTTGATACTGTTAAGGATCGGGTTGATTTCCATGGCGGGCAGCACTCGTTGGCGAACTTTTGAAAGCCGGCGAGTATAACGTAATCAAGCTGTCACGGCAGCCCGCCTGGCGGCTTTAGGCGCTAATGGTTTTGGCGCAAATCGGGTCACTGACCGCCCGTCAACTGGCGCCACTGACTCACAGCCCTTGTGGCGAGGGAGCTTGCTCCCTCTGGGCTGCGAAGCGGCCCCCAAAATCTTGTGAGCGCTGCGCACTCAAGCGGAGCAAGCTCCCTCGCCACAGGGTCTTTTGGTGGGGCTAAATATCTACCCGTCCGTCATTCAATCCCCACCTGATTACGCCCATTGTTCTTCGCCAGGTACAGCCCCTTGTCCGCCGCCGAGATCAATTGCCGGCAATCGCTGCCCGGCTGCGGGATCAAGGTCGACAGGCCGATGCTGATGGTCAGGCTCGAACCTTCGGTCGGGAAAATGTGCGGGATCTTCAACCCGGCCACGGTCTGGCGCAGTTTTTCCGCCACCAGCCGCGCACCGCCCGGCGAGGTGTTGGGCAGGACCAGGACGAACTCTTCGCCACCGTAACGGGCCGGCAAGTCCGAAGGTCTGGAGCTGGCGTCGCGAATCGCCGTGGCAACTTTGCGCAGCGCCTCATCGCCTTCGAGGTGACCAAAGCTGTCGTTGTAGGACTTGAAGTAATCGACATCGATCATCAACAACGACAGTTGAGTCTGGTCACGCAACGAACGCCGCCACTCCAGCTCCAGGTATTCGTCGAAATGCCGGCGGTTCGACAGCCCGGTCAGGCCGTCGGAGTTCATCAAGCGTTGCAGCACCAGGTTGGTGTCGAGCAACTGCTGCTGGCTGACCCGCAGCGCGCGATACGCCGCGTCACGTTGCAGCAGGGTCATGTAGGAGCGCGAGTGATAGCGGATGCGCGCCACCAGTTCGATGTTGTCCGGCAGTTTGACCAGGTAATCGTTGGCGCCAGCGGCAAATGCTGCGCTCTTGATCAGTGGGTCTTCCTTGGTCGACAGGACAATGATTGGAATGTCCTTGGTCGCCGGGTGATTACGGTATTCGCGCACCAGGCTCAGGCCGTCGAGGCCGGGCATGACCAGATCCTGCAGGATCACCGTCGGCTTGATGCGAATTGCCTGGGCAATGGCCTGGTGCGGGTCGGCACAGAAATGGAAGTCGATGTTTTCTTCGTTCGACAAACCACGCCGCACCGCCTCGCCGATCATCGCCTGATCGTCCACCAACAACACCATGGCGGCGTTTTCGTCGGTTTTGAAGTCGTCGAGCTGCAAATCATTCATGTGCGGTCACCTGAGTACTGCTTTGGCCACAATTGCTGCTAATGATAGTCATTTTGAGAAGATTTCCAGCAATCGTGGCGCTATCTTGTCCAGTGGGCGAACTTCCACAGCCGCGTCGATGGCCGCGGCCGCCTTCGGCATGCCGTACACCGCACTGCTTTGTTGATCCTGAGCGATGGTCAGGTAGCCCTGTTGGCGCATGAGTTTAAGCCCTTGCGCGCCGTCGCGGCCCATACCAGTCAGCAAAACGCCCACGGCGTCACCGCTCCAGTAACTGGCCACACTCTCGAAAAACACATCGATCGAAGGCCGATAGATCTCATTGACCGGTTCGGCGGTGTAGGCCAGCGTACCGTTTTTCAGCAAGCGGATATGATGATTTGTCCCGGCCAGCAGGACCGTGCCGCTTTGCGGCGGTTCGCCTTCCTCGGCCAGGCGCACGTCCAGGCCACTGGCACTGGCAAGCCATTCGGCCATGCCGGCGGCGAACACCTGATCCACATGCTGGACCAGCACGATGGCCGCCGAAAAATCTCGAGGCAGGCCCTTGAGCAGCACTTCCAGTGCCGCCGGGCCACCGGCGGATGAACCGATGGCCACCAAATGCTGGCGCGAGGACGAGTGACGGTGAGAGCTGGGTGCCGATCGCACCCGATTGCTCTTATCGCCGATCAGCCAGCCAATGTTCATGATCTTGCGCAACAGCGGTGCGGCGGCTTCCTGAGGATTGCCGCCCCCGATAGCCGGGGTATCGACCACGTCCAGCGCGCCGTAACCCATGGCTTCGAACACCCGGTGCACGTTCTGCTCGCGGTCGACAGTGACAATGACAATCGCGCACGGGGTCTCGGCCATGATTCGCCGGGTCGCTTCCACGCCGTCCATCAACGGCATGATCAAATCCATCAGGATCAGATCCGGGGTGTATTCGGTGCAACGTTGCACCGCCTCGGCGCCGTTGCTGGCGACCCAGACCACCTCGTGCGCCGGTTCGAATGCCAGTGCGCGGCGCAACGCCTCTACGGCCATGGGCATGTCGTTGACGATAGCTATTTTCATGCCCGCGCGCCTCCAATGAGCTCAACCACTGCATCCAGCAAAGCGTCATCATGAAAACTCGCTTTGGCTAGATAATAGTCGGCTCCGGCGTCCAGTCCACGGCGACGGTCTTCTTCGCGATCCTTGTAGGACACCACCATCACCGGCAGCGATTGCAGGCGGTTATCGCGACGCAATAAAGACACCAGCTCGATGCCATCCATACGCGGCATGTCGATGTCGGTGATCAGCAGATCGAAATTCTCCGAACGCAGGGCGTTCCAGCCATCCATACCGTCCACCGCCACGGCGACGTCGTAACCGCGATTGAGCAGCAACTTGCGCTGCAACTCACGAACGGTCAGCGAGTCGTCGACCACCAGAATCCGTTTCCGCGCCGCTTCGACGGCCTGATTGGCATGCCGGGCAATGCGCTCCAGACGCCCGGTATTGAGCAGTTTGTCCACCGAACGCAGCATGTCTTCGACGTCGACGATCAGCACCACCGAGCCGTCGTCGAGCAAGGCCCCGGCGGAAATGTCCTGCACCTTGCCCAGGCGCTCGTCCAGCGGCAGCACCACTAGCGTTCGCTCGCCAATAAACCGCTCGACCGCCACCCCGTAGATCGCCTCGCGCTCGCGGATGACCACGACTTTGAGGGTCTGCGCGTTGTTCTGGCTCGCCGGACGATGCAACAGCTGACTGGCGGCGACCAGCCCGACATGCCGACCTTCGTACCAGAAGTGCTGCCGGCCTTCGACCTGCACGATGTCCTCCGGCGCCAGGTCGCACATGCGCTCGATGTGCGCCAGCGGGAAGGCATACGCCTCGTCACCGACCTCCACCACCAGGCTGCGCACCACCGACAGCGTCAGCGGCACTTGCAGATGGAAACGACTGCCCGCGCCCGCCGTTTGCTCCAGCACCACGGCGCCGCGCAATTGGCGAACCATGTGCTGAACCGCATCCAGCCCGACGCCGCGCCCGGAGACTTCGGAGACCGTGTCGCGCAGGCTGAAACCCGGCAGAAACAGGAACGTCAGCAACTCCTCTTCGCTCAACTGGGCAGCGGTCTCGGCTGGGGATAACTGCCGCTCGACGATGTTGCGACGGAGTTTTTCCAGATCGACGCCATTGCCGTCGTCGCTGAGCTCCAACACCAGCAGACCGGCCTGATGGGAGGCTCGCAAACGGATCACGCCTTCTTCCGGCTTGCCGGCCAACCGCCGCTGTTCCGGGGTTTCGATGCCGTGATCCACCGCATTGCGCAGCAAGTGCGTCAGCGGCGCTTCGAGTTTTTCCAGAACGTCGCGATCGACTTGAGTCTTGTCGCCCTCGATCTCCAGCCGCACCTGTTTGCCAAGGTTGCGGCCCAGATCGCGGACCATGCGCACTTGCCCGCTCAGCACGTCGGCGAATGGCCGCATGCGACAGGCCAGTGCCGTGTCATACAACACCTGCGCGCGCTGGCTGGCATGCCAGGCGAACTCATCCAGTTCGGCGTTCTTTTCCGCCAGCAATTGCTGGGACTCCGCCAATAACCGACGGGCATCGCCCAAGGCTTCCCGGGCTTCGAGGCTCAGGGCATGGTCTTTGAGATGGACGTTAAGGTTTTCCAGCGCCCGAAGGCCGTTGCTCTGCATGCGCTTAAGGCGCTGCATAGTGGCCAGATGCGGCTTGAGCCGCTGGGTTTCCACCAGGGATTTACTCGATAGATCGAGCAGGCTGTTCAAGCGCTCGGCCGTGACGCGCAATACGCGTTCGCCACTTTCGGTGGTGCGTTTAGCCGTGGGCGCTGGCTCGGCGGGGGCAGCTTCGGTGGTGGCCGGCATGGGCGGCTCAACCTTGGGCGTCGGCGGTTCCAGCTGAAGTTCTGCCATCGGCGGCGCGATGGGGGCAGTGGCCGCCATATGATCAAGCAGCCGTCCCATCAAGATGACGTAAGCGTCGATATCCGCAGGCGCCGGAGCGTTGCCCGGTGTCGCAATCCGCATCAGCAGATCTGTGCCTTGCAACAGTGCATCAATGTGTTCGGGCCGCAGGTACAGGCGCCCTTCCTGGGCGCTGACCAGGTAATCTTCCATCACATGGGCGACGCTGACCCCGGCATCGACACCGACAATCCGCGCAGCGCCCTTGAGCGAGTGGGCGGCGCGCATGCACGACTCGAGGTAATCGGCCTGGGTCGGATCGCGCTCAAGCGCCAAAAGACCTGCGCTCAGCACCAGGGTCTGGGCCTCGGCTTCCAGGCTGAACAGCTCCAGCAAGGAGGCGTCACGCATTTGGTCGGGGGTCATGTGAGGCTCCGGGTCACGGCGGACAACAGCTGCTCTTCATCCAGCCAACGCAGGCTGCGACCTTTGAATTGCAAGACGCCACGGGTGTATTTGGCGCTGGCTTGGGCACCGGACTGAGAGGCGACATCGAGAATGCGCTCGTCGATGGCATGAATCCCGTCCACTTCGTCCACCGGCACCACCACTGGCCCGCCGTGAGCGGCAATGATCAGCATCCGCGGCATCACCCGCGCGCCGGACGCCACGCCACTGGTGCCGTCGAGCCCCAGCAGTTCCACCAGCGACAGGCACGCCACCAAGGCACCCCGCACATTCGCCACGCCAAGCAACGCCCGGGAGCGCTGATGCGGCAAGGAGTGAATTGCCTGCAGCGGGGCTACTTCGACCAGACTGCGGGTGGCCAGGCCCAGCCATTCTTCGCCGAGGCGAAACATCAGCAGCGAGCGGGTTTTCACATCGCTCCCGGCCACTGTGGAGACTTGCTCGCGGTCGTCCTGCTGCAACGCATAGCGGTCGAGCAAGCGTGTGGCGGCAGCCGAATACACCGCGCAATTGCGGCAATGAATGTGCTCGCTCAGCAATGGGCAGGACTTGTCGCCGTGGATACCGATGCGGTTCCAGCAGTCGTCGATGGCCAGGGCATCTTCATGGGTGACGTTCAAGGTGTCGGCGGCGCTCATCGTTTACGCTCACTGTCTGCGGCGCGCTCGCTGCGGGCGGCGCGGGCCTGCAATCGTCTGGCACCGGCCGTGTCGCCCTGGGACTGCAGCAAGGCGGCGAGGTGCATCAATGCGTCGGGGTGTTGCGGTTCGAGGTACAACGCCTTGCGATAAAAACCCTGGGCCTCGAGGGCGCTGCCGGCGACATCACTGAGCAGCCCCAGCCAATAGAACACCTGGGCCACCGGCTCGTGACTGCGCAAAAAACTTTCGCACGCGACGCGGGCCTCGGCGCTTTTGCCTTCGTTGGCCAGCGCGGCGATGTTCGCCAGCAGCGTGGCGGCGTCCGAAGGGGGAGCTTTGGGAGCTTGAGGCATCGGCACGACCGTCGCGAAAGGCCGAGTGCGCACTGGCGGCGGTGTCACGTTGCGCAGCGGTTGTTGCACCGGAAGCGGCGTCGGCGTCGGCACGAAGGACGCAAGCGGTTCGGGCGCGCTTTGTCGACTGAAGGCAAACGACTGCGGGATGCCAATCGAACGCATGCCGAAACGCCCCAGCAGGCTGCCCTCCGCCGGGCCGATAAACAGCACGCCATCGACGTGGGTCAGGCGCTTGAGTACTTCGAACACTTGCTGCTGGGTCGGCTGGTCGAAATAAATCAGCAGGTTGCGACAGAACACGAAGTCATAGGGCGGCTCGTTGGCCAGCAACGCCGGATCCAGCAGATTACCGACCTGCAAACGCACCTGTTCAAGCACGCGCCCGCTGAGGCGATAGTTGTCATTTTCAGCCGTGAAATGCCGATCGCGGAAGTCGATGTCCTGACCACGAAACGAATTCTTGCCATACAGCGCGAGCCTGGCCTTTTCCACCGACAGCGGGCTGACATCCATGCCGTCGACCTTGAACTGGTGCGGTGCCAGCCCGGCATCGAGCAATGCCATGGCGATGGAGTACGGTTCTTCGCCGGTGGAACACGGCAGGCTGAGGATCCGCAGAGCGCGCATGTTATTGATCGCCGCCAGCCGTTTGGCTGCCAGTTTCGCCAGTGTGGCGAAGGATTCCGGGTAACGGAAAAACCAGGTCTCGGGGACGATGACCGCTTCGATCAGCGCCTGTTGTTCGTCGCGCGAGCCCAGCAGGATGTGCCAGTACTCATCGGCCGTCAGCGCCCGAGCCGCCGTGCAGCGCTGGCGCACCGCGCGTTCGATGATCGCCGGGCCGACCGACCCCACATCCAGGCCGATGCGTTCTTTGAGGAAATCGAAAAACCTCTGATCGCTGCTCATCCCTGCTCCTCAAACTGCGCCAGGTCCAACGGCGGCGAGGGAAACAACAAGGCGCGGACTTGTTCGTCCAGCAAATCGGCAACCCGCACCCGTTGCAGTAAACCCTGGGCATCTTCGCGCACTGGCCCGAGGTACGGCGCTTGGCGATTATCCAGGCCATAAGGCTGAAAATCCGCCGGGTTGCAGCGCAACGTGTCGGTGGCCTGTTCCAGAATCAGCCCGAGCAATTGCGCAGGCGTCGCCTCATCCGGCCGATAGTGCACCAGCACCAGCCGCGTGCTGGTGCGGGCCTGGGCCGGTTGGCCGAACGTCAGGGCGCTGAGGTCGATCACCGGCACCACCGCGCCGCGCCAGGCGAACACCCCCGCCACCCAGTCCGGCGCCCGGGGAATGGGTTTCAACGGCAGTTGCGGCAGCACTTCGGCCACCTCGATGGCCTGCAAGGCGTAACGCTCGTTGCCGATGCGGAACACCAGAAACAACGATTGTTTCACCGGCATCACCGCGCCGCGTTTGACCGCGAGCTCGCTCATCAGACTTTGAATCGCGAGACGCCGCCACGCAGCCCCACGGCCACCTGGCTCAGTTCATCGATGGCGAAACTGGCCTGACGCAGGGACTCGACGGTCTGGCTGCTGGCATCGCCCAACTGCACCAACGCGTGGTTGATCTGCTCGGCGCCGGTGGCCTGGGCCTGCATGCCTTCGTTGACCATCAACACCCGTGGTGCCAGCGCCTGCACCTGATGGATGATCTGCGACAGCTGCTCGCCCACCGACTGCACTTCGGACATGCCACGACGCACTTCTTCGGAAAACTTGTCCATGCCCATGACCCCGGCCGACACCGCCGACTGGATCTCGCGCACCATCTGCTCGATGTCGTAGGTGGCCACAGCGGTTTGGTCCGCCAGACGCCGCACTTCGGTGGCGACCACGGCAAACCCGCGACCGTATTCACCGGCCTTCTCGGCTTCGATCGCGGCGTTCAGGGACAACAGGTTGGTCTGGTCGGCGACTTTGACGATGGTCACCACCACCTGATTGATGTTGCCGGCCTTCTCGTTGAGGATCGCCAGTTTGGCGTTGACCAGATCCGCCGCGCCCATCACCGAGTGCATGGTGTCTTCCATGCGCGCCAGGCCTTGCTGACCGGAACCGGCCAGCACCGATGCCTGATCGGCGGCGGTGGAGACTTCGGTCATGGTGCGCACCAGATCCCGCGAGGTGGCGGCAATTTCCCGCGATGTCGCACCGATTTCGGTGGTGGTGGCAGCGGTTTCGGTGGCCGTGGCCTGCTGCTGCTTGGATGTCGCGGCGATTTCCGTGACCGACGTGGTGACCTGCACCGAGGAGCGCTGGGCCTGGGACACCAGCGAGGTGAGCTCGGTCATCATGTCGTTGAAGCCGGTTTCCACCGCGCCGAACTCGTCCTTGCGATCAAGATCCAGACGACTGCTGAGATCGCCGGTGCGCATGATTTCGAGGATATCCACAATGCGATTCATCGGCGCCATGATCGCGCGCATCAGCAGCAGGCCACAGAGGCCGGCGACGATGATTGCCACCAGCAAAGAGACGCCCATGCTGATTTTGGCGGCCGTTACCGCTTCACCAATGGCCAGCGTGGCTTCTTCCGCCAGATCGTGATTGCGCTCGATGAGGCTATTCAACTGCTTGCGTCCATTGACCCAGGCCGGTGTGAGCTTTTGCTCCAGAGCAAGACGCGCCTGCTCGTATTCCTTGCGCTGATAGAGGTCGAGGACGTTCGTCATTTCTTTATTGAAAGTCTGATGACGCGCTTCGAACTCGTCGAAGATGGCCTGATCGTCCACCTGAAAAATGGTCTTGCGGTAGTTGGCCATTTGCTCGTTCAAGCGCTCTTCGAAGCTCTTGTACATGGCGTGGTCGGCGGCGGTTAATTCACGACGTCCGGAAAGACCGACAATCTGCTGAGTCAGGTTATAACTGTCGACCCAGGCGCCGCGCATCATCGAACTGAAATACACCCCGGGAACCGCATCGGTACGGACCCTTTCTTCGCTGGCCTCGATCTTCATCAACCGGGAAAAAGACACCACGACCATCAACAGCATGATCGCGATAATCACCGCAAAGCTCGCCAAAATGCGTTGGCGCAACGTCCAGTTCTTCACAGTCAGTCCTCGGTGCGGTTCAAATTGCGGGGGAGTATAGCCGAGGGCCTGTGGGAGCGGGCTCGCTTGCGAAGAACGATTATTGGGTTATGCGGTATCGCTGAAGACGCCTTCGCGGGCAAGCCTCGCTCCTACGGGTTAGCGTCCGAACAACGATGGTGTGTTCGACAATTCACTGTAGGAGCGAGGCTTGCCCGCGAAGGCGGTCTGAAGACTTACACCGAAGCCTGACGCACCTGTTTCTCCAGCTCTGCCTTCAACCCCGGCTCCAGCTTCAACTGCCGCGCCAGCTCATCAAGGTAGGACTTCTCCATGAAGTTCTCCTCATTTACCAGCATCACACTGGCGATGTACATTTCGGCGGCCATTTCCGGCGTACTGGCGGCGCGGGCGACATCGGCCGGGTCCAGCGGTTTGTTGAGTTCGGCGTGCAGCCAGTGTTGCAGCTCCTGATCATTGTCGAGCTTGCTGAACTCGCCTTCGATCAATTGACGTTCACGCTCATCGACATGACCGTCAGCCTTGGCCGCGGCGACCAACGCCTTGAGGATCGCCTGGCTGTGCTGCTCAACCTGAGCCGCCGGCAAGCGGTCGATCGTTTGCGGCTCGGTTGTGGTTGCGGTGCCCTGCTGGGCCTGCCAGTTGCCATACGCCTTGTAGGCAATCACGCCCAATGCCGCGAGACCGCCGTAGATAGCCACTTTGCCGCCGACCTTGCGCACCTTCTTGTTGCCGAGCAACAGGCCCATGGCGCCAGCCGCCAGAGCACCGCCGCCGGCACCTGAGAGCAAACTGCCGAGACCGCCGGAACTACCGCTGCCGCCGAGCAAACCGCCCAAACCACCGGTGGACGCTTTGTTCTGGGCGCCGCCGGCCTTGTTCTGCAACAGATCCTGACCGGATTTGAGTAGTTGATCGAGCAATCCACGAGTGTTCATTTTGCTGCCTCCACGAATTCGGGTTAACCGGATCTTTAAGGCCACCAGCCTAGATCGAAAGTGCCCGACGTCTCTCGATGAGAGTGCTTCCAGATGTTGCTCACGTTTAGGCAAACAGGCTGGAACGCCCTCCAGGAATCTATTTCATCGAATGCAGCCTTTGAGATTTGTCGACCGTGGAACCGCGCACTAGGCTGGATAAATCCATAAGACAGCCCGGTCTCAATCTGCCTCTCACAAAGCGCACTAAGCTAATAACAAGCCACTCACGGCGCATCACCCCGTTCAACACTGCCCCGACCATAATTTAAAGAAGAGGGTTCACCCATGCTTGTGCACAAGACCGCACTGCTCAGTGCAATCACCACAGCACTGCTGGCCAGCGCCAGCCTGCAGGCCGCCGAGCCGCTGAAAGCCGTCGGCGCCGGCGAAGGTCAGTTGGATATCGTGGCCTGGCCCGGCTATATCGAACGGGGCGAGACCGACAAGGCCTACGACTGGGTCAGCGGTTTCGAGAAGGAAACCGGCTGCAAGGTCAACGTCAAGACCGCCGGCACGTCCGATGAAATGGTCACCCTGATGGCCAAGGGCGGTTACGACCTGGTGACGGCGTCCGGCGACGCCTCCCTGCGCCTGATCGCCGGCAAACGTGTGCAGCCGATCAATACCGCACTGATCCCCAACTGGAAGAATCTCGACCCGCGCCTGAAGGATGCACCGTGGTATGTGGTCAACAAGCAGACCTACGGCACCCCCTATCAGTGGGGCCCGAACGTGCTGATGTACAACACCAACGTGTTCAAACAGCCGCCCACCAGTTGGGGCGTGCTGTTCGAGGAGCAGAAGCTGTCCGACGGCAAGTCCAACAAGGGCCGCGTGCAAGCGTATGACGGCCCGATCTACATCGCGGACGCAGCGCTTTACCTGAAAACCGCCAAGCCGGAACTGGGTATCACGGATCCTTACCTGCTCGACGAAAAACAGTACAAGGCCGTTCTCGACCTGCTGCGCGCCCAGCAAAAGTTGATCCATCGCTACTGGCACGACACCACTGTGCAAATGAGTGACTTCAAGAACGAAGGTGTGGTGGCGTCCAGCTCCTGGCCCTATCAGGTTAATGGCCTGATGAACGAGAAACAGCCAGTCGCCTCGACCATCCCCAAAGAAGGCGCCACCGGATGGGCCGACACCACCATGCTGCACGCCGAGGCCAAGCACCCGAACTGCGCTTACAAGTGGATGGACTGGTCGCTCACGCCGAAGGTCCAGGGTGATGTGTCTGCCTGGTTCGGCTCGCTGCCGGCGGTCCCGGCGGCGTGTAAGGCAAGCGAACTGCTGGGAGCCGAGGGTTGCAAGACCAACGGTTTCGACCAGTTCGAAAAGATCGCCTTCTGGAAAACCCCGCAGGCTGAGGGCGGCAAGTTCGTGCCTTATAGCCGCTGGACCCAGGATTACATTGCGATTATGGGAGGCAGGTAACACACCGGCCCCTGTGGCGAGGGAGCTTGCTCCCGCTGGGTGGCGAAGCCGCCCCAAAACCAACCAATGCGGTCTATCAGGCAAACCGCATTTACCCTTTTTGGGAGTGCTACGCACTCCAGCGGGAGCAAGCTCCCTCGCCACAAAAGCACACCGATTCAGATTTTTCAGAAGTCCAGGCTGGGGCCGCTGTGAGAACTCTCGCCTTTTTGGAGCACCACACCCATGACGCTTGCAGTCCAGTTCACCAACGTTTCCCGTCAGTTCGGCGAGGTGAAGGCCGTTGACCGGGTTTCTATCGATATCCAGGACGGCGAGTTCTTTTCCCTGCTGGGCCCCTCCGGCTCGGGTAAAACCACTTGCCTGCGCCTGATCGCCGGTTTCGAACAACCGAGCGCCGGCTCCATCCGTATTCATGGCGCCGAAGCCGCCGGACTGCCGCCGTATCAGCGTGACGTGAACACCGTGTTCCAGGATTACGCACTGTTCCCGCACATGAACGTACTCGACAACGTCGCCTACGGGTTGAAAGTCAAAGGTGTCGGCAAGTCCGAACGCCAAAAACGCGCCGAAGAAGCCCTCGATATGGTCGCCCTCGGCGGCTACGGCGAGCGCAAACCGGTGCAACTCTCCGGCGGCCAGCGTCAGCGTGTGGCCCTGGCCCGCGCGTTGGTCAATCGCCCTCGCGTGTTGTTGCTCGACGAACCTTTGGGCGCCCTTGATCTGAAACTGCGCGAGCAAATGCAAGGCGAGCTGAAGAAGCTGCAACGCCAGCTCGGCATCACGTTTATCTTCGTCACTCACGATCAGACCGAAGCGCTGTCGATGTCCGACCGCGTGGCGGTGTTCAACAAGGGCCGCATCGAACAAGTCGACACGCCGCGCCATCTCTACATGAAACCTGCGACCACCTTTGTCGCCGAATTCGTCGGCACGTCCAATGTGATTCGCGGCGATCTGGCCCGGCAGTTGAGCGGAAATCCACAGCCGTTCTCGATCCGCCCGGAACACGTGCGCTTCGCCGAAGGCCCGCTGGCCAGTCATGAAATCGAAGTCAGCGGCCTGCTGCACGACATCCAGTACCAGGGCAGTGCCACCCGCTATGAACTGAAACTGGAAAACGGCCAGACGCTGAACATCAGCCAGGCCAATGTCCAGTGGCTGGACGTCAGCGCGCAACACCAGACTGGGCAACGCGTCAGCGCTCGTTGGGCGCGTGAAGCGATGATCCCGCTGCACGACAATGTTGTGGCCGGGGTGTGAGATGAACAGCGTGGCGCCCCCTCGAACCCCGACAAGCGGCTCGCCGTTGCGCCGGTTTTCGAACTTGCTGTACCGCCGGCCGAACCTGTATCTGTCGCTGCTGCTGGTGCCGCCGTTGCTGTGGTTCGGTGCAATCTACCTCGGCTCGCTGTTGACGTTGTTGTGGCAAGGCTTCTACACCTTCGATGACTTCACCATGGCGGTCACGCCCGACCTGACCCTGGCGAATTTCACCGCGCTGTTCCAGCCGTCGAACTTCGACATCATCCTGCGTACCCTGAGCATGGCCATCGTCGTGTCGATCGCCAGTGCAATCGTGGCGTTCCCGATCGCCTATTACATGGCGCGCTACACCAGCGGCAAGACCAAGGCATTTTTCTACATCGCGGTGATGATGCCGATGTGGGCCAGTTACATCGTCAAGGCCTACGCCTGGACCTTGCTGCTGGCCAAGGGCGGCGTGGCCCAGTGGTTCGTTCAGCACCTGGGGCTGGAGCCGGTGTTGCAGTTCGTGCTCGGGATTCCGGGTGTCGGTGGCAGTACCCTGTCGACCTCGCATCTGGGGCGGTTCATGGTGTTCGTCTACATCTGGCTGCCGTTCATGATCCTGCCGATTCAGGCTTCGCTGGAACGTCTGCCGCCGTCGCTTCTGCAAGCCTCGGCGGACCTCGGCGCCAAGCCGCGTCAGACTTTCATGCAAGTGATTCTGCCGCTGTCGATTCCGGGGATCGCCGCCGGTTCAATCTTCACCTTTTCGTTGACCCTGGGTGACTTCATCGTGCCGCAACTGGTGGGCCCGCCGGGTTACTTCATCGGCAGCATGGTCTACGCCCAGCAAGGAGCGATCGGCAATATGCCGATGGCCGCGGCCTTCACGCTGGTGCCGATCGTGCTGATCGCCATTTAC
The DNA here is from genome assembly GCF_030687415.1 of Pseudomonas sp. FP603. Lineage (NCBI taxonomy): Bacteria > Pseudomonadati > Pseudomonadota > Gammaproteobacteria > Pseudomonadales > Pseudomonadaceae > Pseudomonas > Pseudomonas sp. FP603. The sequence continues at coordinate 5,704,720 of NZ_CP117431.1, forward strand.
CTGTCCATCGTCAAACGTCTGGGGGCTTTCGATGCGCTCTGATGCTTCATCTCAAGATCGGGCATCCCTGGGCCTGCGCATCGCCGCCTGGGGCGGGTTGATGTTCTTGCACTTCCCGATCCTGATCATCTTCCTCTACGCCTTCAACACCGAAGACGCGGCGTTCAGCTTTCCGCCCAAGGGCTTCACCCTGAAGTGGATCGGCGTGGCGTTCTCCCGGCCGGACGTGCTGGAAGCGATCAAGCTGTCGTTGCAAATCGCCGCCGTCGCTACATTGATTGCGCTGATCCTAGGCACCCTCGCGTCTGCGGCGTTGTACCGGCGGGATTTCTTCGGCAAGCAAGGCATCTCGCTGATGCTGATCCTGCCGATTGCCCTGCCGGGGATCATCACCGGGATCGCGCTGCTGGCAACCTTCAAGACCTTGGGGATTGAGCCGGGGATGTTCACCATCATCGTCGGTCACGCGACCTTCTGTGTGGTGATTGTCTACAACAACGTCATCGCCCGCTTGCGCCGCACTTCATACAGTTTGATCGAAGCCTCGATGGACCTCGGCGCCGACGGTTGGCAGACCTTCCGCTACATCGTCCTGCCAAACCTCGGCTCGGCGTTGCTGGCTGGCGGCATGCTGGCGTTCGCCTTGTCGTTCGACGAAATCATCGTCACCACCTTCACCGCCGGCCATGAACGCACCTTGCCGCTGTGGCTGCTCAACCAGCTCAGCCGCCCACGGGACGTGCCGGTGACCAACGTCGTGGCGATGCTGGTGATGATGGTGACCATGCTGCCGATCCTCGGGGCCTATTACCTGACCCGGGGTGGCGAAAGTGTTGCGGGCAGTGGCGGGAAATAACGGACAACTCATTTCCCAATGTGGAAACCGGACCCTGTGGAGCGAGGCTTGCCCGCGAAGCTTTTGACATTCTTGAGGCCGCCTTCGCGGGCAAGCCTCGCTCCTACAAAGGCCGGTTCCGACAAAAAAACAACAGCTTCGATGAGGACATAGCCATGCAAACCAAACTCTTGATCAACGGCCAACTCGTCAACGGTGACGGGCCCGCCCAAGCCGTGTTCAACCCGGCCCTCGGTCGTGTGCTGGTCGAAATTAATGAAGCCAGCGAAGCCCAGATCGACGCCGCCGTGCGGGCCGCCGACAACGCCTTCGAAGCCTGGTCGCAAACCACACCGAAAGAACGCTCATTGCTGCTGCTCAAACTCGCCGACCTCATCGAAGCCCATGGCGAAGAGCTGGCCAAACTGGAGTCGGACAACTGCGGCAAACCCTACAGCGCTGCGCTGAACGATGAGATCCCGGCGATTGCCGACGTATTCCGTTTCTTCGCCGGCGCCAACCGCTGCATGAGCGGTGCGCTGGGAGGGGAATACCTGCCCGGCCACACCTCGATGATCCGCCGCGACCCGGTGGGCGTGATCGCCTCCATCGCGCCGTGGAACTACCCGCTGATGATGGTTGCCTGGAAAATCGCCCCGGCCCTGGCCGCCGGTAATACCGTGGTGCTCAAACCGTCGGAACAAACCCCGCTGACCGCCCTGCGCCTGGCAGAACTGGCGTCGGAAATTTTCCCGGCGGGTGTGCTTAACCTGGTATTCGGTCGTGGTCCTACGGTTGGCAGCCCACTGGTCACACATCCGAAAGTGCGCATGGTGTCGCTGACCGGCTCGATCGCCACTGGCTCGAACATCATTTCCAGCACCGCCGGCAACGTCAAACGCATGCACATGGAACTGGGCGGCAAGGCGCCGGTGATCATCTTCGACGATGCCGACATCGATGCCGCCGTTGAAGGCATTCGCACCTTCGGTTTCTACAACGCCGGCCAGGACTGCACCGCCGCCTGCCGCATTTACGCGCAAGCAGGTATCTACGACCAGTTCGTCAAAAAACTCGGTGCGGCAGTCAGCAGTATCAAATACGGCTTGCAGGACGATCCATCGACAGAGCTTGGCCCGCTGATCAGCGCACAACATCGCGACCGCGTGACGGGGTTGGTCGAGCGTGCAATGGCGCAGCCGCATATTCGTTTGATCACTGGCGGCAAAGCGGTGGAAGGCAATGGTTTCTTCTTTGAACCGACGGTGCTGGCCGACGTGCAACAGGACGACGAGATCGTGCGCCGCGAAGTCTTCGGGCCGGTAGTGTCGGTCACCAAGTTCACCGATGAGGTGCAAGTACTGGCCTGGGCCAACGACTCGGACTACGGCCTGGCGTCATCGGTCTGGACCACGGACGTCGGCCGCGCGCATCGGCTGTCTGCACGTTTGCAGTACGGCTGCACCTGGGTAAATACCCACTTCATGCTGGTCAGCGAAATGCCGCATGGCGGTCAGAAATTGTCCGGCTATGGGAAAGACATGTCGATGTATGGGCTGGAGGATTACACCGTTGTGCGGCATGTGATGTTCAAGCATTAAAAGCTTCGCGGGCAAGCCTTGCTCCTACAGGGATCGCGTCGTTTCATTGATCGACACAAAGCCTGTAGACGCGAGCGGTGCGGCGATCCGACTTGCCCGCGAATGGCGTCACCACGAATTCAAGAAGGACACCGGCAACGCGCACCGCCAGACCCCACGCAAAAAACCACCCATTGAGCCGATCTAGATCGTCTGAGGCTTGGAGAGGGTTTCGAATTCATCCATCAGCAGATGGATTTCGGTGCTGGGATTGGGTTCGCCGCTGATGGCGACGTCCTCAAGGATCTTGGGGGCCAAAGCTCTGGCTTTCTGAAAAGGCTCACCCAATAGCTGAGCAAAATAGTTAATGCCTTTGCCCTTCTGGTACTTATCCATGTTCGGCTTTTCTCTGAGGCTCTTGGCCACCAAGTCACCCGGAGAGTTTTTCCCAACAGCTCTAAATGGCTTTCGATTGAAGCCGAAGTGCAAAAGAAGCCAAAACTCAAAACAGGGAAACGATGCTATGACTTTGATTTTCGGATGGGGTTTCGCCAGATCTATCGCTCTCTCAAAACATTGATGCGTATCGCGATCCAATGCACAAAACACTCTGTCGAAACGTTTCTGACGGGCAATGGCTCTTTCTACTATTCCGCTCGGGTGCGTGACACCGCAGTGGGCAATTTCTACCTGAGCTTTGGCGCGAAAATGAAAGGCGGCTTCCTCCAGATACCGTTTTCCTGACTTGCTATCTTCACAGAGAACCAGCACTTGGGGCTGAGGCTTGAATCTTGATTTCTTCCGATCAAATGATTTTGTCGAGTGCACCATTGGTCACCCCCGCCTGATCAGCGGCAAACCGCGGTAACGGCCTTCAAAGTAGCGCTTCTCGACATCCTCACCCTCTCGCCCTTCAAAATCCTGAATGGAAAAAACACTGGTTGCACCATTGGCATCGCGCTCAGTGATCCAGAACTGATCACGCCGCAGAATTTTTGCATTCATTAGATGAGTATCGTGTGTGGTAAATATCAGCTGAGTATCCAATCCGCTATCGAGATGTTTCCCGATCAGATCAGCAACGATTTCAGGATGGAGGCTGCTGTCCAACTCATCGACAGACAGTATTCCGCTTCCATCTGCGCGATTGATCATGAACCAGGGCAGCCAAAAGCCAATCAGGTTTTTTGTGCCTCCGGACTCCTCTGAAAAATCAAACTCTGCTGTTCCCAAAAGACTTGTATGTGTCAGGGTTACTTTGTCTTTTTGGGCCGCCGCGAAGAATTCTTTAAGCGTGAGCTTTTTCTTAGTCGGAACAGCATCTGCATCCTCAGTATTGAGTTGAATAGCAGACACTGGAATATCCACGGCCCTTAAGAACTCCTTTAAATCGACTGTGTAATCCGAGGCAATCTGCAAAAACCTGATGGAGGCAGCAGACAGCCCCATCATATTGTTCTGCTCAATGACAAGAAGACCGGTTTGAAACCAGGTAAACGGCGCTCGCAACTGAGTCAGTTCTTCGCTGCTGTTCGCAACGGCCTGCGAAATAAATAACACCTTCGGGCTCGTCAGACGCCGCCAGGCGTTGTGGACATCTTTCCCCCCCTCAAGACTTGAACCAAAAACATACTGCTCCCTCATCACCAAAACGACGTTCATACAGCAGTGTTTCTTTCCCTTTGGGATAGGAGACCAGTTGTTCCTTGACTATCCGTTGCGAAGTAATGCGCAGGACAAACCGATATCGGAGCCCTTTTTGAATGAAGTTGTACTCAAAAAAACTGGGCTCGTTCTTGAGCTGCGGATCAAAACGAAACGGTGAAACCGGCAGCGGTTCATCATTTGAGGATGGGGTCGTTGCGAGAAGGAGTCCCATGATCCCCATCGCCTGGATGAGGGAAGACTTACCGGACGCGTTTGGCCCGTAAATCGCCGCTACCTTCAACAAGTCCGGTAGTTTTTCGCCACTCACGGAAGGTTTGAATACATTGCGCTTTTTACTCAGGCGTGGGGTCGCAACCATGGACAGGGTTTGCGCCTCACGGAAGGAGCGATAATTGGAAACCGAAAATTCGATCAACATGTAGAAATCCTGCACTTAATTCCGGAAAGCAGAATAAATATAGGAAAAACCATTCATTTGGCGCTGTCTCCCTGCACCTCGTGCAAAAACAGGAAATTCCTACAGATGGGGCCTTCAAGTAAAGGCAACGATTCCTACAACAAGCGTCGCCAGAGTAGACTTGGCGCCGCGAGCACCTGAACGATAGTCTTCATCCCGTCGCTGCAAAATCAGCGACCCGGGGTCGAAGCCGGAACAATCAAAACGGTGCTTACACGCCCCCATAGAACTATGGCTATTTCATGCCTTCAGTTCTGCTTTATGGCGGGCCGTGTGGCGCGGGCCTTCCGGCTTCCGTTTTGATTGGAAGTGTCCCGACTTCGAACGCCACTCGGTTCGCCACCCAATCTGTCGAAGGGTTGGTGGCGACTTTCCCAATCAAAACGGAAGTCACCTTAATGTCTAAGCAGGCTCGAAATTCGTCCAGAACAGCCTTATGCCGTCTTCTGGGAGGCAGGTCATGACCCATCCTCATTTCATCCCTACCGTCTTCACCCGTCACAACCGATTCCTCCACGCCATCATGCAAGCTAACCAAGCCTGGTTCTGCGTCCAAGACCTTGGTCGCTTAATGGGCCGACCGCTGGACCAACGACTCACCCTGAAGCTCGATCCTGATCAACGCCAATATGTCTGGCTGCTGAAGAACGGCAAAACGGTCGAATCACTGATGGTCAGCGAATCAGGGATGTACGCCCTGCTCGTTCACCATTTCGTCCCGGAAAACCGAAACCTGCGCCAGTGGCTGAGCAATGAGGTCATGCCAATGTTGCGTGATTCGAACGCGGTATCGGTGGGAAACATCCCGAGCCTGAGTTCGTTGCAGTGGGCTGGGATCTCTGTGCCGCTTCTGCATTGGCAGCATCAAGCCTGGATCAAATGGCGGGACATGCCTGACCTGATGCAGGCACAACGGCCATTCACGATTTGTAGCCGTTGACCTGATGCACAAAGGGACGGACTTCTACAGTCCGTCCCTTTGGTTTTCCACTCAATCTCCTACCGTTAAAACCGCGAAACACTCCGCATCGCATCCACCAGATATCGCATTGCAATCCGGTCACTCTCCGACAGCTCACGATACCGCTCCACCAACTTTAACTCCTCCGAACTGAGCCGACGCCTTCGCCGACCGGTGGCCAGGCAGGGGAAGATTCCTAATATTTCAGTGATGCCTTGTACTTTCGACATGGACGATGTCCTTCTATATGTCAGAGAAAACTTCAAAACCGCATCGCCCTATCACTTTCAGCGGCCGCCTTGTGGCTGCTGAACCCACCGGCCTGAAGGGCCGAAACCGGTCATGCCTCATAGAATAGAAATTAAATCGGCGCTGAAAAGCGTTTTTAGAGTAATTAGTCGAAAAAAGCAGATATGCCCTATAAATCAGAAAGTGCTGTGAGAAACGTTACCTGAAATGTCTTGTTTCATTGCCGCACTATCGCTGTGCCATCAATCATTTTTGCTCTGCAACCGAACGGTTTAAGCTATTTGGCATCTCTTTAAGGTCCGTTGCGTTTGGCCAAGGCATGTCCGAACCGTTATTTCTGATCCAGCACGTGCCAGGAACGGCGCGGGATTGTTCACGACAGGTTGTACTTATGCACCGCAGGAATTTGCTCAAAGCCTCCATGGCCATCGCGGCTTACACTGGTCTCTCGGCCACCGGTCTGTTGGCCGCGAACGCCTGGGCTGGTAGCGGCGCCGCCGATGGAGACGCCGTGGCGTTCGACTTCGAAGCGCTGAAGAGCCAGGCCAAACAGCTCGCCGGCAAGCCTTATCAGGACACCAAACAGGTGCTGCCGCCGACGCTGGCGACCATGTCGCCGCAGAACTTCAACGCGATCCGCTACGACGGTAATCACTCGCTGTGGAAGGACTTGAAAGGCCAACTGGACGTGCAGTTTTTCCACGTCGGCATGGGTTTCAAGCAACCGGTGCGCATGTACAGCGTCGATCCCAAGACTCGACTGGCGCGCGAGGTGCATTTCCGCCCGTCGCTGTTCAACTATGAAAAAACCACCGTCGACACTAAACAGCTCAAAGGCGATCTGGGTTTCTCCGGATTCAAGCTGTTCAAGGCTCCGGAGCTGGATCGGCATGACGTATTGTCCTTCCTCGGCGCCAGCTATTTCCGCGCGGTAGATGCCACCGGCCAATACGGTTTGTCGGCCCGCGGATTGGCGATCGATACGTATGCCAAGAAGCGCGAAGAATTCCCGGACTTCACCAAGTTCTGGTTCGAGACCCCGGACAAGGACAGCACCCGTTTCTTGGTGTACGCCCTGCTCGATTCACCGAGCGCCACCGGCGCCTACCGTTTTGATATCGATTGCCAGGCCGAGCGTGTGGTGATGGAAGTTGACGCCCACGTCAATGCCCGCACCGCCATCGAGCAACTGGGCATCGCGCCGATGACCAGCATGTTCAGCTGCGGCACCCATGAACGGCGCATGTGCGACACCATTCACCCGCAAATCCACGACTCCGATCGCCTGGCGATGTGGCGCGGCAATGGCGAATGGATCTGCCGCCCGCTGAATAACCCGGCCACCCTGCAATTCAATGCCTTTGCCGACACCGACCCGAAAGGATTTGGTCTGGTGCAGACCGATCACGAGTTCGCCAGTTATCAGGACACCGTCGACTGGTACAGCAAGCGCCCGAGCCTGTGGGTAGAACCTACAACCGCATGGGGCGAAGGCTCTATCGATTTGCTGGAAATTCCTACAACCGGCGAAACGCTGGATAACATCGTCGCCTTCTGGACGCCGAAAAAACCGGTCGCGGCCGGGGACTCCCTCAACTACGGCTACAAGCTCTATTGGAGCGCTCTGCCACCGGTGAGCACGCCGCTGGCGCGGGTCCACGCGACCCGTTCGGGCATGGGTGGCTTCATTGAAGGCTGGGCCCCGGGCGAGCATTACCCAGAGGTCTGGGCGCGACGCTTTGCCGTGGACTTCACGGGCGGCGGTCTGGACCGCTTGCCCGAAGGCGCGGGGATCGAGCCGGTGGTGACCTGCTCTAACGGCCAGGTGAAGGACTTCAACGTATTGGTGCTCGATGACATCAAGGGCTACCGCATTACTTTTGACTGGTACCCGACCAATGACAGCGTGGCTCCGGTGGAGCTGCGGTTGTTCATTCGCACCAATGACCGGACGTTGAGTGAAACCTGGTTGTACCAGTATTTCCCGCCTGCGCCTGATAAGCGTAAGTACACCTGACGGTAAGTGGGCGCCTGAACCGGCCCCTTCGCGGGCAAGCCCGCTCCCACAGTGATGGGGTTGTTCACAAAATTTGTGTACGCCGCCGATCCTTGTGGGAGCGGGCTTGCCCGCGAAGGCGGCAGGACAGCCGACAAACCTCTCGACACAAAAATGCAAAAGCCCCGGTCAACACGACCGGGGCTTTTTTGGTTTTACAGCCGCATTCAATCACGCAAATCCGATTCATGAATCGGCTGGTCACGATGGGTAGCCCGATGATATTGCGCCGGCCAAATAGCTTTGTGCCCGCCCAGATCGTCATCGGCATGCAGCGGCCAGTACGGATCACGCAACAACTCCCGGGCGAGGAAGATGATGTCGGCCTGACAGGTACGCAGAATGTGTTCGGCCTGAGCCGGTTCGGTGATCATTCCTACGGTGCCGGTGGCAATACCTGACTCCTTGCGTACACGCTCGGCAAAACGGGTCTGGTAACCGGGGCCTGTAGGAATCTCGGCGTTTACCGCCGTACCGCCCGATGAGACATCGATCAGGTCCACGCCCAGGTCTTTGAGGCGCCGCGCCAACTCTACAGTTTCATCCGGGTTCCAGCCGTCCTCCACCCAATCGGTGGCCGACACCCGCACAAACACCGGTAATTCTTCAGGCCACACCGCACGCACCGCTTCGGTGACTTGCAGCACCAGCCGAATCCGATTCTCGAACGAACCGCCGTACTGATCGCGCCGCTGATTGCTCAGAGGCGAAAGAAATTGGTGCAACAGGTAACCATGGGCGGCGTGTACTTCGACCACTTTGAAACCGGCGGTCAGTGCCCGTTGGGCCGAATCGACGAAGGCCTGGATAATGTCAGCGATTTCGCCTTCATCGAGCTGCTTCGGTGGTGTGTGCTGAGGGTCGAAAGCAATCGGCGAAGGGCCAACCGGGATCCAGCCGCCATCTTCCGGCTTGATGCTGCCATGCTTGCCGAGCCACGGCCGATGCGTGCTGGCCTTACGCCCGGCGTGGGCCAACTGGATGCCGGCAACGGCGCCTTGGGCAGCAATAAAGCGCGTAATACGCTGCAAGGATTCGATCTGTTGATCATTCCAAAGGCCGAGGTCCTGGGCAGTGATGCGCCCATCGGCGGTGACCGCCGTGGCTTCGGTGAATACCAGTCCAGCGCCGCCGATGGCGCGGCTACCGAGATGGACCAGATGCCAGTCATTGGCCAGCCCATCGACGCTGGAGTACTGGCACATCGGTGACACCGCAATGCGGTTAAGCAGGGTCAATTGACGAAGGGTATAGGGTTCAAGCAGCAGACTCATGGGGCACCTCTCGAATCAGTGGGCAGGCTCCAGGGTTCTGTTTGAATAGTCGACGAGTGACAGGAAAAAGGTGCAGCACCCGCCCCCGCGGGCAAAAAATTCGACAAAACGTCACAAGGATAATCAAGCAGTGCTTAGAGCCTAGTCGACATCGGCAGATCAGGGAGGGTTCCGAGAGATTCGGTGTGAGGGAAATCGCTTTCGCGGGCAAGCCCGCTCCCACAGGGTTGGCGCAAATCCTGTGGGAGCGAGGCTTGCCCGCGAAGGCCTTAACGCGGTTCGATGTGGGCAATCATCAACTGAACGGTCTCGTTCCCACGGAACTCATTGAGGTCGAGCTTGTAAGCCAATTCAACCCACTTGATGGTCGGATTCGGCCAGATATCACGGTCGATACCGAAGGCAATGCCGTCCAGTTTCACCGAACCGCATTCACTTCTCAGCACCACTTTGAGGTGCCGCTCACCCACGACGCGCTGCTCAACCAACTGGAACACCCCGTGAAACAGCGGCTCCGGGAAGTGTTGCCCCCAAGGCCCGGCATGGCGCAGGGCGCGAGCCAGTTCCAGGTGAAACTCTTCGACCGCCAAAGTGCCGTCCGACAACAGGCGCCCGGTCAGGTCTTCTTCACGCAATTGCCTGCGTACTTCAGCGTCAAAGGCCTCGGCAAACAACGGAAAATTCGCTTCCGGCAACGTCAGGCCGGCCGCCATGGCGTGGCCGCCATATTTGCTGATCAGGTTCGGATGCTGCGCCGCGACCACGCTCAAGGCATCGCGAATATGAAAGCCCTGGATCGAACGCCCCGAGCCCTTGAGCAGCCCATCGCCGGCATCGGCAAAGGCAATGGTCGGACGGAAATAGCGCTCTTTCATACGCGAGGCGAGGATACCGATGACACCCTGGTGCCACTCGGGATCGAACAGGCACAGGCCGAACGGCATCGATTCCAGCGGTAAATCCTTGAGCTGGGCCAGCGCCTCACGCTGCATGCCCTGCTCGATGGATTTGCGGTCCTGGTTCATGCCATCCAGCTGAGCGGCCATTTCACGGGCAGCGCCCGCGTCTTCGGTGAGCAGGCATTCGATGCCCAGGCTCATGTCATCTAGACGCCCCGCCGCGTTCAAACGCGGGCCAAGGATGAAGCCCAGGTCGGTGGAGGTGATGCGCGAAGGGTCACGCTTGGCCACTTCAAGAATCGCCTTGAGCCCCGGCCGCGCTCGCCCGGCGCGAATCCGCTCCAGGCCCTGATGCACCAGAATCCGGTTGTTGGCATCCAGCGGAACCACGTCGGCGACGCTGCCCAGCGCCACCAGGTCCAGCAGTTCGCCAATATTCGGCTGCGGCTTGCTCTCGTACCAGCCCAGGCTGCGCAAGCGCGCGCGCAGGGCCATCAGCACATAGAAAATCACCCCGACACCGGCCAGGGCTTTGCTCGGGAATTCGCAACCCGGCTGGTTCGGATTGACGATGGCATCGGCCAACGGCAGCTCATCGCCGGGCAAGTGGTGATCGGTGACCAACACCTTGAGTCCGGCCTTTTTCGCCGCGGCCACGCCTTCGACGCTGGAAATGCCGTTGTCCACGGTGATCAGCAGTTGCGGCTCGCGGGTCAGCGCCACTTCGACGATTTCCGGGGTCAGGCCGTAGCCGTACTCGAAGCGGTTCGGCACCAGATAGTCGACATGCGCCGCGCCCAACAGGCGCAACCCCAGCATGCCCACAGTACTGGCCGTCGCACCATCGGCGTCAAAGTCGCCGACGATCAGAATCCGCTGACGTTGCTCCAGGGCCGTCACCAGCAAATCCACCGCCGCCTCGATGCCTTTGAGCTGCTGATACGGAATCAGCCGCACCAGGCTTTTGTCCAGTTCAGCCTCCGATTGCACGCCCCGCGCCGCGTAAAGACGGGTCAGCAGCGGTGGAATATCACCGAGAAATGGCAGGGTGTCGGGCAACAGGCGAGGTTCGATGCGCATGGGGTGACAGGTGCTTCTCTTGAATACGTAGGATAAAACCGGGTAACGCGGCCAAGCGGCGAATAATCAGCCGCGTTCGCCGGCCAGCCATTGCAACTGGACTTCGTGCTGACCACGGTCGTCGGTGACGAAAATCGTGCCTTCGCTGATCATCACGTCCCACTTGATAACGCGCGGCATGTCCTTGGCCAGGGTTTCCAGCACTTCCTGGGGCACGGCGGCGATATTGACGTTTTTCAGGGTTTTGATCGCCGGGATCACTTTGCCTTCCCAGACACGCAGGCTGCCGTAGGCCAGCAGGCTGGTGCGTTCGGTGCGGCGCGAGCACCAGGTCAGGCGATCGGCGTCTGGCTGGCCGACTTCAATCCAGTGCAGGACACGATCATCCAGGCTCTTTTCCCACAGCGCTGGCTCATCCACGTCTGACAGACCGCGACCGAAGGACAACTGCTCGTTGTACCAGAAGGCGTAGGCCAGCAGCCGCACGGTCATGCGTTCTTCGGTTTCCGAAGGGTGACGGGCGATGGTCTGCTTCACGTTCTCGTAAACGCTGCGGTCGAGGTCGGTGAGGTTCAGTTCAAACTTGTAGGTGGTGGACGGCTGGGCCATGAACGGGCTTCTTGATACGAGGAAAGGCGGCAAGTCTAACCGATGCAACCGGCAATCAACGAATTGAAGGCGATCAACTTTGGGCTATGAGCGTCGGCCTATGTTAAAACTCTGCATCCGCTCAGCCTTTGTCCTACAGGATTTCGCATGCCGTTCTCCAACAAACCGCTCTCAGGTCTGAAAGTCATCGAATTGGGTACGTTAATTGCCGGGCCGTTTGCCTCGCGTATTTGCGGCGAGTTCGGCGCCGAAGTGATCAAGATCGAGTCCCCGGACGGCGGTGATCCATTGCGCAAATGGCGCAAGTTGTATGAAGGCACCTCGCTGTGGTGGTTCGTTCAGGCGCGCAACAAGAAGTCTCTGACCCTGAACCTGAAACACCCGGATGGCCTGGCGATTCTGAAGCAGCTGCTCAGCGAAGCAGACATCCTGATCGAGAATTTTCGCCCCGGCGTGCTGGAAAAACTCGGTCTGGGCTGGGAAGTCTTGCACGCGTTGAACCCAAAACTGGTGATGGTACGGCTCTCGGGCTTTGGCCAGACCGGGCCGATGAAAGATCAGCCAGGCTTCGGTGCGGTGGGTGAATCCATGGGCGGCCTGCGCTACATCACCGGGTTCGAGGACCGACCGCCGGTGCGCACCGGGATTTCCATCGGTGATTCGATTGCTGCGCTCTGGGGCGTGATCGGCGCACTGATGGCCTTGCGTCATCGCGAGGTCAACGGCGGCTTGGGCCAAGTGGTGGATGTGGCGCTGTACGAAGCGATCTTCGCCATGATGGAAAGCATGGTCCCGGAGTTTGACGTGTTCGGCTTCATCCGCGAACGCACCGGCAACATCATGCCGGGCATCACGCCCTCCTCCATTCACACCAGCGCCGACGGCAAACACGTGCAGATCGGCGCCAACGGCGATGCGATCTTCAAGCGTTTCATGCTGATCATCGGTCGCGAAGACCTGGCTAACGACCCTGTGCTGGCCAGTAACGACGGACGCGACAGCCGTCGCGATGAGATTTACGGGGTGATCGATCGCTGGGTCAACTCACTGCCGCTGGACGCGGTGATCGAGCAACTGAACCAGGCTGACGTTCCCGCCAGCCGAATCTTCAGTGCCGAAGACATGTTCAGTGATCCGCAGTACCTGGCCCGGGAAATGTTCTTGCAAGCCAAGCTGCCCGACGGCAAGGACTTCAAGATGCCCGGTATTGTGCCAAAACTCTCTGAGACGCCCGGCAGCTCCGAATGGGTCGGGCCGCAGCTGGGTGAACACACTGCGCAAGTACTCCACGACCTTGGCTACGACCCGGCACAGATCATACGGTTGCGTGAAGACGGGGCCATTTAAGCTGAAGCGCCTGCTTTCATCCGCAATCGATTACGTCGGCGTCGGGCGTGTGCTGGCGGTGCTCGGGTTGTTGGCGGGGCTGATGTCCCCGGCCCTGGCGCAACCTAAAGAGCATTTGCTCTGGCTGCTGCGCGATCTGCCGCCCGTGACGATCTTCGAAGGCCCGAAAAAAGGCCAGGGGGTTATCGATCAACTGATGCCGCTGTTGATCGCCGGCATGCCGCAATACGAACACACCCTGATGCGGGTCAATCGCGCCCGTGGCATGCAAATGCTCCATGAAAAATCTTTTACCTGCGACCCTTCGCTGATCTGGAGCGAGGAGCGCGAACAATGGATAGCCTTTTCCATTCCGGCTTTCCGGGCGGTCAGCAATGGGCTGGTGATTCGACGTGAAGATCGGTCGGTGCTGGAGCCCTTTCTCATTGGCGATGAAGTCGATTTGGCAGCACTGCTGGCCAGCCGTCGAGAGAAGGTCGGTGTGGTCGCCGAGCGCCGCTACGGTCAGTTCCTCGACACGCTGCTGCAACAGGCGCCGCCCGGCGTGCTGACGCCTCACTACGGCAACAACGCCCTCGGCAGTCTGTTGCAGATGCAGCGCCTGGGTCGTTTGCAGGTGGTCCTGGGTTACTGGCCGGAAATCCGCTATCAGGCTCGTCAGGAAAATATTACCGATGAGCAGTTGGAATTCTATTCGGTCAAAGGCACGGGCAAGTACCTGTCCGGGCACATCGGTTGCTCGAATACGCCCCAGGGGCGACAGGCAATCAGTGAAATCAATCAGCTATTGCGTGCCCTGCCCCGCGAGCGCCTGGACCCGCTGTACGCCGATTGGCTCGATCCGCAAAGACGCAAGGACTACCTGGAAGAAACCAGGGCCTTTTTCGAGCGTCAGGCCGCACAATGACAAATCGCAGGCAAAAAGAAACCCCGAGAAGTGGGGAGACGACTCGGGGTTAAACGTGGCCTATATAAAGACCAGTAACAACAAGCTACAAGCACCGGAGCACAATGCTTGATCCTGCTGTTACATGGTCTGACTGACCTTGGCGCAGGAAGGTTCCCACAAAGAACAATTCAATTTCGGCTGGCCAGGATCTTGTCCTGAGCAGCATTGCGCAACGCCGCGATGACACAGGGTTCCAGACGTCCCTCAGCGATCAGCACGTCGCGGTGCAGCCCGTCGACGACATCCGTCAGCAGACGTTTATCGGTTAACTGGGTCTGATTGAACGTCCGTTCGACGACGATAGCGCCGCTCGTACTCTTCAATGTCACCAGGCATTCGCCATGGGCACCCGATGGGGTCAACTTGACCTGATACGGGCTCAGAGCCTCACCGAGCAATAGACTGATACTTTCCATCTCGATCACCACTCAATAGTCCGAAAACAAAGTGCCTGAGGCGTGTCCACAGTAAATGACCACAGGCCCGAGAAGAAAGTTCTGGATTCCAACGGCAGGCGCACCGGCGCCTCTGGTAGTTAGAGCATGCACGGTAAAGATGACAGTAAAAAAACAGCTGATTCACGCTTAATGCGCTCAGTTAACGATTTGAAACATCCCTGTGGGAGCGAGCCTGCTCGCGATAGCGGCGGATCACCCAACATTGATACTGGAATGTACCGCCGTCATCGCGAGCAAGCCCGCTCCCTCAGGTTCTACGCCTGACTGACAGGCATTGCCGCTTCATACCTGCCTTGTACGCTTGCCGATATCGCTCCATCCGCCCAGCAGTCCCCGCAATTGACCGTCAGCACTGTAGAACGGCACCGTCCACTGGTAGATATCCCTGACGCCGTCCTTGAACATCAACTGACGTTCGCTGAAGCGAGTCTTGCGAGTACCGAGCTGGGCCATGAACTCGGCGTGCAGCTGTTCGGCGGTCTCTTTGGGCAAGACATCGAGTTCGATCAATTGTCGCCCCTGAACCTGGTTGAAACGGGTCGACAAGCGCTCCTCATAACTTTTGTTGCACATGATCAAACGCCCTTCCAGATCACGCACGAACATCGGATCGGGCATGGCGTCTATCAAGGCGTGCTGGAATGCGAGCTGGTCATTGAGGTCTTTCTCGGCGTCCCGACGTTGCTTGATCAGTGCAGCGAGCCGACGGTTCCAAAGCAATGAAAGCAGGCCGAACAGGCTAACGATGAATAGGCTCCAACAGCCCCACTGGGTTATACGCTGCCAGGCCGAAGGCGCGTGTACCGGCGCAATTCCGTTCAACCACTTCAGGCGCATGGCGCGTAACTCGACGGGGGGAAATGCCTCGAGCGCCTTGTTGAGGATGCTCAATAACTGCGGCTGTCCTTTGCGGACTGCCAAATGATCAGCCTCCCATTTGCCTTCGACCGCATGCCCTACCTTGAGCCGGCCCAAGGGATAGAGCTGCGCTCCGATTTCGTTTTCAATGGTGGCGTAGGCCTCGCCACTTTCCACCAGTGCCCGAGCTTCAGCGTAGGTTTTGACCGAGCGCAGCTCGATCGCCGGGTAGTCCCGACGAATTACACCCTCCAGGGCGTGCCGGGTCGGTAGCACCAGGACTCTTTTCGAAAGCTGTTCCAGCGACTGTAACGCTGGCGTACCTGCCAGTCCCACGAGCACCCAGCCCGCCCCGCCGAACGCATGGCTGAAATCCAGAAACACCTTGCGCTCGTCATTCATTGCCAGCGTCGTGCTCATGTCCGCCGCACCGCTTTCCAGCCGCTCCAGAAGTTGGTCGGTGGAAAACGACTCTTCATGGACGAACCGCAACCCTGTCATGGCGCTGATGCGGTTGAGCACATCGTTGTTCAAACCGCTCCAGTGACCGTGCTCATCCTTGAACAGATACAGCGGGTACTGCGCCGATGCGACGATAACCATCGGATGTTCAGCGATCCATTGCCGCTCCTGAGCATCCAGCTCAATGCGTGCGACGGTGGCTGGCTCCCGGGATTCATGTGTCGCCAATTGTGCGGCCTTTACCCCTTGCCCAAAGCCCAGGGCGCCCAGCAAAAATATCCAGCACACGGCTGGTTTAAACCCTCTGAAAAACAGCATTGCCACTTCCTTGGTGATCGTCTCGCCCGTCCTTCATGGGCGGCTCTTCATTTACGAAACCCGACAAGTGTGGCATGCAGAAATGAGAAAGCCCGTCAGGAGACGGGCTTCAAAATGTGACAGCTTTTGCCGGTTACAATGGCTTACCGCGGTTGCCATGCTGACTGACAAAGGCCTGCACGGCTTTCAGATCGTTCGGCAACACGGTGCAACGTTCATCTCGCTCAAACAAATCAGAAAGATGTGCAGGTAGTTCGAGCGCTTTTCCTACACCGGCTTTTTCCACTGCTTCCGGGAATTTGACCGGATGAGCGGTGCCCAGGATCACCATCGGGATGTCCAGGCTGCGGCGGCATTCACGCGCGGCCTTCACGCCGATGGCGGTGTGCGGGTCCAACAGCTCACCGGTTTGCTCAAAGACTTCGGCAATGGTTTCGCACGTTTGGGCGTCGTCCACCGCCAGCGAATCGAACAGCTTGCGTGCTTCGGTCCAGCGTTCCTGTTCGACGCTGAAACCGCCACCCTGCTTGAATGTGTCCATCAAACCGGCAATCGCTGCGCCGTTGCGACCGTGCAGGTCGAACAGCAGGCGTTCGAAGTTCGACGAGACCATGATGTCCATCGACGGCGACAGCGTGGCGTGCAGGGTTTCCTTGACGTACTGATTGCCGCTCATGAAGCGGTGCAGGATGTCGTTGCGGTTGGTGGCGACGATCAACTGGTTGATCGGCAAACCCATGTTGCGCGCCAGGTAACCGGCGAAGATATCGCCGAAGTTGCCGGTCGGCACCGAGAACGATACCGAACGCGCCGGGCCGCCCAACTGCAGGGCTGCGTGGAAGTAGTAAACGATCTGGGCCATGATCCGCGCCCAGTTGATCGAGTTCACCGCCACCAGGCGCGTGCCCTTGAGGAAGCTCTGGTCGGCGAAGCTGGCCTTGACCATTTCCTGGCAGTCATCGAAGTTGCCTTCGATGGCGATGTTATGGATGTTCTCGCCGAAGATGGTGGTCATCTGGCGACGCTGCACTTCGGACACACGGTTGTGCGGGTGCAGGATGAAGATGTCGACGTTTTCGCAGTGCTTGCAACCTTCGATCGCCGCCGAACCGGTGTCGCCGGAGGTAGCGCCGACGATCACCACACGCTCGCCACGCTTTTCCAGCACGTAGTCGAGCAGACGACCCAGCAGTTGCAGGGCGAAGTCCTTGAATGCCAGGGTCGGGCCGTGGAACAGCTCCAGCACCCATTCGTTGCTGTTCAGCTGACGCAACGGCGCCACGGCGTTGTGGGAAAACACGCCATAGGTTTCTTCAAGAATCTTTTTGAAATCGGCATCGGGGATGCTACCGGTGACGAACGGACGCATCACCCGGAAGGCCAGCTCGTGATATGGCAGGCCGGCCCAGGAAGCGATTTCTTCCTGGGTGAAACGTGGCAGGTTTTCCGGGACGTACAGACCACCGTCGGTGGCGAGACCGGCCAGCAGGACGTCTTCGAAATTCAGGGCCGGTGCCTGGCCGCGGGTACTGATATAACGCATGACTGGCTCCAATAGACAGTGTTCGCAATGCCGGGCGCGCGTGCGAGCCCGGTGAACGATAACGGCTTAGTTCAGGTGCTCGACGCGGATCCGTACGACTGGGCCGACCACGCCCTCCAAGGCTTCCAGGGCGGTGATCGCGTCGTTCATGTGCTGTTCCAGCACACGGTGCGTCAGCAGGATCATTGGCACCAGACCGTCGTGTTCCTCGACTTCTTTCTGCATGATCGATTCGATGTTGATGCCGCGCTCCGACAGGATACTCGCCACCTGAGCCAGTACGCCCGGATGGTCCTTGGCCTGAATGCGCAGGTAGTAAGCGCTTTCGCAGGCTTCGATCGGCAGGATCGGGTGGGCCGACAGCGAATCCGGCTGGAAGGCCAGGTGCGGTACGCGGTTTTCCGGGTCGGACGTCATGGCGCGAACCACGTCCACCAGGTCGGCGATCACCGACGAAGCGGTCGGTTCCATGCCGGCGCCAGCGCCGTAGAACAGGGTCGAACCGGCAGCATCACCGTTGACCATCACGGCGTTCATCACGCCGTTGACGTTGGCGAGCAAGCGATCAGCCGGGATCAACGTCGGGTGCACACGCAGCTCGATACCGGCCGCGGTGCTGCGCGCCACGCCCAGGTGCTTGATGCGATAGCCCAGCGCTTCGGCGTAGTTCACGTCAGCGGTGGTCAGCTTGGTGATGCCTTCGGTGTAAGCCTTGTCGAATTGCAGCGGAATGCCGAACGCGATGGACGCCAGGATCGTCAGCTTGTGGGCCGCATCGATGCCTTCGACGTCAAAGGTCGGGTCGGCTTCGGCGTAACCCAGGGCTTGCGCCTCGGCGAGTACGTCTTCGAAGGTCCGGCCCTTCTCACGCATTTCGGTGAGGATGAAGTTGCCGGTGCCGTTGATGATCCCGGCCACCCAGTTGATGCGGTTGGCGGACAAACCTTCACGGATCGCCTTGATCACCGGGATGCCGCCGGCCACGGCCGCTTCGAACGCAACGATCACGCCCTTCTCGCGAGCCTTGGCGAAAATTTCATTACCGTGAACGGCAATCAGTGCCTTGTTCGCGGTGACCACATGCTTGCCATTCTCGATGGCCTTGAGTACCAGCTCGCGGGCAACGGTGTAGCCGCCCACCAGCTCTATAACGATGTCGATCTCAGGGTTCGTGGCCACTTCGAACACATCGTTGGTAATCGCAATACCGGTCGTCTGGAACTGAGGCTTTGGCGTGCGCATGGCAATTTGTGCCACTTCGATTCCACGCCCGGCACGACGAGCAATTTCCTCGGCGTTGCGCTGAAGTACGTTGAAGGTACCGCCACCGACGGTCCCTAACCCACAGATGCCTACTTTGACCGGTTTCACTGTGAACTCCCCATAAAACGGCCGACTCAAGGCCGGCCGTGAAAACAACCGCATACTCGCGGCTCTCTATTAATGGCCTGACAATGTTGCCGCCAGACCATGATCGTCAAGGCTGACCGTGACGATGCGAAACTATTTCGCGCCCAATGCCAGTTTGGCGACTTGTGGCGCAGGCTGGTAGCCCGGAATGACCTGACCGTCGGCCAAAACGATGGCCGGTGTACCGTTCACGCCGATCGACTGACCGAGGGCGAACTGTTTGGAAACCGGGTTCTCGCACTTGGCGGCCTTGATTTCCTTGCCATCGACCATTTTGTCCATGGCCGCTTTCTTGTCCTTGGAGCACCACACGGCTTGCAGTTGTTCGTCACCCGGCGAGCCCAGGCCCTGGCGCGGGAATGCAACATAACGCACTTCGATACCCAGTTTGTTCAGCTCCGGCACTTCGGCGTGCAGCTTGTGGCAGTACGGGCAGGTGGTGTCAGTGAAGACAGTGATGTGCGACTTGGTTTCGCCGATGGCCGGGTAGACCACGGTTTCAGCCACTGGAATGCCATTGATCAGTTTGGCAATGCCCAGGCGTTCGGTCTTCTCGGTCAGGTTGACCGGTTTACCGTCCTTGAGCTGGAACAGGTAGCCCTGCACGACGTATTGGCCGTCGGCACTGGCGTAAAGCACGCGGCTGCCCTTGAGTTTGACTTCGTACAGGCCTGGCAGCGGGCTGGCAGTGATGGTTTCGACCGGCACCTCGAGCTGGAGGTTTTCCAGGCTTTTACGAATGGCTTTGTCGGCCGCGTCATCGGCGACGGCAAAGGTGCTGACCAACGCAATGGCTGCGGCGGCGAAAATCTGGGTCAGACGCATGAGAACTCCTGAAGGCGGACAAATGGGACGATCAGAACGCCCGTGCCGAAACACCGGGTCATAACCGCCCATCGTGCAAACCGACAAAGCCTACCACATAAGGCCCCTGTGGCCGAATGCGGGTGACGCGAGACACCCCGCGATGCATGACTGGCCATAATTCCGTGGCGAGGGAGCTTGCTCCCTCGCCACAGGGTTTGCGCTAGCCTCTGGGATGATGCTTGGCATGCAGATCCTGCAAACGCGCCCGGGCGACGTGGGTATAGATCTGGGTGGTCGAGAGATCGCTGTGGCCGAGCAGCATTTGCACCACTCGAAGGTCGGCACCGTGGTTGAGCAAGTGCGTGGCAAAGGCATGACGCAGGGTGTGCGGCGACAGCGACTTGCCGATCCCGGCGACCTTGGCCTGGTGCTTGATGCGATGCCAGAAGGTCTGGCGGGTCATCTGTTCGCCGCGAAGGCTGGGGAACAGCACATCGCTGGGACGCCCGCCCAGCAGCTCGCCACGGGCATCGCGCATGTAACGCTCGACCCAGACAATCGCCTCCTCCCCCATCGGCACCAGCCGCTCCTTGCTGCCCTTGCCCATCACCCGCAGCACGCCTTGGCGCAGGTTGACCTGTTCCAGCGTCAGGCTGATCAGCTCCGTGACCCGCAAGCCACACGCATAAAGCACCTCAAGCATGGCGCGATCACGCTGACCGATGGCCTCGCTCAGGTCCGGCGCGGCCAGTAGCGCTTCCACATCGGCTTCCGACAAGGATTTAGGCAACGGCCTACCCAGTTGCGGCATATCGACGCGCAAGGTCGGATCGACAGCGATCAGCTTTTCCCGCAGCAAATAGCGATAAAAGCCACGCACACCGGAAAGAAACCGTGCCGTAGAACGGGGCTTGTAGTTTTGCTCCAGGCGCCAGGCCAAGTGATCAAGAATCAACTCACGACCGGCGTTGATCAGCTCCAGGCCTTTCTCCTGCAACCAGCCGTTAAACAAGGCCAGGTCACTGCGATAGGCATCGCGGGTGTTATCGGAAAGGCCTTTTTCCAGCCACAGGGCGTCGAGGAACTGGTCTATCAGGGGATGATCGATGGCAGGCATGGAGTCTCAGACAGGCAGGCGTAAGGCTGCGAAAAATGAAGAGTCTTTCATAGCACGCTGGCGGTGAACATAAAATTCAGGCACAAAAAAAGCATCCCTCTCGGGATGCTTCTTTTTTGCGTGAGGCGCTCGACTTATTGTTGAGCCGGCTCGTTCTGCCCCAGGATCAACTTGCCTTCCTTGTCGACCGGAATCTGGTTGCCCGGATCGCGATCCATCCGCACTTTGCCTTCCTTGCCATCCAGTGAATAACGAACGTCGTAGCCTACAACCTTGTCGCTGATGTCATTCACAGTGTTACAGCGGGTTTGAGTGGTGGTGTAGGTATCACGCTCCTGCATGCCTTCCTGCACCTTGTTACCCGCATAACCACCGCCGACCGCACCGGCCACTGTGGCGATTTTCTTGCCTGTACCGCCGCCGATCTGGTTGCCCAACAGGCCACCCGCCAGCGCGCCGACCACCGTACCGGCGATCTGATGTTGATCTTTTACCGGCGCTTGCCGGGTAACCGTAACGTCCTTGCACACTTCACGTGGAGTCTTGATTTGTGTCTTGACCGGTTCAACGGCCAACACTTGCGCATACTCAGGGCCGCTTTTAACTAGCTTGTAGGTGGCAACAGCACCCCCGGCAGTGACACCGACAGCACCCAATACCGCACCAACCAGCAACGACTTGTTCACATGAACCTCCTGACCATCACAGACGGGACAAACCCGCGCTTCTCCCAGCCTTGGAGCATAAAAAAAGGCGCGAGTTCAATACTCGCGCCTTCTCGGGCTACAGCTGAAAAGCGCTAACCGTTATGGACGGTCGTCGACTTCCGTCTCGGCCACCGCAGCAGGAATCAGGTCCTCGCTGCTCAGGTTCAGCCAGATCAGCACCACGTTCGCGATGTAGATCGACGAGTAAGTACCTGCCAGAACACCGATGAACAGGGCAATGGAGAAGCCGAACAGGTTGTCGCCACCGAAGAACAACAGGGCCGCGATCGCCAGCAAAGTGGAGATCGACGTCGCCATGGTCCGCAGCAGGGTTTGCGTGGTCGAGATGTTGATGTTCTCGATCAGGCTGGCCTTGCGCAGCACCCGGAAGTTCTCACGAACCCGGTCGAATACCACGATGGTGTCGTTGAGCGAGTAACCGATGATCGCCAGCACCGCCGCCAGTACCGTCAGGTCGAAGGTGATCTGGAAGAACGACAGGATGCCGATGGTCACGATCACGTCGTGGATCAGCGAAACGATCGCACCGACCGCAAACTTCCACTGAAAGCGGAAAGCCAGGTAGATCAAAATGCCGCCCAGCGCCATCAGCATGCCGAGGCCGCCCTGGTCGCGCAGTTCTTCACCGACCTGAGGGCCGACGAATTCGACGCGCTTGACCACCGCCGGGTTGTCGCCACCGACCTTCTGCAAGGCCTCGGCCACCTGGTGACCCAGCTGCGGGTCTTCACCTGGCATACGCACCAGCAAATCGGTAGTCGCACCGAAGCTCTGAACGATCGCCTCGTGATAACCCGACGTAACCAGCTGCTCACGCACCTTGGTGACGTCAGCCGGACGCTCGTAGGTCAGCTCGATGAGCGTACCGCCGGTGAAGTCCAGCCCCCAGTTCATGCCCTTGGTGGCGACACTGAACAGAGCCAGAACCGTAAGGAACAATGTGACGCCGAACGCAACGTTGCGAACGCCCATGAAGTTGATTGTACGTAACATGGCAGCCCCTTAAATCCACAACTTCTTGAAGTCACGACCGCCGAAGATCAGGTTGACCATCGCGCGGGTCACCATGATGGCCGTGAACATCGAGGTAAAGATCCCGAGGGACATGGTCACTGCGAAGCCTTTGACCGGGCCGGTGCCCATGGCAAAGAGAATCCCGCCGACCAACAAGGTTGTCAGGTTGGCGTCGAGAATCGCGGTGAATGCCCGGCCGAAGCCTTCGTTGATTGCCCGCTGCACAGTCATGCCAGCCGCAATCTCTTCACGTATCCGCGAGAAGATCAGTACGTTGGCGTCGACCGCCATACCCATGGTCAACACGATACCGGCGATACCCGGCAGGGTCAGCGTTGCACCCAGCAGCGACATCAAGGCCAGCAGCATCACCATGTTCACCGTCAGCGCGACAGTGGCGATAAGGCCGAAGAAGCGGTAGATGGCCATGATGAACAGCGAGACAAACAGCATGCCCCACAGCGATGCATCGATACCTTTGGTGATGTTGTCAGCACCCAGGCTTGGGCCGATGGTACGTTCTTCAGCGAAGTACATCGGTGCCGCCAGACCACCGGCACGCAGCAGCAGCGCCAGTTCGGACGATTCGCCCTGGCCGTTCAGGCCAGTGATGCGGAACTGGGCACCCAGCGGCGACTGGATGGTCGCCAGGCTGATAATCTTCTTCTCTTCTTTAAACGTCTGAACCGGTACGTCTTTCTCGACGCCGTTGACCACTTGCTTGACGTAAGTGGTGACCGGACGCTGTTCGATGAAGATCACCGCCATGCTGCGACCGACGTTGTTGCGAGTCGCACGACTCATCAGCTCGCCACCGTGACCATCCAGACGGATGTTCACTTCTGGCGTGCCTTGCTCGCCGAAGCCAGCCTTGGCGTCAGTCACCTGGTCACCGGTGATGATCAGGCCACGCTCGATCAGCGCCGGAGGACGATTGCCCTCACGGAACTCGAACGACTCGGAAGTGGCTTTCGAAGCGCCAGGTTCAGCCGCCAGACGGAACTCAAGGTTGGCCGTCTTGCCGAGGATACGCTTGGCTTCTGCGGTGTCTTGCACGCCCGGCAGCTCAACCACGATGCGGTTGGCGCCTTGACGCTGAACGATAGGTTCGGCAACACCCAGCTCGTTGACGCGGTTACGTACCGTGGTCAAGTTCTGCTTGATGGAGTATTCGCGGATTTCCGCCAGCTTGGCCGGGGTCATCGCCAGACGCAGTACCGGTTGGCCATTGAGGTCGGCCGGAACAATGTCGAAATCGTTGAAGTTCTTGCGAATCAGCGCACGCGCCTCTTCACGGGCTGCTTCATCAGTGAAACCCAGCTGAATGGCACCGCCCAGTTGCGGCAGGCTGCGATAGCGCAGACGCTCTTTACGCAACAGGCTCTTGACGTCGCCTTCGTAGACTTTCAGGCGTGCGTCGAGGGCTTTGTCCATGTCCACTTCCAGCAGGAAGTGCACACCACCGGACAAGTCCAGCCCCAGCTTCATCGGGTGCGCGCCAAGGTTGCGCAGCCATTGCGGGGTGGTTTGTGCCAGGTTCAGTGCAACGACGTAGTCATCACCCAATGCCTTGCGCACGACGTCTTTGGCTGGCAGCTGATCTCCAGCCTTGGTCAGACGGATCAGACCGCCCTTGCCGCCCGCAGCCAGGGTGGCCGCCTTGACGTTGATCCCGGATTCCTTGAGCGCGGTGCTCACACGATCCAGATCAGCCTGAGTAACCTGCAGTGCAGTGCTTGCACCGCTGACCTGAATGGCCGGGTCATCAGGGTATAGATTGGGAGCGGAATAAATCAGACCGATCGCCAGCACCGCCAGGATCAGAATGTATTTCCACAGAGGGTATTTGTTCAGCATCACGCCGCCCGCTTATGACGCGGGGCGCCTTGCGCGCCCCGTCGATTGAGTAGAAGTTGAAACTTAGATCGCTTTGAGCGTGCCTTTTGGCAGCGTGGCGGCGATGGCGCCTTTCTGGAATTTCATTTCGACGGTGTCGGAGACTTCCAGAACAACGAAGTCGTCGGACACTTTGGTGATCTTGCCGGCGATACCACCGGTGGTCACAACTTCGTCACCTTTTTGCAGGCTGCCCAGCAGGTTCTTCTGCTCTTTGGCGCGCTTGGCCTGTGGACGCCAGATCATCAGGTAGAAGATGACCAGGAAACCGACCAGGAAAATCCACTCAAAGCCGCCGCCCATTGGGCCAG
Source organism: Pseudomonas sp. FP603 (assembly GCF_030687415.1). NCBI lineage: Bacteria > Pseudomonadati > Pseudomonadota > Gammaproteobacteria > Pseudomonadales > Pseudomonadaceae > Pseudomonas > Pseudomonas sp. FP603. The sequence goes on from NZ_CP117431.1 coordinate 5,729,606, forward strand.
CAGCAGGTGCAGCGGCGTCAGCCATGGCGTTAGAGATAAAAAAGCTCATTTAGCACTCCAGTTGCAAATGTTGAATCTTGGGGTCAGAAAACTCAGTCCAAAGGCGGAACAGGTAATCCGCGTTTGGCGTAGAAGGCATCGACAAAGGCGGCCAATGTACCCTGTTGAATAGCCTCGCGCAAACCAGCCATAAGCACCTGGTAATGGCGCAAATTGTGGATGGTATTCAACATGCTACCCAGCATTTCGCCGCACTTGTCCAGATGGTGCAGATAAGCACGGGAGAAGTTCTGGCAGGTATAGCAATCGCAGGTCGGATCCAGCGGCGAATCATCATGGCGATGGAACGCGTTACGGATCTTCAGCACGCCTGTATCAATGAACAGATGCCCATTGCGGGCATTACGGGTTGGCATCACGCAATCGAACATGTCCACACCGCGGCGCACACCCTCAACCAGATCTTCCGGTTTGCCAACGCCCATAAGGTAACGAGGTTTGTCAGCCGGCATCTGGCCCGGCAGGTAATCCAGTACCTTGATCATCTCGTGCTTGGGCTCGCCCACCGACAGACCGCCGATGGCCAGGCCATCGAAGCCGATCTTGTCGAGGCCTTCCAGGGAGCGCATGCGCAAATCCTGGTGCATGCCGCCCTGAACGATGCCGAACAACGCCGCCGTGTTGTCGCCATGGGCGTTTTTCGAACGCTGGGCCCAGCGCAACGACAGCTCCATCGATACGCGAGCGACATCTTCATCGGCCGGGTACGGGGTGCATTCGTCAAAGATCATCACGATGTCCGAGCCCAGATCACGCTGGACCTGCATCGACTCTTCCGGGCCCATGAACACTTTGGCGCCGTCGACAGGAGAAGCGAAGGTCACGCCCTCCTCCTTGATCTTGCGCATGGCGCCCAGGCTGAACACCTGAAAACCGCCGGAGTCGGTCAGAATCGGGCCTTTCCACTGCATGAAATCGTGCAGGTCGCCGTGCTTCTTGATCACTTCGGTGCCAGGACGCAGCCACAAGTGGAAGGTGTTACCCAGAATGATTTCTGCGCCGGTGGCGACGATATCCCGCGGCAGCATGCCCTTGACCGTGCCATACGTGCCCACTGGCATGAACGCCGGGGTCTCGACGGTACCGCGCGGGAAGGTCAAACGACCGCGACGCGCCTTGCCGTCAGTAGCAAGCAACTCAAACGACATACGACTTTGGCGACTCATTCTTTGTCCTCAGGGCCACGTGGTGCGGGATTACGGGTGATAAACATCGCATCACCGTAGCTGAAAAAGCGGTATTCGTTGTCGACGGCGGCTTTATAAGCGGCCATGGTCTCCGGATAACCGGCAAACGCCGAAACCAGCATCAACAGCGTGGATTCGGGCAAATGGAAATTGGTGACCAGGGCATCGACCACATGAAACGGCCGGCCTGGGTAGATAAAGATGTCGGTATCGCCACTGAACGGCTTGAGCACGCCATCGCGCGCGGCACTTTCCAGGGAACGCACGCTGGTGGTCCCCACTGCCACCACGCGACCACCGCGAGCACGGCAGGCTGCGACGGCATCGACCACGTCCTGACCGACTTCCAGCCACTCACTGTGCATGTGGTGATCTTCAATCTTCTCCACGCGCACCGGCTGGAAGGTGCCGGCGCCGACGTGCAAGGTCACGAACGCAGTCTCGATGCCCTTGGCGGCAATCGCCTCCATCAGCGGCTGATCGAAATGCAGCCCCGCCGTCGGCGCCGCCACCGCGCCCAGGCGCTCGGCGTACACCGTCTGATAACGCTCGCGGTCCGAGCCTTCATCCGGGCGGTCTATATAAGGTGGCAGCGGCATATGCCCGACACGGTCGAGCAGCGGCAACACCTCTTCGGCAAACCCCAGTTCGAACAACGCATCGTGACGCGCCAGCATCTCGGCTTCGCCACCGCCGTCGATCAGGATCTTCGACCCCGGCTTGGGCGACTTGCTGGAACGCACATGCGCCAGCACGCGATGACTGTCGAGCACCCGCTCCACCAGAATCTCCAGCTTGCCGCCGGAAGCCTTCTGGCCAAACAGCCGCGCCGGAATCACCCGGGTATTGTTGAACACCATCAAATCGCCCGGGCGCAAATGCTCAAGCAAATCAGTGAATTGACGGTGTGCCAGGGCGCCGCTGACCCCGTCCAGGGTCAACAGGCGACTACCGCGACGCTCGGCCAAAGGGTGGCGAGCAATCAGCGAATCAGGGAGCTCAAAAGTAAAGTCAGCAACGCGCATGATGGGGTTCGTCTAGCAGGGCCGGGAAGTCTAGCGGAAATATCAAAAATTCTCCATGTACCTGATTGACCGACGGTTATCTCATCTCTATACTTCGCCGCCATTGAGCCCTGATGGCGGAATTGGTAGACGCGGCGGATTCAAAATCCGTTTTCGAAAGGAGTGGGAGTTCGAGTCTCCCTCGGGGCACCACATAGCAGTATCTGAGAGTCTCTACCAGCCTCTCAGACCCAGAGAAACCGGCCACTTGGCCGGTTTTTTTGTGCCTGTCTGTCTACCCCTGTCTCCCCTTATCCGTTGTATCCCTGTATCCCTGCTTGTATCCTGAGAAAAATACCGAACTTTGGGATACAAGGATGAAGCGCGCAGACATCAAGCGCCGCCCTCTCGCTGACACGACACTTGCGGGATTGGAGCCGGAATCAAAGGAATACCGGGAGCTGGACGGAAACGGCCTCTACTTCAGGGTCAAACCTGATGGTGGTAAATCCTGGCAGCTTCGCTACAAACGTCCGGCGGGCAATTGGGCTTGGATGGGGCTCGGGGGTTACCCGGAAGTAAGTGGGGCGTTGGCACGGGACAAAGCTGCCGAACTACGCAAGATAGTTAGCAGTGGCGCCGACCCTCTTGAACAGAAGCGCTCTGCCAAAGCAGCCATTGATGCTGCCAGGACTCGGACCTTTCGAGCGGCGGCTGAAGCTTGGCTCAAGGCCAAAGAAGAAAAGGGCCTCGCCCCTTCCACTCTTAACAAAATCCGCACTTACCTCGATAAAGACATACTCCCGGCGCTGGGGGATAAGCCCCTCGACGAAATTACCCGTACCGACTGCGCAGAACTCCAGGCATCCCTTGAAGCCCGAGATGCACACAACGTGGCGGAAAAATGCCGCACTTGGATCAATCAGATCTTCGGCCGAGCAATCGGTTTAGGTCTCACCGAAAACGACCCGGGCAGCCGCCTGCGCGATATTGCAGCTCAAGCCCCGAAGACTCAGCAGCATCCACATTTGCTGGAGCCTGAGCTGGCAGAGTTCCTCCAGGCACTCAAAAACACCCCCAGCAGGTTAACGGCCCGGACTGCAGCATGGCTCTGCATTTGGACCGCATCTCGACCGGGCATGGTTCGCTTAGCTGAATGGAAAGAGTTCGACCTTGATAAAGCGATTTGGACGACACCTGCCGCCAAGATGAAGATGCGTAGAGATTTTGTGTGTCCGCTCCCTAAGCAAGCGCTTGCCGCTCTCAAAGAGCTCCATTGCCTAACCGGGCGCAGTAGATGGCTTTTTCCCGGAGTTGGCTCTAAGAATCCAACCATTAGCGAAAACACCATCAACAAAGTCTTCGCGACGATTGGCTACAAAGGTCGCTTGGTCGGCCATGGCACTCGCCATACTGCTAGCACTCTCCTTAGAGAACACGACTGGCCTAAGGAGCATGTCGAAGCGCAGCTGGCTCATAAAGAAGAGGGAATCTCTGGGATTTACAACAAGGCTCAATACCTTGAGCACAGGGTGAAAATGATGCAGTGGTATGCAGATCACCTTGATGCGTTAGCAAGTGAAAAAGTGATCAATGGCAAGTTCGGGAAAGCGGTATGACTGCGCATATCCGTATCCCCTTCAAAATCCATGTTACCGGTGTTACTCGTGTAACGACCTCCCCAAAACGCCAGAATTCATTGGCTTTCGCGCCCGTTACACCCCTGCGCGATCTTCCGTACACTCGATGTAACGCACCTCTGATGTGTAACGCCAGTCCAAGCCCCTCACTTGCTGCGGGCCGACGCTCGGCACACTTGGCGAGAGCGCAAATATCGCTGGCTACGCATGCACGACCCAGGGCGCGGGATAAAGCGTTACACGTTGAGAGCCATTGGTATGATTGATAATCACCCGATCTTGCACTCGGCGCTAACCGCTGGCCTGATCCAGTATCTCTCAGGGCAACCGCTCTACGAGTTCTGCAATGAACAGCTCACTGACGTGTGCGAGCTGATCAATCAGTGTTGTGTGCGCATTCAGACCGGCGACATCGACAGCGATCTCAGCAGTATGTGCATCCACACAACGATGCACGAAGAGACAATTTTTCAATACGCCTCAACTGACAACAGAGCCCGTCTTGCACATTGGGTTCGCCAGTACAGTAAGTGCCACTCGGCATCGGAACGCGAGGCGCATGCTGCCTATATCATGGCCTGCGCAGTGAAGGCGCTGGGAGCTTTGGCCGACTGGATGCGTGACACCGATAAGGCGGCTTGGTCGCATGTTGCTGAACCTCCGACCGACTGGCCATGGGATCTCTATTGTCAGTTTGTGGAGATGCAGGTCGATCCCAACGAACGTATCCAGGCACTAGACCAGTATGTTCTTTATCTGGAGCCCATCACTTCCCTGCCTTGCTTGATCAACGATGAGCTGCTCCCCATCGCGGACAGCGCAATCAAGAACGCCATCCGTTGCAAAGGGGGAATCATCAGCGGTATGGAGCGCAATAAAGACATCGTTGCCCGCGACGCTGCAATCATTCATCAGGGGCGGCACTACTTGGCGAGCGGAATGCCTGAGAGGAACATTGCCACAGCGGTGCATGCCTGGCTAAAACGGGAAGTGGCTAAACCGCCCAAGCAGCGCCTTGGTTGGATCACACTCGAAACAGAAAAGGCGCTATCGCGTAAATCCGTTGACACCATCCTCAAACGAAATCTCGTGCTGTAAACCAAAATTTCAATTGGAAGTGAACTGCTCACCGCCGACCAATCTCTAGACCATTGCTCTCGTTGTCCAAATCAATCGAGAGCAATACCTATGAACACCTCTGTCACCGATTTTTCCCGCAAAACACCCGCCAACTCCACTTCACTTTTTGATGCCGCTTCGACCTTGATCCGCATGCGCGAGGTGGAGGGCATCGTGGGCATGAAGCGCTCGACCATCTATAAACTGATGCAGCGCACCGAATGCGGCTTCCCGCAGCCCGTCAAACTGAGTAACAGCAATGCCCGTGGCGCTCCTGTTGCCTGGGTTCTTTCTGAGGTTCAAGCGTGGGCACGCAGCCGCATCGAGGCGCGTGATCAGGTGGCCGCATGAAGCGCAATTACAATCCGTTCAAAGGCCCTTTTCACGACACCTACGCCATCGGGTTCCGTCTCTATCTCCCCGGCGCGATCAACTGGCGGCACCGCACCATCGCCGGCGTGAGCTGGAACGGAAATGATCAGGAAGCGTTCTTTTTCAGTCCTGACGGCCTCGCCCTACCGCTGAAAGCCAATCCGTGGGAACTGCCAGAGCTGATTCGCCTAAACGCAGTACGCAGAGAGTTTTCCAGCATTCATGGCACCGGTCATTTCGCCATGAAAGCGGGTCGCCTGACCTCGCTGAAGTCCCTTGGCATGAGCGACTGGGTCACCTATTGGTTGGTTGATCAGTCGTGCGGATACGCAAACGATCCGGCAGTGTGGCAGCGCATTACCGAACAAGATCTCGCAATGGAAAAGACGGCTAGCGAGCGCGCTCACCACGACATGCGCTTGACCTCCGATCTGACCTGCTATGTGGATGAGTGCTTGGCACAACGCCGCGAGCAGATGGCCGTAGAGCACCGTCGTCGGTGTGCCGAGGACAGCAAGATCTTGGCTTGGCTCAAAGGTGAAACACCACCGCCGCTGTTTGCCCACGTGCAGGAGGCCGCATGAGCCGTCAGATCGCCAATAACGCCTTGATGCATCCCTTTTCCGTGCTGCGCCGGATCGGCTTTTCGCCGCGCCTCATGCAACGCCTTGAGCGCTACCGCAGCCAGCAGGACAAACAGGGGCGCGTGGTCAGTGTACTCAGTTGGGCCGATGGCACCTGGTGCGCCCTCTCCCTCCACTGCGAAAGGACCGGTGCCGTGATCGTCGAAGGCCAGCAAACGCACGCCTACGAAGACGCCCGCTCCATGCTCAGCGGTGGATTCCTGCCCCTCCTTTCCCTGCGCTGGGAAGCCCATGCCTGAAACGAAAACGCCTCCGGGGGCGATCCGGAGGCGTTGAGGTCAATCTAAATGCACGAACAATTTATGCCGCACCTGAAAAATCCGCAAGCCATCAGCGCAGTTGCACTTTCGAATAACGGACGTTACTCTCTGGACGTCGCTGCAAATTCAGCGTCCGGACTTGGCCGTCCGAACCGCAAAAGGCGCACAAGCGCCCTCCATCCGAACGCAGGCGCTTTTTTTGTGCCCGTCGTATCGTGTTATGGCGGCTGTGCGTGGGACACCTTCGGGTGTGCCGGGTCCCTTTTGCCCCGGTCGGCCAACCCGCGTACAGCTGTCACCATTCCTTGCTTGGCCGCAAGCGGTGGCAGCTCCTCAGCAAAAGGAGCTCTACATGCACGCCATCAATCCGTCCAAAATTCGCGCCGCTGCACACCGTGCAATGGCTCTCGCCGCTTTACACGCCAACTCCAGCCTCGCAACACGTCTCTCCCGTTACAACGCTCACATGACCAAAGCCCGCGCGCTCGAAACCGCAGGCGGTGCCCAATGAACAACACCCTGAGTTTCTCGCTGCCTGAAGACCTGCTTTGCGTAAATCCAAAAGCAGAAGCCGGCGTGCCTATCGACGCCATCACCTGCGCCATTGACCGTGCCGACTCGGTACTGACGCTGCTTGAGGATCACTTCGAAAACGAATCCTCGCGCCTCGCCAATCACGTCATTGCCGCCGTCCTCTGGGACGTGCGCGGCACCCTCGGCCTGATCAAAACGCTCGCCATGCACGGTGATACCACCTCAACGCCTGCGGTGCATAAAGGCGGTGCACTATGACCGCTTCTACCACACTGGGCCACGCCACTTTCTCCCGCGTTAACGCGACCGACCTGAAGCTGTTCCGGGTCAACGCTGGTGTTCCAGTCGAGGATGCGCTGGAGATGGTGTCGCTGCTACAGCATCACGCGAACCAGCTCAACCTCGACGCCGCCATGAGCGACCACGGCGAGCGTTTCAGTTGGCCCGCTCTGTACCTGGGCGAGATGGCCAAAGCCCTGATCGATGACATCAACGACGCACTGTTTTTGCCGAGGGCTGACGCATGAGCCAACGCCCGAACAGCACCGCAAAACGACCAAGCTTTGCCGACGTAAAAGCCGCCGCGTTAAAAGACATTGATCGCGTCCTGTCGCATTGGCTGCCCAACGGCAAGCGCGTGGACGGCGGCAAGGAATACACCGCCCCGAATCCAACCCGCAGTGATAAGCGCGCCGGTTCGCTCAAGGTCAATTTGAGCAAGGGCACCTGGGCCGACTTCGCCACCGGTGACAAGGGCGGCGATCTGATCGATCTGGTGCGCTATTTGGACGGCGGCACCGATGTCGAGGCCTGCGCCAAACTGGCGGACCTGCTCAACGTCTCGCCCGGCGCCGCCCAGTCGCCCCCCCTCCCCGGCAAGGCAAAAGCGCCGGAGTGGATCGCCATACAGCCGATCCCGGCCGAGGCCATGAACAAGTGCCCGACCAAGCATCGACAGCACGGCGTGCCGTCCAAAGTGTGGATCTATCGTGATGCGCAAGGCCAGCCACTTATGGCGCTCTACCGCTTCGACCTCGGCCTGGATGAAGACGGCAAGCCTAAGAAGGTCTTTGCGCCACTGACATGGTGTCAGCGCGCCGATGGCCAAACTAAGCAGTGGCGGTGGCAAGGTCTGCCGGATCCGCGCCCATTGCTGCGCCTTGATGAACTGAACCAGCGCGCTGACGCGCCAGTTGCCCTGTGCGAAGGCGAAAAAGCTGCGGATGCCGCCGCCGAACTATTGCCCGGCTACGTGGCCACCTGCTGGCCGAACGGCTCCAACTCCTGGCACAAAGCCGACCTGACTCCGCTCAAAGGTCGCGACGTGCTGTTGTGGCCAGACAACGACGATAGCGGCAAAGTCTGCATGGACGCCGTCGCCGAAAAGCTGAGCGAAATCGGCGCCGCCTCGGTTCGAGTCATCGCACTGGATGTGTTCAATCGCAAGCCCACATTGAAGGGCGAATGCGCCGCCTTCGCCAAAGGTGGTCAGTGGAGCGACGGCGACGATGCAGCCGATGCACTCACCAAGGGCTGGACAGCCGCCCATTTCGTCGAACTGGAAAGCAGCGGTGAACTGTCCGGTTTGCCTGTGGAAAAGTCGGTCACGGAACAGGCTGACACCAAGCCGGAACCGAAGACAAAAACAGCGACCAAGCGCCCGGCAAAATCGAAAAATGACTTGATGCCCGGTGGCTTCCGCTTAACCCCCGAAGGCGTGTTTTATGCGGGCGACGACGGCGAGGCACGCCCGGTGTGTTCACCTCTGGCGATCCTCGCCCGTACCCGTGACGAGAAGGGCCACAACTGGGGACTGCTGGTCGAATTCGACGACCCAGACGGCACCAAGAAGCGCTGGAACATCCCGGCGCGCACCATGACCGGCGACTTTGGTAAAGACGTTCTTGGGCCTCTGGTGGACATGGGTTTACGTCTTGCAGGGAGTCGTTCGGGGCGTAATGCACGCAACGACCTGCAGAGTTACCTCGGCGGCTTCGACAGTGCGCAACGGGCGCGGCTGGTTACCCGCTTAGGTTGGCACGACAGCGCCTTTCTACTGCCCGAGCAGCAGGTCGGCGCGCACAGCGAACACCTGCACTTCTACGAGGCCGGTGCGCAACTTCCACCGATCAGCGAAGCGGGCACGCTGGAGCAATGGCAACAGCAGATCGGCGCTTTGTGTGTTGGCAACCATCGCTTGGCGTTTGTCGTCGGCGTGGCCTTTGCGGGTCCACTACTGCACATGCTCGGCCATGAGTCGGGCGGCTTTCACCTGTACGGCGACAGTTCAGGCGGCAAGACCACTCACCTGCAAGTCGCCGCCTCGATCTACGGCGGCCCACGTCTGGTGCGTTCGTGGCGCTCCACCGATAACGCGCTGGAATCCATCGCCGCCGCGCATTCCGACGGCCTCCTGGTGCTGGACGAAATCGGCATGTGCGATGCGCGCATCATCGGCGAGACGGTGTACATGCTCGGCAACGGTACCGGCAAAGCCCGCGCCAATGACCGGGGCCAAGCAGGCCGACAGGTACAGGAATGGCGGCTGCTGTTCCTTTCCACCGGCGAGAAGACCTTGGCCCAGCACATGGCAGAGGCCAACAAGGAGCTGAAAGCGGGCATGGAGGTGCGCATGCTCGCCGTCCCGGCCGATGCCAGCAAAGGCCTCGGCATGTTCGACACGCTCAATGGTTTTGAAGACGCCGCAGCACTGTCCGACGCGCTCAAGGCACGGGTGGCGAACTACTACGGCACACCACTCACTGCCTTCCTGACGGCGCTGTGCGAACCCGGCAAGCGTCACGGCTGGTCGTCCATCCTGCGCCGCACGCTGGAAGGTTTTATCGCCAAGTCGCTCCCGGCATCAGCCAGTGGACAGGCACATCGTGCGGCCGCTCGTTTCGGCCTTGCGGCAGCAGCGGGCGAGCTGGCCACCGCCATGGGCATCACCGGCTGGCCGGATGGGACCGCAACTACTGCGGCCCGAGTGTGTTTGAACGCCTGGTTAAACGAGCGTGGCGGCGCCGGTAACTTTGAGGGGGATGCGATCTTGGCGCGGCTGCGCCAGGTCATCGAGCGCTTTGGCGAAAGTCGCTTCACCCGCTGGGAATCGGCGGCGGCAAAAATCGACGAACACGGCCCGCGCACCATCGACCGGCTTGGCTTTCGCAAAGCGCTGGAGCATGGGATGGGCGACACAATGCACACCACAAACACTTATTACGTGCTCCCTGAGATGTGGCGCTCAGAAATCTTCCGGGGCATGAACATCAACGCAGTGAACAAGGAACTGTTGCAGCGCGGCGTGCTGGAGCCGGGCAGCGACGGTAAGGCGTCGAGTCTGGTCCGGTTGCCCGGCCTCGGTCCGCAACGCTGCTACATCGTGAAGACGATTCCGGGAACGGATGAGAGCGAGGCTCGGGCTGCCTGAGGGCATCTCTGCTGATCGAGGTAGCGCCGGCTCATTCCCGGCCTCGCCAGCCGCTCATTCAACCCAAATCAAATTTCAAAGGAACAAGACAGATGAACGAATTTCAAGCACCGACAGAGCAACGCGAACCGCTGACCAATGAACTGGAAGGCCTTGAAGTCGCAGGACTTTCAGAGGTTGTGCCGGACGGCAGTGAAACGATCGGCCATTGCGAAAAGAAACAGCAGCTGCTGCACGAAATCGAAAGATTGAAAGTCGTGCGGGATAAATACCTGAGTGAAGCCGAACAACTGCATACCGAAATAGCTCCGCTGGAAGCGCTATTGGAGGGCGACGAGGTCATGGATGCTGATCGAGCATATGAAATACGGAAACAGTACAACACCCTGAAAATCCCTTACGACTCTCGAATGCATCACGCCAGCATCATGGGCAATAAGATTGCTCGACGCGAGAGTCTCGCCAATCACGAAACCTTGATGGCCGGTTTCACCGACTCGATGGCGAATTGGAAAGCGGACGAGCAAGAACTCAACGAAAAGCGGGATAGCCTCAGTGCCCGCTTGGAACAGATCCGACAGCAAGCAACCGAAGACTTGGCGAAAGCACGGCAAGCCGAAACCGATGCAGCAACCGCTTATGCACAGGCGGTGGCATGGGGCGACACCGAGGGCGAAAAGAACGCCAACGCAGAAGCGCAGAAGGCTGCGAAAAACCTCGCGTCTGCGACCGAGCACAATCGTCGACAACACCTGATCATGACCGCGCTAGAGCACGAGCTGGCCACAGTCGACCAATACATTGCCGAGGCTCAGAAGGAACATAAAGCCATCGAAAGAAAAGCACTGTACCTGGCGCGGACGGTTTTAGAGGAACAGTGGAACGAAAAAGCTCAAGCATTGCTGGACATGGGAGGAAAGCTCTGGGCGGCCATTAACCTAGTTGGTGGCGATCAAGTTAGTCTGATGAAGTTGGTGCTTCCTGAGGAGGGTGAAAGATTCGGTAACTGGACTAGCAGTGACTTGTCGGAGCGTTCCTACAAATACACCGTACAGGACGTCCTCTCGTTGTAACACGCCGCGACACCTGAAAGAGCCCGCGCTGTCGGGCTCTTTAAAGACCTGCCAGGATAAAGATCATGATCACCCAAATACGAAGCAGCGCAAGCTGGACCGACACCTTGAAGGCGCGCAAAAACCATTTGACCGCCTTGCTGAAAATCGTTGATATCAAAACCGGAAAAGCCACGAAGGTTCAGACACTCACTGTCGACTTGATAAAGGCTGAAATGAGCCACCTCGAAAGCAAGTTAAACGGCCGACAATAACGCTGAACTTGTATGCAGTAATACTATTCAAATAGATACCTTCAAAACACATAGTAGGAAACGCCAATGTCCAAACTTGCCGAATACCGTCAGCTGGAAAAACACTTGGCCGAGCAGCTCCAGGCTCTGGAAGCCCTGAAGGGCGATTTACAAAAACCCTCACACCGGCGAAGTCGTAGAGACCAAAGGCGGTAATCACAAGACGTTGAAAGAGTGGAAAGCCGAGCACGGTTCCGATGTAGTCGAAAGCTGGCTGAGCAAATAAAGCCAGACCTGATAAAAAGGCCTCTAGAGAGGCCTTTTTCTTTTTAACGCCTAGCGCTATTTCGTCCTACAGATCTCAACGTCATTTTGCGTCTTGACCTTAGTGTCGAATCCAAGCCGATACTTGCAGTAATCGATAATCTTGTTGCGCTCATCGTCAGTGAGCCTTTCGACTTTCCTGATCTCACCATCGTTCGCGTGGATGTTATAAAACTTCATCTGGAACGTCGGATGTTTCTTGATGAACAGGATGGTTTCGACATCGCCGTCTTCAAGGGCCTCGTAGTAACCAACATAGAGCGCGGCCACTAACGTCAAGACCGCCACGATTAATAGCTTCTTCATTCTTGTGGTGCCGGTGGAGGCAACAACTGTGTCTTGGTTCTGAGGTTTCTTACCAGCTCCATTCCTATATTGCCGGGACAGATTTTCCCTTCGGACGCCTGTCCCGGATACTCCCTGTGACCACCGAAATGTTTGATCACGAACACGCTTTTAAGTGATTCGATCAAATGCATCAGCGCGGTAATCTGAGCAGCCGGAATCACGTTTGTAGTGCTGTAGCCGATGCTGTCGAGAGCGACGCGTCCCTTCGCGACCCAGTCGCCGCCCTCCTCCGGTGTCGTCAGGTTCTCAAGCAGTACAATCCCGATTAAACCTGTGTTGAACTTCAACACGCTCGATCCCTGAAAACGGATGTCACGCCCCTCGAATATCTGGCCGGTGCAATCAATCCCATAGTGGTAGCCGATATCGTCGTAGGCCTGGCCCATATGACCTTTTTGAATTTCCTGCATTTGCCCACCACCTGGCGTACAGCTATGGCTTCGCCCAGCATGGTGGAGGGCAATCATGCTGTAGTCCCAATCCATCACCATACCCGGCTTGCCTTTCGCAGCGCCCCATGAGGAGCGTTCTACGAACGTGGCGTTCAGCGAGCGTGCTTTTTTGATGATCGCCTCTCGCGTTGCGGCGCGGTCGTTCACGGTAATCGGAATCGGGCACATGAACTCGCCAGGCTTGATTTCCTGGGCGATGGCTTGTGTTAAGAACGGAGCAGGCATTAGCGTCCCTCCGCCAGTTCATGAAGCGTCCTAGCCGGTGCACTGAACATGATATGAAGTGAGATCTTGGCATCTGGCGTTGGGGTTTTGACATGAGCTATGCCGTTGGCATCTGTAACACCGGTAGTTTCTACACCGTTGATCATTGCGACGTAGTCACGGAAGGCTAAAGGAGCACCTGTTTCACTGTCAGTGATGTTGAACGACTGCCCGTAGGTTTTCTGAATTGAGAGCGGTATCGGAGGTATGAACGGCGCAGGGGTATGCGAATCGCCGATGATGACCGTGCTGGAGCCTGCGACCACTACATCTCCATGAGTACCCACCGTATCAACAAGTGCTGCGTTTTTTCCATTAATGAATACGGTGGCTGATACGCCTGAAACCAACGCGCTTCCGCAGGTACACGTGTCACCCATACGGGCTGCAGCAAGTCCGTCGAAGAACACGTCAGACGAACCTGAGGCGATGGCTTCGGCACCATGTCCTGGCATTGGGCAATTAGTCGGATCGGTTATGCGTGCGGCGGGCTTTGCCATGCGCGACTCCCTGTCAGCGTTATGTGATAAACGGCGACTTTATCAGCATCGCCCAATAAAAAAGGATTTTCGTCTCCTGAAAATCGCTAGGCCGAATTCCCGCACGACGTTATTGAATCACGAACCTGGGTCGATCCAATGGTCATAACTGAGCAATTCAGTAACGCGTCAAATCAATCGGAAGTGAAAACGTGACACGTCACAATTGAAAATGAATGAAAACGTGACAGTCACGGTAAGGCACCTAGAATCCCGCATGACGGGCTATAGCGAGAACCTGCTAGGTAGCACTACAAAAAACATAAAAACGCTATTGAATGCCCCACAGGAGCTTTTAGTTGATTTTCTGGGAATACATACAGTACGATGCTAAGCATTGGATCCACGCATCACCGAGTGCCATTGCTGAAACGTTTATTTGACTATTTGTTCACGAATTGACGGTCCAGCACAGAATCAACACTACATGATGTGTTGGCGAACGAAGAAAAACACTACATGTGGTATTTTTTCGACTATTATGCTTTCATAGGTAGGAGTCCCTTAGGCAAAAACCTAACGGATGATAGATAGAAAGGAATTTAGGGGCTGATTGCCCAAAGAATTGTGCAGAGAAATGTCTCTGCAAAAGAAAAAGCCCCACCTGCTCAGCGAGCAGACAGGGCTTTCAGCGCGCACCAAGGGGAAGTTTTCTCAGGGCCTACCCAAGGGCGCATCAACCACAGTCCAGAAAGGAAAGCGGTTAGGGGAACGAATAGTATGGATTCGCTCGTGGTCACACAACTACTTTTTAGGTCTCCGCGACCGAAGGGTCAAGTTCGTGAGCGAAAAATACTGAACGTCCCCTCATCTCCTTCTGAATTTGGGCTGAAAACACCTTTTATATGGTGACTTATGCAACCCCCAGAGTCAGACGATTACGAATACATTTACTGCCGTTTCCGTCGCTGCGGAAAAAAGCTGCTTGATGCCCGAGCATATGGGCTTCAAGCCTGGCGCCTACGTGTACGTCGAAAAAAAGGAGATCAGCAATGAGCAAAAACTCAAAGAAATCCTCCCCTAGGGTTTCTTCTCTAGCGTCTAAAGTCTTACGGGACAAGGAATCATCGGCGATTGCCAAGAGCTTGGCAGCATCGGTGATTTCTCAAGCCGGCTCCGACAAACAGTCAGGCGCGAAGATGGAAACGAAAGCTAGCCAAGCGCTACAAGACAAACGCTTGTCTAAAACGACTCGAACGCTGGCGGCTTCTGTTGTATCGCAGTCGTCTAACGAAAGGTGAGGTGAATTAAAGCCCGGTCGATTGGCCGGGCTTTTTACCACTCGCTACCTCAGCTTTTCAACCATCACCCGAATACTCGACATTCGTTGCCGCCAGTCGTCACATTGCACCTGAAGTGATGGTAGCGAGCTTCTATGGGGTTTTATGAAAAAAGAGCTAGCACAACGCTTGATTGCAGAAAAGGCTTATGACGTTGGATACAGCGCCAAATTGCATTTTTCCACCTATGAGATTGTGGAGAAAGGTCCTGGATGGATTGGTTTTGTATCGATATGCGTTGGTATCTTGTCACTCATTATTTCTTGGCTTGCAGAAAAACAGATGTCCGCTGCAGTAACAATATTAGGCATCACTGGTATGTACATTGCCTACTACTCCGAGAAAAAAGATGACTATTACGCTGTGGGACAAAAGCTGACTGCGCTTTTCAATAAACTGAAAAAACTGAGCATGACCTGCGAGTCAAGCGAAAAGGTTTCAGCTGAGCACTTAAGTGAGCTAGAGAATATTGAACATGAGTTTAACTCTCTCTGCTTGAGCAAACATATATTTGGGGCTAGCTGGCTTGCTCACAAGAAATTCTTTTGGGAGCAGCAGATAGGATGGATTGACGAACACCTTCATTTCAATTTTTTTAGAGACAAAATCCCTTTGTCTTTATACATCACGATTTTCGGTAGCTTGGTCGTTGTTCTGGCTGTTCTGGCATTTAACTTAGATCTGACAGATTTAATAGATCACATACAAAGGATCTGCACAAAATGACAAAAGAACTATTTGAGCAATTCAGAAAAAATCTAGCAGTAAAAAATTCTGATGCCATTTCAAAAAGTTACAGACAAACAACGAGCAAGCTAAACGAAAAATATTACGAACTAGACTCTGAAATTTCAAACTGTCGGCAAGTTGGTTCTTATGGACGCCGCACTGCAGTACATGGGGTAAGCGACTTAGACATGGCTTTCATCTTACCCTGGGAAGTCTACGACCGATTCAATAAATATGAAAACAACAAACAGTCGGCCTTACTCGCTGAAATAAGGTTAATTCTAAAAGAAAAATTCCCAAATCGAGACGTAAAAGCGCAACAACAAGTGGTGTCAATTGACTTCACTGATTACATCGTTGAAGTGCTACCTGCCTTTCTGAATGAAGATGGAAGCTATACCTATCCAGATGCAAATGATGGTGGCCAGTGGAGGACCTGTAATCCAATTTCAGAAATTGATGAAACGAACTCACTAAATCAGCTTAAAAACCACAACCTTAAGAGGCTGTGTAAAATGATTCGCGCATGGAAGAACGATCATGGCGTGCCTATGAAAGGCATGCTTATTGACACTCTATGCTATCAATTCTTAAAAGGTACAACTGACTACGACACGAAATCCTACTCAGCTTACGGGGAAATGACTAAAGATTTTTTTGCTTACCTCGTCGATATTGATCAAGAGAAAGAGCAGTGGAGAGCTCCTGGTAGTGGTTCAATTGTTACAAAAAGTGGAAATTTCCACCCTAAAGCAAAAAAAGCACTGCGAAGACTCCAAGAGGCATTAGATGACCCGGAGGTTGCCCATGAACGATGGAGTGCTGTATTTGGAGAAAACTTCCCCGAATATGTGGAAGAAGAAAAGCGCCAAGCCATTGCGCGAAATGAAATAAAAAACCTAGAGCAATTTATTGGTCAAAAATTTAGCTTAGACATTCACTACAACTTAGAAATTGACTGCACCGTTAAAAACGAAGGAGACCAACTCAGAAATCTGATGTCACGTATTGGCCTCTACAAAATACCTAAACAACGAGAACTTACGTTTTACGTTAAGCATATAAATGTCCCCCCTCCCTTTAAGCTCTATTGGAAGGTTAGAAATGTAGGACCGGAAGCAATTCGGCGAAATATGTTAAGAGGGCAAATTCAGATGGACAGTGGCTATCATCAGATCACCGAGCACTCAGATTTTCAGGGAGAACACTACGTCGAATGCTTTGCGGTAAAAGAAAATATCTGCGTGGCTCGTGGCCGCATCGTCGTTCCAATCTGATACTTACCCAGTAGGTAGACCATAGTGCATTCCTCAATGATTATTTCAATATAATTCAACAAACACCCGGAGGATTATAAATTGGAAAGACTACTGGAAAGTAACACTGTGCTGCCAAATGAGTTTCATGCCGCATATAAGCTATGCTTCACTATACATGACGTAGCCGCCCAACTCCTTGTTTCCGGGATCAAACAAGGAGTCTTCATTACAAGCATTGCCTTCAATGGCGAGCACGAAAAATCTGCGCTTGAGCAAGCAGATGACCTGCTTGATTGGTTAAAAAAAAGCGGACGCCTGAATGATGAAGCTGACGTATTAGTCACCATGGCTTTTCCAGCAGTACTGTCAGATATTCTGCATTGTATCTTCGAAGCACTTGAAGCATCTAGAAAAGGGAAGCTCGCTATTGCGTATATGCTGTTAAGAAAACCATTTCAAGAGAGCCTGTACCTACTTGAATCAGTGATTGCCGACAAAGAAAGCTTTTCCAAAATGATTGCGGATGATCCTTCGAGATTACGTCCGCAGAACGCAGGTGGTATTGACGGCCATATCAGGCGCATTCAAAAAGTGCTGAAAACCATTGGTGAAACGTCAAGATTCAATGCTAGCTACATAGCCAAACTGCGCTACGACAAGACCGAAAACGATAGCTTTGACGGTATATGCAACAAAGCCATGCACTTATTCACAGATCACAAATCGATAAAGACCGAGAAATATAATATCAATTTTATTTTTTCAGGAATGACTCAAGCAATGACTCAATGGGCATTCCTTTACTCTCGCCTACCTTACCTGCTGTTATATTTACTATCACTGATCGAATTTATAGCTGAACGATTCTCACAGACACTTCCTTCTTATAAGGTGGATATGGATCGCCGAATAGCATCTTCATTATTGATGGCAGATCCTTATATAGATACAAAATATCGAACTGAGCCACTTACCCACTTGACACTAATGACACGCCAATGGCTTTCTGAACACTGCATGAAAAATGGCTTTCTGGCACCAGAAGCCGAGCACCTAGAAAGAATGGCTGTATCCGGTGCATTCCCAATGGAGAGTGACGATGAGGTACACGCCCGACATCTCTTATATGAGCAACTAGTAAGCGCATGATAGCGTCATCAGTCCCTGATGGAGTTTATTCGTTTTGGTTTACCCTACGAGCTTGCTAGGAACGGGGATTCTTACAATTGCCACACGCTTGTGGCCAAAAGCGGCCCTCTGAATTCAACGACTAATACCGCTTCCTATGTAACACCAATACGCGTAGTAACACGTCTGTTAGTAGATTGATGAACGAGTGTTACTGGCACGAAAGCCCCGATATCAAAGGACATAGATAGTTTCGTAACACACGTAACACCTGTAACAAGGGCTCGAAGGGTGTTGCTTTCCCCGCTCCCCATAAGCGTCAACACCATCAGCGAAAAAACCGAGTATGGGGGTGCTCATCTGAGCGTCCGGGGGACCCTGTGACAACACTCCACACACGGGGTCGGAAACCCGCGGGACTGTGCTAGCGAAAAGGTACCCACCTTAGTGAACAGGTGAACCGGGTGAACTCACAGTTCACCAGTGCAATTGGGTAATTACACAGACTTGCCCACCCATTTGCATTCGACCTGACCAGTCATTTGCATCGGATTTGACCAGTACGAGCCGTCGACATGACCGGCAGAGAACGACCCTTAGCTGCCGCTCATGAAGTCGTGTCCCAATAGAAATGGATGTACTCGTCTTCATACTCCGCGAACAGCGAAACGATGAACTCTGTCTTCATTGAGTACATCAATAGCGCTCCGACGAAACCGGTCGACTCATGCAGCGGTTGTTTGAGCGGAGCGATCAATTCAAACGCCTGATCCGCAACCATCTGATTGAAAACAGCTTCCGAGATTTCCTCAAACTGAGCGTCAGAAACGTAGCCTGGGAAATAACTTTCTCCTCCAGGCCGCCAATCCATCCATTCCGCGTGAAGCCAGAAGTTTAATCCGTTTTCGCCTTGCCGTTTGGGGGCGCGAGTTATCCTGATGATCTGCTGAGAGGCAGGGCATCGAAAGGCGATTCCTGGATAAGTGACGTAATAGAGACCGGGACAATCATTGTGTGCTCTCCAAAAAGTCAGTTGCTCACTGGAGAGTTGATCAAAGTCGCTTCTGTCGAACATGGAAGAACCTAAGGTTTACGTCGCGCTAATGGGCAAGAGCGCCCGATAGTAGCAAATTGCTTTCAATGATGTTTTTCGGGAGCCGTCCGCTTCTGGCCGTTCTCTGCCGATCAGCAACACAAAGGGGCATCTTTACCATCGCGGTAACGATGCCACTTTTTCGTCAGGATCCTTTCAATTTCAACGTTGAAATTTCAGTAAGGTGGGATGTCTGTCGCTAGCAAGATGTCGCGGGTTTCCGACCCCGTGTCCTTCAAATAATCCCAGGGTCCCCGGCGGCTTCTGGCGACTGATTGCTTTATGCCATCCTCCAGCTAACCTCTATTTCTGCTGGTCAATACGCTTTTCAGCCAGCACCACGGATACTGCCGAAACATTGAGTCGTTACCGATCCGACACACGGAAGCGAGGACTATCAAATGCCATCATTTATCGTAAACCAGAACGTACAAGCCAACGGCGACTACGAGGTGCATAACACTACAACTGGCTGTAGGTTCATGCCGCTGCCACAGAACCAGGTATCACTCGGAACTCATTCCACCTGCACTGGTGCCGTCTCCGCAGCTCGAACATCATGGCCCAATGCGCAAGTCAATGGTTGCTACTATTGCTGCAACCCTTGCCACACCAGCTAAATTTTTGGATACGCGGGGGTGGGTCTACGGGAAGCTTATGACTCGATCTACGATTGTGCGATCATAGGCCCAAGCAAGCTGTATCCCCGTGTGTATCCCTATGCATCTAATCCGGCTACAAGCCACGGATTATATGGAAGACTCCGGTCTCCCTCGGGCACCAAAATTAAGAAAGGTCTTGCTTTGCAAGGCCTTTTTTTTCGCCTGTAGAAAAGTGATCTCGCCCCACCGCTACCGTGTAGAAGCTGCCGAAGGCTGCGATCTTTTGATCTTGCCACTTCGGTGCGACAGCCCAAAACCGCTCGCTAACGAATCAAGGATTCACACAATGGAATTGCCACTGGACACCGTTGCCCTTTTCGCCTTCAAGCTGGCTTATGAGACGGAAGGTGAAAGTCCGATTCTGCGGGATGATCCGATCATGAGTGATTATGAGCGGGAGGTGTTTGGGTTGTTGGTGCGTAGGGGGGATATCGAGGGTATCCAGTTTAGAGTGGCGCATTGTGTGGGTTTAGCGCTGGACGCTATAGGCGGCGTAGATACGCCGCTAGGGCGCGAACTACATAGATTGTCGGCTGATTTGCGCGGCGCGCAGACCCTGGAGCAACTTGATGCACCGTTGATCGCACTCAAGGACTACTTGAAAGATATTCAGTGAGTGGAGCCCAAACCCACGCTGGACAACAATGCCCTTCAGCAGTGGTGGCAGCCTGAAAAGTGTCCAGACGCAGAGGCTTGCCCGTGACCGGGCAGACGTCTTGCCGCAGGCCGTTCATTTTGAACTCACGCGCCGGATACCAGTAACCGCTGAGGCGGTAATACCCTAACTGCGCGAGCTTGCGTTCTGCACGAGACGGGTCATGGATTTGCATACTCCTGCTGGTCAGCAACGCAACCAAATCAGGGTATGTACGGAACGGCTTCGGAGGGGCAGGGCTAGACAACTTCCATGTTCCAGAAACAAGAAGGCCCGAACGTAATGCCGGACTAAGCCAGCACCAGAGGATCGGGCGCGATTGGAATTAACGCTGCCGTAGCCTGATGACCCTGTCAATGCGTACGTCACAGAAAACGCAGTAAACACTAGGGTTTATGCAGTTTGCGACGATCTGTTGCAGACGATGGCGCGCGCTTGTGAGCAGCCTAAAACAGAGCGCTGCGGATTGTTGTCAGGCCATTCCGAGATAGCGGTAGGGATATTCTCTGCGTGCCTGATGCTAGTGATTGTTAGGGAGAGCGCTGAGCAAAGGGCTTTCGAAAGTTGCAGGAACGGGGTCCCTCTCCCACCGCCTCTCCGTCATCGGAGGTGGCAAATGACCGATCAACCAGAACTCAAAACCATCGGACTAACACCTGCCATTTACTGCTCCGATCAACCGCTTTTCCATGTCACTCGCGGCGTTCCGCTCGGCGATGCGTTAGCCATGGCTTCTGATTTCCTGTTTCTCGCCAAAAAGCTGACCGAAGATGCTGCTTACGACAGGGACACCGACCGCCACGCTTGGGCCGCGCATTATTTGACGGCGATGAGTAAGGCGGTGGTTGATGATGCGGTGAAGGTGCTTAGGCGGGATGGTTCTGATGCCAGTCGGTAAGGCATAAGACCTGCGGGAGCCAACTGCTTGCGATGGCGGCAGTGCATTCAGCATTGATGTTGGCTGACCTGACGCTTTCGCGGGCAAGCCCGCTCCCACAGGGACTGCGCTTAACGGACAGGCATTATTAGCCCCGAGATTGTCGGGGCTTTCGATCACTCAGCTCACAGTAAATGCTGATAAATCAGCGTCGAAATCTCCACAATCGAAGTCCTGCCGGTGAATTCAAACTTCACCTTCCCCAACGATGAAAAACAAATCTCCAACTCGGAATCCAACCCACATCAAACCAACGCCCTTCAGCACAGAGCTATCAGTTTGATATCGTGCCTCCATCGCCTCATCTCATCAAAGATGACCAAAGGCGGTTTCAGGGGAATTGTTAACAAGGAAAAGGATTGAATGCAGCTAATCGGCGTGTTGGTGTTTTTCACTGCGACAGTGGGAATGTGGATTGGGGTGGTGAGGAACCGTGGCACCCTGCTGAATCTGTGGCTCGCTAACCTGACGGGTGCCGTGGGTAGTTTTATTGTCGGAATTGCCGTGCTGATTCTGTTCAACAGATGGTTTGTCCCCGGAGGAAACTCGGTACGGGGCGTTGTATTCATTTTCTATACGATGATGGCGGTTTTAGGGGCCTTTGTCGGAACCTGGCTTCTGGTGATCGCCAGGTTCAATCAGTCTGAATCCCCCGTCGTCCGTCATTTGATCGCCGGAGCGTGCGGTGTGTTGGCGGCACTGACCACGGCGGTGTTGTGGGTGATGATCCTTTTCGCCAAGTGAGTGTTTTGACACTCCGCTCATCGCGCTCAAGGATTCCCTGAAAGATACTCAGTGAGCGAACGCCTTTGGCTGCGCTCTTCTAGACTTAATAGGTAGTCGTAGACAGAATCGAACACGTCGCTTTGGTGCAGATGAATCAAAGGCAGCATGGCAAGCTGCCTGTTATGCCCTGAAGAGGTGCGGCAAAGATCGCACCGGGCCCAACAAGATGCCCGCTCAGGGTGCCTGGCCAACGGCCTGAAAATGCCACGATACCGTGACGTGGTGTGACTGCCGCAGCCGACACTTTCGGACAACTGACAACCGCTTGGTTTGTCCGTGATCGTGAGGAATGCTGTATGCCTGATGAGATGTTGCACCTGCCTATGGTCAACAGCCTGTTGGAGCGCCACAAACGCTCCCCCGGCGCACTGTTGCCGATCCTTCATGAGATTCAGGAGGGCATCGGTTACATCCCCGATGCCGCCATTCCCGAGATTGCTCACGCCCTCAACCTGAGTCAGGCCGAGGTTCGCGGGGTGATCAGTTTCTACCATGACTTCCGCACCGCGCCTCCGGCCCGGCATATCCTGCGTCTGTGCCGGGCCGAGTCCTGCCAGAGCCGCGGCGCCGAGCAGCTCGCGGCGCAATTGCGCGAACGTCTGCAAGTGGACGACCACGGCAGCAGTGCCGACGGCAACATCAGTCTGCGCCCGGTGTATTGCCTCGGCGCCTGCGCCTGCTCGCCAGCCCTGGAGCTGGATGGCCAGGTGCATGCGCGGCTCAGCGCCGAGCGTCTGGATGCATTGCTCGATACTTGCCGGGAGGACGCATGATGCCGGCTTTCTATCTGCCCCGTGATTCGCTGGCCCGTGCCGTGGGTGCCGAAGAGGTTGCGGTGGCCCTGATCACCCATGCCCGGGGACGCTTTGCGCCTCTGGAGTTGCAACGCACCAGTTCTCGCGGCCTGTACTGGCTGGAACCGCTGCTGGAAGTGGACAGCCCACAAGGCCGTATCGGCTTCGGTCCGCTGACCGCGGCCGATGTGCCGTCGGTGCTCGATGCGCTGCAAGGCGAGTCGTCCGACCATCCGCTGGCCTTGGGGCTGGTGGAAGAGTTGCCTTATCTAAAGACTCAACAACGCCTGCTGTTTGCCCGCGCCGGCATTACCCAGCCGCTGTCCCTGGAGGATTACCGGGCTCACGGCGGCTTTGAGGGCTTGACCCAGGCCATCGCCCTGGGCGGCGAGCAGACCGCGACTGCAGTATTCGATTCGGGCCTGCGTGGCCGTGGCGGCGCGGCGTTCCCGGCCGGGATCAAATGGCGCACGGTGCGCGGCACTCAGGCTGCACAGAAATACATCGTGTGCAACGCCGACGAAGGCGACTCCGGCACCTTCGCCGACCGCATGTTGATGGAAGGCGACCCCTTCCTGCTGATCGAAGGCATGGCCATTGCCGGCATCACCGTCGGCGCCAGCTACGGCTACATCTATGTGCGCTCGGAATATCCACAGGCCGTGACCACCCTACGTGCGGCGCTGGAGATTGCCCGGTCAAACGGTTACCTCGGTGCCAATGTCGGCGGCAGCGGTCTGGCCTTCGATATGGAAGTGCGAGTCGGTGCCGGTGCTTACATCTGCGGCGAGGAAACCGCGCTGCTGGACTCGCTCGAAGGCAAGCGCGGGATTGTCCGCGCCAAGCCGCCGATCCCGGCCTTGCAGGGCCTGTTCGGCCTGCCGACCCTGGTGCACAACGTGCTGACGCTGGCCTCGGTGCCAATGATTATGGCCAAGGGCGCGCAGTTCTATCGCGATTACGGCATGGGCCGCTCCCTGGGCACCATGCCCTTCCAACTGGCGGGTAATATTCGTCACGGCGGTCTGGTGGAACGGGCCTTTGGCTTGACCCTGCGGGAACTGGTGGAAGACTACGGCGGCGGGACCGCCAGCGGCCGACCGCTGAAGGCCGCCCAGGTTGGCGGCCCTCTCGGCGCCTGGGTGCCACCGTCGCAATTCGACACGCCGTTGGATTACGAAGCGTTCGCCGCCATCGGCGCAATGCTCGGTCACGGTGGTGTGGTGGTGGCTGATGACACGTTGGATATGGCCCACATGGCGCGCTTCGCCATGCAGTTTTGTGCCGAGGAATCCTGTGGCAAATGCACGCCGTGCCGCATCGGCTCGACCCGGGGCGTGGAGGTGATTGACCGCCTGCTGGCCGCGCCTGACCAGAACGGTCGCGATGAGCAGGTGATCATCCTCAAGGACCTGTGCGACACGCTGCAATACGGTTCGCTGTGCGCATTGGGCGGCATGACTTCCTATCCGGTCGTCAGCGCCCTCAAGCACTTCCCCGCCGACTTCGGTCTGCAAGCCTCGGAGGCCGACCAATGATCACCCTCTTCGACCCGAAAACCGACATCGATCTCGGCACTCCAGCCCGCGACAGCCAGGTGCAGATCACCCTGAACATCGACGGCCAAAGCATCACCGTGCCCGAAGGCACCTCAGTGATGCGCGCCGCCGCGCTGCTGGGCACCACCATTCCCAAACTATGTGCCACCGACAGCCTGGAAGCCTTCGGCTCCTGCCGCATGTGTCTGGTGGAGATCGACGGCATGCGTGGCTATCCGGCGTCCTGCACTACGCCGGTCACTGAAGGCATGACCGTGCACACCCAGACACCGAAGCTCGCGACCTTGCGCCGCAACGTCATGGAGCTGTACATCTCCGATCACCCGCTGGATTGCCTGACCTGTTCGGCCAACGGCAACTGCGAGCTGCAAACCGTCGCCGGCCAGGTTGGCCTGCGGGAAGTGCGTTACGGCTATGAAGGCGACAACCATCTGGCCGACGTGAAGGACACGTCCAACCCCTACTTCGACTACGACCCGAGCAAGTGCATCGTCTGCAACCGCTGCGTGCGTGCCTGCGAAGAAACACAGGGCACCTTTGCTCTGACCATTACCGGGCGCGGTTTCGAATCCCGGGTTGCCGCCGCCGGTGGCGATAACTTCCTCGACTCCGAATGCGTGTCCTGCGGCGCCTGTGTGCAAGCGTGCCCGACCGCGACGCTGATGGAAAAAAGTGTGGTGGAACTGGGTCAACCCGAACACAGCGTGATCACTACCTGTGCCTATTGCGGCGTGGGCTGCTCGTTCCGCGCCGAGATGAAAGGCGACCAGGTCGTACGCATGGTTCCAGACAAGAACGGCCAGGCCAACCACGGCCACTCTTGCGTCAAAGGGCGCTTTGCCTGGGGCTACGCGACCCACCCGGATCGCATCACCAAGCCGATGATCCGCCAGCACATCAACGACCCTTGGCAGGAAGTCAGCTGGGATGAAGCGGTGACCTACGCTGCCAGCGAATTCCGTCGGCTGCAGCAAAAATACGGCCGCGACTCCATTGGTGGCATTACCTCCAGCCGCTGCACCAACGAAGAAACCTACCTGGTGCAAAAACTGGTGCGCGCGGCGTTCGGCAACAACAACGTCGACACCTGTGCGCGGGTCTGCCACTCACCGACCGGTTATGGCCTGAAACAAACATTGGGCGAGTCCGCCGGCACCCAGAGTTTCGACTCGGTGATGCAGGCCGACGTGATCCTGGTGATGGGCGCCAACCCCAGCGACGCGCACCCGGTGTTTGCCTCGCAACTCAAACGCCGTTTGCGTGAAGGTGCGCGGCTGATCGTCATCGACCCGCGCCGCATTGATCTGGTGGACTCGGTGCACGCCCGCGCCGAGTATCACCTGGCGCTGCGCCCCGGCACTAACGTCGCCATGCTCAACGCCTTGGCCCACACGATCATCACCGAAGGCCTGCAAGACCAAGCCTTCATCGACGCGCGTTGCGAGGGCAGCGATTTTGCGCGCTGGAGCGAATTTGTCAGCCGCGCGGAGAACTCGCCGGAAGCCCTTGGCCCTGTCTGCGGCGTCGAACCTGCCGATATCCGTGCCGCCGCTCGTTTGTATGCGACCGGCGGCAACGCCGCGATCTACTACGGCCTGGGCGTCACCGAACACAGCCAGGGCAGTACCGCCGTCATGGGCATCGCCAACCTGGCCATGGCCACCGGCAACATCGGTCGCGAAGGTGTGGGGGTGAACCCGTTGCGTGGGCAGAACAACGTTCAGGGCTCCTGCGACATGGGCTCCTTTCCCCACGAACTGCCCGGTTACCGACACGTCTCCAACGAGGCGGTACGGACTCAGTTCGAACAGGCCTGGAACGTCACACTGCAACCCGATCCGGGCCTGCGCATTCCCAACATGTTCGAGTCGGCACTGGCCGGCAGCTTCAAGGGTCTGTATTGCCAGGGCGAGGACATCGCCCAGAGCGATCCGAATACCCAACACGTCACTGCTGCTCTGTCAGCCATGGAATGCGTGGTGGTGCAGGACATCTTCCTCAACGAGACGGCGAAGTTCGCCCACGTGTTCCTGCCGGGCAGTTCGTTCCTGGAAAAAGACGGCACCTTCACCAACGCCGAGCGACGCATCTCGCGGGTACGCAAGGTCATGGAGCCGTTGGGCGGCAAGGCCGACTGGGAAGGCACCGTGGCCCTGGCCAACGCCTTGGGCTATCCGATGAACTATAAGCATCCGTCGGAAATCATGGATGAAATCGCCAGCCTGACGCCGACGTTCACCAACGTCAGCTACGCCGAACTGGAGCGCCACGGCAGCCTGCAATGGCCGTGTAACGCCGCGGCACCGGACGGCACGCCGACCATGCACATCGAGGAGTTCGTGCGCGGCAAGGGGCGCTTTATGCTCACCGGCTACGTGCCCACCGAGGAAAAGGTCAACAGTCGCTATCCGCTGCTGCTGACCACCGGGCGCATCCTCAGCCAGTACAACGTCGGCGCCCAGACCCGACGTACTGAAAACGTCGCTTGGCACGATGAGGACCGACTGGAAATCCACCCGACCGACGCCGAGAGCCGTGGCATCAACGAAGGTGACTGGGTCGGCATTGGCAGCCGCGCCGGGCAGACCGTACTGCGTGCGCGGATCACCGAACGGGTAGCCCCAGGCGTGGTGTACACCACCTTCCACTTCCCTGAATCGGGGGCCAACGTCATTACCACCGACAACTCCGACTGGGCCACCAACTGTCCGGAGTACAAGGTCACCGCTGTGGAAGTCAGCCGCGTCTACCACCCTTCCGAGTGGCAAAAACGCTATCAGGCATTTAGCGACGAACAACAACGCCTGCTCGACGAACGCCGCCACGCACGCACCGCCGGAACAAAAGCCGAGGTACGCCGATGAGCACTGACAACCTGATCAAAATGGCCAACCAGATCGCCCAATACTTCGCCAGCGAGCCGGATCAGCAACAGGCAGTGCTCGGCGTGCGTAATCATCTGCAGATGTACTGGACTCCCGGCATGCGAAAGGAGTTGCTGGCCTGGCAGACGGCGCATCAGGGGGCAGACTTGCACCCATTGGCACAGGCGGCGGTCAGTGGGGCGGGCTGGGAGGCTTAGGTTTACACGATCCTTGGGGGAGGATTGCTCCTTGGCCTGTTGGCGTAAAACTGTGGCGAGGGAGCTTGCTCCCGTTGGACTGCGCAGCAGTCCTTTCTTTGGGGCCGCTTCGCGACCCAGCGGGAGCAAGCTCCCTCGCCACAGGTTTTTGATCGTTTCGAGGCAAGTCTTTCGGGACTAATGCACGGGCAACACCACCAACGCCTCCAACCCGCCCATCGACCGATTACGCAGTGTCAGCTCGCCTCCGTGTTCCAGCACAATCGCCCGCGCCGCCGACAACCCCAAACCCACACCCCCAGTGCTTTTGTTCCGCGAGCCTTCCATCCGGAAGAACGGCACAAACACTTGTCCAAGGCAGGCATCTGGAATGCCCGGCCCACGATCCAGTATTTTGATCCGCACCTGCCCTGCACCGGGGATCAGTTCAATCCCCGGCTCGCTACCGTACTTGATGGCGTTATCGAGCAAGTTAGTCATCACCCGCTTGAGTCCCAGCGGTCGACCGAAATACACCAGCCGCAACGGCCCACTAAAGGCAACCTCGACTCCCTGATCCCGGTAATCATCAAGCAACGTTTGCAGCAATTCCGCCAAATCAAACTGGGTGGCCGGTTCAAGCCGCGCATCATCACGAAAGAACTCCAGCGCCGAGTTAATCATCGCCTGCATTTCATCCACGTCACGAAACAGCCGTTGCTGTTGCTCGCTGTCTTCGATGAATTCGCCTCGCAAGCGCATCCGCGTCAGGGGAGCGCGCAGGTCGTGGGAGATGGCGGCGAGCATTTGCGTACGGTCGCGGATGAAGTGCTGTAACTGGGCCTGCATGGCGTTGAACGCGAGAATGGCCTGGCGGATTTCGTGGGGACCGAGCGGTTCGATCGGCGGTGCGCGGAAGTCCACGCCGAAACGGCGGGCGCCTTCGGCAAAGCACTGCAAAGGTGTGGCGAGGCGTCGGGTGGCGATCAGCGCGACCAGTGCGGTGGAGATCAGCACCAGAAGAATCACGATCAGGTAGCGTGGCGCTTCGTCCAGGCCCCAGCTGCGCGAAGGCGCGGAGAACATCAGCCATGATGAATCCGATAACTCGATCAGCAGCGCATAGTGCGCGTCCGCCGTGTGCTCCGTCCAGTCGGCCGGTTCATAAGCTTCGATTCGCCGGTCAGGGGCTCTGAGCATCGGCTGCAAGATAGTCGAGCCGATGTCGGACTTCGGATCGTCCACTGCCGGCAGATTGAGATCTTGCCGATCAGGGTGCCAAGTGACAGTGAAGCCGTTCTCGTTGGCGGCTTGTGCCAATGGGTTGCGCAGTGGCGCGGGGGCTGCCTCGATGATGCGGGCGATGGCCGCGGCTTTTTCCAGCAAGCCGATTTCGGTCAGTGGTGGGCGGGCCCAAACCCCGGCCAGTTGGATAAACAACCCGTTGAGCGCCAGTGAAATGAGCATGGCCAGGATGATCGTCAACGCGATCCAGCGCGCAACCGTATCTTGCGGCCAGTCTCGGGCGCGAATCCTCTTCAGCCAGCTCACCGCCGCGTCACGCTGGGTGTGAACAGGTAACCGCCGTTGCGCACGGTGCGAATCATCGCCGGCCGCTTGGTGTCGGACTCGAGTTTGCGTCGCAGGCGGCTGACCTGAACGTCGATGCTGCGATCGAACGCGTCATGGCAATGTCCGCGCGCCAGGTCCAGCAATTGCTCGCGGGTGAGAATGCGCTGCGGGTGTTCGACGAAGACCAGCAGCAGGTCAAACTCACCGGCTGACAGCGGGATCATCACGTTGTCCGGCGAGCGAAGTTCACGGCGGGTGACGTCCAGGTGCCAGTCGGCGAAGTCGATCAACGGCCGTGGCCGTTCCTGCGACACCGGACGACGCTCTTCCACGCGACGCAACACAGCGCGCACTCGGGCCAGCAGTTCACGGGCGTCGAAGGGTTTGGTCAGATAATCGTCGGCGCCCAGTTCCAGGCCGACCACCCGGTCACTGAGTTCACCCATGGCGGTCAGCATGATCACCGGTATTGCGTGTCGAATCCGCAGTTGCTGACAAAGGATCAACCCGCTGTCGCCGGGCAACATCACGTCAAGAATGATCAGGTCTGGCGGCTGGTGCTCGATGGCTGCCCACAGCGATGCGCCGTCTGTGGCGACCTCGACGCTGTAGCCGTGTTGCACGAAGAATTTTTTCAGTAGATCGAGGACTTCAAGGTCGTCGTCCACAATTAAAAGGCTGTTCACCGAAGGTCACTTAAGGCGCGAATGGAACCGCCATCTAAAACCATTCATGGCCGCGCGTCATATATTTCAATCGTGCAACAAAACGTCATCGCCGCAATAAACCAGACATCTTTGCGCAAGGCACGGGGCTCAGCATCTCGGCGAATTCCTCCCGAGACTTGCATCCATGTTGCCTTTCAAGTGTGCTCCCTGGCTGGCCCGCAACACCTCAATTGCCGTGTTGGCCGCAGGGCTAACGGGTTGCAGCAGCCAGCCGCCGCCCAACACCGACGTGGCCTGCGTCGACATCTCCTATTCGGTGTACGACCCCGCGGAACCGTTCAATCGCGCAGTCTTCGCTTTTAACCGGACGGTCGACGACTACGCCCTGGCGCCGGTCGCTCGCGGCTACCGCTACTTGCCAGATTTTTTCCAAACCGGTGTGCATAACTTTGTGGCGAACTTCGGCGAGCCGAAGGTGTTTATCAATGACCTGCTGCAAGGCAACCCGATGCGCTCGGTCAATACCCTGGGGCGTTTCGCGCTCAACACCACGGTCGGGGTAGTGGGTTTGATCGACGTCTCCGGCATGGCCGGTATTGCGCGCCACGACGCGGACTTCGGCCAGACTTTCGGCGTGTGGGGCATCGGCAATGGTCCAATCGTCGAGCTGCCATTGTTCGGGACCTCCAACAGTCGCGACGCCGCCGGGCGCGTGCTCGGCTTTGTGGTCGATCCGTTCGGCAGCAATAGCGATACCGTGGAGATGCTGTCCACTATCAACACTGTTGGCGGCATCGTCGATGGCCGGGCAGAAGCATTACCGCTGACCGATAGCCTGCAAAAACTGCCGGACTATTACAGCGCGTTGCGCAATGTGGTGGCCGAGCATCGCGCTGCTTACGTGGCCGATGGCAAACAAGGCTCGCCAGAAAACACCACCCCCCCTCAATGCACAGGAGCACCGGCTGATGGTTTCTGAAAACAATAGCCTGACTTTGCAGCAACGAGTGATCCGGGAAGACCCGGCCAATCTGCGCTGTCGGGAAATTACCCTGCGCCTGTCAGCGGACTGTCGCCAACTGGTGCTCACCCGCTACACAGAACACTACGGCCCGGCGCTGGTGCGCTGGATAGAACGCAGCCATACGGTGTCGGTGGCCGAGCTGTTTCGTTGGCTCGTGGCCAATGGTGAGGCGGGGGTCATGAGAGCGAGCAGCCAGCCGCGGTCTTGATTTCAGGGGGATGATACGGAGGAATGGAAGTCTTCCGGTCGTCATCCCGCCGTTTATGCCAGGCCAAGTGCAACGCAAACCCCTCCATCGCAATCGGTGGTTCCACGGTATGCCGCGCCTTGGCAATAAACACTGACGGGACAGCAGCGCAACCAGACCGGAGCGGTCCGATGATGCTGTACGAACTTTCCTGCGGGCAAAACAAAACCCCTACCTGCATACGCAGATAGGGGTTTTGGAATTTAATCTTGACGATGACCTACTCTCACATGGGGAAACCCCACACTACCATCGGCGATGCATCGTTTCACTGCTGAGTTCGGGATGGGATCAGGTGGTTCCAATGCTCTATGGTCGTCAAGAAATTCGGTAGCCAGCTCGTGTTCTCTTGCGAGGTCACGCTCCAGCGAATGGGTATGCGATAGTTTGTGTGTTTGTTTCTCGAACTTTCGGTTCGTTTCGTCTTCACACACCGCAATCTGGTGCCTCTTCAGGTCAGCAAATTGCTTGGGTGTTATATGGTCAAGCCTCACGGGCAATTAGTATTGGTTAGCTCAACGCCTCACAGCGCTTACACACCCAACCTATCAACGTCGTAGTCTTCGACGGCCCTTCAGGGGACTCAAGGTCCCAGTGAGATCTCATCTTGAGGCTAGTTTCCCGCTTAGATGCTTTCAGCGGTTATCTATTCCGAACATAGCTACCCGGCAATGCCACTGGCGTGACAACCGGAACACCAGAGGTTCGTCCACTCCGGTCCTCTCGTACTAGGAGCAGCCCCTCTCAAATCTCAAACGTCCACGGCAGATAGGGACCGAACTGTCTCACGACGACGTTCTAAACCCAGCTCGCGTACCACTTTAAATGGCGAACAGCCATACCCTTGGGACCGGCTTCAGCCCCAGGATGTGATGAGCCGACATCGAGGTGCCAAACACCGCCGTCGATATGAACTCTTGGGCGGTATCAGCCTGTTATCCCCGGAGTACCTTTTATCCGTTGAGCGATGGCCCTTCCATACAGAACCACCGGATCACTAAGACCTACTTTCGTACCTGCTCGACGTGTCTGTCTCGCAGTCAAGCGCGCTTTTGCCTTTATACTCTACGACCGATTTCCGACCGGTCTGAGCGCACCTTCGTACTCCTCCGTTACTCTTTAGGAGGAGACCGCCCCAGTCAAACTACCCACCATACACTGTCCTCGATCCGGATAACGGACCTGAGTTAGAACCTCAAAGTTGCCAGGGTGGTATTTCAAGGTTGGCTCCACGCGAACTGGCGTCCACGCTTCAAAGCCTCCCACCTATCCTACACAAGCAAATTCAAAGTCCAGTGCAAAGCTATAGTAAAGGTTCACGGGGTCTTTCCGTCTAGCCGCGGATACACTGCATCTTCACAGCGATTTCAATTTCACTGAGTCTCGGGTGGAGACAGCGCCGCCATCGTTACGCCATTCGTGCAGGTCGGAACTTACCCGACAAGGAATTTCGCTACCTTAGGACCGTTATAGTTACGGCCGCCGTTTACCGGGGCTTCGATCAAGAGCTTCGCGTTAGCTAACCCCATCAATTAACCTTCCGGCACCGGGCAGGCGTCACACCCTATACGTCCACTTTCGTGTTTGCAGAGTGCTGTGTTTTTAATAACAGTCGCAGCGGCCTGGTATCTTCGACCGGCGTGGGCTTACGCAGTAAATGCTTCACCCTCACCGGCGCACCTTCTCCCGAAGTTACGGTGCCATTTTGCCTAGTTCCTTCACCCGAGTTCTCTCAAGCGCCTTGGTATTCTCTACCCAACCACCTGTGTCGGTTTGGGGTACGGTTCCTGGTTACCTGAAGCTTAGAAGCTTTTCTTGGAAGCATGGCATCAACCACTTCGTGTTCTAAAAGAACACTCGTCATCAGCTCTCGGCCTTAGAATCCCGGATTTACCTAAGATTCCAGCCTACCACCTTAAACTTGGACAACCAACGCCAAGCTGGCCTAGCCTTCTCCGTCCCTCCATCGCAATAACCAGAAGTACAGGAATATTAACCTGTTTTCCATCGACTACGCTTTTCAGCCTCGCCTTAGGGACCGACTAACCCTGCGTCGATTAACGTTGCGCAGGAAACCTTGGTCTTTCGGCGTGGGTGTTTTTCACACCCATTGTCGTTACTCATGTCAGCATTCGCACTTCTGATACCTCCAGCAAGCTTCTCAACTCACCTTCACAGGCTTACAGAACGCTCCTCTACCGCATCACCTAAGTGATACCCGTAGCTTCGGTGTATGGTTTGAGCCCCGTTACATCTTCCGCGCAGGCCGACTCGACTAGTGAGCTATTACGCTTTCTTTAAAGGGTGGCTGCTTCTAAGCCAACCTCCTAGCTGTCTAAGCCTTCCCACATCGTTTCCCACTTAACCATAACTTTGGGACCTTAGCTGACGGTCTGGGTTGTTTCCCTTTTCACGACGGACGTTAGCACCCGCCGTGTGTCTCCCATGCTCGGCACTTGTAGGTATTCGGAGTTTGCATCGGTTTGGTAAGTCGGGATGACCCCCTAGCCGAAACAGTGCTCTACCCCCTACAGTGATACATGAGGCGCTACCTAAATAGCTTTCGAGGAGAACCAGCTATCTCCGAGCTTGATTAGCCTTTCACTCCGATCCACAGGTCATCCGCTAACTTTTCAACGGTAGTCGGTTCGGTCCTCCAGTTAGTGTTACCCAACCTTCAACCTGCCCATGGATAGATCGCCCGGTTTCGGGTCTATTCCCAGCGACTAGACGCCCTATTAAGACTCGCTTTCGCTACGCCTCCCCTATTCGGTTAAGCTCGCCACTGAAAATAAGTCGCTGACCCATTATACAAAAGGTACGCAGTCACCCAACAATGTGGGCTCCCACTGCTTGTACGCATACGGTTTCAGGATCTATTTCACTCCCCTCTCCGGGGTTCTTTTCGCCTTTCCCTCACGGTACTAGTTCACTATCGGTCAGTCAGTAGTATTTAGCCTTGGAGGATGGTCCCCCCATATTCAGACAAAGTTTCTCGTGCTCCGTCCTACTCGATTTCATGGCCAAGAGATTTTCGCGTACAGGGCTATCACCCACTATGGCCGCACTTTCCAGAGCGTTCCGCTAATCTCAAAGCCACTTAAGGGCTAGTCCCCGTTCGCTCGCCACTACTAAGGGAATCTCGGTTGATTTCTTTTCCTCAGGGTACTTAGATGTTTCAGTTCCCCTGGTTCGCTTCTTAAGCCTATGTATTCAGCTTAAGATACCTAACTTATGTTAGGTGGGTTCCCCCATTCAGACATCTCCGGATCAAAGTCTGTTTGCCGACTCCCCGAAGCTTTTCGCAGGCTACCACGTCTTTCATCGCCTCTGACTGCCAAGGCATCCACCGTATGCGCTTCTTCACTTGACCATATAACCCCAAGCAATCTGGTTATACTGTGAAGACGACATTCGCCGAAAATTCGCGATTAAACTCACAAATTTTACCTTAGCCTGATCACCACCAGTGAAAGTGGCCATCAGTCTATCTTTCTATCACATACCCAAATTTTTAAAGAACGATCTAATCAAAGACTAGAAATCAACATTCACCATCGTCACGATGGAATGCTCATTTCTAAGCTTTCAACAAACAGAAGCAGTAGTGGTGGAGCCAAACGGGATCGAACCGTTGACCTCCTGCGTGCAAGGCAGGCGCTCTCCCAGCTGAGCTATGGCCCCGTATTTCTACAGGCGTTTCCCACACAAAATTGGTGGGTCTGGGCAGATTCGAACTGCCGACCTCACCCTTATCAGGGGTGCGCTCTAACCAACTGAGCTACAGACCCAATTTCGGGCTGCTTCTTATCGTCTTCTTCAATGAATCAAGCAATTCGTGTGGGAACTTATGGAGCAGCTGATGTCGTCGATTAAGGAGGTGATCCAGCCGCAGGTTCCCCTACGGCTACCTTGTTACGACTTCACCCCAGTCATGAATCACACCGTGGTAACCGTCCTCCCGAAGGTTAGACTAGCTACTTCTGGTGCAACCCACTCCCATGGTGTGACGGGCGGTGTGTACAAGGCCCGGGAACGTATTCACCGCGACATTCTGATTCGCGATTACTAGCGATTCCGACTTCACGCAGTCGAGTTGCAGACTGCGATCCGGACTACGATCGGTTTTATGGGATTAGCTCCACCTCGCGGCTTGGCAACCCTCTGTACCGACCATTGTAGCACGTGTGTAGCCCAGGCCGTAAGGGCCATGATGACTTGACGTCATCCCCACCTTCCTCCGGTTTGTCACCGGCAGTCTCCTTAGAGTGCCCACCATTACGTGCTGGTAACTAAGGACAAGGGTTGCGCTCGTTACGGGACTTAACCCAACATCTCACGACACGAGCTGACGACAGCCATGCAGCAGCACCTGTCTCAATGTTCCCGAAGGCACCAATCCATCTCTGGAAAGTTCATTGGATGTCAAGGCCTGGTAAGGTTCTTCGCGTTGCTTCGAATTAAACCACATGCTCCACCGCTTGTGCGGGCCCCCGTCAATTCATTTGAGTTTTAACCTTGCGGCCGTACTCCCCAGGCGGTCAACTTAATGCGTTAGCTGCGCCACTAAGAGCTCAAGGCTCCCAACGGCTAGTTGACATCGTTTACGGCGTGGACTACCAGGGTATCTAATCCTGTTTGCTCCCCACGCTTTCGCACCTCAGTGTCAGTATCAGTCCAGGTGGTCGCCTTCGCCACTGGTGTTCCTTCCTATATCTACGCATTTCACCGCTACACAGGAAATTCCACCACCCTCTACCATACTCTAGCTCGTCAGTTTTGAATGCAGTTCCCAGGTTGAGCCCGGGGATTTCACATCCAACTTAACGAACCACCTACGCGCGCTTTACGCCCAGTAATTCCGATTAACGCTTGCACCCTCTGTATTACCGCGGCTGCTGGCACAGAGTTAGCCGGTGCTTATTCTGTCGGTAACGTCAAAACAATTACGTATTAGGTAACTGCCCTTCCTCCCAACTTAAAGTGCTTTACAATCCGAAGACCTTCTTCACACACGCGGCATGGCTGGATCAGGCTTTCGCCCATTGTCCAATATTCCCCACTGCTGCCTCCCGTAGGAGTCTGGACCGTGTCTCAGTTCCAGTGTGACTGATCATCCTCTCAGACCAGTTACGGATCGTCGCCTTGGTGAGCCATTACCTCACCAACTAGCTAATCCGACCTAGGCTCATCTGATAGCGCAAGGCCCGAAGGTCCCCTGCTTTCTCCCGTAGGACGTATGCGGTATTAGCGTCCGTTTCCGAGCGTTATCCCCCACTACCAGGCAGATTCCTAGGCATTACTCACCCGTCCGCCGCTCGCCACCAGGTACAAGTACCCGTGCTGCCGCTCGACTTGCATGTGTTAGGCCTGCCGCCAGCGTTCAATCTGAGCCATGATCAAACTCTTCAGTTCAAACATCTTTGGGTTTTTAAGAAACCCTAAACTTGGCTCAGCAATCGTTGGTTACATCTTTGATTTCTCGCGGAGTAACTTGTGATGCTGATAATCTTGTTGACTATCAGTCTGACTCCACAAGCACCCACACGAATTGCTTGATTCAGTTGTTAAAGAGCGGTTGGTTAAGATCTTTCGTCTCAACCGAGGCGCGCATTCTACAGCAGCCTCTGTTGCTGTCAAGCACTAAATTTCAAATTTTCTTCATGAAATTCAACTACTTGCCGCCAACTCAGTTTCAAAGTCCTCGTTAGCGGGAGGCGAATAATACAGTGTTTTATTTGATGGTCAACCACCCGCTGTAATTATTTTTCCCGTACCCATGCGGCTCGGGCCGAGTACCGATTTCTGCCTCTCGCGCAGTCCGGGCTTTCGTCGACAAACCCGCCCTCTTCTCCAGCTGCGCTATGATCGCGCGCACTTCTGCACCAAGAGTTTGAACTGGATTTCCATGTCTTTGCCATTAACTGACGATCATCAATCATTGCCACCCGTCCTTGTCGGCCCACTATTGCGGCGCCTGGAACCCACGCGGCTGGTGCTATGGCTGGTGGGCTCGCGGGCGCTGACGCCAATGCTGCGCCTGCAAGGAATCGATATCCGCCTCAGCGTGGATCAATGCACGATCATTCCCGTCGGCACTCATGCCTTCGTTCATTTAATAGATGTACCACTGAACACCGCCCTGCCCTGCGACACATTGATCGAATACGACCTGCTGATCACTGAAGCGAATGGCGCGCAGTCGGGCATCGCCGAGTGGGCACCCCACCTACTATATGGCGGAGCACGTTGCCCGAATTTCGTGTTGCGCTCGCGGATCGATCAGTTGCTGCATGGCTCCTGCCGTAAACCTCACCATCCAGCGGCCGACGGCCTGCTGTGCGTCGACCGGTTGCTGGAATCCGAGCCGGACGCTTGCAAGCGCCCCGCACTATTAATGATGAGCGGCGATCAGGTGTATGCGGATGATGTTGCGGGTCCGATGTTGCGGGCAATTCATGCCTTGATCGAGCGTCTGGGGCTGTTCGACGAACACCTCGACGGCGCAGTGGTCAGCGACAGCGCCAAACTCTATGAACACCCGGCCAGTTACTACCATCGTGCGGATTTGTTACCGGCGCTTGAGAGCAACGAAACCCTGCGCGAACGATTTTTCGGTGGAGCGCGTAAGCCGATTTTTACCAGTAGCAGCGCCGACAACCATCTAGTGACCTTCGCCGAGGTCATGGCCATGTACCTATTAGTATGGTCACCAACATCCTGGACACTGATCGCGCCTCAACCACCGGCACTGACGCCCGAACGACGCAAGCGCTATGCCCTGGAGCAGACGCGCATCGATGAGTTCAAGAAAGGGTTGGGTGGTGTTGGGCGAGCGATGGCACATCTGCCGTGCCTGATGATTTTCGACGACCACGATATTACCGATGACTGGAATCTTTCCGCGCAATGGGAGGAAACGGCCTACGGCCACCCGTTCTCCAAGCGCATCATCGGTAACGCGCTGCTCGCTTATATGTTGTGTCAGGGTTGGGGCAACAACCCGGACGCATTTGCCGGCATGCTGGAAAAAACCCGTTTATTGAGCGCCACGGGGCAAGACCATTACCTCGACAGCGACGTCCAGGATGGCTTGATCGATGAGCTGCTGAGCTTTCAGAAGTGGCATTACGTGCTGCCCACCCGCCCGGCGCTGGTGGTGCTCGACACCCGCACCCGGCGCTGGCGCAGCGAGATGAACCTCAAGCAACCGTCGGGTCTGCTGGACTGGGAAGCGCTCAGCGAGCTGCAACAGGATTTGCTCGATCATCCCTCGGCGATCATCGTTTCGCCGGCGCCGATTTTCGGCGTCAAACTGATCGAAACCGTGCAACGGGTGTTTAGCTGGTGCGGCTATCCGCTGCTGGTGGACGCCGAAAACTGGATGGCCCATCGCGGCGCGGCCCAAGTGATCCTGAACATTTTCCGACACTCCCGCACACCCGGTAACTACGTGGTGCTGTCCGGTGATGTGCATTATTCCTTTGTCTACGAAGTATTGATCCGACACCGCAAGGCCGGCCCACGAATCTGGCAGATCACCAGCAGCGGCATCAAAAACGAATTCCCGCCCGCCCTGCTCGAATGGTTCGACCGTCTCAACCGCTGGCTCTACTCGCCCCGCTCGCCGCTGAACTCGCTGACCAAGCGCCGGCGCATGCGCATTGTTCCGCACATTCCCGAACACGCCGAAGCGGGTGAACGGCTGTGGAACTCGGCAGGGATCGGCCAAGTGTTCTTCAATGAAAAGGGCCAGCCGCAGGATATTTATCAATTCAATGCGGATGGATCGCCGAAGACGCGGATGATTGCGCCTGAAATTTCCGAAACGGTTGAATGACTTTGCCCGAGTTACCATGAGCCATTATTGCCTGCACACCATGAACCTCACCCGAACCCTGATCATCGGCAATTCCGGCTCGGGCAAGAGTTGGCTGGCCAAACGACTGGCCGACCGCCTACAAGCGCCCTGGATCGATCTCGACCTGATTCACTGGGTATCTGATGAACACAGCATCGCCCGTCCCCGCGCCGAAGCCTTGGGCATGGCTCGGGTGGCGGCGAGCAAGGAGCACTGGGTTATCGAGGGTGTTTACGACTGGATAGTCAGCGAACTTGTTGAGCAGGCCACAGCACTGATCTGGCTGTGTCTGGAGGACGACGACTGCGTGAACAACATTCGCCAGCGAGAAGCGAAGCGGAACGAGGATGAGTTGCTGATGGCGTTACTGGAATGGGCCGGTAGCTATCGAACTCGTGAAGGTTCCAGTGGATTTGCCGCGCATCAGCGTTTGTTTGATGAGTTTAGCGGTTCAAAACTTCAACTGATGAGCCAGGCTGAAGTCACGGCTTTCGTTACTCCACTCAGGGAGACGCCGATTCTGTAGGGGAAACGGCGACTATCCAGAAGATGTCAGGCGGCTTTCACCGTCCGCCCCACCCCTCTGACAATCATTTCCACCTCCCGCTCATCAATAGTCAACGGCGGCAGCAGGCGAATGGTCTTGCCCCGCGTCACGTTGATCAGCAAGCCGTGATCACGGGCTGCAATCAGGGTCAGGTCGCGAATCGGCTGCTTGAGTTCGATGCCGATCATCAAGCCCTGGCCACGAATCGCCAGGACGTTGGGGTCATCGGCCAATTCGATGCGCAATCTGGCGAGCAAGCGTTCGCCCTGAAGTCTGGCGTTTTCCAGTAGGTCTTGTTCTTCAATAATCTCCAGCACAGTGCACCCCACCCGGCACGCCAGTGGATTGCCGCCGAACGTGCTGCCGTGGCTGCCGGGGGTAAACAGGTCGGCTGCTTTGCCCCGGGCCAGACAGGCACCAATTGGAATTCCATTGCCCAGGCCTTTGGCCAGGGTCATGACGTCCGGGATGATGCCTTCGTGCTGGAACGCAAACCATTGGCCGGTACGGCCGATGCCAGTCTGGATCTCGTCGAGCACCAGCAGCCAGGCTCGCCGGTTGCACAGTTCGCGCACCGCTTTGAGATATCCGTGCGGCGCCACTTGCACACCGCTTTCGCCCTGAATCGGCTCCATCAGAATCGCCACGATGCGCGGGCCGTGGGCTTCTTGCACCGCCTCCAGCGCCGCGAGGTCGCCGAACGGCACTTTAATGAAATTCCCCGGCAATTCGTTAAACCCCAACCTCACCGCCGGGCCGTCACTGGCGGACAAGGTGCCAAGAGTACGGCCGTGAAAGGCGTTTTCCATGACCACCACCAGCGGTTGCTCGATGCCTTTGTGCCAGCCGTAAAGCCGCGCGAGTTTCAGCGCTGTTTCGTTGGCTTCGGCACCGGAGTTGTTGAAGAACGCCCGATCCATGCCCGACAGCCGAACCAGTTTCTGCGCCAGTCGCTGTTGCCAGTCGATGCTGTATAGGTTGGATGTATGCAACAGCAGCCCAGCCTGCTCGCTGATGGCCGCCACAATTCGCGGATGGGAATGGCCGACGTTGGTCACCGCCACGCCCGCCACCGCGTCCAGATATTCGCGACCGGCCTGGTCCCACAAGCGCGTGCCCAGGCCTTTGTTGAAACTCAGGGCCAAGGGTTGGTAAGTGCTCATCAGGCAGGCGGCGGTCATGACATCAAACTCCATTAATAGTCGGTGTTTTTGCAGTATGGTTAGCCACCTGAGCTGGATAAACATTGCAACACTTCAATCATTTTAAAGCAGAGCTTGATAATGGATCTGTTCCAGGCAATGACCGTTTACGTAAGAGTGGTGGAAGCCGGCAGCATGACCGCCGCCGCTCTGCAGTGCGAAATGTCGACGACCATGGTCGGCAATCATCTTCGGGCCCTGGAGCAACGCCTGGGTGTGCGCCTGCTCAACCGTACGACACGACGCCAGCGGCTGACAGAATTCGGCACGGCGTACTATCAACGTTGTCTCGAGGTATTGGGGTTGGTGGCCGACTCCGAACGCCTGGCCGAACAGACCCTCGACGAGCCGAGCGGCACCCTGCGCATCACTGCACCGCTGACCTTCGGCACCGAACGGCTGGCGCCGGCCCTGAGCGAATTCGCCCTGCGTTGTCCGCAGGTCAAACTCGACGTCGTCTTGACCAACCAGCGCCTGGATCTGCTCGACAACGGTTTCGACGTAGCGATTCGCTTGGGCACTACCGAGCTGTCCAACATGATCGCCCGCCCGCTCATCGACTACACGATGACCCTGTGCGCATCGAAGGACTATCTGGCACGTCGAGGCACTCCGCAAAAACCCACCGACCTGCAACACCATGACTGCCTGGCCTTCGCCTACCCGGCCGGAGATGACTGGCACTCGGTAGCCAAACAATGGCGCCTGAGGGGGCCCGAAGGCGAGGTCATGGTGGCGGTCAGTGGACCAATGCTGATCAACAGCTCGGCAGGGCTGCATCAAGCGGCGCGAACCGGTATGGGCATCGTGATGGTGCCCGATGCATTGGTGGAGCAAGACCTTCAGGATGGAAAACTGGTGGCCTTGATGCAGGACTACCAATTGCCGAGTCGGCCAATGAACCTGGTGTACGCCCAGGACCGCTACCGCTTGCCGAAATTGCGCAGCTTCGTCGACTTTGCGCTGCAGAGGTGGGGCAAGCATTAGGGGGCGTTCTCAATTAGTTTCCCCACCGCGCCGGGTCTGCTGTTGTGTAGGGCAAGGCGCGAGAAGCGTGGTTTGGTCATTCCAAATAAGCTTCGAGCAACGCAGCCCTGCACAACAGCAGGCCCGGCCCTTCGGGTTGTGCCTTAAAGCGGGCCAAGCTGCGTTGCAGGCCTTGGAAAGGGAACAACCATTCCCAGCGGCCTGCGCCTTGCCTGGCCCGCTTTAAGGCGACAACGCGGCGGGGAAACTAATTGAGAACGCCCCCTAGCAGGCGCAACACCCCATGAACTAATCTCCTCGACTGGCGAGTCACGTTGATATCAGTTCGGCAGGGAGACCGATGATGGGTGAGGCATCGAATATCGAGCCGTTGAAGTTCAATCTGTCAGATTTTAACGAAGACATGCTGCACACCATTCTGGAACTGGTCAGCGATGGCATCTGGGACTGGAACGCCAACACCGGGTTCGTCTACCGCAACCCAGGGTGGTACGAGATGCTCGGCTATCCGCCTCACTCCCTGGATAACAACGTACTGACCTGGGAAAACGTGATCCACCCCGACGATTATTCACAGGTCATGGCGCTGTTTGATGACTACCTGAATCAGCGCGCACCCGGTTATCAAGCCGAGTATCGCTGCCGCATGCGGGATGGCACTTATACCTGGATCGAAGATCGCGGCTATGTGCTGGCACGCAATACGGACGGCTCAGTGGCACGAATGGTCGGCGCGCACCGCAGTATCGAAGACAAAAAACGCCTGTTCGAAGAAATGGAACGGCGTAATCAATCCCTCGAAGCCATCGTCGAAGAACGCACCCGTGAGTTGTCTCGGGTCAATCAGCAGTTGCAGATTCAACTCGAAGAGAATCGCAAACTGGCAGAAACCGATGTGCTGACCTCCATCGCCAATCGCTATCGACTGGAAAAAGCCCTGCCCCAGGAATGCGACCGCGCCCAACGCTTTCGCCAGCCGCTCTCGCTGATCGCCATGGACATCGATGACTTCAAGAACATAAACGATCACTACGGCCACGCCCTGGGTGATGCGGCGTTGGTACAGGTGATCGAGAGCGTGAAGCACTGCGTGCGCGAAGGCGATCTGTTGGCGCGTTGGGGCGGTGACGAGTTCATCATGATCCTGCCCAATACTTCGTTGGCCGACGCCAGGTCACTCGCTGAAAAAATCCGTCATGGCCTGTCGAATCTTCTGCCGGTCGGGGACTATCAAGTCACCATGAGTTTTGGCGTGGTGCAACGTTTTGAAGAAGAACAACAAACCGGCTTGCTGGCCAGGGCCGATCAGGCGCTGTATCGGGCCAAGATCGCAGGCAAGAATGTGATTTCGGGATGAGTACACCCGTGCTTATCCGTGATGTTCGGCCCTCGGACGTGGAATCCGTGCGACTTTTTCTTGGCGAGAATGGCTGGGCTCACCGCACCGGTTCATCTGAGCATTTCGCGCAGTTGATCGCTAATTCCCAACGTACAGCGCTTGCGATAAAGGACTCCCACATCGTCGGGTTTGCCCGTGGT
Source organism: Pseudomonas sp. FP603 (assembly GCF_030687415.1). NCBI lineage: Bacteria > Pseudomonadati > Pseudomonadota > Gammaproteobacteria > Pseudomonadales > Pseudomonadaceae > Pseudomonas > Pseudomonas sp. FP603. The sequence goes on from NZ_CP117431.1 coordinate 5,772,679, forward strand.
ATCACCGACGATTTGTCCAATGGTTATCTGTCGATGGTTGTCGTGTGCGGACAAACTCGACGTGAAGGCATCGGTCGCCTGCTGGTTGAGCACGTCATGGGCGACAACACCGCCATTACCTGGGTTCTGCGAGCTGGCCGTGAAGGCGCTTCGGATTTCTTTTCAAAGCTGGGCTTTGAAACGTCGACCATTGCGATGGAACGCTCACGCTTGAAGTAGCCAATGCACTATTGGCCAGCCTTCACCAATACCGGCTTCTCCTGATACCGATCCGGATACAGCTGCTTCAACTGCGCCACCTTCGGCAGGTCATTGATCACGATGTAGGGATACGTCGGATGCTCGGTCAGGAAGTCCTGATGCTCCTCTTCCGCCGGATAGAAGCCGTTGTAGGTTTCCAGTTTAGTGACGATGGGTTTGTTGAACGAATGGGCGGCGTCGAGTTGCGCGATATAGGCCTGGGCGACACGTTGCTGTTCAGCGCTTTTCAGGAAAAGCGCCGATCGATACTGGGTGCCGCGGTCCGGCCCCTGGCGGTTGAGTTCGGTGGGGTTGTGGGCCACCGAGAAATAGATCTGCAACAGGCTGCCATAACTGATTTGAGTAGGATCGAAGGTGACTTCGACGGCCTCCGCATGACCGGTATCGCCATTGCTGACCCGCTCATACTGAGCGGTGTCAGCGGTGCCGCCCGCATAACCGGAGACGGCATTCTTCACCCCTTTGACGTGTTGAAATACCCCTTGGACGCCCCAGAAGCAACCGCCCGCAAAAATAGCCGTTTCACTGCGCGCTTGAGTGTTCTCGTCGAGGGTTGGTGGCGGAATGATGACCGCCTCTTCGGTGCCTCCGAAAGAGAACGCTGCGCACTGACCGATAACACTGGCGGCGACCAATCCCAGCAGGGTGCGACGCCAGTTGAATGAGGTTTTCATGGGCTGTCTCCTGAATGAATGAGGCTATCAACCGAACGTGAACGCATATGCCGACACACCGGGATCGAGAAACTCAATGCTAAATGTCCGGTCCTTTACGCCTGCGGTCTGGCGTACCAGTTGATACAACCGCTGCTCGGTGACGCTGCCGCTGCCATCGGGCGCCACGTCGACACCGTGGGCATCACCTGGGGGCTTGCCGTCAATCAACACTTTGAAACGCACCGGTTTGCCATCAGCACCTGGGCCCAATACCAAATGCAGATCGCGAGCGTGGAAGCGGTAGACGATACGACTGGCCGGGGCGTTCGAAACGGCCCGCTCCGGACCGACAGTCCACTGCCCATCCAGGCTCCAGCTATTGAGGGCCAGTTGTGATGGTGGGCTATAGGCCGCCAATTTGTCTGGCGCCAGATCGGTTTCAGCAACGAAATGCTCCGCCCGTCGGTAACCGACATAGGTTTCCGGCGATTGCACTTCATTCATGTCCGGGGCGAGCTGGACACCCTCGGCACGAGCATTGATCAGCCCGTCCGCGACCTTCGTGGCGCCCGCTTCACGCAGTAGTTGCTGAATCACTCGCTCCGATTCGGCGTATTTGCCTTCACCAAAGTGGTGATAACGAATGCGCCCCTGAGCATCGGCAAAATAGTGGGCTGGCCAGTATTGGTTGTTGAAAGCACGCCAGACCTTATAGTCGTTATCGATTGCCACCGGATAAGTGATGCCCAGATCTTTCATGGCTTTGGTGACGTTGCCTACATCACGTTCGAAGGCAAACTCGGGTGTATGGACGCCGATCACCACCAAGCCCTGATCGCGATACTTCTCGGCCCAGGCCTTCACATACGGAAGGGTGCGCAGGCAGTTGATGCAGGAGTAAGTCCAGAAATCCACCAGCACAACCTTGCCCTTCAAGGCCTGGGCAGTGAGAGGGGGTGAACTGAGCCATTGCACCGCGCCGTCCAGCGATGGAAGGTTGCCTTCAATCGGCAGTTCGCCCGGTATCTTGGCGGTCATCCTCATGCTGCCGGCGGGTTGATCCCCTCCCCGTGGAATCTGCGACATCATCGCCCCACTGTCGGAGGGCAACTTGTTACCGGCCAATCGGTTTACCAGCGCCTGCTCGATATCGCCAGTGGATGCCGTCGAGACCCGCGCCAGAATCCCGGTATCCAGCCCCAAGACGATCGCCACTACACCGGCCAGCATCGCGCCCCCCAAGCCTCGACGCAGCCACTCGCCTGCGCCTATCGAGCGCTTCATCGCGGCGAAGACTTTACCGCCCAGTAGCAGTGCCGCGGCGAGAGAGGTGGCAGCACCGGCCGCGTAAGCCAGTAGCAACAGGGTGGTGGCGATGTTTGCTCCTTGCAGCGCCGCGCCAGTCAGCAGCAGCCCCAGAATCGGCCCGGCGCAGGGCGCCCAGAGCAGGCCCGTGGCGACACCGATTAGCAACGATGCGCCGGGACGCGGCCGGGTATCGGCGCCCGCGGCTTCCGACAACCGACCACCGGCCGCCACCAATGGACGCGTCAGCCGCTCGGCCAACCGGGGCAGCAACAGCGTCAGCCCGAACAGTGCAACGAACAGCAACGCGAGCCAGCGACCGTACTGATTGACTTGCACCACCCAGCCGCCGCCCACCGCCGCCAACGAGGCGACGAGTGCGAAGGTCAGCGCCATCCCCGCCAGCAGCGGCAAGCCACTTTTCATAAACGGCTGCCCGGTGCGAGCGAAGACAAAGGGCAATACCGGCAGAATGCACGGGCTGACGATCGTCAGCACACCACCGAGATAAGCGAGGACCAGAAGCCACATAACGTCGACCTGCGTGAAGTGAGTGAAAGGAAGTGCCCATGGATTACGCCTGTGGCTTGAAAGTCAGCGCCAGGCCGTTCATGCAGTAGCGCAGACCGGTGGGCTTTGGTCCGTCTTCGAAAACATGACCCAAGTGACCGCCGCAGCGACGGCAGTGGACCTCTTCGCGCAGCACGCCGAAGGAACGGTCCTGACGGGTCGCCACCGCGTTATCCAGTGGTGCCCAGAAGCTCGGCCATCCAGTGCGACTGTCGAACTTGGTGTCGGAAGAAAACAACGGCAGATCACAACCGGCGCAGGCAAAAACGCCCTCCCGATGCTCGTTGTTCAGCGGGCTGCTGTAGGCCCGTTCGGTGCCCTCTTCACGCAGGATCTCGTACTGCTCGGCGCTGAGCATGGCGCGCCATTCGCCGTCGCTGTGGGTCACCTCGAAAACCTCCGCCGCACGGGCCTCATCGATCAGCGCGCCGCTTGCGGAAAATTTTGGCAATACACCGATCACCAGGGCTGCAGCCCCCAGCCCGCCGCTTGCTACGAGAAACTGTCGCCGTGAAAACATGGGCCTTCTCCAAAATTCCAGATGCCTTGCATGGAACACAGCCTAGGCTTGAGTTGATCGCCAAATCCTCACGAGGAGTTAAACAATTCGTGATAACTCAGCCTCAGGAAAACCCGCACAATGTGTTCATTGCGTCACAAAGGATTGAGCTCCATGGAACAGACCAAACGCGTCCTGGTGGTCGAGGACGACCTGCATATCGCCGACCTTATCTGCCTGCATCTTCGCGATGAGCAGTTCGAGGTGGTGCACTGCGCCGACGGCGATGAGGGCATGCGACTGCTGCAGCAAGGAAGCTGGGACGCACTGATCCTCGACCTGATGCTGCCCGGCGTCGACGGCCTCGAAATCTGCCGCCGCGCCCGGGCCATGGCCCGCTACACACCGATCATCATCACCAGCGCGCGCTCCAGCGAAGTGCATCGGATTCTGGGGCTGGAACTCGGCGCCGATGACTATCTGGCCAAACCGTTTTCCATGCTTGAGCTGGTGGCGCGGGTCAAGGCACTGCTGCGACGGGTCGACGCCATGGCCCGCAATCTGAAAATGGACGCCGGAAGCCTGATCATGGACGGCCTTTCCATCGACCCGATCACCCGTGAAGTTACCCTCGATGGCCGTCGCCTCGACCTCACACCACGGGAGTTCGACCTGCTGCACTTCTTCGCCCGCCAGCCTGGCAAAGTCTTCTCGCGCATGGACCTGCTCAATGCGGTGTGGGGCTACAGCCATGAAGGCTACGAACACACGGTCAACACCCACATCAACCGCCTGCGCGCCAAGATCGAAGCCGATCCGGCGCAGCCGGCGCGCATCCTCACGGTGTGGGGCCGTGGCTACAAATTCGCAGCAAGCGGAGAACAGCCATGAGGTTGACCCTGACCCAACGCCTGTCTCTGGTGTTCGCCGTGCTGTTGCTGGTGTGCAGCGGCACCTCGGTATGGATGCAGGTTCGCTCCAACCAGATGCATGAACTGGAAGTGGTGCAAGGCTTGTCGCGGGATCTGGCGCAACACATCGCCCACGACACCGTGCTGATGGACCGCAATGGCCCGATGCCCAATGCCGTGCGTGAACTGTTCAGCCAGCTGATGCTGGTCAATCCCAGTGTCGAGGTCTATCTGCTGGACACCGGCGGCCGAATTGTCGGCAGCGCCGCGCCCGAGGGCCGGATACGCCGGGAGCAGGTCGATCTGGTGCCTATCCAGCGTTTGCTCAAAGGCGAGGCATTGCCGATTCTCGGCGACGATCCGCGCAGCGTCGATGGTCGCAAGGTGTTCAGCGCCGCACCTTTGCGGGTCAACGGTCAGCCGGCCGGTTATCTCTACGTGGTGTTGCTCAGCGAGGAACACGACCGCTTCGCCGAGCGCGGCGCCACCAGCGCGGCGCTCAATACCGCGTTGTGGTCCATCGGGCTGGTGGCGTTGCTGTGCCTGATTGCCGGCCTCACGGCATTTGCCCTGATCACCCGACCATTGCGTCGTTTGACCGAGAAAGTCAGTCAGTTCGATATCAACGGCGTTCCGACCGCTTCGCCCGAACCTGAGCCTGCGCCCGTTGAAAAGGCCGCCAGTCACGATGAAATTGCCGTACTCGACGCGGCCTTTCGGCAGATGCAAGCGCGCCTCGGCGAGCAATGGCGCTCGCTGACCCGCCAGGATCAGGAGCGTCGCGAACTGGTGGCCAACATCTCCCACGACCTGCGCACACCACTGGCCTCGCTGCACGGTTACCTGGAAACCCTGTCGCTCAAGGACGCCACCTTGTCCCCCGCCGACCGCCGCCGCTATCTGGGGATCGCCCTGGATCAGAGCCGCAAGGTTGGCGGTCTGGCGCAATCGTTGCTGGAACTGGTGCGGCTGGAACACGGTTTCGTGCAACCGGTGCTGGAGCGCTTCTCCCTGACCGATCTGGTGCAGGACATTTTTCAGAAATTCGAACTCAATGCCGAAGCACGCCAGATTGAGCTCAAGGCAACCTTCGCGCCCAATGTCGCGGTGGCCTGCGCCGATCTGGGGCTGATCGAACGGGTGCTGACCAACCTGTTCGACAACGCCCTGCGCCATACGCCTCAAGGTGGAGAGATCGAACTCAGCCTACGCTCTCAGGGGGCTTTTATCGAAGTGACCGTCAGCGACACCGGCCCCGGCATCGCCCCCGAGTTGCGCGAAGGTCTGTTCCTGCGTCCGTTCAACATTGGCGGTGCGCGACGCGATGGCGGACTGGGGCTGCGGATCGTGCACCGGATCCTGCAATTGCACGGTCGCGAGATTGAGCTGATCGATGTACCCGGACGCGGCGCGACCTTTCGTTTCTCCTTGCCGGTGGACGAGCAAACGGCGGAGCAATGGATGGCGCGGTCTAAAACCTCTCACCAAAAATACTGACCAGCCACCTGTTCATCCGTGACAACGCAGCGCAGGTCCAATAGATTAGGCGGCCTGAAAAGGCCTCGTGCTTTCTCGCCTCAATCCAAGTTAAAAGAAGTAGTGAAATTTCAATGTCCGATTCCAATACCGCTGAATCCGTAGTCACCTTGTCGTCCAAAGCGGAATACGAAAACTCCATCAATCTTTCACAGCACGTGCCACAGGCCAAGACCATCAGCGAGATGGTCCTGGACGCTTTTCAATCCACCCGGGAAAGCGACCAGATCCGCGAACTGCGCGCCGCGATTCGCCAGGCTCACGACAGCTTCGATGACGATAAAGCCTACGAATTGATGGGCGAACTCAAGCAATTGAAAGACGCCGAAGCGGCCGACATTGCCGCCCTGGAAGACCTGAGCAGCAAATTCCCGATCAGCCGCATTCTGTCCAGCTTCAAGGACGACCCGGCGTTTCAGGAAATCGTTTATGGCTTGGCGCTGAAAGTGCTGAACCAGACTCACCAGGCGATCAGCAACCCGAGCAGCGGCAAGAGCAAAGCGGCTCGCGCCAAAAAAGAAGTCGAAGTGTTCACCATCAGCAAGGATGGCATCAGCGTCACCCTGCCCCTGCGCACCCCGCGCTCGCGCCTGAACGTTGACCGTGAAGCGCTGGAGTTCCTGGGCTTCACTTTCGTCGGCGAAGGCGATGAAGCCGAGCTGGAAAGCGAAACGTTCCTGGACAATGCCGGGGCCGAGCAAGCGGTCAACCGCAAGAACATCATCACCGCGCTTCAGCAACAAACCGCGTTCGACGGCTACAGCATCGCCGCGCAGTAACGCTAAACGCTGCACATAAAAATCCCCGCCATTCTCTCGAAGGGCGGGGCTTTCTTTACAGCATTCGAAGCTTAAGGCGCGTAAGTCAGCAACAGCTCACTCGGCACTTTAAAATCCAGCGACATCATCACGCTCAACGCAGTAATGGTGAAGATCGAGAACACGAACAGCTTGCGTGCCCAGACCGTGTCATCCACTGCCTTGTAACCGGTCCAGGCCATGTACAGCCAGTACATGCCCATGGCCGCGGCGACGGCGAGGTAGCTCATGCCGGCGTAGCCGCTGAAGGTCAGCATCAAGGTCGCTACGAGGAACGCCAGGATGTAGAGCAGGATGTGCTTCTTGGCCACTTGAATCCCGCGCTTCACCGGCAACACCGGAATCGATGCGGCCAGGTAATCGTTGAAGCGGAAGATCGCGATAGCGTAGGAATGCGGCATCTGCCACAGGCTGAACATCACCAGCAGCGTCAGTGCGGCCATGTCGAAGCTGTTAGTCACAGCCACATAGCCAATCACCGGCGGCATCGCCCCCGACAGACTGCCCACCAGCGTGCCGTGAACCGACTTGCGCTTGAGGTACAGGCTGTAGAAGCCGACGTAGATGACAAAGCCGATCACCGCGAACAAAGCGGCCAAAGGGTTGGCCACTTTGTACAACAATGCAACGCCGAGAACACCCAGGACGGTCGCAAAAGCCAGGGCCAGTTTCAGGGAGATCAAGCCCTGGACCAGCACCCGGTTCTTGGTGCGTTCCATCTTCAGGTCGATGTCGCGGTCGATGCAGTTGTTGAACACGCAACCGGAAGCCACCACCAGGGACGTGCCGATCATCGCAGCCAGGAAGATGGCCAGATCGACATGCCCTTTGGAGGCCAGGAAAAATCCGCCTGCCACAGAAAGCACGTTACCGAAAATGATCCCCGGTTTGGTGATTTGGATAAAGTGCTTAAAGGACATCCGGACTTTCCTCAGTGCGCCATCATGTTGGTGTGGATGCTGAACATGATCCACAGCGACAGGCCGACCAACAGGACGATTACCAGTGCAGCGAAGACCAACGCGATCACGTTGTTACGCTGGGCGGCGGAGCGGTCCAGGTGGAGGAAGTAAACCAGGTGGACGAACACCTGGATCACAGCGAAGGCCAGAACGATCCACAGGGTCATGGCTTTTGGCAGCGATGGGTACATCACCAGGCCAAAAGGAATGACGGTCAGGATCACCGACAGAATGAAACCGATAGCGTAGGACTTGACGCTGCCGTGGCCGGCGTCGTGGCTATCGTGGGAATGAGCGTTAGCCATTTACATAGTCCCCATCAGATAAACAACGGTGAATACGCAGATCCACACCACGTCCAGGAAGTGCCAGAACAGGCTCAGGCAGCTCAGACGGGTCTTGTTGGTCGCCGTCAGGCCGTTTTTCTGCACCTGATACATCATGATCGCCATCCAGATCAGACCGCTGGTCACGTGCAGACCGTGGGTGCCGACCAGGGTAAAGAACCCGGACAGGAAGCCGCTGCGGCTAGGGCCGTAGCCTTCGGCGATCAGGATGTGGAACTCGTTGATCTCCATGGCGATAAAGCCGGCGCCCAACAGGAAGGTCATGGCCAACCAGCCCAGTACCTGGGTTTTCTTGCCCCTGAACAACGCCAGCATGGCGAAGCCGTAGGTGATCGAGCTGAACAGCAGCAGAGCGGTTTCGCCCAGTACGTATGGCAGCTCGAAGATGTCGTGGCCCGACGGGCCACCCGCTACGTTGTTAACCAGTACCGCGTACACCGCGAAGATCGACGCAAACAGAATGCAGTCGGTCATCAGGTAGAGCCAGAAACCGTATACGGTCATCTCGCCCGAGTCGTGGTGATGGTCATCATGCCCATGTCCATCGACATGGGTGTGTCCAGCATTGGTCACTAAGTTCGACATGGTTTAAGCCTGTTCCAACGAGGTTTCAACACGGGTGGCGGTGGCTGGAACTTTCCCGGCCGCTACCAGACGCTTGTGCTGCTCGGCTTCGATGCGCTCGATCACGTCGACCGGCACCATATAGCCTTGATCATCACGCGCAGCGTGGATCACGAAGTACACCACGGTGCCGACCAGACCGACGATGGCCAACCACCAGATGTGCCAGATCATCGCGAAACCGAACACGGTCAACAGAGCACCCATGACCACACCGGTCGCGGTGTTGTTTGGCATGTGGATCGGCTCGTACCGGCTAGGCGCCTGGTACGCGGTGCCGTTTTCCTTGGCTTCGGTGAACGGGTCGATGGTTTCTGCTTTTGGCAGCACGGCAAAGTTGTAGAACGGTGGTGGCGACGAAGTCGACCATTCCAGGGTGTGGGCATTCCACGGGTCGCCGTGTTCGCACATGTTCTCTGGCTTGTTGCGATCGCGCACACTGACGTACAGCTGGATCAGTTGGCAGGCGATACCGACGGCAATCATCACCGCACCGAACATGGCAACGTACAGGTACGGCACCCACTCAGGGTTGGTGGTGGCGTTCAGACGACGGGTCATGCCCATGAAGCCCAGTGCATAGAGCGGCATGAACGCGACGAAGAAGCCCGAGATCCAGAACCAGAACGCTGCCTTGCCCCAACCTTCGTGCAGCTTGAAGCCGAACGCTTTCGGGAAGTAGAAGGCAAAGCCTGCGATGTAACCGAATACCGCACCGCCGATGATCACGTTGTGGAAGTGAGCGATCACGAACAGGCTGTTGTGCAGGACGAAGTCAGCACCCGGAATGGCCAGCAGTACGCCGGTCATGCCGCCGATGGCGAAGGTCACCATGAAGCCCAGGGTCCAGAGAACCTGGCTGGTGAAACGCAGACGGCCTTGATAAATGGTGAACAGCCAGTTGAATAGCTTCACACCCGTCGGGATCGAAATCAGCATCGTCGCCAGACCGAAGAAGGCGTTGACGCTGGCACCCGAACCCATGGTGAAGAAGTGGTGCAGCCAGACCATGAAGCCCAGGATCGAGATCGCGCCGCTGGCGTAGATCATCGAGTGGTGGCCGAACAGTTTCTTGCCGGAGAAGGTCGAGATGACTTCGGAGAAGATCCCGAATGCCGGCAGAATCAGGATGTAAACCTCAGGGTGACCCCAAGCCCAGAACAGGTTGACGTACATCATTGGATTACCACCAAGTTCATTGGTGAAAATGTGGAAATCCATGTAACGGTCAAGCGTCAGCAGTGCCAGGGTAGCGGTCAGGATCGGGAACGAAGCCACGATCAGGACGTTGGCCCAGGTGCAAGTCCAGGTGAAGATCGGCATGTCCATCAGCTTCATGCCCGGGGTACGCATTTTCAGCACGGTGGCCAGGAAGTTGACCCCCGTCAGCGTCGTACCTAGCCCGGATAGCTGTAGCGCCCAAATGTAGTAATCCATCCCCACGCCCGGACTGTATTGCAGGCCCGACAGCGGCGGATAGGCAACCCAGCCGGTCTTGGCGAATTCGCCAACGCCCAGGGACAGGTTGATCAGCACCACGCCGGAAACCAGCAGCCAGAAGCTCAGGGAGTTCAGGAACGGGTAGGCAACGTCACGCGCACCGATCTGCAGCGGCACTGCAAGGTTCATCAGGCCGGTGAAGAATGGCATCGCCATGAAGATGATCATGATCACACCGTGAGCGGTGAAGATCTGGTCATAGTGTTCAGGTGGCAGGTAGCCAGGCGAACCCTCGGTGGCCATGGCCAACTGGGTACGCATCATGATGGCGTCGGCAAAACCGCGCAGCAGCATGACCATGGCGACGATGATGTACATCACGCCGATTTTCTTGTGGTCGACCGAGGTCAGCCACTCGGTCCACAAATAGGTCCACTTCTTGAAGTAGGTGATTGCAGCGAACAGTGCCAGACCACCGAGCGCGATCATGGCGATGGTCACCATCACGATCGGCTCGTGGAACGGGACCGCTTCCCAACTTAATTTACCAAACATCGTTTACTCCTCTGCCCCGGCAGCTGAATGCGAGTTCATGTCCATTCCTTGCGTAGCGGCCACTTCTTTCTCTTTCTTCTCGTGCTTCACCTTCGGACCCGGTTTCATGCCTTCGTACTTGTCGACGATGATCTGGAACAGGTTCGGCGTGACCGAGGAGTAGAGCTCGACTGGGTTGTTCTGGCTTGGCTTGGAAAGGGCTTCGTATTCAGCTTTTTCAAGCTGTTTAGGTGCCTTTTTGACTTCGCTTACCCAGGCGTCGAAATCTTCCTGAGAGGTGGCGATCGCTTTGAACTTCATGCCGGTGAAACCCGCGCCGCTGTAGTTGGCGGAGATTCCGTCCATTTCAGCGTTCTGGTTGGCGATCAGGTGCAGTTTGGTCTGCATGCCGGCCATCGCGTAAATCTGGCCGCCCAGGGCCGGGATGAAGAACGAGTTCATCACGGAGTCGGACGTCACCTTGAAGTTGATCGGCGTGTGGGCCGGGAACACGATCTTGTTGACCGTGGCGATGCCTTGCTCCGGATAGATGAACATCCACTTCCAGTCCAGCGCGACCACTTCAATGGTGATCGGCTTGACGTCGGATTCCAGCGGCTTGTAAGGGTCCAAAGCGTGGGTCGACTTGTAGGTGATGTAACCCAGGGCAATGATGATCAGTACCGGGATCGTCCACACTGCGATTTCGATCTTGGTGGAGTGCGACCACTTCGGCGTGTACACGGCGTCGGTGTTGGACGCGCGGTATTTCCAGGCGAACAGGAAGGTCATGACGATGACCGGCACGACGACCAACAGCATCAGCAGCGTTGCGGTGATGATCAGGTTTCGCTCATCCAGGCCGACCTGGCCCTTGGGATCGAGCAAGGTCATGTTGCAGCCTCCCAGCAACAACGTGCCGAGCAGCGGCAATAAGCCTAGTAGTCTGGGGTACCTGTTTTTACTCATCTCACGACCTCTAAAGCAGCTTGCGCAATGCAGTTGGGTTTTGATCGCCAACACTTCACCCTGCCAAGGGTTGGCATTTTTCTTGGATTGAATAAGGGCCTGCCCGTCGCGCGTCAGACGCTGTTCGACAATTGCTGGGCCTGCGGTGAGTTCTTATTCGAATTCGTGGTCAAGGGCCTTGTTACAGACCAATTCCATTTGGTGCGGATAGTCGGAAGGCACCGACACCTGGGAGTCGCATGAAGCCATCAGGCCTCTCGACACCCTAATTCTGCTCATGCACCTGAGTAAGGGAGAGCAGTGCCGGGAATTCAGTGCGGGCGATTGTAGATACGTAACGATTCATAAACCATGTCTCATCCCGAAATAATTTTTATCCGATCCAGCAACAATCATTAACGGCTTTTGCAAAAGTGCGCCATGGTATCGAAATTAATTCTCAACAAAAACACCAAAAATTGTAGGTCTACCACGCGAAGTTCAGACAGCTTCCAAGGCTCTGCGCTCGCCTTCGAGCCTGCTCTACACCCTATGCGACAAGGGCTTTGGCAATTTGCCAGGCCCTGTTAAAACTGCCTGTTTCGACTGACGAGCATCGAAACCGGGAGCGCTTGGAAGAGCAGGTTTTTGGTGCGAAGCGATGCCCTGAATCAGCGATTTGAAATGCCTTGCGACACTCAAGCTGTGACAACATGTCGCATACGTGTCGCACCCTTCCTTGTCGAGCATCAAGGTCTTTTTACCTGGCCTGCGAATATGCAAAACGCCCCGGCCTCTCAACGAGAACCGGGGCGTTTTTTGTTTCCTGCAACGGTATGGCGAACAGCCTTAGCGCAGCGCTTTGCGGTTACGCGAAATGAGCAGCGGCACCAGCACCACGATCAGCACGAACGCCAGCAGCGCCCATTGTGCCAGGGACAAGCCGAGGATCGGCGGGTACGGCGTCGAGCAGAAGCCATCGACCTGGAAGCCCAGCGGGAAGATCTTCGCCAGCGGCAGACCGTCGACGATCGGTTGCAGCACATCGATGCCGCAACTGACCGCGGGATAAAACTGGGTGTAGACGTGATGCCCGGCCACCCCGGCGCCCGCAATGGCGCAGATCACCACCAACGCTTCGAACAGCGTGATGCTGCGGCGGGTACGCGTCGCTGCGCCGATAAAGGCGAACAGCGCAATCAGCAACAGCGCGTAGCGTTGCAGGATGCACAGGGGGCACGGTGCCTCGCCCAGAGCCACTTGCATGTACAGCGCGCCACCGATCAGCGCCAGGCAGATAATGCCCAGCAACACCAGATAGCGCCGTTCACGTCCCAACCGCATCGTTTCCTCGCTCATCGCGTTTCCCTTTTGTGTCCGTGGATCAGCTCGTCGGCGGCCGCGCTTGCAGCAGCTGTATCAGGCTGATGTTGTCTTCGATATGCCCACTGGCGGCAATGCGACCGTTGTCGATCGGATATCGATTGCCCGGAAGTCTACACGCTGACCTGATCTTTGAGAGCCTTGAACGCCCCCTGAACCCGGCCTTCGGGCGGCAATGCCTGTGGCGAGGGAGCTTGCTCGCTCGCCACAAAGCAATGTCGGAAATAAACGATAAACCGGTTAAGAACGGATTAACTTTCAAGTGCTTTTCAAGAATCGAGCCCGTGAAGACGGATCGATTGCTTACTGCTTCCAGCGATCTGCCGCCGCGTGATCGCTGTCACGCCCTTCCACCCAACGCGGCCCATCACGGGTGTTTTCTTTCTTCCAGAACGGCGCGCGGGTTTTCAGGTAGTCCATGACAAAGGCACAGGCATCGAACGCCGCCTGACGGTGAGCGCTGGCGGCGCCGACGAAGACGATCGGTTCGCCCGGCTCCAGCGCGCCGATGCGGTGCAACACTTCCAGCTTTAACAGCGGCCAGCGCTGCTCGGCCTCCAGGGCAATCTTGCCCAAGGCTTTTTCGGTCATGCCGGGGTAGTGCTCAAGGAACATCCCGGCGACGTCGAGGCCGTCATTGAAGTCGCGCACGTAGCCGACAAAACTGACCACCGCACCGACGCCCACATTGGCAGCGTGCATGGCGTTGACTTCAGCACCCGGGTCGAACGGTGTGGACTGCACGCGAATCGCCATGGCTCAGCCCCCGGTCACGGTCGGAAAAAACGCCACTTCATCGCCATCGCTCACCGGTTCGTCGAGCTGACAAAGGTCTTCGTTGCGGGCGCACATCAGGTTCTGTTCGCTCAGCACTTCGGCGCCGTCACGTTGGGCCAGCAGCGCGCGCACATCGTCGACCGTGGAAAAATCACCTTCGACCTTCACCGAGTCCACGCCGAGCGCTTCACGGTAACGGGCGAAAAACTTCACAGTAACGTTCATGGCTGATCCGCCCGGAAATGGCCGCTCTTGCCGCCGAGTTTCTCCAGCAGCCGCACACTCTCGATGGTCATGCCACGGTCCACGGCCTTGCACATGTCATAGATAGTCAGCGCCGCGACGCTGGCGGCGGTCAGCGCTTCCATTTCGACACCGGTCTGCCCGGACAACTTGCAGCACGCCACGATACGCACGGTGTCGTCGCCTTCGGCACTGAGTTCGACTTTGACGCCGGTGAGCATCAACGGGTGGCACAGAGGAATCAGATCGCTGGTTTTCTTCGCCGCCTGGATGCCGGCAATTCGCGCCACGGCGAACACGTCCCCCTTGGGATGGCCGCCACTGACGATCATCTGCAGGGTTTCGGGCAGCATGCGCACCAGCGCTTGGGCCGTCGCTTCACGGAACGTCACGGTTTTTTCAGTGACGTCGACCATATTGGCGCGACCTTGGGAATCGAGATGAGTCAGCACAGGGATACTCCTGATCAGGAGCATCGATTGTAAACCTGTGGGTCAATTTTCCGCACGTTTGATTATGCGTTTACACCGAACCCTGTGGGAGCGTGGCTTGCCCGCGATGCAGGCGCTGCGGTTCAACAGGGACACCTCGGTGATGCCATCGCGGGCAAGCCCGCTCCCACAGGGTTATTCGTCAGGCATAAAAAAACCGGGCGGCTTTGGGCCGCCCGGTTCTGGTGAGGGTTACAGATGCGATTCGGCGTATTCGGCCAGAATCGAGCGTGGCACCCCTTGCAGGGTGATATGCACACCGTTGGGGAAATCCTTGAAGCGCTCGGTCAGATAAGTCAGCCCGGAGCTGGTCGCGGACAGGTAAGGGGTATCGATCTGCGCCAGGTTGCCCAGGCACACCACTTTGGAACCGGCGCCCGCACGGGTGATGATGGTTTTCATCTGGTGCGGCGTGAGGTTCTGGCACTCATCGATCAGGATCAGACTCTGCTGGAAGCTGCGGCCTCGAATGTAGTTGAGGGATTTGAACTGCAACGGCACTTTGCTGAGGATGTAGTCGACACTGCCATGGGTGTTTTCGTCATCCATGTGCAAGGCTTCGAGGTTGTCGGTGATGGCGCCGAGCCAAGGCTCCATTTTTTCCGCTTCGGTGCCGGGCAGGAAGCCGATTTCCTGGTCCAGCCCCTGCACGCTGCGGGTGGCGATGATGCGCCGGTAGCGTTTGCTGACCATGGTCTGCTCGATGGCCGCCGCCAGGGCCAGGATGGTTTTACCGGAACCGGCCGCGCCGGACAGGTTGACCAGGTGAATATCCGGATCGAGCAAGGCGTACAGCGCCAGGCTTTGATAGATGTCACGCGGTTTCAGGCCCCAGGCTTCCTGGTGCAACAGAGGTTCCTGATGCAGATCGAGGATCAGCAACTTGTCGACCTGGATTTCCTTGATCCAGCCGACAAAGCCCTGTTCGTCGATGATGAACTCGTTGACGTGTACCGCGGGCAGGTTGTCGATCAACTGCACTTGATGCCAGGTGCGGCCATGATCCTGCCGGGTTTCGACTTTGCTCACCCGATCCCAGAACGAACCGGTCATGGTGTGATAACCGTTGGGCAGCAACGAAACGTCGTCGACCAGTTGGTCGGTGCTGTAGTCCTCGGCCGCAATCCCGCAAGCCCGGGCCTTGAGGCGCATGTTGATGTCTTTTGTGACCAGCACCACGGGCAGTTTTGCATCGCGCGCGCGCAGGTCGATCAACTGGTTGATGATGATGTTGTCGTTCAGATGCTCGGGCAGAATGATGTTCGGTTCAGTGCGCTTGCTCATCAGAATTGACAGCAAACCCTTGGGCCCACTCTTGCCGCGCTGGATCGGTACGCCGAGTTCGACGTCTTCGGGGCTGGCATCGCCCAGCGTCTTGTCGATCAGGCGAATCGCCTGGCGGCATTCCGCGGCAACGCTGTGATGCCCGCTCTTGAGCTTGTCCAGCTCTTCAAGCACGGTCATCGGGATGGCGACGTGGTGTTCTTCGAAATTAAGCAGGGCGTTTGGATCGTGAATCAATACGTTGGTATCGAGTACATAAAGGATTGGCTGGTTGGAAGAAGGGCTACGTCCGTGATCATCCATACTCGGTCACCTTTGTGGGAGCCAGTCGACGCAATACCATGACAGTGCTGCGCCTCGAAGTGGCCGCCGAATTCACCTGCGAGGAGTCAAGTGAACTGCACACAAACTGGGGTCTTGGGAGACGCCACCTGTGTTGCAGGTTTCGGCGGTCTGTCTTCGTAATACTCCAAAACATGTGACAGAAAAAAGCACTTTGACGTTTTTTTGAAGTTTATTTTTCAGAGTGACGAATAGCCCTTGGCGTGCAGGCAATGTGCCGTTAAAGTCGGAAGTCCGCCTGCACCGATTTCTCTCCAGAAATCGCCCCTCCCCCAATGTTTACGGCCTGTCGCAGTTTTCAGCGAAACGCGTCCTGACAGTCTGCCCAACCGATCCCGCTTGGCGCCGTTTGCGTAATGAGCCAAGGCATCGCCGTTTTCAGCGCATCCTGCTTCACATTGAAATTGATCACCCCGTGCCGCCACAGCAGCATCAGGGTCAACACCCGTTGTGCGCTCTGGCTGCCCTTGAGCTTGCCGGCGCCATCCTGGGCATCGATATCCCACAATGCCACCTGCAAGCCCTGAGACGTGAAGAAGCCTTCAGCATCGGATCGACGTTGACCATCGGGCGGGCGAAACAACGGGACGTAATTCTCCGGCAGCTTGCCTTTGACCAGCTCGGTGCTGCGTCGCACCGAGTCCTGCCAGTCCTGCCAGTGGCTGTGGGAGCGAAACTCCCAGCCTTGCACGCCAACGCATTGCTGCGAATAAGTCCCTTGCAGGCTGGCCACAGAACGCTCGGCCAGACGGGCCTGCATGTCCTTGCCGAGGACGAAGAACGTAGCGCTCATGTTGGATTTGCGCAGGTACTCGGTGACCCAGGCCGTGTTATCTGGCGTGGCATTGGCGGCGCTGTCGAAGGTCAGCAGGAACAGCCGGTCATTCATGGCATCGCCATTACGCTCATAGTCGCCAAAACGATCGACTTCGCTGCTGGTCTGCGGGAATAGCGCGGCCTTGCGTAACTGCTCGTCCAGGTACTGGGCGTGGAACAACCGGCTCGGCTCGGCCCACTTTATGTAATAGCTGTCGTCGCTCACCTGAAACTTGGCCGCTTGCTCACGCAAGGTGGCCATGTCCTCGACCAGGAAACAGAAGGAAGCATCCTGATCGCAACTCTGTTGGGCGAAGTTGTAATTGCTCAGCAAACGCTGCCACATGCGTTGGCGCAGCTGGTTGACCGAGTCCAGATTGAGGGTGCGCAGGCCCAGGCGTTGAGCCAGGCTCGCTTCATCCAGCGACTCACTGGCCAGCAGAACCCGGGCAAACATGAGGATTTCGGCCCGCGAGGCGACGTCGAACAGCGTCGGGTTACTGAGCTGTTCAGGCCAGGTGCTGCGATCAAGCGTCGCCACATCGCCCGGCGCTGCCATGGCGCCGAAGCTCAAGAGCCAGGCCGAGAATAGAAAAACGATACGCAATGGGATGTCTCCATAACAAAACCCGCGCGGCACTATAGCCGATCGCCTTCACATTACCGCAGCAGCACCGAACTCATTGTGGCGAGGGAGCTTGCTCCCGTTGGGCTGCGAAGCAGCCCTCAAACCGACAAATACATTCCCTTAGAAAAACACATGCGCCTGTATTGCGACCGCTTCGCGCTCGAGCGGGAGCAAGCTCCCTCGCCACAGGATCTCCCTCTGCTACAAAACCTGGTTACACCACCGATCACCTATGGACTTGATAGCTGGAGTCAACGCAGACAACCCCCTAGAATCGCCGCCACGATTAAAGGAGACGACTTCATGCTGATGGTGATTTCCCCCGCCAAGACCCTCGATTACGAAACACCGCCGGCGACCCAGCGCTTCACTCAGCCGCAATACCTCGACCATTCCCAGGAACTGATCCTGCAACTGCGCGACCTGACACCGGCGCAGATCAGCGAGCTGATGCACGTCTCCGACAAGATCGGTGGCCTCAATGCCGCGCGTTTCGGTAGCTGGACCCCAGCCTTCACCCCAGCCAACGCCAAGCAGGCCTTGCTGGCATTCAAGGGCGACGTGTACACCGGCCTGAATGCACAAACCTTCAGCGAAGCCGACTTCGATTACGCCCAACAACACTTGCGCATGCTCTCCGGCCTGTACGGCCTGCTGCGTCCTCTGGACCTGATGCAGCCCTATCGGCTGGAGATGGGCACCAAACTGGCCAATGCCCGTGGCAAGGACTTGTACGCCTTCTGGGGGACGCGGATCAGCGAATGGCTGAACGAAGCCTTGGCCGATCAAGGCGATGACGTGCTGCTGAACCTGGCCTCCAACGAGTACTTCTCGGCGGTCAAACGCAGTGCCCTGAACGCGCGCATCATCAACACCGAGTTCAAGGATCTGAAGAACGGCCAGTACAAAATCATCAGCTTCTACGCGAAAAAGGCCCGCGGGATGATGAGCCGCTTCGTCATCGAAGAACGCATCAATGACCCGGTCGCCCTCAAGCAGTTCGACGTTCAGGGTTATCGCTACAGCGCCGAACAGTCTAAACCGGACAATCTGGTGTTCCTGCGCGATCACGCACCGGAGTAATAGAGCCTGCACTAAGTCAGCGCACGACACCCATTACTTCGTCGTGCGCGTTCCCTTTGATCGTCGAACAATCCCTTCCTTTTCGCCGCTTTATTGGCGCCAATATTCAAGCACTCCATTTTCTAACTTTAGTTTCACTCGACATTGAACATTTTTTTCAGTAGTGGCACTGAAAAATTTTACGCGTAGTGGCAAAAAAATATCCAAACCAACAATCACCCCATATATCAAGGCCCAAACGGCAAGTGCTATCAATATGAGAGCAGTGCCATCTTTTTCAATATTGCAAGAAATTTCAGAATTCGCGATGGGTGGACAGGAACTATGTCCAAATGCGCCGCTCATACCACCGGTAACGATTCTCTCGGTGATTGTGCGAGATAACTTACACAGACAAGGGATCCATGTAGCGAAGTTGTCATACTTACTTGGGCTTACTGATCACTTATTTGGGCAACACATGAAGGACAGGAGATAACGCACCATTACTATCCCCTACAAGGCCACGGCTGCGCCCCTATAAACGTGCTCACCTGAGCACCCAACCGCTTGATTTACGGGCTTTCGGGCCTGGCATTGAGCGCGCAAAACCTTTGCACCGAAGTCTTCGGAAAAGAGGATCGGCTGCATAACAGGGCAAGTCATAACAATAAGGCCTGGTTGCGCACACCTTGAGTGCACTTATTTAGACACTCGGAACTTAGTATGCCTGCACACGGCATTGTGGCGCCTTTAAGTCGCACTTGCGAGTGCACTATGACCGCTGAACACCATTAACTCCGGCCATGTAATGGCTTGATAAACACAGAGGTAATTGCGATGCGCATCAGCATATTTGGTTTGGGTTACGTCGGCGCAGTATGTGCCGGTTGCCTGTCTGCACGGGGCCATGACGTCGTTGGCGTCGATGTTGCCAAAGACAAAATCGATATGATCAACGCCGGCAAATCGCCGATCGTTGAACCGGGTTTGGGCGAACTTCTGCACAAGGGTATCGAGACGGGCAAATTGCGCGGCACGACCAACTTCGCCGAGGCGATTCGCGACACCGACCTGTCGATGATCTGCGTCGGTACGCCGAGCAAGAAGAACGGCGATCTGGAACTGAACTACATCGAAGCCGTGTGCCGCGAGATCGGTTTTGTCCTGCGTGACAAGACCACCCGCCACACCATCGTGGTTCGCAGCACCGTACTGCCGGGCACCGTGGCAAACGTGGTGATCCCGATCCTCGAAGACTGCTCCGGCAAGAAAGCCGGTGTCGATTTCGGCGTTGCAGTGAACCCTGAGTTCCTGCGTGAAAGCACCGCGATCGCCGACTACGACCTGCCACCAATGACCGTTATCGGCGAGTTCGACAAGGCCTCGGGTGACGTTCTGCAATCGCTGTACGAAGAACTCGACGCACCGATCATCCGCAAGGACATCGCCGTTGCCGAGATGATCAAGTACACCTGCAACGTATGGCACGCCACCAAGGTGACCTTCGCCAACGAGATCGGCAACATCGCCAAAGCCGTCGGTGTCGACGGTCGCGAAGTGATGGAAGTGGTCTGCCAGGACAAGACACTGAACCTGTCCCAGTACTACATGCGCCCAGGCTTTGCGTTCGGCGGCTCTTGCCTGCCAAAAGACGTCCGCGCCCTGACCTACCGCGCCGGTTCCCTGGACGTGGAAGCACCGCTGCTCAACTCGCTGATGCGCAGTAACGTGTCCCAGGTGCAGAACGCCTTCGACATCGTCTCCAGCCATGACAAACGCAAAGTCGCCCTGCTGGGTCTGAGCTTCAAGGCCGGCACCGACGACCTGCGCGAAAGTCCACTGGTTGATCTGGCGGAAATGCTGATCGGCAAGGGCTACGACCTGAGCATCTACGACAGCAACGTCGAGTACGCCCGCGTTCATGGTGCGAACAAGGATTACATCGAGTCGAAGATCCCTCACGTCTCGTCCTTGCTCAACTCCAACTTCGACGACGTGATCGCCAACTCTGACGTGATCATCCTCGGCAACCGTGACGAGAAATTCCGCGCCCTGGCGCTGGAAGCTCCACACGGCAAGCAAGTGGTCGACCTGGTTGGCTTCATGTCCAAAGCCACCAGCGTGAGTGGCCGGACCGAAGGCATCTGCTGGTAACACCTTCCCCGTAGGAGCCAGGCTTGCCGGCGAACCAGGCGACGTGATGTGTCAGGTCCGCCGCCTTCGCGGGCAAGCCTCGCTCCTGCAGGTCTGATGAGATCGACTTGGCTTTCTACGCCTGCCTTAACCCCATCGGGCCACCCCACAGGCTCGCCCGAGATCGAGACGGATGCAGATTATGCACAGGCTAAAGCACGGCCTACTTCAGGCCGCCGGTTGGCTGTTTTACCTAAGTTTACTGATGGGCATCGCCATGGCGCTGCCTGCGTCCACGTTCGACTCCGAGTCGAAGGACTTCATCTTTCTGATCGGTATCGTCGGTATCTGGCGCTACTCGATGGGTGCCACGCACTTTCTGCGCGGCATGCTGTTTCTGTACGTGGTCTACCCGCACCTGCGGCGCAAAGTGCGCAAGCTGGGCAAAGCGGCAGACCCGTCCCATGTATTTCTGATGGTCACCAGCTTCCGTATCGACGCGCTGACCACCGCTCAGGTCTACAGCTCGGTAATCCGCGAGGCCATCGACTGCGAACTGCCGACCACCGTGGTCTGCTCCATCGTCGAAATGTCCGATGAGCTGCTGGTCAAGAGCCTCTGGAAACGCATGAACCCACCACCACGGGTCAAGCTCGACTTCGTGCGCATTCCCGGCACCGGCAAACGCGATGGCCTTGCCTACGGTTTCCGCGCCATTTCACGCCACCTGCCGGACGATCGCGCCGTGGTTGCCGTGATCGATGGCGACACCGTATTGGCCGAAGGCGTTGTGCTCAAGACCGTGCCGTGGTTCCAGATGTTCGGCAATGTCGGCGGCCTGACCACCAACGAGTTCTGTGAAGTGCGCGGCGGCTACATCATGAGCGAATGGCACAAACTGCGATTCGCCCAGCGCCACATCAACATGTGCTCCATGGCCCTGTCCAAGCGCGTGTTGACCATGACCGGCCGGATGTCGGTATTCCGCGCCACCGTGGTCACCAATCCGGACTTCATCGCCGATGTGGAAAGCGACTCGCTGCAACATTGGCGCCTGGGTCGCTTCAAGTTCCTGACTGGCGATGACAAGTCGAGCTGGTTCAGCCTGATGCGCCTGGGCTACGACACCTTCTACGTGCCCGATGCGGCGATCAACACCGTGGAACACCCGCCGGAGAAGAGCTTCATCAAGGCCAGCCGCAAACTGATGTTCCGCTGGTATGGCAACAACCTGCGACAGAACTCCCGCGCCCTGGGCCTGGGGATGAAACGCCTCGGCCTGTTCACCTCCGTGGTGCTGTTCGATCAGCGCGTGTCGATGTGGACGTCCTTGCTGGGCCTGACCGTGGCAATCCTCGCCACCTTCAAGTACGGCAGCGCGTTCATCCTGGTTTACCTGCTGTGGATCGGCATCACCCGCCTGATCCTTACCGTGCTGCTGTCCTGTTCCGGTCACCGGATCGGCCCGGCCTACCCGGCGATTCTCTATTACAACCAGATCGTCGGCGCGCTGGTGAAGATCTACGTGTTCTTCCGCCTCGATCAACAGTCCTGGACTCGCCAGCCCACTTCTCTGACCCGTGATCTCGCCAGCTTTCAACGTTGGTTCAACACTTGGTCGTCTCGGACCATGACCTTCTCCGCCGGCAGCATTTTTGTCGCCGTGCTGCTGCTGATGGTCTGACCGAACTCGCCTGAATTAACTAGGAAATCGCCCATATGAATACCGCCGTCAACTCCAACGTAGTGCACGAATCCGAAGCCCAGCGCCAACACGCTCGTGTGAAAATCCCGGCCAAGCTGCGTTTCTTCGGTCCAGACCGGACTCCGGTTGAAGCCCGGGTCATCGACCTTTCCGCTGGCGGCCTGGCGTTCAACGCCGGTCAGCTGCCGCTGAAGGTCGGCGATGTGCACAAGGCCCGCCTGCAATTCGTGATCGATAACCTCGGCCTGGCCATGGACGTGGAATTGCAAATCCGCTCCGTCGATCGCCAGACCGGTCGCACCGGTTGCCAGTTCCAGAACCTGGAGCCCCGTGACATTTCCACCCTGCGCCACTTGATCACCTCGCACCTGGCTGGCGACATCGTCAGCGTGGGTGAAATGCTGGCGACCCTGCAGCGCGACAACTTCACCAAGGCGCGCAAGGTCAAGGATGGCGGCCACGGCATGACCCCGCTCGGGCGCCTGAAAGCGGTGACCTTCAGCGCCGGTATTTTCGTGGTCGGCCTGGTGGCATTCGGTTTCATTTTCAAATCGGTGTACGGCATGTACTTCGTCAGCCACGCCCAGGCCGGTCTGGTCAGCGTGCAAGGCATGAACATCACCATGCCCCGCGACGGCACCGTGCAGAGCCTGATCAAGGCTGACGGCGTTGCCGCCAAAGGCGCACCGCTGGCGACCTTCAGCACCAGCATGCTCGACGTACTCAAGGGCCATCTGGACGAAGACCAACTGAAACCGTCCAAGGTTGAAGAGCTGTTCGGCAAGCAAATGACCGGCACCCTGACTTCGCCGTGCGATTGCACCGTGTCTCAGCAACTGGTGGCTAACGGTCAGTACGCCAGCAAAGGCGACGTGATCTTCCAACTGGTGCCGCGCAACACCGAAGCCAACGTTGAAGCACGCTTCTCTTATCGCCAGTTCGACGATGTGCGTCCAGGCACCACCGTCAGCTTCCAGATCGCCGGTGAAGACCAAACCCGTACCGGCAAGATTGTCAGCAGCACCAGCCTGAAAAGTGCCGACCTGTCGTCCGACATCCGCGTGCAGATCAAACCTGACGAGCCACTGGACAGCGCTTTCGCCGGTCGCCCAGTGGAAGTGAACAGCACTCGTGGCCCGAACCTGAACTGGCTGATCAACAAAGCCATGGCCGCCGGTCTTTAAACAGAGGACATGCCCGTGACCCTATTCAGTCTCCTGAAAACACCGCGAACCCTGTGGGAGCGGGCTTGCCCGCGATCGGAACAACGCGGTCTTTCTGAAGTACCGAGTCGCCTGAATCGCGGGCAAGCCCGCTCCCACAGTGGTTATGTGGTGTGCTCACTCGCGCTGGCCGTGAGCCTGGCCGGCTGCGCCGGCCTGCCCGACCAGCGTCTGGCCAATGAAGCCCTCAAGCGCGGCGACACCACGCTGGCGGCGCAGAACTACCAGCAACTGGCAGACCTGGGTTACAGCGAAGCTCAGGTTGGCCTGGCCGATCTGCAAGTCGACAGCCGTGACCCGGCGCAAATCAAAAAGGCCGAGGCGACTTACCGCGCCGCGGCCAGCGTCTCGCCGCGGGCTCAGGCTCGCCTGGGTCGTCTGCTGGTGGCCAAACCCGGCGCCACCGAAGCCGAACATCACGAAGCCGAAGCGCTGTTGAAAAAAGCCTCGGCGAATGGCGAAGGCAACACCCTGATCCCGCTGGCAATGCTGTACCTGCAATACCCGCACAGTTTCCCGAACGTCAACGCGCAGCAGCAGATCAGCCAATGGCGCACCGAAGGCAAACCGGAAGCCGGTCTGGCGCAAGTGCTGCTCTATCGCACCCAGGGCACTTACGACCAACACCTGGATGACGTGGAAAAGATCTGCAAAGCGGCGTTGAACACCACCGACATCTGCTACGTCGAACTGGCCACGGTCTATCAGAAACGCGGCCAGCCAGAGCAACAGGCCGAACTGATCAAGCAGATGCAGGCCGCTCAAAGCCGTGGCGTCGTCTCTGCGCAACGTGTGGACAGCGTGGCCCGCGTGCTGGGCGACGCAAGCCTGGGCAAGACCGACGAGAAAACCGCTCAGTCGCTGCTCGAAGGCATCGCACCTGGCTATCCGGCGTCCTGGGTCAGCCTCGCGCAATTGCTCTACGACTTCCCTGAACTGGGCGACGTCGACACCCTGATGAAGTACCTGGACAACGGCCGCGCCGCTGATCAGCCGCGTGCCGAACTGTTGCTGGGCAAGCTCTACTTCGAAGGAAAAATGGTGCCCGCCGACGCCAAGGTCGCCGAAGAGCACTTCAAGAAAGCCGTCGGCCGTGAGGTCGCCGCCGATTACTACCTCGGTCAGATTTACCGTCGTGGTTACCTGGGCAAGGTCTATCCGCAGAAGGCTCTGGATCACCTGCTGACCGCTGCACGCAACGGCCAGAACAGCGCCGATTTCGCCATTGCCCAATTGTTCTCCCAAGGCAAGGGCACCCGGCCCGACCCGGTCAACGCTTATGTCTTCAGCCAATTGGCGAAGGCTCAAAACACCCCGCAAGCCAATGAGCTTGCGCAAACCATCGAAGCGCAACTGCCGCCTGACCGGCTGGCCGAGGCCCAACGCCTGCTGAAACAAGAGCAGGCCATTCGTAGCGCTGTGAGTTCGGACACGCTGGAACTGCACGCCCTGCAAGAAGAAGACGGCGAGGAATCCCTATGAAGCTCAATCCATTCGTGAAGGCCGGTATTGGCCTGACATTCGCCCTGCTGTGGTCGTGCCCGACCCTGGCAGCCCTGACCGAAGACAAGAACTTCGGCCTCGAAGTCAAAGTTACCGGCCAGTCCGAAGACGACCGTGACCTGGGCACTGCCAGCGGCGGCGACGTTTCCGGCGTCGGCCTCGACCTGCGTCCATGGGTATACGGCGAAAGCGGCGCATGGAGCGCCTACGCCATGGGCCAGGCCGTGACGTCCACCGACATCATCGAAACGGACACCCTGCAACAGTCCGACAGCGACGGTACCCAGACCACCGACAACGGTGATCGCAAAACCAAGAAGAACTACCTGGCGATGCGCGAGTTCTGGGTCGGCTACAGCGGCCTCACGCCCTACCCTGGCGAGATCCTCAAGCTCGGTCGCCAACGCCTGCGCAACGACGATGGCCAATGGCGCGACACCAACATCGAAGCCCTGAACTGGACTTTCGACACCACCCTGTTGCGCGCCAACGTCGGTATCGCCGAACGCTTCAGCGAATACCGCACCGACTTGAAAGAGCTGGCGCCCAAGGACAAGGATCGCCTGCACGTTTTCGGCGACGTTGCCGGCCAATGGTCGCCGGGTAACTGGGTCGGCATTCGCGGTCATCACACCCACGATGACGGCAAGCTCGACTATCCGGAGCCGGGTGTGGCCGGCGATTCGCTGGATAAAAAGCAGAACGGCGACATCAGCTGGCTCGGCCTTACCGCCGACAGCGATGCCTACAACTGGCGCAACACCAACACCGTCAATTACTGGGGCAGCATCACCGGCATGAGCGGCGACACCGACACGGTCAACCCGCTGAACGCCGATGGCACGCGTCCGACCGAAGCCAAACGTGGTGAAGACCTCAATGGCTGGGCCACCGATATCGGCCTGCGTTTGCGCCTTGATCCGCAGTGGCAAGTCGGTGCGGCGTATGCCCGTGCCAGCGCCGAGTACGAACAGACCGGCCTGGAAAGCAATCGCTCGAACTACACCGGTACACGCTCGCGGGTTCACCGTTTCGGCGAAGCCTTCCGTGGCGAAATGAACAACATGCAGACCGCTACCCTGTTCGGCTCGTGGATGCTCAACGACGAATACGACGCCAGCTTGATCTACCACAAGTTCTGGCGCGTCGACGGCAACAAGCCGGTGGGCAGCAATGGCATCAACGCCGTCGAAAACAACACCGACGACGTGACCGGCGCGATCCTCTCCAGCACCTCCCTGCCGCTGGAAGATGGCAACAAGGACCTCGGTCAGGAAATGGACCTGGTGGTCACCAAGTACTTCAAGCAAGGCCTGCTGCCAGCGTCGTTGAGTCAGTCGATCGATGAGCCGTCGGCACTGGTACGGTTCCGTGGCGGTGTGTTCAAGCCTGGCGATGCGTATGGCAAAGAAGTCGATTCGTACATGCACCGCGCGTTTGTCGACGTGGTCTGGCGCTTCTGATGCAAACCGCGAAGGGAGTGCCCGACATGAACAGTGCCAAGAAAGGCTCGATCAGCCTGCTGGCCGGCGCGCTGCTGCTCGCCAGCGCAGCCGCCTTCGCCACCGTCGAACCGGCCAAGCCTGTGCAACAGGGTAAATCGACGACCATGGCCAAAGGGCTGCAACAGGCCAAGACCTACACCGTCAGCAGCGCGCCAACCGCGCCGCTGGACCTGGCCAAGCCGAAACTGCCGGACACCTCTGGCTACACCAGCGACGCCATCGCCGCGAAAATCGTGCGCACCCAGCCCGGCAAAATCAGCGTGCGCCGGATGATGCAGGAAAACGCCCTGAAGGACTTCATCGGCGGCGACAACAAGATGGCCGAGTGGGTGGTGCGTCAGCACGGCATCCCGCAGGCGATCTTCATCGACGACGGCTACATGAACCTCAAGGATCTGACCAAGAAGCTGCCCAAGCAGTACTTCAGTGAAACTTCGCCGGGCGTGTTCCTGGCGAAGCTGCCGATCGTGGTCGGGCAAAAAGGCATCCTCGAAATCGACAAGCAGACCGAGGAGTTGCGCCTGTCCCAAGAGGCCGGTTCGTTCCTGGTCAACGACGGCCAGCTGTTTGTGCGTAACACCAAGATCACCGGTTGGAGCGAGAAGGCCAACGGCCCGGCGGCCTTCAAGTCGCCCAAGGAATTCCGTCCGTTCCTGCTGTCCTGGGGTGGCACCGAGACCTACATCGCCGACAGCAAGATCGCCAGTTTCGGTTACGCCAACAGTAAGTCCTATGGCGTGAGTATTTCCCAATACACGCCGAACATGGCCAAGGTGCTCAAGCGCCCTGAACCGTCCGGCTGGATCATCGGCTCCGAGTTCTCGGACATGTGGTACGGCTTCTACTGCTACGAAACCCGCGACTTCGTGGTCAAGAGCAACACCTACAAAGACAACATCGTCTACGGCATCGACCCCCATGACCGTTCCCACGGTCTGATCATCGCCGACAACACGGTGTACGGGACCAAGAAGAAGCACGGGATCATTATTTCCCGTGAGGTCAACGACAGCTTCATCTTCAACAACCGCAGCTACGACAACAAGCTGTCGGGCCTGGTGATCGACCGTAACAGCGTGAACAACCTGATCGCCTACAACGAGATCTACAAGAACCACACCGACGGCATCACCCTCTACGAGAGTGCCGACAACCTGTTGTGGGGCAACAAGGTGATCAGCAACCGACGCCACGGCATTCGTATTCGTAACAGCGTGAACATTCGCCTGTATGAAAACGTCTCGATGGCCAACGGCCTGACCGGTGTCTACGGGCACATCAAAGACCTGACCGACACCGACCGGGACATCAAGCTCGATCCGTTCGACGCTCAGGTGTCGCTGATCGTGGTCGGTGGTGAACTGGCCGCCAATGGCAGCGGACCACTGTCGATCGACTCGCCGTTGAGCGTGGAGTTGTATCGCGTATCGATGCTCGCACCAACCAAATCCAGCGGCATCAGCTTCTCGGGGATTCTCGGCGAGCGCCAGGATGAAATTCTCGACCTGCTGGTGCGCCAGCAGAAAGCCGTGCTGATCGACCCTGTCGAACGCCAGACCGAAATGCGGGACTGAGGATAATTTTATGCACTCACACTTGATCAAATTACTCAGCCTGTCGGCCCTGACCGCGGGCATTCTCGCGGCCAGTGGTGGCGTACGTGCCGAAGACGCCAAAGCACCCAGCTTCAAGGCCGAGGATTGCTGCAGCCTGTGCCCCGCCGCCCATGACCCGAAGAACTACACCACCCGCTATCAGCAGAACTTCACCACGCTCGTGCAGGCGCAGGGCGATTGGCTATTCCGTACGCAAGAAGACTTGCGCACCGAGTTCGACACCACGCCCGCTGGCTACAAACGCATGAAACAACTGCACGATGCGTTCAAGAGCAAAGGCGTGGAACTGGTCATCGTTTACCAGCCGACCCGTGGCCTGGTGAACCGCAACAAGCTGAACCCGGCCGAGAAGGCGAGCTACGACTTCGACAAGGCGCTGAAGAACTACAAAACCATGCTCGGGCGTTTCGCGCAGATGGGTTACGTGGTCCCGGACCTGTCGCCGCTGACCAACGAATCGTTGCCCGAGACCCTGCCAGCCCACGACTTCTACTTCCGCGGCGACCAACACTGGACGCCGTATGGCGCCCAGCGCACAGCGAAAATTGTCGCCGAGAAGGTCAAGCAATTGCCGGCCTTCGCCGACGTTCCCAAGCGTGAATTCGAGACCCATAAGTCGGGTCGCATGGGCAAGACCGGAACGTTACACAACATGGCTGGTCAACTCTGTGGCACCAGCTACGCGATCCAGTACATGGATCAGTTCACCACCGAGCCAAAGGGCGAAGCGGGCGATGGCGATCTGTTCAGTGATTCCGGCAATCCGGAAATCACCCTGGTCGGCACCAGCCACAGTGGCAAGAACTACAACTTCGCCGGTTTCCTCGAAGAGGCCATCGGCGCCGACATCCTCAACGTGGCATTCCCCGGTGGTGGCTTCGAAGGTTCGATGCTGCAGTACCTGGGCAGCGAAGAGTTCCAGACCAAACCACCGAAAATCCTCATCTGGGAATTCTCGCCGCTTTATCGCCTCGATCAGGAAACCATCTACCGCCAAATGATGGCGCTGCTGGACAACGGTTGCGAAGGTAAAGATGCACAGATGAGCGCCAGCGCCACGCTGAAACCGGGCAAAAACGAATTGATGGTCAACAGCAAGAACCTGGACCTGCGCAACAGCAGCCACCAGGTCGACATCCGCTTCGCCGACACCTCGGTGAAAACCTTGCAAGCCACCCTCTGGTACATGAATGGGCGCCACGAGGACATCAAGATCGAAAAACCGGAAACCTCCGATACCGACGGGCGTTTCGCCTTCGAGTTGCGCACGGACGAAGACTGGGCCTCGCAGAATCTGCTGGCCGTCGAAGTCCAGGGGCCTGAAAAAGCAGGTGCCGCGCCTCAGAAAGTCGAAGCGAAAATCTGCAAACGCAACGTGTTCTCCGGCGCCGGGCAGCGTACCGCTCAAGCCGGGCAATGAGGCTACCTCTTATGAACTGCATGCAAACCCGAACGCTGAAAAAGTTACTCGCGCCCTCCCTGCTGACGCTGGCGATGTTCGCCGGCGCCACCCAGGCCGCCGCGCCACTTCGCCCGCCCCAGGGTTACTTCGCGCCCATTGAAAAAGTCAAAACCGGTGGCAAGAGTGAAGGCTGCGACGCGATGCCGACGCCCTACACCGGCGCCCTGCAGTTTCGCAGCAAATACGAAGGCTCCGACAAGGCCCGTTCGACCCTGAACGAGGCATCGGAAAAAGCCTTCCGCGAGACCACCGCCGACATCACCAAGATTGAGCGCGCGACCAGCAAGCAGGTGATGCAGTTCATGCGTGACGGTCGTCCGGAACAACTGGAATGCACCCTCAACTGGTTGACTGCCTGGGCCAAGGCTGACGCGTTGATGTCCAAGGACTTCAACCACACCGGCAAGTCCATGCGCAAATGGGCCTTGGGCAGCATGGCTTCGTCCTATGTACGCCTGAAGTTCTCTGACTCGCATCCGCTGGCGACCCACCAGCAAGAAGCGCAAGTGATTGAAGCCTGGTTCAGCAAAATGGCTGATCAGGTGGTCAGCGATTGGGACAACCTTCCGCTCGAGCAAACCAACAACCACTCGTACTGGGCCGCCTGGTCGGTGATGGCCACGTCGGTCGCCACCAACCGCCGCGACCTGTTCGATTGGGCCGTCAAGGAATACAAGGTCGGCGTCAATCAGGTCGACGCCCAAGGCTTCCTGCCCAACGAGCTCAAGCGCCAGCAACGCGCCCTCGCCTATCACAACTATGCCCTGCCGCCACTGGCGATGATCGCCAGTTTCGCCCAGGTCAACGGTGTCGATTTGCGCCAGGAAAACAACGGTGCCTTGAAACGCTTGGGTGATCGCGTGCTTGCAGGCGTGGAAGACCCGGATGAATTCGAGGAGAAGAACGGTAAAGAACAGGACATGACCGACCTCAAGGTCGATTCGAAATTCGCCTGGCTCGAACCGTTCTGCTCGCTCTACACCTGCACGCCAGACGTGCTGGCGCAGAAACACAAAATGCAGCCGTTCAAGACCTTCCGCCTCGGCGGGGATTTGACCAAGGTCTACGACCCGGCCAGCGAGAAAGGCAACAAGGGGAGCTGACAAAAATCCCCCTGTGGAGTTCGGTTAAATGTGGGAGCTGGCTTGCCTGCGATAGCGGTTTATCAGTCGACATCAATGCTGAATGTCAGACCGTAATCGCAGGCAAGCCAGCTCCCACAGGGACCCGGTTCCAATAGCGAAAAAGTAATACAACCCACCTGATTTTTCATGGGGGGTTTGGGGGGGCCTTGGCCCTTGACTGTTGGTTAAACATGGAGAGATCGGGATGGTATTTTCATCCAACGTGTTCCTGTTTCTGTTCTTGCCGATCTTTCTCGGCATGTACTACTTGAGCGGAATACGCTATCGCAACTTGCTGCTGCTGATCGCCAGCTACGTGTTCTACGCCTGGTGGCGTGTGGACTTCCTTGCGCTGTTCGCAGCCGTCACGCTGTGGAACTACTGGATCGGCCTGAAAGTCGGTGCGGCAGGCGTTCGGACCAAACCGGCCCAGCGCTGGCTGCTCCTGGGCGTCGGGGTGGATCTGTGCATCCTCGGCTACTTCAAGTACGCCAACTTCGGTGTGGACAGTATCAACGCGATGATGACCTCGGTCGGTCTGTCGCCGTTCATCCTGACCCACGTGCTGTTGCCGATCGGGATCTCGTTCTACATCTTCGAGTCCATCAGCTACATCATCGACGTCTACCGTGGTGATACCCCGGCGACCCGCAACCTGATCGACTTTGCCGCATTCGTGGCGATCTTCCCGCACTTGATCGCGGGCCCCGTGTTGCGTTTCCGTGACCTGGCCGACCAGTTCAACAACCGCACCCACACCCTCGACAAGTTCTCCGAAGGTGCCACGCGGTTCATGCAGGGCTTCATCAAGAAGGTCTTCATCGCCGACACCCTGGCGGTCGTGGCCGACCATTGCTTCGCCTTGCAGAACCCGACCACGGGCGACGCCTGGCTCGGCGCCCTGGCCTACACCGCGCAGCTGTACTTCGACTTCTCCGGCTACAGCGACATGGCGATTGGTCTGGGCTTGATGATGGGTTTCCGCTTCATGGAAAACTTCAAACAGCCGTACATCAGCCAGTCGATCACCGAGTTCTGGCGTCGCTGGCACATCAGCCTGTCGACCTGGTTGCGTGACTATCTGTACATCACCCTCGGCGGTAACCGTAAAGGCACGCTGATGACTTATCGCAACCTGTTCCTGACCATGCTGCTCGGTGGTCTGTGGCACGGCGCGAACATCACCTACATCATCTGGGGTGCCTGGCACGGCATGTGGCTGGCGATCGAAAAGGCCCTCGGCCTGAATACCTCGCCGCGCAGCATCAACCCGATCCGTTGGGCGCTGACCTTCCTGCTTGTGGTCATGGGCTGGGTGATCTTCCGCGCAGAAAACCTGCACGTCGCCGGTCGCATGTATGGCGCGATGTTCAGCTTCGGCGAATGGTCGCTGTCGGAACTCAACCAGGCCAGCCTCACCGGTCTGCAAGTGGCAACCCTGGTGGTGGCTTACGCAACCCTGGCGTTCTTCGGCATCCGTGATTTCTACACCAACCGGCCACCGGTCAAGACCAAGCCTGCTGCCAACGTCGAGGCCGATGGCCCTGCCGCGGCTACTCCTGGAATGATCAAAGCCGTACCGGGTGACAACCCGGCCAGCATCCACGAACCGGGTTACACCGTCGGCGTTGACGCGACTGTGCAACCGGCCTACTGGACCGCTGACTGGTCCCGTTACGTGATGCGCGCCCTGGTACTGCTGCTGTTCATTGCCTCGATTCTCAAACTCTCGGCGCAAAGCTTCTCGCCGTTCCTTTACTTCCAGTTCTGAGGGATCTGACTATGACCCGCTCATTACGCATCTTCTACATCGCCCTGTTCCTGGTGACCTTGCTGGTCCTGGGCGTGTGGTCGGTACGCAGCTTCTTCGGCTTCAGTACCAACGCCGATGCGACCGTGCTCAACGGTCGCTGGAGCAAAGCCGTCGAGACGCACTACGACGACGAGTTCCCGATCAAGCGCCTGGGCACCAATCTTTGGGCCGCGCTGGATTTCAAACTGTTCAATGAAGGTCGTCCGGGCGTGGTGCTCGGTCGCGATCAGTGGCTCTATAGCGATGAAGAGTTCCACCCGATCGTCAACGAAGAGTTGAACCTGCAAGGCAACTACGCGCTGGTCGAAGGCGTGCGCCAGGAACTGAAAAAGCAAGGCGTGCAACTGGTGATGGCGATTGTTCCGGCCAAGACGCGTCTGTACCCGGAACACCTGGGTGAAGCGAAGCCGGCGAGTATCCACGCCAACCTGTACAAGGACTTCCACGCTCGTGTGGCGGCCGACAAGATCCTCGCCCCTGACCTGCTCGGCCCGCTGCAAAAGGCCAAGCAAGACGGTCAGCAAGTGTTCCTGCGTACCGACACCCACTGGACCCCGGAAGGCGCGCAAGTCGCTGCCCAGGCCCTGGCCAAAACCATTGCCGACAAGGCACCGCTCAGCGGCGAACCGCAAAACTTCGTCACCGAACCGGCGGAGAAGGTGACGCACAAGGGCGACCTGCGGTTGTTCCTGCCGCTGGACCCGCTGTTCGAAAACCTGATGCCGGCGCCAGAGCCTTTGCAGAAGCGCAACACCGTGACGGCCCAGGACCAGCCTGCCGGCGATGACGCGTTGTTCGCCAACACTGAAGTGCCGGTGGCCCTGATCGGCACCAGCTACAGCGCCAATCCGAACTGGAACTTCATCGGCGCGCTGAAAGAAGCGCTGCACAGCGACGTGGTCAGTTACGCCGAAGACGGCCATGGCCCGATTCTGCCGATGCTCAGCTACCTCAAAAGCGATGCTTTCAAGAACAGCCCGCCACAAGTGCTGATCTGGGAGTTCCCTGAACGATATCTGCCCGTGAACAACGAAATCGGCGACGCCGACCCGCAGTGGGTCGCAGAGCTTAAACAAGCCGGCGCACGCCAACAAAACGTAGCTGCAAACACTAAATCCGAGACGCCCGACCGGGCGCAAAACTGAAAGAGAGGTACACCATGACTTTCACTACTACTCCTCGCCGTCTCGCCAAGACCTTTGCTCTCGTCGCCGGCATGAGCGTGCTGTCGATGCAAGCCTTCGCCGGTGACGGCGCACTCTACGGCCCGACCGCACCCAAAGGCTCCAGTTTCGTGCGGGTCTACAACGCCGCTAACGCTGAAGTCAGCGCCACTGTTGGCACCACCAACCTGAGCGAAGTCGCGCCGCTGTCCAGCACCGACTTCAGCTTCATGCCGGGCGGCGATTACAGCGCCAAGGTCGGCAGCCAGACCCTGCCGGTGAAACTGGCCGGCGACCACTATTACACCCTGGTCAACAACGCCAGCGGCGCACCGCAACTGATCGAAGAGCCGCCGTTCAAGAACAAGCAGAAATCCCTGGTGCGCGTGCAGAATCTGAGCGATAAGGCCCTGACCCTGAAAACCGCCGACGGCAAGACCGAAGTCGTCCCGTCCGTAGCTGCCAAAGGCCGTGGCGAGCGTGAGATCAACCCGGTGAAAGTCAGCCTGGCGCTGTATGACGGCGCCACCAAAGTCGGCGACGTGAAGCCGGTTGCCCTGGAACGAGGCGAAGCCGCGGTGCTGTACGTCACCGGCAGCGGCAGCAGCCTGTCGCCAGTGTGGGTGAAACGCCCGGTTTCGACGCGCTAACACATTTGTCGGATTGACCCATATCC
The DNA here is from genome assembly GCF_030687415.1 of Pseudomonas sp. FP603. Lineage (NCBI taxonomy): Bacteria > Pseudomonadati > Pseudomonadota > Gammaproteobacteria > Pseudomonadales > Pseudomonadaceae > Pseudomonas > Pseudomonas sp. FP603. Next base: position 5,807,042 of record NZ_CP117431.1, read on the forward strand.
CTGTGGGAGCCGGGATTGCCCGCGATGCAGACAACTCGGTGCAACAGATACTCCGAGGTGATGCCATCGCAGGCAAGCCAGCTCCCACAGAGGACCGAGGCGTCAATTCGGACACGGAACAAGAACAAGAGTGAAACGACAGAACGCAGTAGCTCTGACCCAATCGATTTAAAGGAGTAACAACATGATTCCGGTGATCTTGTCAGGTGGTAGCGGCTCACGTCTTTGGCCGCTTTCGCGTAAGCAATTCCCCAAGCAATTCCTCGCCCTGACCGGCGAACAAACGCTGTTCCAGCAAACCCTCGAACGCCTGGTGTTCGAAGGCATGGACACCCCGATCGTGGTGTGTAACAAGGAACACCGTTTCATCGTCAACGAACAGTTGAGCGCCCGCAACCTGGACGTGCAGCGCGTGCTGATGGAACCCTTCGGCCGCAACACCTCGCCAGCAGTGGCCCTGACCGCAATGATGCTGGTCAATGAAGGTCGCGACGAGTTGATGCTGGTGCTGCCGGCCGACCACGTGCTGGAAGACCAGAAAGCCCTGCAACGCGCCCTGGCCCTGGCCACCGTAGCGGCCGAGCGTGGCGAAATGGTGCTGTTCGGCGTGCCGGCGACCAAACCGGAAACCGGTTACGGCTACATCAAGTCCACCAACGATGCCCTGCTGCCGGAAGGCGTCAGCCGTGTCTCGCACTTCGTCGAAAAACCCGACGTGAAACGCGCCACCGAGTTCGTCCAGTCCGGTGGTTACTTCTGGAACAGCGGCATGTTCCTGTTCCGTGCCAGCCGCTTCCTCGAAGAACTGAAAAAACACGATCCGGACATCTACGACACTTGCGTGCTGACCCTGGAACGTAGCGCACAGGATGCCGACACCGTCGACATCGACCCCGCCACCTTCGCCTGCTGCCCGGACAACTCCATCGACTACTCGGTGATGGAAAAAACCCAGCGTGCCTGCGTGGTGCCGCTGACCGCAGGCTGGAGCGATGTCGGTTGCTGGTCGTCGCTGTGGGAAGTCAATAAAAAAGATGCCAACGGTAACGTCACCAAAGGCGACGTGGTCATCCAGGACAGCAAGAACTGCATGATCCATGGCAACGGCAAACTGGTGTCGGTGATCGGCCTGGAAAACATCGTGGTCGTCGAAACCAAGGACGCCATGATGATCGTCCACAAGGACAAGGTCCAAGGCGTCAAACAGATGGTCAACACCCTCAATGAGCAGGGTCGCAGCGAAACCCAGAACCACTGCGAAGTCTATCGCCCGTGGGGCTCCTACGACTCGGTGGACATGGGCGGCCGCTTCCAGGTCAAGCGCATCTCGGTCAAGCCAGGTGCGTGCCTGTCGCTGCAGATGCACCACCACCGCGCCGAACACTGGATCGTGGTCAGCGGCACCGCCGAAGTGACCTGTGACGAAAACGTGTTCCTGCTCACTGAAAACCAGTCGACCTACATCCCGATCGCCTCGGTCCACCGCTTGCGCAATCCGGGCAAGATCTCGCTGGAAATCATCGAAGTGCAATCGGGCAGCTACTTGGGTGAAGACGATATCGAGCGTTTTGAAGATATCTACGGTCGCTCCACCCCGATCGAGCGCGGCGTGTCGGTGAAAACCATCGCGCAGTAACGAGCAGCAAAACAAGCCCCCGTCCAGCCCGCTGCGTCTCCTATCCGCAGTGGGTTGGGCGGGGGCTTCTTACATCCGGGTCATCATGGTTGAAAAGATATCCATTGATTGCTCTTCGCCGGCCTGTAAGCAACGATGAAGGCGCTCGGAATTGGAGTAATGAAGGTCATTTCCACCGTCAATGGCGGAATCATCGCAACGAATTTGGACTGATCGAGCGTGTTACCACTCATCAAAAGTCTGGTATCCAACCTTCCTTTGGGAGTGAATTTGAAAGGCGACCCGAGCCCCAGCGTTTGATCATTGACGGCTTGCTCTTTCAAACCCGGAATTTCCATCCGGTAGAGGTAGGCTCTCGTGTCACCGTACCCTCCTGAGTCTTCATCCATGCCGGTGGACACGTAACCCGCAATGGGACTTCTAACGTGCTCCTGGGCCTGGGTGTTAATCCCTTTGGTCACAGCGGCTTGCCTGAACTCTTCTTTGATTTTTGGCCCTCTGTTATCCCTGGGGAAAAAACCACCCGCTGTACGGATCTGGTCGGGGGTACGATCGTCCCCCCTCATAGCCACAATCCCCCCTTGTTGACCAATCAACAATGAATGCGAGCCGACAACCATTGAACCGGTCGCATATGAAGGGAGTGCCCCTGTCGACGGAGACGCCGTGGGTAAGGCAACTGGCGCCGGTGGTCGTGGGGGAGCTTCCTTTTTCGCTGGCGCAGCTACATTCATCTGAACCGGGCTGGATTGCGTGGGCACGGGTGGGCGGGGCGGAGGAGCAGACGGAAGAGTTCCCGGCCTCGACGGGATCGGAGGACGTGCAGGTGCCGGGGCCCCGGATACATTGGCTCCATTAAAAAGCCCGGTCATTCTTGCAACTAAACTGCCATTTGCCTTGTTGGGATTAAGCCCGTTTTCATCAACCAGGCTTACCGGGTTGTTTCGAACCATCCGATACAGGTTCAAACCGTCAACTGTTCCTGCCGGATCCGGATTCAACCATCGCTGCAACCACGAGATGTAAAAGCGGTATCCATAGTAATAAAGCCCGGTCGCATCCCGCTCCTTGCCCGAGTAACGAATGGTTTTGTAGCTCGCTTCAATCATGTCAGTGCCGGCAAACCACGCCGTCTCGCCAAAGGGATAGTAGGTTTCCCAGCTGATGATTCGCGCGTCGCCTGCCAATTCCAGGGTGCAAGAGTTCAGGTGATCAACCAGGCCGTAGCGGTACTGATCGTTGCTGATACCGGACTGTGGAGTTGTTTCCCAATGCAGCACACGCACGCTATTGAGTCCCGCCTGGGCGGTGATGACCTGCAGCACCTCTCCGGTTCCACTCTCGGTACGAAGTTCCAGTCCCGGCAAGTAACGCACTTCAGCCGTCACGGTGCGGGCATTGGTCTGCAACGAGCGAATTTTACGTACCCGCTGGCCACCGCCATCGTAGAGATACGACTCTCGGTCATTGAGCCCGGAAGCGCGTTCCACCGGGCTGACCGATTGCAGTTGATTGCGCAGAGCCCACGCCAAGACGCGTCCCTGATCCAGCTCCAGCAAATTGCCGTTGGTGTCGAACGCGGTAGCGATTTGTTCTTCGGTGGGCGGCACGCCGTTGCGCCAGGGCAAGCAGCGATTACTGTATCGGGCCACTTTCAGGTCGCGCCCGTGGTTTTGCGCGCCAACGTGGGTCAGTTTCAGCAGATTACCGCCTGCATCGTAGCTGTAGGTCTGCCGGTAATTGCTCACCGCCGCCGGATCGACCCGTCCAATCGATGCCGGTCCCTGATTGGCGCTGCCTGCCTCCCAACCAGAGGCTTCGATCAACTGATAGAGGCTGTCATAGTTGAAGCGACTGACCGGCTCGATACGCTGGTTGGCGAAGTAACGCACTGGCAGAGCCTTATCCTCGATGCTCAAGACATTACCCATCCGGTCATAGTCGTAGATCAGATGCTGCAACATCCCCGCACTGGCATCCTGTGACCTGCGTTCCATCAATAAGCCGTCTTCAGGGCGGTAACAGAGGGTTGTTTGCACAGCATTGCCGGCGGTTTCGTGCGCAATTTGTCCCTCTGCGTTGTACTGAATATCGCTGACCAGCATTTGCCAGGTAGTCAGTCCCTGAAGTTGCAAACGCGCCTCACGCAAGCGACCGTCCTGGGTCAGCCTGAAGGCCTGATGGTTTCCCCTGGCATCGATCTGTTCCAGCACATCGCCCACCGGGCCGAAACTCCACGTCGAGGCGGCCCCCACCCCCGGTTCAAGCAGCCGCTGGCGATCGGCTTCCAACTCCGGCCAGTCAGGCGTAACAGGGGCCAGGGTGAAGTGACGAACTTGCTTCACGCATTGGCCGGTGATCGAAAATGCCTCGAACAACACCGTCCCGGCGGGATCATCATGACGGATCAACTGCCCGCATTGATTCTGCTCACCATGATCGGAACCGCCATACACCATGCGTTCAACAGACCTTCGCGGCTCAGTTACGCCCTGCTCAAACACCGCCACCGGACGAAGCTGGTCGTCATATTCAACCTCGCGTCGCGTGCCTCGGCTGTCCCATCCCAATAAAACCTCATCACCCAGGCCAGGCAGGTTGAGCTGCCAACCAGCATCGACGCTGTCAGTGAGCAGCGCGTTACCCGACAACGAAAACGCTGTCGTGAGATTGGCGGGTGTCAGCGGCTCTTCTTGTGACAGCGCCCAAAGCCGTGGATCCCAATGTTTTACCGCACGCCCTGTGGCACCGTAAGCGGTACGGTTGATACGTGCCTCAGCAGGGACGTTTTCGACGGTGCGCCAATAATCGACCGAACGGATCGTCAAGCCGCGCGGATCGACGATCGTCAGTTTGGGTGTTTTATGATGCATTCCCATTGCCACCACCCGCCGAAATACAGCCCTGTTGACCAATGTCTTCTAACGTATCGAGAGCACTACGGACTACTGTCAGAAATTACAGTACCGACCAGCGGTACCCTCCTTTGCACGCCGAATGTCCATTCCTGCGCCCCTTCGGTAGGATGGTGTCCATGAGTTCACGGAGCATTCATTCATGTTCATCGGCGTCCTGCTGGTCATCACCTGGCTGATCCTGCTGCTGCGCTATCCGGCCAAGGCCGTGCCGGTTTCCATGGCCGCCGCGGTTGGATTGGGCCTGGTGGCGGTGTGGGTATTCTGGCTGGACACCCGCGAGGTCAAGCAACTGGCGCGCCTTGAGCTGCGTATCGTCTACGCGCCCGAGCACTGCCCGGCGGATCGCCCCTTGAAGCTGACGATGAACAACGGCAATGATGTGCCGCTGACCGAACTGCGCTGGCGCATCGCCGCTTATGCACCGGGCGATACGGTCAATCTGGCTGACAATCAATACACCGCACCGCGCTATCGCGGGCCCGGCGAATTGCAGGCCGGCGGCAATTGGGAAGACTGCCTGCCAATGCCGCCCCTGCGCCCCGGTTATCGCCCGCAAACCCTGGAGTTTCGCGCCGAGCGTTTGCAGGGTAGTTTCTCCGACTGATCCTCCCTTTTTTTGCACAAGGACCGCGCCATGCCCGTTGCGTTGATTACCGGTTGCTCCAGCGGCATTGGCCGCGCCCTCGCCGACGCTTTCAAAAGTGCCGGTTACGAAGTCTGGGCCAGCGCCCGCAAGGCTGAAGACGTAGCCGCTCTAACCGCCGCCGGTTTCACCACCGTGCAACTTGACGTGAATGATGGTCCGGCACTCGAGCAATTGAGTGAGCGGATCAATCAGCAACGCGGCGGCCTTGATGTGCTGATCAACAACGCCGGCTATGGCGCCATGGGCCCCTTGCTCGACGGCGGTGTGCCGGCCATGCAGCGGCAATTCGAAACCAACGTGTTTGCAATCGTTGGCGTGACTCGCGCGATGTTCCCGGTGCTGCGTCGCGCCAGGGGCCTGGTGGTGAACATCGGCAGCGTGTCCGGGGTTTTGGTCACGCCGTTTGCCGGCGCCTACTGCGCTTCGAAAGCTGCGGTGCATGCCTTGAGCGATGCGTTGCGCATGGAACTGGCACCGTTCGGCGTGCGGGTCATGGAAGTTCAGCCTGGGGCCATCGCCTCCAGCTTCGCCAAAAATGCCGGTCAAGAGGCTGAGCAACTGATCACCGAGCAGTCGCCATGGTGGCCACTACGTGAAGGTATTCGTGCACGGGCCAAGGCGTCTCAGGACAAACCGACGCCGGCCAGTGAATTTGCCGCCGGTTTATTGAAGGCCGTGCAGCAGCATAAACCGTCGCGTCTGGTGCGTTTGGGTAACGGCAGCCGGGCGTTGCCGTTGATGGCGGGGTTGTTGCCCAAGGGGCTGTTGGAGTCGGGGTTGATGAAGCGGTTCGGGTTGCGCGGGCAACTTTGAGACCGGCTTGCCCGCGACGACGTCAGACCAGATGCTTCAGAATTTCAGGAATCAAACATGACCGACTACACCGAATACTTTGACGAAGTGATCCAGGCCCACGTAGCCATCGAGCAATGGTTGGCCGAAGAGCGAGACGAGTCCGAGCTTGAGCTATTGCTGACGCGTTTTTCGCCGCAGTTTTCCATGATCTCGCCGTTGGGCCGGGTGCTGGATTTCGAGGCGTTGAATGAATTGTTTCTGCTGGCGGGCGGGAAGAAACTCGGGTTCAGGATTGAGCTCAGCGAGTTGCGAGGTGTCGCGCTGTACGACGGTGGCGCGGTGGTGAGTTACCGCGAGCAGCAGACTGATGCCACCGGCCTGCACTCGGATCGGCGCTCGACCGTGGTGTTTGAAAAACAGGCGTCCGGTCAGGTGCTGTGGCGGCATCTGCACGAAACTTTTGTTACCCATGGCGCACGTTCTGCCGCTTGAGCAAAATTCCCGCCATCCTCGCTACCTGTTAAATCTGACAGTAGACACCCGTCATATGAGCAGACCAGACTCATTCGGCAGGTAGTCGTCTCCATGAAGTCCCTTTGCCCATCAGTCTGTGGATGACCGGTGCGGTGATGTCGATGGAATACCCAACAACCGCTTCCAACCTTGAAAGCGTTGGGCGCCATCATGGCTCATCCAACTAAGTGGACTTCACTGGACAGAAAAATGAACACATTCGACCGTCAACACGCCGGAGACAGCGACCAGAGTTTTGGCGACAAAGGAAAGATCTCGCTCTCAACTCTACCTCATATCAATGGCACGGATCGTCACGTCAAAGGTCTCTGCGTACAGGACTCGGGGAAAATCATCGTCGGTGCCGTCGTGTCCCATGACGACTCTCGCGACAATGAAACCTTATACAACTCGGCTTATTACGGGCTGGCACGCCTGAATAAAGACGGAAGCCTTGATGAAACATTCGCGGACCAAGGTTTCGGATTCGGAAAATTCAAAGCGCCTTTTGACGCATCAGGCGGGAAAATACTGGAGCAGGATTCACGGACTTACATGCTGGGCTGGACTCATCTGGACGCAGACTCCGGCGAGCCTCCACCTCACTTGGTCATTTGCCGATTCACGGAACAGGGTGACCTGGACGAAGGCTTCGCAGTGCAGGGCAGGCAGATTTTCCGAAATCAAACAGGCGAAATATTCGTGCCCAACTCCGGTAACTGCGCTTTCCAGGGCGACAAAATTGTCATCAGCGCGACCTACCGCTCTTCGGGAAGCGAAACAACCCATTGCGTCCTGTATCGAGTGAACCTAAAAGGCCAGTTGGACACCAGTTTCAACAAAACCGGTCGCCTTGATTTCAGACTCAATGACACTGACCATGCGATAGCACTTCACGCCGTGGATATCCAGAATGATGAGAAAATCCTGTTGGCCGGCAGTGTCAAACAATCTGATCGCATGAAGGGTTTCTTTGCCCGCCTCAATAGTGACGGCAGCACTGACAAGACATTCGGCGATTCCAAAACACCAGGTTCCTACGTGTTGAATGTCGAGGAAGGAGACACCGTTATACAAGGTCTGATTCAGACAACGAATAACGGTTTCATTGGCTTCGGCAATTGTGGGCGCACCGGGAAGTTCATGAAGGGGCTGCTGATGAGAATGATGGCTGACGGTGTTCCGGATTTTCAGTTCAACTTGGGTCAACCTGTCCTGACGGTGTTTGACGAACAGACCGGGGACAACTGGCAGGCTGGCTTTCTGGATGCAGCGGAGAGGATAAATGTCGTCGGCAGTTACCAAAAACTGCATATCGCCCGCTTCCTGAGCAATGGCACTGTCGATAAAGACTTCGGCAACAATGGGTACATCGAAGAGGACACAGCGATCTCGGCTGAACCTGCGCTTCTACAGCCCCGAAGCAACTCGCAGTTTATTTTTGCCGGCAATACCGGCGGAATCGGTGGAGCATTTGGGGTGTTGTGCGCATACCTGAGCTGAAGTTCAAAAAACCCGCCTTCACCGAGGTGAGGGCGAGTCCGGTTCACAGCTTACAAATCGCTTGCCTGCTTCACCACCACCGTACACGTAATCCCCGCCGCCAACAGCACTCCCTCCGGCACTTCATCAATGTGAATCCGCACCGGCACCCGCTGTGCCAGGCGCACCCAGTTAAAGGTCGGGTTCACGTCGGCGATCAGCTCGCGGCTCTCCGGGTTGTCGCGGTCATAGATGCCGCGAGAAATGCTTTCCACATGCCCCTTGAGCACTTCGCCGCTCATCAGTTGCATATCGGCTTTATCCCCTACGCGCACATGCGGCAGTTTGGTTTCTTCGAAGAAGCCATAGACCCAGAACGAGTTCATGTCCACCACGGCCATTTTCGCTTCGCCGATGCGTGCGTAGTCGCCGCGATGGACGTTGAGGTTGGTCACGTAACCGTCCACCGCCGCGCGCACTTCGGTGCGTTTGAGGTTCAGTTCGGCGGCTTCCAGTTGTGCCTGGGCGTGCTGGTAATCGGCCAGGGCCGAGTCGGCGATGTTGCTGGCGTCGTCGCGGTTTTCCCTGGAGATCACCAGGTTGTCGAGGTCGGCGCGGCGGTGGGCGTTGACCTTGCGCATCTCCCACGTGGCTTTGCGCGAGGCCACCAGCGACTGCGCCTGTTTCACCGCAATGCGGTAATGCTCAGGGTCGATGCGCATCAGCAAATCGCCCTTCTTCACTAGCTGGTTGTCACGCACCGGCACGTCCACCACTTCACCGGTAACGTCGGCGGCGACGTTGATGATGTCGGCGCGCACCCGGCCGTCGCGAGTCCAGGGTGTGTTCATGTAATGCACCCACAGGGTCCGGCCGATCCACAGGGCAAGGGCCAACACCAGGAGGGTCGCGAGCAGGCTGAAAAGCTTTTTCATCGGGGTGTTCTCAACGATAAACAGTCAGCGCCAGGGCGCCGAACAGACAGGTAAACAGACTCAGGCGCAGCAGCGCCGGGTGCCAGAAGAAGCGGTACAAATCGAACCCGGACAGGAATCGATCCAGCGCCCAGGCCAGCGCCGCCGCAATGAAAAACATCAGGGTCATGGTCGGCATGTACACGCCGTGGAAGGCGATTTCACGAGGCATGGGCAAGTCCTTCGGGCTTGGCGATGGTGTATGAAGCCAGTGGCGATTGCGGGTCGAGCAGCGAGGTGCGGATGAAGTGCAGGTAGCTTTTCACTCGGCGCAAGGCGGAGGTATCGAAGTGCGGCGCAAAGGGTTCGTCGGTGGCCTGCACGCGGCTGATCGCGTGATCGACCGCGACCAGCGCACGCTCCAGATTGCTCTGGCCCGGTTGCAGAAACATTCGCACCAGCGAACGCCCCATCACCCGGATTGACTGGCGCCACGGCTGGGATTCGGCGTAGGCCGGGTGCACCGGCAGAATCGCCTGTTCCTTGCGCAACTCGATGATCGCGTGGCCGACTTCCAGCACCACGAACATCCAGCGCAGCAAGTCTCGTTGCACCTGCGGCTGTCCCGCTGCCAGACCGTAAGCCTGATGCAAAAGATCGCGAGTGCGGCTTTCGAAACTCGACGCCAGGCCCTTGAGTTTGCCGCTGATGGCATACACCACTTGCCCGCGCAAATCCTGCTCCAGCCGCCGCCACAACCAGCGGCTGTTGGGCGGCAGAATGATCGCCCCGGCCGCCGCGCACACCAGCATGCCCATGATCATGGCGATGTAGTCGTTGATGAACGCGTAAGGGTTGTAAACCGTGAGGTTGTCCGGCACCGAACCGGTGCTGAAGAAGATCAGCAATCCCAGGCCAACCCCGACGTATTGCGGCCGTGAAGTCAGGAACGACCCGAGCACGATCACCGGCGCCAGCATCACGCACAGCAACGGAAAACCGTCGATCCAGGGGAAGATGAAAAACATCTCGACGAAGCCGATCAGCGCCCCGAGCAACGTCCCGCAGGCCATCTGAAACGCCATGCGTTTGGGGTTCGGTGTCGCCGCTGAAAGACCGACGGTGGCGGCAGCGATCAGGGTCATGGTCGCCCCGCTCGGCCACGCGGTGGCCACCCAATAACTGCCTAGTACCACGAGGATGAATGCTGCGCGAATACCCGATGCCGCCGAGGCCAGCCAGTTGGTTTGCGGGGTGAAGGGCTCGTCCCAACGCTCACGTTCGTGGCTGTGATCGGCCAGCGACGCGTGGGTCTGTGCATAACTGTGCAGGTCGTCGACGAAGCGATAAAGCAGCTCGTACGCGGTGTGGAAATCCAACTGCTCGGCGTCGCTCGGATCATTCTCCTGAAAGGTCGCCCGCAGGCTGCGAACTCGCGCCGGCAAGTTTTCCTTATAGGTCGCCAACGCGGTGGCCAGGCGTGCAGCGTCGGGGCTGGTCAAGGCGCGACCGCTGAAGCCGTCGAGCACTTCGGCCAGGTCTTGCAACCCCGGTTTGATCGCCGCGACAACGTGATCGGTGCCGCCGCTACGCAGACGTTCGAGCAACTGATGCAACGCATTGAAGCGCGTAGTAATGCCCATGAATTCGCTGTTCAAGCGACTGAGCCGCCCGTTGCGCCGACGCATGTGCGGGTCTTCGAACACCGTGACGCTGCGCAGCCCTTCCAGGCCCACTGCCTCGGCGATGAACCGAACGTTGCTTGCTTCAAACGCTTCGCGCCGACTGCGACCGCGCAAGCCATCAGTGACGAACAACGCAAACACGCCGAAGCGCTGATACAACGCATTGCGCATCGCCGCACTGGCGGTTTGCGGCAAGATCGCGGCGCTGACCAGCGTCGTGCACAGAATGCCCAGGGAGATTTCCAATACGCGCCAGACTGCTGCCATGAACGCGCCGTCGGGGTGAGCCAAAGCAGGCAGTCCGACCATCGCCGCCGTGTAACCGGCGAGCACAAATCCGTAGGCGCGGAAGTTGCGATAACGTGCCGCGCCGGCCGAGCAGAGGCCGACCCAGATCGCCAGCGAACCGAGGAACAGTTCTGTGTTCTGCGCAAACAAGGCAATCAGCGCGACCATCACCGCCGACCCGGCCAACGTGCCAAGGAAGCGATAGAAGCTCTTGGCCAATACCTGGCCGCTTTGCGGCTGCATAACGATGAACACGGTGATCATCGCGGTGCGCGGCTGGGGCAATTCCAGACGCATGGCCAGCCACAGGGTCAGGAACGCGGCGAACAGCACCTTGAAAATGTACACCCAGGTCACGCCATCGCTGCGTGCCCAGTCGAAGAAACCCCGGCGCCATTCAAGGGAATATAGCCAGCGCAAAGGTGCGGGCAAGGGAGTCATGGAATTTTGCTCACTTGGGAAAAACTTGAGACAAGCGAATGACTGTGGCGAGCGAGCTTGCTCGCGCTGGGCTGCGTAGCGGCCCCAAAATTCTGGCAACCACTGCTAATTTTGTGAGTGCTGCGCACTCAAGCGGGAGCAAGCTCCCTCGCCACAAATGTGGGTGTGCCTGAAACGTCGCGCTCACTGCAAAAGAACCGGGGTTTTCGGAGGCTGGGTTTTCTCGGCATTCGGCACGTCGTTGCCCGCCCCGAGTCCACCACCAAGCGCCGTCACCAGCTCCGCATGAGCACTCAACCGTGCGGCCTGAACCTGCTGCTGCACTTGTTGCTGCTTGAACAACAAGGTCTGCGCATTGAGCACGTTGAGGTAATCGGTGAGCCCACGCTGATACGCGATCATCGCGATGTCGTAGGTCTTCTGCGCCGTGGTCACCGACTCGGCGGCGAAGGCTTGTTGCTTGTCCATCGACTCGCGGCGAATCAACTGGTCGGAGATATTTTTCAGCGCATTGACCAGCGTCTGGTTGTACCTGGCCACGGAGATGTCATAACCGGCCGAGGCTTCGCCCAACTCCGAACGCAAGCGGCCACCGTCGAAGATCGGCAACGAAATCGCCGGGGGCCGACGCTGTAGTTGAGCTTCTTGCCGGTCAAAAACTCCAGCGCCCCGCCGCCGGTGGCCATGTAGCCGAGGCTGCCGACCAGATCGACGTTGGGGTAGAAGCCCGCGTGAGCGACATCGATACCCCGCGCCTGGGCCGCCACTTGCCAGCGACTGGCGACCACGTCCCGGGCGTTGACCGAGCAATTGCGCAGGCAGCGACGAAGGTAACTTTAGCGCCGAGCCCAACGACAGCGTCGGCCGTTGCAACTGCGCGCCCTCCCCCGGTCCCTTACCGGCCAGAGCGGCGAGTTGGTTGCGGCTTAGAGCAATTTCCTCGTCCAGCGCATCGATTTGCCGATGGGTTTCCGGCAATGGTGTTTCGGCCTGGCTGACTTCGAAATGCGTGCCGATGCCACCATCCAGACGTTTCTGTGCCAGGTCGAGAATTTGCTGTTGCTGCTTCAAGGTCGCCGCGACGATGTCCCGTTGCGCGTAATGTAACGAGAGCTCGATGTAGGCGCGCACGATATTGTTCTGCAATTCGAGCTGCGCCTGCCGCGCCTCGGCGGCGCTCATGTGGGCCATGTCCACGACGCGTTCGGTGGCGTTGCTTTCGCGTCCCCAAAGGTCGAGGGCATAGCTGAAGCCCAGCGCGGCGTTGTTGTCCCAAGTGGTGGTGTTGGCCAACTCGCCGGGGCCGTAGAACTGATCGGTGGGCCAGTTGTGGCGCTTGAGGGTGGATTGGCCATTGATCTGCAAGGACTCGGCGGACTCGGCAATGCCGGCCATGGACCGCGCCTGACGCACTCGCGCGGCGGCCATGGCCATGCTCGGGCTGCCTTGCAGGGCGAGGTCGATCCAGCGGTTCAGTTGCGGGTCGCCGTAGGCTTGCCACCATTGGGTGCTGGGCCAATGAGCGTCTTGCTCGGCGCTCTGAATAGCTTCATCGGTGGCCAGTGAATCAGCCTCCAGTGCCTTGCCCTGTGGGGCAATACCTGCGGTGCCGATGCAGCCGCTGATTGCCAGGGTTAAAGCCAAAACACTGAGCGTCTTGAGCGCTCTGTTGATGCGACGCGGCACTGCTGCGATTTCCTGAAAGGGGGGTACGGAAAAACTTGTGGGGAACCGCTTTTTGTGGCGAGGGGGCTTGCCCCCGTTCGGCTGCGCAGCAGTCGTAAACCGGTCACCGCATTCTGATTGAAGATCGCGGTGACCGGTTTTAGGGTCGCTTCGCAACCCAACGGGGGCAAGCCCCCTCGCCACACAAGCCGCTCCCACAATGGCGCAATTCTAGGGGGCGGCCGGAAAGGCGATAAGCCGGGAATCCTGTGAATCTTTGTTACCGTTAACGCGATAATCCATTTGTCGGGGTCACTGTCCCCGTAACTTCGTGTCACAATTTGCCATCGCATTCGAGAGCACCCCATGGACACTTTGCAAAACATGCGCGCCTTCAGTTACGTGGCCGACGCCGGCAGCTTTACCGCCGCCGCCGTGCAACTCGACACCACCACGGCCAACGTCTCGCGCGCGGTCTCCAACCTGGAAGCCCACCTGCAAACCCGCCTGCTCAACCGCACCACCCGCCGCATCGCCCTGACCGAGGCCGGCAAGCGCTATCTATTGCGTTGCGAGCAGATCCTGGCCTACGTCGAAGAAGCCGAAGCCGAGGCCAGCGACGCCCACGCGCGCCCGGCCGGGCAACTCAAGGTGCACACCATGACCGGCATCGGTCAGCACTTCGTGATCGACGCCATCGCCCGCTACCGCAAGACCCACCCGGACGTGACCTTCGACCTGACCATGGCCAACCGCGTGCCGGATTTACTCGACGAGGGCTACGACGTGTCCATCGTGCTCGCCAGCGAACTGCCGGACTCGGGCTTCGTCTCCCAACGCCTGGGCATCACCTACAGCATCGTTTGCGCATCGCCGGCCTATGTAAAAGCCAACGGCTGCGCGCACAAGCCCAGCGATTTGCTGAACCATGCGTGCCTGCGGTTGGTGAGCCCGGTGATTCCGCTGGAGAAGTGGACCTTCGACGGCCCGGAAGGCCAGGAAATGGTCACCATCAACAGCTCACCGTTTTTGGTGAACTCCGCTGATGCGATGAAAACGGCGATCACCAGTGGCATGGGCGTTGGCGTTTTACCGGTGTATGCGGCGATTGAAGGGCTGCGCAACGGCACGCTGGTGCGGGTAATGCCGAATTACCGGTCACAGGAACTGAATCTGTATGCGATCTACCCGTCGCGGCAGTATCTGGATGCGAAGATCAAGACGTGGGTGGAGTACTTGCGGGGGTCGTTGCCGGAGATATTGGCGGCGCATCAGGCGGAATTGGCGGCGTATGAATTGAGTGGGAGTTTGGGTGGGGTTCGGGTGGCGAATTAGCCCATTACGCAGCATTGGCTTATGGCAAAGGAATGCCGAAATAATCTTCTCCAATAGCCAATAGATATAAATTAACTATCAGATCTGACAGTAGACGAACTGTCTCCTCGAATGGAAACTCCATGGGTAATTTAATTTTTCATTCGAAGGAATACGGGTATGAACATTTACTACACGGGTTCAAATAAAAACCTTAGTTCCACTAGCGACAAACTGACTGCTGAAATCCACAACAGCTTTAAATTCTCCACCTACGATGGGACAGCTACTCTTTTTATCACTAATGGAGAGTGGATTATTTTATACACTAGGCATCAAATCAGTGAAACCGAATGGAACACCATCTCCCTACGCTTCCCGGCAAACATTGAAAACAAACGATATGAATTTCAACCGGGCGATATTTTACCCCCTACTTTCAGCGAAAACTGGTCCGTCCCTGACGGATCATGGCACCGACCTTACACCTCTAAAAATAATGTCGGGCACATCACGTTCAATTTCGATCTTAAGGCTGGGACACTCAAAGCCGACTTCAACTTTACGATTCTGAACAATGAAGAAAGTCATCAAGCGATTGGTGGAATTGATGTTAAAGGTCTGGAGCATATAACCGGACAGCGACACTTGGAAAAGCTATTCGAGTAATCGGCAGCCCGTTGAACACTCACCGCCATCCTGGGGGGAGCCGTCGGTTCTTCCCAGAGATCGGGCGACTGTCAGGCCGCTGTTAAGCCAGCAGTCCGGCGTACTTTCCACAGAGCCAATACGCACAAAGGCCAACAACTGAATAGGCAAACATCAGATTGGGAATGACGACCCAGCGTCGTAGGTGTAAAGGGAAGTGCTTTATCTCATCGATACAATGCGGGTCGCTTCTCAGCAGGAATGCATCATCCTCACGAAGCATGGTCGAGAGATGAGTCAAACGGTAATGACGCCCGTACAGACCATCACCCATGACCCAACGGTTGCGACCAATGAAGTAAGAATCGTTGAGGTGAGATTCGAGTTCTTCGAGTTTAAAAAAACTGATGTACACACGCAGCACTGAAACGATAAAAACCAAGGCAAGAAAGCCGATCAGGATGGCTGTGTAGAGTAGTTTCAGGTCACTCATCGGGTTTGAAATGGTTGCACGCAAAGATACAAAGCCACTCCAAAGCAACAGTAGTCCAGCGCTGACGACCGCAATCCGCATCAGTTTTTTTGGAGTTTCAGCCCATTTTTTCAGGCGCTCCGGCAAGATTTCAGCTTCCATAAACGCATACGAATCCAACATCTGATGCTGATAGAAACTCCCCGTTAAAGCGCCAATCAACCTAAGTCTGTTCATCCTTCCAAACGGGCCGTTACCCGCTGTGTTTCGATTGATACTCACCAGGTGAGACGCATTGAAGTGATCTTCAATTTGGTCGAGTTTGAAATAGGCGGCGTACAGCAGGATTACCTGACTGGTAAAAACCAGTAGAAAAATGATCGCAGCAAGAACAAGCACGATATTTTTAGTGTCACTCATCATCATCGGACGGGGTTAAAAATACTTCATACTCGCTCATGGCGATACGCCCTCAAAAAAACCTCCACCACAGACTTAACTCAGTAGGCCGGTATATTTTCCCCAGCCCCATAAAGCCACCATACAAACAATGAAAAACGTTGCGATATGAAATGGAATATTGACCCACAACCTAAGTCCAGCAGGAAATTGTGCTATATCCGAGATCGCCAGCGGGTCAGTTTGCTGCAGGAATGACGTGCTGGCGCAAAGCAATCCGCTGATTCGGCTCAAGCGCATTAATCTGCTAATGGGTCCACTGCCCGTCAAATGATCGTTTTCTAAAACAGCGGAACTCTTAAGAAGTTTTTCAATTTCGTCCAGCTTGAAGAACGCCACATAAAACATAACGATCAAATTTATAAGCATAAAACCCAATAAAAGTAGGGCGCATGCTCCATACAGCATCTTTTCTTGGCTCATGGAGTTGTTACCTCGTAGATCAATTCTCCACCAGCCTCTCCAAACTTCGCCCCGATATTTCCTCCAACTGATGCTGTGCCCCCGCTAAGAATTAACGCGCAAACAACACCGCCTAAGCCGCGGGTCTTCAAAGCAATACCGGCGCAGTACTTCAAGGTGATTTTTCCCGTCACAACTCCTGCGGTAACACCGCCAATTACGTTACCAGACAGCTTACCGCCCTCGGAAAATTGCACCTGCCTGCAGTCTTCAGCACTTCCTGTACGGCAAACCTCGTTGATACGCATGGTAGCCGCACCTGCTGCAAGCCCTATTCCTACATAGCCTCCCAGCCTTCGCCACACCATCAATGTTAGAGGCGTAGCCGGGTAACTGTGTCGGTGCCCCTGCCTTGTTCCAATGATGAATCGCTCTACGAGTAGAAAGGCCCAAGGCACGCTTGAGCTTGGGATGATCCGGGATACCGGTGCCTTTGCGTACAAGCCCCCCCAGACCAACATCGAGTTTGGCCATCAACCGCCTGCGCCGGGAAAAAAACTCAGGGGAATGCAAATGCCCGTGTTCACGGAATTGCTGTTGATGCAACCCATCAAGTTCTTTCAGGGTCGTTTTCAGGCTCTCCAGATGCTGACCGATCATGAACGACGCCACGCCTAACGATCCCGCCGACACCTCCAAAAACGGCTCGATCACTTCATGATGCTCGACTAAAAACGATGCCTCTTCATCACTCAGATCCTTCAATGCTTCGTTCACCTTCTCCGCCACGATCATCATTTGCGCCTCTTCGCGACGGTACATGTAATGCCGTGAATCGCTGAAAATCACCATTTGCCCCGGCTTCACTCGCTCGCCGAGATGCCGATTGAGCGAGCGTAATTCCTGGCGCAGTGCATCGCTTGGCGGGTTTTCGTACAGCGAACGCTCTAGAGCGTCGAGGGTCATGGGCTGCTGAATAATATGGAAACCCGACTCCACGGGTTTGGGCAGGGTGAAGGCGTGTTCTTCGACCAGATGCTGCGCCGGTGGCAGCTCAGGTTTGGGGTTGAAGGCATTCCATGAGGCACCGCCGTTATCGGAATCGATTCGGGGCGTCACCATGACCCAATCACCGTTGCTAACGGCATTGATGAGTTTTTGCTGGTTGGCGGCCTGCATGTAGTTGGAGCTGTTAACGCCGACCGCGCTTAGTAGGTCGTCGAAGCCTTGCAGGTCGTAGGGATAGTTCAGGGCCTGGCGCAAGTCGGCGACGGCTTGGTGGCTGTCTAGCACCTGGCCGTGTTGGCTGGTGAGTTGGTTTTTGGGGATGAGTCTGGTCACGCTCGTGTCCCGTTCCTTGGAAACGTGAGACTTTGGCGAGTGGGCTCAAAGGGGGATGCCGGGCGAATCGTTTTTGCGTGTAGGGGAAGTCCGAGTTTTTTGATGGCGACATTGTGGGTGCAGTCTTCAGCAGTTCCTACAGACGGGGTGATTTTTGAGGGCGTTTCCGACAAGTTTTGACGGTTGTTGCGTCGGAAGCGAAATGGGTAGGCTTTGTGGGTCGCTGCAAAATCAGCGATCAGGTCTGGAAAACCTGGCAAACACTTACCACAGCTCATGGCATGCTGCGGCGCTTTTTTCTGCACGCAATCCTTGTTATGGCGGCTGTGCGCGGGAGACCTTCGGGTCTGCCGGGTTTTGGTGGATGTTCCGGTTTTTCCAGTCCGCGCACAGCTGCCACCCATTTCGTCTGGAAAACGAAAGATGGCAGTTCCACTTCATCTGCCAATGAGTAACTTCCGCATGATCAAAGAAACACCGAACCCTCCGGAAACCGACGACGTTTCCCCCTACGAATCCCCCAACTCCAAGAAACTCAACGAAGCCGCCGAACGCGCGCTGAATCACTACCTCAACCCCGCTGCCCTCAAATCACCGACCATCCGCAAACCCAGCACGATGTATATGCTCGCACCGGCGATCAAAGACGAAGACCTGTTGGCCCACACCTGTGAATCGTTGGCCCAGGCCAGAGTGATGGCCAGCAATTTTGCGACCTATCTGGAAGGTCCGCATCGGAATACGGCCATGGCGATTCAGCAGATCGTCATGCTGGCCGAGCTGGCGGTGAACCGGATGCTGGATAACCTCAACGTACCAAAACCCGCGCCACACAGCTGACCCCTTGTAGGAGCGAACTGTGGTGAGGGTGGCGTACACCCGGCAATCCGAGCGCTCGCATAATGTCCGGGAAGAATGTTAGCGTGCTTGGCATTCTCCAATCCCGACGAGCCGCCTCCAATGAAAAAAACCGTCCTCGCCTTCAGCCGCATCACCCCACCGATGATCGAACGTCTGCAACAAGACTTCGACGTGATCGTGCCGAACCCGAAAAACGGCGACATCAACGCCCAGTTCAATGAAGCCCTGCCCCACGCCCACGGCCTGATCGGCGTCGGTCGCAAACTCGGTCGCGCGCAACTGGAAAACGCCAGCAAACTGGAAGTGGTCTCCAGCGTCTCGGTCGGCTACGACAATTACGACCTCGCCTACTTCAACGAACGCGGGATCATGCTCACCAACACCCCCGACGTACTCACCGAAAGCACCGCCGACCTGGCCTTCGCCTTGCTCATGAGCAGTGCCCGCCGCGTCGCCGAGCTGGACGCCTGGACCAAGGCCGGCCAATGGCAAGCCACCGTCGGCGCGCCGTTGTTCGGTAGCGATGTGCATGGCAAAACCTTAGGCATCGTCGGCATGGGTAACATCGGCGCGGCCATCGCCCGGCGTGGTCGGCTGGGCTTCAACATGCCGATTATCTACAGTGGCAACAGCCGCAAGACCGAACTGGAACAGGAACTCGGTGCGCAGTTCCGCAGCCTCGACCAACTGCTGGCCGAAGCCGATTTCGTCTGCCTGGTGGTGCCGCTCAGCGAAAAAACCAGACACCTGATCAGTCACCGCGAACTGGCGCTGATGAAACCGAGCGCCATTCTGGTGAACATCGCCCGCGGCCCCGTAGTGGACGAACCGGCGCTGATCGAAGCGCTGCAAAACAACCGGATTCGCGGTGCCGGGCTGGACGTCTACGAGAAAGAACCGTTGGCCGAGTCGCCATTGTTCCAACTGAAAAACGCCGTGACCTTGCCGCATATCGGCTCCGCGACTCACGAAACCCGTGACGCCATGGCCAACCGTGCCTTGGCCAACTTGCGCAGTGCCTTGTTGGGTGAGCGGCCGCAAGATCTGGTGAGTCCACAAGTGTGGAAAGGCTGACTAAATAAGGGTAGGCGGTTCAAACGCCTGCCCGCTCTCTACAGATTCGGGCACTTCACGCCAATTTACCGTTTCCTTGCACCATCGACGTCCTGGGTTTACGGAACACCAGCACATTCCCCAACATCACCAACACCAGCCCCACCAGTGCCGGCGCCGTCCATTGATAGCCTTCGGCAAACGCCGACACGTTCAGCGCCACCACCGGAAAGAGTACGGTGCAATACGCCGCCCGCTCCGGCCCCATGCGCCCGACCAGCGTCAGGTAGGCGGTGAAGCCGATCACCGAGCCCGGAATCACCAGGTACAGCAACGAGCCGATGTAGCGGGCATTCCATTCCATGTCGAACGGGATGCCTTTGACCAGGCACCACGCCGACAACATCGCCGCGCCGTAAGCCATGCCCCAAGCATTGGTGGTCAGGGGTTTCAGGCCAGCTTTCTGTTGCAAACTCGACAGCATGTTACCCGCCGAGAAACACAAGGTGCCGAGCAACGCCAAGCCCAATCCGAGCAAGGTTTCGGGGCTGGCGGTATGACCGGCCAGCTCTGGCCAGAACAACAGGCCCAATCCGAGCAACCCCAGTGCACCGCCCATCAGTACATTGCGAGCGATTTTCTGACCGAAAAACACCCGTGCGTTGAAGGCATTCCACAGGGTGGCGGTGGAAAACACCACGGCGACCAGACCGCTGGGGATCCACTGGCTGGCGGTGAGGAAACACATGAAATTGATGCAGAACAGGCACAGGCCCTGAGCCAGGCAAATCAGATGCCCGCGACGGTTCATCACCTGCAAGCGCCGGCTGAGCAGCAACAGCGCGAACAGCACCAACGCGGCGAGGCCAAAGCGATAGACGATCGACACCGGAATCGCCACCACGCCCAGTTGCCATTTCAAGGCAATCCAGGTGGTGCCCCAGATCAGCACGGTCAATAAATACAACGAAAGGTTCATGGCGACAGCTCCGGGATGGGCAATGCTGTTTACTTTGGGGCGAGCGAGCTTGCTCGCGCTTGAGTGCATAGCGCTCACAAAACTGGCGAAATTTGCCAGGACTTGGGGGCCGCTACGCAGCCCAGCGCGAGCAAGCTCGCTCGCCACAGTGCATTGCCTGATTAGGGGGCCAGTGTGCTGCGCCAATCGTGGGCGCACTTGCATAAACTTGCGCTTTTGTCGGCCGGCGGGCTGGCAGGCCAACGTCTACGGAGTAGGATGCAAAGCGTTGGAGAGAACCGATCATGGCCGCACTGGAAACCCTGCAAGTCTTTCAAGCGCTTAACCGCTCGCCCAATGCTCGTCTGGAGCACAGCGCCGAGCTCGGTGACGGCATGGCTGCAGCTTTGTGGAACAACCACCATGATGCCCAGGACTACGAAGCGCCGAGCCATCACACCCTGTCGTGCTATATCGCCGGCGGCACCGGCACCTTTCGCCGCGACCAGCCCGGCACCAAGGGCGGCCCGGACAAGCTGTGCATCTTGCCGGCCGACCATCAGTCAGGCTGGGTGATCAATGGCGATATTCGCCTGGCCCACCTGTATTTCAGCCCCGAACAATTTGCCCTGGGCTGCGTCACGCTGCTGGATCGTGAACCGCGGGAATTGCAGTTGCGCGAGCGCACCTTCCTCGAAGACCCGCAGCAGGCCCGGCGCTTTCGGCAGTTGATCGCCCTCAACTGGGACGAACCGGGCGAACGCCTGCTCACCAGTAGCCTGGCCCATGAAATGCTTAGCCATGCCCTGCTCAGCCAGGTTGGCGTGCGCCAGGGCTTGCGCCTCAAGGGTGGGTTGGCGGCGCATCAGCGGCGGCAGTTGGTGGAGTTCATCGACCATCAAATGGCCGAAGCGATCAGCCTCGGGCAGTTGGCGGCGTTGTGTGCGCTGTCGGAATACCACTTTGCACGGATGTTTCGTGTGAGCTTCGGTTTGCCGCCGCATCAGTATGTGCTGGCGCGGCGGTTGAGCCGCGCGCGGGAGCTGTTGCGCGGGACGTCGCAGCCACTGGGGGATATTGCGTTGGCCTGTGGGTTTGCCAGTGCGAGCCATTTCACCAATCGGTTTCGCCAGGCGCTGGGTGGCACGCCTGGGGAATATCGGCAGGCGTTTTTGCGCTAGCGCTGCAATCCATTGGTTTTCGGTGCCTGTGCAGCCGCCTTCGCGAGCAAGCCCGCTCCCACAGGTGACCGCGTTCTCTCAGAGGAATGCGGTTGAATATGGGAGCGGGCTTGCTCGCGAAGAACGATGACGCGGCTTCCGGACCAGAAAAACCGACCAAGAGCCGATTGCCGGATCCAGCCCCCGCCCCTACAATGCGAACAATTCTTGTTCTCTAACGTATCGAAATACGTCCGGAGCGGTTCCGTTGTCGTCAGCCTCTACCGTCGAAGTCCTTTATCACGCCCATCACAACTGGCTCACCGGTTGGCTGCGGCGCAAACTCGGCTGCCCTGACAGCGCCGCGGATCTGGCTCAGGACACATTCATTCGAGTGCTGACGGCACGGGAAACGCCCCATATCATCGAGCCGCGGGCGTTCCTCACCACCATCGCCAAGCGCGTGCTGTTCAATCATTACCGTCGTCAGGATCTGGAGCGCGCCTACCTCGATGCGCTGGCGCAGATGCCGGAAATCGTCGCGCCGTCGGAGGAGGACCGGGCGATCATCCTGCAAACGTTGATGGAGCTCGACCAGCTGCTAGACGGCCTGCCACGCCTGGTCAAACGCGCCTTTTTGTTGGCTCAGCTCGATGGTTTGACTTATCCACAGATCGCCACCGAACTGGGCATTTCCATTGCCACCGTCAAACGGCACCTAAACAAAGCGGCGATGCGCTGCTACTTCGCACGATGAACAGCCCTGCGGATTTTTCCTCTCAAGTCGCCGAGCAGGCCGTGCACTGGTGGATGGAAATCCAGCAAGGGCCGTTGAGCCCGCGCCAGCAAATCGCCTGGCAGCAATGGCTCGATGCTCACGGTGAACATCGACGGGCCTGGGAACACATTCAGCGGGTCAATCAACGCTTGCGCGGGTTGTCTTCACCACTGGCCCATGCCGCCCTCAACGCACCAAAATCCGCCGGCCGTCGTCAGGCGTTGAAGCTGTTGCTGATTCTCGGTGCGGGTTCGGCGGTCACCTGGGCCATGCGCGAGCACAATCCGCTGACGCCGTTGCTGGCCGACTACCGCAGCCCGATCGGCCAGCGACGTAAAGTGTCGCTCGGTGATGGCAGCCAAGTGCAGCTCAACACCGCCAGTTCGGTCGATGTGCGAGTCGACGGTCAGCAGCGGCTGATCCGCTTGTTTGAGGGCGAGATGTTGCTGACCGCCGCCCAAGCGTTTCAAGTACAGACCGCACAAGGCCTGTTGAAAACCCAAGGCGGACGGCTGAACGTGCGGCAGTTTGCCGATCACACTCACGTGGCGGTGTTCGAAGGCAGCATCGAATTGACGCCCCATGGCGGCGCACCGCTGATGCTGCAAACCGCCCGACAGTTGAGCTTCGGCGCACGCGGCATCAGCGCTCCCTTGCCACTGGACGCCAACAACGGCGCCTGGGTCGACGGCATGCTGGTGGCCGCGCACATGCGCCTGGGAGATTTCCTCGATGAACTCGGTCGCTATCGCCGGGGGCAGCTCAAGTGCGCGACGAATGTTGCCGATCTGCTGATCTCCGGGACTTATCCACTGGACAACAGCGAGCGGATTCTTGATCTGCTGGAAATCAGTTTGCCGGTGAAGGTGAGGCGTTTTACCCGGTATTGGGTGACGGTTGAGGCACGGGCCTGAATCTTGATCAACGCACATCACCTGTGGCGAGGGAGCTTGCTCCCTCGCCACAAAAGCCAACCTGCGTCACCCCAGCGTGAGCCGTTTTTCAGATCTGGCGTGACAGAGAAGGAAAGCCCCCTTGATTCAACCTTCTCAGGATCGCCCTCCATGCAACTCACCCGCGTCACACCGCTGACCCGCACCTTGCGCCAACTCTTGCTGGGCGTCAGCCTGAGCTTCGGCGTTCTGCCACTGGTGCACGCCGCTGATGCCAAGCCGTATCACATCGCACCGTCCTCGCTGGAGAGTGCACTTAACCAATTCGGCCGTGAAGCCGGCGTGCTGATCTCCTTTGGCTCACAAGTCACCAGCGGTGTGCAAAGTCGCGGCCTGGAAGGCAACTACACCCCTTCGCAGGGCTTGAACGCGCTGCTCGAAGGCACCGGCCTGCAAGCCCGCGCCGAGGGCGATAATGCCTTCAGCCTGCAACCGGCGGGTGATGCGACGCTGGAGCTGGACACCTCTAAAGTGGTCGGCGACTGGCTTGGCGATGCGGCGCAAACCAACGTCTTCGAACACCCCGGCGCTCGCGACGTGATCCGCCGCGAAGCATTCGAACGCCAGGGCGCGACTCAGGCCAGGGATGTGCTCAACCGCATGCCCGGGGTCAATGCGCCGGACAACAACGGCACTGGCAGCCATGACATGGCACTGAACTTCGGCATTCGCGGGCTCAACCCACGGCTGGCTTCACGCTCCACGGTATTGATGGACGGCATTCCGGTGCCCTTCGCCCCTTATGGTCAGCCGCAGCTTTCATTCGCGCCGATCAGCATGGGCAACATGGACGCGGTCGACGTGGTGCGCGGCGGCGGTGCGGTGCGCTACGGTCCGCAGAACGTCGGCGGTGTGGTCAACTTCGTGACCCGCGCCATTCCCGATGAGCCGACGGTCAAGGGCGGCTTCCAGACCGAAACCAGCCCATCGTCCAGCCATGACGGCTTCAAAACCACCGGCAATTTGCTGGCCGGCGGTACGGCCGATAACGGTCTGGGCGGCGCGATTCTGTACTCGGGCACCCGCGGTGGCGACTGGCGCGAACACAGCGACACCGAAATCGACGACCTGATCCTCAAGGGCAAATACCAGCTTGATGACGCCAACAGCTTCAACGCCATGGCCCAATATTACGAAGGCAAGGCCGACATGCCCGGCGGCCTGAACGTCGCCGATTACGACGCCGATCCGTACCAGTCGACCCGCCCGAAAGACCAGTTCTGGGGCCGCCGCACGATGTTCAACTTCGGCTATCGCTATCAGGAAGATCGCCGCGAGTTCACCGCCAATACCTTCTTCACCAAGACCCTGCGCAGCGGTTATCTGGACCAGGGCACGTTCCTTTCACTGTCGCCACGCGAGTATTGGGTACGTGGCCTGGAAACCCGTTTCGCCCAAGGCTTCGATCTCGGCCAGACCAGCCATGAAGTCGGCGTCGGCTATCGCTACATCAACGAAGCCGGCCACGAACTGCGCTACCGCACGCCGATCGCCAGCAACGAATATCCGACCACCAACAGCCGCAACGACCGCGATACGCGGGGCGGCACCGAGGCCAATGCGTTCTTCGTCGACGACCGGATCGATATCGGCAAGTGGACGATCACGCCGGGCATCCGCTACGAAATGATCGAGTCGCAGCAGACCAACAACCTGACCAACGTGAAATACAAGGGTGACTACAACACCGCCCTGCCGGCGCTGAACGTGCTCTATCACCTGACCGACAGCTGGAACCTCTACGCCAACACCGAAGGCTCATTTGGCAGCGTGCAGTACAGCCAGATGCCCAACCGGGTGACCAGCGGCGAAGTCAAACCGGAGAAGGCGCGCACCTGGGAGCTGGGTACCCGGTACGACAACGGCGCCTTGCGGGCAGAGATTGGTGCGTTCCTGATCAACTTCGATAACCAGTATGAAAGCAATCAAACCAACGACTCGGTGATCGCCCGAGGTGAAACACGTCATCAAGGCATCGAAACCAGCATCAATTACGCCCTCGACGACTTGAGCCCGGCGCTGGCCGGTTTCGATGTGTACGCAACTTACGCCTATGTTGACGCGAGCATCCGCGAAGACGGGCCGAACAAGGGCAATCGCGTGCCGTTCTCTTCGAAACACAAAGGCACGCTCGGCGTCGGTTATACCGAAGGCGCGTGGAAACTGAATCTGGACAGCAGCTATCAGAGTGATCAGTTCGCTGACAACGCCAATACCTCGGCCGAAAGCGCCGATGGCAGCACCGGCAAGATTCCGGGGTATATGTTGTTCAGCAGCCGTGCGGCGTATGACTTCGGGCCGAAGTTGTCGGACCTGAACGTGGCGGTGGGGGTGAAGAACATCTTCAACCACCAGTACTTCACCCGCTCGTTCGATGACAACAATAAAGGCAAGTACGTGGGGGAACCGCGGACGGTGTATGTGCAGACTTCAATCGCGTTTTGATTACTGACCACGGGTCTGAGGTCGGACCTATTGTGGCGAGGGAGCTTGCTCCCGCTCGGCTGCGAAGCAGTCGTAAAACCTGCTGACGAGATTTGCCTGACACACCGCACTGGATGGTTTGGGGGCCGCTTCGCACCCCAGCGGGAGCAAGCTCCCTCGCCACAGGCTCCATGGCACCACAGGAGCCGGCGAATACCAGAAACAAGAACGGGCCTGCATAAGCAGGCCCGTTTTTTAGGTGGAGAGAAAGTAGGAAGGTAAAAAGTGAATCAGGCCTCAGCCGTTTTGTGCAGCCTGTTCGTTCTCGAGAAACTCGTCTTCCAGCAGCGCATCGGCAGTAGGCCTTTCGAACGGCACCACAGCGGCACGTGGTTTGCCCCGCAGTTTGCCGAACAGATGTTCAAGCGCATGTTCGAGTTTTTCGGCCGCACCGTCGATCGCCAGTTCCAGGTTAGCGGCTTTATGGGTGACAGAAATCGGTTGGTGGCCTTTTGGCCTCGCTTCCAGCTGGCAGCGTATATCGTGGGGACCGAGCTTGTCGCCGTTCTCGTCCCGCAGATGGACCTCGACGCGGGTCAGGTCCTCCTCATAACGTTCGAGCGTGCTCTCAATGGTAGTACGTACCCACTCCTCCAGTCGGATGCTGCTTTGAATATGGTTATCGCTATTGACTTGGATTTGCATAGTTCCATCCCTTATTTCAGCTAGCTCGCGAGAGGCCCTTCGGCTGGCCCTTGGGCTTCATCACCGTGACCTCTTGGTTACACAATCGGTGTGTGCGCAGAACATTTCAACCCCTAAAGAAAGATAAATTCTCATACGCAAAAAAAGCCGGACAAGAAGCAAAAGCGCTGTTAAGGTCGGGAGTTGGGTCGCCTCGCTCTTTTGTCATAATTGCTCACATCTGCCGCTCCGCCAGCGGGTGCAGGCTACGAAATATCCCCGCCTCCTCCACCAGCCAGTCATGCACCGCGCGTACACCCGGATGACTCAGCGCGCCCGGCGCATAGAGCAGCACGTAACGCTTGTGATTGGGCACCGCCAGGCCAAACGGCACGATCAACGTCCCGCGCTCCAGTTCATCGTTGAGCAGCGTTCGCCGCGCAATCGCCACGCCCATCCCGGCAATCGCCGCTTCGATGGTCAGGTGATTGCGATTGAAGGTATGCCCGCGCCGTACATCCGCGCCCTCGAAGCCGATGGCGTTGAGATAAAACTCCCATTCCGCGTACTCGTAACTGCCGCGCCAGGCGGTGATGTCGTGCAGCAACGGAAAATGCACCAGGTCCGCCGGGCCATGCAGTGGCGGCCTTCCGCGCAACAGGTTGGGGGCACACACCGGAAAGATCTGCTCATCCAGCAAGGCTGTGGATAACAATCCGGGGTAGCTGCCGTCGTTCAGGTCAATCGCCAGATCGAAGTCGCCTTCGTGCAACGGAACACTGCTGTCCTCAGCCACCAGCCGCAGCTGAATATCCGGAAAGCGCTGCTGCAAACGCGGCAACCTGGGGGTCAGCCATTTGCTCAGGAACGAGGGAATTGAGCGCAACCGCAAAATCCCGCTGATCATTCCCGCATCCAGTCGTCGCAATTCCGCATCAATGCTGCCGTAGGCCTCGTTGACGGTGATAGCCAATCGCTGGCCTTCGGCGCTCAATTCCACGCCCCGGGCGCGACGATGAAACAGGCGAAAACCTAGCCGCTCTTCCAGTTGGCGAATTTGCTGACTGACCGCCCCCGGCGTGATGTGCAGTTCTTCGGCGCAACGGGTGAAGGACAAGTGCCGCGCGGCACACGAAAACACGTGCAGCCAGACGTAGGTCTGGGCGTGCAATTGGCGACTCATTGTTTAGTCCTGCTAAAGGCTGTCTTAGGAAGTTTCGTTGGTCACGTAGGACCGAGGTAGGCAGTATCGCCGACATTGCGCTTGGCCTACAAAAATGGCGGCGATTCCTCTTCCATTGCTTGTATAGGCTTTAGCATGGCTATCAGTGTTTTCGATCTCTTCAAAGTCGGCATCGGTCCGTCCAGTTCCCACACCGTCGGCCCTATGCGTGCCGCCGCGACCTTCGCCCAGGCACTGATTGACCAGGGTTTACTGGCCGACGTACGGCGGGTAGAAATCCGCCTTTATGGTTCGCTTTCGGCCACCGGCGTCGGCCACGCGACCGACCGTGCCTGCATCATGGGCCTGATGGGCGAATGGCCAGACAGTATTGATCCGAACTCAATCGACAGCCGAATCCAGCATCTGCGCGAAACAGGCGAATTGTCCCTGGCCGGCAAATCGACCATTGCGTTCAACTGGCAGCACGACCTCCTGCTGCTCGACGAGAGCCTGTCCTACCACCCAAACGCCATGTCCCTGACAGCCTTCGGCGAAACCGGTGAGCTGTTCGAGCAGACGTACTACTCGGTAGGCGGTGGTTTCATCATCGAGGCGGCCGAAGCCGAGTCTGGCATTGCCCCTTCCAGCGACGTAGTGCTGCCGTACGATTTTTCCAGCGCCGCCGAGTTGCTCAAGCTCTGTAACCAGCACGGTCTGCGGGTTTCCGAGCTGATGATGGCCAATGAACGGGCCTGGCGCAGCGACGCCGAGATCCGCCAAGGGTTGCTGCATATCTGGTCGGTGATGCGCGAGTGCGTCGAGCAAGGTCTGCGTCACGAAGGCATCCTGCCCGGCGGTCTGAATGTTCCGCGCCGCGCCGCGAAATTGCACCGCAGTCTGTTGGAAATCGGCAAACCGAATGTCATCAGCTCCACCCTGTCGGCCATGGAGTGGGTCAACCTGTTCGCCCTCGCCGTAAATGAAGAAAACGCGGCTGGCGGACGCATGGTGACCGCGCCTACAAACGGGGCGGCGGGGATCATTCCGGCCGTGCTGCACTACTACATGAAATTCAACCCGGATGCGTCGGACGATGACGTCGTAGCGTTCTTTTTGGGCGCTGCGGCCGTAGGCATTCTCTGCAAGAAAAACGCCTCGATCTCTGGCGCCGAAGTCGGCTGCCAGGGTGAGGTCGGTTCCGCGTGCGCCATGGCCGCCGCAGGTTTGGCGGACGTGCTCGGCGCCACCCCGGAGCAACTGGAAAACGCCGCCGAAATCGGCTTGGAACACAACCTCGGCCTGACCTGCGATCCGGTCGGCGGCCTGGTGCAAGTGCCGTGCATCGAGCGCAACGCAATTGCTGCCGTGAAGGCAATCAACGCCACGCAAATGGCCCTGCGCGGCGACGGCAAACACTTCATTTCCCTGGACCGGGTGATCCGCACCATGCGCGATACCGGCGCCGACATGCACGACAAATACAAAGAAACTTCACGGGGCGGCCTGGCGGTGAGCTGGGTGGAGTGCTGAGGAGCACTCCCTGATCGTCCGCAATACGTGAGCCCGAGCAAGAATAATAACGAGGCCAAAACGATGACCGAAATACGTACACCTGCTGCCGATAATCCTGCTGTAGACCTGACACGCAATAGCGAAATAACCCACAAAGGCTGGAGCAAACACGACACCACCTGGATGCTTGGCCTCTATGGCACGGCGATTGGTGCCGGCACGTTATTCCTGCCAATCAACGCCGGTGTCGGTGGTTTCTGGCCGCTGCTGCTCCTGGCGGTACTGGCCTTTCCGATGACCTTCTTCGCCCACCGTGGCCTGACGCGCTTCGTGTTGTCCGGCCGTTCCGGGGACATTACTGAAGTGGTGGAAGAACACTTCGGCATCGGTGCCGGCAAGCTGATCACGCTGCTGTATTTCTTCGCGATCTTCCCGATTTTGCTGGTGTACAGCGTGGCGCTGACCAACACGCTGAGCAGCCTCATGGAGCACCAATTGCACATGACACCGCCCCCTCGGGCGATCCTGTCGCTGGGGCTGATTCTCGGCTTGATGGCCATCGTCCGTTGCGGTCAGGGCGTCATCGTCAAATGCATGAGCGTGCTGGTTTATCCGTTCGTCGCGGCATTGCTGTTGCTCGGTGTCAGCCTGATTCCAAATTGGAACGGCGCGTTCTTCGCCACCGCCAGTGAAGGCATGCCACTGCCGCTGTTCTTCAAGACCTTGTGGCTGGCGATTCCGGTGATGGTGTTCTCGTTCAACCATTCGCCGATCATCTCCGCCTTCGCCGTCGATCAGAAACAGCGCTACGGCGAACAAGCCGAACGCAAAAGCAGCGGCATTCTGGCGATCGCTCACGCCATGATGGTCGTCACGGTGATGTTCTTCTGCTTCAGCTGCGTGCTGGCGTTGTCCCCGGCTGATTTGGCCGCCGCGAAGGCGCAGAACATTTCGATCCTGTCGTACCTGGCCAACCACTTCCAGACACCGGTCATCGCTTACGCCGCACCGTTGATTGCGCTGGTGGCAATCACCAAATCCTTCCTCGGCCATTACATCGGCGCCAGCGAAGGCTTTCAGGGCCTGATCGTGAAAAGCCTGCGTGGCCGTGGCCGCGTCATGTCCGCCAGTTGGCTGAACCGCGTCACTGCGCTGTTCATGATCCTCAGCTGCTGGGCCGTGGCGACCTTCAACCCGAGCATCCTGGGCATGATCGAAACCCTCGGTGGGCCGATCATCGCGTGCCTGTTGTTCCTGATGCCGATGTACGCCATCCGCCGCGTGCCGGCCTTGCGCCAGTACTCGAATCAGGCCTCGAACGTGTTCGTGGTGTTGATCGGTTTGGTTGCACTGTCTGCGATCATTTACTCGTTCATGCCCTGAAACGGGCAGGCAAAAAGAAGGCGGGCCAGAGTGCCCGCCTTCTTTTTGCCATGTTCATTGCCCCATCGTTTTCCCGGCATGCACCTTGCTTTGCCTCCTGCGTTGCACGGATGAAAGTTACATGAACAGGGAAAGCCGATGGTCTGGTGTTACGAACTAATCCCGATCACGGCTGGTCAACAACTGCACGTTCAATCAGGCGGTGACGCATCATGGACAACCCCTTTCAACTCATTACCGATGCCTTTGCACCGGATTATCAAGTCAACCTGAGCATTCAGGGTCTGGACGGCAGCATCATGCTGACCCTCTCCAAAAGTGGCCGTGTGGTGGCCAAACGGATGATCAGCGCCGAACAGCGCAATGATCCCAAGCGCCTCAAACGCCTGGTGCAAAGCATTCAATTCGGCATCGCCATCGAACAGGGCCACAGTGCCGTGGCCATCCTTGAAGCCATGACCGACGGCGACAATCGCAATCCGCCGCCGCCCTTGGTCAAATCCCGGCCTCGGCCTTCAATGGGGCTTTAAATCTCACCCTTCTCCACCTCGGGATGCTCACCGGAACCCGCACCGATCTTGCGTTGCGGGTGTTCGATCTTCACCGAAGGAAACTGCGACGAGGCGTAACGCACCACCAGAATCGCAAACGCCAGCAGCAGAATCCCGCCGCACAGGTAGATGATCCCCAAGTCTGGCGGATTGTGGTGCGAGACATTGGAGATGAGCAGCCGTGTCAGCGCAGTGATCGCCACGTAGATCAGAAACCGCACCGGCATGTGGTTGGTCTTGAAGTAAATCCCGACCATCGCACCCAGTTCCAGGTAAATGAACAGCAGCAAGATGTCATCGATCTTGATGTGCCCCTGTTCGAGCATCCCGAGAAATTCCATCACCGCCGCCCAGGCGGTCACCGCACCGATGGCGAACAGCGCCAGGTAGTGGAAGGTCTCGACGAACAGGTTGCCCAGGGACTCGGCCAGTTGGTGCACGTTCTGCCGCAGTTTCTCGGCCCAGTTGATTTTCACGATGGTTATTCCTTAGCTCGGTTCGAGCGGATGATGCGGGTTGGACGTGACGGTTGTTCTGCATGCAGAAAAAAGGCCAGATACTGTTGGGTGAGATGATGGCTGCGTGATATGAGACACGTTGGCGGTGATTGGACGGACGCCATCGCGGACAAGCCCGCTCCCACAGGGTCCGGCGGTGATCCTTGTGGGAGCGGGCTTGCCCGCGAATGGAGCGACACGGTTCACCTGACAAACGCCGATTACGGTCTACATTAAAAAGCCACTACCCAAAGCGCAGGGATTCGCTTATCCTTTTCGCTGTATATAGATACAGTAGTCGAAACAGACAACTAATGTGAAGGCATGTGAGGTGGTGAATGGCCGTCGAAGTGGTATACCGCAGCAGCCGAGATCTGGAGCGCTTGTTCATGGATAAAGCCGAAGCTGACCGTCATGACAAAATGCTCGAACTGGCCGAATTGCTGGCTGAAGTGTTGCAAAAAGCCGTTCCGTCCCTGACCGAACAGCAAGTGGAAGAAGCCGGGATCTACATGGCGAAGAACCGCGATGTGTTCGCCAAGGCATTCAAGAGCCAGCCGGATGCGCTGTCCGAACTGCTGAATGCGCCTGCCGAAGTGGTTGAACCTGTTGCAGTCGCTGCACCTGTTGAAGTGGCCCCCGCTGAGCCGACCAAGCCAGCCAAAGCCGCGAAGACACCCAAGTAAGCAATGCCCGAATTGAATAGGCCCTGAGTCCAAATGGCTCAGGGCCTTTTTCATGCCTGCGGGAAACCTAGATCTCAGGTTGTTCCAGCGCCTCGACCAACGCTTTGAAGAACCGCGCCGCCTCGCCGCCGGTGACCACCCGGTGATCAAAGGTCAGGGACAGCGGCAGGATCGGGTGCACCACCACCGTTCCTTCGACCGCCACCGGTTCATCGCGGATCGCCCCGGCAGCGAGGATCGCCACTTGCGGCGGCACTACCACCGGGTTGGCGTAGCGGCCGAACAAGGTGCCGAAGTTCGACAGGGTCAGGGTCGCGCCCATCATTTCCTGGGGCGGGATCGAGCGTGCCTGCACATCGGCCCGCAGACGCATCACACCTTCTTTCAAATCCGCCGCCGTGCGCTGACCGACATCGCGCAGCACCGGCACGAACAAGCCATCCGGCGTATCCACGGCAATGCCCAGATCGAGCCGTTCGTGCTGTTTGAGCGCCAGGGTTTTACCATCGAAGGCGCTGTTGAGCACCGGCTCTGCGGCGCAGGCTGCCGCCATGGCCTTGGCCAGACGAATCAGCGGTTCTCGCGCCTGGCCCCAGCGATGCAGATCGGCATCCCCGAAAATCGTCACTGGCACCACTTCGGCATGGGATCTGGCCATGTTCAGTGCCATGCTGCGTCGCACGCCACGCAGCTTCTCACCGCCGAAGCGTTCGCGTTCGGTCTGGGCCGCGTTTTCTACGTCGCTGCGGGTGATCTGGCCGTCCTGGCCCGAGCCGACCAAGGTGCTCAGTTCAACGCCAAGCTGGCGAGCCAATTGACGCACCGCCGGCGTGGCGCGGTTCGCCAGGTGTTCACGAGTCGAAGGCGCAGCGCCGATAAAAAATGCATCTTCCTGATTTGTGCTGCCGCCCTCAAGCCGCCCCACCACAGTGCCCGCATCCGCTTCGCCTTCGTAACCGAGCAGAGGTTCGCCAACGTGAAGGATGTCGCCCTCGCCACCGAATGTTTTCGCCACCACGCCGTCGTAGGGTGCGGGAATGTCCACCAGCGCCTTGGCGGTTTCCACCGACACCAATAGTTGGTCGGCCTTGACGGTATCGCCGACCTTGACGTGCCAACGAACGATTTCCGCCTCCTGCAAGCCTTCGCCCAGATCCGGCAGTTTGAAATATTTCATCGCAACCTCCTCGGCTTCAGGCGTTCCTCAGGGGTGATGCAGCACGGTGTCGCAGGCATGAAGAATGTCTTCGACCCCAGGCATGTACAGCGATTCCAGTCGATACAGCGGCGGCGGAATGTCTGGCGCGGTGACTCGCTGGATCGGTGCCTGCAAATCCAGAAATACCCGCTCATAAAGGCTCGCGGCGATTTCCGCGCCGACCCCGCAGGAGCGTGGCGCTTCATGCACGATCACACAGCGACCGGTCTTGCGCACCGAGGCCTCCATCGTGTCGAAATCCAGCGGTTTGATACTGGCGACATCAATAACTTCCGCCGAGACGCCCTGCTCGGCCAGTTGCGTGGCGGCTTGCAGGGTTTCCATCACACTGGCGCCCCAACTGATCAGGGTAATGTCGCTGCCTTCGCGCAGGGTGAAGCAGCTGTCCAGCGGCAGGCGCTTGC
Source organism: Pseudomonas sp. FP603 (assembly GCF_030687415.1). Taxonomy (NCBI): domain Bacteria; kingdom Pseudomonadati; phylum Pseudomonadota; class Gammaproteobacteria; order Pseudomonadales; family Pseudomonadaceae; genus Pseudomonas; species Pseudomonas sp. FP603. The sequence continues at coordinate 5,840,949 of NZ_CP117431.1, forward strand.
CGTCATCCAGCAGCGGTTGCGGGTTCATTCGGTAGAGTCGGGTGGGTTCGAGAAATATCACTGGATCCGGGTCGTCGATGGCCGCGAGCAGCAAGCCATAGGCCCGAGCCGGCGAGGACGGGATCACCACCCGCAGCCCCGGAATATGCGCGAACAGGGCTTCGGTGCTTTCGCTGTGATGCTCCGGCGCGCGAATCCCCGCGCCCATCGGCGAGCGCATCACCATCGGGCAGGTGAGCCGCCCGCGGGTGCGATTGCGCATGCGGCTGGCGTGGGACACCAAGTGCTCCATGGTGGCGTAGATGAAGCCCATGAACTGGATTTCCACCACCGGTTTCAGGCCTTGGGCCGCCATACCCACCACTAGCCCACCGAGCATGGTTTCGGCCAGCGGTGAGTCGATCACCCGCTTGAATCCAAAGCTGTCGCGCAGGCCCAGCGTCGCGCGAAAAACCCCACCGTTCACCCCGACGTCTTCACCCAGGACGATGACGTTTTCGTCCTCGCGCATGGCCCGATGCAACGCCAGATTCACTGCTTCCAGCAGCGTCACCTTACCGTTACTCATGGCCCGAACCTCCCGTGCGGCGCGCCACCCGTTCGAGAAATTCTTCGCGCTGTTCAGCCAAGGCTTGCGGCCACTGGGCGTAGACATGATCAATCACTGATTCCGGTGACTGCATACCCGCCGCTTCGAAGTTATCCACAGCACCCTGAATCAAGCCCTGGCATTCGCTGATCAGTGCCTGTTCGCGGCTTTCGTCCCACACGCCCTGACCGGCCATGAAGCGTTGTAGCCGCTTGATCGGTTCTTCGAGCCAGGCCTGCTTGACCTCGTCCGCCGACCGGTAGCGCGTGGCATCGTCGGCAGTGGTGTGATCGCCGAGGCGATAGCTCAGGCATTCGAGTAACACCGGGCCTTTACCGTGACGCGCCCGTTCGAGGGCCGCTTGCATGCGGTCATAAACGGCGAGCATGTCATTGCCGTCGACTTGCTCGCCGTGGAAGCCGGCGCCAATGGCTTTCTGCGCCAGGGTCGGGGCACCACACTGAATGCGCCGCGGCACCGAGATCGCCCATTGGTTGTTGTTGATCACAAACACCACCGGCAACTGCCAGGCGCCCGCAACATTGAGGGCTTCGAGGAAATCACCTTTGCTGGTTCCGCCGTCGCCGCAAGTGGTGACGGCGACCCGATGCTGGCCACGGATTTTGAAGGCGCTGGCGACACCGCAGGCATGCAGGGCCTGGGTGGCAATCGGCACGCAGATCGGAAAATCCTCAGCGACCGCGGGGTCGGCAAAGTCGCTGCCACGCTCATCGCCGCCCCAATACAGAAGGATTTCTTCCATGCGCACACCGCGCATCAATTGCACAGCGGTGTCGCGGTAATACGGGATCAGTACGTCTTCGGCGTGCATCAGGCTGCCAACCGCGACGCCAATGGCTTCCTGGCCCAAGGTTGGTGCGTAGGTGCCGATGCGCCCGGTGCGCTGCAAGGCGACAGCTTTCTGATCGAAAAGGCGGGTCAGGACCATCTGCCGATACAGGCGCGTCAGCAGATTGAAGTCGTCGGCCCAGGAGGGAAGATTGCCGAGTAAATGGCCGTCAGGGGATAAAAAACGGGTGTAGGGCAGCTCAACCTTGTGAAGCATCACAGGGCTCCTGGCACGCGGGGTCGGCGTGCAATGGTCAGCCCCCACGCTTGTGGCGCAGGGTTTGGGGAGCGAGTTGGCCGGATAGGCACTCGCTCCTTTATCGATTCAAACTGTTCACTCGTGCTGCATCACCGGTACAGCACTTTCTCCGCCAACTCATCCGCCACCCGGGCCGGGGAACGCTTTTCCGCTTGGGCATGGGCGAAGACTTCGGTTAGCCGTGAACTGATTTTCGACAGGTGCGCGGTGATGGTCGTCAGCTCTTCCCCGCGGTGTTTGAGCGACACGTAGATCAGCCCGCCGGCATTGATCACGTAATCGGGTGCATACAGAATGCCCCGGCGCTCCAGCTGATCGGCGATTTCCAGATGGATCAATTGATTGTTTGCCGAACCTGCGACCGCAGCGCAGCGCAGTTGCGACACACTGTTGCTGTTAAGCACAGCGCCCAGGCCGCAGGGCGCGAGTATGTCGCACGGTGTGCTGAGCAGCGCATCGTTGGCGATCGGATGAGCACCCAACTGCTCCATGGCCAGCTGCACCTTGCCGTGATCGATGTCGCTGACCAGCAGCTCGGCACCGGCCGCGTGTAGCTGTTCGGCCAAGGCATAACCGACATTGCCCAGGCCTTGAATGGCTATGCGCAGTCCTTCGAGATTATCGCTGCCCAAGCGGGCCATGGCAGTGCTGCGAATACCGGCAAACACGCCCATGGCGGCATGCGGTGCGGGGTCGCCCGCGGCAGTGGTACTGGTGACGAATTGGGTCTGTTGGGCGATGCAGTCCATGTCCGCCACGGAGGTGCCGGCGTCGATGGCGGTAATGTAGCGACCGTCGAGTTCGTTAATGCAGCGCCCGAAGGCTTCAAATAGCGCGGCGCGGTTTTCCACATGGGCCGGGCGAAGAATCACCGCAACGCCACCGCCCTGAGCCAGGCCGGCCAGGGCCGCCTTGTAACTCATGCCTTGGGCAAGGCGCACAGCATCCTCGATCGCGGCTTCATCGCTGGGGTAAGCAAGGTAACGACACCCGCCCAGGGCAGGTCCCAGACGGCTGTTGTGGATGGCAATCACCGCCTTCAATCCGGTGACCGGATCGACGCTCAGGTGCAGCGATTCAAGGCGAGTGCTTTGCATGAGAGCGAACATCGTAGGGCTCCCGAATCACTTCTTGTAGTCGCCAGTATAGGCTTGCGCACAAAAATTGCAGAAGCGCACCGGAATAAGCGACGCCGCTTTGAACGCTTTCAGACATAACCTGTTACCGCCTGTGTGCAGCACTGGACGAAAGCCTGCGACGGGGCTAAAACGAGGCATTCCCCGGAGATTTTGATGACCCCGCGCCAACGTTTTTTCGACTGTCTGCAACGATCACCGCCCGCGCTGTTCGAGGCGGCGCTGTGGATGGCCGTCGAACACGATAAAGAGCTGGATCCCGAGGCCGTGCTGGCGGACTTCAAGGACCTGCAACAGCGGGTCAGCTACGGGTTGCCGATGCTGCCGGTGAGCGAATTGGCTCAACCATTGTTGCGGCGAATGAATGACCTGGGGTTCGCTCAGGACGACTTCACGCCCATGCGTCCGCAAGTGGCGTTACTCAATAAAGTGTTGGAACGTCGGCGGGGCCAGCCGCTGGCGCTGGGCCTGATTGCGCTGGAACTGGCCAGAAGGCTGGAGATTCCCATGGTCGGGGTCAACTTTCCCGGGCATTTCCTGCTGCGGGTGCAAGGCGCCGATCACCTGCTAGACCCGTGCGGCGGGCGACGGCTGTACCCCAATGATTGCCGCGAACTGCTGCAACGTCAGTACGGCCCGAACATGCAGCTCAGTGCCGAGCATTTACTCACTGCCGAACCGGTGCAGATGCTACAACGCCTGTCGCGCAACCTGCGCCAGTTGTACCTCACGAACGATGACTACATCGACGCCCTGATCGACGCCGAGCGCGTGCTTGAATTGGGCAACGCCAGCGCCTCCGACTATCTGGCCCGAGCCAGCCTCTACCAACGACTGGACTGCCCGAATGCCGAGCGCTTTGACCTGGAGCATGCGCTGCTGCTCAGCGACGACCCGATCCAGCGGATTCGCCTGACTGAACGATTAGGGCACCTACCGCCTAACTCAGTGGTTCACTGACTTCATGTGGGAGCGGGCTTGTTCGCGAAGAACGATAACGCGGTGCGTCAGAAATACCGCGGTGCCTTCTTCGCGAGCAAGCCCGCTCCCACATTGGGTCTATGTGAAGCCATTAAGGGGTATCGGGCTGATTCGCCGGATGGGCCAGGAAGAAGGCTGGATGTGTCGCCGCCAGCGCCGCCACTCGCCGAATTCGCGGGTAGGCTTCCAATGAAATATTGAAGCGCTCGGCCGCATACAACTGCGGGATCAAATAGACGTCCGCCAGCCCCGGTTGATCGCCAAAGCAATAACCGGTGTCACCGATCAATTGCTCCACCGTCGCCAACCCTTGGCTGATCCAATGACCGATCCACTCAACCACCTGCGGCTCATCGTGCCCCAATTGGCGCAGTTTATTGAGCACGCTGACGTTATGCAGCGGGTGAACATCGCAACCGATCACCGCTGCCACGCCACGCTCATGAGCGCGGGCGGCCAAGTCTTTGGACAGCAGCGGCACCTGTGGATAACGTTCCTCCAGGTACTCGATGATCGCCGGTGACTGGATCAGCAATTCTCCCTCATCAGTGCGCAAGGCCGGCACCCGGCCTTGCGGGTTGATGCTCAGGTACGTCGGCTGCCGATGTTCGCCACCTGGCGGCGCGATCAGGTTGATCGGCAGCGCCTGGTAATCCAGCCCCTTGAGCGCCAACGCAATACGCACCCGGAAAGACGAGGTCGAACGGTAGTAGGTATAGAGTTCCATGACCCGATCCTCTTAGCGCGCTGGCAGTACTTTGCCGCGGCATTCGCCGAAACCGATGGACGCAAAACCTTCGCGGCTGCAACGCGCCCGCAGGATGATTTCGTCGCCGTCCTCGAGGAATTTACGCACCTCGCCCGAGGCCAGTTCGATCGGCTTCTTACCGCCCTCGGTGATTTCCAGCAGGCTGCCGAACTGACCGCTCTCAGGACCGGACAGCGTGCCCGAACCGAACAGATCACCGGCCTGCAACTGGCAACCGTTGACGCTGTGGTGCGCAACCAGTTGCGCGACGGTCCAGTACATGTGTTGGGTGTTGCTGAGGGTCAGACGATGGGCTGGCAGATTTTGCTCGCGCATCGACTCGGTCAGCAGCAGCACTTCGAGTTCGATGTCGAAGGCTCCGGCGGCCTGATCACGTTTGTCGAACAGGTAAGGCAGCGGCTGCGGGTCACCTTCCGGACGCGCCGGCTGCGCACGACGGAACGGTTCCAGCGCTTCGGCCGTCACCACCCACGGCGAAATGCTGGTGATGAAACTCTTGGACAGGAACGGCCCCAGCGGCTGGTATTCCCAGGCCTGGATATCCCGCGCCGACCAGTCGTTGAGCAGGCAGAAACCGGCGATGTGCTCGGCGGCGTCACCGATGGCGATCGAGTCGCCCATGGCATTGCCCGGACCGATCCAGATGCCCAGTTCCAATTCGTAGTCCAGGCGTGCGCACGGACCAAACGTCGGCTCGGTCTGGCCGGCCGGCAGGGTCTGGCCTTTCGGCCGACGTACGTCGGTGCCGGACGGGCGAATGGTCGAGGCGCGGCCGTGGTAACCGATCGGCACGTACTTGTAGTTCGGCAGCAACGGGTTATCCGGGCGGAACAGTTTGCCGACATTTTGCGCATGCTCGATGCCCACGTAGAAGTCGGTGTAGTCGTTGATCTTCGCCGGCAGGTGCATCTGGCAATCCGCCGCCAGCGGCAGCAGTTTGGCGCCTTGGGCTTCGATCTTGCCGCGTAGGGTGCTGCCTTCGGCAAACAATTCCAGCAGACGTTCGCGCAAAGCGACACGAGCATCGCGGCCCAATTCGAAGAACGCATTCAGCTGACCACCACGGGTGGCTTCGACTGCTCTCTTCGCAATGCCATCGAACAGGCCGGCATCCAGTGCCGCCTCCAGATCAAAGATATGGTCGCCGATTGCCACGCCACTGCGCGGCGTGGAGCCCTTCACGCTGAATATGCCCAACGGCAGGTTTTGCAGCGGAAAATCCGCGTGGCCGTTGGCGGAGGCAACCCAGCTACGAGTGATGGAAGTCTGAGTCATGGGTTATCTCCGGGTCGGGTCGAAAGTGGCGGGCAACGTGGCCCAGCAGGCGTCGTAATTGTTTTGCAGTTGTGGGCAATCCAGGGCGAATCGGCTCGGGCGCAACACTTGGCTGGTCTCGAACATGAAGGCCATGGTGTTATCGATTTTAGCCGGCGCCAGTTCAGCGTTGATCGCCTTGGTGCAGGTCTCGCCGTCGGGGCCGTGGGCGCTCATGCAGCTGTGCAACGACGCACCGCCAGGCACGAAACCTTCGGCCTTGGCATCGTATTCGCCCTGGATCAGGCCCATGAATTCGTTCATCAGGTTGCGGTGGAACCACGGCGGACGGAACGTCTTCTCCGCGACCATCCAGCGTGGAGGGAAGATCACGAAGTCCAGATTGGCCAGACCATGCACGCTGGTCGGCGAGGTCAGGACGGTAAAAATCGATGGATCCGGGTGATCGAAACTGACCGTGCCGATGGTGTTGAAACGGCGCAGGTCATATTTGTATGGCACGTTATTGCCGTGCCAGGCGACCACGTTCAGCGGCGAATGATCAAGCTCGCAACCCCACAACTGGCCGAGAAATTTCTGTACCAGAGTGGTCGGTTGCTTGAGGTTTTCGTAATGGGCCACCGGGGTCATGAAGTCGCGGGGGTTGGCCAGGCCATTGCTGCCAATCGGCCCCAAATCCGGCAGGCGCAATGGCGCGCCGTGGTTTTCGGCGATGTAGCCGCGGGCTTGCGGATCGAGCAGTTCGACGCGGAATTTCAACCCGCGCGGCAGAACGGCGATTTCCAGCGGTTCCAACTCCAGCACGCCCAGTTCGGTGGCGATGCGCAAGCGGCCCAGTTCCGGCACCAGCAACAGTTCGCCGTCGGCGTTGAAGAACACGCGCTCCATGGAGCGATTGGCGCGGTAGTTATAGATACTGATCCCGGCCGGTTTTTCCGCGCCCGAGTTGGCGGCCATGCTCACCAGCCCGTCAATGAAATCGGTGGGTTCGGTCGGAATGTCCAAGGGGTTCCAGCGCAGGCGATTGGGGGTCACTTCACCCAGTGGGCCGCCGGCCAGCTGCCGATCCAGTTTGACGAATGCCGGGTGGTTGGCCGATGGCTGGATGCGGTACATCCAGGTCCGTCGTGCTTCGCTGCGGGGCATGGTAAAGGCCGTGCCGGAGAACAGTTCGGTGTACAAGCCATATGGAGTTTTTTGCGGAGAGTTCTGGCCGACGGGCAGTGCGCCGGGCAACGCTTCGCTGCTGAATTCGTTGCCAAAGCCTGACTGATAAGCCAGCGCTGGCGCCGTTGAATCGAGGTTCATGGAGCCTCCTGAACGGGAGTAGGCAATGGCCGGTCACTCTGCTGAAGAGGTCTTGGCACGCCTGGGTTATTTTTATCGTAATTCGATTACGCATAACGTAATTTGATTGGTATTGACCGTCAAGCTATAAAGACGCCCATTCGTCCCGGGATCACACCGCCTCCATGACCAGCGAAAGCAACGGTAAACAGAAAGTCCGCTCGGCCGAAGTCGGTACCGACATCCTCAAGGCGCTTGCCGAGCTGTCGCCCTCGACCTCGTTGTCGCGCCTGGCCGAACACGTGCAGATGCCGGCGAGCAAGGTTCACCGCTATTTGCAGGCGCTGATCGCCAGCGGTTTTGCCGAGCAGAACACCGCCACCAACCATTACGGCCTCGGCCGTGAAGCGCTTCGGGTCGGTCTGGCTGCGTTGAACAGTATGGACGTGCTGAAAGTCGCCGCCCTGCCCTTGGCCGAGTTGCGTGACGAGCTGAATGAGACCTGCTTTATAGCGGTGTGGGGGAATCAGGGCGCGACGGTGGTGCACATCGAACCGGCGGTGCGCGCGGTGACGGTGGTCACGCAATTGGGCTCGGTTTTACCGTTGCTCAGCTCGTCGACAGGGCTGGTGTTCAGTGCCTATTTGCCCCATCGCGAAACCGATGAGTTGCGCGATCTCGAAGTCCGCGCCGTCGATGTTCATCCGTTGGCCGATGAGCAGGCTTACACCACATTGTGCGAACAGATCCCGTGAACGCGGCTTGCACCATGTTCACGGCTTGCTGATGCCGCCCGGCGTGGATGCGTTGTCGGCGCCGGTGTTCAATGCGGTCGGCCAAGTGGCGGCGGTGATGACCATCGTCGGCCCGACCTCGTTGTTTCACGCCGATGAAAACGGCCCGGCGGCGCAGCGTTTGCTGGCAGCGACCCGGGCTGTGAGTTGGCGGATGGGGTATCAGCCGGAATAACGGATAACCGGTGCAGAATCAACCTACGATTCGAGTTTTGCTGTCCTGGATCGAATACGCAGACGTGACTGCCGTTATGTACTCGATGCCCATTGGAACCCCGGTCACGGTCGATACAATCTCGGAAATATCTTTCACTTGCGATAGCAGGCCCACCGCTGACACGGATACACCGACTCCTGCAATCTTGCCCGCATAAAAGGTGATGGCGCTTCTCCAGGCAGAGGCAAAATGCGCATTGGCGGCGCGTTCATTGCCCTCACTATGGGCAATGAAGCCTTGTACGATCGAGCGCGTTATCCTCAAGAGACTCGCCGCCAAGCCAACGGGCGGAACAAACAAGGAAACAACGTCAACGGCCAATTCGGTAACGATCATCACGTCGCGCCAGAAGGATTCCGAACTGCTCGTTGTCTGGTAATCGACATCCTTGATGAGGCGCCAAACCATTCTGTCGTACTCGGAATTGAAGTGAGACACCGGTGCGCTGCCTAGTAACATTGGGGCTGGTAATGCGGACCCATTCGCAGTCTCTCGGCACTTGTCGACATAACGTTGGATGACGCCCCGATCACTCAACTTGGCAAGGCCAACGACATGCTCGCCAAGAGTGTAATTTTTCAGGTCCTGGGTCAGCGTACCGATGGGGCGGAACTCCAACCCATCCGGAGCTTTGGGTAGGTAAATCAGGAACTCGAGTTTCCCTGCCACTACGCGGCCGAAAACGTACCCCCCCTCTATACGCTTATTCTCCAGCACGAGCTCACAGATACCCGCACGCGGTGGACTCCCGTTCAAGACCAGCCCCGTGTCGAGACCCACTTCGCGATCCAGATCTTCGATCAGCCCCTTCAACCATTGAAAGTGTTCGTTGGGCAGAGAACCCCGCATTTTTTGTACCAGTGCAGCCCTAAGCATTTCATTTTGCTTGGTCTTGCAATAGAGCTTGGCCTTGAGATTGTGGGAGGGCGTATTCAGGAAATTCAGTTTTAAATATTCCTCATATTTCTCACCTGGCAACAAATCAATCAGTGCGTTGATGGTAGACACACCCAGTCGTCCCAGGGAGGTGTTGTCGAGGGATTGGAATGTCGCGGTTCTATTCGCTTCCTTGATTTTTATCAGAATGTCGCCTGACGGGGTGAGATAGGAAAACAACTTTTCGAACACTGAAACATCGCTGCGCCAGTACTCCCATTGAATGAAAAGGTTCGTGAGCGTCATCCAGTCCTGTCCCTGCAGCTTGACAGTCACTCGATCGGGATCGATTTCGGGATGAGCACCGGATTGACGGAGGTAATCGTTCAGCGCGTTCATCACCAGTTTTCGGGAGAAACCGGCAAACGATTCAATATGCAGCGGCTCTTTGGATACTTCGTAGATGGCCTTGTAATCGGTATTTAACCGGGTAAAAAGCTCACGATCCTCGCGGCCAGCGCTCCTGTACCAGTCGGGAGTGACGACCTTTTCTTCGACAATTTCCCAGTCGATGATTTTCTCGATAGCGCCCATTAATGGACCGAGGTCCATGCCGGACGACCATTCCACCAGACTGATACCGTCCCACCACCAACTTTCGAACACAGTCCTCGATTTAACTTCAGAGAGATAGTCCTCCACAAGTTTCGCGCGATCTACGCTGTGAGCCTGCCCGATCAGAAAATCGCGACCCTGTTTTTCAAAACCCCAATTAATGAACTGACGCTTCAAGGCTGTCAGATCAGAAAACTCATACCATTCCTGGCCGGTCGGTGCACCGGGGGCATACAACACATGGGGCAAGCGATCAGGTGTGGCACTTTTTGTGCGATAGACAATCATGTCTTTGAACGGTCGAAACCAACTGCGGAAAGCAACACTGAATGCCTCTTGCGTCGTATCACCAAACTGATAGCGCATAACGATATCCTGTGCTTTCGGGCTGATGTGCTTTTGAAGAATCGCTGCAAAGTTACTGAGCGCGGTCTGCCTCCCCAGAACTTCTCGCATTGCCTCTTTAACTTGCGGATCAAGATAGCGATTGTTTCGTTCACTGGCGTACTTCAAACGAAGATCAAACTGCTTGATGGCGTACTCGATATTCGAAAGCGTCAATCTTGGATTGTTATGAAAAGCTTCGAACTGAAGCTCGAGCCGTCCGACTGCATCATGCAAACCATACATGAACACCTGCGTTAAGTTTTTACGCTCAACATGCTCGATTACTTTACCCCCCATACGTACCGAGTGCTTCACTGACACCCAAACGGTATCGGGGTCGACACGCTTGTCATCACCACCAGAAAGATGCTCCTCCACGACTCGCCGAACATACTCCTTAAATGAAGTCAGACCGTTCATCGCATGATGAAGATTAACCTGACTCCTCAGTAACTCCTGCTCCAAGGAGACATAAATTTCCTGATTTTCTGGGTAACTATTCTTCACCCATTGCGGCCAGGCGTTTCTGGAAATCAACTTTATCAGTTTGGTCGTCCGCCTCTTCGCATCCTGGGTCAACTCATCCAGATGCTGTACCGACTCTAACGAATGAAGAACATTTTCTACATCAGCATTCGGCGCCTGCATCTGACGAAGATAGGAGGCAATGTTATTTCGCTGCTTATCAAGCAGTTTCAAGGTGAACGGTTGAAAAATCCCTTCATGATTTTTCAAATAACGGATGGCCGGAGCACCTCTGACTTGCTCAGCCTCATCCAGCGACACATTCTTGAGCAAGTCCGCACGAGTATCCGCCTCGCCCAGGCGTTTTTCCAAGGCCCGATGCAGCGCCGACGAAGTCTCAAATGCTTCTACCCCTTGGCCCGGGGTATAAAGAACGACCGGATAATCATTCTCAGGAATGAGTTCGTTAAGGGATTGGCCATTCAGATACATGACGAAACAGCATGCCAGCGTTGCGAATCGGCCATCCTCCAGTTCCACCGAAACACCGTAAGAAGATCCCCGACCATCACTATCGATAAATCTATTGATGTCTTCTTCTACTTCTCGCTTCAGCCCGCCCTCTTGTACATAGGCTGCCAACTCCTGCCAGAAAAGTGTTGCCTGCAGGTTTTGAAAGCTCGTGCTGCGTGGAGGCAGCGCCCCCCCCCTTGGCGTCGGAGCCAGGGGACGCTGACCAGTATTGATCCAGAGTCGCTGTGTATTTTTGCGCCAAAGTCTTTAACACGTCACTGATCAGGTTACCCAACGCCACCACGTCCAAACCGTGGATTCGACTCTGTTCATCTGTCGAGTCGAGCCAGTCATAGACGCCATATTGACTCTCGTCATAAACCGGAGCGCGCCCGCGAATCAGGCACGCCATGAATACATTCATCAACGAGCCTGTTGGTTCCTGACTATTACTGCCAACACGACTGTTAATGAAAACCCTGCTGATGTAGACCTCCGGCAACAAACGCTGAAGTTCTTTCAGTACACAGTCCTGCAGCACAACTTTGAACGACGGGATTTTTTTCTGATATTCCGTCAACGACGCCAGAGCCTCATTGATCTTGATCAGGTTCTTCTGCGCAACCAACGATCCTTCGTTAATCATATTTGCTTTCCATTAATGCACTTTTAAAAAGAAGTGACCAGACTCACCACTTCACCAGTGCTATTAACTTAAACCAGAAGAAAACCACAAAGACACTTCAACTTCTTTTCAACCCATGTAGAAACAATCCGACATCAAAGCTATAAAATAAAATACACCCCTACTTTAAAAACACACTATCAGCACAACCCCAGCAATCTAGCCTTGGCGACAGCATGAGTTCTACGCTCCACTCTTAACTTTCCATAAATTCGCCGCACATGTGTTTTGACTGTATGTAATGATATGAATAGCATCTCGGCTATTTGCTGATTTGAATTGCCCGACGCAATCAATGCGAGCACTTCCGACTCTCTCAGGCTCAGTGGACTCTCGCGAAGTCCTTCTTGAGGTCCCTGCTCGCCCTGATCGATAACGTGCAATTCTGCTAGAAGGTTGGGGCAACGCATACGTAACTGGAACAACATCTGTAGCAAGTTACAACGGCAAGCTTTGTCTTTGCCTTTCTCGAAATACTGCCGGGATAACAGAGGTTCGCCCAATATGAAGGCCGCCTCGGACATCGCCAGAAATAACTCGGCCTCCAAGCTAATCATCCCATTCATTTGTGCTTGCTCAAGCAGGATGGAGAGCCGAGCCAGAGGATCCTCCACCCGCTGCAGTTTGACCTCAGCCAGAATCAACAAATACTCAATTCGCGGAATCAACTCCAGTGTCGCCGGCGGTGCCTGCCGTGCCTGTGGCCCCTGATAGTGTCTGAGCACCCTGCTCAACGCCTCGCGGGCCAGTTCGGGACGCCCCTGTTGCAACCAGCACTGACTGCTGACCTGCAACAGGGCACCACGGTAGACCGTGTCCGGAATCTGCCGCTGCTGCATCAATCGCTCGGCATCGCGCAGGCGGACGAAGGCTTGGGCGTAGTCGCCCTGATTGGCGGCCAGTTGTGCCTGCCCGAGAAAACCGTACAGCGCACGCTTGTCTTGATTGCGAACGCAGTCCTCCAACCCGGCCTGAAAAAAATCTGCTGCCCGCTCATCCAGTCCCTGACACAAGGCCAGGCGCCCGCGACGCAAGGCGATTCGCCCCAGTAGAGGCGCAGCGCGGTCAGATTGCAGGCAAAGCAGTTCATGAATATTGGCGAGCAGACTTTCAGCGCGCCCGGGGGCTCCACGCTGCTCCAGCAACTGCGCATGATCGAGTTCCATCAAGCCCTCGAACACCAGCGAACCTTGCGCCCGCGCCAGGCACAGCGCCTCGCGGTTATGGGCTTGCGCCACGTCGAGTTCGCCCCTTAGCAATGCCTGTTGCGTCAAACCGGACAAACACATCAGGCGCGCCGTCCAGCATTCGGGATCGAGCGCGCTCAACGCGTCAAGGAAGTGCGCGCGCGAAGCCTCCATTCGTCCCTGCAAATGCAGCAACCAACCCTGCAATGCCTGCCAGCGTGCAATCAATTGACGCTGAAGCACCGCCGAGGGTTGAGGCGTGAAATGCGCCAAGTGAGCGATGCTGGCGGTCGCCTGTTCGAAACGTCCGGCGAACAACAGCGCAGCTGTAATCAATCCGACCAATTGCGGACTGCCCAGCGTCAGTTCCCCTCCTTGCTGCTCATGCAAACGCAACAACAGCACCACCGTCTGCTCCTCGAACAAATGCTCGAAACTGAAGTGCTGCAACAGGCTGACCGCCACTTCGTACTCCTCGGCAAGCAATGCCTGTTCGAAGGCCGATTTCCAGTCCTGTTCGGTACAGAACCATTGGCAGGCACGCCGATGCCAGGAGCGTCCCGCCGGCCATGGCTCATCGCGCAACAACTGGGTGAACGGGGTGAATATCTGCAGCCAATCGGTGGAGTCCCCCCAAGGTTCGATAAAACAGCCCAGCGTTTGCAAGGTCCGCAAGTACTGAGCGCCCTCTCCTGCCCCGAACAGGTGATCGCACAGGCGGGCATTGAAGCGGGGCAAGTGGGCCAGTACGCGCCAGGCCTCGCTCAACTCCGGTGTCAGCGAACTGAATAACTCGTGCTCCAGGTAATCGAGTAAGGTGTCCGCCCGCCCCTGGGGTTTGTCCTGGCGCGACCAGTCGCATTTCTGCAGCAGCGCAATGCGCACACCGGCACACCAACCGCCGGTGCGCTGAATAACCCGACTGGCCACCTTGCTCGCCTGATCCGGCACCCAGGGGCGCAATAGCTGCTCGACTTCATCTGAGGTAAAAGCCAGCGAAGCACTCTCGCACTCGTACAATTCATCATCGAGCAACAGCCGTGGCCAGTTGCATGGCGGCCGGCGACGGGCGCCCAGCCACCAGGTCAGCATCGGGCTGCTGATCGCCAGCATACGATCCAGTAACAGATCCAGCTCCGGGTTCGGCAGGCGGCAGTAGTCATCGAGAAACAGCCAGGTCGGCGTCTGCAATCGCGCCAGACAGCCCAGCAACCCGGTTTCATCCGATGAGGCCAGCCCCAGGGTTTCTGCCAGACGATGACGAAAATCCGCCGCGCTCGACGCCACGCCAGATAATGGCAACCAATGCACTCGACACTGGCTGGGCGCCTGCAACAGGCATTCGGCGAGCAGCGCGCTCTTGCCACTGCCGGCGGGTGCGCAGAGTAATTTCACCCGTGCCGTTGAGGCCAGTAACGGTTCGCTCAAGCGAGCCCGCGACAGGTGATGAGAGGACAGGCGGGGCAGGAATCCAGAACGGTCCAGACACGGAGTCATGGCGGTCATTGCGGCGTGCCTTTTTATAATTGTCCGGCCACCCTAGCCCTCTCCAACCCGCTTGTTGAGAAGTATTCAGGACGCTGATTGGCGCCCATAAAAAAGGCGACCCGCAGGTCGCCTCTGGTGATGTCGATGTATCAAAACCCTTACCGAACGCCCTCGGCGCGCAGGGCCGACGGGGTGTAGTCCGCAGACTTGGCCTCGAAGCCGAATTCGAAACTGTGCTTCTCTTCGTTCTTCATTCCCAGGGCAATGTATCGGCCGGCGATGATGTCGTAGAGCGCCTCGAGGGTGTAGGCCGGCGTCTGGTGATCGTAGTAATACTGGGCATGACCTTCGCCCACCCGCCACAGTTGACCGCGACCGTCGTAATGATCCGCCAGCGCCACTTGCCAGCTGTCTTCATCGAGGTACATGTGGCGCTTGGCGTAGATGTGCCGCTCGCTCGGCTTGACCGTGCCGACCACTTCCCAGACCCGGTGCAACTCGTAGCGGGTCAAGTCCTGGTTGATGTGCCCGGCCTTCACCACGTCATCGTACTTGAGGCTCGGCGAGTCAAGTTTGTAGCTGTTGTAGGGGATGTACATTTCCTTTTTGCCGATCAGTTTCCAGTCGTAGCGATCCGGTGCGCCGGAGAACATGTCGAAGTTATCCGAGGTGCGCAGGCCGTCAGCGGCGGTGCCCGGACCGTCGTAGGCCACTTGCGGCGCACGACGTACCCGACGTTGACCGGCGTTGTAGATCCACGCCAGCCGCGGCTCTTTCACCTGATCAAGGGTTTCGTGCACCAGCAGCACGTTCCCCGCCAGCCGCGCCGGCGCGGTCACCGACTGCTTGAAGAAGGTCAGCACGTTGGCGGCTTTGTCCGGGTCCAGGTCCTTCATCAGTTGCGGTACGGCGATTTCTTCCTCGAAGCGGATCGACGTGTAGCTGCCGTTGGTCTGCGGGGTCACCTGGGTGATGATGCGTCGCTGATTGCCGCCGTGGTAACGGGTGATGTGGTTCCACAGCACCTCGACGCCGTTCTTCGGAATCGGGAATGCGTAGTAGCGGTTGCCGGTGAAATTGGCCAGACCGTTACCGTCGTTGATGCTGGTCACGTTCAGCGCGCTGCGCTTGGCCGATTCGTAGATCTCCGGCGGCAGGGCGACGGTACGGTGGGTCGTGTAGACCGGGATCTTGTAGGTTTGCGGATAGCGCTTGAACATCGCTATCTGACCGTCCGAGAGTTTGTCTTTGTACTTGTCGACGGTCTCGGCAGTGATGGTAAACAGCGGTTTTTCACTGGCGAACGGGTCGGCCAGAAAGCCTTTGCCGTCGACCGCGCCGGCGTTTTTCGGGATGCCGCCGGTCCAGGCCGGGATCGAGCCATCGGCATTGCCGGCCTTCTCGGCGCCCAGCGGCGTGAGGGTCGCACCGAGCTTGTTGGCTTCTTCCGGCGAGACCGCCGCCATCACGTTGGCGGCCAGCAGACTCAGGGCCAGGGCGCCGCATTGCAGAATCATCTTGCGCATTGAAATCATCCTTCTCAGCCAGATCAGAAGTTCACGCCAAAGCTCAGCGCCAGGAAGTCACGGTCTTCCAGGACGTTGTAATCACCGCCGAAGAAATCGGTGTAACTGAGGCTCGCGGTATAGGTGTTGCGATAGTCGGCATCGACACCGACGCTGACCGCCTTGGCGCCTTCGTTGAACAGCCCGTTGGGGCCATAGCCGGCGACGTCATGGGACCAGGACAGGTTGGGTTTGAGGTTGATCCCGCCAATCACGTTGGCGTAATCGAGGATCGCCCGGGCGCGGTAGCCCCAGGAGGTAGAAGTGACGAAGCCGTCGGTATCGCCACCGAAACCGTACTGGCCGTAGACCGAATCACGGCCATAACGCAGCTTGCTCCGCGACTCCAGACCACCGACTCGTACCACCGCAGCTTCACCGACCAGGGTCAGTCGTTGGGCGCCCAACACTTGGTCGAAGAAGTGCGTCAGGGTACTTTGGACCTGGGTCACTTCCTTACGGCGATAACCCGTGTTGTCGGCACCTGGCCGAGTCGCGACAGGCGATGCGGCGCCGCCAGCGATCGGGTTAAGCAACGCCAGGGTCAGGTCGTTGGTGTTGACCTGCACCGGAGCGTTGGGCCGGTAGCTGATTTCGCCGGTCCAGGCAGTGCCGGTGGGCAAAGTGGTGGAGAAGCTCGCACCGTACAGACGAATGTCTTCCGGGTATTCGAGGTAGTACTGGCCGCGCCCGAGCATCACGCTTTGGGCCAGGCCCGAGCCGCTGCCCGGGGCTAGACGGTTGGCGGCGCGGACCATGCCCGGCAGGCTGGCCAGTGTCGACAGCCCGGCGGTAGTGGTGCCAACGGTTGGTGTACGACTGTGGTAATTCATAAAGTAGAGGCCGTATTCGGTGTCGTCACCGAGCCAGCGCAAGGCTGTGCCCCACTGCCCAGAATCCCGGGCATCACGGTCGCCGCCACGGGGCACGATCACGCCCTCGCGGGTGACCTGAATAGGTTGGCCAAAGGCTGCCGCGAGCGGCGCCAACGGGGCAATCGCCGGGCTGCCGACGGTGTAACCGTTGTTGCAACCGTCCGCCGCCACGTCGACACCGAAGAAGGTGCCGCAATTGTCGAGAACGGTCTGATCCCACTCCAGTTGGTAGAAACCTTCCACCGTGAGCTGGTCGGTCAGGCCCTGGGAGGCGAACAGCATGTTCACCGGAATCAGGCCTTCCTTGATCTCGGCGCCAGGACGTCGGAACGCGGAAACGTCGACCGGGTTGATGCTGTTGATCGAGTTGCCAATGAAGGTGCTTTCACCCCAACTGACCACCTGCTTGCCGGCGCGCACGGTGCCCGGCAGATCGGCGATGGAATAGTTGTGATAGACGAACGCATCGAGGATCTGTGCGCCCGAAGACTTGGCGCCCTCTTTGCGACCGCTGTCGCTGATCTGCTTGAACTCGCGGTCTTCGTCCTTCAGCTCGAAGTCGTACCAGTACTTGCCACGGACGAACACACCGGTGTCGCCGTACTTCAATTCGAGGTCGTGGATGCCCTTGAAGATCTTGGAGAAGGTTTCGCCTTTCTTGAAGTTCAGGCGCCCGTCATCACCGGTTGAAGACTGGCCAGTACCGCCGTTGACGGTGCCCACCAGTGACTTGTCGGCATCGCGCATGCCCCAGCTCGCGCCGACCGACAACGAGGAATCGAACTGCCCCTCGATTTCGCCGATGTTGAATGAAACGGCCTGCGCCTCGGCGCAGCAACCCAAGGCCACCGCAGCGGCCAGCGCTTGCGGTTTGAAGATGGCGCGCATTGTTGTTTTTGTCATGCGTCTTCCCCGGTGAGTGACAGAAGGCCCCACCCTACTGCCGCGCGCCGGGAGCGATAAGCGCACCAAGGAGGTATTCGCGTTGTACCTCCAAAGGATGAATGCCCGCATGGGACGGGGGTTTGCGCGGGGTATGGATGGGCTGGATGGAGGGTTATCAGCGGGACGCATGGAAGGGCGTGTAGCAGATGGCGCAGCTTCGTTTGCTTGTAGCAGCTGCCGAGCTCGCGAGGCTGCGTTCGGCAGCTGCTACAGGGGTCAGCCTGCGACTGTTGCTAAGACTGCAACAGTGCATGTCTGGAATCGCTATTTTTCCTTTGCGCTCAAGCCCTTATTCTTGCCGGGCTTTCACGGCAAACGGCCTGAAAGCACGAAGCGACGGGGATGATAGACCCACCCCGTTGGCGACAGAATCCAGATGATTTGAAGCGTATTTTTTCGACTCATCGCCCCCTGTTCACTGACGTTGTTTTGTTGCTCCTTGATCCAACGTCTTACTTTGGCCGCTGCGTTTGCAGCGGCCTTTTTTATGGTGCGCCCAGCATGGGCGCAATCTTGTGGGTGAAAGTCCCGCCGTAAGCTGGCCACAGCGAACGAAGTGAAGCGCAACTGCATGAGGGCGACCGAGTGTGGGGAGGAAGCGTGAATCGAAACCGTGAGCCGATGAACAAGAACCGGATACAAGGCGAAGCCGATCAGGGCGAGCGGGCCGTAAACCGCGAAGCTCTTGTGGTCAAGGATCAGGCTGCGTAAATCCGGCGGTTGTGCGGGGAAGGATTGTGTTCTTACCTGGGGAGATCTCGCCTTGTGCCTGAAAGGGCGACGGTGCAAGCCGGAGCGAGAAGTCAGCAGAGGCCGTAGTAGTCATCTTTTTTTGACGAAGGGCCGAACGAGAGAAAGCGTTATAGGCCATGTTGATGCGAAAGACCGGAAGTCAGATGCCTGCCAAACGCGGGGCGGATGGAGATAACGAGCGGTGAAGCCGTGAGAAGTCCTGTCAGCGACGAGGTCGATCGCCCGCAAGATGAATCCGACAATGCAGGGCAAGGGCTGCTGGAACGGGCCTTTGCGAGAGAAAACCTGAAGCGGGCGTGGAAGCGGGTCAAGGCCAACAAAGGTGCAGCGGGAGTCGACGGTCTGGACATTGAACAGACCGCCGAATATCTGCTGACTCAGTGGGCGGCGATTCGTGAACAGCTTCTATCAGGTGTCTACCGGCCCAGTCCGGTACGCCGAGTGGTCATTCCCAAACCTGACGGCGGTCAGCGCGAGTTAGGCATCCCGACGGTCACCGACCGTCTGATCCAACAAGCCTTGCTGCAAATCCTGCAACCACTGCTCGATCCAACCTTCAGTGAACACAGCTATGGCTTTCGCCCGGGACGCTCTGCGCAGGATGCCGTTATGGCGGCTCAGCGCCATGTGTCCTCGGGACGCAAGGTGGTGGTGGATGTTGATCTGGAGAAGTTCTTCGATCGGGTCGACCACGACATCCTGATGAATCGCTTGCGCAAACGGATTGCGGATCGGGCGGTTATCCGGCTGATTCGGGCCTATCTGGATGCCGGAACGCTGATCAATGGCATGGTCGAGAAAAGCCGCGTCGGGGCGCCGCAAGGCGGCCCGCTGTCGCCATTGTTGGCGAATGTGCTGCTGAACGAAGTGGATCGGGAGCTTGAACGTCGAGGGCATTGCTTCGTGCGCTATGCCGACGATGCGAATGTGTACGTTCGCAGCCGCAGGGCTGGGCAGCGGGTAATGACTTTGCTGAAGCGCCTGTACGAAAAGCTGCACTTGAGCGTCAATGAGAGCAAGAGTGCGGTGGCGAGTGCGTTTGGTCGCAAGTTTCTTGGGTATGCCTTTTGGGCATCGCCCAAAGGCGTCAAAAGAGCCGTGGCGATCAAGGCGCGCAAGCAGTTCAAGCAACGGATACGCGAACTGACCCGCCGCTCAGGTGGCCGCAGTATGCGACAAGTAGTCGAAAATCTACGCCCTTACCTCTTGGGCTGGACAGCTTACTTTGGGTTGTCACAAACCCCGAAAATCTGGCGAGAGCTGGATGAATGGATACGACACCGACTGCGAGCGATCCAACTGAAGCAATGGCGGCGTGGACCGACGATCTACCGCGAACTGAGGGCGCTGGGAGCCAGCAGCCAAACGGCCCGCAGAGTGGCGGCCAACTCGCATAGTTGGTGGCGTAACAGCCGATTTGAGCTGAATCGAGTGTTGGATATAGCGTGGTTCGACAGACTGGGTCTGGTACGACTCTCATAACCTCAATCTCTCGAACCGCCCGGTGCGGACCCGCATGCCGGGTGGTGTGGCAGGGGAGCGGCCTGTGAAGGCCGTCCCCTATGCCGATTGGGTTTGTTTCCGAGATAAAACTTCATGTTTCCTACATCACTGTCGGAAACACTCACCTGCCCGGCTTTTACGATGGAATTTATAGTCTTTCTCGGCGCCCTGGATGGCGCTGACACACAGGACCATAAACGGCCGTCATCATTGGATGCCGGCATGGCTATTCCAGTATTGGAATCGAAAGGAATTCGATATGCCGCAAGAAAAAAACATCCTTGTTAATAGAGGTATACCTCGCAAGCCTTCATCGCCTTTTGGCTTCGGATTTGGCGCCGGGGGCGCGTCAGGCCCCGACCACTCCGATCGTGGATATGACTTAATGGATTCCGCCACTGATTGGCTGAATGACAACAATGCTTATACCGAGGAACTCTTCAACGAAAACTTCAAGAACATCATTCATATAACCAATGCCGAACTCGCAAATACAAGAGCGGCTGTTGCGGCTGTTGTCCCCCCTGGAACCGATGTTCTTGAGATTGAGTTACGGACGCTTGAGCTGCAACTTTTCAAAGCAAGGACAGATCATCAAGAACAGATAAGAGTAGCCAATCTTTATTATGGCCATGACCCACTGACCAAGGGTTTCGAGGCCCCCGCGGGTCGTCGCTCAGGGCAAATAGGTTATTACAGAGCAGTAGAAAAATGGAATATCTCTTACGCCGCAGCTTACGAGGCGAAGTTCCTGGCTGAGCAGATAAAGCTGTTGGACGCCCGCTTAGCCACACAAAACAACGCCATTGCCGACGCCAATGAAAAAGCGGCGGCAGCGGCTCAGGGAAGAGCCCAGGCTGAAGCCCGACGCGTGGCCGAGGAACAGGCGCGAATGGCCGCGGAAGCAGCACGCAAAGCCAAAGAGGCGAAAGAACAAGAGGAGATTGCTGCAAAAAGGCGTACGAAAACGGATGCCCAGCTCAAAAAACTGTATGCATTTATCGCGGCCATGGACGCAGCCAGAGCCAATCGACCGTTTCCCGTATCGGGATCGGCTGTGGCACTTGGCCCGGTTTTCACCTTGGCAACGGGTCGTCTCGCCACCAATCCAGCCACTACCCAGGCAATCAGGGGCGCGCTGCAAAGCGCAGTAGCCGTCGTGATTGCGGCGGGTACCGCGTCGGCAGGTGCGATGATGGTCGGATTCGCCGCACTGCTGTTTCCCTCGCCACTAGGTAACAGCGATCGGCGCGAAATGAGCATCCCGCCGATTTCGGATCTGGTGCCCGACAACCTCCACAACTGGAGCCTCTCACTCTCGACATCCGAGCCTGACGATCTCCACGCCTTGAGCGTCCCGCTCTCGGATCTCGTGCCCGGCGGCCTCCCTGACTTGCACGCCATCGCCGAGGCCAATGGATACATTGAACTGCCGGTTGCGATGGGCTCAAGGACTGTGGGCAATACCACCGAGTTTTTTGTTGCGGCCACCCACGGAACGGCGGCTCCTTCCAAAATGCCGGTGCAGCTCGCCACGCTCGACACGACACTGAACGCCTACAGGTCCTACAATCCGGATGCCCCATCCATCGGCATGACCTGGACGCCGATAGTCAAGCCGAACAACGCGTCAACCTCCCTCCCGGCGAGCGAACGGAATGTCGTCGTTTACGACGGCACTACGGTGACCGCTCTCGAAGGAAGGGTCGATACGTTCCCGGAGCTGGATCTCTACAGTTTTGGGGGCTTCATCACGGTGTTTCCGGCTGAGTCGGGTATGCCGCCTGTTTACACGATGTTCAGGGATCGGCGGAATGAGCCTGGTGTGGCTAGCGGATTCGGACAAAAAATTTCAGGGACATGGTTATCCTCAGCATCACAAAGAGAGGGAACGCCTATCCCGTCGCAGATTGCAGATCAGTTGCGAGGGCGCCAATTCAAGACGTTTAGAGCCTTTCGGGAGACATTTTGGAAAGCTGTAGCAAATGATCCATTCTTGATTGCTCAGTTCACCTTATTCAACAAATTTGATATTAGAAATGGTCTATCACCAAGCGCCCCGCCTTCGGAGCAAGTGGGTAGACGTACGAAGTTTGAGATTCACCATGTTACGCTTATCAGTGAGGGTGGCTCAGTCTACGACATAGACAATCTTCGTCTACTGACACCAAAGCAACACATTGAAACCCACTCCAAAAATGGAGAACTATGAGATGAAACTTAAAGATAAATTCGAAGATTACACAGAGTCAGAATACATTGCCCTTATAGACCGTTTGGTTCAAGGGGATTACAAATCAGAGAAAGAACACGATGAAATCGTGGACAACATAGTAAGCACTTCAGAACACCCAAACGGCACAGGAATTTTGTATTACCCAGAAGAAGGTGTTGAAGACAGCCCCGCTGGCGTATTAAAAGCCATTAAAGATTGGCGAGCCGCCA
The DNA here is from genome assembly GCF_030687415.1 of Pseudomonas sp. FP603. Taxonomy (NCBI): domain Bacteria; kingdom Pseudomonadati; phylum Pseudomonadota; class Gammaproteobacteria; order Pseudomonadales; family Pseudomonadaceae; genus Pseudomonas; species Pseudomonas sp. FP603. The sequence goes on from NZ_CP117431.1 coordinate 5,863,407, forward strand.
ACGGAAAACCAGGCTTCAAACCCGAGCAATAAACTTTAGTGGGAACTGACTATAGGTGCCTGCTCCCTCATACTGCTTAATCGACAAAAGTCGTGAAAGCTACGTCCTGCCGTTCTGTACGAAACATCCTTTATTTGGCCAACAATATTCTGACTGAAATCTATCCCTTCAATTATTCACACAATAATGCAGGCATACGCTTACTCACCTACCAGACACGTCTCTTCGCAAGCTGGTGTACGTTAATTACTCGGCAAAAACTAAAAACTCTTTGCAGCGAGCACAACGTATGACGGATAGAGACAAAGCTGAATCGGAAGAAATGTATGCCATTGCAAGAAGTGGCTCGGGTGCTGACAGCATCATGGTTCAGCGTCTGAAGGACACTCTGGAGGGCAAATTTGAGATGACCGATACCGACCGGCGCTTCTATGCACATACTCTTCGTGTGATGGAAAGACTTAGAGCCATGGGCATTCCTGATGATTTTATACCGAAGAAAAATGCTTCCCTCTGGAACGATGTTCATACTGCAGCGCTTGAGGATTTCAAACTCGGCAACGACGAAAGACTTCGTTATACGGACGAAGCCATTGAGGCCGCCAAACGGCAGGAAATTCTGGCTTTCGAAGGAGGTTGTGGATCGAAAACATCATTAGCGAAACTCGAACAAGCTATCCGAAACGAATCTGTAAGAGATCTGCTATCAGTGCTGGCTATCGGCTTGGCATTTCCCTCGATTGACATGCTGTTTGGGCGTTATCGCTTCGAAGTGATCGCCCGTGGTGAGCTGTGCAAGACTTACGAGGAGCTATTCGAGGAGGGCATATTGGCTGAGGGCGATTTGGCTATGGCTCTCAAAGGCCCACACTGGAAAGCGCCAAAATTCGTGACTGAAAAACAATACGAGCGATAGCCAAATAGGCCACTCAATCACCTACCGTCGACTGGGTGGCCTCAAACCTCATTACGAATACTTCTGCAAGTTCTCCATCATTTCCTTCAACGCCTCAATATTGTCCTTCGGATGCGCCGCGCCTTCGAAATCACAGATCTGCTCCCAATGCGCCGCGACATCTTCCGGCGAGAAACCCACCCGCGGATCAAATCCGGCGCCCAGGCTGCGCTCCCAGCGCACCTTGCCCATCCAGCCGCCACCCACTTCGAACAGCCCGGACGTTTCCTGGCAATGCTCACTGGCCAGGTACACCACCAGCGGGCTGACCAGTTCCGGTTTGAGTTGCTCGAACATTTGTGGCGGGATCAGGCCTTCGGTCATTCGGGTGCCGCCGGTGGGGGCGATGGCGTTGACCAGGATGTTGTTCTTGCGACCTTCGATGGCCAATGTGCGGGTCAGGCCATAGAGGCCCAGTTTGGCCATGCCGTAGTTGGACTGACCGAAGTTGCCGTAGATACCCGAAGTCGATGCGGTGAAGATCACGCGGCCATAGTTTTGCTCGCGCAGGTGGGGCCAGGCGGCGCGGGTGACCTTGTAGGCGCCTTCGACGTGGACGCGGTAAACCAGATCCCAGTCGCTGTCGTCCATTTTGTGGAAGGTCTTGTCCCGCAGGATGCCGGCGTTGTTCACCACGACATCGACACGACCGAATGTATCGAGGGCATTCTGGACAATTTTGTCACCGTCGGTGACGGAGTCATGGTTAGCCTCTGCGGTACCGCCCGCTTCACGAATTTGCGCGACCACACGATCGGCTGCCGAGGCATTGGCGCCTTCGCCCTGAGCCGAGCCGCCGAGATCATTGACCAGCACTTTGGCGCCCTGTTTTGCGAACAGTAACGCATGCGCCCGACCCAAGCCGCCGCCCGCACCGGTGACGATCACCACTTTATCTTCGAAGCGCACAGACTCATTCATGGGGAACTCCAGCAGGCCAGGGGACAATGAGTGCGAGTGTCAGCCACGGGGCTGCCGGTCACAATGAACACGGGGGCGGCTGAATGGTGCGCGATAAGGCAGCGGGATAGTCAGGAACACGCCAACTTGAGCGGCGGTGAAATTAACTGGTCGCGAAACTCCAGGTAGTGCTCGAGCACCTGCGCCGGCGCTTCGATCTGCGGGTAGTGGCCGATCTCAGGCAGCAGGACGGTGTCCGGGTCGGGAATCAGTTGCCGATAGCGCGCCACCATGTGCGCGCCGGAAACCGGATCGACCTCGCCATCGATGACCCGCAACGGCACCTCGCCACGCTGCATGGCGCTGACCCAACGTTCACGCTGGACACGGCGCTGCGGGATATAGCTGATCAATTTGTGCATGATCCGTTGCCCGCGATTGCTGTCGACCAGGCTCCAGAAATCATCCAGTTCACTTTCCGTGGGCCGGGTCTTCGGACCGAACACCTGCTGAAAACTCTTCACCAGCGCGTCACGGGTAAAGGCTCGCCCGATCATCCAGCCCAAGGGGCTGAGCAGGAGTTTTTGCATCAACACCGGGCGATGGGTTTCAGGGAACAGCCCGCCATTGAGAAACACGCAACTGGCGATATCAGCGCGCGCTTCATAGTGCCGGGCCAACAATTCCTGGGCCACGCTGTCGCCATAATCGTGCGCCAACACGTGAACGGGGTGCTCAACGTTCAGATGCGCCAATAAAGCCTGTTGCAGATCGGCCTGTTCCAGCAGGCTGTAGTCGTGGTTCACCGGTTTGGCCGAATCGCCGAAGCCGAGCATGTCGCAGGCAATCACCCGATAGCGCTGCGCCAGCGGTTGCCACAGGTAATGCCAGTCCCAACTGGCGGTCGGGAAGCCATGGATCAGCAGCAGCGGCTCGCCCTGCCCCGCAGCCCAATAGCGGATAGTCTGATCACGGAATACGAACGTCTGGCTGCGTTTGCGCCAGACACGCAGAGGAATCTCGGCGAGGGCCATTTAGAGTTTATAACCCGGGGCTTGTTTATCGAGTTTGCGCAGCAGCGCCGGCCAGGCCAGCGCGCCGCCCATCCCTTGAGCACTTTTGGTGACACCGGCGATCATCGCCTTGGCGCCCGCCAGAATCTGCGGCTCGATGGCGATCAGCTCCGCACCACCGTTCTGCGCCAGCACCTGAATCTCGCAGGCGCGCTGAAAGGTAAACATCATCAGGAACGTGTCGGCGATGGTGCCGCCACAGGTCAGCAGACCGTGGTTGTGCAGCATCAGGAAATTGTTTTCTCCAAGGTCGGCTTGCAGTCGCGCCTTTTCTTCATGGTTCAGCGCAACACCTTCATAGGCGTGATAAGCCAGGCTGGACAGGACGAACAAGGACTGCTGACTGATCGGCAAGATGCCCTGCTTTTGCGCCGATACCGCCACCCCCGCCGCAGTGTGGGTGTGCAATACACACGCGACGTCATGACGGACTTCATGCACGGCGCTGTGGATGGTGTAACCCGCCGGGTTGATCTCGTAAGGGCTGTCCATCAACTTGTTGCCGGCCTGATCGACCTTGACCAGGCTCGACGCGGTCATTTCATGGAACATCAGCCCGAACGGGTTGATCAAGAAGTCTTCAGTGCCCGGCACTTTGGCGGAAATATGCGTGAAGATCAGGTCGTCCCAGCCATGCAGGGCGACCAGACGATAACAGGCAGCCAGATCGACGCGGGCCTGCCATTCGGCGGCACTGACTTTGTCTTTGATGCTGTGTGGCGATTGGACGGGGGCTACGCTCACGGCAAGAATTCCCTTTTTATTCTTCTGGTTTTTTATTGTTTTTTGCTGCGTTACAGCAGTCTAGTCAGCCCTCGGACTTCGGGTAGTTGCATTGGCAGCCAGCTTGATGGCCGAGCGAGTCAGTGCGCGGGTGAGTCTGGATCCATGTCGAAGCATCGCCGCCAATAAAAACGCGAGCGGCTGGTCAGCCCCGCAAAACGCTGACCAGTTCCGCCAGCCAAGGCTCAGCGTCGGTTTCCGGCGTCACGGTTTCGCTGGCGTCCAGGCGCAGCATCGGCAGGACTTCGCGCACGCCCAGTTCGCCGAACAACTCACGCATTTGCTCACCGCCGCCGCAGAACGTATCGCCATAACTGGAGTCGCCCAAACCGATCACCGCGCCCGGCAAACCACGCCAGGCGGCGGGCAATTGATCGCGGATGGCGAAATACAGCGGTTGCAGGTTGTCCGGCAACTCGCCCATACCGGTGGTCGAGGTCACCGCCAGAAATGCTTCGGGGCCAAATGCCAGAACATCGGCGAGTGTCGCGCGTGGGTTATGCCAGATTTCAAAACCGGCGGCGTTCAAAATACTTGCAGCGTGACGGGCGACTTCTTCAGCCGTGCCGTACACCGAGCCGGAAAGGATGGCGACTTTCATCAATCTGATCCTGAATCTAAATAAAAGTAGGAGATATTAACAGCACCGTCCTCATTGATCTTTTAGAATGCAACGTATCAATCCATATGCAAAGGACTCTGCGATGATCAATGCCTCTCTGCTGCACATGGTGATCGACGCGTCCAACGACGGCATCGTGATTGCTGAAAAGGAAGGCGAGCAAGACAACATCCTGATTTACGTAAACCCGGCGTTCGAACGCCTGACCGGTTATAGCAGCGAAGAAATCCTCTACCAGGATTGCCGCTTTTTGCAGGCAGGAGACCGGGATCAGGCAGCCCTCGCCTCGATTCGGCAGGCGTTGGGCAGTGGTGGCTCCTGCCGGGAAATCCTCAGGAATTACCGCAAGGACGGCACCCCGTTCTGGAATGAACTGTCGCTTTCCACGGTAAAAAACCCGCACGACGGGCAGACCTATTTCGTCGGGGTGCAGAAAGACGTCACGGTTCAGGTCAAGGCGCAGCAGCGAGTCGCGCAGCTGGAAGCGCAATTGGCCGAGGCACAGGCAGAAATTGTCGCACTCAAAGCGACGAACGGCTCAAACCAATCAGCGAATTAGTGGTCATTTACTACAATCACCGATGACTTTGTAATTATTCCTTTCGAGCAAAATCATGCAGCGCGACGCACTCCTGACGCAGGATGAGCTGGATTTTATCCAGAACATGCAACACAACCCGCAACTCAATGTGCGGGATGCGACGTCGAGCCTGCTCGTCAACGGTGGTTCGCAGATTCGTGATTTGCTCACACGCCTGGCCGCTCATGAACAAGTCACCATCCAGGCCACTTTCGAAAATCAGCAAATGACCTTCCCGCTGCACTTGGTGGAAGATGAATTTCACGCAATGCATCTACGCCTCGGCGTCCCCAGCATCTATGAAGACGGACCGATGATTCGGCCATGGCGCCTGGCGCTCGAAGAGCCCGTGGCGCTGGAAAATGCCAAGGGGCAACCCGGCACGATGTGGGTGCATGAAATATCGTTCAAAGGGGTGTTGCTGGAAGTTCGCAACAAGACCAAGGCGCCAAAGCACTTCGCGTTGTGGTTCAGCCCGTCAGGCTATGAGCGGATTGCGTTGCGCGGCACCTTTGAGCGTGAAACCGAGCAGGGTTTCTACGCCTATGAGTTGAGCCAGAGCGACACGGACGAAACCGAACGTCTGCGTCAGTACATCCTTCAGCAACATCGCCTGACCCATCCCGCACTGCATATCTGATCTCTGCGTCTACCTACGTTCAGGTATCCAGGTTTCCCGCCAGGAACTGTTTCAGACGCTGGCGCATTAACACTCCCTCGTTTCCCAGACAACCGACCGATGATCCGGCCAGGCTCTCCTGTGCCAGGTCCGATGCATCCCCGGCCAGCAACACCTGACAATCCAGGCTCATGGCCAAGCGTTTCAAACGTCGAGGCAATTCGCCGGCCGGCGCGTGATTGGAAACCAGCACCAGTGCCTTGGGCCTGATCTTCTCACAGACCAGGATCAACTCGTCGAAAGGCTGACCGATCGCCAACAACTGAATAGCCGAATCGACACTGCTCAGATACAGCGCCGTGACCAGCACATCGAGCTCACGACATTGATCGGCCAGGGCGCAGACAATCACACGTCGCGGTTGCATGACTCGCACCAGCAGCAGGCGTTGCAACACTCGAGAACGTAGAAAACCATCCAGAAAAAGCCATTCGCTGGTCTGACCGAACGCGTCATGGCGTTGTAGCAATAGCTTCCAGACCGGAATCAGAATGTCCTGAAATACCACCGTCAGCGGGTAACTGGAAAAAATCTGACCGTAGACTTGCTCCAGTTGAACTTCGTCAAAAACACTCACCGCCGCCTTGACCTGCTGCTGCCATTGGCCGTAGTCGGCTTGAACGAATTCGTTGGGGATGACCTGCGCCAGCACCTTGAGCGGTTCGGTCTTGGCCAGTATCTTGCCGACCTTGCTGACCGCGACGCCGCGTTCTATCCAGCCGAGGATGCTGTGAACACGCTCGATATCGGTCATCGAATACAAACGGTGCCCGCTTTCGGTGCGCGTGGGTTGTATCAGACCGTATCGCCGTTCCCATGCGCGGAGCGTGACCGGATTCACCCCCCGTCAGGCGCGCTACCTCACGAATCGGAAACAGCTCTTCTCGAATCAGGGAGGTGATGGGTGGCAACCCAGGCGCAACATCAGTCAGCACAGGCATTCGATGTCCACATATGAATTGGATCCCATTTTAAACCTCATATTCCATGAGAATTCAAGACGTTGATCTGCGACGAACGTCGCTGACGTTATCAGCAAAATCAGGAATAATCCTTGCTTGTTCCGAGACGCAGCCCACCACCCCGGCGTTGTGTCCAGCGAAAGCTCCTACCCGGAGCGACGCATTTGTAATACGGAGATACAAAATGTCTACCTCCCCCGTCACGCTGATGGTTGCGCGCCGCGTCGCCAATGGGCGTTATCAGGACCTCATGGCCTGGTTACGCGAAGGCGAACAACTGGCCACCGACTTCCCCGGTTACCTCGGCTCCGGCGTGCTCGCTCCGCCGCCCGACGATGACGAATTCCAGATTATCTTCCGCTTCGCCGACGAGCAGACCATGCACGCCTGGGAGCATTCCGCATCGCGCACTGCCTGGCTGGGACGCGGCAGTGATCTGTTTGCCAACCCGTCAGAACATCGGGTCAGTGGCATCGATGGCTGGTTCGGTGCGGTCGGTCAACGTCCACCACGCTGGAAACAGGCTGTGGCCATCTGGCTGGCGTTCTTTCCGGTGTCCCTGTTGTTCAACTTTGTATTGGGGCCTCTACTGGCTGAGACAGGTTTGCTGACCCGCGTGTTTGTCAGCACCCTGTGCCTGACACCATTGATGGTGTATTTCTTTATTCCGCTCTCGACTCGTCTGCTGGCCGGCTGGCTGCATACCCCCCCGCAACGACCGTTGCCCGGGGAACCATCCACTCAAAATCAGTAACCCCTGAGCGAGGCTTGCCCGCGAAGAACGATGACGCGGTTTGACAGATAGACCGAGTCGTTCCCTTCGCGGGCAAGCCTCGCTCCTACAAAGGCAAGGCCATCGCAGGACGTAGGTGAACAACTCCCGTCGCTGGTATAGTTTTGCTCTTACCGCGACGCGAGCCGTTCATGACCTCTACCGCAGCCCCAATCCTCATCACCGGTGCCGGCCAGCGTGTCGGCCTGCACTGTGCGCAGCGTTTGCTCGAAGACGGCCATCCGGTCATTTTCAGCTACCGCAGCGAACGGCCTGGTGTGCAAGCCCTGCGCGATCTGGGGGCGACCGCGGTGTTTGCGGATTTTTCCAGCGAGACCGGAATCCTCGCGTTCATCGGCGAACTGAAAAACCACACCGACAGTTTGCGGGCGATTGTCCATAACGCCTCCGAATGGCTGGCCGAAACCCCGGGCACCGAGGCCGCAGCCTTCACCCAAATGTTCAGCGTGCACATGCTGGCGCCTTACCTGATCAACCTGCACTGTGCCGACTTGCTCAAACGCTCGAGCCCCGCCGACATCGTGCACATCAGCGATGACGTGACCCGCAGGGGCAGCAGCAAGCACATCGGCTACTGTGCCAGCAAAGCCGGGCTCGACAGCCTGACCCTGTCCTTTGCCGCGAAATACGCGCCCGGCATCAAGGTCAACGGTATCGCCCCAGCCCTGCTACTGTTCAATCCCGACGACGACGCGGCATATCGCGCCAGGGTTCTGGCCAAATCGGCACTGGGCATCGAGCCCGGCAGCGAAGTGATTTACCAGAGCCTGCGCTATCTGCTCGACAACCCTTATGTCACCGGCACGACCCTGACCGTCAACGGCGGACGGCACGTCAAATAAGCCGCTCCCGCGAGGATGTCCCATGACGTTATTCCTGCCTCAAAACACCCTGTCCCAGAGCTATCGCGAGATCCTGATCGGCCTCGGTGAAAACCCCGACCGCGAAGGACTGCAAGACACCCCGGTTCGCGCCGCCAAGGCGATGCAATACCTGTGTCATGGTTACGAGCAAAGTGTCGAAGAAATCGTCAACGGCGCACTGTTTGCCTCCGACAACGATGAAATGATCATCGTCGACAACATCGAGCTGTACTCGCTTTGTGAACATCACATGCTGCCCTTCATCGGCAAGGCTCATGTGGCTTATATTCCAACGGGCAAGGTGCTGGGCCTGTCGAAGATTGCACGGCTTGTGGATATGTTCGCCCGCCGACTGCAAATCCAGGAAAACCTCACCCGGCAAATCGCCGACGCCGTGCAGCAAGTGACCGACGCCGCCGGTGTCGCGGTGGTCATCGAAGCCCAGCACATGTGCATGATGATGCGCGGCGTCGAAAAACAGAATTCGACCATGAACACCTCGGTGATGCTCGGCGCCTTCCGCGAGTCGAGCAACACCCGCCAGGAGTTCCTGCAATTGATTGGACGGAGCAAGTAGCAATGCCACAACTTCAACCAGGAATGGCACGCATCCGGGTCAAGGACCTGTGTTTGCGAACTTTCATCGGGATCAACGAGGACGAAATCCTCAACAAGCAGGATGTGCTGATCAACCTGACCATCCTGTATGCCGCCCAGGATGCAGTGCGTGACAACGATATCGATCACGCGTTGAATTACCGCACCATCACCAAGGCGATCATCGCCCACGTGGAGGGCAATCGCTTTGCCCTGCTCGAACGCCTGACCCAGGAATTGCTGGACCTGATCATGGTCAACGAGTCGGTGCTGTACGCCGAAGTCGAAGTCGACAAGCCCCATGCCTTGCGCTTCGCCGAGTCGGTATCGATTACCCTGGCCGCAAGCCGCTGACCGCGTCTGGCGCATCGGTCGCCAGGCTTCTATCATCCGCGCCACGATTTGATTGCACAGAGCCCATCATGAACGATCAACAACGCCTGGAACTTGAAGCCGCCGCCTTTCGCCGGCTGGTTGCCCACCTGGACAGCCGCAAGGACGTGCAGAACATCGACCTGATGAACCTCTCGGGTTTCTGCCGCAACTGCCTGTCCAAGTGGTACAAGGCCGCCGCCGATGAACGCCAGATCGACGTCAGCCTCGACGAAGCCCGCGAAGTGGTTTACGGCATGCCGTACGCCGAGTGGAAAGCCCAATACCAGAAAGAAGCCAGCGCCGACCAGCAAGCGGCGTTCGCCAAAGGAAAACCCAATGAGTGATTTGAACACCCTGCGCGCCAGCCTCAAGAGCGGCGAACATGCTTTCGCCGATACCCTGGCATTCATCGCTGCCGGTTACGACTATCAGCCCCAGTCGTTCAATAACGGCGGCGTGGAAAACGCCGCAGGGCAGAACGAAGGTTCGTGCAAGACCCTGGGTCTGGCATTGCTGGAAGGCCTGAGCGATGAAGAAGCGCTGTTGGCATTTGGCGAGCATTACCGCTCGGTGGTTGCGACGCCGGAAGGCAGCGATCACGGCAATATCCGGGCGCTGATTACCCATGGTCTGGCGGGAGTGAAGTTCGCGCAGCAGCCGCTGACTCGCCGCTGACTGAAGCCCGCCTGTGGCGCCATCGATCGGTATCAGGGCACATCCCGACTTTTAAGATTGACCCGGCAACTTTATTTCGTTTGCCGGGCACCTCTGCTCGCGGCTTAGATAAAAAGAAGCATCCCTTCTTCTGAGTCCGGTATCCATGAGCAGCGAAAACATCAGTCGGTCAATCAACATCGTTCATCCCGTCACGCTCAGCCACGGTAAAAACGCCGAGGTCTGGGACACCGACGGCAAACGCTACATCGATTTTGTCGGTGGTATCGGCGTGCTGAACCTCGGTCATTGCCATCCGCGCATCGTCGAGGCCATTTGCGAACAGGCCACCCGACTGACCCACTACGCGTTCAACGCCGCCCCGCATGTGCCTTACCTCGAACTCATGGATCGCCTGACGGCGTTTATTGCGGTGGATTACCCGGTCAGCGGCATGCTCACCAACAGCGGCGCGGAAGCGGCGGAAAACGCCCTGAAGATCGTCCGTGGCGCTACCGGGCGCACGGCAGTCATCGCCTTCGACGGCGCCTTTCACGGCCGTACGCTCGCCACCCTCAACCTCAACGGCAAAGTCGCGCCCTACAAACAGAAAGTCGGTGTGCTGCCTGGGCCGGTGTTTCACCTGCCCTTCCCCAGCAAAGACAATGACGTGACCTGCGCCGAGGCCCTGAAAGCCATGGAACGGCTGTTCAGCGTCGAGATCGATGTTGATGACGTGGCCTGTTTTATCGTCGAACCGGTGCAGGGCGAGGCGGGTTTCCTGGCGATGGACGTGGAATTTGCCCAGGCGCTGCGACGCTTCTGTGATGACAAAGGCATCCTGCTGATCGCCGATGAAATCCAGTCCGGCTTCGGCCGCACCGGCCAGCGGTTTGCGTTCTCGCGACTGGGCATTGAACCGGACCTGATCCTGCTGGGCAAAAGCATTGCCGGCGGCGTGCCGCTGGGTGCGGTTGTCGGGCGCAAGTCGCTACTCGACAACTTGCCCAAGGGCGGATTGGGCGGTACCTATTCGGGCAATCCCATCGCCTGCGCCGCCGCGTTGGCGACCCTGGACGAAATGACTGACACGCATCTGCACGCCTGGGGCACGCAACAGGAAGAGGCGATTGTCAGCCGCTACGAATCCTGGCGAGCCCGCGAACTGTCACCGTATCTGGGCCGCTTGACCGGCGTCGGTGCCATGCGCGGCATCGAGCTGATCAATACCGACGGCACACCGGCCTCGGCGCAACTGACACAACTGCTGGCTCTCGCGCGCGATTCGGGTTTGCTGCTGATGCCCAGCGGCAAGTCGCGACACATCATTCGGCTGCTGGCGCCATTGACCACTGAGGCCGCCGTGCTGGAGGAAGGGCTGGATATCCTTGAGGCATGCCTGGCGAAGCTTTCCTGAACCGCAAACTGCGATCCGGGACTGACGTAGCGAATTATGTTCGCTTGTAGTCCCCGATTTTGCGTCGCAATACTCACCAGATACACCTAACGCTGATCGGTTAAGACGAACCGGACTCGTAGGAGCCAGGCTTGCCGGCGAAGGCGTCCTCAAGATCGCCTTCGCCGGCAAGCCTGGCTCCTACAAAAGCATCTACCAAATACCCCTTTTATCTAGCGAGATCACTACCACCTACAAGCCTGAGGCAGTCATGTATCACGACAATATAATTTATAAGAAAAAGTCCAATGATCCTCAGTTCCTGCTTGGCGTAGCCGTGGTGCTGTTCCTCGGTTCCTACCTGATGAACCTGGGTAACAGCGCCCTCAGTCATTTCCTGCATCCGCTGTTGGGCAATGCCCCGGACGGCCTGACCGCTCGCAATATCGCCATCGGTCTGGCGATTGCCACACTGGGCACGCTGAACTTCCACGTCCTCGGGCGCTTGAAGTTCAAGGTGCAGACCACCGTGGTCTGGATCGAATTGCTGATCCTGTTCCTGGCCTTCTTCGACACGTTCGACCTCTCCTACAGCTTCATCCTCGACAAGATCGGTTTCCTGATCATCCAGGGTGCTGCCACCACGCTGTACATCTCCGCCATCGCGATTGTGATTGCCTTCGTGCTGGCGTTGATCGGTGCCGTGGCCAAGCTGTCGAACAATGGCTTGGCCAATGCCATCGCCTCGTTTTACACGTCGTTCTTCCGCGGTGTTCCGCTGCTGATCCAGATCTATCTGATTTACCTGGGACTGCCGCAACTGGGCTACGTGGTCGACGCGGTGCCGGCCGGCATCCTGGCATTGTCGCTGTGCTACGGCGCCTACATGACAGAGATTTTCCGTGCGGGTATCCAGAGTATTCCGGTGGGCCAGTGGGAAGCCTCACGGGCGCTGGGCATCAACCCGTTCAAGACCCTGAGCCGGGTGATCATGCCGCAAGCCTTGCGGGTGATTATCCCGCCCACCGGCAACCAGTTCATCGCCATGCTCAAGGACAGTTCGCTGGTGTCGGTGATCGGCGTCTGGGAACTGATGTACCTGGCCAAGACCCAGGGCCGTGCGGACTTTCGCCACCTGGAAATGCTGATCACCGCCGCCATGATCTACTGGGCCCTGTCGTTCATCCTTGAACGGGTGCAGGCGCGAATCGAAAAACGGGTCAACCGATCCATTGCAAGGGGTTGATGCGTGATGACTCGAACCAATACCGCTGAACGACTCGACCTGGCACCTGCTGCGCAGACCAGCCCCTCGATGATTTCCATCACTGGCCTGAACAAGTGGTATGGCAATTTTCACGCCTTGCGCGATGTCGACCTGAACGTCGCCACGGGTGAAATTCTGGTGGTGTGCGGGCCATCGGGCTCGGGCAAGTCGACGATGATTCGTTGCATCAACCACCTGGAGAACTTCCAGAAAGGCCACATTCAAGTCAACGGCATCACCCTCACCAGCGAGGCAGACAGTGTCAGTGCCGTACGCCGGGAGATCGGCATGGTGTTCCAGAGTTTCAACCTGTTCCCGCACTTGAGCGTGATGGACAACCTGACCCTGGCCCCGCAACTGGTGCAAGGCGTGTCGTCTGCCGAGGCGAAAAAGCGCGCACAGGTTTATCTGGAGCGCGTGCGAATTGCCGAGCATGCGCACAAATACCCGTCGCAATTGTCCGGCGGTCAGCAGCAGCGAGTGGCGATTGCGCGAGCGCTGTGCATGAACCCCAAAGTCATGTTGTTCGACGAGCCGACCTCGGCGCTGGACCCGGAAATGGTCCACGAAGTGCTGGACGTGATGGGCGAGTTGGCCACCGACGGCATGACCATGATTTGCGTGACCCACGAAATGGGTTTTGCCAGCAAGGTCGCCGACCGCGTGCTGTTCATGGACCAGGGCCAGGTCATCGAACAAGCCACCCCTGACGAATTTTTCAACAACCCGCAGACCGAACGCGCGCAGCAATTCCTGTCGCAAATCATCGGTCACTGAGAACTGCTTTACCCCGCATAACAATAACGAGAAGTGGAGATGAACATGCTCAGTAAAAAACACGTACTAACTCTCGCAGCCACCCTGTCGCTGTTGTTCGTCGGCGCCGCCAACGCCGGAGCCGTACTGGACAAAATCCAAAGCAGCAAAACCATGACCGTCGCCACTTCGGCAACCTGGCCACCCCAGGGTTTTATCAACGACAAGAATGAAATCGACGGGTTCGACATCGACGTTTCCAAGGAGATCGCCAAGCGTCTCGGCGTCTCGGTCAAGTTCATCACCCCCGACTGGGACGTGATCACCGCCGGCAAGTGGAACGGGCGCTGGGACATGTCCGTGGGCTCGATGACCGCCACCAAAAGTCGCGCACGGATCCTCGACTTTCCCGCGACCTATTACTACGTGCCCTACGTGTTTGCAGTTCACAACAAATCCACACTCACCGACCACAAAGCCCTCAATGGCAAGACGATCGGTGTCGAAGGCGGCACCACTTCCGAGGATTACCTGAACCAGGCGCTGGCCATCGAAGCGACGGACATGCCGCCCGTCGCCTACGACGTACAGACCAAAAAGGTGAAGACCTATGCCGGTTCCCTCGGGCCGCTGGATGACTTGCGCCTGGGCGATGGCGTTCGGCTCGATGGCATCCTCACTCAGCGCAGCACGCTGGAAGCTGCCATCAAGAAGAATTATCCGCTGCGGGCTGTCGACAACGGTGTGGTGTTCTACGAACCACTGGCCGTCGCCACCGACAAGGGTGACCCGGAGTTGAAAGCCAAACTCGGTGAAATCATCGGCGCGATGCACAAGGACGGGACGCTGACCAAGCTGTCGACCAAGTGGTACGGCGTGGACTACTCGACGGTCAAGTAACCGACCTCGATCACACCGCCCACCTGTGGGAGCGAGCCTGCTCGCGATGAGGCCATAACATTCAGTATCAATGTTGAATGTTCGACCGCCATCGCGAGCAGGCTCGCTCCCACAAAAGCCAGGCGTTCGCTTCATTGACCGGCAACTTGTCAAGGATTCAGCATGTCCTTCCCCACCACCTGGTACTCCCAAACCTCGTTGCCCCGCGCGGCCAGGTCCGAACTGAATACTCACGAAACCTGCGACGTCTGCATCATCGGCGCCGGGATCGCGGGCCTTACCGCCGCCCTGGAACTGACCCGGCGCGGTAAACGCGTGGTCATCCTCGAAGCCCATCAAGTCGCTTGGGGCGCGTCTGGTCGCAATGGCGGCGTGGTCTCGCCGGGTTGGGCTGAAGGGTCCGGGGCGATCCGCAAAAAACTTGGACTGGAACAGGCCAGGGCGCTGTTTAAAATGTCCGTCGAAGGCGTGGAAATAGTGCGGCACAACATCGCCGAACTGGCTCTGACCGGCTGCGATCCGTCCGCTGGCACGATTCGAGTCAAGCGTTACGACGACAGCGCTGGCGTGAAAAACCACATCGACACTATGCGCCGCGACTTCGGCTATGAACTCAACTACCTCGACACCGCCCAGGTTCGCGAACGGGCCCACACCCCGCGCTATTTCCAGGGCATCGAGGACCCGAACGCCTTGCACTTTCATCCGCTGAATTATTGCCTGGGCCTGGCCCTCGCCATCGAAGCGGCTGGAGGCAGGATTTTCGAACACTCAAAAATGCTGGCCTGGCGTCGCGAGGGCACCGATAAAATTGTCCAGACTGCTCACGGCTCCGTGCGCTGCCAGGACCTGGTGTTTCTGCGCCGGCGGTTACGGCGGCCCGGAATTGCAGAAACTCAGCCGCGCCTACCTGCCCATCGCTACCTACGTGGTACTCACCGAACACCTGGGCGACTCGATCAAAAACGTCCTCGATTCCGGCGCCGCCTTCTCCGATGATCGCCGCGCTTCGGACTACTACCGTGTGGTCGAAGGCGACCGCCTGCTCTGGGGCGGACGCATCACCACCCGCAACGAACAGAATGAAAAGGCCTTGGCGGCCATGCTCAAGGCGGACATGGTCTCGGTGTATCCACAACTGGCGCCGGTAAAAATCGAACTGGCCTGGTCGGGCCTGATGGGCTATTCCACCAACAAAATGCCTAACCTGGGGCTGTTGGAACCGGGCGTCTGGGCCTGTACCTCGTTTGGTGGCCATGGTCTGAATACCGGTTCGATTGGTGGCAGGGTCATTGCCGAAGCCGTGTGCGGGGAAAGTGCGCGGTATCAGTTGTTCAAACCGTATCTGCTGGACTGGAATGGTGGGCCGTTCGGGCGGGTTGCAGCCAATGCCATCTACCAGTCGTTTGAAGGTCATGGATTTTGTTCAGGAACGGTTTCGCGGTTGATCGCAATCGACTTCGGGTAACACAAAAACCTGTGGGAGCTGGCTTGCCTGCGATAGCGGTGTATCAGTCGACATCAATGTTGAATGATCAATTGCTATCGCGGGCAAGCCACGCTCCCACAGGTTTTTTGATCAGCCTCTAAATCGTGGGCACAAAAAAACCGGCCGAAGCCGGTTTTTTTGCTTTCTACGAAATCAGAATCAAGCGTTCTGCAGATCGTCGAGGTAGCGCTCGGCATCCAGTGCCGCCATGCAACCGGGCGCCGGCCGAGGTGATGGCTTGACGGTAAACGTGGTCAGCCACGTCACCGGCGGCGAAGATGCCTTCGAGGTTGGTTGCAGTGGCGTTGCCGTCACGGCCGCCCTGCACAACCAGGTAGCCGTCTTTCAACGTCAGCTGGCCTTCGAACAACGAAGTGTTCGGGGTGTGGCCGATGGCGATGAACACGCCGTCGACTTTCAGCTCGTCGAAGCTGCCGTCGTTGTTCTTCAGGCGAGCACCGGTCACGCCCATGTTGTCGCCCAGCACTTCGTCCAGGGTCGAGTTCAGCTTCAGGACGATCTTGCCTTCGGCAACCCGGGCATTGAGCTTGTCGATCAGGATCTTCTCGGCGCGGAACGTTTCGCGACGGTGGATCAAGGTTACGGTGCTGGCGATGTTGGCCAGGTACAGGGCTTCTTCCACAGCCGTATTACCGCCACCCACCACAGCCACTGGCTTGTTGCGATAGAAGAAACCGTCGCAGGTCGCGCAGGCCGAAACGCCTTTGCCCATGAACGTTTCTTCCGACGGCAGGCCCAGGTAACGAGCGCTGGCGCCGGTGGCGATGATCAGTGCGTCGCAGGTGTAAGTCGCGCTGTCGCCAATCAGGGTGTAGGGCTTGGCGGCGAAGTCCACGGCATTGATGTGATCGAACACGATCTCGGTTTCAAAGCGCTCGGCGTGCTCTTTCATTCGCTCCATCAGCGCCGGGCCGGTCAGGCCGTGGACGTCGCCCGGCCAGTTGTCGACTTCGGTGGTGGTGGTCAGTTGACCGCCGGCCTGCATGCCAGTGATCAGCAGTGGCTTGAGGTTGGCACGGGCGGCATAGACCGCGGCGCTGTAACCGGCAGGGCCGGAACCGAGAATAATCACTCGCGAATGACGAACTTCAGACATGACCTGCTCCTGTTGACCGGGCCCGAAACACTGGGCGCGGAACGCCGGATTGCCGGCGGGAATAAAAAAGGACCGTTGAAAGCACTTGGGGAAGGCTTGGGCTCGACAGTCCTGTAAAAGAATGGGTGCAGCGTATCGAGGTGGCGAAGATTAAGGAAATACGGTTTAACAATCCAGCTCATAGGCGGTCTCTATCCCATCGAGGTGAATACATAGACGCCTTTGTTACAGTTAATGTCGATGCCGCTACCGCGCTTTCGCCCGTCAGGCAAAGCCGGTAAGGTCGGCGCGTTTACCCTTTGCTCGGAGCACGTTATGCCCGCCCCCGTTCTGTCTGGCCCGCAATACCTGCGCGAGGGCCTCAAGCTGGTCCTGAGCCCAAGCCTGCGCTTGTTCGTGTTATTGCCGCTGGCGATCAACCTGGTGCTGTTCGTCGGATTGATCTATCTGGCCGGCCATCAGTTCAGTATGTGGGTCGATACGCTGATGCCGTCCCTGCCCGATTGGCTGAACTTCCTCAGCTACATCCTCTGGCCGATATTCGTCGTGTTGGTGGTGTTGATGGTGTTCTTCACCTTCACCATGCTGGCCAA
Organism: Pseudomonas sp. FP603; assembly: GCF_030687415.1. Lineage (NCBI taxonomy): Bacteria > Pseudomonadati > Pseudomonadota > Gammaproteobacteria > Pseudomonadales > Pseudomonadaceae > Pseudomonas > Pseudomonas sp. FP603. Next base: position 5,880,761 of record NZ_CP117431.1, read on the forward strand.
CGTCATCGCCGCGCCATTCAATGGCTTCCTCGCGGAGAAAGTCGAAGTGGTGGTGCGCGGCACCGACGACTTCCCGGCCTTCAGCTGGGGCGAACTGATCGCCATGATCCCTCGCACCCTGTCCCGGGAAATGCGCAAACTCGGCTACTTCCTGCCCAGGGCCATCGGGCTGTTCATCCTGTCGTTCATCCCGGTGGTCAACATCATCGCCGCGCCGCTGTGGCTGTTGTTCGGGGTGTGGATGATGGCGATCCAGTACATCGACTACCCGGCGGATAACCACAAACTCGGCTGGAACGAAATGCTCGCCTGGCTGCGGCAGAAACGCTGGCAGAGCCTCGGCTTCGGCGGGAGCGTGTATCTGGTGTTGTTGATTCCGGTGGTCAACATTCTGATGATGCCGGCGGCCGTGGCTGGGGCAACGCTGTTCTGGGTGCGTGAGCGTGGCGCGGAAAATCTGGTGGCAGAGCGCCGTTAATCGCGTCATAAATCCATCATCTCCCACCGTCACAATGACGACATGGCCTCAGCCGACACTGAGGTCATGACGACAACTCTGCATATCACCCTGATCACCGAAACCTTCCCTCCGGAAATCAACGGCGTGGCCAATACCCTTGGCCGCTTGTTCGACGGTTTGCGCGCGCGTGGGCATCAGGTCGAGTTGGTGCGGCCACGTCAGGGTGGCGACCCACTCATGGGCAGCAACGATGAGTTGCTGTTGTGTCGAGGCTGGCCGTTGCCGGGTTATCCTGGCCTGCAATGGGGTCAGTCGTCGATGCACAAGCTGCTGCGGCGCTGGAAACGGCATCGCCCGGACGTGTTGTACATCGCCACCGAAGGACCGCTGGGGTTGTCGGCGTTGCGCGCGGCACGGCGCTTGGGGATTTCGGTGGTCAGCGGCTTTCATACCAATTTTCAGCAGTACTCCAGCCAGTACGGCCTCGGGCTGCTGACGCGCTTACTGACTCACTACCTGCGCTGGTTTCACAACCGCTCGACCCTGACCCTGGTGCCCAGCGCCAGCCAGCGACTGGAACTGGAACGCCGCAGTTTCGAGCGCTTGGCGCTGCTCTCTCGAGGCGTCGACAGCCAGTTGTTTCATCCAGCCAAACGGTTGAAGCCACTGCGAGAGCAATGGGGACTGGCCGAGGATGATATTGCTTTCATCCACGTAGGACGTCTGGCCCAGGAGAAGAATCTTGGCTTGCTCAAGCGCAGCTTCGACACGCTGAAAATGACTTATCCACAGCGAAAAATGAAATTGATTGTGGTCGGTGATGGTCCGCAACGATCGATGCTGGAGAAGGAATTGCCCGAAGCGATTTTCTGCGGCTCACAACGCGGCGAAGCCTTGGCCAGTCACTATGCGTCGGGGGATGTTTTTCTATTTCCGAGCCTGACCGAAACCTTCGGCAATGTGGTGCTTGAGGCATTGGCCTCGGGGCTGGGGGTGGTGGCGTACGATCAAGCGGCGGCGGCCCAGCATATTCGCCATGGCTACAACGGCGTACTGGCCATGCCCGGGGATGAAGAGGCGTTCTGCGATGCGGCACGCTGGCTGCTGGAGGAGCGCGAAACCTTGCGCTGCGTACGTCTTAATGCGCGCCAGCATGCGAGTCGTCAGGGGTGGGCGGCGATTATCGAGCAGTTTGAGGGGCAGTTGCGCGGGGCTTGTGTTGGGGAGTTGGCGATTCCGAATGCGCCGACCGTCCCCTGAGATCTTTAGTTATGTTGAGTCAGTCTTCGCGGGCAAGCCCGCTCCCACAGTGTTGCGGGGTGTTCACAGATCATGTGACCGCCACAAAACCTTGTGGGAGCGGGCTTGCCCGCGAAGGGGCCCTTCCAGACTCTACTTAAACCAGCGTCATCAACGCCTCACGGCTGAACGGCAGAATGTCCTGTTCACGACCGTCCCGCACTTTCTGCGCCCAGTCCGGGTCCACCAGCAACGCACGGCCCACTGCCACCAGATCGAACTCATCGTTGTTCAAACGCTCCAGCAGTTTTTCCAGGCTGGCCGGCTGCGCGATCTTGTCGGTGTTGACCATGAATTGCAGGAACTCGCCGTCCAGGCCGACGCTACCGACGGTGATGGTTGGCTTGCCGGTGAGCTTGCGAGTCCAGCCTGCCAGGTTGAGTTCGGAACCATCAAATTCCGGCTCCCAGAAACGCCGCGTCGAGCAGTGGAAAATGTCCACGCCGGCGTCGGACAATGGCTTGAGGAACTCACCCAAGGCTTCCGGGGTTTGCACCAAACGCGCGGTGTAGTCCTGCTGCTTCCACTGGGAGAAACGGAAGATGATCGGAAAACCCTCACCGACCGCTGCACGCACCGCCTGAATCAGTTCGATGGCGAAGCGCGAACGGTTCGCCAGGCTGCCACCGTATTCGTCAGTGCGCTGATTGCTGCCTTCCCAGAAAAACTGGTCCACCAGATAACCGTGGGCACCGTGGATTTCCACGCCGTCCATGCCGATGCTCTGAGCATCCTTGGCGGCTTGGGCGAACGCGGCAATCACACGTCCTGGATATCTTCCTTGGTCATGCCGTGAACCACGACCTGACCGTCCTTCAATTTTTCTGACGGGCCGTAACCCGGCACGCTGGCATCCGGCTCGGTACCGATGCGGCGAACGCTGCCCACATGCCACAGCTGCGGAACGATCTTGCCGCCTTCGGCATGCACCGCATCGACGACTTTCTTCCAGCCGGCCAATGCCGCGTCACCATAGAAGTGCGGCACGTTCGGATAGCCGTTGGAGGCCTTGTGACCGACGGTGGTGCCTTCGGTAATGATCAGCCCAACCCCGGCAGCGGCGCGACGACGGTAGTACTCGATCACTTTGGAATTGGGCACCCCGCCCGGCGAAAACGAGCGGGTCATCGGCGCCATGACGACGCGGGTCGGCAGTTCGAGAGCACCGAGGTGAAAGGGCTTGAACAGGGCTTTGACGGGCATGGGACGCTCCACGGGGACATAAACTATATGACGCCGATAATATGGAGAGTATCCAGCCTTGAACAGCACTATTGATTTGGGTGATTAAGAGTCAAAAGACAGAACGGATTGTAGGAGCGAGGCTTGCCCGCGAAGGCGTCATGTCTGTCAGCAATGATGTCGACTGACATGACGCCTTCGCGGGCAAGCCTCGCTCCTACAAGGGGACATCAGCTCAACGCTTTTTCGATAGCCTGGATCACAGAAGGATCATCCGGCGCCGTACGCGGCGAGAACCGCGCCAATACGCGACCGTCCTTGCCCAGCAGAAATTTTTCGAAGTTCCAGGTGATGTCGCCCGGGAATTCCGCGCCCTCACCCGCCAGCAGACGATACAGCTGATGACGATCGTGACCGTTGACTTCCAGCTTGCTGGACAACGGAAAGCTCACGCCATAGTTGAGGCTGCAAAACTCCTGGATCTCTTTCTCCGTGCCCGGTTCCTGCCCGGCAAACTGGTTGCACGGCAAGCCCAGCACACTGAACCCCTTGTCCTTGTATTGCTGGTAGAGGTTTTCCAGCGCCGCGTATTGTGGGGTCAAGCCACATTTGGAGGCGACGTTGACCACCAGCACGACACGCCCCTTGAAGGGCGCCAGAGGTAGCTCCTGACCATCCAGGGCTGTCAGTTTAAGGTCGTGAAAAGCACTCATGACGAACTCCAAATTCCTGTGTTCTTCTCAAAACAGCCACTTGGCGGTGCCACCAGAGGACAGCCGCGGACTAAAAAGGCGCCCTAGGGCGCCTCTCCAGTTCTCGAAAGCTTAGCGCAGAAAATCAGTGGTGATGGCCACCTTCGCCATGGACGTGACCATGAGCGATTTCTTCCTGGCTGGCATCACGGATGGCAACGATCTTGACCTGGAAATTCAGGCGCTGACCGGCCAACGGGTGGTTGCCGTCGACGGTGACATCGTCGCCGTCCAGATCGCGAATGGTGACGATCTGCATCTGGCCGTCCGGAGCGGAAGCGTGGAACTGCATGCCCACTTCCAGCTCGTCAACGCCTTCGAACATGCTGCGGCTCAGGGTGCTGACCAGTTCGGCAGCGTATTCGCCGTAGGCATCTTCAGGTTCTACGGCGACAGTCAGTTCGTCACCGACTGCTTTGCCTTCCAGTGCCTTTTCCAGGCCCGGAATGATGTTACCCGCGCCTTGCAGGTAGACCAGCGGCGCGCCGCCGGCGGAGCTGTCGATGACCTCACCAGCGTCGTTGGTCAGGGTATAGTCGATGGAGACAGCCTTATTGGCGGCGATCAGCATGGGGCGAGACCTTTTGCATAAGAAAGATGAATGTCCAAGTTTAGCGAAGCAATCGCCCGAAAGCGAACACAACCCGGACAGACGGGGCGCGACGAAAGCCTCGACCGTCACAGGCTTTCATCAGGACGAGGATGGCCACTGGGTAGCCGAGCTTTCCTGCGGCCATACTCAACACCTGCGGCACCAACCCCCGTGGCAATCCCGGGCCTGGGTGCTGGACCCTTCGCTGCGCAATGAGAAAATAGGCCAGTCCTTTGATTGCGGATGGTGCGCACAAGGCTCGGTTAGCGATAACCTTGGCGACTGATTTGGGCAGATCGTCAGTTATAGATGATCGCCACTGCCATGCACCTCTAGAGAATTCGCATGCAAACTTTTTTTATCGCGCCCACCGATTTTGGTGTGGGTCTGACCTCCATCAGCCTCGGGCTGGTGCGCACCCTTGAGCGGGCCGGCCTGAAAGTCGGCTTTTTCAAACCGATTGCCCAGCCGCACCCGGGCGACACAGGCCCTGAACGCTCCACTGAACTGGTGGCCCGCACCCACGGCTTGAAACCGCCTCAGCCGCTTGGCCTGGCCCACGTTGAGCGGATGCTCGGCGACGGTCAGCTGGACGAACTGCTTGAAGAAATCATCACCCTTTATCAGCAAGCCGCTGTCGGCAAAGACGTGCTGATCGTCGAAGGCATGGTCCCGACCCGCAGCGCCAGTTACGCGGCGCGGGTCAACCTGCATTTGGCCAAGAGCCTCGACGCCGATGTGATTCTGGTCTCGGCACCGGAAAACGAAGTGCTGACCGAATTGTCCGGCCGGGTGGAGTTGCAGGCGCAATTGTTCGGCGGGCCGAAAGACCCGAAAGTCCTGGGCGTGATCCTCAACAAGGTCAAGACTGACGAAAGCATGGAGGCCTTCGCCTCGCGCCTGAAGGAACACTCGCCATTGCTGCGCAGTGGCGACTTCCGCCTGCTCGGCTGCATCCCGTATCAACCGGAACTGAACGCACCGCGCACCCGCGACGTGGCCGACCTGATGGGCGCTCAGGTGCTCAACGCCGGCGACTACGAAACCCGGCGCATGACCAAAATCATTATCTGCGCTCGTACCATGCGCAACACCGTGGAGCTGCTCAAACCCGGTGTGCTGGTGGTAACCCCCGGCGATCGCGACGACATCATCCTCGCCGTCAGCCTCGCGGCGATGAACGGCGTGCCTTTGGCCGGCCTGTTGCTGACCAGCGACACCCTGCCCGACCCGCGCATCATGGATTTGTGTCGTGGCGCCTTACAAGCCGGCTTGCCGGTGTTGTCGGTCAGTACGGGTTCCTACGACACCGCCAACCAGTTGAACGGCTTGAACAAGGAAATCCCGATCGACGACCGCGAACGTGCGGAAATCATCACCGATTTCGTCGCCAGCCACCTCGACGCCAACTGGCTGCACCAGCGCTGCGGCACGCCACGGGAAATGCGCCTGTCCCCAGCTGTGTTCCGTTATCAACTGATCCAGCGCGCCCAGGCCGCCAACAAGCGCATCGTGTTGCCCGAAGGCAGCGAGCCGCTGACCGTGCAGGCCGCAGCTATTTGTCAGGCCCGCGGCATTGCCCGCTGCGTGTTGCTGGCCAAACCGGCGGACGTCGAAGCCGTGGCCCGCGCCCAAGGCATCGAGTTGCCGCCGGGGCTGGAAATCCTCGACCCGGACCTGATTCGCGAGCGTTACGTCGAGCCGATGGTTGCGCTGCGCAAAACTAAAAGCCTCAACGCGCCGATGGCCGAGCAGCAACTGGAAGACACCGTGGTGATCGGCACCATGATGCTGGCGCTGGATGAAGTCGACGGGCTGGTGTCCGGGGTCATTCACTCCACCGCCAACACCATCCGCCCGGCGCTGCAGCTTATTAAAACGGCGCCGGGCTGCACGCTGGTGTCATCGGTGTTCTTCATGCTGTTTCCGGAAGAAGTGCTGGTTTACGGCGACTGCGTGATGAACCCGCACCCTAGCGCCAGCGAACTGGCCGAGATCGCCTTGCAAAGCGCCGATTCGGCAGCGGCGTTCGGCATCACTCCGCGCGTGGCGATGATCAGCTACTCCAGTGGCGAGTCGGCCAGTGGTGAAGAAGTCGAGAAGGTTCGCGAGGCCACCTTGCTCGCCCACGAACAGCAACACTCGCTGTTGATCGACGGCCCGTTGCAGTACGACGCCGCCGCCAACGAAACCGTGGCCCGACAACTGGCGCCGAACAGTCAGGTGGCCGGTCGTGCCACGGTGTTTGTGTTCCCCGACCTGAACACCGGCAACACCACCCACAAAGCCGTGCAGCGCAGCGCCGACTGCGTCAGCCTCGGGCCGATGCTGCAAGGCCTGCGCAAACCGGTGAATGATCTGCCGCGCGGCGCGCAGGTCGACGACATCGTGTACACCATCGCGTTGACCGCGATCCAAGCTGCCAACCGACCTATGGATCTTTAAATGCTGGATTTTCTACCTGCCCCCCTGCGCGGTGTAATCGCCTCGCTGTTGTTGGCGCTGAACACGATTGCCTGCTGCACGCCGCTGTTCGTGGTGGCGATTTTCAAACTGCTGCTGCCCTTCCCCGCCGCCCAGCGTTTCACCGACTGGCTGATGGGCCACATCCACGAAACCTGGATCAGCAACAACAAGGCCTGGATGGACCTGCTCGGGCATACGCGCTGGCAGCTCAGCGGGCTGGAAGGCCTGGACTATCAGCACTCGTACCTGATCACCAGCAACCACCAGAGCTGGGTCGACATCATGGTGTTGCAGTACGTGCTCAATCGGCGCATCCGCCCGCTGAAGTTCTTCCTCAAACAGCAACTGATCTGGGTGCCGGTAATTGGTCTGGCGTGGTGGGCACTCGGTTTTCCTTTCATGAAACGTTACTCCAAGGCCTATCTGGAGAAGCATCCAGAGAAGAAAGGCAAAGATCTGGAAACCACCCGCAAGACCTGCGACAAGTTCCGCGATAACCCGGTGGGGATTTTCAACTTCGTCGAAGGCACGCGCTTCACCGAGGGCAAACACGCCCAACAGAGCTCACCGTTCCGCTACCTGCTCAAGCCAAAAGCCGGCGGTATTGCCTTCGTGCTGGATGCCATGGGCGACCAACTGGAAGCCATCGTCAACGTGACCATTCACTATCCGGCCGGGCGTCCGGGTTATTGGGATTTGCTCTGTGGGAACGTGAGGGATGTGGTGGTGCACTTTCAGGAACTGAAGATTCCACCGCAGTTCGTCGGCAAAAACTACGATCAGGATGGGGTGTATCGCCTGGAGTTTCAGGGTTGGATCAATCAGCTCTGGAATGACAAGGATGCGCTGCTGGGGCAGATGCACCGTGAGTACACCGCCAAGGTTTGAGGTGCCTGTACCGGCGCCATCGCGGGCAAGCCCGCTCCCACAGTGGTTCTCTGTGGAACGCAAATTTTGTGTTCACTAAAGATCCCTGTGGGAGCGGGCTTGCCCGCGATGGCGATTTCAAGGACACAAAAAAACCCGCAGACGATCACTCGTCCGCGGGTTTTTCATTTGCAGCTAACGCTTAGATCGCGCCACGCTTGCGCAGCAGATCCAGCACTTGCTTGACGCTTTCTTCCAGCGACAGCGACTGGGTGTCGATCACCAGATCGGCATCCAGCGGCACGTCGTACGGGAAGGATTCGCCCGGGATGTTGTCGCCACCCGCCGCGTACAGACCTTGCGGATCACGCTCGGCACAGACCGTCGGAGAGGCCTGGACGTAGACCGTCAGCAGACGCTCCTTGCCGATCAGGTCCCTGGCCTGCTCACGACCTTCGGCACTCGGTGCAACGAACGCTGCCAAGGTCAACAGACCGGCTTCGTTGAACTGACGCGCAACGTGCGCCGCACGACGCCAGTTTTCAGTACGCCCGGCGCGATCATTTGGCAGACCTTTGTTCAGGTCGTGACGCAGGTTCTGGCCATCGAGCACAAACACCGCGCGGCCCAGGTCGAACAGCTTGCGTTCAACGGCGTAGGCCAGGGTGCTTTTGCCGGCGCCCGACAGGCCGCTGAACAACACGGTGGCCGGTTGCTGGCCAAAGCGCTGGGCACGCTCTTCGGTAGCCACGTGAGCCAGTTTGCCGTGGTGGGTGCTGCTGCCATGCGCCAGCGGCTGAGCGATGATCATGCCGGCCGCAACTGTGCCGTTGGTCAGTCGATCGATGACGATGAACGAACCGGTGGTGCGGTTGCTGTCGTAACCGTCCAGCGCGATGGCTGCGTCGAGGCTGATCTTGACCCGACCGATCTCGTTCAGTTGCAGCGAGCTGGCGGGACCTTCGGCCAAGGTGTTCACGTCCACGCGATTGACGATGCTGGTGATCGAACCCGGCACGTAAGTCGTGGCGCGTTTGATGTCGTACTTCTTGCCCGGCAGCATCGGCTCTTCGGCCATCCACACCAACATGGCGTCGAAGGCGTCGGTCACTTGCGGCTGGTTGTCGGCATGCACCAGCAAGTCACCGCGGGAGATGTCGATTTCGTCTTCCATGGTCAGCGTCACCGCTTGACCAGGACCTGCGTGCTCCAGCTCACCTTCGAAGGTGACAATGGATTTCACGCGGCTGCTCTTGCCCGACGGCAACACAACGACTTCATCGCCCTTGTGCACGATGCCGCTGGCCAGGGTGCCGGCGAAACCACGGAAGTTCAGGTTCGGACGGTTGACGTACTGCACCGGGAAACGCAGGTCGGTGTAGTTGCGGTCGCTGGCGATTTCGACGGTTTCGAGGATTTCCATCAGCGACTGGCCGGTGTACCACGGCGAGCGCTCCGACTTGTTCACCACGTTGTCGCCCTTGAGCGCGGACATCGGCACGAACGCCATGGTGGTCGGCTTGAACGCGATGCCTTCGGCGAACTTCAGGTAATCGGCCTTGATCGACTCGAACACGCTTTCGTCGAAGCCGTTGAGGTCCATCTTGTTGATGGCGACAACGATGTGCTTGATGCCCAGTAACGAGGCAATGAAGCTGTGGCGACGGGTCTGGGTCTGCACGCCGTAACGGGCGTCCACCAGGATGATCGCCAGGTCACAGGTGGAGGCACCGGTGGCCATGTTGCGGGTGTACTGCTCATGGCCGGGGGTGTCGGCGATGATGAATTTGCGTTTGGCGGTGGAGAAATAACGGTAGGCGACATCGATGGTGATGCCTTGCTCACGCTCGGCCTGCAGGCCGTCGACCAGTAACGCCAGGTCGATGTCTTCGCCGGTGGTGCCGACTTTTTTCGAGTCGCGGGTGATGGCTTCCAGGTGATCTTCGTAGATCATTTTGGAGTCGTGCAGCAGGCGCCCGATCAGGGTGCTCTTGCCGTCGTCGACGTTGCCACAGGTCAGAAAGCGCAGCATTTCCTTGCGTTCGTGCTGGCCCAGGTAGGCGAGGATGTCCTCGCTGATCAAATCAGATGCGTGCGACATGACAACCCCTTAGAAATAACCCTGACGTTTCTTTTCTTCCATGGAACCGGCGCCATCGTGATCGATGACTCGGCCCTGGCGTTCGGAAGTTCGCGTCAGGAGCATTTCCTGAATGATGTCGGTCAGGCTGGTGGCCTCGGACTCGACCGCACCGGTCAACGGGTAGTCGCCCAGTGTACGGAAACGGACCTTCTTCTTGACGATGCGTGCCTTGTCTTCATCGCTCAGGTGATTGAGCAGGCGCTCGTCGTCGATCATGATCCAGGTGCCATTCATCTCGATAACGTCGCGTTCAGCGGCGAAATACAGCGGCACGATCGGGATGCCTTCGAGGTAGATGTACTGCCAGATGTCCAGCTCGGTCCAGTTCGACAATGGGAATACGCGGATCGATTCGCCCTTGTTGACCTTGCCGTTGTAGACGTTCCACAACTCGGGACGCTGGTTTTTCGGATCCCAACGGTGCTTGGTGTCACGGAAGGAATACACGCGCTCTTTGGCCCGGGATTTCTCTTCGTCGCGACGGGCGCCACCGAATGCCGCATCGAAGCCGTACTTGTCGAGTGCCTGTTTAAGGCCTTCGGTCTTCATGATGTCAGTGTGCTTGGCACTGCCGTGGGTGAGCGGGTTGATGCCCTGCGCAACACCCTCGGGATTGACGTGCACCAGCAGGTCCAGGCCGAGCTCTTCGACCATGCGGTCGCGGAACGCGTACATTTCCTTGAACTTCCACTGGGTGTCGACGTGCATCACCGGAAACGGAAGTTTGCCCGGGAAGAATGCCTTGCGTGCCAGGTGCAGCATCACGGCGGAGTCTTTACCGACGGAGTACAGCATCACCGGGTTATCGAACTCGGCGGCGACCTCGCGGATGATGTGGATGCTTTCGGCCTCCAGCTGTTTCAGATGCGTCAGTTTGTCGACCATGGCTACTCACGAAAACGATCTTATGGACGGCCTGCGGGCCGTGTTCGAGCGGGGAATCCTAGCACAGCGCCCCCTTCTAATCAGGACGCTGGCTAGATCGAAAGGGTATATGAATATACCCCCTCGTTTGGGCTCCAGCCCTGTAGTCAAATCGGGTTCGGGCAATCGATGAAGATGTGCTCGAGGGCGAAACGTCGCGCCAAGTAATCACCCAAAGCCTGCACACCGTAACGCTCGGTGGCATGGTGGCCGGCGGCGATGAAGCTGATGTCGTTTTCCCGGGCGCTGTGGAACGTCTGCTCGGAGGCCTCGCCGCTGAGGTACAGGTCGACACCGGCCAACACTGCCTGGTCAATGTACCCCTGGCCGCCACCGGTGCACCAGCCGACCCGACGAATCATCTCGCTGCCTTCGATCAGCAACGGCTCGCGCCCCATGACTTCCTGCACGCGCCGGGCGAAATCGCGAGGGGTCATCGGTTCGTTCAACGAGCCGACCAGGCCAACGACTTTCAGATTGTCCGGATCCAGCGGGCCTTCGACGGTGATATCCAGTTGCCGCGCAAGCTGTACGTTGTTGCCGACTTCCGGGTGCAGATCCAGCGGCAAGTGATAAGACAGCAGGCTGATATCGTGCTTGAGCAAGGTTTTCAACCGGCGCTGCTTCATGCCGGTGATGCACGGGTTCTCGCCTTTCCAGAAATAGCCGTGATGTACCAGCACCAGATCGGCCTGGGCCTCTACCGCAGCGTCCAGCAACGCCTGGCTGGCGGTAACACCGCTGACGATGCGCATCACCTGCGGCCGGCCTTCGACCTGCAAACCATTGGGGCAGTAATCGGCGATCTTCGCACTTGCCAGGTAGCGGTCGGCTTCTTCGACCAGGGTGCTCAGGGCGACGGCCATAAAAGACTCCTAAATATCCCGTTCAGAGGCGCGCGCGGCCTCGTATAATGCGCGACATTATGGGCGGTCTCATACCGCCTGCAACCTTTCAGGACGTGCTTAATGCTCAAGGCGCTGCGTTTTTCCGGCTGGCCGCTGTTGGCCGGCGTGCTTATCGCTCTATTGATTATGCAGCGTTACCCGGAGTGGGTCGGGCTACCGAGCCTGGACGTCAATCTGCAGCAAGCCCCGCAAACCCTCGGTCTGCAGCAGGGTCCGGTGTCCTATGCCGACGCGGTGACCACGGCCGCGCCGTCGGTGGTCAATCTGTACACCACCAAAGTGGTCAACAAACCCAGCCATCCGCTGTTCGAAGATCCACAGTTCCGCCGCTTCTTCGGCGACAACTCGCCCAAGCAGAAGCGCATGGAGTCGAGCCTCGGTTCGGGTGTGATCATGAGCCCGGAAGGTTACCTGCTGACCAACAACCATGTGACCAGCGGTGCCGACCAGATCGTGGTGGCGCTCAAGGATGGTCGTGAAACCCTGGCCCGGGTCATCGGCAGCGACCCGGAAACCGACCTCGCGGTGTTGAAGATTGACCTGAAAAACCTGCCGTCGATCACCGTCGGCCGTTCCGACAATATCCGCATCGGCGACGTGGCCCTGGCCATCGGCAACCCGTTCGGCGTCGGCCAGACCGTGACCATGGGCATCATCAGCGCCACCGGGCGCAATCAGCTCGGGCTGAACAACTACGAAGACTTCATCCAGACCGACGCCGCGATCAACCCCGGCAACTCCGGCGGTGCGCTGGTGGACGCCAACGGCAACCTGACCGGCATCAACACAGCGATCTTCTCCAAGTCCGGCGGTTCTCAGGGCATCGGCTTCGCGATCCCGGTCAAATTGGCCATGGAAGTGATGAAGTCGATCATCGAACACGGCCAGGTGATTCGCGGCTGGCTCGGCATCGAAGTACAACCGTTGAGTCAGGAACTGGCGGAATCGTTTGGTCTGTCCGGGCGTCCGGGGATTGTGGTCGCGGGGATTTTCCGTGACGGTCCGGCGCAGAAGGCCGGCCTGCAACTGGGCGACGTGATCCTCAGCATCGACGGTGAACCGGCTGGCGACGGCCGCAAGTCAATGAACCAGGTGGCGCGAATCAAGCCGACCGACAAGGTCACCATTCAGGTGATGCGCAACGGTAAAGAGCTCAAGCTCACGGCAGAAATCGGTCTGCGTCCGCCACCCGCGCCGATCAAGGAAAAAGAAAAAGAGTAAGCCGGTAGGAGCTGCGCCCTCAGCAGCTCCGTAACTCCGAATCTGTTAACAGCAGACATTCTCATTAGGCATGTTATATTGTTTCAATAACACTATTGGAACAACATAACATGTCGTCTCGAACAATGGCTTCCCTCGCAGGTCTGGCCCTCGGTTTGCTGGGGGATCCGGTCTTCGCCGAAGAATCGCAAACCGTTGAACTGGACGCCATCAGCGTCACCTCCGACTACGAATCCCCCACCGGCCCGGTCAAGGGTTACCGCGCCACCCGCTCCTCCAGCGCAACCAAAACCGACACGGCCATTCGCGATATCCCGCAATCGATCAGCGTGATTCCCGTCAGTGTGCTCAAGGATCTGGGCAGCACCAGCGTCGAGCGCGCACTGGAATACGCCGGCGGCGTGTCGAAGCAGAACAACTTCGGCGGCTTGACGCTCTACGAATACAGCGTGCGCGGCTTCACCACTTCGGAGTTTTACAAGGACGGTTTCAGCGCCAACCGCGGTTATCCAAGCACGCCGGACGTGGCCAACATCGAACGCATCGAAGTGCTCAAAGGCCCGGCCGCCAGCCTCTATGGTCGTGGCGATCCGGGCGGTACGGTGAACATCGTCACCAAGAAACCCCAGCCCGAAGCCTTCACCACACTGCAAACCAGCGCCGGCAATTGGGATCGCTATCGCACCGCCGTGGACGTCAACACACCGCTGGATGATGACGGCAATGTCCTGTCCCGGGTGAACCTGGCCGTCGAGGACAACCACAGCTTCCGCGATCACGTCGACAGTCAGCGAGTGTTCGTTGCGCCTTCCTTCAGCTGGCAACTGAACCCGGACACCAGCCTGTTGGTGGAGAGCGAATTCGTACGCCACAGCTCGACATTCGATCGCGGTATCGTCGCGCCGAACAATAAATGGAGCGGCGTCTCCCGTTCGACCTTCCTTGGCGAACCCAACGACGGCAACATCGACAACCACAACAATCTGCTGCAAGCCGCCCTCGAACATCAGCTCAACGACAGCTGGAAACTACGCCTCGCCAGTCATTACAAGGAAGGCAAACTCTGGGGCTTCGCCTCCGAAAATCGTCCCTTGAACGCCGACGGCCACACCGTCAACCGTCGCTACCGCGAACGCGATACCAACTGGCACGACAGCATCACCCAACTCGAACTGCGCGGTTTGTTCGACATCGGCAGCTGGCAACACGAACTGCTGATCGGCAGCGAATACGAGAACTTCCGCAAGAACGAACGGGTCACGACCATTGCCGGCGGCCCGTACGCCATCGATATCTATCGACCGATCTACGGCCAGCCGAAACCCAATGGCGCGCGCTCCGGGACCGACTTCTTCGAGCATGTCGAAAGCCAGGCGCTGAACCTTCAGGACCAGATTGTCTTCACCGACAAACTGCGCGGCATGCTCGGTGCGCGCTTCGAACATTTCGAACAAAGCATCGACGATCACAGTCGCAACGCAACCAGCCGCCAGCGCCATGATGCACTGACCCAACGGGCCGGCCTGCTCTACCAAATGACACCCGAAGTGGGGCTGTTCGCCAACGCCTCCACCTCATTCAAACCGAACAACGGGCTGGACGCCGCCGGTAAATCCTTCGACCCGGAAGAAGGCGTCGGTTATGAAGTCGGGATCAAGAGCGAGCTGTTCGACGACCGCTTGAGCACCACCCTCGCCGCCTTCCATATCGAAAAGGAAAACGTCCTGGCACTCGATCCGAGCACCGACTCCAGCCGCGCCATGGGCAAGGCCCGCAGCCAGGGTGTCGACCTGCAACTCACCGGGCAAGTGACCGACGCCGTGCGAGTGATGGGTGCTTTCGCTTACATCGACGCCGAAGTCACCCAAGGTGACAAGGTGATTCCCACCGGTAGCCGAATTCTCGGCGTGGCCAAACGCAGCGGCAGTCTGTTGGGCGTTTATGAGTTTCAGGATGGCCATTTGCGCGGTTCCGACCTTGGTGCGGCGTTCACCTATGTCGGTGATCGCTCGGGTGAAGCCGGCAGCGATTTCGAACTGCCGGCCTACCACACCGTCGACCTGCTGGCTCATTACAAGGCCAGCGAAAACGTCACCGTGGGCCTGAACCTGAACAACCTTTTCGACGAGAAATACTTCGAGCGCTCCTACAGCAACTACTGGGTCAACCCCGGCGAGCCGCGCAATTTCACTGTCAGCCTGACACTCAATCTGTAAAAGGACGTCCACCATGCAACACTTCAAATCTTTGGCGCTACCCGGCTTGCTGCTCGGTCTGTTAAGCGCCAGTCAAGTCTCGGCCCACGGTCTCTGGACCGAAGAACGTCGCGGCAACATCGAAGTCATCTACGGCCACGGCGCCGAAGACAACGCCTTCAAGGCGCAGAAAATCAGTGGCGCCTGGGCTTATGACGTCGGCGGCAAAATGATCCCGGTGAACGTGCAACGGCTGACCGACCACGCCCGTCTGCAACCGCTGAAACCGCCGGCGGTAGTGGCTGTGGCGCTGAACAATGGCATGTGGTCGCAAACGGCGGATAAAAAATGGATCAACGAAGGGCGCAGCAAAGTACCGGGGGCCATTGAGTCGACCCAAACCTTCAAGTACAGCCTGGCGATATACCAGCCGGGGGCGAAGTTGCCGAAGCTCGATCAGATGAAATTGCTGATTCTGCCGGAGGTTGATCCGCTTACCGTTGGGCCGGGTAAATCGTTGCCGGTTCGAGTGCTATTGGACGGTAAGCCGGCGGCGGGCGTGAAGTTGGTGGGCGACTATCGCAGCGCGCCGAATACCTTGAGCACCGAAACCGACAAGGACGGCCGCGCCCAGGTACTGGTGCGCAATGAAGGGCTGAATGTGATTGCGGCGCAGGTGGAAATCCCGCTAAAAGACAATGCTGATGTAGCGACGCGCGGGCTGTTTACGTCGCTGACATTCGTGGGCGAACCGCATCACGAGTAACACACAAAACCTTGTGGGAGCGTGGCTTGCCCGCGATGGGGACACCGCGGTGCAATAGGTAGACCGCGTTATCGTTTATCGCGGGCAAGCCACGCTCCCACAGGATTGGGGATGCCTTACAGGTCGCCGAGGCCGTCGATTAGTGCCTGATTCTGCTCCGGCGCGCCGATGGAAATCCGCAGGAACTGGGCAATCCGCTCCTGCTTGAAGTGCCGAACAATCACGCCCTGTTCGCGCAACTTCGCCGCCAGCCCTGCCGCATCATGCTTCGGGTGACGAGCGAAAATGAAGTTTGCCGCCGACGGCAACACCTCAAACCCCTTCGCCTCCAGCTGCGCGACCATCTTCTCACGACTCTCGATGACCAACCGGCAGGTCTTGTCGAAATACTCGCGATCCTCGAACGCCGCCGTAGCCCCCACAATCGCCAGACGATCCAGCGGGTAGGAGTTGAAGCTGTTCTTGATCCGCTCCAGCGCCTCGATCAGGTCCGGATGCCCTACCGCCAGACCAACCCGCAGGCCCGCCAGCGAACGGGACTTGGACAGGGTCTGAGTGACCAACAGGTTCGGATAACGGCCCACCAACGTGATCGCCGTTTCACCGCCGAAATCAATGTAAGCCTCATCCACCACGACCACGGAATCCGGGCTGGCCTTGAGAATTTGTTCAACAGCGTCCAGCGCCAACAGGCAACCGGTCGGCGCATTCGGGTTAGGGAAAATGATCCCGCCGTTCGGCTTGGCGTAGTCTGCCGGGTTGATCTGGAATTGTTTATCCAGCGGCACTGCGTCGAATGCGATGCCGTACAACCCGCAATAAACCGGGTAGAAGCTGTAGCTGATATCCGGGAATAACAGCGGCTGATCGTGTTGCAGCAAACCGTGGAAAATGTGCGCCAGGACTTCATCTGAACCGTTGCCGAGGAACACCTGATTGCCCTGCACCCCGTAGTACTTGGCAACAGCCTGCTTGAGCAGGTCGCTGTTCGGGTCCGGGTACAGACGCAGGTTGTCGTTCAGCTCGGTTTGCATCGCCGCCAGGGCTTTAGGCGATGGACCGTACGGGTTCTCGTTGGTGTTGAGCTTCACCAGTTTCGCCAACTTTGGCTGCTCGCCTGGCACGTAAGGCACCAGATTCTTGACGAAGGGACTCCAGAATTTACTCATGCTCAGTTGCCCTGCCCTTGAAGAAAGTCTTCGTCAACGATGCGGTATTCGGCGCTCCTCGCGTGAGCGGTCAGCGACTCGCCACGGGCCAGCACGGAAGCGGTTTTGCCCAGTTCGGAGGCACCCTGCTCGGAGCAGAAGATGATCGACGAACGTTTCTGGAAGTCGTAAACACCCAGCGGCGAAGAGAAGCGCGCGGTGCCGGACGTCGGCAACACGTGGTTAGGACCCGCGCAATAGTCGCCCAGGGCCTCGGACGTGTGACGTCCCATGAAGATCGCCCCGGCGTGACGAATCTGCGGCAACCAGGCCTGCGGATCGGCAACCGACAACTCCAGGTGTTCTGGCGCGATACGGTTGGCGACTTCGATGGCTTGTTCCATGTCGCGAACCTTGATCAGCGCACCACGACCATTGATCGAGGTTTTGATGATTTCGGCGCGTTCCATGGTCGGTAGCAGTTTGGCGATGCTGGCCGCGACCTTGTCGAGGAACCCGGCGTCCGGGCTGACCAGAATCGCCTGGGCGTCTTCGTCGTGCTCGGCCTGGGAGAACAGGTCCATGGCAATCCAGTCCGGATCGGTCTGACCGTCACACACCACGAGGATCTCGGAGGGGCCGGCGATCATGTCGATGCCGACCTGACCGAACACGTGGCGCTTGGCGGTGGCGACATAGATGTTGCCAGGGCCAACAACCTTATCGACCTTCGGCACGCTTTCGGTGCCGTAAGCCAGCGCTGCAACGGCCTGGGCGCCGCCGATGGTGAACACCCGGTCAACCCCGGCAATGCAGGCCGCGGCCAGCACCAGCTCGTTGATTTCGCCGCGTGGAGTCGGCACGACCATGACCACTTCGGTCACGCCTGCAACCTTGGCCGGAATGGCGTTCATCAGCACCGAGGACGGGTACGACGCCTTGCCGCCCGGCACATACAGACCGGCGCGATCCAGCGGCGTGACCTTCTGGCCCAGCACCGTGCCGTCGGCTTCGGTGTAGCTCCAGGAGTCCTGTTTCTGTTTTTCGTGATAGCTGCGCACGCGGGCCGCGGCTTTTTCCAGCGCTTCACGCTGAGGCACGGTGATGCGGGTCAGGGCCAGTTCCAGGCGTTCGCGCGGCAGGATCAGGTCTGCCATGGAGGCGACTTGCAGGCCGTCGAACTTCTGGGTGAATTCCACCAGCGCCGCGTCGCCACGTTCGCGCACAGCCTTGATGATGTCCAGCACCCGCTGATTGACCGAGTCGTCAGACACACTTTCCCAGCTCAGCAGATGATCCAGATGATGTGCGAAATCCGGGTCAGCAGCGTTGAGTCGGCGAATTGCAGTCGGTGCGGTCATAGCGAGAGCCTCATAGGATTGGCAAAAACTCGGGCGCCCTAAGCTAGCCGTTGATCCGCTTGGGCACCCGAGAATTCTGGCTATGAGGCGGATAGACGGGCGCGACTCAAGGTCGCGCAGGTGAATCAGCCGCGGTGTCGAGACTCCACTGCCTTGCGCAGGGTGTCGATCAACGCCTGGATACGGGCGTGTTGCATTTTCATCGATGCTTTGTTGACGATCAGTCGGGAGCTGATGTCGGCAATGAAATCCTGGGGTTCCAGGCCATTGGCGCGCAGGGTGTTACCGGTGTCGACCACATCGATGATCTTGTCCGCCAGACCGATCAGCGGCGCCAGCTCCATCGAGCCGTAGAGCTTGATGATGTCGACCTGACGGCCCTGCTCGGCGTAGTAACGCTTGGCGACGTTGACGAATTTGGTCGCCACTCGCAGACGGCCCTTGGGCTCGACATCGCCGACACGGCCGGCGGTCATCAGCTTGCAGAGGGCAATTCGCAGATCCAGAGGCTCGTACAAACCCTGGCCGCCGTATTCCATCAGCACGTCTTTACCGGCGACGCCCAGGTCGGCGGCACCATGCTCGACATAGGTCGGCACATCGGTGGCGCGCACGATCAGCAGGCGCACATCGGCCTGGGTCGTGGGGATGATCAGCTTGCGGCTCTTGTCCGGATTCTCGGTCGGCACGATGCCCGCTTCAGCCAGAAGCGGCAGGGTGTCGTCAAGGATGCGGCCCTTGGACAGTGCGATAGTCAACATGGGAAACGTCAGTCCTTATCAAGGTACTCATGCCCGGTCGCAAATGGCGCCGGACACACATCGAGCCTGAAACAGGCTCGACTTCAACAAATCAACGGACACGTCCCTGTGCCCATGCAGCAGAAACTAGCCCGGTACGCGGCGGATTTTCGCGCCGAGCATCTGCAGTTTCTCTTCGATGCACTCGTAACCACGGTCGATGTGGTAGATGCGGTCGATCAGGGTATCGCCCTCGGCGATCAGCGCCGAGATCACCAGGCTGGCCGAAGCACGCAGGTCGGTAGCCATGACTGGCGCGCCCTTGAGTTTTTCGATGCCGGTGACGATGGCGGTGTTGCCTTCGACCTGGATGTGAGCGCCCATGCGGTGCAGTTCGTAAACGTGCATGAAGCGGTTTTCGAAGATCGTCTCGATCACCGCACCAGTGCCTTCGGCAATGGCGTTGAGGGAGATGAACTGCGCCTGCATGTCGGTCGGGAACGCCGGGTATGGAGCGGTCCGCACGTTGACGGCTTTCGGCCGCTTGCCGTGCATGTTCAGTTCGATCCAGTCTTCGCCGCAGGTGATTTCAGCACCCGATTCGCGGAGTTTTTCCAGAACGGCTTCCAGGATGGTCGGATCAGTGTCCTTGACCTTCACGCGACCGCCGGTCACCGCTGCCGCCACCAGGTAGGTGCCGGTCTCGATACGGTCAGGCATCACCTTGTAAGTGGTCGGGTGCAGACGCTCGACGCCATCGATGGTGATGGTGTCGGTGCCAGCGCCGGAAACCTTCGCGCCCATGGCGTTCAGGAAGTTCGCCAGGTCGACGACTTCAGGCTCGCGAGCGGCGTTGGCCAGAACGCTGCGGCCCTTGGCCAGGGCAGCGGCCATCATGATGTTCTCGGTACCGGTCACGCTGACGGTGTCGAAGAAGAAGTGCGCACCGCGCAGGCCACCCTCAGGGGCCTTGGCCTTGATGTAGCCACCTTCTACGTCGATGACCGCGCCCATGGCTTCGAGGCCACGGATGTGCAGGTCGACCGGACGCGAACCGATGGCGCAACCGCCAGGCAGTGCGACTTCGGCTTCGCCGAAACGGGCAACCATCGGGCCCAGCACCAGGATCGAGGCACGCATGGTTTTCACCAGTTCGTACGGCGCGATCAGGGTCTTGATGGTGCGCGGGTCGATTTCGACGCTGAGCTTCTCGTCGATCACCGGCTCGATGCCCATGCGACCGAACAGCTCGATCATGGTGGTGATGTCGTGCAGGTGCGGCAGGTTGGCCACGGTCACCGGGCCATCACACAGCAAGGTGGCAGCCAGGATCGGCAGGGCAGAGTTCTTTGCCCCGGAAATGCGGATCTCGCCATCAAGACGAGCGCCACCGGTAATAATCAATTTATCCATAAGAATCTCGACGCCCTTGGGCTCAGGTGCGCTCGGCCCAGGCCGCGCTGCTGAAAAATTTCATAGTGACCGCATGGATGCTGCCATCGGTGATCCATGGGTTCAAATGGGCATAGATCTGCTGCTGACGCTTCACCGGGCTCAACGCCGCCAGTTCATCGCTAATCACGTTCAGCTGAAAGTTGCAGCCTTCGCCCTCAACTTCTACCTGCACTTGTAAAAGAGTCTCGGACAGCTTTCCTTCAAGAAAGCTCTTCACTTCGGTGGCCTGCATGCTCAACCTCAATCGGCGCTCTGTGCGCGCGGGTCGGACATCATACAAAAAAGCCCCGCGCCTGCGAACCCCGCGAAGCAGGACTCTGACGGGGGGCTTCTTTATAGATGCGGTTCAGGGATGCGCCAACAGCTCGGTCAACTCGCTGACCTGAGCGATTTCACGCATATCGTCGGGCATCGCACGAATGCTCAGGGCCTTGCCGGCCGCCTGGGCATCGCGCATGAAGCACAGCAGCAGCGACAAGCCGACGCTGCTGGACTTCTCCACCGAGGAGCAATCAACCACCAGCGCAGCCGCGTTACTGGACTTGATCAGCGCCTGCCCCTGCTTGCGCAGGTTCGGGCCTGTCCGGTAATCCAGCACGCCACTGAGCAGCAGCTCGCCGGATTCGCTCATGCGAATGGCCGATTCACTCATTGGGGTTTGGTTCTCGGTAGATTTTTCGGTGGCTTCCTTGGCTTTGGCGACTTCCCCGGCCCAACCATTGATGGTTTTGTCCAGATCGTTGCCATTGCGCTGCATCGCATCAGCGAACTGATCGCGGAACAGTTTGCCGATATTGATGCCATTGATGATCACGTTGCGCAGCTTCCACTCGCCATTGATCTTTTCGAGTGTGTACGACACAGGATAGATCGCGCCACTGCTGCCTTTGACCGTCATGCCAACGCTGGTACGGTCTCCCGACTCATCCTTGGCAGGATCGACGACGATGCCCTGGTTGTCGTACTCAAGCAAAGCATTGCCATAGAACTGGAACAGGCCTTTTTTGAAGTTTTCCTGAAATGTGCGCATTTGTTCAGGCGTGGCTTTGCGCGAGTACTTGACCGTCATGATGCTCTTGGAAATACCCTCGGCATCCACAACGGGCCCCACGATGCTGTTCAGCGCCGCATAAAAGTCTTGCGGATCCTGCTTGTACTTTTCTTTGTTGGCGGCTAGATCCGCCAACAACCGGGTGGTGGTGTCCTGTACCAGATCATGCGCGGAAGGCGCCGCCACGGCGTTAGCCATCAACGGCAAGGCCGCGAGTAATACCAACAGGCCACGTCGCAAGATAGAGATCATTCAAAAGCTCCTCATTTGGCGTCTTTGCTAACGGTATTGAGCAGGAATTTACCGATCAGGTCCTCAAGCACCAGCGACGACTGCGTGTCATGGATGGTTCCACCATCCTTGAGTGGAGTTTCTTCACCGCCCACGCTGATGCCGATGTATTTCTCACCCAACAGGCCAGCGGTCAGGATAGATGCAGTGGAGTCGGTCGGCAGGTTATCTACGCGCTTTTCCAGTTGCATGGTCACCCGGCCGGTGAAGCTGTCGCGGTCCAGATCGATCGCCGTGACCTTACCAATGGTCACACCGGCCATGGTCACTTTAGCTCTGACAGTCAAACCGGCGATATTGTCGAAATATGCATAAAGTTTATAGGTGTCGGTGCTCGGGCTTGGGGACAGACCACTGACCCGCAACGCAAGCAACAGCAAAGCCAGGATGCCAGCCAGCAAGAAAAGGCCGACACCGATTTCCAGGGTGCGGTTTTGCATCAGAAATCTCCAAACATCAAGGCGGTCAAAATAAAGTCCAGGCCGAGTACAGCCAAAGAGGCATACACCACGGTCTTGGTAGTGGCACGACTGATCCCCTCGGAAGTGGGCTCGCAGTCATAGCCTTGGAATACGGCGATCCAGGTCACGACGAAGGCAAAAACGATGCTTTTGATAATGCCGTTGAGCACATCGTCGACGAACGTCACGCTGTTTTGCATGTTCGACCAGTAGGAGCCTTCATAGACACCCAGCCAGTCGACAGCCACCCACGAACCGCCCCAGATACCCACCACGCTGAAAATCATTGCCAGCACCGGCAGGGAAATGAAACCGGCCCACAGGCGCGGGGCAATGATGTACTTGAGCGGGTCGACCCCGATCATTTCCAGGCTGGACAACTGCTCGGTGGACTTCATGTTGCCGATTTCGGCGGTCAGCGCCGAACCCGCACGCCCGGCGAACAGCAAGGCTGTGACCACCGGCCCCAGCTCACGCAGCAGCGTCAGCGCTACCATCTGCCCGACGGCCTGCTCCGAGCCGTAGCTGGACAGAATGTTGAAGCCTTGCAGCGCCAGCACCATGCCGATGAACACCCCGGAGACCACGATGATCACCAGGGACATCACGCCCACCGAATGCAGCTGCTTGACCAGCAGGCCAAAACCGCCGCCGATGCCACCACGACCGAGCAAGGCATGAAACAGGAACAGCGCCGAACGCCCGAACACCGCCAGCACCTCGATACCGGCAGAGCCGAACCGACGCACTCTCTCTATTAATGAAATCTTGCGCATCAGCGCTTCCCCAGAAGATCTGCGCGGTAATCCGTCGCTGGAAAGTGGTAGGCGACCGGGCCGTCGGGTTCGCCTGTCATGAATTGACGGATACGTGGCTCATCGGAGGTCATCAACTCCTTGGGCGTGCCCTGCCCCAACACTTGCCCATCGCCCACCACAATGAGGTGGTCGGCGATGCTCGCGGTCTCGGCCAGATCGTGGGAAACCACGATGCTGGTGATGCCCAGCGCATCGTTGAGCAGGCGGATCAGGCGCACCAGAACGCCCATGGCGATCGGATCCTGGCCGACAAAGGGCTCGTCATACATGAGGATTTGCGGGTCGAGGGCAATCGCCCGCGCCAGCGCGACGCGACGCTTCATGCCGCCGGACAATTCGTCAGGCATCAGATCGATGGCGCCCCGCAAGCCCACGGCCTGCAATTTGAGCAGGACAATGTCGCGAATCATTTCTTCCGGCAGCGAGGTATGAACACGCAATGGAAAGGCGACGTTCTCGAACACATCGAGATCGGTAAACAATGCGCCGCTCTGAAACAGCACGCCCATGTGCTTGCGCGCATCGAACAGATCGCTGCGCGACAACGTTGGCAGGTTCTGGCCATTGACCCAGACTTCGCCGCTGGTTGGGCGCAATTGTGCGCCTATCAGCCGCAACAGCGTGGTCTTGCCACACCCGGAAGGCCCCATGATGCCGGTGACCTTGCCGCGTGGTATGCGGATATCGACGTTATTGAAAATGCTGCGCGCACCGCGCTTGAAGGTCAGTCCCTTCAGCTCGACCGCGTAGGCGTTATCGGCACTCATCTAAACTCCTTGCGATGCAGCCTCTCACTCGGACGCCTGGCTTTCTGGCGAAAGCACATACCTCCCCGGGCAGGCCGAACTGGCGGCGAACTATATCACTGCAAAGCTCAAGCGCCCAAGGCCCAAGCCGGGCATGTTCAGCAACATGACCTCCTGAAATCATCTATTTAGAGAGGATTCGGTAACAAGTAATGACAAACCGTGACGAACTTGCGTGAGGGTTTTGATCATTACCGTTATAATCGCCGCCTTTTCATCAGGCTATTCGATTTCCGACATGAACCAATCCAGCGACCTAATTCAATCAGCACAACGTACCATCCGCCTCGAACTGGAAGCCGTGCAAGGCTTGCTACCCCATATCGATGCAGATTTCGTACGTGCTTGCGAGATGATTCTGGCCAGCAAAGGCCGCGTGGTCGTGGTCGGCATGGGCAAATCGGGGCACATCGGCAACAAGATTGCCGCCACCCTGGCCAGCACAGGCACCACGGCGTTCTTCGTGCACCCGGCCGAGGCCAGCCATGGCGACATGGGCATGATCACCCGTGATGACATCATTCTGGCGCTGTCGAACTCCGGGTCGACCAACGAAATCGTCACGTTACTGCCGCTGATCAAGCGCCAGGGCATTCAAATGATCAGCCTGACCGGTAACCCCGAGTCGCCGCTGGCCAAGGCAGCGGAAGTCAACCTCAATGTAAGCGTCGAACACGAAGCCTGTCCGCTGAATCTGGCACCTACCTCGTCGACCACCGCGGCGCTGGTCATGGGTGACGCTCTCGCCGTTGCCTTGCTTGAAGCTCGCGGCTTTACCGCTGAAGATTTCGCTTTTTCCCACCCGGGTGGTGCCCTTGGCCGCCGCTTGTTACTGAAAGTGGAAAACGTCATGCATGCCGGCACCGAGTTACCGCAAGTGATATGCGGTACGCTGCTCAAGGATGCCTTGATGGAAATGACCCGCAAGGGGTTGGGCATGACCGTCGTACTAAGCACAGATGGAAAACTCGCCGGGATCTTCACCGACGGCGACCTGCGCCGCACCCTGGACCGCACCATTGATATTCATAGCACGACCATTGACGAAGTGATGACCGCCCACGGCAAGACCGCACGCGCCGAGATGCTCGCCGCCGAGGCGCTGAAAATCATGGAAGACCACAAGATCAATGCGCTGGTAGTAGTCGACAGCGAAGACCGCCCGGTCGGCGCCTTGAACATGCACGACTTGCTGCGTGCGGGAGTAATGTAATGAGCACGGACCTGCTGCAACGTGGCAAACAGATCAAACTGGCGGTATTCGACGTCGACGGCGTACTGACCGACGGGCGCCTGTATTTCCTCGAAGACGGTAGCGAATTCAAGACTTTCAACACCCTCGACGGCCAGGGCATCAAGATGTTGATGGCCGCCGGTGTGCAGACCGCGATCATCAGCGGCCGCAAAACGCCGGTGGTCGAGCGGCGAGCGAAGAACCTCGGCATTCCACATCTGTTTCAGGGCCGAGAAGACAAACTGGTGGTACTCGACGGGCTTCTTGCCCAACTCAACCTGAGTTATGAACAAGTGGCCTATCTCGGCGACGACCTGCCTGATCTGCCGGTGATTCGCCGCGTCGGTCTGGGCATGGCGGTGGCCAGCGCTGCCAGTTTCGTGCGCGAACACGCCCACGGCATCACCCAGGCCCGTGGTGGCGAGGGTGCCGCTCGCGAATTCTGCGAATTGATCCTGCGCGCCCAGGGCCGCCTCGATGCGGCCAACGCCGCGTACCTGTGAGCCCATCATGCTGAGCAAAAAGATCCGCAACATCCTGATGTTCGGTTGCATCGCAGCGATTTTTGCAGCGGTCGGCTACTGGAACATCAGCCCGGAACGCTTCCTCGACAAACCGGTGGTGAAGGTCGATGAAAGCGCGATCGACTATTACGCCGTCAACGCCCACAGCGTGCAGTACCTGCCCGACGGCAAACTGCAATACGAAATGACGTCGGACAAGGTCGAGCACCTGAAAGCGACCGAAGTGACGTTGCTGACCAATCCTGACCTGAACATGTTTCGTGGCACCGAATTCCCCTGGCACGTCCAGAGTGAGCGCGGCGAAGTCAACCCGGACGGCACTCAGGTCGAGCTGATTGATTCGGTACGTATCACGCGTTTCGACGAAAAAAATCGCAAGACCCTGATTACCACAACCCGTATGACAGTGTTCCCGCAGCAGGAATATGCGCAGACCGATCAACCCGTTAGAATCGACGGCGCTGGCGGTGTATCGACAGGCAACGGAATGAAAGCGTACTTGAAAGAAAGCAGGATACACCTGCTATCGAACGTAAGAGGACAGTATGAGGCTCGTTAAAACTCTCCCTATTTTGCTCAGTCTGGGCGCAGCACTGGGAAGCGTGAGCGCCTGGGCTCTGCCGAACGATCAAGAGCAGCCTATCCGCATTCAGGCCGACGATGCCCAACTGGACGACAAGAATGGCGTTGCCACCTACAAAGGCGACGTGATCATCACCCAAGGCTCGATGAAGGTCACCGGCAATACCGTGACCATCACCCGTACCCCGGCCGGCGACATCGACGTAGTGACTTCGGTGGGCAACCTCGCCTACTTCGAGCAACTGCAAACGGCGGGCGACACCAAGCCGGTTCAGGGCTACGGCGTAACTATTCAGTACCACGCCTCGCAAAACCGCGTCGTGCTGATCGATCGCGCCAAAGTCATCGACAAGGACAACAACGTCACCCAAGGCGAGAAAATCGTCTACGACACGGTCAAAAAGCTTGCGAGCGCCGGTCGCGCCACGGGTAACAAGGTCACCGAGTCGCGTCCTCGCATCGACATGGTGATCCAGCCGAAGAAGAAAACCGACGAGCAAAAGGCCCAGTAATGGCAACTCTGAAAGCTCAGCATCTGGCCAAGAGCTACAAGAGCCGTCAGGTCGTGCGCGACGTCAGCCTGTCTATCGACAGCGGTCAGATCGTCGGCCTGCTTGGTCCTAACGGCGCCGGTAAAACCACGTGCTTCTATATGATTGTCGGCCTGGTACAGGCCGATCAGGGCCGCGTACTGATCGATGACCTGGACGTCAGCCACCAGCCGATGCACGGTCGTGCGAAGGCGGGTATCGGCTATCTTCCGCAAGAAGCGTCGATCTTCCGCAAACTGTCGGTGGCCGACAACATCATGGCCATCCTCGAGACTCGCAAGGAACTCGACAAGGCCGGTCGTCGCCAAGAGCTGGAAAGCCTGATGCAGGAATTCCACATCCACCACATCCGCGACAACCTCGGCATGAGCCTGTCCGGTGGTGAACGCCGCCGAGTGGAAATCGCCCGAGCGCTGGCCACCAATCCGAAATTCATCCTCCTCGACGAACCCTTCGCCGGTGTGGACCCGATTTCGGTAGGCGACATCAAGCAGATCATTCATCACCTCAAGGCCAAAGGCATTGGCGTGCTGATCACGGACCACAACGTCCGCGAAACCCTGGATATCTGCGAAACCGCCTACATCGTCAACGATGGTCAACTGATCGCCGAAGGTGACTCTGCCACCATCCTGGCCAATGAACTGGTCAAGGAAGTGTATCTGGGCCATGAGTTCCGCCTGTAAGCACTGAGGTGCCCGGGTCGCCGAGAGGGCGCTCGCTTCAATAAAAAAATCAATAACCTTTTATTGTTACAGCGCTCTAGGCAAACACTTCAGTTTCGGGCATATAATTTGCTTATGTTTGGCGCTTCGGCGCCCTGTAGTGGATGGCGCATGTGCGCCGGCGAATAAGGTGTTAAGCCCCTGCCATGAAACCATCGCTAGTCTTGAGAATGGGCCAGCAGCTGACGATGACACCGCAGCTGCAACAGGCCATACGCCTGCTCCAATTGTCGACCCTGGACCTGCAACAGGAAATCCAGGAGGCCCTGGAGTCCAATCCGATGCTCGAACGCCAAGAAGAAGGCGACGACTTCGATAACGCAGACCCCTTGGCCGATAGCGCCGAACAGAAACCCAACGCCGACGTTCAGGAACCCTCCTACCAGGAAACCGCCCCGACGGTGGATAACCTAGAGGAAGGCGACTGGAACGAGCGAATTCCCAACGAATTGCCCGTCGACACCGCCTGGGAGGACGTCTACCAGACCAGCGCCAGCAGCCTGCCGAGCAACGATGACGACGAGTGGGATTTCACCACCCGTACGTCGGTCGGTGAAAGCCTGCAAAGCCATTTGCTCTGGCAGCTGAACCTTGCACCGATGTCCGACACCGATCGCCTGATCGCCGTAACCCTGATCGATTGCATCAACAATCAGGGCTACCTGGACGAAACCCTCGAGGAAATCCTCGAAGCGTTCGACCCGGAACTGGACATCGAACTGGACGAAATCGAAGCCGTCCTGCACCGCATCCAGCAATTCGAACCCGCTGGCATCGGCGCCCGCAATCTCGGTGAGTGCCTGCTGCTGCAACTGCGCCAGCTGTCCGCCAAGACCCCCTGGCTGGCAGAGGCCAAGCGTCTGGTCACCGATTACATCGACCTGCTCGGCAGCCGCGACTACAGCCAGCTAATGCGCCGCATGAAGCTCAAGGAAGATGAGCTGCGCCAGGTCATCGAACTGGTCCAGAGCCTCAATCCGCGTCCGGGCTCGCAGATCGAGTCCACCGAAGCCGAATACGTTGTTCCGGACGTGATTGTGCGCAAGGACAACGAACGCTGGCTGGTGGAGCTGAATCAGGAGTCGGTGCCACGCCTGCGGGTCAACGCCCAGTACGCCGGTTTCGTGCGTCGTGCCGATACCAGCGCCGATAACACCTTCATGCGCAATCAACTGCAGGAAGCTCGCTGGTTCATCAAGAGTCTGCAAAGCCGCAATGAAACCTTGATGAAAGTCGCCACCCAAATCGTCGAGCATCAGCGCGGCTTTCTTGAATACGGTGACGAAGCCATGAAGCCGTTGGTGCTGCATGACATCGCCGAAGCGGTGGGCATGCATGAATCGACGATTTCACGGGTAACCACGCAAAAATTCATGCATACCCCACGGGGCATCTATGAACTGAAATACTTTTTTTCCAGCCACGTCAGTACCTCCGAAGGCGGTGAATGCTCGTCCACGGCGATCCGCGCGATCATCAAAAAACTGGTTGCCGCGGAAAATCAGAAAAAGCCGTTGAGTGACAGCAAGATCGCTGGTTTACTGGAGGCACAAGGCATTCAGGTGGCTCGCCGCACCGTCGCCAAGTACCGCGAATCCCTCGGGATCGCGCCTTCGAGCGAACGCAAGCGGTTGATGTAGAGCCACGCCACAGCGTTCCAGTGGTAGATCATCTGATCTACCGCTTTATGCACTGGCAACGAAGGAGAAGCTGTATGCAAGTCAACATCAGTGGACACCAACTGGAAGTGACCGAACCCCTGCGCACCTACATCGGCGAAAAACTCGACCGATTGGAGAGGCATTTCGACAAGATCACCAATGTGCAAGTCACGATGAACGTCGAAAAACTGCTGCAGAAGATCGAAGCCACGCTGCATATTCCCGGCGGAGAAGTGGTCGCCAATGCCGAGCATACGGACATGTATGCCGCCATCGACCTGCTGACCGACAAGCTGGATCGCCAACTCAAAAAGCATAAGGAAAAGACCCAGAGCCTCCTCCAGGGCGCGACCGGTCGTTAACATCCCCAACCCATGATCCGACTTGAAACCATCCTGACCCCCGGCCGTTCCCTCGTGAACGTGCCGGGCGGCAGTAAAAAGAAAGCCCTCGAACAGATTGCCAACCTTATCCACAAAGAAGTGCCGGATCTGGCCATGCAGGATGTATTCGAGAGCCTGGTTGCCCGTGAAAAACTCGGTTCCACCGGTTTTGGCAACGGCATCGCCATCCCCCACTGCCGCCTAAAGGGCTGCGACTCGCCCATCAGTGCCTTGATGCACCTGGACGCGCCTATCGATTTCGACGCCATCGACGGAGCCCCGGTTGACCTGCTGTTTGTGCTGCTGGTCCCGGAAGCCGCCACCGACGCACACCTGGAACTGCTGCGCCAGATCGCCAGCATGCTTGATCGCAAGGAAGTGCGCGAAAAACTGCGCAGCGCCCCGAGCAACGAAGCCTTGTACAAGGTTGTCCTGGACGAGCAGAACGGTCACTAATCATGCGCCTGATCATCGTCAGCGGCCGCTCCGGCTCAGGTAAAAGTACCGCCCTCGATGTGCTCGAGGACAAC
Source organism: Pseudomonas sp. FP603 (assembly GCF_030687415.1). Taxonomy (NCBI): domain Bacteria; kingdom Pseudomonadati; phylum Pseudomonadota; class Gammaproteobacteria; order Pseudomonadales; family Pseudomonadaceae; genus Pseudomonas; species Pseudomonas sp. FP603. The sequence goes on from NZ_CP117431.1 coordinate 5,910,857, forward strand.
GGCTATTACTGCATCGACAACCTGCCTGCCGGTCTGCTGCCGGAGTTGGCCGAACGCGCGCTGATTCATACCGAACTGGCACAACCGCTGGTGGCCGTGTCCATCGATGCGCGTAACTTGCCAAGCCACCTGTCGCGGTTTCCCGAATTGCTGGAAGAAGTCCGCAGCCGGCATATCCAGTGCGATGTGCTGTACCTGGACGCCGACGAAGAAACCTTGCTCAAACGCTTTTCGGAAACTCGCCGTCGTCACCCGCTCAGTAGCGCCAATCGCTCATTGGCGGAGGCGATAGAGGACGAAACCAACCTGCTCGGGCCTATCGCCGATCTGGCCGACCTCAAGGTCAATACCACCAATCTGAACCTGTATCAGTTACGCGATACCATCAAGCTGCGCCTGCTGAATCAGCCGGAACCGGGCACTGCGTTCCTGGTGGAGTCTTTCGGGTTCAAACGTGGCATGCCGGTGGACGCCGATCTGGTGTTCGACGTGCGCTGCCTGCCCAACCCTTACTGGAAGCCGGAGCTACGGGCACAGTCCGGGCTCGATCAACCGGTGGCCGAGTACCTGGCGGCACAACCTGACGTCGAAGAGATGTTCCAGGACATTTCCTCCTACCTGCTCAAGTGGCTGCCCCGCTTTGCCGCCAGCAACCGCGCCTATGTCACCATTGCCATTGGCTGCACCGGCGGGCATCACCGCTCTGTCTACCTGACCGAACGTCTGGGTCAGGTCCTGCTAAAAACCCTGAAGAACGTCCAGGTCCGCCACCGCGACCTCAGCTAAAGGATTCACATCGCGATGCCTGCTCTGGAAATCGAAATCATCAACAAGCTGGGCCTGCATGCCCGCGCGTCTGCAAAATTCGTTGGCGTCGCCGGTGAGTTCAAGGATTGCACGATCAGGGTGGGACGCACCCCAGAATCCACGGTCGATGGCAAAAGCATCATGGCCATGATGATGCTCGCTGCAGGCAAGGGCACCAAAATCTATATCAGTACCGAAGGCGAAGACGAGCAGAGAGCACTGGATGCGCTGACAGACTTGATCAACCGTTACTTCGACGAAGGCGAATAAACAGCGCGGGCTCTTGTGGCGAGGGAGCTTGCTCCCGCTGGGCTGCGAAGCGGCCCCAAAATTGCCACCCGTGTACGCCAAACATAACCGCATTCGCTGATTTTACGACTGCTCCGCAGCCGAACGGGAGCAAGCTCCCTCGCCACAAAAGCACCTTTTCACTAAGCCTGCACACCTCAAGCAAGCGCGGTATCCATCACCATCATCAGACAAAACCCGATCAGCAGCCCAAGGCTGGCCAGTTTGTCGTGACCATGGCGGCGCGACTCGGGGATGACTTCGTGAGTCACCACCAGCAACATCGCACCAGCCGCCAGTGCCAGCCCCAAAGGCAACAGCAGTTCGGCCAGGCTCACCAGCCAAGCACACAACAGAGCAAAGACCGGCTCGACCAACCCTGACGCAGCACCGATCAGGAACGCCTTGACCCGCGACACCCCTGCTCCCGCCAACACCAACGCAATCACCAGCCCTTCCGGCACATCCTGCAAGGCGATGCCCATGGCCAGGCTGTCGGCGTCAGGCATGCCACCGCCGGCCGAGACGCCGACCGCCATGCCTTCGGGGATGTTGTGGGCGATGATGGCAAACACAAACAGCCAGATCCGCGGCGGAATAACCGGTCGCTCCAGTGTCCCCACGAGCATTTCGGGCGTAGCACCAGAGACCTTGCGATCCACCAGAAACAGCCCGAATGCACCCAGCATGATGCCGAAGCTGATCAGGCCGCTGGCCGCCCAAGGCGTCAGGCCGAGGTTTTCGGCCGCGGCAATGCCCGGCACAATCAGCGAAAACGCCGTCGCCGCGAGCATCACTCCGGCCCCGAAACCCAGCAGCGTATCGCTGACTGCCTGAGGCATCTGCCGAATCACCAGCACCGGCACTGCGCCCAAAGCTGTACCCAAGGCGCAAATCGCCCCGCCTTGCAGGGCACGCTGCAGTTTCGGTTCGAGGTCCAGCCAGCTCAGCCCCTGGGCAGCCAATAACGTCATTCCTGCCAGCAGTAACAGCGATCCCAGTGCGTAACGAAACATCCGTCCACTTCCGGCCGCCAGTGTTTCAGTGCCCATAGTCAGCCCTGGATTGTTTTTATAGAAGATTCAAACCAGCGCAGCCTGATAACGCGCGGCGACTTCAGGCCAATTGATCACGTTGTAGAACGCATTGATGTATTCCGGACGGCGGTTCTGATAGCGCAGGTAATAAGCGTGTTCCCAAACGTCCAGGCCGAGAATCGGCGTATTGCCATTCATCAATGGGCTATCCTGGTTGCCGCTGCTTTCAACGATCAAGGTCTTTTGCGGCGTCACGCTCAACCAGGCCCAACCGCTACCGAAACGGGTCAGCGCAGCTTTGGTGAAGGCTTCCTTGAAGTTGTCGAGACCACCCAGTTGTTCGTCGATCGCCTTGGCCAGCGCGCCTTCAGGCTGGCCACCGCCGTTGGGTGCCATGACTTCCCAGAACAACGAGTGGTTGGCATGCCCACCGCCCTGATTGATCACCGCCGCACGAAGTTTTTCCGGCAATTGCTGGGCAGCCGCCACCAGTTTTTCCACGGGCCATTCAGCAAATTCAGTGCCTTCTACCGCAGCGTTGAGGTTGTTGATGTAGGTCTGGTGATGTTTGGTGTAGTGGATTTCCATGGTCTGCGCATCGATGTGCGGTTCCAGGGCATCGTAGGCGTACGGCAAGGCAGGCAAGGTAAAAGCCATTTCAATGAACTCCATGTTGTAAGGGCGCAGGCTGATGCGAGGGCGACGCGGTGTCGGTGTGCAACAAACGGTGGGTGCGCGGATACTCGCCGTGATCGCTGATGAAATTCAGCAGTTCGACATAGGTTTTGCTGCTCTGGCGCAGCGCGGCCTCACGCAAAGCCGGCGCCAGTCGCGGGTTCTGCATGGTCTGCAACAGTCGTTGATGGATCGCGCACAAGTACTCGGCGCTCTCCTCCGGCTGGTTCAGACGCAAGTGCAGGTCCGCCAGGTTATGGTGGGAAATCACGCAAGCCGCCACCGCTTCGTCGGCATCCGCCCAGCGCTCGAACAACACTTGTGCCAGGGCCAATGCCTGCAAATAAGCCTCGCGGGCATCGACCAGCTCGCCCAGCATGAAACAGCGATTTGCTCTTTCGATCGTGCGTTTCCAGTGCTCCATGGTGAGCCTCCAAAGCGGTAGCAGTGATTAAACGCCGCCTGCGGTGAGCTTCTCTGGGTTGAGCAATTCTTCCAGTTGGCTACGCGTCAGGTCGGTGTGTTCCAGGGCGACATCGATCACCGGCCGGCCCTGCTGATAAGCCTTCTTGGCAATCTCAGCGGCTTTTTGGTAACCAATAATCGGATTGAGTGCAGTGACCAGAATCGGATTGCGCGACAGCGCTTCCTTGAGCCGGGCCTCGTTGACCTTGAAACTGGCGATAGCCTTGTCGCCCAGCAGACGGCTGACATTGGCCAGCAACTCGATACTGCTCAGCAGGTTCTGGGCGATGATCGGCAGCATGACATTCAGCTCGAAATTGCCCGACTGACCGGCAACGGTGATCACCGTATCGTTGCCGATCACCTGAGCGGCGACCATCGCGGCAGCTTCCGGGATCACCGGATTGACCTTGCCGGGCATGATCGACGAGCCCGGCTGCAAGGCTTCGAGTTCGATTTCACCGAGCCCGGCCAACGGGCCGGAATTCATCCAGCGCAGGTCGTTGGCGATTTTCATCAAGGAAACCGCTGTGGCCTTGAGCTGCCCTGAAACGCTGACCGCCGTGTCCTGCGAACCGATCAGCGCAAACAGGTCCTTGCCCGGCGTGAACTGAACCTGAGTCAGTTGGCTGAGTTGTTGGCTGAAACGCGCCGCAAACTCCGGATGGGCATTGATCCCGGTACCCACCGCCGTGCCGCCCTGGGCCAGGGATTGCAGGCTCGGCAGCAGATCCTGCAAGTGACCGATATTGGCCTTGAGCTGTTGCGCCCAACCATTGAGCACCTGACTCATGCGCACCGGCATGGCGTCCATCAAATGGGTACGCCCGGTTTTGACGAATGGATGAACCTGCTCGGCCTTGTGCTCGATCACCTGCACCAGATGCACCAGCGCCGGCAGCAACTGCTCATGCAAGCTCAATGCGGCGCTGACATGGATGGTGGTGGGGATGATGTCGTTGCTGCTTTGGCCGCAATTGACGTGATCGTTGGGATTCACCGGCTCGCCCAACAAGCGGCTGGCCAGGGTGGCGATCACTTCATTGGCGTTCATGTTGGAGCTGGTGCCGGAACCGGTCTGGAAGATATCCACCGGGAAGTGCTGCATGAAGTCGCCTTCGAGCAGGCCTTGAGCCGCGTCGACGATCGCCTTGCCCTGGGATTCGCTGATCTGTTTGAGCTCGACGTTGGCTCGGGCGGCAGCAGCCTTGGCCAGAATCAGCGCCCGGATGAACTGCATGGGCATCGGTTTGCCGCTGATCGGGAAGTTATCCACTGCGCGTTGGGTTTGCGCGCCGTAAAGCGCGTCTATCGGGACTTGCAACTCGCCCATACTGTCGCGTTCGATACGTGTGTTATTCATCAGGAGATCCTTGCACCAGTTCTATGAGAGGAATCGAAGGTTGCAACTCGCAGGTCGCCAGTTGCCAGGCGTAGCTTTGCCAGCGCTTGAGGCGGCAACCGCAGAGTGATTGCCGTTCGAGATCGCGCAACGGCCGCCAGGCCTGGTCGAGACACAGGCTGCGCCAGTGCCAGGGCAGTGCGACGTCGGTGGCAGTGTCGAGCAATAAACGGAAGGAGGTTTCGGCGATGGTCCAGGGAGAGGTGGCCGTGCAACACGCCAGATACCGGCCCTCGGCCAGGTAATGTTCGATCAGGCGCGGCTCGTCAGGGTCCATGGCGCAACGGATCTGGCGACTCATCCAACGCCAGCTTTCGAGGTAAGGCTGCTCGTGCAAGGCAGAACTCATGATCCGGGCTCATTCGGTAATGAGATTTATTATTAGATGATAATGAGAACCAAAACAAGCATGACAAGCCAGGGATCCCATTGTGGGAGCGGGCTTGCTCGCGAAAGCGGTGTACCAGCCGCCGCAGATGTCGAATGTGATGGCCTCTTCGCGAGCAAGCCCGCTCCCACAGGATCGGTGTTGCGGCCAATAAAAAAGGCGCGCCATCCGATGGATGGCGCACCTTTTTGTGCAGCGACCGGGGTTAGCTACCCGCCACTGTCATCCGCTCGATCAACACCGAACCGGTGCGAATGTTGCTGCGCAACTCCAGGTCATTACCGACCGCAATGATCTGCTTGAACATGTCGCGCATGTTGCCGGCGATGGTCACTTCCTGGACCGCGAACTGGATTTCGCCGTTCTCGACCCAGAAACCCGCCGCGCCACGGGAGTAATCGCCAGTGACCATGTTCAGGCCCTGCCCCATCAGTTCGGTGACCAGCAGGCCACGGCCCATGCGGCGCAGCAAGGCTGCCTGATCTTCATCGCCATGGGTGACGAACAGGTTGTGCACGCCGCCGGCGTTGGCGGTGCTCGGCATGCCTAGTTTGCGGCCGGAGTAGGTGCCGAGTATGTAGGACACCAACTCGCCCTTCTCCACGAATGGCTTGGCGTAAGTCGCCAGGCCATCGCCGTCGAAGGCCGAACTTCCCAGAGCGCGCATCAGGTGCGGACGTTCATCGATGGTCAACCATTCCGGGAACAATTTCTGCCCCAGAGTGCCTTCGAGGAACGACGATTTGCGATACAGGCTGCCGCCGGAGATCGCCGACAGGAAACTGCCGAACAAGCCACCGGCCAGTTCCGCGGAAAACAACACCGGCACTTCGCAGGTCGGTACCGGACGCGCGCCCAGACGGCTCGCCGCCCGTTGCGCGGCGCGTTGGCCGATGCTCTGCGCAGAGGCCAGCAAATTGCCCTGACGGTTCACGTCGTACCAGTAATCGCGCTGCATCTGGCCATCGGCTTCGGCGATCATCACGCAGCTGAGGCTGTGACGAGTCGACGCGTATCCGCCGATAAAACCGTGGCTATTACCGTAAACCCGACAGCCCTGGTGAGTGCTGAGGGTGGTGCCGTCGGCGTTCTTGATCCGGCTGTCGGTGGCAAACGCCGACGCTTCACAGGCCAGGGCCTGCTCGATGGCTTGCTCCGGGGTAATGCCCCATTCGTGGAACAGGTCGAAATCCTGCAGATCCTTGGCCATCAACGCGGCATCCGCCAGGCCCGAGGCTTCGTCTTCGGAGGTGTGCTTGGCAATGGCCAGCGCGGCGGCGACGGTTTCGCGAATCGCTTCCGAACCGCTGGCCGAGGTGCTGGCCGAGCCTTTGCGCTGCCCCACATACAAGGTGATACCAAAACCCTGATCGCGATTGAACTCAACGGTTTCGACTTCGCGCTGACGCACCGTGGTCGACAGGCCCTGCTCCAGCGACACGGCCACTTCACAGGCACTGGCGCCCTGGCGCTTGGCTTCAGCGATGATCTGCTCGACTTGTTCTTGCAGTGCCGGCAACGCTTGTGGGCCGACGCTTTCAACTGCACTCATGCTGTTCTCCACTCAAATTCTGCTTTCGGCTGGGGCCTTCGAGCGACCGGGCCGGACAAGCGGCCCCCGACTGGTTATCATGGCGGCGTTTCTTTGCGGACGGCCACCATGGTTGATTCTTACGACGACTCCCTCGATACGGGAGAAAAAAGCAAATCCCAGGTTAAACGCGAGCTGCATGCTCTGGTTGACCTCGGCGAGCGCCTTACAACGCTCAAGCCTGACTTGCTGGCAAAACTGCCATTGACCGACGCTTTGCGCCGGGCTCTGGGCGATGCCTCCAAACACACCGCGAATATCGCGCGTAAACGGCACCTTATGTTCATCGGCAAACTGATGCGCGATCAGGACACTGACGCCATTCTGACTCTGCTCGATCAACTGGATGCCTCCACTCGGCAGTACAACGAACGTTTCCATGGCCTGGAACGCTGGCGCGATCGCTTGATCGCGGGCGACGATGCGGTCCTGGAGAAGTTCGTGCTCGACTACCCGGAAGCTGATCGTCAGCAATTGCGCTCCCTGATCCGTCAGGCCCAGCACGAACTGGCGACCAACAAGCCGCCGGCCTCGAGCCGTAAAATCTTCAAGTACATCCGTGAGCTGGACGAGACTCAACGCGGTTTGCGTTAAGTCCCGAATCGGGTGAGTTGCCAAGCGGCTCACCCGAAGCTCCATCCCTTCTTACGATCCTGTGCCACCCACAGTGATCGCATCGATTTTCAGCGTTGGCTGGCCGACACCCACCGGCACCGACTGCCCATCCTTGCCACACGTTCCCACACCGCTGTCCAGCGCCAGATCATTACCGACCATCGACACCTTGCTCATGGCTTCCGGCCCGTTGCCGATCAACGTCGCGCCTTTGACCGGGGCAGTAATCTTGCCGTCTTCGATCAGGTACGCCTCGCTGGTGGAGAACACAAACTTGCCACTGGTGATGTCCACCTGACCGCCGCCGAGGTTGGCGCAGTAGATGCCGCGCTTCACCGAGGCGATGATTTCCGCCGGATCGCTTTCGCCCGCCAGCATGTAGGTGTTGGTCATACGCGGCATTGGTAGGTGCGCGTAGGATTCGCGACGACCATTACCGGTTCGGGCCACGCCCATCAAGCGTGCGTTGAGCTTGTCCTGCATATAGCCTTTGAGTACGCCGTTTTCGATCAGCGTGGTGCACTCGGTCGGCGTGCCTTCATCATCGACGCTCAGCGAACCACGGCGCCCGGCGAGCGTACCGTCATCGACGATGGTGCAGAGCTTCGAGGCAACCATCTCGCCCATGCGCCCGCTGTAGGCCGAACTGCCCTTGCGGTTGAAATCGCCTTCCAGGCCATGACCGACAGCTTCGTGCAGCAATACGCCGGACCAACCGGAACCCAACACCACCGGCAACGTACCGGCCGGGGCCGGGATCGCTTCCAGATTCACCAGCGCCTGGCGCAACGCTTCGCGGGCATAGCCCATGGCACGGTCGTCGCTGAGGAAATAGCGGTAATCGGTACGACCGCCACCGCCATGACCGCCGCGCTCACGACGGCCATTCTGCTCGACGATCACGCTGACGTTGAAACGCACCAACGGTCGCACATCCGCCGTCAGCCCGCCGTCGGTGGAAGCAATCAAAATCCGTTCCCAGACCCCGGCCATGCTCACGGTGACTTGCTGGATACGCGGGTCGAGGGCACGAGTCGCCACGTCGATACGCTTGAGCAGCTCGACTTTCTCGGCACGGCTCATCACTTCCAGCGGGTTGTCCGGCCCGTACAACTGGGCGACATCCTGGGTGGTGAACGCCTGCACACTGCCATTCTGCCCGGCCCGGGAGATCGAGCGGGCTGCACGGGCCGCCGCGCCCAGCGCTTCGAGGGTGATCGCATTGCTGTAGGCGAAACCGGTCTTTTCACCCGATTGCGCACGCACGCCGACACCCTGGTCGAGGTTGAAGCTGCCTTCCTTGACGATCCCGTCTTCCAGTGCCCAGGACTCGGAAATCTGCCCCTGGAAATACAGGTCGGCGGCATCGATGCCCGGGCCGGCCAGATCGCCGAGCACACCTTGCAGGCTCTCGATCGTTACGCCGCCGGGCGCCAGGAGGTGTTCACTGACGGAGGACAACAACTCGCTCATATGCTTTACGCCTTAAATTCATCGTTCTGAGGCAGGTCGCTGGGCGCCCTGCGAGAAAAAGCGCCGGTGAGTGGACACCGGCATCCGCGTCCTGATGGACGCCTGTTCGCTGCTGTCGCGTTCGGCCAGCAGCACGGCCTCGCCTTGATCCTGTTGTGCCAGCACACGCCCCCATGGGTCGACAATGGCGGCATGACCAAAGGTTTCTCGTGGCCCCGGATGCGTCCCACCTTGGGCGGCCGCGAGCATGTAGCACTGAGTCTCGATGGCTCGCGCGCGAATCAGCACGTCCCAATGGGCCGCGCCGGTCACCGCGGTAAAGGCCGACGGTGCGGTGATCAACTCCGCGCCAGCCGCACGCAGTTCGCTGTACAGCTCCGGGAAACGCAGGTCATAACACACCGTCAGGCCGACTCGACCGACAGGAGTGTCGGCAATTACCACACCACTGCCATAAGCATAGTCATCGGATTCTCGATAACGCCCGCGATTGTCCGCTACGTCCACGTCGAACAGGTGCAGCTTGTCATACCGTGCAACGGTTTCGCCCTGGTCATCGACCAGCAACGAGCAGGCATGCACTTTGGCCGTCGGTTGATCCACCGGCGGCAACGGCAATGTGCCTGCCACTATCCATAACTTGAGGTCGCGGGCGGTCTGTTTCAACCACGGCAGGATCGGGCCTTCGCCCATAGCTTCGGCGCGGCCGATGTCGGCAATGTCGCGACGGCCCATGGCAGCGAAGTTTTCCGGCAGTACGGCAAGCCGCGCGCCACCGGTCGCCGCCTGCTCAAGCAGACGACGGGCCTGGGCCAGATTGGCCAGCACGTCGCTCTGGCTGACCATTTGAATCACCGCTACAGACATGGCCATTTCCTTTTTTGTGATTGCGCACTGCCGCAGGTCAACGACGTGCCCTTGTAGCAGCTGGCGAAGCCTGCGTTCGGCTGCGCAGCAGTCGTAAATCCGCAATACACAGTTTGCCTGAAGGACCGCGGCATCCGATTTTACGACTGCTGCGCAGCCGAACGCAGCCTGCGGCAGCTGCTACAGGAAACGTGGCGGCTACAAAAAACCCTTTGGTCATGCTACTCCATAGGCCCAAAGAGTGCTTTTTCAAAAGAATTCAAAAAGGCTTGTCGAAGGTGATTTTCGGTTCTTTCCATGGGCCTTTGACGGTGTATTTGACGCTGGCAAAGCGCGCCACGCGGTCACCAATCAGTTTATCGATCAGGAACAGCGCCCCGCCGACGGCCGGTGCACCGACAATCAGCGCGGCGATCGGCAGATTGTTGGTCACCGGCAAGGTCACCAGCAACTTCGCATCGACCTGATCACCCACCAGGTCCAGCGTGCCGTTGAGCTCCACATTGCTCGACGGACCGGTCAGCAGAATGGGTTCACGGGTCACGTAGACCCCGTTACTGGCGACCAGCAGGCCTTTGACCCGGTCATAGCTCAAGCCTTTGCCGAACAGGTCGGAAAAGTCCAGGCGCAAGCGGCGGCCGATGGAGTTGAAGTTGAGCAAGCCGAATACCCGCAGCGCCTGAGCACCGCCCTCGACTTCAATGAACTGACCTTTATTCAGCGACGCATCAAGACTGCCGGAGAAGCGTTTGGTCGCCAGCCACGCCGGAGAGCCAGGCCATCGACCGTCGACATCCATGTGAAACTCTTCGCTGGTGACGCTCGGCGCAAAACCCCAACCCTTGAGCACGTCGGCAAGGTTCTTGCCACTGACCCGGCCCTTGTACCAACTGCTGGAGTTACCCGGCACGCCTTCCCAGCCACCGCTGCCCCGCAAGAGGATGCCCTTGAGGCCCAGATCAAGGGCATTGAAAGCGACGCCCTTGGCGGTCGGCCGGACTTTCAGATACCAGGCGCCCACCAGATCCGGCCCCTGGAACAGCTGATTGATGGTGATATCCAGCGCCGGGATCTTCGTCGGGTCCACGGTGGCCAGTGGATCCGGCGAATTCTCGTCAGCCAGCGCCGTAGGGTCTCGTGCCGGCAAACGTACGTATTGCAGATTGGCCGCAATCGGTGCGGCTTTCGCATCGGGAATACCGATGCTGCCCTTGGCCTGCTGACTGTCGAGTTGCAAGGCCCACGCGGCCGGTTTACGCGTCAACTGCACCGAGGCCTGATCGAGGGTGGTGCCGAAACCAGTGAGTTTTCCAACCTTCAAATCCGCACTACTGAGCAACTGTTTGGCACTGCCGCCCGGATCCTGGCCCGCATACTTGCTCACCAGATCCTGCCAGGGGGCAACATCCAGCTCGGACAGCACACCGCGCACGCGCAAGCCTTTGGCGCCGGGCAACACGGCATTGCCGCCACCGAGAAGCAACTCGCCGCGACCGTCGGCGAAATTGCCGGTCGGTGCCGCAAACGTGAAGTTCGCCAGCTCACCGTAGTTGACCCAGTAACGCCGCTCCGGGCCTTGCAGGGTCATGCGGAACACGGTATCGCGCCCAACATCGGCCGCCATGCCGAACGGTGCCGGCAAATCTACCGCCACGCCCTTGAGATTGGAGCTGACCATCAATTGACTGTCGGCGCCATCAAGGTTCAGTTGCAGCTGATAAGGGATCGTCCCCGTCACCGGCAATGGCTGAGTGACATTCAGCCATTCAGTGAGTTTTTTGACCTCGACCTCACTCGCCGCGGCGATCCGAGTGTTGAGCTTGCCTGGGCTGCCTTCAGCGAAGATCTGTGCGGTCACTGGCTTGTCGAACGCTCGCGCCGTGATCTTTTGCCCGCTCAGCCCCTTGGTGCTGTCGAAACGGAAATCGCCCTTGAGTTGCGTCAGTTCCAGGGTGGGCTCGCGCAGCTTCAAACGAGCTTTTGCGGTCTTGAAGTCGACGAGGATTTTCGGCTGCTCGCCTTTGACCAGCGGGATATCCAGCTTGAGCTTGCCTTGCAAATCGCCCTCGCCTTCCCAACCGGCGAAGGTGTCGGCGGTGCCGATCGGCGCTTCCTGCAGAATCTTCAGGCCATCGCCCAATCCGCCAGCGAACGCGCCGTCGAGGAACAGATGAGGGCTCTGCCCGGCAGGTGCACGGGGAATATTGACGTAGACGTCGCTGACTTGGGTGTCGAGCAATTGGCCCTTGCTCGCGAGAATCCGCACACCGCTGTCTTCGATGAACACATCGCCGCTGACCTTGCTGACATGCGGCCAGCCCGGCTGAAACGCCAGCTCGGCATCGTGAACCTTGAAAAACAGACTGATGCTGCGAGCCGTTTCGGCGGCGCCGTGGTTCAGCGAACCCTGATACTGGAAGAAGCCTTCATCCACCGCGCCTTTGAGAATCGCGGTGCGCAACCATTCGTCCAGCCCCGGGCTGAGAACCGTCGGCAGGTACTTGGCGGTGTAGCGACCGTCGCCGTCGACCAGGCCGACCCGCAGGTCCATGTAGTCTTCCTGGGTGTGATCGAAATGCAGGCGGATCAGGAAGTCGCCGGCAATCTTGCCCTCCTCGCCCAGTACCTTCAGGTACGGCGCGATCAGGGTGAAACCTTCTTTGTCGAGTTTCCAGGTCAACCGGGCGTTGGCCTGAATGTACTGCCATGGCTTGGCGAAAATCGGGTCCAGGTGCAGGGAGAAATCCTTGCTGTCCATGCGCAGCTCGCCCTGCCCGAGGTCGCCGCTGATGCTGCCACTGACATTTCGCACCGCTGGTGCACCGCGATAAGCATCGAAGCCGACCTTTTCCAGATTGGCGGCAAAGCTGAATTTGCTGTCATCGGTAGCGGCTGGGCGGAAGTCGATCAACACGTTGCGTAAAACCCCGGTGACCTTGAGCCGCTCGACCGCCGTGGCGATCCCTTCGGGCAGTGGGCCCAGTGCATTCAGCAGTGGAGTGAGCGGTGTGAGATCGAGACGGTCGGCTTGCACATGCAAGAGCTCCGGCACCGTATCGGTCGCGGCAGTTTGTTGAAATTGCAGTTTCGATTCCCAGCGGGTGTCCCCCAGGCTCATGGCCAGAGAGTCCAGGGTTACCAGGACGCCGGTGGAACTGCGCTGGAAATACCCGTTCAGCGCCAGATTATTGATCTGGATCGGCTTGCGCTCGGCATAGGCGCCCTTGAGTTGCGGTGCGTTCAAACGAATCGCGGCGCGTTGCACGGTGCCCTTGCTCCAGTTCATCCAGAACTCGCCACCGGCCTTGATCTCGGAAAAATTCCATTGCTGGGTCAGGCGCTCGGGCAACCATTTCGACCAATCGCTTTGCGGCAGGCTCAGGTAAGCGTCCGCTTCACCATCCTTCCATTGGGCTGCGCGCAAACGGGTGCGCAGGCTCACCGCAACCGGCTGGCCGTCGGGCAGCGTCAGGCGGGCATCGAGCCGCTGGCGGGATGGACCGGTTTTCAGGTTCAGGCCGACGTAGGTCAGGGTTAGCGGCGACTCTCCCAACGGCTGCAAGGTGATCTGGCTGTCGAGCACCGACAGTTGCTGGACCATCTGCATGCGATTGAGCAACTGCTCCGGGTTCAGCGGCTGGTCCTGCTGCACCGGCAAACCTTCCAGCGCCCAATGACCATCCTCACCTTCCTTGAGGCTGATCTTCAGACCGTTGAGTTCCAGGTGTGCGATGCGCACTTCGCGCGCCAGCAGGCTGGCCCAGAGATCCGGCACCGCGCGCACCTGATCCAGGCGCAAGGCATTGGAACCCTCGCCAACCATCACGTCATGGGCCAGCAGAACCGGGGCGAAGCCGCTCCAGTTGCCTTCCAGCTTGCCGATCTGCAGGGGCATGCCCAAGGCATCGCTGGCTTTGTCTTCGACGTCAGTACGGTACTCGGCCACCAGCGGCGTCAACTCTCGGCCGAGGCTGACGAACAGCGCCATCAGCACCAAAACCAACGCACACAGGCCCAGACCCCAGCGGGTCAGTGCGGCCAAAATGCGTGTCAGACGGTCCATGTCAGTTGGCTCCCATGGCAAAAATACTGCAAAAAGCTGAGGCCAGCCGTTCTAGTGGAGTTGAAACACAACGATTCAGAGCAACACCACGTCGTATTGTTCCTGGGAATACATGGTTTCCACCTGGAACCGAATGGTGCGCCCGATAAAACCTTCGAGCTCGGCGACGTTGCCCGACTCTTCGTCGAGCAAACGGTCGACCACTTTCTGATTCGCCAGCACCCGATAGCCTTCAGCCTGATAGGCCCGGGCCTCACGCAGGATTTCGCGGAAGATCTCGTAGCACACGGTTTCCGGCGTCTTGAGCTTGCCGCGACCCTGGCAACTGCTGCACGGCTCGCACAGCACTTGCTCAAGACTTTCACGGGTGCGCTTGCGGGTCATCTGCACCAGGCCCAACTCGGTAATGCCAATGATGTTGGTCTTGGCGTGATCGCGTTCCAGTTGCTTCTCGAGCGTGCGCAACACCTGACGCTGATGCTCTTCATCTTCCATGTCGATGAAGTCGATGATGATGATCCCGCCCAGGTTACGCAGGCGCAACTGACGGGCAATGGCGGTGGCGGCTTCGAGGTTGGTCTTGAAGATGGTTTCTTCGAGGTTGCGATGACCGACAAAAGCGCCGGTATTGACGTCGATGGTGCTCATGGCTTCCGCCGGATCGACCACCAGATAGCCGCCGGACTTGAGCGGCACCTTGCGTTCCAGGGCTTTCTGGATTTCGTCTTCGACGCCATACAGGTCAAAGATCGGCCGTTCGCCAGGGTAATGCTCCAGGCGGTCGGCAATTTCCGGCATCAGTTCGGCGACGAACTGCGTGGTTTTCTGGAAGGTTTCCCGGGAGTCGATGCGGATCTTCTCGATCTTCGGGCTCACCAGGTCACGCAAGGTGCGCAGCGCCAGGCCAAGGTCTTCGTAAATAACACTCGGCGCGCTGATGGTCTTGATCTGTTCGTTGATCTGGTCCCAGAGCCTGCGCAGGTAGCGGATGTCCATGAGGATTTCATCGGCCCCGGCACCTTCGGCCGCGGTACGCAAAATGAAACCGCCGGCTTCCTTGATGCCTTCTTTGGCCACGCAGTCGGTGACCACCTGCTTGAGGCGTTCGCGCTCGGCTTCGTCCTCGATCTTCAGGGAAATGCCGACGTGGGCGGTGCGCGGCATGTACACCAGATAGCGAGATGGAATCGACAATTGCGTCGTCAGGCGCGCGCCTTTGGAGCCGATAGGGTCCTTGGTGACTTGCACCACCAGGCTCTGACCTTCATGAACCAGCGCGCTGATGCTCTCCACCGCCGGGCCTTCGCGCAGGGAAATTTCCGAGGCATGAATGAACGCGGCGCGGTCCAGTCCGATATCGACGAAGGCCGCCTGCATGCCCGGCAATACCCGCACGACCTTGCCTTTATAGATGTTGCCGACGATCCCGCGCTTTTGTGTGCGCTCGACGTGGACCTCTTGCAGGACACCGTTTTCGACCACCGCCACGCGCGATTCCATCGGCGTGATGTTGATCAGGATCTCTTCACTCATGGCAGGGTCTCGTTCAGGCATGTTCACGATAATGGCCGCATCTTGTCAGTACGACGCTCAACGCGCGTTAAAGGTTTGCCAACAGGGTATGCCGAAATGGCCGAGTAGCTCGCAGGTTTCGCACAGCGGCAATCCGACCACCGCCGAATAACTGCCGTTGAGCCCGGCGACGAACACCGCGCCCAGCCCTTGAATCCCATAACCGCCAGCCTTGTCCCGGGGTTCGCCGCTGGCCCAGTAGGCTGGCGCTTCGTCGCGGTCAATGTGGCGAAAACGCACCAGGCTGCGCACCACCAAAGACTCGCAGCGCTCGCCATCGCGCACCGCAATCGCTGTCAGCACTTCATGTTCGCGCCCGGACAACAGCATAAGCATGGCGCATGCGTCGGCTTCGTCCACCGGCTTGCCGAGAATTTTCCCGTCCAGCACCACGGCGGTATCGGCGCCCAGCACGCAGAAATCCGCGTCGGACACGACCGTGCCGTGCCCGACCTCGGCCTTGCCGCGCGCCAGACGCTCGACATAGGCCGATGGGGATTCTTCAGATAAAGGGGTTTCATCGATGTCCGCGCTGATGACGGAGAACGACACGCCGATCTGCGTGAGCAGTTCACGCCGACGCGGCGAGCCTGAGGCGAGGTACAGCTGCTTCATCAAGACATCTCCCTGCTTGGCGCCCTGTCTCACAAATACTGTTCCTTTTTGGCGAGACAGGGCACCGGTGCGGGCACATGCCTGACCGAATTAATTGATTTTGTAGCGTCGACGCAAACCGCGCAAACCGTAGCTGATCCATGGCCAGAGCAACGCGCTGACCAGTGCCGGCAACACCAGCGCCAAGGTCGGCTGACGATTGCCGGTCAGGGCGCTCAACCACAACTGAACCAGTTGGGCGAGGCCGAAGATCACCAGGATCACCAGGCTCTGTTGCCACATCGGGAACATACGCAGGCGCTGTTGCAACGACAGCACCAGGAAGGTAATGAGCGTGAGGATCAACGCGTTCTGGCCCAGCAGCGTGCCATACAACACGTCTTCGGCCAGCCCCAGGCACCAGGCGGTCGCCATGCCGACTTTCTGCGGCAGGGCCAACGCCCAAAAGGCCAATAGCAAGGCCAGCCACAGAGGACGCAGGATTTCCATGAACTGCGGCAGCGGTGAAACGCTGAGCAACATGCCGATGGCGAAAGTCAGCCAGACCATCCAGCCGTTTCGGGAGGAAGTTGCACCGCCCATTATTCTGTTCCCCCAGTGGTGGCCGGCGCAGCGACAGGCGGTTTGGCAACAGGCTTCACTGCCGCGGGTTTGGCCGCGGGTGGCTTGGCGGTGGCAGGCTTGACCGGGGCCACTGCGGCAGGTGCAGTAGCCGGAGTAGCCGGAGCTGCAGCGGCAGCCGGTATCACCGACACGGCCGGTTTCGGCACAGTTGCAGGGATGATCGGCCCGCCACCCTGTCGGTCCAGAGCCTCTTGAGCCTGGGCGGCTTCGTTGGCGCGCTCCTCGGCTGTGCGACCGTCGCTGAACACAAGCAGCAGATAACGACTGCGGTTCAACGCAGCCGTCGGCACCGCACGGACGATGGCAAATGGCTGACCGGAATCGTGGATCACTTCCTTGACCGTCGCCACCGGATAACCCGCCGGGAAACGCTGGCCGAGGCCAGAGCTGACCAACAGATCGCCTTCTTTAATATCGGCGGTATCGGCCACATGACGCAACTCGAGGCGTTCCGGGTTACCGGTGCCGCTGGCAATCGCCCTCAGACCGTTACGGTTCACCTGCACCGGAATGCTGTGGGTGGTGTCGGTCAGCAATAGCACGCGAGAGGTGTACGGCATCAAGTCCACCACCTGTCCCATCAGGCCGCGGGCATCGAGCACCGGCTGACCAAGGACCACACCGTCGCGCTCACCTTTATTGATGATGATGCGATGGGTAAAGGGGTTGGGGTCCATGCCAATCAACTCGGCCACTTCGACCTTTTCGTTGACCAGCGCAGAAGAGTTGAGCAACTCGCGCAGCCGAACGTTCTGCTCGGTGAGGGCGGCCAGCTTTTGCATGCGGCCCTGCAACAGCAGGTTTTCGGTTTTGAGTTTTTCGTTTTCGGCGACCAACTCGGTCCGGCTGCCAAATTGGCTGGCCACACCTTGCCATAACCGCTGCGGCAGGTCGGTGATCCAGTAAGACTGCATCAGCACCAGCGACATTTGGCTACGCACTGGCTTGAGCAGTGTGAAGCGGGCATCGACCACCATCAGCGCAACCGATAGCACGGCCAGCACCAACAAGCGCACGCCCAGTGAGGGGCCTTTGGTGAAAAGCGGTTTAATAAGCCGCTCCTCCCAGGCAAATGTTCTCTTTATTCATACGGCATCAAACCGGCCTGGATGCAGACTGACAGAAGATAAACGCCAACAGGCAGCACTGCAAAGTGCTGCCTGCGGGCTCACCAACATAGATGCATCGGGTGAGATCACTCGCTCGACAGCAGGTCCATGGTGTGTTTATCCATCATTTCCAATGCACGGCCACCACCGCGAGCAACGCAGGTCAGCGGGTCTTCGGCGACGATCACCGGCAGACCGGTTTCCTGGGCCAGCAACTTGTCGAGGTCGCGCAGCAAGGCGCCACCACCGGTCAGTACCAGGCCACGTTCGGCGATATCCGACGCCAGCTCCGGAGGCGATTGCTCCAGCGCACTTTTCACAGCCTGAACGATGGTGGCCAAGGACTCTTGCAGAGCTTCCAGCACTTCATTGGAGTTCAGGGTGAATGCGCGTGGAACGCCTTCGGCCAGGTTACGGCCACGAACGTCGACTTCACGAACTTCGCCGCCCGGGTAGGCCGTACCGATTTCCTGTTTGATGCGCTCGGCGGTGGATTCGCCGATCAGGCTGCCGTAGTTGCGACGCACGTAGGTGATGATCGCTTCGTCGAAGCGGTCGCCGCCAACCCGTACGGATTCGGCGTAAACCACACCGTTGAGGGAGATCAGCGCGATTTCAGTGGTACCGCCACCGATATCGACAACCATCGAACCGCGAGCTTCTTCAACCGGCAGGCCGGCACCGATTGCAGCAGCCATCGGCTCTTCGATCAGGAACACTTCACGAGCACCGGCACCAAGAGCCGATTCACGGATGGCACGACGCTCAACCTGGGTGGATTTGCATGGAACGCAGATCAGCACACGAGGGCTAGGCTGCAGAAAGCTGTTTTCGTGGACCTTGTTGATAAAGTACTGCAGCATTTTTTCGCAGACGCTGAAGTCGGCGATCACACCGTCCTTCATCGGACGAATGGCAGCAATGTTGCCCGGCGTACGGCCGAGCATACGCTTGGCCTCGGTGCCGACAGCAACGACACTTTTCTGGTTACCGTGTGTCCGAATAGCCACAACCGATGGCTCATTCAGGACGATTCCGCGCTCGCGCACGTAAATAAGGGTGTTGGCAGTGCCCAGGTCAATGGAAAGATCGCTGGAAAACATGCCACGCAGTTTCTTGAACATGGGAAAGGGACCCTAGGCAACGCGTGGGTAAAAAAGTGCGGCAAACTCTAACAACGACAGGGATTTTGGGCAAGGCGCCAATATGTTAAATTGGCTGCTTTTCTGTGCACCAAGCACCACAATCGCGGCCCTGAGACCGTAGATATGCGGTAGTGTTCCGACAATCTAACACACGGACGCGGTCCGTTTTGTTTTCCACTGGAGAATCCCATGGCGCTTGAACGCTCCGACGTGGAAAAAATCGCTCATCTGGCCTGCCTTGGCCTCAATGATGCCGATCTTCCACACATCACTTCGGCCCTGAACAGCATTCTCGGGCTGGTCGACGAAATGCAAGCGGTCAATACCGACGGTATCGAGCCGCTGGCCCACCCACTGGAAGCCAGCCAGCGCCTGCGTGCAGACGTCGTGACCGAGACCAATCATCGCGAGGCCTATCAGTCCATCGCACCAGCGGTCGAAAACGGCCTGTACCTGGTTCCGAAAGTCATCGACTAAAGGGAAAGAGCCTGCAATGCATCAATTGACTCTGGCCGAGATCGCCCGCGGACTCGCCGATAAAAAGTTTTCTTCCGAAGAGCTGACCAAAGTCCTGCTGGCGCGCATCGCCCAGCTCGACCCGCAGCTCAACAGCTTCATCAGCCTCACCGAAGACCTGGCGCTGCAGCAGGCGAAAGCCGCTGACGCTCGTCGGGCCAACGGTGAGAGCGGCGCCCTGCTCGGCGCGCCGATCGCGCACAAAGACCTGTTCTGCACCCAGGGCATCCGCACCAGCTGCGGCTCGAAGATGCTCGACAACTTCAAAGCGCCGTACAACGCCACCGTGGTCGCCAAACTGGCTGCTGCCGGGGCCGTGACCCTGGGCAAGACCAACATGGACGAATTCGCCATGGGGTCGGCCAACGAGTCGAGTTACTACGGCGCGGTGAAAAACCCGTGGAACCTGGAATACGTTCCGGGCGGCTCGTCTGGCGGTTCGGCTGCTGCGGTAGCCGCTCGTCTGCTGCCGGCTGCGACTGGCACCGACACCGGCGGTTCGATTCGTCAGCCCGCCGCGCTGACCAACCTCACCGGCCTGAAACCGACGTACGGTCGTGTTTCGCGCTGGGGCATGATCGCCTACGCGTCCAGCCTCGATCAGGGCGGCCCACTGGCCCGCACCGCCGAAGACTGCGCGATCCTGCTGCAAGGCATGGCCGGGTTCGACCCGCAGGACTCCACCAGCATCGACGAGCCCGTGCCTGATTACAGCGCCGGCCTCAACGGTTCGCTGCAAGGCCTGCGCATCGGCGTGCCGAAGGAATACTTCAGCGCAGGTCTCGACCCGCGCATCGCCGACCTGGTCATGGCCAGCGTTGAAGAGCTGAAAAAGCTCGGCGCCGTGGTCAAGGAAATCAGCCTGCCGAACATGCAGCACGCAATCCCTGCGTACTACGTGATCGCCCCGGCGGAAGCGTCTTCCAACCTGTCGCGTTTCGACGGCGTGCGTTTCGGCTATCGCTGCGCAGACCCGAAAAACCTGGAAGACCTGTACAAGCGTTCCCGTGGCGAAGGTTTCGGCCCGGAAGTGCAGCGCCGGATCATGGTCGGCGCCTACGCGCTGTCGGCCGGTTACTACGACGCCTACTACCTGAAGGCGCAGAAAATCCGTCGCCTGATCAAGAACGACTTCATGGCGGCCTTCAATGAGGTCGACATCATCCTCGGCCCAACCACGCCGAACCCGGCCTGGAAGCTCGGCGCCAAGAACAGCGACCCGGTCGCTGAGTACCTGGAAGACGTCTACACCATCACCGCCAACCTCGCCGGTCTGCCGGGCTTGTCCATGCCTGCAGGTTTTGTCGATGGCCTGCCGGTCGGCGTGCAGTTGCTCGCCCCGTATTTCCAGGAAGGCCGCCTGTTGAACGTTGCCCATAAGTATCAGCAGAACACTGACTGGCACACCCGCACCCCAACCGGCTTCTGAGGAGAAACACATGCAATGGGAAGTCGTGATCGGGCTGGAGATTCATACCCAGCTCACCACCCGGTCGAAAATCTTTTCCGGAAGTTCCACCACTTTCGGTTCCGAGCCGAACACCCAGGCCAGCCTGGTTGACCTCGGCATGCCCGGCGTACTACCGGTGCTGAACCAGGAAGCGGTGCGCATGGCGGTGATGTTCGGTCTCGCCATCGATGCCGAGATTGGCCAGCACAACGTGTTCGCCCGTAAAAACTATTTTTACCCGGACCTGCCCAAGGGCTACCAGATCAGCCAGATGGAATTGCCGATCGTCGGCAAGGGCCACCTGGACATCGCCATGGAAGACGGCACGATCAAACGTGTCGGTGTCACCCGTGCGCACCTGGAAGAAGACGCCGGTAAAAGCCTTCACGAAGAGTTCAACGGTGCCACCGGCATCGACCTGAACCGCGCCGGCACGCCGCTGCTGGAAATCGTTTCCGAGCCGGACATGCGTAGCGCCAAGGAAGCCGTGGCTTACGTCAAGGCGATCCACGCGCTGGTACGCTACCTCGGCATCTGCGACGGCAACATGGCCGAAGGCTCGCTGCGTTGCGACTGCAACGTGTCGATCCGTCCGAAAGGCCAGGTTGAATTCGGCACGCGCTGCGAGATCAAGAACGTCAACTCGTTCCGCTTCATCGAGAAGGCGATCAACACTGAAGTGCAACGCCAGATCGAGCTGATCGAAGACGGCGGCAAGGTGATCCAGCAGACTCGTCTGTACGATCCCAACAAGGACGAAACCCGTCCGATGCGCAGCAAAGAGGAAGCCAACGACTACCGTTACTTCCCCGATCCGGACCTGCTGCCGGTGGTCATCGAGGACTCGTTCCTCAACGACGTGCGCGCCACCCTGCCGGAACTGCCACCGCAGAAACGCGAGCGCTTCCAGGCGCAGTTCGGTCTGTCGGTCTACGACGCCAGCGTCCTGGCCACCAGCCGCGAGCAAGCCGATTACTTCGAGAAAGTCGTGAACATCAGTGGCGACGCCAAACTGGCGGCCAACTGGGTCATGGTTGAACTGGGCAGCCTGTTGAACAAGCAAGGCCTGGACATCGACCAGTCGCCGGTTTCAGCCGAGCAACTGGGCGGCATGCTGTTGCGCATCAAGGACAACACCATCTCCGGCAAAATCGCCAAGGTGGTGTTTGAAGCCATGGCCAACGGTGAAGGCAGCGCCGACGAGATCATCGACAAGCGCGGCCTCAAGCAAGTGACCGACACCGGCGCAATCTCGGCGGTGCTGGACGAGATGCTCGCGGCCAATGCCGAACAGGTCGAACAGTACCGCGCGGCAGACGAAGCCAAACGCGGCAAGATGTTCGGCTTCTTCGTCGGCCAGGCCATGAAAGCCTCCAAAGGCAAGGCCAACCCGCAACAGGTCAACGAACTGCTTAAAAGCAAGCTCGAAGGCTGATGCGAATGGAGCCAGCATTCAAACCTGGCTCCATTCCCTGTGGGAGCGGGCTTTTGTGGCGAGGGGGCTTGCCCCCTCGCCACAAAAGCCCGCTCTCACATTTGTATCCGGGATACCTTCTATGAAACGTCTGCTCAGCGCCTGCGCCCTGCTCTCTCTGCTGGCCGGTTGTGCCAGTACCGATACCGTCGATCCACACGGTTACGACAAGACCGGCACGGCTTCGTATTACGGTGCCAAGCATCATGGCAAACGCACCGCCAGCGGCGAGCGTTTCAACCAGCATGGCCTGACCGCCGCCCATCGCCAGTTGCCGTTCGGCACCCGGGTGAAGATTACCAACCTGAATAACGACAGATCCTGCGTGGTACGCATCAACGACCGTGGGCCGTACTCCCGTGGGCGCCTGATCGACGTGTCCCGTGAAGCGGCCGAACGGTTGGGCATGCTGCGCAGTGGCACCGCGAAAGTTCGCGTGCAAGCCCTCGACGACTGATTAGACGGAGCGCTGACTATTTTCGGACTGGCCGATTTACCCCTGATCAGCGTGATTGAATTGTTCAGCGGTCTGTTTTTACTGATCGCCGGCGCCGAACTGATGGTACGCGCCGCCGTACGTCTGGCCGCGCGACTGCATGTGCGGCCGCTGATCATCGGCCTGACCATCGTGGCCCTCGGCAGCAGCGCACCGCAGATGGCGGTCAGCCTGCAAGCCACCCTGGCGCAAAACGCCGACATTGCCGTCGGCAGCGTGATCGGCAGCAGCATCTTCAACATCCTCGTCACCCTAGGGCTCTCGGCGCTGATAATTCCGCTGCGGGTTTCGCGGCAATTGGTGCGCCTGGATATTCCATTGATGATCGGCGCCAGCCTGCTGGTGTTCGTACTGGCGTGGAATGAAGAACTGACTCGGGCCGACGGCGTGATGCTGCTGATAGCGCTGGCACTGTATCTGGGCTTGCTGCTGCGTCAGTCACGGCACTCGGCCCGTCCGCCATCGGCGGCTCATGAAGCGCCGCAGGCACCGTGGTTCAGCAGCCTGCTAATGATCGTCGCCGGTCTGGCGATGCTGGTGTTCGCCGGGCACTTGCTGCTCGGCGCCGCAGTGGCGGTCGCGACCGACCTGGGCTTGTCGGAGCGGATCATCGGTCTGACCATCGTTGCCGTCAGCACGTCCCTGCCGGAGTTGGCCACTTCGTTGATCGCCGCGTTGCGCGGTCAGCGGGACATCGCGGTGGGCAACGTGATCGGCAGCAACCTGCTCAACCTCCTGGGTGTACTCGGGCTGACCGCATTGATCGCGCCGTCGCCGCTGTCAGTCTCGCCGAACGCCCTGGATTTCGACCTGCCGGTAATGCTTGGTGTCGCGGTGCTGTGCCTGCCCGTGTTCTATTCCGGCTACCGGGTGACGCGCGCCGAAGGTCTGCTGTTTTTGGGTTTGTACCTGGCCTATGGACTGCACGTGGTGTCGTTCACCACCGGCATGCCGCTGGCCGGCAAGCTTGAACACCTGATGCTGTTTTTCGTCCTGCCGGCGCTGGGGGCGTTTTTGCTGTTCACGTCGCTGCGCGCCTGGCGTCGCCAACACCATAAGAGGGAATTGCCATGAGCACTGATAACAAGCCTGGGGTTGAAGTCCGCCGCCAAGTAATGGGCGACGCCTTCGTCGACCGCGCCTTGGGCAACGCCACTGAGTTCACCCAACCGTTGCAGGACTTCGTCAATGAACACGCCTGGGGCGGTGTGTGGAATCGCGAAGGTCTGCCGCTGAAAACCCGCAGCCTGATCACCCTCGCCGCGCTGACCGCCTTGAAGTGCCCGCAAGAATTGAAAGGCCATGTGCGTGGCGCGCTGAACAACGGCTGCACCGTGGAAGAAATTCGCGAGGCGCTGCTGCATTGCGCGGTGTATGCCGGCGTGCCGGCGGCGATTGATGCGTTTCGGGCGGCGCAGGAAGTGATCGACAGCTACCAAAAGCCCGAGTAACAAGCAGACATTTGTGCTGGCAGGACTATCGCCATCGCGGGCAAGCCCGCTCCCCTACAGGGGATCTCCTTTATTGCACAAATTGTGTGAACACCAAAGATCACTGTGGGAGCGGGCTTGCCCGCGATGAGGCCCTGGAAGCCACCGCAAATGCCGAGGCTAAATCCACCCACCCCACTGCAACAAAAAAATCCCGACGTTGGTGGTGACCGCCGCCATCAGCGTGGTAATCACGATGATCGCCGCCGCCAGTTCATGATTACCGTTGGCCTGCCGGGCCATGACAAAACTGGCCGCTGCAGTCGGGCTGCCGAAGTACAGAAACAGAATCCCCAATTCCGCCCCGCGAAAACCCCAGAGCCAGGCGCCAAGCGTCGCCAGCACCGGCAGGCCGATCATCTTCATCAGGCTTGAACTGAGCGCCGTCGGCCCGCTTTTGCGCATCGCCGCCAGCGACAACGTGCCACCGATGCAGATCAATGCCAATGGCAAAGTGGTTTGTGCCAGGTACTGGCCGGACGTCTCCAGCCACCCCGGCAAACCGATCTTGAAATACGCAAACGGCGCCGCCGCAAACACGCTGATGATCAACGGGTTGACCATCACGCTTTTGCAGATACTCCACGGGTCAGACTTGATCACCGGGCTGTAGACCGCCAGTACGATGGTCGAAAGCGTGTTGTAAAACAGGATCACCAACGCTGCAAGAATGGCCCCGAGGGAAATCCCGTAGTCGCCGTACATACTCGCCGCCAGGGCCAGACCGATAACGCCGTTGTTGCCACGGAAAGCGCCTTGGGTATAGATGCCTCGGTCTTCCCGCGGGCATTTCCAGATCGCCCAGCCCCAGGCAATCGCAAAGCACGCCAGCGTCGCGACCGAGAAGTAGATCAGCAGCGCCGGTTGCAGCGCGGCATGCAGGTCGGCATGCAAGATGCCCAGAAACAGCAACGCCGGCATGGTGACGTTGAACACCAGGGCCGACGCGGTATGAATGAAGTTGTCGTTGATCCAGTCGATGCGCTTGAGCAGCGCCCCCAGAAACAGCATGGCAAACACCGGCGCGGTGATGTTCAGGGTTTCGAGGAAGATAGCCAGCATGCCGGGGGAACCTTGGGTGGGCGTCGTTAGGGGGCTAATGATAAGCCACCATGTCCCCTGCCGTCTGGTAGATCGCCATCGCGGGCAAGCCCGCTCCCACAGGGTGCTTCTTTGTTGCACAAATTGTGTGAACCCCGAAGATCACTGTGGGAGCGGGCTTGCCCGCGACGAACGATAACGCCGTCTTACGTGATAGGCGCCGGGTTGAACAAGGTGATGTCGTTATGCAGCTTATGCTGCTCCGCCCACGTCTGTTTCTTGCCGCTGGCCACGTCCAGGTAGTAGTGGAACAATTCCCAGCCGAGGTCCTCGATCGAAGCTCGCCCGGTCGCAATCCGCCCGGCATCAATGTCGATCAGGTCCGGCCAGCGTTGCGCCAATTCGGTCCGGGTCGACACCTTCACCACCGGTGCCATCGCCAACCCATAAGGCGTACCCCGCCCGGTGGTGAACACATGCAGGTTCATCCCCGCCGCCAACTGCAACGTCCCGCAGACAAAATCACTGGCCGGGGTCGCGCAGAAAATCAGCCCTTTGCGCTTAAAGCGCTCGCCAGGGCCGAGCACCCCATTGATCGCGCTACTGCCGGATTTAACGATCGAGCCCAGGGACTTCTCGACAATATTCGACAACCCGCCCTTCTTGTTCCCCGGTGTGGTATTGGCACTGCGATCCGCTTCACCCTTGGCCAGGTAACGGTCGTACCAGTCCATTTCCCGCACCAGTTCCTGAGCCACTTCCTCGGTTTCGGCACGGGACGTCAGCAGGTAAATCGCATCACGCACTTCAGTGACTTCGGAAAACATCACCGTCGCCCCCGCCCGCAACAACAGGTCTGAGGCATAGCCGAGCGCCGGGTTGGCAGTGATGCCAGAGAACGCATCGCTGCCACCGCACTGCATGCCGAGGATCAGCTCGGACGCCGGCACGGTTTCCCGGCGGCGCAGATCGAGCTTCTTCAAGCGGGTTTCAGCCAGCGCCATGATCTGCTCGATCATCTCGGTGAAACCGTGGCTGGAATCCTGCAGGCGGTACAACCACGGCTCGCTCAAATCCACCGAACTGTCGTTCTCGTGCATCACCTGCCCGGCCTGCAACTTCTCGCAGCCCAGGCTAATCACCAGCGCTTCACCACCCAGGTTCGGGTTGCGCGCCAGGTTGCGCACGGTGCGAATCGGGATGTACGCGTCGGTGGCGGTGATCGCCACGCCGCAGCCGTAACTGTGGGTCAGCGCCACCACGTCATCGACGTTCGGGTACTTGGGCAGCAACTCGTCCTTGATGCGTTTCACCGCATGGTCCAGCACCCCGGTAACGCACTGCACGGTGGTGGTGATGCCCAGAATGTTGCGCGTGCCGACGGTGCCGTCGGCGTTGCGATAACCCTCGAAGGTGAAGCCTTCCAGCGGTGCCTGCGCGGTCGGCACTTCGGTGGACAGCGGCAGGCTGTCCAGCGGTGGTGCGGTGGGCATGCGCAGTTGATCTTCCTTGACCCAGCTGCCACGCGGAATCGGCTGCAATGCGTAACCGATGGTCTGGCCGTAACGAATCACCTGGCCGCCTTCGGGAATGTCCTCGAGAGTGACCTTGTGGCTCTGCGGCACAAAATCCACGGTGACCAGGCCATCGGGGAATTCAGTGCCGGCCGGCACGCCCTGATCGTTGACTACGATCACCACATTGTCCCGCTCGTGCAGGCGGATGTAGCGCGGCGAGTCGGAATGTTCAATCAACTGCATGACGCCGCTCCTCAGGAATGCGCTTCAGATAACTTATTGTTGGTTTCAGGACCGCTGACAGGCGGCTCTTTGAGGACCACACGCTTGATCGGGCCAACGATCACCAGATAGCTGAAGACTGCTACCAGCGCGTTGCAACCGACGAACACCAGCGCCCATTTGAACGAGCCGGTGGAGCTGATGATGTAACCGATAACGATCGGCGTGGTGATCGACGCGATGTTGCCGAAGGTGTTGAACAGACCACCGCTGAGACCCGCGATCTGTTTCGGCGAGGTGTCGGACACCACCGCCCAGCCCAACGCACCCACGCCTTTGCCGAAGAACGCCAGGGCCATGAAGCCGACGACCATCCATTCAACGTCCACATAGTTGCAAGCCACGATGCTACTGGAAACCAGCAAGCCAGCGATGATCGGCGCCTTGCGGGCGAACGTCAGCGAGTGACCTTTGCGCAGCAGGTAATCGGAAATCACCCCGCCAAGCACACCACCGATAAACCCGCAGATTGCCGGCAGCGAGGCAATGAAACCGGCCTTGAGGATGGTCATGCCGCGCTCCTGCACCAGATACACCGGGAACCAGGTGAGGAAGAAGTAAGTGATGCCGTTGATGCAGTATTGGCCCAGATACACGCCGAGCATCATGCGGTTGGTGAGCAGTTGGCGGATGTAGTCCCACTTCGGACCGTCGCCCTTTTTGCCTTTGCCTTTGCCTTTGTCCTGGTCCATGTCGACCATGCCGCCGTTGTCGGCGATGTGTTTGAACTCGGCGTCGTTGATCATCGGGTGTTGGCGCGGGCTGTAGATCACCTTCAGCCAGATCCCCGAGAAGACGATGCCGATCACGCCCATGACGATGAACACATGCTGCCAGCCGAAGCTATAGACGATCCAGCCCATCAGCGGCGCGAACAACACGGTGGCGAAATATTGCGCCGAGTTGAAGATCGCCGAGGCGGTACCGCGTTCAGCGGTCGGGAACCAGGCCGCCACGATGCGTGCGTTACCGGGGAAGGATGGCGCTTCGGCCAGGCCCACCAAAAAGCGCAGCATGAACAGCGCGACGACGGCGGTGGAAAGCCCGAATTCACCGACATAGCCTTGCAGCACGGTGAACAGCGACCAGGTGAAGATGCTCAGGGCGTAGATTTTTTTTGAACCGAAACGGTCCAGCAGCCAGCCACCGGGAATTTGCCCGGCCACGTAGGCCCAACCGAATGCGGAAAAGATATAGCCGAGGGTGACCGCGTCGATGCCGAGGTCTTTTTGCAGGCTGGAGCCGGCGATTGCGATGGTGGCCCGGTCGGCATAGTTGATCGTGGTCACCAGAAACAGCATGAGCAGGATCAAATAGCGGACGTGAGTCGGCTTGGTCGATTGCATTGTAGATGTACTCCCACTGATTATTTTTATGCGGGTAATAACAATTTTTTTGTCGTATCTGGCTTTTGTGGGAGCCGGGCTTGCCCGCGATGCAGGCACCACGCAGTGTCAGTCTCAACGCGGTGATGCTATCGCAGGCAAGCCAGCTCCCACAGGTACTGCGGTGTATCAGGAACCGATGTAGGCAGTTTTTACGACCGTGTAGAACTCTTGCGCATAGCGACCTTGCTCACGTGATCCATAGGATGAACCTTTACGCCCACCGAACGGAACGTGGTAATCCACGCCGGCGGTCGGCAGGTTGACCATCACCATCCCGGCCTGGGAGTGGCGTTTGAAGTGGTTAGCGTACTTCAACGACGTGGTAGCGATGCCCGCCGACAGGCCGAACTCGGTGTCGTTGGCCATTTCCAGCGCCGCCTCGTAATCAGCCACGCGAACGATATTGGCCACCGGGCCGAAGATCTCTTCGCGGCTGATGCGCATCGCAGCTTCGCTGTCGGCAAACAGCGTCGGGGCGAGGAAGTAGCCTTCCGTGTCGCAGGTCACCAGACCACCGCCACTGACCAGACGCGCACCTTCGGACTGGCCGATGTCGATGTACTTCATGTCTTGTTCAAGCTGAGCTTGGGAAACCACCGGACCGATATCGGTACCACTTTTCAGCGCGTGACCGACCTTGATCGACTTCATGCGCTCGGCCATGGCTTCGACGAACTGGTCGTGAATCCCGGCGGTGACGATGAAGCGGCTCGACGCGGTGCAACGCTGGCCGGTGGAATAGAACGCGCTCTGTACCGACAGCTCGACCGCTTGCTTGAGGTCGGCGTCATCCAGAATGATCTGCGGGTTCTTGCCGCCCATTTCCAGCTGAACCTTGGCCTGGCGCGATACGCAGCTGACAGCGATCTGACGACCCACGCCCACGGAACCGGTGAAGCTGATGCCGTCGACTTTCGGGCTCTGCACCAGCGCATCGCCAACCACGCGACCGCTGCCCATCACCAGGTTGAACACGCCGGCCGGGAAGCCTGCGCGAGAGATGATTTCCGCCAGCGCCCAGGCGCAACCCGGCACCAGATCAGCAGGCTTCAGCACGACGCAGTTGCCGTAGGCCAGGGCCGGAGCGATTTTCCACGCAGGGATCGCAATCGGGAAATTCCACGGGGTGATCAGTCCGACCACACCCAACGCTTCGCGAGTGACTTCAACGTTCACACCCGGACGCACCGACGGCAGGTAATCGCCGGACAGGCGCAGGCATTCACCGGCGAAGAACTTGAAAATATTACCGGCGCGAGTCACTTCGCCGATGGCTTCGGGCAGGGTCTTGCCTTCTTCCCGGGCCAGCAAAGTGCCGAGCTCTTCGCGACGAGCGAGGATTTCAGTACCGACTTTATCCAGTGAATCGTGACGCGCCTGAATGCCCGAAGTGGAC
Organism: Pseudomonas sp. FP603; assembly: GCF_030687415.1. Lineage (NCBI taxonomy): Bacteria > Pseudomonadati > Pseudomonadota > Gammaproteobacteria > Pseudomonadales > Pseudomonadaceae > Pseudomonas > Pseudomonas sp. FP603. Next base: position 5,940,643 of record NZ_CP117431.1, read on the forward strand.
CAGGCCGGGAACGCGGCGCGAGCGGCGTCGATGGCGGCGTGGACCTGAGCCAGATCGGCCTTGGCGTAGTCGCCGATGGTATCGGTCAGCTCGGACGGGTTGATGTTGGCGCAGTAATCACTGCCCGCCACCCATTCGCCGTTGATGTAGTTATCGAAACGCTTTGTATCTGCCACGGGCTGCCCCTTTTAAAAGAAGTCCTCACGCAAAAAGCCGCTGATTGCTCAGCGGCCCAGGTTTTATCGAGTGTTATTGCGCACCTTGCTTGTCGATCAGCGCGGCGAGCATTTCGTACTCTTCGCCCGTCAGATCGGTCAACGGCGCACGCACAGGACCTGCGTCGAAGCCTGCGATTTTCGCCCCGGCCTTGACGATGCTCACGGCGTAACCGGCCTTGCGGTTACGGATGTCCAGGTACGGCAGGAAGAAGTCGTCGATGATCTTGCCGACAGTGGCGTGATCTTCACGAGCGATGGCGTGATAGAAATCCATCGCGGTTTTCGGGATGAAGTTGAACACCGCCGAGGAGTAAACCGGTACGCCCAAAGCCTTGTAGGCCGCGGCGTAGACTTCGGCGGTCGGCAGACCACCCAGGTAGCTGAAGCGATCACCGAGGCGGCGACGGATCGACACCATCAACTCGATATCGCCCAGGCCATCCTTGTAACCAATCAGGTTCGGGCAGCGCTCGGCCAGACGTTCCAGCAAAGGAGCGGTCAGGCGGCAGACGTTGCGGTTGTAAACCACCACGCCAATTTTTACCGATTTGCATACCGCTTCAACGTGGTCGGCAACACCGTCCTGGCTGGCTTCGGTCAGGTAGTGCGGCAGCAGCAACAGGCCTTTGGCGCCCAGACGCTCGGCTTCCTGAGCGTATTCGATAGCTTGACGAGTCGAACCGCCAACACCGGCCAGGATCGGCACGCTGGTAGCGCAGGTGTCGACGGCAGTCTTGATGATTTCCGAATATTCGCTGGCCGCCAGAGAGAAGAACTCACCGGTGCCGCCCGCGGCGAACAATGCCGAGGCGCCGTATGGGGCCAGCCATTCGAGACGCTTGATGTAGCCCGCGCGATGGAAATCGCCCTGAGCATTGAAGTCGGTGACCGGGAACGACAGCAGGCCGGAAGAGAGGATGGACTTCAGTTCTTGTGGATTCATTATTCGAACACCCTGGTAGCAACGTTTGTGTGAGAAAACTGTTCAGCTTTCGCCGAAGTTGTAGGTCATCGTACAACTTAAAATACAACCGTCAACAGCATTTCATCGCGGACCTCAACATTTGCGTCGGAAAAAGTAATTCCTTGACGTAGGAAAGTTCTCATCTATGATCCAGATAACTGTATATACATACAGTTAAATTTGACTCTACCTACGACATATCAAGGAGCTAGAAATGTCAGGTCTACACGCACAATCGAAGGAAAATACCCGACAGGTCATTGCCGATCTGGATGATCTTTTTACCGGGCACGGCATCGCCTTTTCTGGCAATGGCGACACGCTTAAGCTCACCGCCGGCAGCCATCACGGCCCCAAACATCAGCATCAAGGCCTGCCGCCGACGCCACCAAAAAATGCGCTGAAAGGCGCGCCCCAGTTGAGGTTTGAGGGTGCAGAACATACCGCTATCGGCGACAGCACCCTGCTGCGTTTCGTCAAGGATGCACCTGCCATACCGGCCTCACAGGTGGAGTTGCACCTGCCCAATGGCCTGGCATTGACCTATGGGCAAGTGATTGCACTGGGGGGTGATTTTTATGGAATTCCCGATCAACCGATCTGCGAAGGCGCAACAGCGGCGGACCGAATCCAGCGTTTTACCAACGCCTTCAACTCCCTGGCGGTACTGCCGGCCTCAAACGCCGAGGCGAAGTTGATCCTCGGCGTCATGCAGAAGGAAATCGCCGCCATCAATCAAGCGATCAGGGACGGTAAACAGCCGCATGAGGCTTATGACGCCTTGGGTGATACGTTGTCGGAAGAGTGGAACAAAATCACCGGCGGCGGCAGCTTCGTCTCGGCACTGTTCCCTTTGGGGCGTTATCTGAAACTGGCCGCCAACAATGCCGACCACTTTGCCGAATGGGCGTTGCTGGCTTACATCGCCGGGCACACGGCAGCGCTGCAACATGCGGTGCTGGCCCACAACAGCGGCGATGAAAAGCAGTTGGAGCAGGCCTATGCGATGAACGCTTTTGCCGATCACTACCTGACCGACCTGTATTCCGCCGGTCACCTGCGAGTACCGCGCAAACAGTTGGCGGCGGTGGTCACGCCCAGTGATCTCGGTTCGTTGATTACCCGTTTCATGCACGATGAAGACAGCAAGTTCGGCCTCAACGTGAGCAATGGCAACGGCGATCGCTGGCACGCCTACGGCGACAAGCGCTACTTCGACGCCATCGACAGCGCCAATCGCGCTCAGGTGAATCAAGCGGTTCAGGTGTCGGCGGATGAAGTGTTCGCGGCGTACCTCGGTGGCACCGCTCCATCGGCCGGCAGCTTCGCTGCTTTGAAAAGACTGCCCGACCTGCAAGCAGTACTGAACCCGGCAGGCAATTTCTCGCCACTGTTCAAGGTCGAGGGCAACAAGGTGTTGCGGCGCAAGGACGTCAACAACTTGAACGATACCGCCACCGTTGATGATTGGTGGGGTTGGAGCACTTACCTGCTGCTCAAGGACTACCAACCAACCGGCGCGCTGAATTCAGCGGCCAATGCCTGATAAGGAGATCACTGATGACTATCAAACTGAAACTGGAACTGGCTTCGGGGCAATCGCTGAAAGGTGCGCCGCTGGAATTGCTGTCGAAGGGCTTGCCGATTGCCCGGGCGGTTGTGGATGAACGCGGGCATGCGGTTTTCGATGCCAAACCTGGGGCTGCTGAGTTGGCGGTGAGGGTGGATCGGGGAATTTTGAAGACAATCTGAAAGATTAATTGATGGCTACTGACCCCATCGCGGGCAAGCCCGGCTCCCACAGGTTCTGTATGTGTTCACACTATTGTGATCGACACAAAACCTGTGGGAGCCGGGCTTACCCGCGATGGCTATCTGTCAGGCAAGAAATCACCTCAATCAGAAAACCTGAACCCGCTTCATGCACCTGATGCTCTGCCTCACACTTTGCGACCGCCCAGGCGGGAGTCTTGTTCTGAAATGCCCACACATGCCATTCGTCGAAACTGTTATTTCTAACAGTAGCCCGCTCCCTGCTGCCTCAGCCTAAATGGCTCAGGAGTTAACGAACCGGCTCCGTCAACGTTGCATGCAAAATCGCGTTTATTAAACGGTTCGATTCATTGTTAAAGGGATTTTGATCATGACTGCACAACTGAAAACTTTATCTGCTCCACAGCTTCGAGAAGCCATCAAAAGCGTGCTTTTCGTTGATAACCTGATAGATCCGGCACATGGTGAGGTTCCGCCGTATGCAAATGCGACTGTAGGGGACAAAGTCGAATTTACGGTACAAACCTCTACCGGCAACTCCTGGACACACTTGATCATACTGACCCAAGCCTTAGTCGGAAGCCTTATCGTTTTCGATATCCCGAAAAACATCTTCGAAAAGAACCTGACCCCAGACGCTACCGCCACACTGCGGTACAGCGTGACCAGTGCATCCGGTAACACGGCTCTCTCTCCTGACCTGCTCGTGAAACTAGAAAAATAAGACATAATCAACGCTGCGCCTGCGCCTCTTCATGGGCCTGGCGCAACCGCTCGCGACTATTCGTCAGATGCAACCGCATCGCGGCCCGCGCCGCATCGGAATCCTGGCGGGCAATTGCGTCGTAAATCTCTTCATGCTCGCGACTCAGACGACTCATGTAGTGCTGTTGATCATCATGGGCCAGACGCGCGGAATTAAGGCGCGTGCGCGGAATGATGCTGGTACCCAGGTGGGTCATGATGTCGGTGAAGTAGCGGTTGCCGGTGGCCAGAGCGATTTGCAGGTGGAACTGGAAATCCGAAGCCACCGCATCGCTGGCGTGGGAGGCGCTTTCATTCAGCGCGTCCAGCGCCGCTCGCATCAACGCCAACTGCTCAGGGCTGCGACGTTGCGCGGCAAGGCCGGCGGATTCCACTTCCAGGCTGATGCGCAATTCCAGAATCGCCAGCACATCGCGCAGGGTGACCACGGTGGCCGGGTCGATACGGAAACCGCTTGGGCTGGGGGTATCGAGCACGAAGGTGCCGATGCCGTGACGGGTTTCCACTTGCCCGGCGGCCTGCAAACGGGAAATCGCTTCGCGCACCACGGTGCGGCTGACGCCATGGGCATCCATGATCGCCGATTCGGTGGGCAGCTTGTCGCCACGCTTGAGCTGACCGTCGCGGATCTGCTCGGATAACACCGTGACCAATTCCTGTGCGAGGCTGCGCCGCTTGCGAGGGAGGCGAGGTGCGTCGATCGGGTTTTCCATGGTGAACGTCTGTCTCGAAAATTCGGCTGAATCCGCATCATAGCTCAACACGGTTGTACGATCACCGTTGACCTGTGGGAGCGTGGCTTGCCCGCGATGAACGATAACGCGGTTCGTCAGGTAAACCGCATTAAGGCCATCGCGGGCAAGCCACGCTCCCACAGGTTCAGGCGGTCACGGTTTGGTCCACCAGATGGCCATTCTCGATGCGCACATGCCGAGGATGGAAACGTTTCAGGCTACTGCGATGCCCGACGCTGACAATGCTCAAGCCCGGCAATTCATCGATCAACGCCTGATACAACGACGCCTCATCCTCTTCGTCCATCGCCGAAGTCGCTTCGTCCATGTACAGCCATTGCGGCGCATAAAGCAGCGCACGGGCGAAGGCCAAACGTTGCTGCTCACCGGGCGAAAGCATGCGCTGCCAGTGATTGGCTTCATCCAGACGCGAAACCAGGTGCGGCAAGCGGCAGGTTTCCAGCACGTGGGCATAACGCTCGCGCGGGTAGGTGTCGCCGGGTTGTGGATAACTCAGCGCCTCGCGCAAGGTGCCAATCGGCAAATAGGGTTTTTGCGGCAGGAACAGATAACGCCCTGTTGGCAGGCGGATGCTGCCGTGGCCGGCCGGCCAAAGGTGCCCCATCGCCCGCAGCAACGTCGATTTGCCGCTGCCGGAACGACCGCTGAGCATGACGCGCTCGCCCTCCTCCACCGTCATGTCGGCGTTAGTCAGCAGATGACGACCGTCAGCGAGGTCGAGGCCAAGGTTATGCACCTTCAACGCATCACCTTGATTCTGGACGTCAATGGCTGGTGCACGCTCTTCATTGTCGGTCATGGCCTGACGGAAACTCAGCAGTCGATCACAGGTGGCGCGCCAGGAGGCAAGGCTCTGGTACGCACTGATAAACCAGCTGAAACTTTCCTGCACGTTGCCGAACGCCGAGCTGATTTGCATCAGCTCGCCAAGTTCGATCTTGCCGGACAAGTAACGCGGCGAAGCGACTATGAACGGAAAGATGATGGCAGCCTGACTGTAACCGGCGGTGAAGAAAGTCAGTCGTTTGGACACCTTCATGATGTCCCAGAAGTTATGCCAGACCATCCCGAAGCGACTGTTCAAGCGACGATTTTCATTGGGCTCGCCGTTGTACAGCGCAATGCTCTCGGCATTTTCGCGAATCCGCACCATAGAGAAACGCAGGTCGGCTTCGAAACGTTGTTGCTGGTTATTCAGGCCGATCAAACGGCGGCCGATCAGATGCGTCAGCCAGCTACCGATCACGGCATAGACCAGCACACACCAGAACATGTAGCCGGGAATGGTAAAACCCCATACTTCGATACTGCCCGACACGCCCCACAAAATGATCGAGAACGACACCAGGCGCTGACAATGTTGCGAAGCAAACCAATGCCCAGCTCCAGGGTGTTCGAGGTGAAGTTGTTGAGGTCTTCGGAAATCCGCTGGTCCGGGTTATCGGTGTAACCGCCCTGTTCCAGCTGGTAGTAATTCTTGTTGCCGAGCCAGCGGGCGAAATGCTTTTCCGTGAGCCATGCCCGCCAACGGATGGTCAGCATCTGGGTCAGGTAGAGCCGGTAGACGGCACCGACAATCGCCACCGCCGCAATCCCGCAGAAATACAGAATCAGCCGCCAGAACGCGGCCTCATCCTTTTGCTGCAGCGCATTGTAAAAATCCTTGTACCAGGTGTTGAACCACACCGAGATGCCCACGCTGATCAGTGACAACGCAATCACCGCGATCAGCAGCGTCCAGGCCTTGCCCTTCTCTTCACTGCGCCAGTAAGGCGTGATCATCGCCCAGACTTTGCGAAAAAACTGCCCGCGCACAGCATCGTTGACCGCGGAATACTCAGCGTTCTGATTCATGGATAAGGCTCGATAAAGAAAAGAACACACACGAGCCGATCATAAATGATCGGTTCGTGTTATCGCGAGGGCTGGCGATAATCGTTCAGCGTCCGTTCAGCGACGGACCGGGCGCTTCTGCAGTTTGCGCTGCAGCGTGCGGCGGTGCATGCCCAGGGCGCGGGCGGTGGCGGAGATGTTGCCTTCGTGCTCGGTCAATACGCGCTGGATGTGCTCCCACTGGAGACGGTCCACCGACATCGGGTTCTCCGGCACCAGGGTGTCGAGGTCGGCGTGCTCGGAGAGCAACGCGGCCAGCACGTCATCGGCGTCCGCCGGTTTGCACAGGTAATTGCAGGCGCCGCGCTTGATCGCCTCGACGGCGGTGGCAATGCTCGAGTAACCGGTGAGGATCACCACGCGCATGTCCGGATCGAGTTCGAGCAGCTTGGGCAGCAACACCAGGCCTGAGTCGCCGTCCATCTTCAGGTCCAGCGCGGCGTAATCCGGGATGTCCGCCTGGGCGATGATCAGGCCTTCTTCGGCGGAACCTGCGGTACTCACGCGAAAACCACGGCGGGCCATGGCGCGGGCCATTACGCGGGTGAAGGTTGCGTCGTCGTCTACCAGCAGCAAATGCGGCAGTTCTTCGCCTTCGACTTGGATCTCGTCACTCATGTTCGTCTCCTCGGGCGACACGGGGCAAGCGCAGCTCGGTGAGCGTGCCGCCTTCCTCATGACTGTAGAGTTTCACTGAGCCGCCGGCGCGTGTCACGCTGGCCTTGCTCAAAAACAGGCCCAGGCCGAAACCTTTGCCCTTGGTGGTAAAAAACGGTTTGCCAATCTGCTCGGCAATGGCCAGTGGCACACCGGCGCCATGGTCGCGAATGCTGATGGTCAGGTCCTCGGCATTCCAGTCCAGCGTCACTTGCAAGCCTTCGGGGCAGGCATCGGCGGCGTTGTTCAGCAAATTCAGCAGGGCCTGGGTCAGGTCCGGCGGCGGCGCCATGCGCGGCACGGTCCCCTGGCCCAGGCGCTGGAAGCGGTAGCTGGCTTCAGGGCGCATCAGGTGCCAGCGGTTGAGCGCTTCGTCGAGCCAGTCGGTGACATCCTGCATTTCCACCGCCATGCGACGGTTGGCTTCCGCCGCCCGAACCAACTGCTGCAAGGTCTCCTTGCAGAGTTTGACCTGATCCTGCAATACGCTCAAATCGTCCTGCAACAGCGGGTCGGGATGGTCCTGACGCATTTCCTTGAGCAACACGCTCATGGTTGCCAGCGGCGTGCCCAGTTCATGGGCGGCACCGGCAGCCTGAGTCGCGACGGCCAGCAATTGCTGGTCGCGCAGGCCCTCTTCGCGACGGATTGCGCGCAGCTCTTCCTGACGGCGCAGCTCTTCAGCCATGCGGGCGGCGAAGAACGTGATGACCGCTGCCGCCAGGGCAAAGCTCAGCCACATGCCGTAGATCTGCAGGTTCTCCCGGGCGATCGGGAACGTTTCCAGCGGGTAGAACCGCGCCAGCAGCAACGTATAAAGCGCCAAGGCAATACCCGACAGAATTACCGAATAGCGCCACGGCAAGGTAACGGCAGCGATAGTCAGCGGCACCAGATAATAAGAGACGAACGGATTGGTCGAGCCGCCGGAAAAGTACAGCAAGGCGCTGTGGATAAACAGGTCGCAGGCCAGTTGCAGGGCATATTCGAGCTCAGTCACCGGCCACGAGGTGCGTAGACGCACCGCCGTGAACGCGCACAGCAGCGTCGAACAACCCAGGGTCATTGCCAGTTGCACCCACGGCAACGGCAGCAGGTCGAACCAGTAGGCCAGGCCTACGGAACCGGCCTGCGCGGCCAGCACCAGCGTGCGGATGAAAGTCAGCCGCCAGAGGTTCTGGCGAGTGGCGGAAGTGATTTGAACGGGGGCGAGCATGAGCTCTCCTGATGAGCGCTCCAGGCGGATCGCACGGAGTATAACCAAGCCACGGGCCTGAGAGGCGAAAGTGCGGCAAACGACCACATGGCGGAAAGGATTGTGGCGTCTATAAGGCCGCCATCGCGGGCAAGCCACGCTCCCACATTGGAATGCGTCCCCTGTGGGAGCGTGGCTTGCCCGCGATTGACCGCGCAGCGGTCACCTGTGGTCGATCTGTATAGAAGTTGTAACTGTGCGAACCGGATCATTGAAGCTAGAGTCTGATGGTTTCACGCAGGTTCGGACCTTAACCCCTGCGCACCGTCCAAGGAGCTTTTCATGCACACATTGCGCCGCAGCGCCGCCCTTCTTGCCTTAAGCGTTGGCACCGTCGCCAGCCTCCCGGCCCTGGCCGTCGACGAGCTGCATTACAACCAGATCTCCCTGCGCGCCGAAGTCAGCCAGGAAGTGGCCCGCGACCTGATGATCGTGACCCTCTACACCGAAGAGCAAAACACCGACCCGGCCAAACTCGCCGCCGACGTCAGCACCACCATGAACAAAGCACTGGCCCAGGCTAAAGAAGTCAAAGACATCACCCTGCGCCAGGGCAGCCGCAACAGCTACCCGATCTACGACACCAAAGGCCAGAAAATCACCGGCTGGCGTGAGCGCGCCGAACTGCGCCTGGAAAGCTCGGACTTCGCCGCCCTCTCCAAACTCACCGGCGAACTGCTCACCGACCTGAAAATGGGCGGCATGGACTTCGCCATCGCCACCCCAACCCGTAAAGCCAGTGAGGACGCCCTGCTCAAAGAAGCCGTGACCGCCTTCAAGTCCCGCGCCCAACTGGCCACCGACGCCCTGGGCGGCAAGAGCTACAAAATCGTCAACCTGAACCTCAACAGCAACGGTTATCCACAACCGTACATGCGTGGGCCGATGATGATGAAATCCGCGGCCATGGATTCAGCGCCGGTGACCCCGGAAGTTGAAGCGGGCACCAGCCAGGTCAGCATGACGGCGGATGGGGCGATTGAAGTGTTGATGCCTTGATTCGATAAGCCTGTATAAAGAACGGCGATCACCGAAGTGATCGCCGTTTTTTTTGCGCCAGAAGAATCTGGTTGTGACTGTCGGCTTACTGGTGAAAGCACGGACGTCATCGCAGTGATTCAGAATTAAGTCTGCGGATCGACGTTATCCAACGCCCGATTCACCGCCAATTCCGCCAGCATGATGATCTGTTGAATCGCCAACACGGTGTTGTGCTGCGGGCCGATCAGGTTCGTGGCGAAATCACTGGCCAGGACACTGGCCGAGGCCAATGACTCGCAGGCTTGTGCCAGGAGACTTTCGGTGTCCATGTCAGGGGCAACCAAGTACATCGTGCTGGGGCGACGAGGTCGTGCGGCGTAAGGCTTGGGAGGATTGAGGTAGTAGTCAAGCGCGCGCTTTGTGGCTTCGCGGTCTTTGAGTAGCTCTTCGGCGCGCAAGACTTCGGCGATTGGGTTGGTTTTTTTAAAGTTCGAATCAGAATTATCATCGTCCATTTGCAGCTCCTAATCACAATTGGAGCCAGCACTTGCCATTATGGTCGTGAGGGCTTTCGCCCTACTGATTTCAGGTTTCCACTCCTGGTCGCTGGTTTTGCAGCGACAGCCAAAGACTAGAGAGCCCGCTTCCGACGGACAACCTGAAAAATGCGTGGGAAAGGTCTGAGTTCTGATACATCCGTTAAACATTCAAAAGCGGAACGCGGAGCGTCCCTGGCGGCATTCCCACGCGGGAGCGTGGGAACGATCATTGAGCATCAGCTCTGGATAGATTTATGGGAAGCTCTGATAGCATCAATCGCCTCTTGAGTGAGCGTCATGACAGTCGTTGTGCTTACTTCAATCCGACTGATGATGTCTGCTCTCGGACCTTGCTTCCAATCAGTACTTGAGTAAAAAAGATCTTGAGAGGCTTGGCGATGATTCTCGCTCTCGTAGGAGCGAATTAAGTGATAACTGTCATCGTCATGCAAAGAGCCGCCATAAGAAACAACATCCATACCCGCCTTTAAGTGAAGCGGAACGCTTACTTCCCGCATTATTCGATGGAAATCCAATCCTGATCCCGGTTTCAAGGTGTACATCAGGATTTCAACAATTCGAGTCATTCCAAATCTTCCATGTGGGATTTCAGTTCCTGCCTAAGGATATGTGCTGGCTGATCTGCCGCCTTCGCGGGCAAGCCTCGCCCCCGATCAACTATGCCCAGATAGAGGGGTCCCCCTCAAAAAACGATATTTCCGCCCGCCCCGCCAACAACGCTACCCTCAGGAAAACACCGCCGCCACGCCCTCGGGGACTCCATGGAAAGAACCACCGTCAAACCACTCCTGCTCGCTCTCGCCCTCGCCACAACCGCATCACTGGCACAAACCGCCCAAGCCGCCACCACCCTGGTCTACTGCTCCGAAGCCAGCCCCGCCGGCTTCGACCCCAGCCAATACACCAGCGGCACCGACTTCGACGCCTCCGCCGAAACCGTCTTCAACCGCCTCACCCAATTCAAACGCGGCGGCACCGAAGCCGAACCCGGTCTGGCTACTGGCTGGGAAGTGTCCAAGGACGGTCTCAGCTACACCTTCCACCTGCGCGACGGCGTGAAATTCCACACCACCGACTACTTCACCCCGACCCGCGACTTCAACGCCGACGACGTCTTGCTCACCTTCCAGCGCCTGCTCGATCCGCAGAATGCCTTCCGTAAAGCCTACCCCGCCGAGTCGCCGTACTTCACCGATATGGGCCTGAACACCACGATCAAAAGCATCGACAAACTCGACGACCACACCGTGCGCTTCAGCCTGAACAACGTCGACGCCGCGTTCGTGCAAAACCTCGCCATGAGCTTCGCCTCGGTGCAGTCCGCCGAATACGCCGCACAACTGTTAAAGGAAGGCAAAGCCGCCGACCTCAACCAGAAACCGGTCGGCACCGGCCCCTTCGTGTTCAAGCGCTATCAAAAGGACTCGCAGATCCGCTACGCCGCCAACAAGGCTTACTGGAAACCCGAGGACGTGAAACTCGACAGCCTGATTTTCTCGATCACCCCCGACGCCGCCGTGCGCTTGCAGAAGCTCAAGGCCGGCGAGTGTCAGGTCAGCGGCTACCCGCGCCCGGCAGACATCGAAGTGATGGAGAAAGACCCGAATCTGCGAGTCCTCAAGCAAGCCGGTTTCAACCTCGGCTTCCTCGCCTACAACGTGACCCATCCGCCGCTGGACCAGCTCAAGGTCCGTCAGGCCCTGGACATGGCCATCGATAAACCGGCGATCATCAAAGCGGTCTACCAGAGTGCCGGGCAACTGGCGCAGAACGCCCTCCCCCCGGCGCAATGGTCCTACGACCCGAGTATCAAAGACGCCCCGCACGACCCGACCAAAGCTCGCGCGCTACTGAAAGAAGCAGGGGTTGCGCCCGGTACCACCATCGATTTGTGGGCCATGACCGTGCAACGTGCCTCCAACCCCAACGCGCGGATGTCGGCACAGATGATCCAGCAGGATTGGGAGAAAGTCGGCATCAAGGCCAACATCGTCAGCTATGAATGGGGCGAATACATCAAGCGCGCCAAGAATGGTGAGCACGACGCGATGATCTACGGCTGGACCGGCGACAACGGTGACCCGGACAACTGGCTCGGTGTGCTGTACAGCTGCGCTGCGGTGAAAGGCAGCAACTACGCCAAATGGTGCGACCCCGCCTACGACAAGCTGGTGCAACAAGCCAAGGTGTCCACGGACAAACAGCAGCGGGTCAACTTGTACCAACACGCACAGCAAATCCTTAAGCAACAAGTGCCGATTACACCGATTGCGAACTCGACGGTGTTCCAGCCCCTGCGCAAGGAAGTCAGCGACTTCAAGATCAGCCCGTTCGGCCTTACTCCCTTCTATGGAGTGGGTATAAATAAGTAACACCAGGCTCCAACCGGGTGCACCAAACGCCCCGGTTGCGCCTTGTCGGTGCGTGATTTGCACCGTAAAAAACCTGCGCAAACGGTCAAATGCGCCAGCATTTATACAAATGCGACATTAAGGTACGTTCGTACCACTGTTTAAGGCTTGGAGCCATTCAGGATCTTGCATTGGGTATGGCCCCTGCATAAGTATCCGCAGGTCGACTCACGAGGTCGTCCTCTAATTCCAAAAATGACAACAAATCATGAGGCCACCATGCTTAAACACGCGGTCATTCCGTTTTTAGTCGGCGCAAGCCTGTTAGCCAGCGCACCTTTCGCCCACGCGGCGACTAACCTGGTGTTCTGCTCCGAAGGGAGCCCGGCCGGTTTCGATCCTGGTCAGTACACCACCGGAACCGACTTCGACGCCTCTGCAGAAACCATGTTCAACCGCCTGACCCAGTTCGAGCGCGGCGGCACCGCCGTTGTTCCTGGCCTGGCGACCAAGTGGGACATTTCCGATGACGGCCTGACTTACACCTTCCATCTGCGTGAAGGCGTCAAGTTCCACACCACCCCGTACTTCAAGCCGACTCGTGAGTTCAACGCCGACGACGTGCTGTTCACCTTTAATCGCATGATTAACAAGGATGACCCGTTCCGTAAGGCGTACCCGACTGAATTCCCGTACTTCACCGACATGGGGATGGACACCAACATCACCAAGATCGATAAAGTCGACGACCACACCGTCAAGTTCACCCTCAAAGAAGTTGATGCCGCGTTCATTCAGAACATGGCCATGAGTTTCGCCTCGGTCCAGTCCGCCGAGTACGCTGCCCATCTGCTCAAGGAAGGCAAAGCCGCCGACATCAACCAGAAGCCGGTCGGTACTGGCCCGTTTGTATTCAAGAGCTACCAGAAAGACTCCAACATCCGCTACACCGGGAACAAGGACTACTGGAAGCCTGACGACGTGAAGATCGACAACCTGATCTTCGCCATCACCACCGACCCATCGGTGCGTATTCAGAAGTTGAAGAAGAACGAGTGTCAGATCACCCTGTTCCCTCGTCCCGCCGATCTGAAGGCGCTGAAGGAAGACAAAACCCTGAAGGTGCCTGACCAGGCCGGTTTCAACCTGGGTTACATCGCCTACAACGTGATGGACAAGATCAAGGGCAGCGATCAGCCGAACCCAATGGCTCAGTTGAAAGTGCGTCAGGCACTGGACATGGCCGTCAACAAACAGCAGATCATCGACTCGGTTTACCAGGGCGCCGGACAACTGGCAGTCAACGCCATGCCACCGACCCAATGGTCTTATGACACCACCATCAAGGATGCTCCGTACAACCCTGAGAAAGCCAAAGAGCTGCTCAAGGAAGCCGGCATCAAGGAAGGCACCGAGATCAACCTGTGGGCGATGCCGGTGCAACGTCCCTATAACCCGAACGCCAAGCTGATGGCCGAAATGCTGCAGTCCGACTGGGCCAAGATCGGGATCAAAGCCAAGATCGTGACCTATGAGTGGGGCGAGTACATCAAGCGCTCCAAAGGCGGCGAAAACGGCGCGATGCTGATTGGCTGGAGCGGCGACAACGGTGACCCGGACAACTGGCTCAACGTACTGTTCGGCTGCGACTCGTTGCAGGGCAACAACTTCTCCAAATGGTGCGACAAGAAATTCGACGGCATCGTCAAGGAAGCCAAGCGCACTACCGATCAGGCCAAGCGCACCGAACTGTACAAACAGGCGCAACACGTCCTCAAAGATGCTGTTCCAATGACACCTATCGCTCACTCGACGGTGTTCCAACCCATGCGCAACAACGTGCAGGACTTCAAGATCAGCCCGTTTGGCTTGAACTCCTTCTACGGCGTCAGCGTCAGCAAATAAGGTTTTGCAACGGCGACGTTATTCACGTCGCCGTTGCTTTATCTGCCGAGAAAGTAGGAATTCACTGACAGCCAAATCCACTGCGTACCACAGCAGAGATTTAGGACGCGTCGCCTTTTCCTACGAGTCTTTCAGACTCTACACATTTACTGCCAGACCCACGGCTCATACCGTCGGGATCTGACCAGTTCATGCGTGGGTTCTCGGTTTGCTGCATGCAATGGTTTGAGATCAATGAAGCCCCACGTCCCCGGACGGGATAACGGCTCATTGCACAACACTAAAAAGAGGGAGCGTCATGCGCCATACCTTGGTTTTATCCGCATTGCTGGGCACCGGCCTGCTGGCCGTCACTTCCATTAGCCAGGCCGCCAATAACAGCCTGGTGTTCTGCTCCGAAGGCAGCCCGGCGGGCTTCGACACCGCGCAATACACCACGGCGACCGATAACGACGCCGCCGAGCCGCTGTACAACCGATTGGCAGAGTTTGAAAAAGGCGCCACCAACGTTGTACCGGGCTTGGCAACGAGCTGGGATATTTCCGAGGACGGCCTCAAGTACACCTTTCACCTGCGCGAAGGGGTGAAATTTCACACCACCAAGTACTTCACACCGACCCGCGATTTCAACGCCGATGACGTGCTGTTCACGTTCAATCGCATGCTTGATCCGCAGCAACCCTTCCGAAAGGCTTACCCAACCGAGTTCCCGTATTTCAACGGGATGAGCCTGAACAAGAACATCGCCAAGGTCGAGAAGACCGGGCCGCTCACCGTGGTGATGACGCTCAACAGCGTCGACGCCGCATTCATCCAGAACATCGCCATGAGCTTCGCCGCGATCCTTTCCGCCGAATACGCCGACCAGTTGCTGGCCTCCGGCAAGCCGAGCGACATCAACCAGAAGCCGATCGGCACTGGCCCGTTCGTGTTCAAGAGCTACCAGAAAGATTCCAACATCCGTTACAGCGGCAACAAGCAGTACTGGGACCCGAGCCGGGTCAAGCTCGACAACCTGATTTTCGCCATCAACACCGACGCCTCGGTGCGCGTGCAGAAACTCAAGGCCAACGAATGCCAGATCACCCTGCACCCGCGCCCGGCCGACGTAACCGCGCTGAAAAACGATCCGAAACTGCAACTGATCGAGAAGCCCGGCTTCAACCTTGGTTACATCGCCTATAACGTGCGGCACAAACCGTTCGATCAGCTCGAAGTGCGCCAGGCGCTGGACATGGCGGTGAACAAGCAAGGCATTCTCAACGCCGTCTATCAAGGCGCTGGCCAACTGGCGGTCAACGCCATGCCACCGACCCAATGGTCCTACGACGAAACAGTTAAAGACGCCGCCTACAACCCGGAAAAAGCCAAGGAGCTGCTCAAGGCTGCCGGCGTCAAGGAAGGCACCGAAATCACCCTCTGGGCCATGCCGGTTCAGCGTCCGTACAACCCCAACGCCAAGTTGATGGCCGAAATGCTCCAGGCGGATTGGGCGAAGATCGGCCTCAAGGTCAAGATCGTCAGCTACGAATGGGGCGAGTACATCAAGCGCACCAAGAACGGCGAGCACGATATCAGCCTGATCGGCTGGACCGGTGACAATGGCGATCCGGACAACTGGCTCGGCACGCTTTACAGCTGCGATGCCATTGGCGGCAACAACTACTCCATGTGGTGTGATCCGGCTTACGACAAGCTGATCAAGCAAGCCAAGGTCGTCACAGACCGTGACCAGCGCACCGTGCTCTACAAACAGGCGCAGCAGTACCTCAAGCAGCAGGTGCCGATCACGCCGGTCGCCCACTCGACGGTCAATCAGCCGTTGAGCGCCAAAGTCGAAGGATTCAAGGTGAGTCCTTTCGGTCGTAATGTGTTCTCGGGCGTCAGCCTGGACCAATAACCGTGTAATCAGAAACGCTGGGGGCGAATTTCGCCCTCGCGCAAGCGTGTTGCCGTAATTCGTCAATCCGGCCTACAGCAAACGTTTGCGAAGTCTGTATGAGTTCAAAACCAAATAACCGGATCACCAAAAAAGACCGGGATTAAAAAAGTAAATAAGGAGCTTCACCCATGAAACTGAGCAGCACCGCGTTATTGGCCTTGGCCATCAGCAGCATCACCGCCACGGCATACGCAGAACCTGCAAGTCAGGAGTTTGTCCCTACCACATTGGCCGGCAGTAGCGCCCAAAGCGAGGCCAAAGGCTTTATCGATGGACAAAGCCTGGGCGGCACAACGCGTAACTGGTATGCCAACGAACTGAAACGTCGTGACGACACCTTCAGCTACAAGAAAAACAGCGTGAAGAACGATCCGACCGCCCCTAGGACCCCGACACCACGTCGTATCAACTGGGTTCAGGGCACCATCGTCAATTACACCTCGGGCTTCACCCAGGGCACCGTTGGCGTCAGCACCGAAGTCGCCCTCTACAACGCCATCGTTCTGGACCGTGATCGCAAGGATATTGCAGGCGGCTCCAACCGCACCCTGGCAGACTCCAACGGCGATGCCGTCGACCAGTGGAGCAAACTGGGTCTGGCCAACGCCAAGTTCCGTGTATCGAACACCACCTTGACCGCCGGTCGTCAGAACTTCAGCACGCCGATCGTCGACGTCATCGGCAACCGTGCACTGCCTTCGAGCTTTGAAGGTATCAGCCTGCACAGCGAAGAATTCAACAACATGTCGTTCGACCTGGCCGGTTTCGACCGCGTTTCGCCACGTACCGAACAGAGTCTGTCGAAGTTCCGCAGCGAGTACTCCGCCACCGGCGTTGAAACCGACAAGGTCTACACCGCAGGCGTGAACTACCAGCCGTTCAAAAGCCTGAAAACCAGCCTGTACGGCGCCAACGTCGAAGACTTCTGGAACCAGTACTACTTCGGCGCCACCCACGAGCTGGGTGACAGCCAGGTGCTGAGTCTGACCACCGGCCTGAACTACTACAAAACCGTCGACGAAGGCAAAAAGTTGATGGGTGAGATCGACAACGACACCTACTCGCTGTCGCTGGGCCTGGCTCACCAGGCTCACAGTCTGACCTTCTCGTACCAGGAAGTGAACGGCGACACCTATTTCGACTACCTGCACGAAACCAACGGCATCTACCTGGCCAACTCCTTGCTGTCGGACTTCAACGGCCCGAACGAGAAATCCTTCCAGATTGCCTACGGTCTGAACATGGCCGAATACGGCGTTCCAGGCCTGAAATTCAACATCTACCAGGCACGCGGCTGGGGCATTGACGGTACTCACTACCGCGGCACGGCTTACACCGATCCGGGCGCCAAGCGCGGCGACCTGAGCCTGATGGACGGCGAAACCCACTACGAATACGGCATCGGTGCGTCCTACGCCGTGCAGAGCGGCCCACTCAAGGCCACCGCCATCCGCGCGACGTACACCACTCACCGCGCCAGCGAAAACCAGGCTGACGGCAACATCAACGAGTTCCGTCTTGTGACCACCATCCCGTTCAACATTTTGTAAAACGCATGCCTGCGGCTGACTCATGATGAGTCGGCCGCCTGGCTTTTCTGTTCACCGATTGCAGAGGGCTCTAGATGAAAATGCTTCCCCTACGAGCGGCCATCGCCGCCGCGTTGCTGAGTGCCGCTGTTGGCGTCTCGGCCAAACCCTTGGTGGTCTGTACCGAAGCCAGCCCGGAAGGCTTCGATATGGTCCAGTACACGACTGCAGTCACCGGCGATGCGGTGTCCGAAACCATTTTCAATCGTCTGGTGGGCTTCAAGCCAGGCACCACTGAAGTGATCCCGGCATTGGCCGAGTCGTGGGAGATCAGCGACGACGGTCTGACCTACACGTTCCACCTGCGCCAAGGCGTCAAGTTTCACACCACCGACTATTTCAAGCCGACCCGCGACATGAACGCCGACGACGTGGTCTGGAGCTTCCAGCGTCAGCTGGACCCGAAACACCCATGGCACAAACTGTCGAGCGTGGGCTTCCCGTACTTTGAAAGCATGGGCTTCAAAGAGCTGCTCAAAAGCGTCGAGAAGGTCGACGACAATACGGTCAAATTCACCCTGACCCGCCGTGAAGCGCCGTTCCTGGCCGACATCGCCATGGCCTTCTCCTCGATCTACTCTGCCGAGTACGCCGATCAGTTGCTCAAGGCCAACAAGGCCGGCGATCTGAACAACAAACCAATCGGCACCGGCCCGTTCGTTTTCCAGCGTTACGCCAAGGACGCTCAGGTCCGTTTCAAGGCCAACCCGGACTACTTCGGTGGCAAGCCCCCGGCTGATCCGCTCATATTCGCGATCACCATCGACAACAACGTGCGCCTGCAAAAACTGAAGGCCGACGAATGCCAGATCGCGCTGTATCCCAAACCCGATGATGTCCCTAGCATCAAGGCCGACCAGAACCTGAAGGTCGACGAACTGGCCGCAATGACCACCAGCTACACCGCGATGAATACCAGCCGCAAGTACATGAGCGATGTACGCGTACGCAAGGCGATAAACATTGCATTCGACAAGCAGACTTACGTCACTAGTTTGTACGGCAAGGGCAACGCCGTCATTGGTACCGTTCCCTATCCTCCGACCCTGCTAGGCTTCAACGACAAACTGAAAAACCCACCGCGAGACCTTGGTAAGGCCCGTGAACTTCTCAAGGAAGCGGGTGTACCGGAAGGTACCGTGCTGACGCTGTTTACCCGCAACGGCGGCGGCCCCACCAACCCTAATCCACTGCTGGGCGCGCAAATGATGCAGTCGGATCTGGCGCAGATCGGGATCAAGCTCGACATCCGTGTCATGGAATGGGGAGAAATGCTCAAACGCGCCAAGAATGGCGAACACGACCTGGTATCGGCAGGCTGGGCCGGCGATAACGGCGACCCGGACAACTTTCTTACGCCGAACCTGAGTTGCGACGCAGCGAAAAACGGCGAAAACTACGCCCGGTGGTGCAACAAGGAATTCCAGGACTTGATCGACAAGGCTCGCGGCGGCACTGAACCGGCTGCCAGGGCGGCGCTCTACGAACAAGCGCAGGAAGTTTTCGACAAGGACCAGCCATGGATTCCCATGGCCTATCCGAAAATGTTCACGGCAATGCGCAAAAACGTCGAGGGTTACCACCAGAGTCCTCTGACAACCAATAACTTCGCCACCACCCAGGTGAAGTAGATAAGAAACGCCCGGCATCGCTGACCCCAGCGCTGCCGGGCACGCCTAACCGGCTGATGAGGTACCACACAAGATGTTTAGTTTTATTGCCCGCCGATTGGGGTTACTGATCCCCACGTTCTTCGGCATCACCTTGCTGACTTTCGCGTTGATTCGCATGATTCCAGGCGACCCCGTGGAAGTAATGATGGGCGAACGTAGAGTCGACCCCGAAATGCATGCTCAGGCAATGGAACGCCTAGGTCTGAACAAACCCCTGTATGCCCAATACCTGGATTACATCGGCAAGTTGGCCCACGGCGATCTCGGCGAATCCCTGCGTACCCGTGAAAGCGTCTGGACCGAGTTCAGCTCTCTCTTCCCCGCGACCCTGGAACTGTCCATGGCCGCCCTGTTGTTCGCCGGCATCCTGGGCCTTCTGGCCGGGGTGATTGCGGCACTCAAGCGAGGATCCCTGTTCGACCACGGGGTGATGGGAGTCTCCCTGGCGGGATACTCGATGCCGATCTTCTGGTGGGGCCTGATCCTGATCATGTTCTTCTCGGTGAGCCTGGGCTGGACGCCGGTGTCCGGGCGGATCGACCTGCTCTACGACATCGAGCCGCGCACCGGCTTCATGCTGATCGATACGCTGCTGGCCGATGACGTCGGGGCGTTCTTCGATGCCCTGCATCACCTGATCCTGCCGGCCATCGTGCTCGGCACCATTCCGCTGGCGGTGATCGCGCGAATGACCCGTTCGTCGATGCTCGAAGTACTGCGTGAAGACTACATCCGTACCGCCAAAGCCAAGGGCCTGTCGCCATCGCGGGTGGTGTTCGTTCACGGCCTGCGTAACGCACTGATTCCGGTACTGACCGTGGTCGGCCTGCAAGTCGGCACGCTGCTGGCCG
The DNA here is from genome assembly GCF_030687415.1 of Pseudomonas sp. FP603. NCBI lineage: Bacteria > Pseudomonadati > Pseudomonadota > Gammaproteobacteria > Pseudomonadales > Pseudomonadaceae > Pseudomonas > Pseudomonas sp. FP603. The sequence goes on from NZ_CP117431.1 coordinate 5,960,775, forward strand.
GTGCGGTCCTGACCGAAACCATTTTCTCCTGGCCCGGCATCGGCAAATGGCTGATCGAAGCCATTGGCGCACGGGACTATCCCGTGGTGCAGAACGGCATCCTGTTAATCGCCTGCCTGGTGATTCTGGTCAACTTCGTAGTGGACATCCTCTACGGCTTTGCCAACCCACGCATCCGTCATCAGCGCTGAGATCAAGACCATGACCACTCTCACTACACCGGTAGCAGTCGATCAAAGCCTGCTGTATCCGTCCCCGTATAAAGAATTCTGGCACGCGTTCTCCAGGAACAAAGGCGCCGTCGCCGGCCTGATGTTCATGCTGCTGGTGATTTTCTGCGCGATCTTCGCCCCATGGGTCGCACCGCATAACCCAAGCGAGCAGTACCGCGACTTCCTGCTGACCCCGCCGTCCTGGCTGGAAGGCGGGCAAATCCAGTTCCTGCTCGGCACCGATGAACTGGGTCGCGACCTGCTGTCGCGGCTGATCAACGGTTCGCGCCTGTCCCTGCTGATCGGCTTGTCGTCGGTGGTGATGTCGCTGATTCCGGGCATCCTTTTGGGTCTGTTCGCCGGGTTCTTCCCGCGCGTGCTCGGCCCGACCATCATGCGTCTGATGGACATCATGCTGGCCCTGCCGTCCCTGCTGCTGGCCGTGGCGATTGTCGCCATCCTCGGCCCTGGCCTGATCAACACCATTATTGCCATCGCCGTGGTTTCGTTGCCGTCCTATGTTCGTCTGACCCGCGCTGCGGTGATGGGCGAACTGAACCGCGACTACGTGACCGCCGCGCGCCTGGCCGGTGCCGGTCTGCCACGCCTGATGTTCGTCACCGTGCTGCCCAACTGCATGGCGCCGCTGATCGTTCAGGCCACCCTGAGTTTCTCCTCGGCGATTCTCGATGCCGCGGCACTGGGCTTCCTCGGCCTTGGCGTACAACCGCCAACGCCTGAGTGGGGCACCATGCTGGCTTCGGCTCGTGACTACATCGAACGCGCCTGGTGGGTGGTGAGCTTGCCTGGTTTGACCATTTTGCTCAGCGTGCTGGCAATCAACTTGATGGGCGACGGCCTGCGCGATGCGCTGGACCCGAAACTCAAGAACGCCGCCTGAGGAGATTCAAATGTCACTGTTAGAAATCAAGAATCTCAACGTTCGCTTCGGCGACGCCAACGCCGTTCCGGTGGTCGACGGTCTCGACATTACCGTGGAAAAAGGCGAAGTACTGGCCATCGTCGGCGAATCGGGTTCCGGCAAGTCCGTGACCATGATGGCGCTGATGGGCCTGATCGAGCATCCGGGGATCGTCACTGCCGATGCCCTGAATTTCGACGGCAAGAACATGCTCAAGCTCAGCAACCGTCAACGTCGGCAAATCGTCGGCAAAGACCTGGCCATGGTGTTTCAGGACCCGATGACCGCGCTGAATCCGAGCTACACCGTCGGTTTCCAGATTGAAGAAGTGCTGCGCCTGCACCTGAAAATGTCCAGAAAGGACGCCCGCAAGCGTGCCATCGAGCTGCTGGAAAAAGTGGAAATCCCAGGCGCTGCCAGCCGGATGGACGCCTACCCGCATCAACTCTCCGGCGGTATGAGCCAGCGTGTTGCAATCGCCATGGCGATTGCCGGCGAACCGAAACTGCTGATCGCCGACGAACCGACCACCGCGCTGGACGTAACGATTCAGGCGCAGATCATGGACCTGCTGCTGGCCCTGCAAAAAGAGCAGGACATGGGCCTGGTGCTGATCACCCACGACCTCGCGGTCGTCGCCGAAACCGCCCAGCGCGTGTGCGTGATGTATGCCGGCCAAGCGGTTGAAGTCGGTCAGGTGCCACAACTGTTCGACATTCCGGCGCACCCGTACAGCGAGGCACTGCTCAAGGCCATTCCGGAACACAGCCTGGGTGCCGCGCGCCTGTCGACACTGCCAGGCATCGTTCCCGGTCGTTACGACCGCCCGCAAGGCTGCCTGTTGTCGCCGCGCTGCCCCTACGTGCAGGACAACTGCCGCACCCAGCGTCCGGCCCTTGACCCGAAAAGCAACAGCCTCGCCCGTTGCTTCTACCCGTTGAATCAGGAGGTGGCGTAATGGCCGTCGTACTTACCGCCCGCAACCTGACCCGCCACTATGAAGTGTCCCGTGGCCTGTTCAAGGGGCATGCGACCGTGCGCGCCCTCAACGGCGTGTCGTTCGAACTGGAAGCCGGCAAAACCCTCGCCGTTGTGGGCGAATCGGGCTGCGGCAAATCCACCCTGGCCCGCGCCTTGACCCTGATCGAAGAGCCGTCCTCCGGCTCCTTGAAAATCGCCGGGCAGGAAGTCGCCGGCGCCGACAAGGCCCAACGCAAGCAACTGCGCAAAGACGTGCAGATGGTGTTCCAGAGCCCGTACGCGTCGCTGAACCCACGGCAGAAAGTCGGTGATCAACTGGCTGAGCCGCTGCTGATCAACACCAATCTCAGCGCCTCGGAACGTCGCGAGAAAGTCCAGGCGATGATGAAGCAGGTGGGCTTGCGTCCCGAGCACTACCAGCGCTATCCGCATATGTTCTCCGGCGGTCAGCGCCAGCGGATTGCCCTGGCCCGCGCGATGATGCTGCAACCGAAAGTGCTGGTCGCGGACGAACCGACCTCGGCGCTGGACGTGTCGATTCAGGCGCAGGTGCTCAACCTGTTCATGGATTTGCAGCAAGAGTTCAACACCGCCTACGTGTTCATCTCCCACAACCTGGCCGTGGTGCGTCACGTCGCCGATCATGTGATGGTGATGTACCTCGGTCGCCCGGTGGAAATGGGCCCGAAAGAGGACATCTACACTCGCCCTCTGCACCCGTACACCCAGGCGCTGTTGTCGGCCACCCCGACCATTCACCCGGACCCGAACAAGCCGAAAATCAAGATCGTCGGTGAGTTGCCGAACCCGCTGAACCCGCCGTCCGGCTGCGCCTTCCACAAGCGATGCCCGTACGCGACCGAGCGCTGCACCACAGAAGAACCGCTCTTGCGCCTGGTCGACACCCGCCAGGTGGCTTGTCACTACGCCGAGCAATTCCTCGACGGCGCGGCATAAAAAAACGCGCCTCGGATTTCGGGGCGCGCTTTTACCGAGTTGACCAGACCCCTTCCGCCAGACTGCGCATCAGTCCGGCAGGAGGGGTTTTCTTTGGTCTGTCATTTACGTTTGCGTCTCTTCCTCTTCCTCGTCCTCATCGGCGTCTGGGTCGTCTTCGTCTGATTCGGTCGCAGCGATCATCAGCTCGCTGTGCACGCCTTGCCCGTTCAAGGCCTGTTTTTCATGGTCCTGACATTCTGCCCACGCCACCGCCGACGTGCCGAGGGACAGCAGCACCAACACCTTAAGCAACAACACAATGCGTTGAAAAATACTCATAGCCGATTCCATCCTTTATGGGGGTGACGCATGGATGCCTGAAAGGTACTGAGTGAAATTTAGTTCCGATTGACCGGGTTCTCCAGATGGGACGCTACCGGGTAGCAGAAAATGCCGTTGGCGGAGAGATTGGTTTCGAATAAGGGTTATATCCAAACCCACTAACAATGATGCCCCCTGCTCGCGATGGCGGACAGCCAGTCGACACATGTCTGAATGCCAGACCGCTATCGCGAGCAGGCTCGCTCCCACAGGGAAATAGTGGTCAATAAAAAAGCCCCGATACTTACGCATCGGGGCTTTGGGTGTTACGGCTCAGCGCTTAGTGATGCTCACGCGTCGCACGGAATTTCACATCCGGCCAGCGCTCTTCCATCAGCGCCAGGTTGACCCGTGTCGGGGCCAGGTAGGTCAGGTGACCGCCGCCGTCGACAGCGAGGTTTTCCACGGCCTTGACCCGGAACTCCTCAAACTTCTTCTTATCATCGCAATCGATCCAGCGCGCGGAATAAACGGTGATCGGCTCATACGAGCACTCGACCTTGTATTCCTCTTTCAAACGGCTGGCGACCACATCGAACTGCAGCACACCGACGGCGCCGAGGATGATGTCGTTGCTGCGCTCGGGGAAGAACACCTGGGTGGCGCCTTCTTCGGCCAGTTGCTGCAAGCCCTGCCGCAGTTGCTTGGATTTCAGCGGATCACGCAGACGCACGCGACGGAACAGTTCCGGGGCGAAGTGCGGGATACCGGTGAAGCCCAGGACTTCGCCTTCGGTGAAGGTGTCGCCGATCTGGATGGTGCCGTGGTTATGCAAACCGATGATGTCGCCGGCAAACGCTTCTTCCAGTTGCTCACGCTCGGAGGAGAAGAAGGTCAGCGCATCGCCGATCCGCACGTCTTTGCCGGTGCGCACGTGGCGCATTTTCATGCCTTTTTCGTACTTGCCGGAGCAAATACGCATGAAGGCGATGCGGTCGCGGTGTTTGGGGTCCATGTTCGCCTGGATCTTGAACACGAAGCCTGAGAACTTCTCTTCCACTGGTTCCACGGTGCGCTCGTTGGCGACACGGGCCAGCGGTTTCGGCGCCCAGTTGACCACGGCGTCGAGCACGTGATCGACACCGAAGTTGCCCAGAGCGGTACCGAAGAACACCGGTGTCAGTTGGCCGTCGAGGAATTCCTGTTGATTGAATTCGTGGCAGGCGCCCTGCACCAGTTCCAGCTGATCAACGAAGCGATCGTACTCGTCGCCCAAGTGCGCGCGGGCCTCATCGGAGTCGAGCTTCTCGATGATTTTCACATCGGTACGCTCATGGCCGTGGCCGGCGGTGTAGACGATGATGTAGTCGTCGGCGAGGTGATAAACGCCCTTGAAGTCGCGGTAGCAACCGATCGGCCAGGTGATCGGCGCCGCCTTGATCTTCAGGACCGCTTCGATTTCGTCGAGCAGTTCGATCGGGTCGCGAATGTCACGGTCGAGTTTGTTGATGAAGCTGACGATCGGCGTGTCACGCAAACGGCAGACGTCCATCAGGGCGATGGTCCGTGGTTCTACACCCTTACCGCCGTCGAGGACCATCAATGCCGAGTCCACCGCTGTCAGGGTGCGGTAGGTATCTTCGGAGAAGTCTTCGTGGCCCGGGGTGTCGAGCAGGTTGATCATGTGATCGCGATACGGGAACTGCATGACCGACGTGGTAATGGAAATACCCCGTTGTTTTTCCATTTCCATCCAGTCGGAGGTGGCATGGCGGTCGGATTTTCGAGATTTCACCGTGCCCGCAATCGCAATCGCCTTGCCCATCAGCAAGAGCTTCTCGGTGATGGTGGTCTTACCGGCATCGGGGTGGGAAATAATGGCGAAAGTGCGGCGTTTCGCGACTTCGGCGGCCTGTTTGGTCATGGGAAATCGCCTGGCAGGTGATTCAAAAAAGGGCCGCGATTATAGCCCAACTTCATCGAAGAACCGAACCGTTGAGCACATTAGGAGTGGCCAAATGCTGCTTCCGATGGGAACCTTTCGGAGCGTGGAGGCGTCCACTCCCCTGTTACGGCCATTCGTCAGGGTTGAAAAATCAGCAAGTTAGCCTGACGAGGCTGCGCTTATGGCTCGATTTCAGGCCGTTTTACCGGCACTGATAGAGCTGCTTTTCGCGAACACTGACTTCGGCAGCCAGGAATGGCATTGCCACACGAAGCGGTGTCCGCCGACTGAAAAAAGGAGTCCGCCTGTGGCTATTCGCTATGGCAAAGGGCTGACAGGAGGTGCGGTTGTCGTCGCCCTTCTGGCCCTGCTGGTCCACTGGATTGGCATCAACACGATCGAACAGTACCGCGACGATTTGTTGTTTTACCTGCAAGCTCATCTGATTCTCGTCCTCGTTTCCATGCTGGCCGCCCTTGTAGTGGGCATCCCCGCCGGCATCTTCCTCAGCCGCCCGACCATGGTTGGACGCGCCGAACGCTTCATGCAGATCTTCAACATCGGCAACACAGTGCCGCCTCTTGCCGTACTGGCCATTGCATTGGGGATCCTCGGCATCGGCAGCGGCCCGGCGATCTTCGCCTTGTTCCTCGCCTCACTGTTGCCGATTGTGCGCAACACCTACGAAGGGCTGAAAAACGTCCAGGGTTCACTCAAGGAAGCGGCCGTTGGCATCGGCATGACACCGACTCAGGTGCTATGGCGGGTCGAACTACCGAACGCCGTGCCGATCATCATCGGTGGCGTGCGCGTGGCGCTGGCGATCAACGTCGGTACCGCACCGCTGGCGTTCCTGATTGGCGCCAACAGCCTGGGCAGCCTGATTTTCCCCGGCATCGCCCTGAACAATCAGCCGCAACTGCTGCTCGGCGCGGCCTGCACCGCCCTGTTGGCCTTGCTGCTCGACGGCCTGGTGACACTCGCCAGCCGCCTCTGGCTCGAACGCGGCTTGCGCCCGTCTTAAGCCTCGGCAAAGGAATTTTTATGAAGAAATTAAGCTTTTTACTAGGCTGCGTTCTGCTGTTCGCAGGATTTGCCCAAGCCGCTGAAAAACCGGTGATCCGCATCGGCGCCCGGGTGTTCACCGAACAAACCCTGCTGGCGGAAATCACTTCCCAATACCTGCGCACCAAGGGTTACGACACCCAAGTGACCGGCGGTCTGGGTAGCAACCTGGCCCGCAGCGCCCACGAAAGTGGCCAGCTGGATTTGATGTGGGAATACACCGGCGTGTCGCTGGTGGCCTACAACCATGTCACCGACAAGCTCGACAGCGCTCAGTCCTACGCCCGGGTGAAAGAACTCGACGCGAAAAAGGGCCTGGTCTGGCTCACCCCGTCGAAGTTCAGCAACACCTACGCCCTGGCCCTGCCGGAAAACACCGCAAAGGCTTACCCGCAGATCAACACCATCAGCGAGCTGAACACGGTGCTGCAGGCTGAGGCGAAGACTAATCATCTCGTCGCGCTGGACACCGAGTTTGCCAACCGTTCCGACGGACTCGATGGCATGGTGGACCTCTACGGCATGAACCTGACCCGCAACAACATCCGCCAGATGGATGCCGGGCTGGTCTACACCGCTCTGCGCAATGGCCAGGTGTTTGCCGGTCTGGTCTACACCACCGACGGTCGTTTGAACGCCTTCAAGCTCAAATTGCTGGAAGACGACAAACATTACTTCCCGGACTACACCGCCGCGCCAGTGGTGAGTCAGGTTTACCTCGACGCCCACCCGAAACTCGCCGAAGAGCTCAAGCCACTGGCCGAACTTTTCGACGACGCCACCATGCGTCAGCTGAATGCGCGGGTCGATGTCGATCATGAAAGCCCTTCATCCGTTGCTGCAGATTTCCTGCGCCAGCACCCCATCAACTGAGGAGGAAAAGCCATGGAATTTTTGAACGCCTTTTCCCATCTCGATTGGCCGCAGGTTTTGCACCTGACCTGGCAGCACATCACCCTGGTCGGCATCGCCGTGACCCTGGCGATTCTGGTCGGCGTGCCGCTGGGCATCCTGATGACCCGTTTCCCGACACTGGCCGGCCCGTTGCAAGCCAGCGCTACGGTGTTGCTGACCGTGCCATCGATTGCGCTGTTCGGCCTGCTGCTGCCGTTCTACTCCAAATTCGGCCAGGGCCTCGGCCCGATGCCGGCGATCACCGCCGTGTTTCTGTACTCGTTGCTGCCGATCATGCGTAACACCTATTTGGCGCTGACCGGCGTCGAACCGGGTATTCGCGAAGCGGCGCGCGGCATCGGCATGACCTTCGGCCAGCGCCTGCGCATGGTCGAACTGCCGATTGCCGTGCCGGTGATCCTCGCCGGCGTGCGCACCGCCGTGGTGATGAACATCGGCGTGATGACCATCGCCGCGACCATCGGCGCCGGTGGTCTCGGTGTACTCATTCTCGCTTCCATCAGCCGCAGCGACATGTCGATGCTGATCGTCGGCGCCGTGCTGGTCAGTCTCCTGGCCATCTTCGCCGATCTGCTCCTGCAATGGCTGCAACGCACGCTGACTCCAAAAGGACTGCTCAAATGATCGAACTTCAAAACCTCAGCAAGACCTTCCAAAGCAACGGCAAAGATGTGAAAGCCGTGGACTCGGTAAGCCTGACCGTCAATGAAGGCGAGATCTGCGTGTTCCTGGGGCCATCGGGCTGCGGCAAAAGCACCACGCTGAAAATGATCAACCGCCTGATCAAACCGACCTCCGGCAAGATCCTGATCAACGGCGAAGACACCACCGACCTCGACGCCGTGACCCTGCGTCGCAACATCGGTTATGTGATCCAGCAGATCGGCCTGTTCCCGAACATGACCATCGAGGAAAACATCACCATCGTTCCGCGCCTGCTCGGCTGGGACAAACAGAAATGCCACGACCGCGCCCGCGAGTTGATGAGCATGATCAAGCTCGAACCCAAGCAGTATCTGACTCGCTATCCGCGTGAACTGTCCGGGGGCCAGCAGCAGCGGATCGGCGTGATTCGCGCGCTGGCGGCGGATGCGCCATTGCTGTTGATGGACGAACCGTTCGGCGCGGTCGACCCGATCAACCGTGAGATGATTCAGAACGAATTCTTCGAGATGCAACGGGCGCTGAACAAGACCGTGATCATGGTCAGCCACGACATTGACGAGGCGATCAAGCTCGGCGACAAGATCGCGATTTTCCGCGCTGGCAAACTGCTGCAGATCGACCACCCGGACACCCTGCTCGCGCACCCGGCGGACGACTTTGTCAGCAACTTCGTCGGCCAGGACAGCACCCTCAAGCGTCTGCTGCTGGTGAAAGCCGAAGACGCGGCGGACAACGCGCCCTCGGTGAGCCCGGAAACCCCGGTGGCCGAAGCGCTGGAGTTGATGGACGAACTGGACCGTCGCTACGTGGTGGTTACTTGTGCCGAGAACAAGGCCTTGGGCTACGTGCGCCGTCGCGACCTGCACCGCCAGACCGGCACCTGCACGCAATACTTGCGCGAGTTCAACGCCACCGCGGCGTACGACGAGCATTTGCGCATCCTGCTGTCGCGCATGTACGAGTTCAACCGCTCGTGGCTGCCGGTGATGGATGCCGAGCGGGTGTTCCTGGGTGAGGTGACCCAGGAATCGATAGCCGAATATTTGAGCTCCGGTAAGTCCCGTGGGGGCAAGACCAGTATTGTTTCGCCAGCGGAAACTGCGTTGGCCTGACGGACGCCATCGCGGGCAAGCCTCGCTCCCACAGGGTTCTTGGTGTACACGAGATTTTGTGTACGACAGAAACCACTGTGGGAGCGGGCTTGCCCGCGATTGGGGGCACCACAAATCCCCCTGAAACACCTCAAATATCCCTTCTACGGGAACATCACACTGTCATGCAGGTCGGTTACATCAGTACCTGTCCGGCACCGCACGACGGAAGCGTGCAAAAACGCGACATTTTTTGTTGATCTCAAGCTCCTCACGCCCTAAAGTTCGCGCCGAACGTCCATGCTGGAAACGATCCATCCGGCTCAAGTACTGACGACGAGACAGCAAGGCCAAGGGAAAGCACCGCCTCCCATGGCCTTTTTGCTTTCGGCGACATGCCTTGGGAAGTAGGCGAACCAAAGTGGGGATACGGAGGGCGTTCATTTGCACCCATTGATAATTTCAGTTTGCCAGTAGGAGTTCCCAGCATGTCGATCAACGTCGAAGACTATTTCGCGCGCGATACCTTCCAGAAAATGAAGGCCTTCGCCGACAAACAAGAAACCCCGTTCGTGGTGATCGACACCGCGATGATCAGCCAGGCCTACGACGACCTGCGCGCCGGTTTCGAATTCGCCAAGGTCTACTACGCAGTCAAGGCCAACCCGGCTGTTGAAATCATCGACCTGCTCAAAGAGAAAGGCTCGAACTTCGACATCGCCTCGATCTACGAGCTCGACAAAGTGATGAACCAGGGCGTCGGCCCGGATCGCATCAGCTACGGCAACACCATCAAGAAATCCAAGGACATTCGCTACTTCTACGACAAGGGCGTGCGTCTGTATGCCACCGACTCCGAAGCCGACCTGCGCAACATCGCCAAGGCAGCTCCGGGCTCGAAAGTCTACGTGCGCATCCTGACCGAAGGTTCGACCACCGCCGACTGGCCACTGTCGCGTAAATTCGGCTGCCAGACCGACATGGCCATGGACCTGCTGATCCTCGCTCGCGACCTGGGTCTGGTGCCTTACGGCATCTCCTTCCACGTCGGCTCGCAGCAGCGTGACATCAGCGTCTGGGACGCGGCGATCGCCAAGGTCAAAGTGATCTTCGAGCGTCTGAAAGAAGAAGACGGTATCCACCTGAAGCTGATCAACATGGGCGGTGGCTTCCCGGCCAACTACATCACCCGCACCAACAGCCTGGAAACCTACGCTGAAGAAATCATCCGCTTCCTCAAGGAAGACTTCGGCGACGAGCTGCCGGAAATCATCCTGGAGCCGGGCCGCTCGCTGATCGCCAACGCCGGCATTCTGGTCAGCGAAGTGGTGTTGGTGGCGCGTAAATCCCGTACCGCCGTCGAGCGATGGGTGTACACGGATGTGGGCAAGTTCTCCGGCCTGATCGAAACCATGGACGAAGCCATCAAGTTCCCGATCTGGACCGAGAAAAAAGGCGAGATGGAAGAAGTGGTCATCGCCGGCCCGACCTGCGACAGCGCCGACATCATGTACGAGAACTACAAGTACGGTCTGCCGCTGAACCTGGCGATCGGTGACCGCTTGTACTGGTTGTCGACCGGTGCTTACACCACCAGCTACAGCGCTGTTGAATTCAATGGCTTCCCGCCGTTGAAGTCGTTCTACGTTTAATCCGCTGCTGGCCCGAAAAAAGCCCATGACATGTCATGGGCTTTTTTTTTGACCGCATTCAACGTCCGCAGAATCTGGTCTGACATGGCTTTGACTTCAGCCAGCGAAAAATCCACCAGTCTCAATGAGCTACTGGCACGTCCCAAGGTTTGTCCGGAATGGTTGATTTGAAGATATCGCTGGGCTTCACCCAGGATATACGTCAGCCGGTAGCAAAAGTCGCTGAGATTGTTCACCACCCCTGTGGTGCGCCGATATAACCCGGATAGCCGAGCAAGATGTTCCCGCGCCATTTCCAGTCGCTCCTGCTGAGAGTAGGGTTGGGGTACGCTTCGATCTTGGGGATAGGATCGTGGCATTGACACAAGGGAAGTCCGATCGACTCGATGAGTCGAACAAAAATACTGTGGATCGTTTCACCGACGCTGCGCACTGTTTCCTTGAATCTCGCGACACCTGACTTGCAGGTTTCCAGCCGAGAGAAAAGCTCACGCATGACGCAATGTTGTCGGAGAGGCGTGACGATCTGTCGCTGACCGCCGCGCTGTTCCGCACCGAGAAAACCAACGCGCGGATCAACGATCCGGACGGCGGCACCACGCAAGTACTGGACGGCGAACAGCAGGTCAATGGCCTGGAACTGAGCTACGCCGGCAAGCTGACCAGTTAAACGAGAATCCCTGTGGTTGCGCGGCGGACTGACTGACATTAGGCCAAAGCCCCGTTCATCGACGTGAACGGGGCTTTTGTGTGTAAAAAAGAATGCTTCTCGACAACTCACGGCATAATGCGCGCCGTGATGATGACTTTTGAACGAACAAGGCGAGCGACGTGTTGAAGAAATCCCTGTTCCAGTTGCACTGGTTTTTCGGCATCAGCGCCGGGCTGGTCCTGGCCCTGATGGGCATCACCGGGGCGGCGGTATCGTTCCAGGATGAAATCCTGCGAGCGCTGAACCCCTCTGTGCTGCACGTCGAGAAGCAGATCGCCGGCGTACTGCCGCCTGCCGAGCTGGTAGAGAAAATCGAAGGTGCTTCGGGCAAGACAGTCTCGATGCTTTGGGTCGAGACCGACAGCGGCAACGCCGCGCGGGTGATCTTCACGGCACCACCCGGTGAACGTCGCGGGCCGATGCGTTACTTCGACCCATACACCGCCGAGTTCATGGGCGACGTCACGGGCCAGGATTTCTTTGGCCTGATGCTGCAACTGCACCGGGTCTTGGCCATGGACGATACCGGCCGGCAGATCACCGGCGCCTGTACGCTGATCCTGCTGTTCTTCTGCCTGTCCGGCCTGTACCTGCGCTGGCCGCGGCAGTGGAAAAACTGGCGCGCCTGGCTGACCCTGGACTGGAATAAAAAGGGCCGCAGCTTCAATTGGGATCTGCATTCGGTGGCCGGTACCTGGTGCCTGGTGTTCTATCTTTTGGCGGCGCTGACCGGGCTGACCTGGTCGTACGAGTGGTACAACAAGGGCCTGACGCGGCTGCTTTCCGATTCGCCGCAAAACGAACGAGTGCGCAGTCGCGGTCCTGCGCCAAGCGGCCCGGCCCCCACCGCCGATTACGCCGCGATATGGAGCAGCATCTACAGCGCCGCCGGCCCTGGGCTTTCGTCCTACAACGTGCGTATGCCACCGGTGGCCGGGCAACCGGCAACGGTGTTCTACCTGCTGAAGAACTCCCCCCACGACCAGGCACGGAACCAGCTCACCCTCGATCCGGCGACCGGCATCGTCAGCCGTCATGACCGTTACAGCGACAAGAGCCTCAAGGCGCAGCTGTTGACCAGTGTCTACGCGCTGCATGTCGGCAGTTATTTCGGGATGATCGGGCGGATTATGGTGACGATCGCCGCGCTGGCCATGCCGCTGTTTTTCATCACTGGCTGGTTGCTGTACCTGGACCGTCGACGCAAGAAACGTCAGATCAAGGACGCCCGCAAAGGCCTCGCGCAACCGGGCAGCGATGCGCCGGCATGGCTGATCGGCTTCGCCAGCCAGAGCGGGTTTGCCGAGCAACTCGCCTGGCAGACTGCCGGACAATTGCAGGCCGCCGGGTTGCCGGTGAAGGTTCAACCGTTGGCCAATGTCAGCGAACAGGACCTGCAGGATTCCAGCAACGCGCTGTTTGTGGTCAGCACCTTCGGCGACGGTGAAGCACCGGACAGCGCCCGAGGATTCGAACGCAAAGTGTTGGGTCGGACGCTGAGTTTCGACAGTCTTAACTATGCCGTACTCGGCCTCGGTGACCGCCAGTATCAACACTTCTGCGGCTTCGCTCGCCGCTTGCACACCTGGCTGGGCGAGCACGGCGGCAAGACCTTGTTCGCCCCGGTGGAAGTCGACAGCGGCGACCCTTACGCCTTGCGTCACTGGCAACAGCAACTCGGCCTGCTGACGGGCCAGGCGCCGGTGGATACCTGGCAAGCGCCACGCTACGACAACTGGACCCTGACCCGTCGCGAATTGATGAACCCGGACAGCAGCGGTTCGCCCGTGTATTTGCTCGGTCTCAGCGCCCCCTCCACCAGCAGCTGGCTGGCCGGTGATCTGGTGGAAGTGCTGCCGCGAAACTGCCCGTGGGCCATCGAGCATTTCCTCGACGGCCTGGGGATTGATGGTCGGGCCACGGTTGAGTTCGATGGCCTGTCGCAAACGCTGGAACAAGCCCTCGCCAGCCGCCAACTGCCCGAGAACCGCGCCCATCTGGTCGGCCTGCACGCGCAAGCGCTGGCGGACGCCCTGGTGCCGTTGGCCATGCGCGAATATTCCATCGCCTCGATCGCCGCCGACGGCGTGCTGGAGTTGATCGTGCGTCAGGAATTGCATGCCGACGGCAGCCTGGGCGTCGGTTCCGGCTGGTTGACCGAACACGCGCCCGTGGGTAGCAGCATCAGCCTGCGGGTACGACGCAACAGTGGTTTCCATCTACCGAACGAACCGGTGCCGATGATCCTGCTGGGCAACGGCACCGGGCTCGCCGGGTTGCGCAGTTTGCTCAAGGCACGGATTGCGGATGGGCAGCAGCGTCACTGGCTGCTATTCGGCGAGCGCAATCGCGAGCACGACTACCTGTGCCGCGCAGAGCTGGAAGAGTGGTCCATCAACGGGGATCTGGAGCGACTGGACCTGGCGTTCTCCCGAGATCAGGCCGAGAAGATCTATGTGCAGGATCGCCTGCGCGAATCTGCCGGCGAGTTGAAAAAGTGGCTGGCCGATGGCGCCGTGATTTACATCTGCGGCAGTTTGCAGGGGATGGCTTCAGGCGTGGATCAAGTGCTCAATGAAGTGCTGGGCGCGGATGAAGTCGAGCGCCTGATCGAACAAGGCCGCTACCGCCGCGACGTCTACTAATAGCGCGGTACATTGATTGATCGTTCCCACGCTCCGCGTGGGAATGCCTCAACGGACGCTCCGCGTTCGGCTTGAAAGGGACGCGGAGCGTCCCGGGCTGCATTCCCACGCAGAGCGTGGGAACGATCATGCAGCCCTCAAACTGGCTGCAACCTGCGCTCAAACACCCCCACCCCATCCAGATCCCGTAGCACGATGCCCATCTCCCCCGTCTGCCCATCAATGTTCACCTCGCCAAAAAACTGAAACCCGGCAAACGGCGAGGTGTTCTGCGCCGGCGGTGCTTTCTCGAACACCACTTCGGGACCAAAGGTTTTATCCAGCGCATTCGGCCCGAAGCTCCCCGCATTCAGCGGCCCCGCGACAAACTCCCAGAACGGTTCGAAGTCCTGAAACGCCGCGCGGTCCGGGTGGTAATGGTGCGCCGCGCAGTAATGCACATCCGCCGTGAGGAATACGAAATTGCGCACCTGCTGCGCCCGCAGAAAACCGAGCAATTCAGAGATTTCCACTTCACGGCCTTGAGCCGGGCCGGGGTCACCGTTGGCCACCGCCTCCCACCGCGCCACACCGGGGCTGACTTCACCGTCGGGGACGCCGAGGCCGATGGGCATGTCGGCGGCGATGACTTTCCATTGGGCCTGGGAGCCTTTCAATTCACGCTTGAGCCAGTCCAATTGTTCGCGACCGAGAAACGGTTTGGCGGCCCCCAGGTTGTCGTCATTGGCTTCGCGATAACTGCGCATGTCGAGCACGAACACATCAAGCATCGGCCCATAACTCAGCTTGCGATAAATCCGCCCGCCGTCATCGGCACTCTGCAAGCGCATCGGCGCGTATTCCAGCCAGGCCTGGCGCGCGCGGCCCACCAGGCTGTGGATATCTTTGCTCTTGTAGCGCTCATCCAGTTGCTTGCCCGGCGACCAGTTGTTCACCACTTCGTGGTCGTCCCACTGCCAGATTTGTGGGACCTCGGCGTTGAAGCGGCGAATGTTTTCGTCCATCAGGTTGTAGCGGTAATTGCCGCGATAGTCGTCGAGGGTTTCGGCGACTTTGCTCTTGGCTTCGCTGGTGATGTTGCGCCACACCCGGCCGCTTTCGGTGGTCAGTTGCGCCGGCACCGGGCCGTCGGCGTAGATCGTATCGCCGCTGTGGATAAAAAAATCCGGCAGGCGCAGACGCATGGCTTCGTAGATACGCATGCCGCCAATGTCCGGGTTGATGCCGAAACCCTGGCCGACCGTGTCGCCGCTCCAGACAAACCGAATATCCCGCCGGGCGGTTGGCACACTGCGCAGATGACCGAACCAGGGTTCGCTGGCGACACCGCTTTGGGCGTCTTCGAACGTCACACGGTAGAAAATCGCCTGATCGGCGGGCAGGCCAGTGAGCTCGACGCGGGCGGTGAAGTCGGTGCGGGCATCGGCCAATGGCGAAACAAATCGACGAGGGTTACTGAACAGACTGCGCGTGTCCCATTCCACCACCATCCGCGCCGCGCGGTCGCTACGGCTCCAGATCATCGCCCGGTCGCCCAACAGGTCGCCAGACTGCACGCCATCGGTGAGTTGCGGCCGATCCTTGACCGAAGCAATCACCGCCGGGGCCAGGCCGGGCATCAACAGCCCGGCGCCAACGACCTGCATGACACGACGACGGCTGAGGTCGAATTCGCTCATGGTGTTCTCCCTGAAAAAGGAAAACTTAAGCACGTGCAAATGACACCCATGTGAAAGCCCGATCCCTGTGGGAGCGGGCTTGCCCGCGATAGCGGTGCAACAGTCACCGAATGGGTTGAATGTTAAGCCGTCATCGCGGACAAGCCCGCTCCCACAGGTTTTGTGGTGTGTCAGGCGTTGGCCGGTTCCAGCGCCAGTTCCACTGTTTCCGGCCGCTTGAGCACCGAATACACCACCGCCGTCAGCAAACTACCGGCGACGATCGCCAGCAGGTACAACAGCGCATGGTTGATCGCATTCGGAATCAGCATCACGAACAACCCACCGTGCGGCGCCATGAGTTTGCAGCCGAAGTACATCGACAACGCGCCGGTCAACGCGCCGCCGGCGATGCTCGCCGGAATCACCCGCAGCGGGTCTTTGGCCGCGAACGGAATCGCCCCTTCGGAGATAAAGCACAGCCCCAGCACCAGCGCCGCTTTACCGGCCTCGCGCTCCGTCTGGGCGAACTTGCGCCGGGCGATGAACGTGGCGATGCCCAGGCCAATCGGCGGCACCATGCCGGCGGCCATGGTCGCGGCCATCGGTGCATAACTCTGCGATGCCAGCAGCCCCACTGAAAACGCGTAAGCCGCCTTGTTGATCGGCCCGCCGAGGTCGACGCACATCATCCCGCCCAGCAGCACACCGAGCAGGATGGCGTTGGTGGTGCCCATGCTGTCGAGGAAGTGCGTGAGCCCGGCGAGCATTTCGGCCACCGGTTTGCCGACCACGTAGATCATCACCAGACCGGTGAACAGGCTCGCCAGCAACGGGATGATCAGGATCGGTTTCAGCGCCTCAAGGCTTTGCGGCAGGCGCGCATAGCGATTGATCGCCTGGGCCGCGTAACCGGCGATGAAACCGGCAATGATCCCGCCAATGAAACCGGCGCCCAGGGTGCTCGCCAGCAAACCACCGATCATCCCCGGCGCCAGGCCCGGGCGGTCGGCGATGGAGTAAGCGATGTACCCCGCCAGCAGCGGCACCATCAGCTTGAACGCCGTCTCGCCGCCGATCTGCATCAGCGCGGCCGCCAGCGTACCTTCTTCCTTGAACGCGGTGATGCCGAACACGAAGGACAAGGCGATCATCAGACCGCCCGCTACCACCATCGGCAACATGTAGGACACACCGGTCAGCAAGTGTTTGTAGATGCCGGACTTCTCTTGCTTGGCCGGGCCTTTGGCACCGGTCGCAGCACTTTCCTGCTTGCCTTCGGCCAGGGCTTTGTTCAGCGTCGCTTCGGCCTGTTTCAGCGCAATGCCGGTGCCGCAGCGGTAGATTTTCTTGCCAGCGAAACGCTCGGTGGCGACTTCTATGTCGGCCGCCAACAGCACCACATCGGCATCGGCAATCGCCTCTGCGCTAAGCGGATTGCGCGCGCCGACCGAGCCCTGGGTTTCCACTTGCAGGTCGTAGCCCAGACGCTTGGCCGCTTGCTGCAAGGCTTCGGCAGCCATGAAGGTGTGAGCGACGCCGGTCGGGCACGCAGTGACGGCCACCAGGCGCGGTGCATTTTTAACGATGGCGGCAGGCTCGGCGGCGGCTTCGGGTGCGACGTAAACCTCAGCCTCCTCCACCCCACGGCGCAGCACCGCTTCGACATCTTGCAGGGCCTGGGCCGGGGTGCTCTGGAACACCCGTTTGCCGACGAACCGCGACATGTCCACCGGCGCGCTGGTGACCAGCAACACCCACTCGGCGGCCTCGATGGTCGCCGCCGACAATTGACGTTCCGGATGGGCTGCATCAACGACTTCGACACTGGTGCTCCAACCCTGACGCTGGGCCGCTGCATCGAGCAGACGAGCGCAGAGCACACTGGTGACCATGCCGTTCGGGCAGGCCGTAACAATGGCTAACTTCATTGCAAACCCTCTTATTGTTCTGTCAGGGGGCGCAGGCGCACGCCCTGTTCGAGCTGCGCCAGTTGCGCGGCGTCACCGATGCCAAAACCGATCTGCGTCACGGCCATGGCGGCAATCGCGGTGGCGGTGCGCAAGGTTTGTTCAGGCGTATCGGCACTGAGCAAACCGTGCAGCATGCCCGCCAGCAACGAATCCCCAGCACCAACGGTACTGACCACGCTGACCTTGGGCGGCGTGGCGTGCATGGCCGAGCCGACACTGAACCAACTCACCCCGTCGGCTCCGTCGGAAATCACCACATGCTCGATGCCATGGGCATGCAAACGGCTCGCCGCCTCGGACTGGGCCGTGTGCGAAACCACTTCGCAATCGAGTGCGTCGGCCAGTTCTTCGGTATTCGGTTTAATCAGCCACGGGCCGGCCTTGAGCGCCGTTCGTAGCGCCTCGCCACTGGTGTCGAGGGCGACTTTCAATCCGATTTGATTCAAGCGCTCGATCAACTCCCGTAACCACTGCGCACTGACCCCGCGCGGCAAACTGCCGGCGACCACTACCGCGTCATGCCCCGGCGCGATCTGCGCCAGGCGATCCAGCAGCGCCTGTTGCGCCGCCGCGCCGATCACCGGCCCCGGGCCGTTGATGTCGGTGATGCGCCCGTCGTGTTCGGCCAGTTTGAGGTTGCTGCGGGTCTCGCCCGGAACACGGATAAACGCGTCGACAAAACCGCGTTTGGCGAACAGGGTTTCGAATGCCTGAAGGTTGTCGGCCCCGAGAAAACCGCTGACGGTCAGTTGATGCCCGAGGTCCGCCAGCACCTGCGCTACGTTCACCCCTTTACCGGCGGCATGGGTGTGCATTTCGTCGCTGCGATTGACCTGACCGGGTGTAAGAACCGGCAATTGAACGGTGAGGTCCAGCGCCGGATTAAGGGTCAGGGTTAAGATCTTGGCCATTACAGGGCCTCCACTAATGCGCGGACTTCGTTCGCGCTGCCCACGGCCAGGGCCTGTTGGGCAAGGGTTTGAGTCTGGGTCAGGCTGAGTTCACGAATGCGCGCCTTGACCTCGGCAATGCTGCGGCCCGACACACTCAACTCATCCACACCCAGGCCCACCAGCACCGGCACTGCCAGCGGATCGGCTGCCAGTTCACCGCACACGCCGACCCACTTGCCATGAGCATGAGCCGCACGCACGGTGATGTCGATCAGTTGCAGCACCGCCGGGTGCAAGCCGTCAGCCTGGGCCGACAAAGTGGGATGACCACGGTCGATGGCCAGGGTGTACTGGGTCAGGTCATTGGTGCCGACGCTGAAGAAGTCCACTTCTTTGGCCAGTACCGGCGCCAACAAGGCAGCCGACGGCACTTCGATCATGATCCCCAGTTGCAGGTCCGCGACCGGGATTTCCAGACGCAGACGTTCAGTCATATCCCGAGCCTGACGCCACTCTTCGACGCTGCCGACCATCGGGAACATGATTCGCAATGGACGGTTGTCCGCCGCACGCAGCAAGGCGCGCAATTGCGCTTCCATGACCTGCGGACGTTGCAGGGTCAGGCGAATGCCACGCACGCCGAGGAACGGGTTTTCTTCTTTGGCGATCGGCCAGTACGGCAGCGGTTTGTCACCACCAACGTCAAGGGTGCGCACCACCAGCGGTCGACCGGCCAGGCCATCAAGCACACGACGATATTCGACTTCTTGAGTCGCCTCGTCCGGCGCTTGCGAGTGGGCCATGAAAATCAGTTCGGTGCGCAGCAGGCCAATGCCTTCGGCGCCCTGCTCCACCGCACTGGTGACGCCGGCGCTTTCACCGATATTGGCGAACACTTCCACCGCGTGGCCATCGGTGGTCAGCGCCGGTTGATGGCGTTGTTCAGCGGCGGCTTTCAAGCGCAGTTCGCGGGTGTCGCGCTCTTCGGTGGCGCGCTGCAAGGTTGCGGCATCGGCATCCACATGCAGGCGCCCGCGCTGACCATCGATCAACAGCGGCGTGCCTGGTTTCAGCAGCAACACGGCGGCGCCGGCGCCCACCAGCGCGGGAATACCGAGGGCACGCGCGACGATGGCGCTGTGGGCCGTGGCGCCACCGCGAGCAGTAAGAATGCCGGCGACGCGGGTCGGATCGAGACGTGCCACGTCGGACGGGCCGACTTCGTCCATCACCAGAATGTACGGTTGCGCAGGCTCCTCCGGTGTTTCGACGCCACACAAATGCGCCAGCACTCGACGGCCAATGTCCCGCAAGTCGGCGGCACGTTCGGCGAGCAAGGCGTCCTGCAGCGCTTCCTGTTGTTTGGCAGCCGCTTCGATCACCGCCATCCATGCTGCTTCGGCGCTTTCGCCTTGCTTGAGACGGGTGTCGACTTCGTCGGTCAGTTCCGGGTCGTCGAGCATTTCCTGATGGGTGATGAAAATCTCGCGAATTGCTTTGGCCTTGCTGCGCTCGATCAGGCCTTCGATGTCGCGACGCACATCGACCAGCGCTTGCTTGAGACGTTCGCGCTCGATGGCGGCGGACTCACCGCGCAGCGGGTAATCGATGACTTGCAGTACTTGAATATGCGCCGGGCCGATGGCGATCCCTGGTGCCGCAGCAATCGCCTGAATCAGGCTGCCGGACTTTGGCGCGAGCAGCACTTCGGCGACCTCTACCTCCACGAGCACTTCACGCTGCTGGCTCACCACGGGCAACGGCTCGACTTCTTCACCGAGGCCTTCTTCAATGGCCGCCAGCAAGGCGGGCAAGGCGTCGGCGGCGATGGTCGGTTCGGCGATGAGCTCCAGCACCTGACCGCGGCGGGCGCCAAGACTGAGCAGTTTGCTCAAACTCTTCACCGACACCGCGCTGTCGTGGCCATCGACGATGCGCACACGGATTTCGCCTTCAAAACTTTTCGCCAGTTGCGCAAGGATCTTCGCCGGGCGGGCATGCAAACCGTGGGCGTTGGCCAGGGCGATGCGTGCGCTCGGCCAGTCCGCCGGCACTTCACCGCCAAGGACTTCCAGCACCGCGCGGCTGCTGGTGGCGCGACCCAATTCATGACCACGGCCTTCGATCAGCAACGCGCAAAGGCGTTCGAGCAACGCCTGATGGGCTTCACCGAGGCTGGCCAGGCAGAACAGCCCGCTCAACGGCTGACCGAGGTAGCGGATGGGTTTGTCCGGGGTAACGAACGCCAGGCCCGGACGCTTCACCGTTTGTTCGCTGTGCAGCCACCACAGGCCATCGCCCAGCGGCAGCGCTTCGACCTGCTGCAAGACGCCGGCAAAACCGTTGCTCACGCAATCGGCCTGACGCAGCAAACGGGCACCGCGCCAGACCAGCTCTTCGAAATCATCGGCGGAAACACCGAGGCCGATCATCTGTGCGTCCAGCGCCAATTCTTGCGGCGCGCCTTGCAGCAGTTTCAACAAGGCTTCGGCGGAACTGGCGCGGCGCAGGGCCTGGCCCAGATCGGTTTCACCGAGGGCGCGGGTCAGCAGTTGCAGCAGGCGCAGGTGTTCATCGGATTTGGCGGCGATACCGATCGCCAGATAAACGATCTGGCCATCGCCCCAGTCCACGCCGTCAGGGAACTGCATCAGCCGCACGCCGGTGGAAAACACCAGATCGCGGGTTTCCGGGGTGCCGTGGGGGATGGCAATACCTTGGCCGAGAAAGGTCGAGCCCTGGGCTTCCCGGGCCTGCAAGCCCGCAAGATAACCGTCGGCCACCAGGCCATCGGTCACGAGTCGGTCAGCGAGTAATTGCAAGGCGGTGGCTTTATCCACAGCCGACTGGCCCATGGATATCTGCTCTATGGTGAGCTCGAGCATGCTTTCTCCTTTTTGGCGCCGTGTGACGCCAGGTATTGTTTTGATTGATTCAGCTTAGGCCCTTGGGAGCGCCTTTTCAGGGGCAGTTTTGGCGGTTTCGCGGCAGAACCGACCAAAGCGACCTATAACGTAGAAAATACGCCTGCTGAAACGTTTAATCTAGAATGTTAGGCACGTTACTCGATAATGTCTCATCCTTGAAGTCCAATTGTCGGACAGGCTGCGACAATGGTCGCCTGCCTGAATCGGGTAGGATTGGCGAAAATGTTGCGACACGCTCGAAAAAACAAGGAATACCGGGTTGAAACTCAGTGATATTGCACAGTTGGCCGGCGTCTCCGTGACCACCGCCAGTTATGTCATCAACGGCAAGGCCGAACAGCAACGCATCAGCAGCGCCACCGTCGAGCGCGTGCGCGCGGTGGTCGAACAACATGGCTTCACGCCCAACCCGCAGGCCGCCGGGCTACGCAGTCGGCACACCCGCACACTGGGTTTCATTCTGCCGGACCTGGAAAACCCCAGTTACGCGCGAATCGCCAAACTGTTGGAGCAAGGCGCCCGGGCTCGCGGTTATCAGCTACTGATCGCCAGCTCCGACGATGCGCCAGACAGCGAGCGGCAATTGCTGCAACTGTTCCGCGCCCGCCGCTGCGATGCATTGATCGTCGCCAGTTGCCTGCCGGCCGGCGACGACAGCTATCGCGTGTTGCAAGCCAAAGGCATTCCGATCATCGCCATCGACCGGGTGATGGAGCCTGAGCACTTCTGCTCGGTGATCAGCGACGACCGCGAAGCCAGTCTGCACCTGACCCGCAGCCTGCTGGACCCGTTGCCCAAGCAGATCGCGCTGATCGGGGCCCGTCCCGAATTGAGTATCAGCCAGGAGCGGGCCGCAGGTTTCAAGGAAGCGCTGAACGGCTTCAAAGGTGAGGCGCTGATCGAGCACGGCGAGTCGTTCAGCCGTGAGTGCGGCAAACAATTGATGGAAGAGTTGCTGCAGCGCCTGGGCCATTTGCCGGATGCGCTGGTGACCACCTCCTACGTGTTGCTTCAGGGCGTGTTCGATGCCTTGCACGACTTCCCGCTGAAAAACCGCCCGCTGCGCCTGGGCACCTTCGGTGATACGCAGCTGCTGGACTTCCTGCCGCTGCCGGTCAACGCCATGTCCCAGCAGCATCAGCTGATCGCCGACAAGGCGTTGCAACTGGCGCTGGCGGCCATTGAACAGGCCGATTACCAACCCGGCGTGCAGGCCATCGCGCGTACCTTCAAGCAGCGAATTCATCAGGACTGAGCCGTGGAACTGATCGACACCCACACTCATCTGGATTTCCCGGATTTCGACGTGGATCGTCAGGCGCTGCTGGCCGAGAGCCGCGCCCTCGGCGTGCGGCGGATGGTGGTGCTGGGGGTTTATCAGGGCAATTGGCAGCGGGTCTGGGATCTGGTGCAAAGCGATCCCGATCTGCACGCGGCGTTCGGTTTGCACCCGGTGTATCTGGATGACCATCGCCCAGAGGATTTGACCGAACTCGGTGACTGGCTGACGCGTCTGGCGGGCCATCGACAGCTATGCGCGGTGGGCGAGATCGGTCTGGATTACTTCATCGAGACCCTGGATCGTGAACGCCAACAAGCACTGTTCGACGCCCAACTGCAACTGGCGGCGGACTTCAATCTGCCGGCGCTGATTCATGTACGACGCAGCCATGCGGCGGTGATTGCCACGCTCAAACGGTTTCGCTTGAAGCGCGCGGGAATCATTCACGCCTTCGCCGGTAGCCAGGAAGAGGCCCGCGAATACATCAAGCTCGGTTTCAAACTCGGCCTCGGCGGCGCCGCGACCTGGCCGCAGGCCTTGCGCATGCACCGCGTGCTCGCGGGTCTGCCCGTTGAATCGGTGGTACTGGAAACCGATTCACCGGACATGGCCCCCGCCATGTTCCCCGGTCAACGCAACAGCCCGGCCCATTTGCCGGCGATCTGCGAGGCACTGGCCGCCATCATGGCGATCAGCCCTGAACAACTGGCTGCCGCCAGCACGGCCAATGCGTGTGAGTTGTTTAACTGGTAGTCAGTTGCCACACACATCCCCTGTGGGAGCGGGCTTTTGTGGCGAGGGGGCTTGCCCCCGTTGGGTCGCGAAGCGGCCCCGGCACCCGTTCAGGCAGACCAAGTTGTCTGGTTTACGACTGCTTCGCAGCCGAACGGGGGCAAGCCCCCTCGCCACATCAAACCCGGAACGCGCTGATCAATTGCTTAAGCTCCACCACCTGCGCCGACAACGCTCGGCTGGCATTTTCAGTCTGGTGCGCGCCGTCGGCGGTGCGCTCGCCAGCGCGGTTGATCTCGACGATATTCTGATCGATGTCGTGAGCCACGGCAGTCTGTTGCTCAACCGCAGCGGCAATCTGCTGGTTCTGATCGACGATCA
This sequence comes from Pseudomonas sp. FP603, assembly GCF_030687415.1. Lineage (NCBI taxonomy): Bacteria > Pseudomonadati > Pseudomonadota > Gammaproteobacteria > Pseudomonadales > Pseudomonadaceae > Pseudomonas > Pseudomonas sp. FP603. The sequence goes on from NZ_CP117431.1 coordinate 5,984,687, forward strand.
TGCCGACGGCGCCGAGGATGTTTTCCAGCGCCTGCTGGACCTTTTCCGACTGCCCGACCGTGCCGTTGGCCATCTGATGGCTGGTGCCCATCGCCTTGACCGCCGCACCGACACCGCTGTGCAGCTTGGCAATCATCTGCTCGATTTCTTCGGTCGATTGCTGAGTGCGTTTGGCCAAGGTCCGGACCTCGTCCGCCACCACCGCAAACCCCCGGCCCTGCTCGCCCGCGCGCGCGGCTTCGATGGCGGCGTTGAGGGCCAGCAAGTTGGTCTGTTCGGCAATGCTTTTGATCACTTCCAGAACACGGCTGATGGATTGGCTGTCGCTGGCCAGTTGATTGATCACCCGCACCGACTGATCGATCTCACTGGCCAGTGCAGCGATGCTGCCCTGCTGGGACTCGACCAGACCGCGACCGCTGATGGTCTCGTCATTGACGCTGTGAGCGCTGCTGACGGCCGCCGCGGCGCTGCGCGCCACTTCCAGAGACGTGGCTGACATCTGGTTCATCGCGGTGGCGACCTGTTCGATCTGCGTACGCTGTCCCGCCACTGCCTGATTGCTCTGGGCCGACACGTTTTCGACCTGGCCGGCCTGGCGCTCGACCTCACTGACGGTCTGGCCCACGCGCTCGATCAGGTCATGGATCTTCTTCACGGTGCTGGTGAACACCTCGCCCAACTCGCCCAGTTCATCGCGGCTGTTGGCGCTGAAGGTCACGGTCATGTCGCCGGCTGCCACCTTGTCCATCACCGCGCCAAGACGCTTGAGGGTAGTGCGGGTCGAGGCGTAGAAACCGCCATAGAGGTAAAAAATCAACAAACACCACCGCCAACGCCACCGCCTGCAGGATCATGTGGGTGCGATGCTGCTCCAGCCGCTGCTGCAACTGGGTACCGAGAAACTTCAGGGTGGCCTCGTTGAGTTGGTAGGTCTGGTCGATCAGGCCCGTGACCTGATCGTAAAAGGCCTGCCACGGTGCATCGAGGGTGTCAGCCATCACCACCTGTTTCTTCGAACAGTTCACTGGCCTTTTTCAGAGAGGCCTTACTGCTTTCGGCCTGAGCGGCCAGGGTTTCGTGCGCCGCTTTACTGGAGCCCAGAGCATCCTGCAATTTCAGACCGTATTCGGCCTGAAGCTTTTCGATCTGCGCCAGCAACTCATCGAAACGGGTGCTCGACGCCGAATTGAGAAAGCCCTGCCCCAATGAGTAAGAACCCATCGCCCGGCCTTCACCGAGCGTCTGGGTGACGGCTGGCGTGACGTTGGTAATGAGCTCGCTCAGCTGACGCATGTCACTCTGGCTGTCGCGGCTCAGGCCGGCCTGACTGGCAATGATCTGACTGAAAATCTGCGCGTTGCCGAGCAACTTGCCGATCAGCGCACTTTTGCTTTGCAGAGAGGTTTCCGCTTGCTGGGCCTTGAACGCGGCAATCATTTCATCGCGCTTGCCATCGAAAAAGGTGATTTGCTCCGGGTCAGTGGTCATCGCCGCCAGCCCTTGCAAACGGGTCAGAACGCTTTGCTCCAGGGCGCTGATATTCGACTCGACATGACCCGCCTTGCCGGACTGGCCAAGGATGACGTTGATCTGCACCAGGTTGTTCAGGGTTTCCAGATCCCGCCGCAGGCTCAGGCCGCTGCCTAGCAGGTCGAGGCTCTGCAGCTCCACCCGGGTGCCCTGGAATTCGCGATAGGAATCGCGCACCAGATAGAAGTTGGTCACCAGCATCGGCACGAGGAATAGCACGCTGATCAGGCTGAACTTCATGCCGAAGCTCAGGCGGTTCATCAGCGCGACGGCGGGATAGAGCAAGCTCTTCACTGTGAAGTCTCCCTTTGATTTCTTATTTTTATGGCAGGCGCGCGGAGAGAGCAGATAGCCACTATTGGCGCTATCTCTGTATAGCCTAAATCGGCGGGGGGTTTTGTAACTTAAGGTTAACGACAGACACGCAGCCTGCGTTCGGCCGTAGCAGCTGTCGAGCCTGCGAGGCTGCGTTCGGCTGCGCAGCAGTCGTCAAATCAGAATTCGCGGTGCATCAGGCAGACCGCGTCAGCCGGATTCACGACTGCTGCGCAGCCGAACGCAGCCTCGCTGGGGCTCGACAGCTGCTACAGGGCTGCGATCTTTTCGATTCAAAGCAGAAATCAGGACAAAACAGTCCACAACGCAAACCCGGCGTACCAAAGCACCGCCGCGCGCAGCAGCAGTTCCCAGATCCGGTCGAGGCTGTTGATGCCGTCCGGCCCGACCACCGGTGCCGGAATTTCACCGGCCACCAACCCGACTTTCTCGATCAGTTGGGCGGCGCTGATGTTCCAGTTCAGCAGCTCGTGCAACATCACCCGGCCGACCGCGACAAAGTTGCCGACCAGCGCAAAACTCGCCGCCAGCAGTCGCACCGGTACCCAATCGAACGCATGACGCAGCTGTGCCGCTCGCTCGACCACGGCCGGGTTCTGCCCGTTCTCCTCGGCCAGCGCCAGCAGTCGATAGCTCAACGCAGCAACCGGGCCCAACAGGAAATACCAGAAGATCACCGCGAAAAAGCTCTGATAGGCCTGCCACAACAGATGCCCTTCAACTCGCTCCAGCAGTTGCTCGCCGCTGTCAGCGCAAATATTCAGGTCACGTTTGGCCACATGCGCGGCGGCTTGCAGGTCTTCCCGGCGCCAGGCATCGCGAAACGGCCCGAGGTCGGCCAGCAGATCACCACGGCCCAGACTGTAAATCACCACCAGCAGGTGCACCGGCAACGCCAGCAAGCCGTAGGCCACCGGGTCCAGCACCACCAACAGCAAACCCAGCAGCGCCACCGGCAACAACACCAGCACCACCAGTATCAGCCACGGGCGGTTTGTCATGCGTGGGCTGGCCTCAAGCTTGTTCAGCTCGCGTACCCAACCGCCATCACGTTGAACCCTATGGCGCAAGGCCGAGAACTTCTCGATCCACACCGCCAGCAGCAGCACCAGAAAACTCATTGTTGCTCCTCTTCTTCCTGAGTGGCTTTTGCCAGAGCCGCGCGATAGCGTGCCCAGTCAAACGCCGGTCCCGGATCAGTCTTGCGCCCGGGTGCAATGTCGCTATGCCCGCAGATGCGTTGTGCGGTGATGCCCGTGAAGGCGCTTTGCAGCTGTCGCGTCAGGTCCGTCAACGCTTGATATTGGGCGTCGGTGAACGGCAGATCATCCGTGCCTTCGAGCTCGATGCCCACGGAAAAATCGTTACAGGTTTCCCGTCCTTCGAAACACGAGACGCCAGCGTGCCAGGCGCGCTCAAGACAAGAGACAAACTGAGTGACGGTGCCGTCACGTTCAATCAGAAAGTGCGCAGACACCCGCAGGTCGGCGATACCTGCAAAGTAGGGATGTTCCGTGACATCCAGACGATTCTGGAAAAACTCCTGCACCTTGCCGGTCAAAAACTGCGCTGGCGGCAGACTGATGTTGTGGATCACCAGCAGGGAAATTTCGCCCTCGGGGCGCGCATTGAAGTTGGGCGAAGGGCATATGCGCACACCCTGACACCAACCGCTCGCGGGGTCCAACTGCATACAGGTTCCTTCAACGACGACTGTGTTGGTGCCCAGTATGCCGCGATAGACCCTCGGCGCGCGATCACTTGCCGTGATTGAGACGCCGCAGGTTGCCCAGCACCGACTCCAGCGCCCGGTCGAACAGCAAGGTGTCGTCCAGCTTTCGCACCGCGCCACGCCGGAACTCCAGGGCCAGACCGGTACGGCTGTGCTCCAGCACTTTCATCCCGGTACGGTTGACGAAGATGTATTTGTCGGTGGCTTCAATGATCGCCGCCAGCTTGCAACGCAGGGTGTTTTCCTCGTCTTCCTGAAACTCGACCCAGCAGCCCGGGCGTAGCTGATCGACCTGAAGCAGAGCGACATCGTCCTCCGGTAAACGCACCGATGCCGTTTCGACCGGACCTTCGTCAGCGGTGCGAAGCACGATTTGCTGCTGCACTTCGACCATCATCGGTGCGTCAACAGCCGTGCTTTTCTGGCCCGGGCGTTCGAACAACTGAAGGTGCAAAACTTCCAGCTCGCTGAAAAACTCGCCGGTGGCGAACGGGTCGAATGCCGAGCTGTTCAAGCCATCGCGCAACGACTTGAGCAACCCCGGCACCAGCGACAACAAGCGCAGGCTCGCATCGGGTTCGTCATGGCGCTGCACGCTCCAGATCAATTGCGCCATGGTCTGCACATCGGCATGCCATTCGGCGGACTGATCACCGCGCTTGAGGCAGGTCAGCAACAACACTTTGCTCCAGGCTTCCTGGACAAACGCCACCACGCTGTGCGGCAACACCTTGCCCACCAACGCCTGGTTCAGCGCCTGCTCAACGCGCTGACGCGCCAGTTCGGTCCTGGCGCGGCCCTCCTCGGCGTCACGGGTGCGCTGCTCGAGTAATTCGCTGCGACGGCGCTCATCACTGGTGAAGGTGAGAAAATCCGCCAGCAATTCGGAAAAGATCGCCGGATCATCGACAAAGTCGTTCAACAAGCGCTGCACTACTTGCTCGATGCGCAGGTACAGGCTGTCGCGCTCATGGTCATCGCACTCGCCCCAGCCCATGGCCGCAGCGGCGATTTCGTTGAGCAAACGCCGAGCGGGATGGCTGCTGCGGCTGAAAAAGCTCTTGTCGAGCACCGCGACTTTCAGCATCGGAATCTGCAAACGGCCGATCAGCGCCTTGAGGGAGTCCGGCAGGTTACGGTCATCGAGGATGCATTCGAAGAGCATGGCGATCAGATTGATCACGTCTTCGTCGGCCACCCCCACCACGCGCGACTTGCCGCTTTTGACGCTGACCCGGGTCAGCAGTTGTTCGAGCTGGTTACGCAGATCGAAGTCGTCCTGAACCGCCAGCGCCGGTACGTATTGCTGCAAGTGCGAGAGCAGGCGCAGCAGGTCGCGGGTTGAAATGGGCTGGGTCTGGGCACTGACTTCCAGGGTCGGCGCGACGCTGCCACGCACATGGAACAGCAGTTCCTGCAGGGCGGCGAAGACTTCCTGCACGCCCTCGTCGATCTGCGTATTAGCAGTCCGCACGCCTGTTTCGGCGGAGTCAGCACGAACGCTCGCAGCCGCCCGATCGGTGGCACGCCGCGCCGGGGCGGGCTTGAGGTCCGGCAGCACGCCGGTGGCGATCAGCAGTTGATTGGCTTCGGCGTAGAGCTGATCAGCATTGCTGAGCACATAGCGTTCGAACAACTTGAGGATGATCAGCTTGACCTTGATCTCCATGCCCAGGTTGCGCCCGGCCTGCAAGAAATACTCGCAGAGCAGCGTCGGCCCCAGGGGGTTGTGCTGTTCGACCAGCGTCTTGCTCAGCAGTGTGCTGAGTCGAGCGGTGAGCTGGTCGAGGGCGAAACCGTCACGGTTCAACACTTTGCCGACCATGGCCTCCACCGCCACATTGCGCTCCATGTCGTCATCGGGCATCGACGCCGAGGCATCGAAAGCCAATGCCCGGGGCAAGGCAGCGTGAGAAATATCGTACCGCGCGAGGCTGACGAAGGCCTCGAAGTATTGATCGAGAAATCCGCGTTCGATGCTTTTGCGCTTGAGGCGCAAATCGCGCATGGCCTCGAAGAAGATGTTTTGCTCGACATTATTTCGGGCCCGGTCGGCCATTTCGAACAGGGTGTCGTCGGCGTTATCGAACAGTTCCTGCAAACCTTGCTTGAGCTGTTGAGCGGCCTTGTCGCGAACCTGAAGCAGAATCACGGGCAGGCGGGCGAGCGGCGAGTGAGTCGCCTGGTCGGTAGCGGCCTTGTGCAAAGGCACTACATTCCCGTCGTTGTGCATCCAAGCCTCCTGAAACGGTGATTCTTCGGTTAACGTCAAAGCCATGACGTCAAATGCAAGGCGGATTATCGACAAAAGACCTTCCTTGTGCCAGCAGACTCTGCGCTTCACCAAGGAATAGACGTTTATGAGGGCTCCTTGCTTAGCGCCGAGTCTCGTGCGAATCGACCAAATGCAGGTTGACGGGTAACCCGATGACCGTTGATGCCTTGGGTTGCCTCGCAGCATGGCCCTATAATCGGGCCACTTTGTTTGTGGAGCCCGTTATGCCGAATCTACGTCTCGCCGATTTGACCGCCGAAATCGAAGCCAACGTGCGCCGTGCGTTGCTCGAGGACATCGGCAGCGGCGACATCACCGCGCAACTGATCCCGGCCGAACGCCTGGCCAAAGCCACCATCATCACCCGCGATGCGGCTGTCATTGCTGGCACCGCGTGGGTGGATGCCGTGTTTCGGCAGCTGGATCCGCGGGTTGCGGTGCACTGGCAGGTAGCCGACGGCGAACGGGTGAAACCCAATCAGGTGCTATTCCATCTCGAAGGCCCGGCGCGCTCGCTGCTGACGGGTGAGCGCAGTGCGCTTAATTTCCTGCAATTGCTGTCTGGCGTGGCCACTCGCGCGCAGTACCTAGCCGATTTCGTCGCCGAGACCCAGGTGAAGTTGCTCGACACCCGCAAAACCCTGCCGGGGCTGCGCCTGGCTCAGAAATACGCCGTGACCTGCGGCGGTTGCCATAACCACCGCATCGGCCTGTATGACGCCTTCCTGATCAAGGAAAACCATATCGCCGCCTGCGGTGGCATTCCTGAAGCCATCAACGCCGCGCACAAGATCGCCCCGGGCAAACCGGTGGAGATCGAAGTGGAAAACCTGGCAGAGCTGAAGGAAGCACTGGCGGCGGGCGCCGACATCATCATGCTCGATGAACTGAGCCTGGATGACATGCGCGAAGCCGTGCGCTTGAACGCCGGCAAGGCAAAACTGGAGGCCAGCGGCGGCATCAACGAAAGTACGTTGCTGCCAATTGCCGAAACCGGGGTGGATTATATTTCGATTGGTGCGATGACCAAGGATGTGAAGGCTGTGGACCTGTCGATGCGACTGAGTCTCTGATCACGCCTTTGATAATAAAAAATGCCAGCCTGATGAAGGCTGGCATTTTTTTAGACCACCAGATTATTCATCTCGCAGTACTCTTCCCACTCGACGCCCAATACCTCGGCCGCCTCCTTGTGCAGCGCCAGGCGCGCGGCCTCGAACTCTTCCGGGGTTGTGGTGTATTTGAGCGTCAGCTCCCACGGCTGCAAGCCCTGAGCTTCCGCCTCATCCTCGAACGCCCACTGGATCTGGTCTTTCTGATCGTCGGCGGGCAAGTCCTTGATCTCTTCCAGCAACTGGGGCGCGTCCAGCACGTACTTTTTCAGGGCTTCTTCGTGTCTGGCTTCTTGGGTCAATTCTTTAACGGTCATGGCGTTCTCGCTGATCTGAGGAATGGAAGATGGATCTGGATCATCAAGGATCTCTCTGACGCAGAAAAACCGTTTGAAGCCCGGTTTGTCTGGCCTTCAGAACCATTCGGGATCATCTGAAAACTGCTGGGTGATGCTCATGCAGACAACGAATATAGGACGTTTTGCCGATGATTTACACGGGTCTTTACATCTATCCCATAAAAAACCACACGCACAAGGTGCAGGTGGCTTAGGGAACATAAGTCAAAACCCCAAGTCATAGCGATGTGCCATATCAGCACTTCACAAGGAACCCCAGTGATGCGCAGTTTTTCGAAGCTTTTGTCTGCCCAGCTTGCGACCGCTACCCTGCTGCTCGGCAGCCTGACATTGGCCAGCGCGGCTCAAGCGGCTGTCGAAGTCACCTCTGACCCTGCGTTGTACTCCGACAAAATCTCCGCCCTCCACAATTCATTCGGCAAGGACACGCTCGTCAGAACCAGCGTCAGCATCGACGATCTGGAAAGCCTGCAAAAAACCGTGAAGGCCAATGCCACCGAACTGGAAAGCCAGAAACGCACCCTTAGCGAGCAGGCCCGTCAGATCGAAGAACTCAATCGCAATAGCGGTTCCAGCTCAAGCTCCAGCAGCAAGGAGATTGAGGATCTCAAGCGCACGGTCAATGAGCAGGAGCGCGATCTGAACAACCTTGGCAAGCAAATGGAAGAGCTAAAGCGCAACAGCGGCTCCAGCTCAAGCTCGAGCAACAGCGAAATTTCCAGTCTCAAACGGGAGATCAGCGATCAGGATCGCGCGATGGATCAGCTCAAGCGCACCGTCGAGGATCTGAGCAGAAAGGTGAAATGAAGAAGAGATGGTGCCCGAGACAGGAATCGAACCTGCGACCTTCGCGTTACGAGTGCGCTGCTCTACCGGCTGAGCTACACGGGCTGTGGGCTAAACCTAGCACTGGCTTCGGGGTCCGGCAACTTGTGACGAGGGAGCTTATTCAGATATTTTTCTGCGCACAAAAAAATGCCCCGCCGTTTTCACGGCGGGGCATTTTTTATAACGTTGAAGCGGTCAGGCGCGGGGGTGATTAAACGCCCGAAGCCTTGGCTGCTGCTACGTCTTTGATGGACAGCTTGATACGGCCGCGGTTGTCCACGTCCAGTACCAGTACTTCCACTTCCTGGCCTTCTTTCAGGATGTCGGTCACTTTCTCAACGCGAGCATCGCTCAGCATCGAGATGTGAACCAGACCGTCCTTGCCCGGCAGGATGTTGACGAATGCGCCGAAGTCGACGATGCGCTCAACTTTACCAACGTAGATCTTGCCGATTTCAGCTTCAGCGGTGATGCCCAGAACGCGCTGACGTGCCGCTTCAGCCGCTTCCTTGGTTTCGCCGAAGATCTTGATCGAACCGTCGTCTTCGATGTCGATCGAAGCCTTGGTTTCTTCACAGATCGCACGAATGGTCGCGCCGCCTTTACCGATGACATCACGGATTTTGTCGGTGTCGATTTTCATCGCGATCATGGTCGGAGCGTTTTCCGACAGCTCGGTACGCGACTGGCCAATGATCTGGTTCATCTGACCGAGGATATTCAGGCGCGCTTCCAGGGCTTGGCCCAAAGCGATTTCCATGATTTCTTCGGTGATGCCCTTGATCTTGATGTCCATCTGCAGCGCGGTAACACCTTTGGCGGTACCGGCTACTTTGAAGTCCATGTCGCCGAGGTGATCTTCGTCGCCCAGGATGTCGGTCAGGACGGCGAATTTCTCGCCTTCTTTAACCAGACCCATGGCGATACCGGCAACCGGTGCCTTCATCGGAACACCGGCATCCATCAGAGCCAGGGAAGCGCCGCAGACCGAAGCCATGGAGCTCGAACCGTTGGACTCGGTGATTTCCGACACCACACGAATGGTGTACGGGAACACGTCGGCAGCAGGCAGCATGGCCTGAACCGAACGACGGGCCAGACGGCCGTGACCGATTTCGCGACGACCAGCGCCACCCATGCGGCCACACTCACCTACCGAGAACGGAGGGAAGTTGTAGTGCAGCATGAACGGGTCTTTTTTCTCGCCTTCCAGGGTGTCCAGCAGCTGTGCGTCACGGGCGGTACCCAGAGTCGCGACTACCAGGGCCTGGGTTTCGCCACGGGTGAACAGTGCCGAACCGTGGGTCTTCGGCAGAACACCAACTTCGATGTTCAGCGGACGTACGGTCTTGGTGTCGCGACCGTCGATACGTGGCTTGCCGTTAACGATATTTTCGCGAACGGTGCGGTATTCGATTTCACCGAAAGCCGCTTTGACTTCAGCGGAAGTCGGCTGACCTTCTTCACCGGACAGGTTGGCAACCACCTGGTCTTTCAGCTCGCCCAGACGTGCATAACGGTCGGCTTTGACGGTGATGGTGTAAGCCTGGGAGATCGCTTCGCCGAACTCGGCACGGATAGCGCCCAGCAGTGCGGTGGCTTCTGGCTGAGGAGCCCAGGTCCAGGTTGGCTTGGCAGCTTCGGCGGCCAGTTCCTTGACGGCGTTGATCACCACCTGGAACTCGTCGTGAGCAAACAGTACAGCGCCCAGCATCTGGTCTTCGGTCAGCTCTTTGGCTTCCGATTCAACCATCAACACAGCTTCCGAAGTACCGGCAACGACCATGTCCAGGCTCGAAGCTTTCAGTTGTTCGTAAGTCGGGTTCAGCAGGTAGCCGGTGCTTTCATGGAACGCAACGCGGGCAGCGCCGATCGGGCCATCGAAAGGAATGCCGGAGATGGCCAGGGCAGCCGAGGTACCGATCATCGCAGCGATGTCCGGATCGGTCTTCTTGCTAGTGGAAACGACGGTGCAGACAACCTGCACTTCGTTCATGAAGCCTTCTGGGAACAGTGGACGGATCGGACGGTCGATCAGTCGGGAAGTCAAGGTTTCTTTCTCGGAAGGACGGCCTTCACGCTTGAAGAAACCGCCAGGGATCTTACCGGCAGCGTAAGTCTTTTCCTGGTAGTGAACGGACAGAGGGAAGAAGCCCTTGCCTGGATCGGCTTGTTTGGCACCAACGACGGTCACCAATACGCTGACGTCGTCGTCAACGGTGACCAATACTGCGCCGGAGGCCTGACGGGCGATACGGCCAGTCTCGAGGGTAACGGTCGACTGACCGAACTGGAATTTTTTGATTACCGGGTTCACGGTGTCCTACCTTCTTTTGTGGCTCTTGGGGAACTTGTCTTCTTGCGAAATTCTTGGGCAATGTCGGGAATCGGCCCAACGCCTGTCCAGGGTAAAACGTATACCCAGATAAAACTTGAGGCTGGGAGCCTGCCATGCGCCAGCGGGAAACCCACTGACGCACGACAGACAACCAACCTCTAGCGCAATCGCTTATTAGCGACGCAGACCCAGGCGAGCGATCAGAGCGCTGTAACGGCTCACGTCCTTGCCTTTCAGGTAGTCCAGCAGCTTACGACGCTGGTTAACCATGCGGATCAGACCACGACGGGAGTGGTGGTCTTTACCGTTGGCCTTGAAGTGACCTTGCAGTTTGTTGATGTTGGCGGTCAGCAGTGCAACTTGCACTTCTGGCGAACCAGTGTCACCAACAGCTTGCTGGTAGTCAGCTACGATTTGAGCTTTTTCTTGAACGTCGAGAGCCATGAGGCAATCCTTTTATCAGGAAACTGTTTCAAAGAAACAGCTTCAACAGGCCAGGGACAAATCCCTGTATCTATAAATGAGTAGTGACCGTGCCTGTTAACAGCCACACTCGTCCGGTCATTCTGACCGAATCAGTCGACGTGGCGCGATGCGCCCGTCTTCGCTCACTTCACCGATACCGATGAAGCGACCGTTGTGATCCTGTACCCGTACCATGCCGAATTTCGGTGCATCCGGGGCGCGTACCGGTTGGCCGTTAAGCCAGTAGAACGCGCTGTGCTCCGAGAAATGCAACAGTGGCCAGTCCAGCAGGCCGCTGTCCGATGGCATCAGGAAGCGGTCGACCGCTTCGTTGCCGCCTTCGGCGTGTACCGCTTCAAGCTCTTCCAGAGTGACGGTCTGTGCAAGCGTGAAAGGCCCGGCCTGGGTACGTCGCAATTCAGCGACGTAAGCGCCACAACCGAGTTGCTCACCTATATCCTCCACCAGGGTGCGGATATAGGTGCCTTTGCTGCAATCCACCGCAAGCCGCGCAGTATCACCCTCAAAGGCCAGTAATTCCAAGCGCGCAATAGTAACAGAACGCGGTTCGCGCTCCACTACTTCGCCTGCACGGGCCAGCTTGTACAGCGGCTGGCCATCACGCTTGAGCGCCGAGTACATCGGCGGTATCTGACTGATTTGCCCACGAAATTTCGGCAGCACAGCTTCGATATCGGCGCGACCAACGGTCACCGGGCGTTCCAGCAAAACTTCACCTTCGGCATCGGCCGTGGTGGTGGTCTTGCCCAGTTGCGCCAGGGTTTCATAACCCTTGTCGGAATCGAGCAGGTATTGCGAGAACTTGGTGGCCTCGCCGAAGCACAACGGCAGCACGCCAGTGGCCAGCGGATCGAGACTGCCGGTATGCCCGGCCTTCTCGGCATTGAGCAGCCAGCGGACCTTCTGCAACGCCGCGTTGGAGGTGAACCCCAACGGCTTGTCGAGCAGGATGATGCCGCTGACGTTACGACGGATACGTTTGACCTGAGCCACCGATTACTCCTTGGCGTCTTCGGGTTCAGCCGCTACCGGGTGCTGATTGTCTTCAGCCACCGCACGCTCGATCAGGGCCGACAGGTGCGCGCCACGCACGACGCTTTCGTCGTAATGGAAGTGCAACTGCGGAACGCTGCGCAACTTCATTTCGCGAGCCAGCTGCATACGCAGGAAACCGGCGGCTGCGTTGAGCACCTTGATGCTTTGCGCGATGTCGTCGCGGCTGTCCTGGCCCATCACGGTGATGAAGATCTTGGCGTGACCGACGTCACGGCTGACTTCAACAGCGGTAATGGTGACCAGACCGACGCGCGGGTCTTTGACTTCACGACGGATCAGCTGTGCCAGCTCACGCTGCATCTGATCGCCGATACGTTGGGTACGGCTGTATTCTTTTGCCATGTCTTGTTACCTGTTACTGCCCCACGGTGAAACCCGAGGGGTCTGAAAGCGGCAAACGCCCGGCCTGACAAAAGCCAGACCGGGCGTTGCGTTTAGAGTCCGGACGTTGCGCCGCGCATCTGCATGCGGCGGCTCATCGTGGCCCTTGAAGTGCGCGAGTTAGAGGCTGCGAGCAACCTGAACCTTCTCGAAGACTTCGATCTTGTCACCGACTTTGACGTCGTTGTAGCTCTTCACGCCGATACCGCATTCCATGCCGGCACGTACTTCGGAAGCGTCATCCTTGAAGCGGCGCAGGGATTCCAGCTCGCCTTCGAAGATAACGATGTCTTCACGCAGTACACGGATTGGACGGTTACGGTGAACAACACCTTCGATAACCATGCAACCAGCGATCGCGCCAAACTTCGGCGAACGGAACACGTCACGCACTTCGGCGGTACCCAGGATGTTCTCGCGAACATCGCTGCCCAGCATACCGGTGAGGGCTTTTTTGACGTCTTCGATGATGTCGTAGATCACGTTGTAGTAACGCATATCCAGACCTTCCTGCTCGACGATCTTGCGAGCGCCAGCATCGGCACGCACGTTGAAGCCGAACAGTACAGCGTTGGAGGCCAGTGCCAGGTTGGCATCGGATTCGGTGATACCACCGACACCGCCACCGACCACACGCACTTGCACTTCGTCGTTACCCAAGCCATTCAAGGCACCGTTCAACGCTTCCAGCGAACCACGGACGTCGGATTTGAGGACGATGTTGAGCGTCTTCTTCTCTTCCTGACCCATGTTCTCGAAGATGTTTTCAAGCTTGCCGGCGTGAGCACGGGCCAGTTTGACTTCGCGGAACTTGCCTTGACGGAACAGAGCCACTTCACGGGCTTTCTTCTCGTCGGCAACCACACTCATCTCGTCGCCAGCGTCCGGGGTACCGTCCAGGCCGAGGATCTCGACAGGGATGGAAGGACCGGCTTCCTTGATTGGCTTGCCGTTCTCGTCGAGCATGGCGCGAACGCGGCCATAGTTCGAACCGACCAGCACCATGTCGCCTTGGCGCAGGGTACCGTCTTGAACCAGAACGGTTGCAACCGGGCCACGACCTTTGTCGAGACGCGATTCAACCACGACGCCACGGCCAGGAGCCGAAGGGGTCGCTTTCAGTTCGAGAACTTCAGCTTGCAGCAGAACAGCTTCGAGCAACTCGTCCACGCCAGTACCGACTTTCGCCGAAACCGATACGAACGGGGTGTCGCCACCCCACTCTTCCGAGGTCACGCCGTGAACCGACAGTTCGCTACGGATGCGATCGAGATCGGCGCCCGGCTTGTCGATTTTGTTCACTGCAACAACCAGCGGAACACCAGCAGCCTTGGCGTGCTGAACGGCTTCAACGGTCTGCGGCATTACGCCGTCGTCCGCTGCAACCACCAGGATCACGATGTCGGTCGCCTTGGCACCACGAGCACGCATGGCGGTAAACGCGGCGTGACCAGGGGTGTCGAGGAAGGTGACCATGCCGCGTTCGGTTTCAACGTGGTATGCACCGATGTGCTGGGTGATACCGCCGGCTTCGCCAGCAGCTACCTTGGCACGACGGATGTAGTCGAGCAGCGAGGTCTTACCGTGGTCAACGTGACCCATTACGGTCACAACCGGTGCACGGGAGAACGCTTCACCTTCAAACTTCAGGGACTCGGCCAGGGAATCTTCCAGGGCGGTGTCGCTGACCAGGGTCACTTTGTGGCCCAGCTCTTCGGCAACCAGTTGGGCAGTTTCCTGATCCAGTACCTGGTTGATCGTCGCTGGGGTACCCAGTTTGAACATGAACTTGATGATTTCAGCAGCCTTGACCGACATCTGCTGGGCGAGATCGCCAACAGTGATGGTCTCGCCGATCTTCACTTCGCGCACAACAGGGCCGGTTGGGCTCTGGAAACCGTGGGCGTTGCGTTTCTTCAGCTTGGCCTTGCCGCGACCACCACGACGGAAGCCATCGCTTTCTTCGTCGGTAGTACGTGGCGCAACACGTGGCGCAGGCGCTTTTTCCTTGACCGAAGCACGATGCGGAGCGTTTTTGCGCTCGCCATCGCCACTGCCACGACGATTGCTATCGTCGGCACGTGGTTTGTCCGGACGACGCTGCTCGTCGCGTTTGCGAGTGTCGGCCGCAGGTGCTGGTGCAGCTGCAACAACCGGCGCGCTTTCACTCACGGGTTCGGCAACTGCAACAGGCGCTGCAACGGCGTCGTTAGTAGCGGTTTGCGCAGCAGCAGGCTGGCGACGCGCTTCTTCTTCGGCGCGACGCTTGGCTTCTTCTTCAGCCTTCTGACGTGCAGCATTTTCTACTGCGCGACGTTCTTCCAGTTCGCGTTTGCGCTCGGCTTCGATTTCTTCCGGGCTGCGCTGTACGAAGACTTTCTTCTTGCGTACTTCAACGCTGATGCTCTTGCTACCAGCAACACGCAGGGTGCTGGTGGTTTTGCGCTGCAATGTAATCTTGCGCGGTTCTTCCACTTTCGCCTTGTGGCTGCTCTTCAAGTGAGTCAGCAAAGACTGCTTCTCACTATCGCTCACACCTTCATCGGCGGCGGTGTGCGGCAGACCTGCCTCACGCATCTGCTGCAACAGGCGCTCTACCGGTGTTTTGACCTCATCGGCCAGTTGTTTCACCGTGACTTGCGTCATGCACTTCTCTCCTCAGGCCGCGCCTAATTACTCGAACCAATGGGCTCGGGCGGCCATGATCAACTTGCCGGCACGATCATCGTCAATGCCGTCGATGTCGAGCAGGTCGTCAATAGACTGCTCGGCCAGGTCTTCGCGGGTAATTACGCCGCGCACCGCCAGTTCCATCGCCAAATCCTTGTCCATACCCTCAAGCGAGAGCAGGTCTTCGGCCGGATGGGCGTCTGCCAGCTTTTCCTCAGTAGCGATGGCTTTAGTCAACAAACGATCCTTGGCGCGAGCGCGAAGCTCGTTGACGGTTTCTTCGTCAAAGCCGTCGATGTTGAGCATTTCTTCCAACGGTACGTAGGCAATCTCTTCCAGGCTGGTAAAGCCTTCATCTACCAGCACCTGTGCCAGGTCTTCGTCGACTTCCAGCTCGTCGATGAAGTTGCGCAGGATATCGCCGGTTTCTGCTTGCTGCTTAGCCTGGATGTCCGATTCGGTCATCACGTTCAGGGTCCAGCCAGTCAACTGGCTGGCCAGACGCACGTTCTGACCACCGCGACCGATGGCCTGAGCCAGATTGTCTGCGCCAACGGCGATGTCCATTGCATGGGCATCTTCGTCAACGATAATTGCCGCCACTTCAGCCGGCGACATTGCATTGATCACGAACTGCGCCGGATTATCGTCCCACAGGACGATGTCCACACGCTCACCGCCCAATTCGCCGGACACTGCCTGGACGCGCGAACCACGCATACCGATGCAAGCGCCTTGCGGATCAATGCGTTTGTCCTTGGAGCGGACCGCGATCTTGGCGCGCGAACCCGGGTCGCGGGACGCAGCCATTACTTCGATCAGGCCTTCAGCGATTTCCGGCACTTCGATGCGGAACAACTCGATCAGCATTTCCGGCGCAGTACGCGACAGGATCAGCTGAGGGCCGCGGTTCTCGGTGCGGATTTCCTTGAGCAGCGCACGCAGACGCACACCAACCCGGAAGGTTTCGCGAGAAATGATGTCTTCACGGGCCAGCAACGCTTCAGCGTTATTGCCCAGGTCGACGATCACGTTGTCGCGGGTGACTTTCTTCACGGTGCCGGAGATGATTTCTCCCAGGCGCTCGCGATAGGCATCAACGACTTGAGCACGCTCGGCTTCGCGAACTTTCTGCACGATGACCTGCTTGGCGGTCTGTGCAGCAATGCGGCCGAACTCGATGGATTCGATCTTTTCTTCGACAACATCGCCGACCTTGGCACCAGGATGCGTTTCTGCAACCTTGCTCGGCCAGGTTTCGATGGCCGGATCGTCCAGATCTGCTTCTTCGACGACCGTCCAGCGACGGAATGTTTCGTAAGCACCGGTGTGGCGATTGATTTCCACACGCAGATCGACTTCGTCCTCAAAACGCTTTTTGGTAGCAGTGGCCAGAGCCAGCTCCAGCGCTTCAAAAATTACGTTTGCCGGTACGCCCTTTTCATTGGATACCGACTCAACAACCAGCAGTACTTCTTTGCTCATCGTACGCCTCGCCTTTCGCAAGCCATTGGATCCGCGGGATCCGCGTCTCAGTCAAAACTGGGAATAATGTTGGCCTTGTCGATCATATCGATCGGCAACAGGAACTCATGGTCTTCAACCTGCACCACGACGTCCTGCTCTTCTACACCGCGCAGAAGGCCCTGAAAGTTGCGCCGACCTTCAAAAGGCGAGCGCAGCTTGATCTTCACTTGTTCACCGGCAAATTTTGCAAACTGCTCAATAGTGAACAGTGGGCGTTCCATGCCAGGCGAGGAAACTTCAAGGGTGTATTCAACGGCGATCGGATCTTCAACATCCAGTACACCGCTGATCTGACGGCTGACGATGGCACAATCGTCCACCAGCACGCCGCCCTCTTTATCAATATAAACGCGCAACATTGAGTGGCGACCTTGAGCCGAAAACTCAATACCCCAGCATTCATAGCCTAGGGCCACGACCACCGGGGCCAGCAAGGCCTGCAACTCTTCTAGCTTGCTCGACACCTGAACCCCCTCGTGCATGTATGTGCATGCTGTGCAAAATAAAAAAATGGGCGAAACGCCCATCCTTGAAACGCCGTTGAACAGCGGCGTTGAAAGTGTCCAGCTAACAAAAAGCCCCTTAAAAGGGGCTCCTTAAACTGGTTGCGGGGGCCGGATTTGAACCGACGACCTTCGGGTTATGAGCCCGACGAGCTACCAGACTGCTCCACCCCGCGACAAAGCTGGGGCGGAAGTATACGACCGATCCCTGACAGGGTCAATGTAACCTTCCACCTACAAGAAAGCCCGCAACAGCGGGCTCTCCTGATAATTGGTACCGAGAAGGGGACTCGAACCCCTACACCCTATGGGCACAACCACCTCAAGGTTGCGTGTCTACCAATTCCACCACCTCGGCAATACTACGTTTGAAACCCTTCTTACTTCTGCTCTTGAGCTGGAGGCACGTCAGTCGCTGGAGTAGCCGACTTTTGCTCTTGAAGCACCGGGACATCATCAGAAGCCGGTTGTTGCTTTGGAACTTCCAACACTGCCGGGTTTGGCAAACCTACTTGAGTCAGCTGGTGAGCCTTCTCTTTAGCAAAGTAACCTAACCCTAAGCTGGTTATGAAGAAACCGGCGGCAAGTATAGCAGTAAACTTACTAAGAAAGGTAGAGGAACCTTGGCTTCCGAACACAGTATTTGAAGCACCTGCTCCGAAAGACGCGCCAGCATCCGCACCTTTACCCTGCTGCAGCAAAACCAGAGCAACTACGCCCAATGCACCCAGCAGATGAAAAACGACTACGACTGTTTCCAGCATTTTTTCAGTTTCCCGCGGCGCGACAAATCGCACCGAACTCATCTGCATTCAGGGAGGCTCCACCAATGAGCCCCCCATCGATATCCGGCATGCCGAACAGTTCGACCGCATTGGCCGCCTTCACGCTGCCGCCGTATAGAAGCCGCACACCTTGCGCGACCTCAGAATTCTCTGCCGCCAACTGAGCGCGAATGGCTGCATGCACATCCTGCGCCTGTTGCGGCGAAGCAGTCAGCCCGGTGCCTATGGCCCAGACTGGCTCGTAAGCGATTACTGCCTTTGCAAAGACACCAACACCCAGCTCCTCAATGATACTGCCAAGCTGACGCCCGACAACCTCAAGAGTTTTTCCAGCTTCGCGCTCTTCAAGGGTTTCCCCTATGCATAACACTGGAATCAAGCCACATGCCTGTACCGCTGCGAATTTGCGAATGAGTGTTTCATCATTCTCGCCAACGATCTGGCGCCGCTCGGAATGCCCAACGAGCACCAGCGAGCAACCTTCATCAGCCAATTGACTCGGCGCAACTTCACCGGTCAATGCACCTTGTTTGGATTCCACCGCAGCGTTCTGCGCGCCGACCTTGATCGACTTGCCTTCCAGACCATCAATCACTTGATTGATATGCAAGAAAGACGGGAATACCGCAACATCAACACCGCTCGGCAAGGCCTGATGACGAAGGCCGTTGATCAGCTCAGCGACGCTGGCGCGGGTACCGTGCATCTTCCAGTTACCAGCTACCATAGGGCGACGCATGCTGTACCTCGTCGGTCAAAGTGGGCGCAGATGTTACCCAACACAATCATGGCTGGCAAGCCGAATTCAGGCAGAAACTTCAGTAACCAGTTTTGCCAGCTCTTCGGCGTAGCCGCGAACCTGCATTTCGTCCTCGCCCTCGACCATAACCCGCACCAGAGGCTCTGTCCCGGACTTGCGCAATAGCACACGCCCACGACCGGCCATCGCCTGGGTGACACGGTCACTGGCCTCCTTGACTTTCGGATGCTCGAGCGGACTCGCACCACCGCCAAACCGGACATTGATCAGTACCTGAGGGCACTTGCGCAACGCCTGACGGGACTGAGCCAATCCTTCTGCGCGCCTCTTCAGGGCCATCATCACCTGCAACGCGGCAATAATTGCATCACCAGTAGTGGTGTGACTGAAGCAGACAATGTGCCCCGAGTTTTCTCCACCCACCTGCCAATCGCGCTCCAGCAACTCGGAGATCACGTAACGGTCGCCAACGTTGGCGCGAACAAAAGGAATCGCCAGATCAGCCAGGGCCAACTCCAGCCCCAGGTTACTCATCAGCGTTCCGACCACACCGCCCTGCAACTTGCCGCGCTCTTGCAGATCGCGAGCAATGATAAACAACAACTCATCGCCGTCGACGACAGTGCCAGTGTGATCGACCATTTGGACCCGATCACCATCACCATCAAAGGCAATACCCAAATCGGCGTGCTCGGCCAATACAGCGGCTTGCAGCGGCTCCATATGGGTCGAACCGCAATTCTCATTGATGTTCAGGCCATTAGGATGAGCAGAAAGCACAACGACATCGGCCCCCAACTCACGGAACACACTAGGCGCCACTTTATAGGTCGCACCGTGGGCACAGTCGATCACGATCTTCAGCCCGGCGAAACTGGTACCGGTAGGGACGCTGCTCTTGCAGAATTCGATATAACGGCCCGAGGCATCGTTGATTCGCGACACCTTGCCGATTTTGCTCGACTCAACCACGGTCATCGGGGTGTCGAGCAGCTCTTCAATCATCAGTTCGACTTCATCCGGAAGCTTGGTGCCCTTCCCGGAGAAAAACTTGATGCCGTTGTCGTCATGAGGGTTGTGCGAAGCGCTGATCACGATGCCGGCTTCAGCATGAAAGGTACGTGTCAGATAGGCGATGGCCGGCGTCGGCATCGGCCCCAGGAGCATCACATCAGCACCTGCCGAGGTCAGACCAGCCTCAAGCGCCGACTCGAACATGTAACCGGAGATCCGGGTGTCCTTGCCCACGAGCACCTTGCAGGCACCCATGCTGCGAAATGCCATGCCTGCCGCCCAGCCAAGCTTTAGCATGAAATCAGGAGTAATCGGGTATTCACCGACCCGACCACGAATGCCGTCGGTGCCAAAGTATTTTTTACTCATAAGTACTCCATCATTTCTTATTCGGCTGATTCTACTGCGGCAATCATTCGCACTACGTCGACCGTTTCAGCCACATCATGGACGCGCAATATACGCGCCCCCTTGATTGAAGCCAGTGCCGCGAGCGCTAAACCACCATGCAGGCGCTCTCCCACCGGCCGATTCAACGCTTGCCCGATCATGCTCTTTCGCGAAACCCCGACCAACAGGGGCCGCCCCAAGGCATGCAAGGCCTCCATATGCTTAAACAAGCTCAGGTTGTGCTGCAAGGTTTTCGCGAAGCCGAAGCCCGGATCGAGAATGATCCGCTCAGGGGGGATGCCTACCGACGCACACTGGACCATGCGCTCGGCGAGAAACTCGCCGACCTCTTTTGTCACATCCTGGTACTGCGGATTGTCCTGCATGTCACCCGGCTCACCGAGCATATGCATCAGACACACCGGCAAACCGGTGGCCGCTGCTGCATCCAGGGCTCCGTCTCGACGCAACGAACGCACATCATTGATCAACCCCGCTCCCAGCCTTGCGGTTTCACGCATGACCGCCGGCGTGGAAGTATCGACCGAGATAATCACATCGAGTTCACGATGAATACGCTCGACGATGGGCGCTACACGCTCCAACTCCTCAAGTGGTGAAACCGCCCTGGCCCCTGGCCGGGTCGATTCACCACCGACGTCGATCAGCGTCGCCCCCGCCACCATCATCGCCTCGGCGTGGCGCAGCGCCGCATCCAGCTGACTGTATCGGCCGCCATCGGAAAACGAGTCGGGAGTGACATTGAGAATACCCATGACATGCGTCTGGGCCAAATCAAGAACCCGGTTGCCGCAAGGCAACCGGGTCGAGGACTGAACAGAAGTCATTTCAAACCTTATACGTCAGCAGCCGGGCCACCGATTGGTGTTTCCGAACGCCCATCCTGCACCGCCGGAGGCGTACCGGAAGTATCGCTGCCGCCAGACCAGTCGCGAGGTTCGCGAGGCGTACGACCCGCCATGATGTCGTCGATCTGATCGGCATCGATCGTCTCGTACTTCATCAAGGCATCCGCCATGGCGTCGAGCTTGTCACGGTTATCCGTAAGGATCTGTTTGGCCGTGCCGTAGCACTGGTCAATGATGCTGCGTACTTCGGAGTCGATCAGCTTGGCTGTCTCGCCGGAGAAGCTGGCATGCTGACCGCCGCCACCACGACCGAGGAACACTTCGCCCTCTTCTTCGGCGTACATCAACGGACCGAGTTTTTCCGACAAACCCCACTTGGTCACCATGTTCCGTGCAATCTGGCTGGCACGCATGATGTCGTTGGATGCGCCGGTGGTGACGCCGTCGAAGCCCAGGGTCATTTCTTCAGCGATACGACCGCCGTATAGCGAGCAGATCTGGCTGATCAGCGCACGCTTGGACAGGCTGTAGCGATCTTCTTCCGGAAGGAACATGGTCACACCGAGCGCACGACCGCGCGGGATGATCGACACTTTGTAGACCGGATCATGCTCAGGTACGACGCGACCGACGATAGCGTGGCCTGCTTCGTGATAAGCAGTGTTCTGCTTCTCTTTCTCGGACATGACCATGGATTTGCGCTCGGCACCCATCATGATCTTGTCTTTGGCCAGTTCGAACTCTTTCATCTCGACGATGCGCTTGCCAGCACGGGCTGCGAACAACGAAGCCTCGTTCACCAGGTTGGCCAGGTCGGCACCGGAGAAGCCAGGAGTACCACGCGCGATCACGGCCGGAGCGACGTCGTCACCCATTGGCACTTTGCGCATGTGGACTTTGAGAATCTGCTCGCGACCACGGATATCCGGCAAGCCGACCACGACCTGACGGTCGAAACGGCCCGGACGCAGCAACGCGGGGTCCAGCACGTCGGGACGGTTGGTCGCAGCGATGACGATGATGCCGTCATTCATTTCGAAACCGTCCATCTCTACCAGCAACTGGTTGAGTGTCTGTTCGCGCTCGTCGTGACCGCCACCCATGCCGGCACCACGGTGGCGACCGACGGCGTCGATTTCATCGATGAAGATGATGCATGGCGCGTGCTTCTTCGCCTGCTCAAACATGTCACGAACACGACTGGCACCGACACCGACGAACATTTCGACGAAATCGGAACCGGAAATGGTGAAGAACGGCACTTTGGCCTCACCGGCAATCGCCTTGGCGATCAAGGTTTTACCAGTACCAGGAGGACCGACCATCAGCACGCCACGAGGGATGCGACCGCCCAAACGCTGGAACTTGCCCGGATCACGCAGGAATTCGACGAGTTCGCCAACTTCTTCCTTGGCTTCGTCGCAACCGGCAACGTCAGCCAAAGTGGTTTTCACCTGATCTTCGGAGAGCAGGCGCGCCTTGCTCTTGCCGAAGCTCATCGGCCCGCCCTTGCCACCGGCACCGCCCTGCATCTGCCGCATGAAGAACATGAAGACGGCGATGATCACCAGGATCGGGAAGCTTGCGACCAGGAGCTGAGTCCAGATGCTTTGCTGCTCAGGCTGCTTGCCTTCGACTACCACGTGGTTATCCACGAGGTCGCCGATCAGGCCATTGTCCTGGATTGCCGGACGAATGGTCTTGAAGCTGTCGCCATCGTTGCGCTTGCCGGTAATCACGTAGCCATCAACCGCTACGCGCTCGACCTTGCCATCCTTGACCTGCTGGATGAAGTCGGAATAGTTGAGGGTCTGCGGCTCGTTAGGGCTGGAGAAGTTGTTCATCACCGTCACCAGGACAGCCGCGATGATCAACCACAGGATCAGATTCTTTGCCATATCGTTCAATTAACTACCCTCTGAAGCAAGCTCCGCTAATGGCGCGTGCTTCGCATGATATTCACCGGCCTAACTTACTACATTACCTACGGCTCTGGCAGGCGCCGTCTGTAACCCTTTGTGAAACACTTTCTACACAGTATTCGCTAATGCTCACGGGACGAAATACGAAAAACCTATCGCCCCGCTCGAAAAACCTCTTATTCCTCACTGCGACCACGGAAACCACGGCCCAGCAGGTACTGCTCGCGGGAGCGATCGCGTGACGATTTCGGCTTGCGCGTCGTGACCTTCTCGAACTGCTTGCGAACGCTCTTGTGGTATTCGTCGAAGCCTTCACCCTGGAAGACCTTGATCAAAAAATCACCACCTGGCTTCAACACCCGAGTCGCAAGATCCAGTGCCAGCTCGCACAGGAACATCGATCGCGGCATATCAACAGACGCCAATCCACTCATATTGGGGGCCATATCGGAAATCACAAGGTCCACTTCGTTTTTTCCGACCGCTTCAAGGATCTGCGCCAGTACGGCGTCCTCGGTGAAGTCGCCCTGAATGAAGGTCACATCCGGGATGCTGTCCATCTCCAGGATGTCGGAGGCGATCAGTGTGCCTTGCCCGCCAATCAGACGACTGGTCACCTGGGACCAGCCACCCGGGGCGGCGCCCAGGTCGATCACGCTCATGCCCGGACGGATCAAACGATCCCTTTCCTGAATCTCCAGCAGCTTGTAGCTGGCACGGGAGCGATACCCGTCTTTTTGCGCCATTTTCACGAATGGGTCGTTGAAATGCTCTTGCAGCCATTTAAGACTTGTCTTGGAACGGGCCACGGGCCACCTCGAAAATAAAACGGGTCGTGATTAACTGGGCGGTCCCGGACTCGCTCGGGTAAACTGGCCGCCGCTTTTTACAAGATCAGACGCAGGGGTCAGATTATGCCGCTCACTCAAGAGCAGAAGAAACAGTACAAATCCATTGGCCACCATCTGAAACCAGTTTTGATTGTGGCTGACAACGGTTTGACTGAAGGTGTGTTAGCCGAACTTGAACGCGCGCTGGCGGATCACGAGCTGATCAAAATCAAGCTCAACATCCTCGATCGCGAATCGCGCCTGGCAGCCATTGCAGAGCTCTGCAAGGTCGGCAAAGCCGATCTGGTTCAGGTCATCGGCAAGATGGCGCTGATTTACCGCAAGAACTTCAGCGTCAACAAGCAGCTGTCGAACGTCCATCGCTTCAAGTGATGACAAGGGTCAAGGGTGTGCTTCGCGCACCCTGATACTCCATCCCGGCACCGGTTGCATCACCAGCACCAGCCCGGAAAACCCCAGAACAAGATAGCTGAACAGCTGCCAATGCGCCGCCTGCGGCCAGCCGACGTGGACCGCGAAATACATCGCGCCCCCATACAGCGCCATCATCAGCAGTTGCCCGCGAATATCGCGCCATAGACTGGCAAGGCCCTCGGCCTGAACCAGCACCAAAGCCTGAAAAATCACACACACTGTGGCAAATCCCACCATCAGCGTATTCAGCATGCCTGCAATTTCGTCGATCAGCAGCGGTGCCAGGCCTATTCGCCCCAGCACCGGCAGCAGACCGATGTGCAACAGCCACAGGCCGCCAACCCACAACATTTGGGTCAGCTGCCAAAGCATGGCGCCCGCACGTAGCGGGCGCCTTCTTTCAGATGTGGCGAACTTCGACAATCTCATACTCGATAACGCCACCTGGCGTTTTCACGGCGACCACATCACCCTCTTCCTTGGCAATCAAGGCGCGGGCCAGTGGCGAACCCACCGAAATCTTGCCGAGTTTGAAGTCAGCCTCATCCTCACCCACGATGTGGTAAGTGACGCTTTCATCAGTCTCGACGTTGGCGATTTCAACGGTGGTGCCGAAAATCACTTTGCCGGTGTGAGGAATGGTCGTGACATCGAT
Source organism: Pseudomonas sp. FP603 (assembly GCF_030687415.1). Lineage (NCBI taxonomy): Bacteria > Pseudomonadati > Pseudomonadota > Gammaproteobacteria > Pseudomonadales > Pseudomonadaceae > Pseudomonas > Pseudomonas sp. FP603. Next base: position 6,009,483 of record NZ_CP117431.1, read on the forward strand.
GATGACCTGATTCTGAATCCGGCCTTCGATATCACGAATCCGCGCCTCGACCATACCCTGCTGCTCACGAGCAGCGTGGTATTCGGCGTTTTCTTTCAAGTCACCCAACTCGCGGGCCGTACCGATGTCCTGGCTGAGCTTCGGACGGACGACCTTGGTCAGGTGAGCGTGCTCTTCTTCCAGGGCTTTCGCGCCCTGGACGGTCATTGGGTATTTGATCATGCCTTCAATCCTGCGTGTAAATCCTGCAAGCGGCGCACGGTCTTCTCGGGACCGAACTTCAGCGCTTCGCAGATAGCTTCGCCAGCAGCAATGGTAGTGGTGCAATAGATCTTGTGCTGCAAGGCATTACGACGAATGGAGTAGGAATCGGCGATCGACTGGCGACCTTCGGTGGTGTTGATGATCAGGGTGACTTCGTCATTCTTGATCATGTCGACCACGTGCGGACGCCCCTCGGTCACCTTGTTCACACGACGCACTTTCAGGCCTGCGGCTTCGATCAGCTTGGCAGTACCCGGCAGTGGCGACCACTTCGAAGCCCAAGTTGATCAGATCACGGGCCACGCCTGCAACCAGTGGCTTGTCATCGTCACGCACGCTGATGAACGCGGTACCGCCAGTCGGCAGCACTTCGCTGGCACCCATCTGGGCTTTGGCAAAGGCTTCGCCGAAGGTATCGCCCACGCCCATCACTTCGCCGGTGGACTTCATCTCAGGGCCCAGGATCGGGTCCACGCCAGGGAATTTTGGCGAATGGGAACACCGCCTCTTTCACGCTGTAGAAGTTCGGGATGATTTCTTTGGTGAAGCCGATTTCCTTCAGGGTTTTACCGGCCATCACGCGAGCCGCGATCATTGCCAGGGAAACACCGATGCACTTGGACACGAACGGCACAGTCCGGGAAGCGCGCGGGTTGACTTCGATGACGTAGATGTCTTCGCCTTGCAGCGCCAGCTGAACGTTCATCAGGCCGACAACGCCCAGTTCCAAGGCCATTTTCTTGACCTGTTCGCGCATCTCGTCCTGGATGTGAGCAGGCAGCGAGTACGGCGGCAGGGAGCACGCGGAGTCACCGGAGTGAACGCCGGCCTGCTCGATGTGCTGCATGATCGCGCCGATCACCACGTCGGTGCCGTCACAGACCGCATCCACGTCCATTTCGATCGCGCAGTTGAGGAAGTGATCGAGCAGCACCGGGCTGTCGTTGGACACTTTCACCGCATCACGCAGGTAGCGCTTGAGTTCTTCTTCTTCGTAGACGATTTCCATCGCGCGACCGCCCAGTACGTAGGACGGACGAACCACCAGCGGATAACCGATTTTGGCTGCGGCACGAATCGCTTCGTCTTCGCTGCGCACGGTGGCGTTTGGCGGCTGACGCAGATTCAGACGCTCAACCATTTGCTGGAAGCGCTCACGGTCTTCGGCACGGTCGATGGCATCAGGGCTGGTGCCGATGATTGGCACGCCGGCTTCTTCCAGGGCACGCGCCAGTTTCAACGGAGTCTGGCCGCCGTACTGGACGATCACGCCTTTCGGCTTCTCGACACGGACGATTTCCAGTACGTCTTCCAGGGTCACTGGCTCGAAGTACAGACGATCGGAGGTGTCGTAGTCGGTGGAAACGGTTTCCGGGTTGCAGTTGACCATGATGGTCTCGTAACCGTCTTCGCGCAGGGCCAGTGCCGCGTGTACGCAGCAATAGTCGAACTCGATGCCCTGGCCGATACGGTTTGGACCGCCACCGAGGATCATGATCTTGTCGCGACCCGAAGGCGCAGCTTCACACTCTTCCTCGTACGTCGAGTAGAGGTAAGCGGTGTCGGTGGCGAACTCGGCAGCGCAGGTGTCAACGCGCTTGTAGACCGGGAAGATTTCCAGCTTATGACGGTGGCGACGCAGAGCCTTCTCGGTTACGCCCAGCAGCTTGGCCAGACGCATGTCGGAGAAGCCTTTACGCTTGAGGCGGAACATCAAGTCGCGGTCGATGCTGGCCAGACCCAGGGTCTTGACCTTCTCTTCTTCCTTGATCAGATCTTCGATCTGCACCAGGAACCACGGATCAATCATGTTCATGCCGAAAATGTCTTCGACCGACAGACCGGCGCGGAACGCGTCAGCGACGTACCAGATACGCTCGGCGCCCGGCACGGTCAGTTCGCGCTTGAGGATGCTCATGCTTTCCGGGTTGCTCAGGTCGAGCTTCTCGTCCAGACCACAAACGCCCACTTCCAGACCGCGCAGGGCTTTCTGCAGGGATTCCTGGAAGGTCCGGCCGATGGCCATGACTTCACCAACCGACTTCATTTGAGTGGTCAGGCGTGCGTCGGCTTTCGGGAATTTCTCGAAGGCGAAGCGTGGCAGCTTGGTGACGACGTAGTCGATGGACGGCTCAAAGGACGCCGGGGTCTTGCCACCGGTGATGTCGTTCGATAGCTCGTCGAGGGTGTAACCGACGGCCAGTTTAGCCGCGACCTTGGCGATCGGGAAACCGGTGGCTTTCGAGGCCAGGGCCGAGGAACGGGATACCCGCGGGTTCATTTCGATCACGACCATGCGGCCGGTGTCCGGGCAAATGCCGAACTGCACGTTGGAACCGCCAGTTTCCACGCCGATCTCGCGCAGTACCGCCAGGGAGGCGTTACGCAGGATCTGGTATTCCTTGTCGGTCAGGGTCTGTGCTGGTGCAACAGTGATCGAGTCACCGGTGTGCACGCCCATCGGGTCGAAGTTTTCGATGGAGCAGACGATGATGCAGTTGTCCTTCTTATCGCGGACAACCTCCATCTCGTACTCTTTCCAGCCGATCAGCGATTCGTCGATCAGCAGCTCTTTGGTCGGCGACAGGTCCAGACCGCGGGCGCAGATTTCTTCGAACTCTTCACGGTTGTAAGCGATACCGCCACCGGTGCCGCCCATGGTGAAAGATGGACGAATGATGCACGGGAAGCCCAGACGATCGAGAACCGCGTTGGCCTCTTCCATGCTGTGGGCGATACCCGAACGCGGGCAGTCCAGACCGATGGATTTCATCGCCTTGTCGAAGCGCGAACGGTCTTCGGCCTTGTCGATGGTGTCAGCGTTGGCGCCGATCATTTCTACGCCGAACTTCTCCAGAACGCCTTCGCGCTCCAGGTCCAGGGCGCAGTTCAGAGCGGTCTGGCCGCCCATGGTTGGCAGCAGCGCGTCCGGGCGTTCCTTCTCGATGATCTTGGCAACGGTCTGCCACTTGATCGGTTCGATGTAGGTGGCGTCGGCCATGGCCGGGTCGGTCATGATGGTCGCCGGGTTGGAGTTCACCAGGATGACGCGGTAACCCTCCTCGCGCAGGGCTTTACAGGCCTGGGCGCCGGAGTAGTCGAATTCGCAGGCCTGGCCGATCACGATCGGGCCAGCGCCGAGAATCAGGATGCTTTTAATGTCTGTACGTTTTGGCATGGGTTGTCACTCAAATCCGCAGGTCAGTCGGCAAGCCGTCTTGTTCAATCTCTGAAGCCTTGAGGGGGCCACCGGTTTCGGGACCGCCCTCAGGCTTCGCTACATCAAGGCGAGCGATTAGCGTCGCTTGGCCATTTCGTTGATGAAGCGATCAAACAGTGGCGCTACGTCGTTCGGGCCAGGGCTGGCTTCAGGGTGACCCTGGAAGCTGAAGGCGCTCTTGTCGGTACGCTCGATGCCTTGCAGGGTGCCGTCGAACAGCGATTTGTGGATCGCCCGAACGTTACCTGGCAGGGTCGCTTCGTCTACCGCAAAACCGTGGTTCTGGCTGGTGATCATCACCACACCGCTGTCCAGATCCTGAACCGGGTGGTTGGCACCGTGGTGGCCGTGGCCCATTTTCAGGGTCTTGGCGCCGGAGGCCAGAGCCAGCAGTTGGTGACCGAGGCAGATGCCGAACACCGGAATCTCGGTTTCCAGCACGTCCTTGATTGCCTGGATCGCGTAGTCGCATGGCTCAGGGTCGCCCGGGCCGTTGGACAGGAACACGCCGTCCGGTTTCAGTGCCAGCGCTTCGGCGGCCGGAGTCTGTGCCGGCACCACGGTTACGCGGCAACCGCGCTCGACCAGCATGCGCAGGATGTTCAGCTTGACGCCGTAGTCGTAAGCCACCACGTGGTATGGCAGCTCGGAGGCTTCGAGGGTCGCATGGCTGTCGGTTTTCAGATCCCAGACAGTCGAGCGCCACTCGTACTTCTCTTTGGTGCTGACGACTTTTGCCAGGTCCATGCCTTTGAGGCCAGGGAAACCCTGAGCGGCGGCGATGGCGGCTTCTTCGGAGATGTTGTCACCGGCCATGATGCAGCCGTTCTGTGCGCCTTTCTCACGCAGGATGCGTGTCAGGCGGCGGGTGTCGATACCGGCGATTGCCACCACATTGTTGGCTTTCAGGTAATCAGACAGTGACATCGTGTTGCGCCAGTTGCTCGCAACCAGTGGCAGGTCACGGATGACCAGGCCAGCGGACCAGACGCGGTCGGACTCGGCGTCTTCCGGCGTGGTGCCGGTATTGCCGATGTGCGGGTAAGTCAGGGTAACGATCTGTTGGGCGTAGGAAGGATCGGTAAGGATTTCCTGATAGCCGGTCATTGCGGTGTTGAACACCACCTCACCAACGGTTTGACCGTCGGCTCCAATGGCTTCGCCGCGAAAAATGCTGCCATCAGCAAGGGCGAGTATGGCTGGCTTAGTCAAGAAGACCTCCCGTAAATAAAGCCTGAAAGGGCGATCGCAGGTTGTAAAAAAGCGGAGTGACGTATGGACACGTCACCCCGCTTCTTCACCGAATTATTCTGCGCGCTTTTAGTGGACACACTAAAGCTGTAGCTTACAGAAAAAGGCATTTTTGGTCTACCGCCAATGAGCCCTAAAGGCCGGAGAATGCGACAGGACGTCGCTTGGCGGAATAAAACCGGGCCCAAACGCTGAGTTTGAACCCGATTTCGGGCACATCTTACCGCAGGTCGAGCACGTCTTGCATGTCGTAAAGGCCTGGTTCACGACTGTCCAGCCATAAAGCTGCACGCACCGCGCCCTTGGCGAAGGTCATTCGACTGGATGCCTTGTGCGTGATTTCCAGTCGCTCACCCTCACAGGCGAACAGCACCGTATGATCACCGACCACATCACCACCGCGCACAGTGGCAAAGCCGATCGTTTCACGCTCGCGCACACCGGTGTGACCCTCACGACCATAGACCGCAACTTTCTGCAGATCACGATCCAGCGCATTGGCAATCACTTCACCCATGCGCAGAGCTGTGCCTGAAGGCGCATCGATCTTGTGCCGATGATGGGCTTCGATGATTTCGATATCAGCGTCATCGCCCAGCACACGAGCCGCCATGTCGAGCAGCTTCAGCGACAGGTTTACACCGACACTGAAATTGGCCGCGAACACAATCGCAATATCTTCGCTCGCCTCGACCAGCAACTGCTTCTGCGCGGCGTCCAACCCCGTCGTGCCGATCACCATGGCCTTGCCCGCCTTGCGGCAGAACGCCAGGTTTTTCAGCATGACCTCAGGGAGCGTGAAGTCGATCAACACATCGAATTCATCGGCCACCGCATCCAGCTTGCCGGACAGCGGAACGCCGATACGCCCCAGCGAGGCCAATTCACCAGCATCCACGCCAATCAGCGTACTGCCAGGGCGCACGATGGCTGCCGTCAGCCCGGTCAGCGGCGCGCGCTGCTGCACCGCCTCGACCAGAATCTTGCCCATGCGCCCGGCAGCGCCCATCACAGCTATACGTCGCATGCCGACTCCTTACAAATCGCCGAAGAAGCGCTTCACGCCTTCGAACCAACCGGTGGTTTTCGGCGAATGACTGTTGTCACCCGCCAGGGAGCTGCGCAACTCCTCCAGCAATTCGCGCTGACGACGACCCAGATTGACCGGGGTTTCGACCGCCACACGGCACATCAAGTCACCAGCACCGCCACCACGAACCGGCGCGACGCCTTTACCGCGAACACGGAACTGCTTACCCGTCTGAGTCCCTTCCGGAATCTTCAGCTTGACCCGACCATCGAGGGTCGGAATCTCCAGCTCGCCCCCCAGCGCTGCGTCGACGAAGCTGATTGGCACTTCGCAGAACAGGTGCTTGCCGTCACGCTGGAAGATCGCGTGCTCACGCACATTGATCACCACGTACAGGTCGCCGGTCGGACCACCCTGCGCGCCCGCCTCGCCTTCGCCAGACAGGCGAATACGGTCACCGGTGTCGACACCGGCCGGCACTTTCACCGACAGGGTCTTGTACTCTTCGACACGACCTTCGCCGTGGCAGGAATCGCACGGGTCGGAAATGATCTTGCCCTGACCATGACAGCGCGGGCAGGTCTGCTGCACCGAGAAGAACCCCTGCTGCATGCGCACCTGACCGATACCGCCGCACGTCGGGCAAGTGATCGGCGAGGAACCTTTCTTGGCACCCGAGCCATCGCACGGCTTGCAGTTGACCAGTGTCGGAACGCGGATATTCACGGTAGTGCCGCGCACCGCTTCTTCCAGGTTCAGCTCCAGGGTATACCGCAGGTCGCTGCCGCGCTGAGCGCCGCCACGGGAACCGCCGCGACCGCCACCGAAGAAGTCACTGAAGACATCGCCAAAGATGTCGGAGAAGTTCTGACCGCCAAACCCGGCACCGCCGCCACCCATGCTCGGGTCGACACCGGCATGACCATATTGGTCATAGGCCGCGCGCTTGCTGGAATCGGACAGCACTTCGTAGGCCTCGTTGGCCTCCTTGAACATATCTTCCGACGCTTTGTCATCGGGATTACGGTCCGGGTGGTGCTTCATCGCCAGGCGACGGTAGGCCTTTTTCAGGTCCGCTTCGCTTGAACCACGCTCAACACCCAATACTTCGTAATAGTCACGCTTTGCCATAAGTCTTTGCACTCTTAAGGACGTTCGGCAAACCTCTCCTGAGCCTCGCCAAACTCGTTGAGCCCCAATACAGGCCCGGACCCAACTCACGTCAATTCAACGATCCTGGTCTTTGATTCGATGCGGTACTTTCGGCTCGAAAAGCAGGAGCATCCTCGGCCATACCACCAGCACCTGGGCGGACTGAATGGCTTGTTCGTTAGGCAATTCCGGCGCCCGAGCCCCATACCCTGCGTTGCCGCTCCTCCCCATAGCGAGCTATGAGTCGTCGCAGCGCCTTGGTTATGGCGCTCAGGCATCCGAACTTGCTCTAATGAACAAGCCACTAAACCCGCCCTTGTCGCATGCTGTAAAAATTCGCTTACTCCAGACACGCCAACGCGGGAGCAAGCTCCCGCGCGGCGACATCCTACCAGTCACCGCCTGAAGGCAGTCAACCGGGCGACCAACAACTTACTTGTGGTCTTTGACTTCTTCGAACTCGGCATCGACAACGTCGTCAGCCTTTTCAGCCGATTCGTCTTTCGGCGCCGCGCCTTCAGCTGGCTGAGCCTGCTCGGCGTACATTTTCTGAGCCACTGGCGCGGAGACCTTGGACAGCTCTTCAACTTTGGCTTCGATAGCAGCCTTGTCGTCGCCTTTGATGGCGGCTTCCAGGGCAACTACAGCGGCTTCGATTGCAGTCTTCTCTTCAGCGCTCACTTTGTCGCCAGCATCAGCGACCATTTTGCGCGTCGAGTGAACCAGGGCATCGCCTTGGTTACGGGCGCTGGCCAGTTCTTCGAACTTGCGGTCTTCTTCAGCGTTCACTTCAGCATCACGAACCATCTGCTGAATTTCTTCCTCGGACAGACCCGAGTTGGCCTTGATCACGATCGACTGAGTCTTGCCGGTAGCCTTGTCTTTCGCGCCGACGTGCAGGATGCCGTTGGCGTCGATGTCGAAGGTCACTTCGATTTGTGGCACGCCACGTGGAGCTGGTGGGATCTCGGCCAGGTCGAACTTGCCCAGGGACTTGTTCTGTGCGGCTTGCTTACGCTCACCTTGCAGCACGTGAATGGTCACTGCGCCCTGGTTGTCGTCGGCAGTCGAGAACACTTGCGATTTCTTGGTAGGAATCGTGGTGTTTTTCTCGATCAGTGCGGTCATCACGCCGCCCATGGTTTCGATACCCAGGGTCAACGGGCTGACGTCGAGCAGCAGAACGTCTTTCACGTCACCGGCCAATACCGCGCCCTGGATAGCAGCACCCATGGCAACAGCTTCGTCAGGGTTAACGTCTTTACGAGCTTCTTTACCGAAGAAGTCGGAAACAGCTTTCTGCACCATTGGCATACGGGTCTGACCGCCGACCAGAATTACGTCGTCGATCTTGCTGACGTCAATACCGGCATCTTTCATCGCAATGCGGCAAGGTTCGATGGTGCGCTGAACCAGGTCTTCCACCAACGCTTCGAGCTTGGCGCGGGAGATTTTCACGTTCAAGTGCTTAGGACCGGTAGCGTCTGCAGTGATGTACGGCAGGTTCACGTCGGTCGACTGGCTCGAGGACAGTTCGATCTTGGCTTTCTCAGCGGCTTCTTTCAGGCGCTGCATGGCCAGCGGGTCACCCTTGAGGTTCATGCCGCTTTCTTTCTTGAATTCGTCAACGAGGTAGTCGATCAGACGAATGTCAAAGTCTTCACCGCCCAGGAAAGTGTCACCGTTGGTGGCCAACACTTCGAACTGGTGCTCGCCATCGACTTCAGCGATTTCGATCACGGAAACGTCGAACGTACCGCCGCCCAAGTCGTAAACGATCACGGTATGATCGCCTTTCGCCTTGTCCATACCATAGGCCAGTGCGGCTGCGGTTGGTTCGTTGATGATACGTTTAACGTCCAGGCCCGCGATGCGGCCGGCGTCTTTGGTGGCTTGACGCTGGCTGTCGTTGAAGTAGGCCGGAACGGTGATCACCGCTTCGGTCACAGGCTCGCCGAGGTAGTCTTCGGCGGTCTTCTTCATTTTCTTCAGAATTTCGGCAGAAATTTGTGGCGGCGCCATTTTCTGACCGTTCACTTCAACCCAGGCGTCGTTGTTGTCAGCCTTGACGATCTTGTAAGGGACCATCTGGATGTCTTTCTGTACGACTTCTTCGTCGAAACGACGACCGATCAGACGCTTCACCGCGTACAGGGTGTTATGCGGATTGGTCACTGCCTGACGCTTGGCCGACTGGCCAACCAGGATTTCACCGTCGTTGGCATAAGCGATGATCGACGGCGTGGTACGCGCGCCTTCAGCGTTTTCAATAACCTTGGCCTTGCCGTTTTCCAGCACGGAGACGCAGGAGTTGGTAGTCCCCAGGTCGATACCGATAATTTTGCCCATGTTCACTCTCCCGAAACTTTGGATTTGGATGCCGCAGCAGTGGTGGCTGACTGCGGTAGCACTTAAACGCTTGACTTCTAAATGGGGGCCTTGCGGCTAATTTCAAGCCTGCTCGTCAATCGAAGGCGAAACCGGCGCAGGCGCCTTGCTGACCACGACCATGGCCGGGCGCAGCAGGCGACCGTGAAGCTGGTAGCCCTTCTGAAACACCTTGAGCACGCTGTTTGGCTCGACGTCGGCGCTTTCCTGCATGGCCATTGCCTGATGATGCGAGGCGTTGAAGGGTTCGCCCTCAGGATCGATCGCTTCCAGGTGATAGCGCTTCAGGGTGTCCTGGAACATTTTCAGGGTCAGCTCGATCCCTTCACGCATCGAACGAATATTTTCGTCGTCAGGGCTGGACAGCTCCAGGCCACGCTCCAGGCTGTCGATGATCGGCAGCAGGTCGCCAGCGAACTTTTCCAGGGCGAATTTGTGAGCCTTTTCAACGTCCTGATCGGCACGACGGCGGACGTTCTGCAGATCGGCGGCTACACGCAAAGCCTGATCCTGCGCACCAGCCAATTGCTCTTCGAGCACTTGTACACGAGCCGCCAGGTCTTCACCCGAAGCCTCGGGGCCCTGGTTGGCGTCTAGATTTTGCGTATCCACTGTCTGTTCGTCAGCCATAGATTTCTCCTTCCAATATCGTCCGCGAGCTCAACTCGCGCTTCTGCCCCGGTATATGGGGCCGCAAAATTCAGCTTCAAGGGCTATTTGATGATTAACCCTACAAAAACAGCTGCATTGTCATTCCTCGATGCGCTAAGGATTTCTTCAGATCAAGCAAATCGACCTAAGAGGGGGCATTGTCAGCCAGAAACAAAACACTGTATAAATAACCAGACCTAAAGCCTGGGAGCGGCCTTTATGCTGGTGCACCTGTCCGTACACAACTACGCCATCGTTGAACATCTCGATCTCGAACTCGATCGCGGGATGAGCGTGATCACAGGGGAAACCGGCGCCGGCAAGTCGATCATGCTCGACGCCCTGGGCCTGACCCTTGGCGATCGCGCCGACAGCGGCGTGGTCCGCCCGGGCGCCGACAAGGCCGATATCCTGGCCACCTTCGATCTGGTCGACATCCCGGAAGCCAGCGCCTGGCTGGCCGAGCGCGACCTCGAGAACGACGGCCCGTGCATTCTGCGTCGAGTGATCACCGCTGAAGGACGCTCGCGCGGCTACATCAACGGCACTCCCTGCCCTCTCGGTGACCTGAAGGCCCTGGGCGAGTTGCTGATCGACATCCACAGCCAGCACGAACACCAATCCCTGCTCAAAACCGATACTCACCGCCGCCTGCTTGATGAATACGCCGGTGCCACGGACCTGGCCCGCCAAGTGCAACTGGCCGCCCAACGCTGGCGCCAGACCCGCCAGGAACTGGAACGCCTCTCCAACTCCGGCGACGAACAACGCGCCCGTCATCAGTTGCTCAGTTATCAACTCGAAGAACTGGAAAACCTCGGCCTCGGCGAAAACGAGCTGGAGCAGCTGGAACAGGAACACAAGAACCTGACCAACGCCGAAACCTTGCTGGGCATTTGTCGGCAAGTGGTCGAACAATGCAGCGAAAGTGATTCCGGCAACGTACTGAACGCGCTGACCGCCAGCCTTAACCGCCTATCGAGCGTGAACAATTCAATCGGAGCCCTGGGCGAAGCCAGCAGCCTGCTGACCAGCGCGCAGATTCAGGTTGAAGAAGCCGTAGGCGAGCTGAACCGCTTTCTCGACAACTTCGACGCCGATCCGGCCCGCCTTCAATACCTGGAAGAGCGCCTCGATGCGATCTATACCCTGGCGCGCAAACACCGCATCCAGCCGACCGAAGTCGCCGAGATGCAACAAAAGCTACTCGATGAAATCGAAACCCTGAATGCCAATGACGAATCCATCGAACGACTGAGCGATGAGCTGGCCTCCTACGCCCGCCATTATCAGGAGAAAGCTCGGGACCTGAGCGATCTGCGGCATCAAGCCTCGAGCAGCCTGGCCAGTGCCGTGGAACAGGAAATCCAGCGCCTGGGCATGCCCGGCGGCCGCTTTACCATCGAACTGCGCCCCAACAGCAGCGACGAACTGTTGCCCAATGGGCTCGAACAGGTAGAACTACTGGTGAGTGCCAACCCAGGGCAACCCTTGAAAGCCCTGGCAAAAGTGGCTTCGGGTGGCGAACTGTCGCGTATTAGCCTGGCGATTCAGGTGATCACCGCACAGACCTCGCGCGTACCGACCCTGGTGTTCGACGAAGTGGACGTGGGTATCGGCGGCCCGACCGCCGAGATTGTCGGCCAGTTGCTGCGACGCCTAGGGGAGCGTGGGCAGGTTCTGACCGTGACTCACTTGCCGCAAGTGGCGGCGCAGGGGCATCAACATCTATTTGTACACAAGGTCCGCGGTGAAGACGCCACGCATACGGCCGTCTCCAAACTGAGCAAGACCGATCGTGTCGAAGAAGTGGCGAGGATGCTGGGCGGCATCGATCTCACCAAGGAATCACTGGCGCACGCGAAAAAGATGGTTGTTACCGCAAAAATTTGAGAACGGCAGAAAGCACGAAGGCGACCCTGGGGTCGCCTTCGCTCGTTTCGCGAACCTGAGGTTCGCGCGACATGCTTACTTTTTCTTGCGCACGTACAGTACAAGATTGTGATCAACCATCTCGAAGCCATACTTGTCGACGATTGCTTTCTGCAGCCGCTCGATTTCTTCGTCGAAGAATTCGATCACTTCACTGGTTTCGACGTTGACCATATGGTCGTGATGCTTGCCGTCGTCCAGCTCGAAGACCGCATGGCCTCCGTCGAAGTTGTGCCGCACCACAAGGCCAGCTGCCTCGAACTGGGTCAGAACACGGTAAACCGTGGCCAGACCGACGTCCTCACCAGCCTCCAGCGCCTTGTAGACATCCTCGGCACTCATGTGGCGTTGCTCGGCGGAATCGAGCATTTGCAGAATTTTGACCCGTGGAAGGGTCACTTTGAGGCCGGCTTTGCGTAGTTCGCTATTTTCAACCATGGTCAGCTTTCTCGCGATGCTGCTTCGCAGCTTCTCTTAATGCGGGTATGATCGGCGTTTACGTTGTCCCAGCCAAGATAGTGGAAGTCGCCCACCGATGCAAAACAACCAAGCTCTTGCTAACCAGTTTCACCTTTGTGGGACTGCTCGCACTCGCCGGTTGTTCATTCCCCGGGGTTTACAAAATCGACATCCAGCAGGGCAATGTCGTCACGCAGGACATGATAGACCAGTTACGCCCGGGAATGACCCGCCGGCAAGTACGGTTTATCATGGGTAACCCTCTGCTGACTGACACGTTCCATGCCGATCGCTGGGATTATCTGTACAGCCTGCAACCGGGTGGTGGTGAACGCCAACAGGAACGCATTAGCGTTATCTTCAACCCAAATGACCAACTTGTCAGCCTCTCTGGCGACTTCATGCCAGGCGTGAGCCGCGACGAAGCCATTCTCGGCAAGGACAGTGGCACTACCGTGACCACACCTGCCGAAAACGCCGAGAAGCCGAAGCCAGAAAAACCGGTCAAGCCAGGTTCGTTGCTGGACCAGATCCAGAAGGACGTGGACAACGTGGAAACTGTTCCAGTCCCGACACCAGAACCGTTGGAAACTTCGCCGCAATAATTTGCGACGCAATAAAAAACCCGGCATGTCCGGGTTTTTTATCGTCTGGCGTTTAACCGGATCACTGATTCCGGGCTTTGGCCTCGGCCGCCTTGGCGGCGCGCAACCGGCGAACTTCTTTCGGATCGGCGAGCAACGGTCGGTAAATCTCGAGGCGATCCCCTGCCTGAACCGGACGATTGGCCGGCTCAGCGATCACTTTGCCAAAGATCCCAACCGGACAACTGGCCAGATCCAATTCAGGGAATTCGCTGTTCAGGCCGGATTTGAGCAACGCATCTCGCACCGTTGCGCCCACCGGTACGGTTACGGCCAGCAGCACCTGACGATCAACAGCGGCATACACCACTTCGATCTTTATCACGGCCTCAACCATGCATCTGTTTCGCACGCTGGCAAAACGCGTCCATCAGCGTATTCGCCGCCTGATTGAACAAAGGCCCCAACGTCGCTCGCACCAGCGGCCCCGAATAGTCGAACGACAAATCCAGACTGATCTTGCAGGCCTTCTCGCCCAACGGCTTGAACACCCAGACGCCGTGCAACTGGCTGAATGGACCTTCCTCGAGGTTCATCTCGATCGAACGCCCGGGTACCAAGGTATTACGCGTCACGAAATGCTGACTAAGCCCCCCCTTGGCCACGCCGACGCTGGCACGCATAAGCTCAGGAGTGCTTTCCAAGACTTCGGCCGATGAGCACCACGGCAGGAATTCCGGATAGCGGGCCACGTCGTTGACCAGGTCATAAAGCGCTTGTGCCGGATACGGCAGCAGGGCCGAACGTTGAATGTGTGTCGTCATGTCAGCGTTACTTCCACAGCTGGGCGGCAAACACTACAAGAATGCCGATGGGCGCCACATAGCGCATCAAGAACAGGGACAGGGCGAACAGCACCGGACGGCGGATCGACAATTCGTCGCGCACCGCTTCACGCCCCATCACCCAGCCCGCAAACACCACGAAACACAAACCACCGAGTGGCAACATGATCCGCGAGGTGAAGAAATCGATCACACCGAAGAAGTCCAAACCACCGGTTGCTCCCCATTGATAGAGGTGGAACATCCCGCCTTCGTTCACGAAAAACTTGGCTTCCTTCCAGATATTGAAGGAAAACACGGTGCCCAAACCGACGAACCAGCAAATGAATGCCAACCAGAAGGTGACCCAGGCGCGGCTGATTTTCGTGCGCTCAACCAGGTAAGCCACCATCGGTTCGAGCAGGGAAATCGCCGAACTCCAGGCTGCAATTGCTACCAGCACGAAGAACACTACGCCCATCAACTGACCGAACGCTACGTTGCCAAAGGCAAATGGCAGGCTGACGAACATCAGGCCAGGGCCTTCGCTCGGGTTCAGGCCAGCAGCGAACACAATCGGAAACAATGCCAGACCGGCCACCAGCGAAACGAACGTATCGAGCAATGCCACGCCCACGACGGTGCCAGAAATCGATGAGTTTTTCGGCATGTAGGCACCGTAGATCATGATTGAACCGACGCCCACGCTCAGCGAGAAGAACGCGTGGCCCATGGCGGGCAGCAGGCCGTCGAGGACTTTTTCCGGATGGAAGTCGAACATGAAATGCACGCCTTCCATGAAGTGGCCGGTGGTCATGCTGTAGCCCAGCAGGACAATCACCATCACGAACAGCAGTGGCATCATGATCCGCAGGCTACGCTCCAGCCCGGCAACCACGCCCTTGGCGATCACCACTGCGGACAGCAGCATGAAAATCGTATGCCAAAGTGTCAGGCGCCACGGGTCGGCGATCACATTGCCGAAATAAGCCCCGACCTGATCAGGCGTCACTCCCTGGAAGTCGCCACGGCCCATGTCGATGATGTAATCCAGCGACCAGCCGCCCACCACACTATAGAAAGACAGAATCAGCAGCGCCGTGATCATCCCGGCAAATGCGCCCCAGGACCATTTCGCCGAATGCCCCGCTTCCAGCGCCAGGACCTTCAAGGCATTCGCCGGGCTCTGCCGTGCGCGCCGACCGATCAGGGTTTCGGCCAGCATCACGGGTACACCGATCAGCGCGATACAGGCCAGGAACATCAGCACAAAGGCTCCGCCACCGTAGACGCCGACCATGTAAGGGAATTTCCAAATACTACCCAGCCCCACGGCCGAACCGGTCGCGGCGAGTATGAAGACCCAGCGGCTAGCCCAACTGCCGTGGACAGAAACCTTGTCTGTCGACATCGTTATCACGCCCAAGCGTTCAAAAAAGAGGCCGCATTGTCCGGGATTCAATCAACCTGCTCAAGCACGTAGCGATACCGTAGCCGACTCGCTTGCAACTCCCTATAATGCCGCCCCTATGGCTAAACAGAAGAAACACCCAACAGGGACCATCGCGCAGAACAAAAAGGCGCGACACGATTACTTCATCGAGCATAAGTTCGAGGCTGGTCTGGTCCTGGCCGGCTGGGAAGTAAAAAGTTTGCGGGCAAGCAAGCTACAACTGGTTGACAGTTACGTACTGCTCAAGGATGGCGAAGCCTGGCTGCTCGGCAGCCACATTACGCCGCTGATGACTGCCAGCACCCACGTCATCGCTGATCCGACCCGCACCCGAAAATTGCTGCTCAACCGGCGCGAGCTGGAAAAGCTGGCCGCTGCCGTGCAGCAAAAAGGTTACGCCTGCGTGTGCCTCTCCTGGTACTGGAGCAAGCACATGGTCAAGTGCGAGATCGCTCTGGGCAAGGGCAAGAAGGAATACGACAAGCGCGATACCGAACGCGAGCGCGACGCCGGTCGTGAATTGCAGCGTGCGGTGCGAAACAAGGGCAAGGAAGATTAATTTTCCTGCTTGATCGCGGCTTTTGTGGCGAGGGAGCTTGCTCCCGCCCGGCTGCGAAGCAGTCGTAAACGATCTGCTTAACGGTCCTGGCCCAGGGGCCGCTTCGCGCCCCAGCGGGAGCAAGCTCCCTCATCACAGTGAATTGACTACATCCCCTTGCGCCGCTCCGCCCGAGCCACGCGCTGCACTTCCTGACGCACCTCTTCCAGCACTTCCTGCACATACAAAATGTGCCGGCTGGAAACCTCCCGCGCCTGCTCCGCCCTTCCTTCGATAATCGCCAGATACAATTCTCTGTGCTGCGCGATCAACATGTCGCGGGTTTCGGAACGCTGTTTGTACATGCCGCCGATGTTGGTCACCACGTTGCGCTTGAGCAGGTCGAACAAACCACGAATGGTGTGCAGTAATACCGCGTTATGACTGGCCTCGGCGATCGCCAAGTGAAAATTTGCGTCCGCCGTGCCCTCTTCCGCCCGACTCACTTCGTCATGGCGCGAATAGCAGTCCTGCAATTCATCGAAGGCTGCAGTCAGCCGCTCACGATCCACGTCCGTGGCGCGCAGTGCCGCGTAGTAAGCGCAGGATGCTTCCAGCGTATGACGAAACTCCAGCAAATCACGCTGGGCTTCGGGGTTGCTTTCCAGCAGATGCAGCAGCGGATCGCTGAACGTCGAGCCCAGGGATTCCACCACATAGTTACCGCCGCCCTGACGGCTGACCAGCAATCCTTTAGCGGCCAATTTCTGAATCGCTTCGCGCAACGAAGGGCGTGACACGCCGAACTGCTCGGCCAACGCACGCTCTGCCGGCAGGCGTTCGCCAGCCTTCAAGGTGCCCTCGAGAATCATCCCTTCGAGTTGCTCGACAATATCGTCAGACAAACGGCGCTGCCGAATCTGATCAAACCCCATCACTCAATTCTCCACGATCCCGGCGGCTCGCCGGGCTCTCTATTCTGGCCTATCGGCGCTGCGCCAGCACCTACCAGGCGACGTTTGATCGAACAGATCAGATGCGTTCTGCACCGCTCATTCGACAAAAGTTTTAGGGCGGCAAATTGACACACCGCATACAAGGCTTTTACCCTAGCCAACAGCGATTGTAAATTGGTATTACCAATTATCCAAGAACGCTGACCAGTGCCTGACCAACAACAATTAGGGGCCACCCCATATGCAAACCTGGCAACAGCTCTACAGCCCGCTCGGCAGTCTCGGCGTGTCCGCACTCGCGGCCGTCATCCCCATCGTATTTTTCTTCCTGGCCTTGGCCGTATTCCGCCTCAAAGGCCATGTGGCCGGCAGCATTACCCTCGCGCTGTCGATTGCCGTGGCAATCTTCGCGTTCCAGATGCCGGTCGATATGGCCTTCGCGGCAGCCGGATATGGCTTCGCCTACGGCTTGTGGCCGATTGCGTGGATCATCGTGGCAGCGGTATTCCTCTACAAACTGACGGTCAAAAGTGGCCAGTTCGAAGTGATCCGCAGCTCAGTGCTGTCGATTACCGATGACCAACGCCTGCAAGTACTGCTGATCGGTTTCTGCTTCGGCGCGTTCCTGGAAGGTGCCGCCGGTTTCGGCGCACCGGTAGCGATTACCGCCGCGCTGCTGGTGGGACTGGGCTTCAACCCGCTGTACGCCGCGGGCCTGTGCCTGATCGCCAACACCGCACCGGTGGCTTTCGGCGCACTGGGAATTCCGATCATCGTCGCCGGGCAAGTCACCGGCATCGACGCGTTCAAGATCGGCGCCATGACCGGTCGCCAGTTGCCATTGCTGTCGCTGTTCGTGCCGTTCTGGCTGGTATTCATGATGGATGGCCTGCGCGGCGTTCGGGAAACATGGCCGGCTGCATTGGTGGCCGGTTTGAGTTTCGCCATCACCCAGTACTTCACCTCGAACTTCATCGGCCCGGAACTGCCGGACATCACCTCGGCGCTGGCCAGCCTGGTTTCTCTGACGCTATTCCTGAAAATCTGGCAGCCAAAACGCGCCGCTGGAGCCCACATCGTCGGCGCGGTCTCGGCTTCCGTGGTGGCCAGCGCCGGTGGTTTCGGTCAACCGCGCACCACCGTGGCTTCGCCCTACAGCCTGGGGGAAATTTTCAAAGCCTGGTCGCCGTTCCTGATCCTCACCGTACTGGTCACCATCTGGACGCTGAAACCGTTCAAGGCGATGTTCGCTGCCGGCGGCTCGATGTATAGCTGGGTGTTCAACTTCGCGATTCCGCATCTGGATCAAATGGTGATCAAGGTCGCCCCGATCGTGACCGCCCCGACGGCGATTCCGGCGGTGTTCAAACTCGATCCGATTTCTGCGACTGGCACGGCGATTTTCTTCTCCGCGCTGATCTCGATGCTGGTGCTGAAGATCAATATAAAAACTGGTCTGACCACTTTTAAAGAGACTGTCTACGAACTGCGCTGGCCGATTTTGTCCATCGGCATGGTGCTGGCCTTTGCCTTCGTCACCAACTACTCGGGCATGTCGTCGACCATGGCTCTGGTACTGGCAGGTACGGGTGCGGCATTCCCGTTCTTCTCGCCGTTCCTCGGCTGGCTCGGCGTGTTCCTGACCGGCTCCGATACTTCGTCCAACGCACTGTTCAGTTCGCTGCAAGCAACCACCGCGCACCAGATCGGCGTCAACGACACCTTGCTGGTGGCGGCGAACACCAGCGGCGGTGTGACCGGCAAGATGATTTCGCCGCAATCGATCGCTGTGGCCTGCGCCGCGACCGGGTTGGTGGGCAAGGAATCGGATCTGTTCCGCTTCACCCTCAAGCACAGCCTATTCTTTGCAACGATCGTCGGCCTGATTACTTTGGCTCAGGCCTACTGGTTCACCGGCATGCTGGTGCACTAAGCACTACACGCCACACAGAAAAAACCGACGCCGGATTACGCCCCCGGCGTCAGCTATTCATAACCGGGTCTGCAAGGCTGCTGAAAGCTTGTCTCTCTATATTCAGCAGCCTCAGCGGACGGATAACCGGGACCACCCGGAGACACGCCTGATGAGCGAGCTTTTTTACAACGCTGTGCCGAACGCGACCCGCGTCGCCCCGCCACTGCCCGAGCCTCGGCAATACCCCAGCGAAAAACCGTCACGGGTGTACCTGTTCGGGACCTGCGTGGTGGATCTGTTCTACCCCGAAGCCGGGATGGACGCGATCCACCTGCTGGAACGCGAGGGCATTCGTGTTGAATACCCGCAAGGGCAGAGCTGCTGCGGGCAACCGGCCTACACCTCGGGTTACACCGAACAGGCCAGGACCGTGGCGCGCTCGCAACTGGCGCTGTTTGCCGGGGATTATCCGGTGGTGGTGCCGTCGGGTTCTTGCGCGGGCATGTTGCGCGAACATTACGCCGACTTGTTCAAGGACGAGCCGCAGACGTTGAAACAGGTTCAGGCCCTCGCGGCACGGACTTATGAGTTGGCCGAGTTTCTGCTGTTTGTCTGCAAGGTGCAGCTCAAGGACAGCGGCGAACCGGTCAAAGTGGCGCTGCACACGTCGTGCTCGGCACGCCGTGAAATGAACACCCACCTGCATGGCCGTGAGTTGTTGGCGCAGCTAAGCAATGTGGAGCGAGTCGACCACAGCCACGAAAGTGAATGCTGTGGCTTTGGTGGGACTTTCAGCGTCCGTATGCCAGATATTTCCGGCGCGATGGTGGCTGACAAGACCCGGGCGTTGAAGGAATCCGGCGCGCACAAGGTACTCAGTGCCGACTGCGGTTGCCTGATGAACATCAATGGCTCGTTGGAGAAACAGCAGGAAGCGTTGCGCGGTCAGCATTTGGCCAGTTTCCTGTGGCAGCGTACCGGAGGTGCCCGATGAGCACTTCCACGCTTATTCCTACGGTTGCCGTAGAAGAAGATTTTCGCGCCCGGGCTCACAAGGCTTTGGCTGACACGCAACTGCGAAACAACTTTCGCACTGCAATGGATTCACTGATGAGCAAACGGGCAGCGTCCTTCAGCGATGCCCATGAAAGAGAACATCTGCGAGTGCTGGGCAATGCTGTCCGCGCCCGTGCTTTATCCAAGTTGCCCGACCTGCTCGAGCAGCTTGAACAGAACCTGACCCGCAACGGTGTGACAGTGCACTGGGCGGAAACGGTGGACGAAGCCAATGGCATCGTCTTATCGATCATCCGCGCTCACGAGGCGCGGCAAGTGATCAAGGGCAAATCGATGGTCAGCGAAGAGATGGAGATGAACCATTTCCTCGAGGCTCAAGGCATTGAATGCCTGGAGTCGGACATGGGGGAATACATCGTCCAGCTCGACCACGAGAAGCCTTCACACATCATTATGCCGGCGATCCACAAGAATGCCGGTCAGGTCGCGTCCTTGTTCCACGACAAACTTGGCGTGGAGTACACCAAGGACGTTGACCAACTCATTCAGATCGGTCGCAAAGTCTTGCGACAGAAATTCTTCGAAGCAGACATCGGCGTCTCCGGCGTCAACTTCGCCGTGGCCGAAACCGGCACCCTGCTGTTGGTGGAAAACGAAGGCAACGGGCGCATGTCGACCACCGTGCCACCGGTACACATTGCCGTCACGGGCATCGAGAAAGTCGTCGAAAACCTGCGGGACGTTGTACCGCTGTTGTCGCTGCTGACCCGTTCGGCGCTCGGCCAGCCGATCACCACCTACGTCAACATGATCTCCGGGCCGCGCAAGGAACATGAACTCGACGGCCCGCAGGAAGTGCACCTGGTATTGCTCGATAACGGCCGCAGCCAGGCGTTTGCCGACAGCGAATTGCGCCAGACCCTGAACTGCATCCGCTGCGGCGCCTGTATGAATCATTGCCCGGTCTACACACGAATCGGCGGTCATGCCTATGGGGAGGTTTACCCTGGGCCTATCGGAAAAATCATCACCCCGCACATGGTCGGCCTGGCGAAAGTCCCCGACCACCCGAGCGCGTCTTCGTTATGTGGCGCTTGCGGTGAAGTCTGCCCGGTAAAAATTCCGATCCCCGCATTGCTGCGTCGCCTACGGGAAGAGAACGTCAAAACCCCGGACAGCCCGCATCAAGTCATGCGCGGTCAGGGCAGCAAATACTCGCGCAAAGAACGGTTTATCTGGAACGCCTGGGCGAAGCTCAACAGCTCGCCGACGCTCTATCGTCTGTTCGGCTTCTTCGCCACCCGCCTGCGCGCGCTGACGCCGAGCAACGTCGGCCCATGGACCCAGAACCACAGCGCACCGAAACCCGCCGCCCGCTCACTGCATGACATGGCCCGCGAGCATCTGGCCAAACAGGGAGACCGTTGATGAGCGCCAAGCAAAATATCCTCGCCAAGTTGCGCAACAGTCTGACGGGTACCACGCCGGTGCCTGACAACTTCGATGTCGAATTGGTGACCGAGCCCTACACCTACGCGCCCGATCAACGTATCTCGCAACTGCGTAAACTGATGGAAGCGGTGCACACCGAAATTCACCTGACGTCCAAAGAAGGCTGGCCCGAATTGCTGGCGCAACTGCTGCAGGATCGCCAATTGCCGAGCCTGTTGATTGCGCCGACGACACCTCACGGTCAACGCATCACTCAGCATTGGGCGAAAAATCCTGGCCTGCCAGCGCTAAAAGCCTACGACCGCCCGGTCGAGGAATGGAAAGCCGAGTTGTTCAACGATACCCCGGCCAGCCTGACCATTACTCTCGGGGCGATCGCCGCGACAGGCAGCCTGATTCTCTGGCCGACGCGGGAAGAACCGCGCCTGATGAGCCTGGTGCCGCCGGTGCATTTCGCCCTGCTCAAGGCCAGTGAAATCCGCGACAACTTCTATCAGGTGCAACAGGAATTCGAATGGGCCCAAGGCATGCCGACCAACGCCTTGCTGGTCTCCGGCCCATCGAAGACTGCCGACATCGAGCAAGTGCTGGCTTACGGTGCCCACGGCCCGAAAGACTTGGTCGTTCTGATCCTGGAGGACCAATGAGTCTACCTGTGGCTTTCCTGCGAGATGCGCAGCAATTGATTCCTGAAGCGCGACGTTTCGATGATCCGCTGTCGACTTTGGCCTTTGGCACCGACGCCAGTTTCTACCGGTTGATTCCAAAACTGGTGATTCGTGTCGAGTCCGAAGACGAAGTGGTGGCGCTACTTAAACTGGCACAGCGGGATAAAGTCCCGGTGACCTTCCGCGCCGCCGGCACCAGCCTGTCGGGCCAGGCCATCAGTGATTCAGTGCTGATCGTGCTGGGAGATAACTGGAACGGTCGCGAGATTCGCGGGCAAGGTACACAGATCCGTCTGCAACCAGGCGTGATCGGTGCCCAGGCCAACGCCTGGCTGGCACCGTTCGGACGTAAGATCGGTCCGGATCCAGCGTCGATCAACGCCTGCAAAATCGGCGGCATCGTTGCCAATAATGCCAGCGGCATGTGCTGCGGCACGGCGCAGAACACCTATCACACCCTGGCCGGAATTCGCCTGGTGCTGGCCGATGGCAGCCGTCTCGATACCGAAGACGCCGCCAGTGTCGCGGCCTTCCGTGAGAGCCACGCCGAACTGCTGGAGCGTCTGGCGACGTTGGGCCGCGAGACCCGCGCCAATGCCGAACTGGCTGCGAGAATTCGCCACAAATACCGTCTGAAAAATACCACTGGGCTGTCACTCAATGCCCTGGTGGATTTCGACGAGCCTGTGGATATCTTGAGCCACTTGCTGGTGGGCTCCGAGGGCACACTCGGGTTTATCAGCGCGGTGACCTACGACACGGTAATCGACCACCCGAACAAGGCGTCGGCGCTGATCGTGTTCCCGGATGTGGAAACCTGCTGCAACGCCGTCACCGTGCTGAAAAGCCAACCGGTGTCGGCCGTGGAACTGCTGGACCGTCGCAGTCTGCGCTCGGTGCAG
Source organism: Pseudomonas sp. FP603 (assembly GCF_030687415.1). NCBI lineage: Bacteria > Pseudomonadati > Pseudomonadota > Gammaproteobacteria > Pseudomonadales > Pseudomonadaceae > Pseudomonas > Pseudomonas sp. FP603. The sequence continues at coordinate 6,032,139 of NZ_CP117431.1, forward strand.
GACAAGCCCGGCATGCCGGCTTTCGTACAACAGCTGTCGACCAATGCCTGCGCCCTGCTGATCGAATCCCGCGCCGCTTCGTCCTCGTTGCTGCAGGAGCAACTGGCGCAAATCATGGCGTCGCTGACTGGGTTCCCGGTGGAGAAGCAGGTGGACTTCACCGAAGACCCGGTGGAAAACGCCCGGCTCTGGGCAATCCGCAAGGACACCTTCCCTGCCGTCGGCGCGGTGCGCAAAACCGGTACCACGGTGATCATCGAAGACGTGACCTTCCCGGTGGAACAACTGGCCAGCGGCGTGAACCGCTTGATCGAGCTGTTCGACAAACATCACTACGACGAAGCGATCCTTTTCGGACACGCCCTGGAAGGCAATCTGCACTTCGTCTTCACCCAAGGCTTCAACAGCGCGGAAGAAGTCGCACGCTACCAGGCATTCATGGACGACGTCGCGCAGTTGGTGGCCGTTGAATTCGGCGGTTCGCTGAAAGCCGAACACGGCACCGGCCGTAACATGGCGCCCTTCGTCGAACTGGAATGGGGCAGCGACGCTTACCAGTTGATGTGGCAGCTCAAACGCCTGCTCGACCCCAACGGCATTCTCAACCCGGACGTGGTGCTCAGCGACGATCCGCAGATCCACCTCAAGCATCTGAAGCCGCTGCCCGCCGCCGATGAGATTGTGGATAAGTGCATCGAGTGCGGTTTCTGCGAACCGGTGTGCCCATCGAAAGGCCTGACGCTGAGCCCACGCCAGCGCATCGTGATCTGGCGTGACATTCAAGCGAAGAAACGCGCCGGCACAGACACCACCGAACTAGAACAAGCCTACGAATACCAAGGCATCGATACGTGCGCCGCCACAGGCCTGTGTGCACAACGTTGTCCTGTAGGAATCAACACCGGCGAGCTGGTGAAAAAGCTCCGCGGCCGTAAGGCAACGCATACGAAAACCGCCAACTGGATTGAAGGACATTTCGCCACCGCGTTGCAAGGCGCGCGCTTCACCCTGCACGTGGCCAACGGTGCGCGGATGCTGTTGGGAGCGCCACGCCTGGCGAAGCTTTCGGCATCGCTGACGCGGCTGTCCAAGGGTCAGGTTCCGCAATGGACCAACGCCATGCCACAGCCGGAAAGAGCCATTCGTTTCAGCCCGAGCCTGTCGGACGAGCGGCCTCAGGTGGTGTACCTGGCGGCCTGCGTGTCGCGGGTCATGGGCCCGGCGGCGGGTGATAAAGAGCAAATGTCGCTGTACGAAAAAACCCGTGGTCTGTTGGAAAAGGCCGGCTACCAAGTAGTTTTTCCGGACAATCAGGACAATCTTTGCTGCGGCCAGCCATTCGCCTCCAAAGGCTACGCCGAACAGGCCGAACACAAGCGCCAGGAACTGATCGGCGCACTGCTGCACGCCAGCCGCGGCGGGCTCGACCCGATCTATTGCGACACCAGCCCCTGCACCTTGCGGCTGGTTCAGGACTTGGGCGACGTGCGACTGGACCTGTACGACCCGGTGCGTTTCATTCGCACTCACTTGATGGATCGTCTCGATTTCATCCCCCAGGAAGCGCCGATCGCGGTGCATGTCACGTGCAGCACTCAGCATCTCGGCGAGAGCCAGGCGTTGATCGATCTTGCGCGTAAATGCAGTAAAAACGTGGTCATCCCGGAAGGCATTCACTGCTGCGGCTTTGCCGGTGACAAGGGCTTCACCACCCCGCAATTGAATGCCCATTCGTTACGCACGCTGAAGGACGCGGTGCAGCAATGCAGTGAAGGGATTTCCACCAGCCGCACCTGTGAGATTGGTCTGACGCAACACAGTGGAATTGACTACCACGGGCTGGTTTATCTGGTGGATCGTGTGACCCGGGCCAGGGCGACCTGAAGAAAAATAGAACCCTGGCGTACTGCCGCAGTCCACCGATCAAGTCCCGCAAAGCGGGATCTTCCCCGAAGTTGGCAGCCCGTTCTGATGGCCAGCAATGCCTGGCCTTTCAGTTCAAGGAGGTACCCATGAAACGCTCTGTATTGTTGGGTCTGTTCGTTACTGCCTCAATGCTGGCATCCCCCTCGTTTGCCGCCGGCGATGATCTCTGTGCAACCAACCTGCAAGCTATCGCCAATGCCAAGACTCAGACCCTGACGCCGGAAATGAGAACTCGCATTGAGGCCAGCGTCCAGCAAGCCAAGGCCTACCAGGCGCAAAACACCGAAGAAGGCACCAAGAAATGCATCTCCGAAACAACTCAAACCCTGCAGGAGATCCAGAACGCGGGCAAAGGCGATAAAGGCTGATAACGACTGAGGGTCAACCTTCGGGTTGGCCTTCTAAGCCATTCGCCCCACCTCCCGGAAAAATCTTTCACCCCATCGCCAGCAAAAACAGAACCCTTGCACGCCATCACAGTCCATTTGTTAAGCCCCAATCAGCGTGGCCCAATCCCCACCCCGTTCCAGGAGATACCCATGAAGCGTTCCGCCTTGGCTGGACTGCTCATCGCTGCAACAACGTTGGCTTCCTCCGCATACGCCTCAAACGATAGCGATCAATGCGTAATGAAGCTCCAGGAAGTCAACAGCAAGCTATCCAGCGCTGCCACGCTGGACGCCGCCACCAAAGGCGTCGTCATCACCAAAGCCGAACAAGCCAAGGCCGCTCACGCTGCCAACAACGACAAAGAATGTGTTTCCCTGACGCAGCAGGCGCTTCAGGACATTCAAAGCCACATGAATAGCCATTAGCGCCGGGCCAGATAACACGCAGGTAAAGACGGAAGGTCGACTCGCCGCGCGCATTGGCGTACACTGCGCTTGCCTGCAGGTTACACACTGCAGGTTCGGGGCCGTTTAGGATTCGACGCCGGTTGCGAAACTTTAGGTGCATGCCGAGTTGGTAACAGAACTCGTAAATCCACTGTTGCAACTTTCTATAGTTGCCAATGACGAAACCTACGGGGAATACGCTCTCGCTGCGTAAGCAGCCTTAGCCCTTCCCTCCTGGTACCTTCGGGTCCAGCAATCATCAGGGGATGTCTGTAAACCCAAAGTGATTGTCATATAGAACAGAATCGCCGTGCAGTACGTTGTGGACGAAGCGGCTAAAACTTACACAACTCGCCCAAAGCACCCTGCCCGTCGGGTCGCTGAGGGTTAACTTAATAGACACGGCTACGCATGTAGTACCGACAGCGGAGTACTGGCGGACGGGGGTTCAAATCCCCCCGGCTCCACCACTTGATCATCTAAAGACGTCCACGGACGTCTTTTTTTGTGCCTGAAATCCAGTGAAATCAAGGGTTTAAGGGCTACTGGGCTCCGCAGAAGTTTTTTGAGTTCCAGCCGTTTGGGTATTCCAAATGGTATTCCAGGCCATCCAGTGCTATTTTTTGGAATACCAAAACGGTGTCAGAGGAAGCTCTCATGCCTGCTCCAGCCCTTCGCCTTTCCGACCGCCAGCTCAAGGCAGTCAAGGCAAAAGACAAGGATTACGTCCTCAGCGATGGTGACGGCCTTCAGCTCCGAGTCAGGAACAACGGCTCGATGCTGTGGAACTTCAACTACCGCGAGCCGGTAACCAAACACCGTATCAATATGGGGCTGGGCACGTACCCAGAGCTCTCACTAGCGAGCGCCAGGAAAAAAGTGGTGGAAGCGCGCGAGCTGCTTGCACAAGGCATTGATCCCAAGGTGCACCGCAATGCACAGGACGAAGCCAAACGAGCGGAGACGGAACACACGTTCGAGAACGTGGCCACCGCCTGGTTCGAGCTGAAGAAGGACTCCGTCACACCGGCGTACGCCGAAGACATTTGGCGATCGCTCACGCTACATGTATTTCCAGACCTGAAAACAACGCCGCTCTCGAAAATTACCGCACCGATGGTCATCGAACTGCTTCGCCCAATCGAAGCCAAAGGCAGCCTCGAGACAGTGAAGCGATTGAGCCAACGGCTTAACGAGATCATGACCTACGGCGTCAATTCAGGACTGATTTTTGCGAACCCACTCAGTGGCATTCGCGCAGTGTTCAAGAAACCCAAGAAACAGAACATGGCCGCGCTACGACCCGATGAGCTTTCTGAGCTCATGATCGAAATCGCGAACGCCAGCATCAAGCGGATCACCCGCTGCCTGATCGAATGGCAACTGCACACCATGACCCGTCCTGCCGAAGCGGCCACCACCCGATGGGCAGACATAGACTTCGACAAACGCATCTGGACCATCCCACCGGAGCGTATGAAAAAGCGCCGTCCGCACACCATCCCGCTGACCGAACACGCACTCGCGTTACTGGACACGCTCAAGCCCCACAGCAGCCACAGGGAATACGTGTTCCCATCAGATAGAAATCCGCGCACCCACGCCAATAGCCAGACCGCCAACATGGCGTTGAAACGCATGGGCTTCCAAGACCGCTTGGTCAGCCATGGCATGCGCTCCATGGCCAGCACCATCCTGAACGAGCATGGGTGGGATCCGGAGCTGATCGAAGTCGCGCTGGCGCATGTCGACAAGGACGAAGTCCGCAGCGCTTACAACCGAGCGGACTACATCGAACGCCGGAGACCGATGATGGCTTGGTGGAGTGAGCACATTCAGAAAGCGGCCACCGGCAACCTGTCGGCATCTGCGATCAATCAAACCAGGGACCACAACGTCGTGCCAATACGGTGAGCGCTCACCGGACGCCGCCAGGAACCGAGAATGACTCCCCAGATGGAGTGTTGGTTGATTTGGCGACAGCGGCGACAGCGGCGAAAACCCGCGTAATACCTGGCCTGCAGCATGGCGACAAAAATGGCGACTGTCGCCACTGCAAGCCTTGTTCTTGGGGCCTTTTGACTAAGTCCATGCGAGCGGGAAGGCTCCGCATTCCCACTCGCATGGGCTCTGCGTTATGGCATCTCACTTGACCACCTAATTGCATTGCCACTGACCAGTCATTCGCATTCGCGCTGACCAGCCGTTTGCAGTTGATGGATGTCAGCGGATGCAACTCAGCCGCGAGAGCGTCAGCCAAGCACTGAAGGACTGCAACCGGCCGATTGTGTTGAAAAAGTCGACCCGGCCTGGTGACCCATGCATTGAGCGGTGAAAGCGCCTTTTTTGCACGCCGCTACGTCAAATCTGAGTCCTGAACCTTCTGCGCTAAACACAGATTTCAATCTCAGACGCGCACTTTTCTGCCGTGGAAACCGAAGCCGACTTTTTCAACACAATCGGCCAAAAAGAGACCGTGACTCTGCCGGGTCAACGCTCTATTCACGGGAAGATGTCGGCTGGTCACGGCCTTGCTAGGAGGGGTGGCGTCCGGTCAACTATGCAGGGCCACCGATCGAAGCGACACAGCAAGGTCATATTCCATCAGGCGTACGTTTGGCACCTGTGATGCCGCGTACCGTAGTTTTTGGCCGATGTCAGAAGCGACGATGACGCCATACACGCTCCTCTCGCCCGCGAGGTGCTCTTTCACCCAGCCCATGTAACGAAGGATTTGTCCCATTGCCGCGTCCGGCCCACGACCTACTTTCAGTTCGAGGACGTAGAAGTCGCCGTTCCCCGTCGCCAGGATGTCGATCGGGCCGACGTCAGTTTGGAACTCCACGCCGTCGCGATCGTCCGTGCGGTATAGCGTGAGCGGCGCATCGTGGCCAGGTAACCTTGGAAGTTTTTTAGCGAGGTAATCGCGCAGGTGTGCCTCCAGAGCGAACATGCTGTACGCCTCATCGGATGCCTCAACAGCTTCGACGATCGGCAGCGGATTCTCACCCACCCCGTCAGCGAGGCGGACGATCAGTGCGCCATCGCCAGATTGTGCGATCTCCCACACGCCGTGCTTCTCTGGTTGGTACCAAACGACCCGGCCGCGCCCAGTGCTATACAGGTAATCGTAGGCCGTGTCGGTGAGCCGTGGTTTCTTGTTCTCGTTGTAGTGAATACGTGATGGGTGATTCACCGCCCCCGAGATGATGCTGCATGTCATCGAACTGTCGTTGACGTCATGACCATACATCGACCTTACCTTTGCTTTAATCGCAGGGTATGTGCATTCCCCGTTCATCTGCTGCGCCGCTTCCCGAACCATCTGCCATACCGGCGGGCGGTTGCCATTGCTCACTGTTGTACTCCTCGTTTGTGTTCTGTTTTCGCGTAATGAACCACGCCGTGAGCGTATAGGGTTCACTTAATCGTGGTAGCAATTCGTTAGCCCTTACAGCGAGCTTTGGATAGTAAGCCGCCTTTCAAGAGAGGGCGTAATCGGTCAGTTTCGGCCTATCATGAGCGTCGATTAAATCTGGTACGGTTCAGCCCATGCCATTGTGTGCGACCTACTTCCCGGCAGCTTTGATATTGGTGGGTGTGAACTACGCGAAGCCGAACGTATCCCTATGGGCAGCAAGGTAGGGCAAATGCTTTGGATTGAGCTTGCGTAGCTTCATGGATTTCGACAGACCAAACTCTGGAGGCAGCTTTTCGGCAATGCTGGACAGCAGAATAGAGCCATCATCTTTGAATGAGATCAGACCTTGGTCAAACAGGCGATCGTAGTGTGGCGCCAGTAGCAAGCCGTTAAATGGATCGAGCTTGGAATCTGCTTCTGACTGGCTCCAGGGAACAATGTGCGATGCGACCAGCAGCTTGGGCTCCTTTACTCCGGAGAGTGCGCAAGCATCACCCCAAAACCCCATCAATTGCTTCCTGAACTTCTGCTGGCCGACGCGGGCCATGATTGTCGTTGCCCGAGCGGTAATCAGGTTAGCCAAATCTTTTGTACTCCCGACCTGGCCATCTTCATGTTCAACGGCATCGAGCACGGTAACGATGAAGCTGGATTCGGAATTTTCCAGCACGATGGGGCTGATCATATCAACGAGCGCTTTCGGGAACTTGATCTCGCGTCCGCTAGTGATCTGAAAGTAATCGACGATATCCAGTTCGAATCGTGGCTCGAATGAGATTTGTAGGAGGCGGCGTGTGCCGTCTACGAAATTGCAGTTTTCACGAACCTCGGTGTGGGAGCCCCAAAGAATGTGTTCCTTTTTACGGTCGCGGAATGGCTGTTGCCAGGATGTATCCGATAGTTTGATGAGCTTGGCCATGCCAATCCCTTTTCGAATGAGAACACCAATGGGCTGTTAAGACAGTACTTCCCGAAAGGGACTGACCTTGCTGATCACTCGCAAGCCACGCTCAATGAGGTGGCAAGGCAGCTAAATAGCCGCCCTCGGAAAACACTAAACTACGAAACGCCCGCTGAACGATTTAGCCAATCTGTTGCATCGACCGGTTGAATCCACAGCCAAAAGCAGCCAGTCAGCATCCACAAATGGGCCGATTCACCGTGTGTGGTGCTAGGTTAAGGGACAGATTTATTTACCCCAATTACCCCCAGCAAACTTAACCTGTGGCAGGGGAGCTGACGCCCTGGCCACAGGGAAATCCGGCTATCACTAAGGCGGGTCGTTATGCCGTCGCGACTTCTTTTGGTGTAAATGTATCGCGCGCTACGTTACCGATGGTGTTGGTCGTGTAGGCATCGAAACTTCCACCAATCAAGCCACCCAGCAGGGGCACGGCTTTACCGAGATTGATCACGCCTTTTTCACCAAATTTGGTGAACAACTTGAAGCCTACCTTTTTGTTTATCTCTATCAGCGTCTTACCGGAAATCGACTTCACTGCGTTCATCGCCAGCTTGTTGCCGACGGCAATGCCGATGTCTTTCAGCACTTCCTTGGCGGAGTTGGCTGTGAGGCAGGCGAAAACCAGGGTCTTTACCTTGTCATCCTTGACGTCGTAGCCACCCAAGTGGGCGATGGCGGCGATCATGCGAATTTGTACGAAAAGCACACTCGTGATGTTGGCGGGCAACGCGACGGGCAGTGTGATCAATCCACCGAGGCCGGTAATGAAGCCTGAGGTGGCCGATTTGGTGTTCTGCCAGCGAATCAGGGAATTAGCTTGATCGTAGGCAGGGCTTTCTTCCTTGGCGTAGCTGGCTGCGAGCTCCTCGGCGGAATCAAGACCGGAGAATCCATTCACAGATCTCTCGTAGGCCCAGTCGAGGACTTGCATTATCTTTTCTTGACTTATCAGTTCCATCTTCAGTCTCGGTGCATGATTGATGGCTTTATGATGCCATACATGTTCCTTTATCCGCATTACCTTGCTTTGAACAATTTTCCTTCGCCACATCCATCCGCCTGCGCCGACGGCAGCACCCCATTTACTAAATAATTGCCCACATCCGCGACTGTATACCTGCGGATTGTGGTTCGCCAACGTGCGGGGATTCTTGAGGTTCTGACCCCAGTTAGCCGTCTCCACCTGATCAGTAGACTGACCGCTATTGGCCGATTCTGTTGAAAAAGTCGACCCGGCCAAATGGGCAATGCATTGAGCGGTGAAAACGTCATTTTTGTACGTTGCTATGCAAAATCCGAGTCCTGATCCTTCTACGAGTAGTGCGGATTTCAATCTCAGACGCGTTCTTTTCTGACCCGAAAACGGAAGCCGACTTTTTCAACACAATCGGCCGTCTCCGCCGGTCGTCACTACGGCGTTTGCTGGTCACGTCGAATGCAAACGGTTGATCAGCACGAATGCAATTGACTGGTCAGTGACGATGCAAATGGGTGGTCAAGTCCATGCAATTACGCAGGCTCACATTAAAAACCGACAAACGACCACCCGGCCATGGAAAGCCACCGGCCTCCAAGGTCTTCCAGTGCTATCGATTGGCGCAACAGCCGCCCCCAAAATACGGTTGACCTCGAGCAGAACGAGCGCTAAACAAGAACTGTACCAGCGCTGTCCTCGACAGCACCCAGGTAGCCAGAACCTTTGAGGCTACGCCACATCGTGGTGGTTTTCCCCAAGTGCGATTAGCGTCCGGCGGCTCGCATGGTCACAGCGATGTGATGGATGTCTACTTCTCAACTTTGCCCACTGCGGCAACTCAGGCCTTCTCCTGGCTGCTCTGCAGCAACTTATCCGCTTGGCCATTTCTTGCGCCAACCTGTTGCCCGTCTCTTTGCCTCCTAAAGAGACGGGCGCATATCACACTGCTGCAGCCCTGCTCGCACGGGCCTTTGCAGCTTTCCCCCTCGTGACAATCGGCGTGACAAACACCGAATGCTCACTCACCACAGCGATGCCGATGATGGTTCCGCAGCCCATGAAATGGACTGCACCTGACTGACAGTCAGACATGCCCCGGTCATCGTCTCGCTGCCTTCACCCGACTCAGGATCTCGCGGCATTGGTCTCGTCAGCCAGTGCAGTCTCCACCCGCCCACCGCTACCGGTGTTCAGGAGGCCAGATCATGAGATGCCCAAGCTCCCGGTCGTAAGGAGCCGTCAGTCCCGCGTTAGTGGACAAACCTCACAGGCCGCAGGGGCCTTGATCCCTGATAACACTCAACAACCGTGGCGGGATGAGTGAGGACGAAGTCGATAATCTCAGGAGAATTGCGATGCAACTGTGCGAAGCGTTCGAGCCACCACAACCATTGCTGGAATACCAGCAGGCGCCACTGCCCTACCCGGTCGAAGCGCTCGGGGATCTGTTGGGCCCTGCGGTCGAACGACTGGCCGAGGTGATCGGCGTGCCCTGCGCCATGGCCGCGCAATCGGTGCTGGCCAGCGCTGCTCTGGTGAGCCAGGGTCATGCCAATGTCCAACTCGACGGCCGAACCTATCCGCTGTCCCTCTACCTACTGACGGTGGCGTCCTCGGGTGATCGCAAAAGCGCAGTGGACCATCTGGCACTGAAGGCCGCGCGTGACTGGGAACGACAGCAGTGGACCCTGTATGCGGAAAAGCTCAAAGCCTATCGCGCCGCTACCAGCATCATGGCCAAACCCAAAACCTCAAAGAAACACGCGGAGGCGGAAGACGGTGAGCTATCCGAGCCGGTACCGCCAAGACTGATCATTGCCGAGCCCACCATTGAGGCCCTGGTCAAAAGCCTATGCCAGGGTTTGCCCAGCATGGGTTTGTTCAATGATGAAGGTGGCCAGTTCTTGGGCAGCAGCACCATGAGCAAAGAGAATCTGCTCAAGGCGATCACCACCTTGTCGACACTGTGGGATGGCAGCCCTATCGACCGGGCGCGCTCTATGGCCGGAGAAAGCCTGCGAGCCTATGACCGCCGCCTCAGCCTGCACCTGATGCTGCAACCCTACCTGGCCAACCAGCTGTTCAAAGACCCGGTGATCAAGGGCCAAGGCATCCTCGGCCGTTGCCTGATCAGTTGGCCCGAGCGCCTGGTCGGCCGGCGGCTCTACAAAGCGATCGACCTGAGTCGGGATGCCAGAGTCCAGCGCTACCAACAACGGATCACCGTCCTGCTGCAACAGCCCTGGTCGCTTCACCGGGATGGCTCACTCAATCCCGCCACCCTGGAGCTGACTGCCCATGCCCGCCGGGCCTGGATTGATATTCACGACACCATCGAGTGTCAGTCTGGTGAGTTTGGCGAGCTGGCCGGCGTCCAGCCTGTCGCGGGCAAGGCCGCGGCAAATGTGCTGCGTATCGCGGGTGTGCTGGCCATGGTTGAAGAGGCCAGTCAGCTGGACGAAGCACACATCCAGCGCGCCTCCACGTTGATGGATTACTACCTGGCCGAGATCCAGCGCCTGACCGAACAGGAACCGGTCAATAGCCGATGCGAAGAGGCGGATCGGCTGCTGCGCTGGCTGGTGCAGAAAGGCTGGACCCACTTCACCATTCGCGACGTCAATCGCAACGGCCCTCGTTTTGCCCGCAAAAGCGCTGACCATACCGCCTCTTTATTGGTCGTGCTGATCACTCATCGCTGGCTGAGCAGCCGCGATGGAACGACCTTCGAGGTAAGCCATGTTCCGCCTCAATGACGCGGTGCGCCGCTACCAAGCGCAACATCGACCACAGCCAGAATCGCGGAGTGTCGCCGCCTCTGTCGCCACCCTGTCGCCACGCGCCAGGCCAGAAACGACGCGGGTTGTCGCCACTGTCGCCGCTGTCGCCACACCACTTCTCGACCCTACCCACATCGCCCTGCTGATCGAGCAACTGCGCGAAGAAGGGGCACTGCTGCAACACCAGGAGAACGCCCTCCTGATCCGCCCGACACACTGGCAGCAGATGGACAGGCTCAGCCCCCACTGGAAAGCCTTGCTGCTCTTTCTGCAAACAAACGAAAACGGTGATGATGGCCTTGGTCGGTCGGCGTGAGGGTCGCAACTTTGGCTATGGCCGCCAGCTGAGCTACGCCGGCCCGCAAGCACTCAAGGATCTGTTTGCCGGCGGCCACTTCGCCACGGTCAAAGCGCATAGCGATCGCTGGCAAGCGTTCGTGCGTTGGTGTCGGTCAGAGGAGGGTCCCGGTTACAACGATGCGCGCCAGATCGATCGACGGACGCTGCAGGACTACGCCGCATACCTGCGCCAGCAGATCCAGCAAGGTGAACTTTGCATCGCTACCGCGCAGAACCGCCTCAGCAGCGTCAACCGTACCCTCGCTGCGCTGCGCGGTAATCAGGACGTGAGGATCGCCAGCCCGAGTCAGGCGTTGGGACAGAAACGCTCGACCGTACGCCACCGTGCACCGGATGGCCAAGACCGCCAACAGCTGCGGCGAGTGCTTAAGGTGCTTGGCGAACGGCAACACGAGCGGGTGGCGGTGATTGTCCTGTTGGCCCGAGAAACCGGCATGCGCCTGCGCGAAGCGATCCTGGCTGACCTGCCACGACTGCAACGCGAAGCCGAACACTTAGGCCGCATCAACATTCAGGACGGCACCAAAGGCGGCCGTTCAGGGGCTTCCGCCCCGCGATGGGTTGTGGCTAATGAAGAGGTGAAGGCGGCGCTGCAGTTGGCTCGTCATGCGTCGCCGCCCCATAGTCGCAACCTGTTGGCCCGAGACGAAAGCTACGCCGCGTTCCTGCAACAGACCGTGCTCCCCGCCCGCGACACGCTACATAAACACGGGCTGAAGGGCTTTCATGAACTGCGAGCAGCCTACGCCTGCGAGCGTTACGAACAGCTCACGGGCCACGTCGCACCGGTCAATGGTGGCCACTGTTACCGCATTGACCGCGACCTTGATCAACAGGCGCGCCAACAGATCAGCCTTGAACTCGGGCATAACCGGATCGATGTGGTTTCGGCCTACATTGGAGGTCGAGCGTGACCAAGCCCTTCGATATGGCGCTGTTCCTGAGCGGCGTACTGACTGGCTCGAAGGCCACCCAGCAACGACACCTACGGCAAGCCCGAATCATGCAAGCTGCCATTCAACAGCGATGGCAGCGAGATAATCCTTGGACCTGGCAGCTCAAGCATTTGCGCTGGTTTCTCACTCAGTACCTGAAAGACCATACCGACGCCACCCGGTATTACTATCGACTCACAGCTCTATTGCTCTGGAAGCGATTAGGGAGAGTCCGAGAGCTGCTGATGTGATATTCGACGAGTCCTAGCCTAGCCCACCAGTCGCACTTACAATCGGGCTAGTGCAACCTCACTCTTTCCAAACCTCAGCAGCCAACGGCAACTCATTCAGCTCGGCACGGGCCTCACGCCACGTTGGAAAATGCTCCCCAAGGATAGAGATAAAGCGATCGTTGTGGGTGGGTTCGAGCAGGTGAACCATCTCGTGGACGACCACGTACTCAAGCAGGTCTTTCGGCTTCTTCACCAGCTCGGTGTTCAGTCGAATGTTACCTGCTTGATGGTTACAGCTGCCCCACTTGGTTTTCATCCGCTGCAGGTAATAACCAGCCACCTTCACCTTCAGCTTGCACTCCCACTTCCTGATCAATACAGGCACAACGGCGTGCATTTGCAGCTTCTGCCATTCGTGCATCACTTCTGCGCGTTTTTGTGCATCGCTGCCTGGGCGAACAGTCAAGGTAATGCGTTTGTGGTCGAGCACCACCGATGGCTTGGCATCCTGATGGTTAACCACCATCAGGTAGCGTCGACCCCAGATATAGTGGCTTTCTCTTTCCACAAACTCACGCGGCGCCTCACGCGCCTGCGCTTCCAGTTTGCTCTGCTGCTCGCGAATCCAGCCCAGTCGGGAAATAGCATAAGCCCGAGCGACTTCAAGCCGCGTGCTTGTTGGGGCGACTAACGTTACCCGCCCCTCGGGCGGGTGCACGCTCAGGTGGACATTCTTGATGTCTTTCCTGGTCACTGAAATTGAAATGTCGCCCAGCTCAATAATCTCGTTCATCAATATCCCTGTTGGTTCTTGATGATCTCGAATATTGCCGAAGTCGCTACACGGTCACGCCCCATCAGGGGAAACAGCGCATTAAGAACCTGCGCTTCCCGCGCAGGATCTCCTCGCCAGGACGAAGGGGCTGATCCGCGCATGGCCAGATCAATATCCAGAGCCAGTTTCACCTTTGCCCCTTCATCTTTCGGGCACTGGAAGGTGGTCGTTGCAATGTTGTCCAGGTTATTAAAAAGCACAGTCGCTTCCCGATGGCCGTTAAGTGCAGCCGGGGAGTTGCCTGGTCCTTTCTGCCCCAACTGTCTGACCAGCGCCTCGGCCTTACGCAAAAATTCCTCGTAAGCGGCTGCATCGTCACGACTCTGTTTGATCAGATCCTCAAGCAACCGCGACATACCCTCGTAGAACTTCGGGTCTGTCAGTTGCTCTCGAATGATGGTCTTCCGTACGTTGTTGATAATGCCTTCGGCAATCGCTCCCTTGGAGAGGTTGCCTTTGGCGTTGAGCTTTTTGGCGATGGCATCGTGAACGCCAGTCTGAACAATCAGCTCAACCAGCGAGAAATTATCGACCGTGCTCATCGGGTCGGCAGGGTCTGCCTGAATATAGGTATTGAGCAGATGCCGCATGTCCGCTTCGAAAGGCTTGATATCCAGCTCTTCGCCGGAATGTTTCTTTATCGCCTCACGAACGTCAGCGTAGAACTGCACTTCTGTCTGAAGCCTCCCGGCTTCAGCAGCCGAGTAACCGGCTTCGGTGAGGTTCTGCGCCAAGTCGGCAAACGCCCGCACAAATGAAGCCACCGCCTTGTAGAAGGACACCCGCAGTGCTTCGGTCTCATCCAGCCCATTGGCATTAGCGGCAGCACCACAGAAGTAATGGATAAACTGCTCAATCTCACGCGGTGGTGGCACGGGGTCGCACAAGTAACTCAATGCCTCACGGGCAGCGTCCAGTTGCTTTTTCCCTTCGACCAGCCAGTTCTTCAGCTCAACGTTGTTATTTCCCCCGCTGCCTGCGTCGACATCCAGCTCGTCAGAGGTGTACACCGAAATGGCGTCTTGTACGTCGCCGAACAGCTCTTTGAAATCGACGATATAGCCAAAGTCCTTGTCATCACCGTCGAGCCGATTGGTGCGGCAAATTGCCTGGAACAGGTTATGGTCCCGCAGCTCGTTATCCAGATAGATGTAGGAGCAACTAGGTGCATCGAAGCCAGTCAGCAGCTTGCTGACCACGATGAGTAGCTTCAGGTTGGCCGGTTCCTCAATGAAGCGACGCTTGGTCTCTTCTTCATAAGCGGTGGTGGTCTGGCTCGGCTTCAGCACGTACTGCGTGTAGGTATCGAACTTGTAACGCTCATCACTTTGCTTCGGCTCGCGGGAAATTGCGTTGTGATTCGGCTCATAGGACGTGACGATGCCGCAATACGTGCCGAAATAGGTGTTCTTAAACAACCGGAAGTAGTGACAGGCATCGTAGATGCTGGCGGCCACCAGAATGGCCGTCCCTCGGTCATTGTTCAGTCGTGGCTTTAAGCCAAAATCCTCAATGATACTAGCGACGATGCGCTGCTTACGCTCACCAGCACTCATGAGCGACTCCATGGTGGCCCATCGTTTGCGCAGGATCGATTTCTGGTAATTGTTCAGAGCTTTGGTTGCTCGTTCAAACCATGCATCGATTCCGTCCCGCGAAGTCAAACGCTGCGGTACGTCGCGCGCTTCATACTTAAGGTCCAACACGACCTTATCCGCCACCGCTTCATGGAATTTGTAGGTATGGATGTAAGTGCCAAACACATCGCGCGTAGTCTGCTTGTCCTTACGCAGCAACGGTGTACCGGTAAAGCCAATAAACAGCGCATTGGCCAGCCACTGCTTCATTTGCTTGTTCATGTCACCGCCTTGGGTACGGTGACATTCATCCACGAAGACATAGAAGCACCCATGCATGGGCGGTGCCGGTACGCTCAAATCAGGCTCAAACTTGTGTAGCAAGGCACATAGCAGGCGTGGTGCGGCAGCTGAGAGCTTCTGCACAAGATCGGCGCGAGAGGTAATGCGTGGCGAGGGCGAGTCGTTGCCGATTACTCCGGCATTACGCATCACTCCGGATATTTGCTTGTCCAGCTCATCGCGATCCGTGATGACCAGAATGCGCGCCTCAGGATCATGCTCCAGCAACCACTTGGCGATCAGCACCATCAGAATGCTCTTGCCACTGCCCTGGGTATGCCAGATAACCCCGCCCTCTTTACGCCGAACCCGCTCCTGTGCGGCCTTCACTGCAGCGTATTGATGAGGGCGCGGCACCTTCTTGATACCCGCATCGAAGATGATGAAGTTGCGAATCAGATCGAGTAAACGAGACTTCTCACACATCTGCGCCAGCGGGTCGTCCAGCAAGTAACCAGACAGTGGCACTTCTGCACCCGTTAGCACTTGGTAGCGAGCAGGCATCTCCTGCAGGGTATTCAACTCCTCAGGCCCAGCGTTCAGGGAAGACGCCTTCCACTCGACAAAAAACTCGGCGCGGGTAGTCGCCGTCCCGTAGCGCAAGCCCTGAGAGTCACTGCCAGCGAAGACCAACTGCACTGTACTGAAGAAACCTTTGTTGAAAATTTCCTCCTGGTTGGTGATCAGTTGGTTAATACCATCGCCCACCTCTACCGAACTACGCTTGAGCTCAATCACACCGATGGCGATACCGTTCAGATAAATCACCAAATCAGGGCGGCGCTCATGACCACCGCGCAAGGTCACCTCTTCGGCAATGGAGAAGTCATTGCGTTCAGGGTGCTCCCAATCAACCAGATGCACCGTTTCGTGGGCCTGCCCAACGGCTACCTGTACCGGCACGCCGTAACGCAGCAGTTGGTAGGTACGCAGATTAGCCTGATACAGCGTGATGCCAGTGGCATCAGCCGCAGTCATCAGCTTTTGCAACGCTGCCGATATCTGTGCATCGGAGTAGCCGCGCTGCTTCAGGTTTGCCTGCAACAGCTCGACTTCAATGTTGCGATTTTGCCCACGCTTGCTCCACTCACCCAGGTAGTTGTAGTCAAGACAACCAGGCCTCGACTTGTCCGTAAACAAAGCCAAAACACGATTCTGGGTGCGACGTTCGGAGCGAGGTTGTTGAATCATCAGGTGCATCCTGCAGGGTTTACTCGGATTCGTGTTTGCTGACGAGGCTGTTGAGCAACACGTTGTTCATTTTTTCGGAGTGGGCGCGTATGGCGTCGGCATCCCAAGATTCTGTTTCCATCATCAAATACTGTTTAACGCTATCGATGGTGTTGTTCTTATAAAACTCTTTCTTGGCCGCGGGCATGAAATTGCTCAGCCGAGAGTTCTTGCTATGGCTGATTAGGCATAGATTGCCGAACGAATTGAGCGTGTCGGCATCGAGCTGCACCTGTCCGTCTAGCGGATGCTGAGGGTAGTAATGCTCCACCGAACTACGGAAGGTGAATTCATAGGATTTAACCTTGTCATTCGTCCCGAGCTCAAGCCAAAGCAGATAGTCCAGGAAGTTGAAAATCAGGTTGTTTTCGATATTGCCGAACGTCAACCGAGACTCCACCGTCTCTGCCGCAATGCTTTCGCGGCGTGTCTGACAGGCGCCCCGATTGGTATAGATCATCGCAAAGTAATCCAGGCCTGCCTCTTGGGCCAGAAAGCGATCAAAGACAAACGCCTTTGCTACCGACTCCATGTGCCGCAGATAAACCTGAGCCTCAATCTGCTCAGCGTAAAACAGGTGAAAAAGCGCCGCATTCAGCCAGTGCTTGTAAACCAGCGTTGGCGTAGAAACATGAAACGCTGACAGCAACATCAGGATGCGGCGGTTGATGCCTTCATTGCCGTCCTCTTCTCCGAAGGTGTTCACATAACTCCCCCGTCCAGCGCTGCTGTGATCGCCGCCTTTGTTCCACTTGAAGCGTTTGAGACTCCAACCATCCGAGCCCTTGATGAACTCGCGCTTGATCACATATTGGTCAAACAGATACTTGCAACGCAGCAGGCTAAAGGTAAAACGCTTCACTGCCGCAACAGGGTCTGGCTGCTTGAGCACATGAGCCTCAAAGGTATCGAGCAGGCGTTTGTCATCCAATGGGATGTCCGCTCGCGTTTCGACACGCAGTACATGCAAAAGAAAGTTGGGAAAATTAATCACCGTGTTGAAGCGATCTGGCGCCTCCTCACCTGACTCACCCTGCTTCGCAGCGACCGGGACCTTGGCAATGATCTGATCAAGGGTCATGCGAGTGTCCTGCCGGGCAGTCACCTCCTGATTTTTGTGCAGTGCAGCTCGAAGCGAATCGAAGTCAGCGAGTTGAAACTGTCCCCAGTCCCCTTCGCCAAAAATGCTGCCACGTTGGCCAGGCGTGAAGCCCATTTGCACATAGCGTTCCATGTTGGCGCAGGCTTCCCAAACGGCATGCAGACAGTCCTGACTCTGCTCGCAGCCCTGCAACTGCTCCATCATCCGCGCCTTGAGCAGCTCGTGTTTTTCCAGCTGCTCACCGCGGTTATTCATGATCTCGAAGTAATGGTTCAGGTCCGTATCCGCCGGCACTTTCACACGCATGATTTGCACGTAGCCAAACAAGTAGTCGGCGAATTGCTGAGGTAAAACTCCGTTTTCTTTCAGCTTCTGCGGCAAGACTTTCTGGATAAGGCGGTAGCCATTGAGGATGCCGGTATTGATCTGCTTCTTAGTCAAAAGCTCGGCAGGGTCGTCGTTGAATTTCCCCTCGAAGATGGCCGCAAAGGTTGCGCGCGAATGCTCGCGGCTATCGAAGTGGATACTCAGGTTTGAATACCAGGCAAGCTCGACAGCCTTGGTGTTTTTCAAATACGACGTCAGCAACGACAGGGTCGTCAGCCGCTGTTGGCCGTCAATGGTTTCAAATACCGGTGATTTGCTGTCCGGGCGCTCATATACCACCAAGGTGCCAATGTAGTAATTGCGCGCTTTATCGTCCTTCTTCGGTAGGTAATCGATCACGTCCTGAATCAGCTGCGTGATTTCGCCCTCCTCCCAGGCGTAATTGCGCTGATACATCGGGATGACGTACTCGTCCCGACCGCTGAGCAGCGCCTTGATGGAGAGCTGACTGATTTCCCTACTCATAGTATTTCATCGCCTTGAACAGAGCTTCGATCTCATCGGTTCTGGTTGACTTCTGGCCGCTCAATACCGGCAGGCTGCAATTAATAAAGTCAGCAGGACGTGTGGCTTCCTTGATCAACCTGAAAAGATTGTTCTCCAACACGTGGTTATCCATGCTCGCCAGCTGCACCACCTGCATCTTCAGGCGCAGGCTGTAGGCCCAGATGAATATCTTCTCGATGGCCCGGGAGATATCTGCGTGACCGAACTTGTCGATGTAGTAAATCAACAGGCAATCGAACATCGCCCGTACGTAGCAATCGCCGGTGCGGGTTCTTGCCGGGTAGCTATTGAGGGTTTTCATGATGGTTTGCGCATAGCCATCGAGTCCTTCAGTGCCCACCAGTTCATGCCCGCTCCAGGACTCGGCGCTGATCCGCGCCACCTTGCCCTGATAGTGGCTGATCAGCTCAAAAAAGCGCCGGCCATTGATGATGATCTGATCCAGGTGGAAGGGAAAACCACGCTCGCGCGAGTCGATCCTGCGCTCGTATTGCCCGTTGTAGTTATCGATAAAATGGTGGGCGATACGCAGCTGCTCCACATAGGGGTAGCTGGCCACCGTATCGATATTCACGCCTTTGAATAAGTCGCTGTCATCCTTGCTGAAGTAACGCGCAGAAACCCCTTTCGACCAACTACGGATGCGGTACAGGTACTGGGAGAACAGTGTGGCCAAAGCCTTGGTGTCACTGTTTTCCCAATGCGCTACTGTGGCCGCCTTCAATGGCTCGTCACGCGGGCTGAACTCACGCAGATGGTAAGCCTTGAGCAAGTCATGAGGCTCCAGGTCCCGGCCCCGCGCATTCTGCGAGTCGAAGAACTGGAAGGCTTCCGACACATCGTTCAAGGCCACCGCCACGACCTGGCACTTGTTCAAGAAGAAGTCGATATGTGCCTCGGTAAAGTCCGCACGGGAAACGATGCGGGCCACCTCAAGGTAATTGCTATGGATGTTCTTCTGCGATATCTCGCTGGTAAAACTGGGGTTCACCATCGCTTGTTCAAGTTCGAACAGACGTTCCCGCAAGTCTTTGCGTTCGAGCTTTTTTTCCTTGTTCCGCTGGATCAACGCACGGACCGCCAGCAGCAGGCTAATGGTCCGCTGCTGGCCATCGACGATGTTCTTGGTCTCACCTTCGTGGTGAAACACGATGGTGCCCAAGCGGTAAGCGGACTTGTCCTTATGGATGGCGATATCGGAGAACAGTTGATTGATGTTCTTGCCAGTCCACTTGTAGGGGCGCTGGTACTGGGGGATATCCAGCGCAGAATCCATGAGCAGTTCGTAAACGCTGATGATCTTGCTGGATAGTTCGGTAGCCTGCTGCGCTGGGGTCGCGTCCATGCTCAGGTTTGTCATAGCAGTCGGGTTCTTCCGGTTAGCAGTTCTTGCATCATGCCTTGCTTTAGAGCGAGGGTTTTGGTTAGGCGATGCTCTAGAGCGGCCAGTTCTTCGTCCATGTCGGACAGCACATTAGCGATGGCTGATTGTTCAGGAGGCGGTGGAAGTTGTACCTCTACAGTCTTCAGCGACTCCTTATTGAGGGTGTACCCCTTTACAGCCTGCTTACCGTAAAGTGAGAAGTCAGTTCTCCCGAGTGCGTAATAAAGGTAGTCCCCACTAGCTTGAAGATTCTTAAAGCTACAAATCGCCTCATTCGTGTAAAGATCACAACCCGCAAAACACAATCGCCCAATAGACAATTTGAAGCTCATCAAAAGCGTGCCTTTAGGTATGACTTCCATAGCCGACGCAGCTAGCTCGGTGATTTCCTCTTTAGACTCCGAAACCACTTTGCTCTGAAGATCTGATATAGAAAGCCACTTGTGACCTCGCCCCCAGAGTGCTTTGTTTAAGCGGGGCGGTGTACGCCCCATTGCGATTTCGCAAATCTCCCCCAACCGCTTCACTTCCCACTTACCGCGGAAGCCCGGAAGGCGAATTTTGCCGGTTAGAAGTTGCTGCATGGTGGCCTGTTTGAGGCCGCGCTTCTTGGTAATGAGCCGCTCAAGCGCATCCTGCAGCGCATCCATATCACCTAAAGCCGTCACGATGGAGCGCTGCTCTGCTTCTGCGAGAGGAAGTACTACCCAGAAATCTTTCAGATTACGAAGAGTCAACCCCGGCTTGCTTTGCCCTGACTGGCTTGCCCAAATCTGCCTGTTGCCAGGCGAGCCCGGCGAAAGAAAAAGACAGGCGTACCGCCCTAGATTCGTCTCGGATAACCGCACGAGCCCAACATGCTGACTGATGTATGCCTCATCGAACTCGTGCTCAACGAGCGCCACATTCCCAACACTGTTTCCAGTAATTGTTATCAATAAATCATTGCGCTTCACCCGAGTCCGACTTCCCTCCGCCCCTTGTGGCGGGATCACGAACTGACTGTCATCAAAATCGAGGCGACCTGCACGAACGTTCTGACTACGAATGAACAATGCTCCTTGGTCAGAATAAAAAGCTGCCCAACCCACGAGAACCGCTCGTGATGAACTCAGACAATTCACCAAGCGGCTTTGCCGTCCACTCCTTCGGAATAACCCCGACCTCCGTCTGCTTGTACTCCGGCTTCACTGCCATACCGCCCCCATCTTTTTCAGATGCTCTTCAACGCGACTGGCAAGGGTGGCGACTTCATCGGTGAGCAGCGGCAACGGGGTGGCGTAGCGTTCGCTCAGCTCACGAATGCGCCCGGTCAGGGTTTGAGATACAAGATCCAGTTCGCCCTGTACGGCTACGGCCAGGGTAGATAGCCATTTATCGTCCACCACAAGGGTTTTGATCTCACCCTCGCTAAGCAGCGGGTATTTAGCGTGGATTTTATTATCGAGCTCTTCCTCGGCCCTTTTGAGTTCAGCCTTAAGGGTGCTTTGCTGATCGATCAACGCGTCGTATTCGGCCAATACCTTGAGTTCATCCTCATAATCCGAATCATTTCCAATCTCGCGCTGGCGTGCCTTGATGGCTTTGGCCGTGACCTTTTGTTTATCACCCTCGCCTTCGACCACTTCGCTGAGCGAGCCATCCTCGCCGCTGTGCTCTTCAAGCATTTCACTCAAGCTTTGCTCGACGCTGGCAAGCCGGGTTTCAAGGTCTTCAATGGCGTTGCGCTCGGCCATGAAATAGCGGGCAATCAGAATCTCGACCGGAATCAGGTCGGACTTGAAGCGGCGCTTGCCCAGGCAGTAGTCATGCTTCTCAGCCCAACCCAACTTGTTGTTCTTATCCTTTACCTTGAGGATTTCGCGCGCTTTGGCGGCGGCTTTCCAGCCGTCGGCGCTGATCAGGTAGCAGTCGTCCTGCAGGGTCTCGGCCCAGTAGTCCATCAGGTGCTGATAGATGTCGTAATGGTCAAGCAAAGGCGCTTTGGCGAAGGCACTGAGCAGGTCTTCGGACAGTGTGGCAATCAGCTCCTTGGGGTGGCTGTTGACTGCAAAACTCTTCAACTGAGGGGTACTGCCCGCCAGCCAGTGGTTGAACAGCTTATCGACGCCAGCTTTGAATGCAGTGAACTGCGGATGGCCGAAAATGACCGTTTTCACCTCAGGGCTCACAAGCTCAAAGTAACCGGGATGGCTAGCCGGCTTGAACAACGCCGCACGCAGGGTTGGCATCACCTGCCAGTAGCTGTCAAAGGCGTCGATGTCACGCTCGGGAATGCCACCGCGCAAATGGCCGTCGATATCCTGAATGTCCTCAGGCTCGGCACTGTCGATGTAGCGCGGCAGGTTGAGGTTGAAGTCGTTCTTGGGATCGCTGATTTCATCGAAGGTCACCATGCGCGCGTAGCGCGGCACATCTGCCATTCGGGTAAAGGCATCGACGATTTTATGCACATCCTGATCGCGCAAGCGATTCTTCGGGCCGTCCTTGATAAAGCCCTTGGCGGCATCGATCATGAAAATGCCTTTGCGGGCGCTGGCGTTTTCCTTGTCCAATACCAGAATGCAGGCGGGGATGCCTGTTCCGAAAAACAGGTTGGCCGGCAGGCCGATAATGGCTTTGAGGTAACCAGAGCGCACCAGCTGCTCACGGATCACCGCCTCGGCATTACCGCGAAACAGTACGCCGTGGGGCAGAATGCAGGCACCTTTACCGGTACTTTTCAGCGAGCGGATGATGTGCAGCAAAAAGGCATAGTCGCCCTGTTTGGCTGGCGGCTCGCCCCAGGCAAAACGCTGGTACGGATCTTTGGCGGGTGTCAGGCCGACGCTCCAGGACTTGACCGAGAACGGCGGATTGGCCACTACGTAGTCATAGGTACGCAGCTGCTCGCCGTCCTTGAACTTGGGCGAGGACAGCGTGTTGCCCTGCAGAATGTTGGCTGTCGGGAAGTCATGCAGGATCATGTTCATGCGGGCGAGACCGGCGGTGGTCACGTCCATCTCCTGCCCTTCCAGGGTGATGTGCTTGCCGGCCTGATC
The DNA here is from genome assembly GCF_030687415.1 of Pseudomonas sp. FP603. Taxonomy (NCBI): domain Bacteria; kingdom Pseudomonadati; phylum Pseudomonadota; class Gammaproteobacteria; order Pseudomonadales; family Pseudomonadaceae; genus Pseudomonas; species Pseudomonas sp. FP603. The sequence goes on from NZ_CP117431.1 coordinate 6,054,975, forward strand.
GGCCACTTTCAGCAACAGCGAGCCTGAACCGCAGGTGGGGTCATACACAGTTGTAGACCCCACAGCATTGGCCGGGCTAATACCAATGACCTTGGCGATGATGCGGCTGACTTCAGAGGGGGTGTAGAACTGCCCCTTGCTCTTGCCGCTTTCGCTCGCGAAGTGGCGCATCAAGTATTCGTAGGCGTCGCCGAGAATATCGTCGTTTTCGGCGCGGTTCTTCGAGAAATCCAGCTCGGGTTTCTGGAATATGGCCACCAGATTGGTGAGCTTTTCCACCATATCCTTCCCCTCGCCGAGCTTATTCGGGTCGTTGAAGTCGGGAAAATCACTGCGGGCTAGCCGGGTGTTGGCGTCAATCAGCGGCTGAATGATCTGTGTATTGATCTTATTGCCAATATCGGCGTTGCCCTTAAGAGCAACCATGTCCTTGAAACTGGCACCCGGTGGAATATTGACCGGTGGTGCGAAGTCATCCGAGCTACCGTACTTGTCGGAGATGTACTTGATAAACAGCATGAACAGGACGTAGTCCTTGTACTGGCTGGCATCCATCCCACCGCGCAGCTCGTCACACGAGGCCCAGAGGGAGGAGTAAAGATCGGACTTCTTGATAGCCATTGGCAATCCTGACTGGGTAAAGAATAAGTGCGCAGGCGCCCCCTGTTATGCGCTCGGGATAATGCCCATGGCGCCGGCGTTAGACGGGGGTCGACAGATATTTGTAGCGAAGCGGAGCGGAGCTTTACCTGCGGTTAATGGGTGAACCTTATCTACTTCGGTTTCGTCGGGCCAGCATTTCGCCCTTATTTCTGGTCTTCATCCACTGCCACAAGTCAATCAACCGAGAAGTCGCAGAAAGTGGGCGGCAGACTTGGATGCCGCGCACAGTAAGCCGGCGAGCCTCCGGCGCCAATACTGGACGTGTGCACAGGTAAGTAATCCGCTCACATCCCGATAGCACTATGCCGCTAGGCAAGCGCCACTTCGCTGGTTTTTGATCATTTGCAAAGCTCGGGATGAACTTGCCTGTATCCATAATTGACATCTCGCCCAGCACTGATTTTCCGCAGGCGGGCTCAGCGTGCTTTCAACAACGCCTCAAAATCCGAAGCCTGAATCTCCGAAGCCCCACTCAACATGTCCCGCGCCAACGCCCGTCGCTTACTCAGCAGCTCATCCAGCGTCGCCTCAAACGTCGGCATCGCCGCATCCCGAACCGTTGGGTAGTACACGTACACATCCTTCTCCTGCCCAATCCGATAGGCCCGATCCGTCGCTTGATCTTCCTTGGCCGGGTTCCAGCAACGAGTGAAGTGAATGACGTGGTTGGCCGCTTGCACGTTCACCCCAAAACCGACGGCGATGGTCGACAGGATGATGACTGCGAAACCAGGTTGCTCCTGGAATTGGTCGATCAGCCTCTGGCGGCTATTCGCGCTCTGACTGCTGGTACTGGTATCACCGTTAATGACGGTAGCGCGAAACCCGAAATGCTCTTGAATCGAGTGTTGCAACTCTCGCTGAATATCACGCAACTCGGTAAAGACAATGACCTTGTCGCCGTTCCCGGCTCTTTTGATCGACTCAAGCGTCTGCATCAACCACTGCAGCTTCGGCGAGTTGTCGCGCAGTCGTTTGTCTGGCTGAACGCTGTAAGGATGAGCACAAATGAGCTTGAGCTTGTGCAGCAACCCGAGCATGCCGGAGGTCTTTTGATCGAGCTGTTCTTCGATCTGCTGCTTCTGGCTGTACGCAGCTATTTCGGACAGGTACAGATTGCGCTGCAAGGCGTGCATGCTCAGTGAACGACATGCCGTGTCTTCGATTTTGGCAGGCAGGTCCTTGGCAATGTCTTGCTTGGTACGGCGCAGAGTCTGTGGGTCGATAAGCACGCGAAGGCGCTCCAGGGCAACCGTGTCACGCTCCAACGCGGCTTCGATTGGACGCTGATACTCGCGCCCGAACTGGTTCAAACCGCCCAGGAAACCTGGCTGAATGAAGTCGAAGAGGCACCAGAGATCTATCAGGGTGTTCTCGACAGGCGTACCGGTACACGCCACTCGAAATCTCGCCGGAATGGCTTTGATCGCCTGAGTCACCAGTGCCGCGGGGTTTTTCAGTTTCTGCGCTTCATCGCATACGACGATCGACCATTGCTGACGCGCCAGGGAAAACTCCTGATCGCGCAGTGTCTCGTAAGTCGTGAGGACGATTCGGGCGTCGCCCATCCAACCTGGGCGTAGCAAGTTTTTGATGCCTTTGGCTTTCAAGTCGGCAGGGATTTCTTCTTTCTTGAACTTCACTGCACTCAAGGCTGAGCCATAGAGCTTCAGCACTGGCAGCGCGTCAGCGAAGAAGAACCGGTAAAGCTCTCGCTCCCAGTTATCGAGCAACGAGACTGGGGCGACGATCAGTGTCGGCTTGTCCTGTGGGTACTTTTCCAGGTACCAGACCAGGAAAGTGAGCAACTGGATCGTTTTCCCCAGCCCCATGTCATCAGCGAGCAAGCAGCCTGACACGTCTGATGGGGACAAACGGAACAAGTGCTGCAGCCACGCCACGCCTTGAAGCTGGTGCTCACGCAGGACGACTTCAGGCTTGAGCAAGCCGGGCAACTCTGGGACTGCGTCCAAAGCGGCGCGAAGGGCTGCCTGACGAATCTGAACGTAGGTCGGTTCGTCAATGTTGTGGCCGATTTGCAGTACAGCGCGGCCCACTTTTTCCTGTTGCTGGACCAGACTGGTCTCGACAGGGGCGATCTTCTTCGACCAGGCAGCAAACAGTTGCTCGGCGGCGGCAATCGAGAGCGGTGTTTCGGACTCTGGCAAACAGACCGTTTCATCACCGGCAGCGCGAGCTTCGTCCAGTCGCTGTTCAAACGCTTCGAATTGAGCGCGGTCGGAAGGATCCCAACGCCCAAAGATCTCTGCGTCAATGCCCAGCGCCGCCACATCCTTCGGCAACCAGCTCTCGGTCGCCTCTTTTACGAGGAAAGGCGAAGTAATTCTTTGCGCTTCGCCGATGCCAGTTACACGATCGCCGTAAAGGGACAGGTCCAGGACAGAATCGAACTCGATACCCGCCGCTTCGTTTTGCCAACGCTTAAGCAGGTCGTTGATACCTGCCAACTGGCGTAAATCAAAATCGCTGAGCTCCAACTCATAGCCCTGCCAGAAACCGGCAGGCATGCCAGCGGCCAATTTCAGCTGCAGTTCATGCACGAACGGTGCGAGTTCATAGGCTGCTTTAAATTCAACTTCGATGGGCGCTTGCGGTGTTGGCGAGATTGGTTCGAGCGTCAGGTTTACCTGCTCAATGTGCTGTCCCGCTTCATCCAGTTTGGGTTCCAGATAAAAGCGATGAAAGAAGATCCCGGCCTCGACCAGTTCGTCTTCATAGCTCTGCGCATCCAGCACTTGTGCGGCACCATCGCCGAGTGCGCTGTAAGGGTTGCGGACGAAGGAAAGTGCATCGTCCCCAGCGACCCGACGCCCGGGCAACGAGCGCACATAGTCCAGTACAGATTTGACTTCAGGCTCAATCAGGACGTGGGTCAACGATCCATCATCACCGGTCACCCGGTATCGATCCTGAACCTGCTTGGCACCGTCGAAAATATCAAGCCAGTTTGCCGGTTGGCCTTCGAAGCTTGGTTGCAGCTCGATAACCGGCGTATTACCGACTGTCGATTTTCTCGGGTTGAGTCGCAGACTTTCAGGTTTGATCACGACGGTCTTATCCAGGAAGCCATCCATGCCGGCGCCCGCCTTGCGGGCCAACTTCCTGATGCTGGCCCAGCCGATCTGGTTGGTTACTTCACCCGGCTCATTTTGTTGAGCCAGGTAAAGTTGCCGTACTGCGCCAGTCAGCTTCCAGCACGACTCAGGCAAAATCTCCGCTTTTGCGTGGTACTGGAGGATGGCGCCCGTGCGCTGCACCTGCACATTGGCGTTGGATTGCGGATCACGCCATCCACTGACGGATACTTTGAAATCGTCGGAGGCAAGGCTGCCTTGGCTGCTCAGTTGAGGAATGAGAGCTGTCTTTGGCGGCAACCCCAATAGCAGCAGACTTGTTAAATGCTCTGGTTCATCTAGAAGCCGATAGAGTTCATCCCACGTCAGCAGCCAGCGATCGCTGAGTTGGGAGACGAACTCCTCTTCTTCCAGCTGATCCAGATAGCTCGCCAGCGGCCAGGACTCAGCGTTATCCGCCAAGCTCAAGGGATAGCAAATGCCCTGCTCCTCGATGGAAAAAACAGGCTCAGTATTTTCTACCGGCGAATTCGGCTGCAGGCCAATGCCTTTGAGGAAACGCTTGAGCATTACTGCCTCCAGAACCGGAGTGGCTGTTGATTGACGGGTTTGAAGCCTAGGCGTTGGAGCGCAGCAACGGCGGCTTGATCATTGTCATCAAGCTGGACCTGAAACGCACCGCCGCGCGCGCGCTGGTCGTAGACTTTGTGTTTGACCGACTTCAGGGCGTTACGGACTTGGTCTTCAAAAGGCAATGGTTTGGCTGAACCTGGCGCTCCGGCCTGACTTTGAATGCGTATGCCTAATTTTTCGAGCTTGTCATCGAACTTGCTCAGCCAACCCTCGATGCGGTCCGGACGGCCAGGCGCAGGTGAATGGGGCATCCACTCTATCGTTCGATGGCGCTGCTTAAGTTCTTTGGTGAGTTCAAGCTGGGACTTGTCTGGGTTAAACGGCGAATCCTCCGCCTTGTACACAAAGCAGGCATTACCCGTTCCCGAAAACTCCACGAAAAAGTAGCCACCAAGCTGCATCACCACAGCATTGTTGTGCCCAGGACCGCCTACCAGCTTGCTCAAGCGCCCTTTGTTCTTCTCACGAAAATGGACGAAGTCCCGCCCACTGTCATGCCAGGCATCCGAACCCATGACGATTCGGGTGTAGCTCATTTGGTTGGCAAATCTTAACCAGTAATACAGACGCGACTGATCAACCTCGGAGTCTCCCTTCAACAGGTTGAAGAAGTGCTCAAGATCTTCCTTCGCGAACCACGCAACGACCATTGCACAGACATCTTTTTCAACGTACTGCAGCCAGCTGTTTTGTCTGGAACGGATCTGAGGGCTGCCCCAGTTGTCGAGGGCGACCTGTTTGAGCAGCGACGACGGTTTCTCTCGATACGCTGCCAAGTGATAACGCGACAGGCATGCACTCAGAATGTCGTTCATGTACCGCGGATGCTGCCGGCCGATGTCGACAAGGTCGGCTAAGCGCTGAGAAAACTCGGCGTCATCCAACATAAAAATACGAGAGATAAGTACGTTAAAGATCCTTCGCCACAGCCAACTGCTGTCAGGGATCTGCGCAATCGTCTGCAATGCCGAAAGGTCGCTGATCTCTCCCTTGAACATCTGGTCACCCAGCCTGGCACCTGCCTGCTCGGAGAAAAGCTCCTGATGCTGCTGGACGATGTGAACCCATTCCTTCTCGCGTTTTTGCTGGCCTCTGACGCATTCGAAGCCAAGCTGAACGTCTTCCCGCAACAGACACCAGTTGGCGCTCTTATCAGGCGTGGCGGCCTCGTACCCAAAGTAACTAAAGCACAGCGCCAACCAGTCTCGGCGGCTCAGCCTCCGCTTTTCGATACGGTGATGGATTTCTTTGTGCACTCGGCCAAAAAGCTGGTCATCGTCCAGTATCGGTCCGACTCGCTCACTCTTGTCCGAGAGACCGGCAAAAACCAAACGCCATTCTGAGGCGTTGAGTGGGAGTACATTGCGGAATTTGTTTATCGCAGCGCGGCGCTTTTCCTGAGGTGGCGGCAAAGCTTTTTCAGCGCGTTCGAATCTTTCGTAAAGATCAACTCCCGCAGCCCCCAGACGGGGGAATCGCGCCAACGGTTCAGGCGCCGGCCCCGTGCGATGTGCCAACAGACTCAGGTTAATAGCGGCGGAAAGCCTCGCGATTGGGCTGGTCATCGGCTCATCGCCAACTGACACTTTTCCATATCAGTGTTATTGAACACCGGTACCTCTGGCTTGAGGTTGTCCTCCTTTTCCTTCAAGCCAAAGAACTGCATGCGCAACTCCACTCGCCGGCTTTCTTCCTTGGTGTCCTTTGCATTGTTGAACGACACACCGCCCGCCAGGAAAATCGATCTGATTTGCTGTTGGTGCTCTGGCGACAATCCGACTTGGAGCGGGCTGCGGCTATCGAGCAGACTACACATCACCCACTCTGAACGCTGCAGTGAAAGGTGCAGGTTATAAAGATAAGAACCGTCGGTGTCTGTCGATCCCTCGATCACAACCTGTTTGAACCACTTTCGGCCTTCTTCACTGTTAGCCGCGTCCAGAATCATCGGCACAACCTCCTGAAGTGCCGACTGGCCATCGTTGCTCAGTGCGTACTGGTTATGCCCAAATCGGCCAGCATCGCCGAAGCTAATCCGATTGTCCTTACAGTCCACAACGATGGTTTTACTGGCAGTCTTCGCCTTAAGGCTCAGGTGCTCGCAGATCTGACTGATGTCCCTATTACGTTGCTTCTCTCCCTGCTCCGCTTGGTTAATACGCTGCGTCACAGAACTCAAAGCCGCCACCATGACCACGAGAAATAGAATCATCATCGCAGTCATCAAATCAGCGAAGGAGATCCAGAACGGCTTCTCTCCCTCGTCTTTTGAACGGACAACCGAAGGCATTTGCTTACCAAACATCGACTAGCCTCCGTTACTGCCTGATTCGTTCCATGATGTCGCCGAAGTCTTCGAGACTTTCCTTGACCCCTTCTACACCGCCAGCGAGGCTCTTGACTGCTTTATCGAGCTCGGCATCCAGACTACCCAGCGTTTGTCTCAAGGTCCGATCCATACCATCACCGAACTCTTTAAAGCCGTTACCCAACACACCACTGATGTTTTCCAGGTATTCATAAACTTCACGGTTAAGCGCCTGCATCCGCTCGCTTTGCACCTTCAGGTCCTGGAGATACTGGCTGCGGCCGCTGGCCTCCCCTTGCGCGCTTGCGACAACCCCTTCGATGACCGCGAGAGTTTTCGCCAACGCTTCACGATTGTTTCGATAGTCCGCGACCACGGTGTTCAACTCACGTGATGCCTGTGCAAGCTCAGTACCTGCGCCCTGGACTGTGCCCATCAGCCCCGCAGTCGACTCACTGGCACGCGCAACGCTTTGTCCGGCCGTTTCAAACCGCTCAGCCGCCGCCCGCATCTTGTCTGCGCCTAGCTGCATGCTCTGCAAATGCTGCTCTGTTTGGGCACTCAATGCCTTAACGGTGTCCTGTGCAGATTTCTGTTGCTCTGACACTGTTTGCAGCAACGCCTTGACCTGTTCGTCAAGACCGCCCACCAAGTCACGGGTGCCTTGATGCAGGTCAGCCTGTGCAGCGCGGGTGGTTTGATCCATCTGCTGCTGGCCGTGCTCCAATTGCTTGAAGACTGCCGAGAGTTGCTCACCCAGCACCTCAACGGAGCCCGCAATTTTCGCCATGGTTTCCTGTTGACCTTGGCCGATGTTCTGCTTGATCGACTCAACAAAAGCCTGGAGATTCTCAGCCATTGCCTGTTGGCGAGCCTCGCTTTGAGCAAACAACTTCTCCAACTGCTCGGCCATTCGAGCACCTGCCCCCTCCCCTTCGTTGCCGATACGGACAACCGAAGCCTGGAGATTGGCGAGCATCTCGTTCATCCCCGCTTGCATGGCGTTCTGTCCGGCCTGCATATCGGAGAGTAACTGAGCGATCATAGTCGAGCTGTTTTGGGTCGAGGACTCGCTAGCCGAACGCATATCTTGGATCAGCGTCGAAAAGCCTTGCTGCATCGACTGCATGGCGGCAACGGACTGACCCATCAATTCGTGTAGACCGTTGAACTGTTGGCCGAACGTACCTTCCAGCTTGTTCATAAAGGCAACTAGAACATCCTGAAGAAGGTTCTGTACTTGCCCTGACTGGTCGCCACTGGCGGCCTGAACCGCGCCCGCGATAGCTTCAAGGGGGGATTTGAGACTGTTCTCAATCGCACTGCTTACCTGATCGGCCAACAATTGCCCAGAGTCACGGTAAGTCGTTGACAAGGTATCCGCTAATTTGAGGCTTTCGCGGACTTGGGTATCAACGAGGTTCTGCAGCATTTCCCGCAGATCGGTTACCAGGCTATCCTTGAGCTGACGGGTTTGCACGGAGCTTTCAGCACTCGAGCGCACGAGCTCCGCTAGATATTCCTCACCGACACCGCTGTCGAAAAGCCCGTCGATGGTTTCGAACGCTTCAAGAAGCCTGTAGCATTGGCCCAGACGCCACTTTTCAGTAATCGTGACGGCTATAGAGGCCATGATTGAAATAAAGGAGCCGATGAACGCAAACAACACGTCCTTGAGCAGCTTATCGACGCTGGCATTTACCTGCTCGGGGGTGCTTGGATCAAAATGCTGTAGGCCTAGCATCAAGCCGAAGAAGGTGCCGACAATACCGATGCCGGTCAAAATACCAGGCAGGTTGTTTATAAAACTCGGTTCCCAGCGGGGTATCAACCACGCTTTGAGGTGAGAAAAAATGCGCGGCTCCGGCGGTGGCGCGCGACCGGACAAGAACCTGTTCGCCTTCTTGAAACTCAAACTGGTCGTGCAGCGTTTCAGCGTATTCGTGCCAAGAGTGCTCCAGCTTGCTTCCATTGAACAGTCGCTCCAATTCAGAGCGCCGTTGAGACGGGGCGAGCGCTTTCACACCGTGCACACGTTTAGTCAGTTTTTTCAGCTGACTGCTAAGTTTGAAGGATGGACAAAAATAACGGACAAAGTACCAAGCGCACAAAATGAAAACGAAGCCAACTACCGTTATTGGCGCGATCAGCTGCTCGGAGCTTGCTGCACCCCATAGATGCAACAGCGTCGAAAAATCCATACTTTCCGCCTTCAATTTAGCAATTTTTTGATGTTCGGGACGCTTGCAACAACCACATTGATGCGTCAATCGCCAATCCCGTTGGTGATCGATGACAGCACCTTGCTCGGCACGCGTTTTTCAGGGCACAACAAAGTCGGAAAGGAAGGACGGTAGTTTCACTACGACTGATCAGGAACCTTCCGTGGACAAATGTTAGAAAATCATGTCCTTATGCCAGCACCTTAGCCTGAGCCTTGACCGTCGTAAAGCCGGACGCGATCAATGGATCCCTGATCTGAGAGATCCGATAGGCTTATCGGGTGTGCTCCGCCACCACTTGCGAACCATCAGCTCAATACGAGCGACATCTTGAGGAGTTGGAGCAAAAGCGCATTTGCCGTACGCGACAGCAATAAGGCACGCGCCGACTCGCCAGAGCGGGTGAAGGAATGAACCAAGCGCCAGCAATCGCTATCAGTAGCCGCTGGTTCCACTCAAAAGCGAAATCAGAAGTACAGCTGTGGAATTGAGCTTTGGTCGACGTAAAGGCAGGAATTTAAGAAGATTCGCGAATGGTATTCCATAAGGTATTCCAATAGAAAATCCAACCGAAAATAATCAATAAAAATCAATACGATACATAATCAATTCAGATTACCCCGGCCCACCAATCCGAAAACGACAAAGCCCGCCAAGTGCGTAATGCTGTTCACTTAAGCATTTGAGTCTCAGCTGGGCTTATCCGAAAATCCGATGCCAGATATCTGGCATCGGATTTTTTATGTCTGTTCAACAGGACCTGCTCGACCTCGGCGACCTTTTCAACTTCTGCGACCTGAGCACCTTCACCCAAAACATCCCCATAGAGTGGGTCGCGTCTGCGCTGGATCTTTCCAGTCAGGCCACCATTCGTCGACGTCGCCTGCCCGCTGACCAAGTGCTTTGGCTGGTGCTCGGCATGGCGCTGTTTCGTGATGAACCGGTTCACGAAGTGGCCAGACGTTTGAACATCTGCGCCCAAGGCCTGGCCTCTGACCACCTGTTGGCCCGTAGCGGTCTGACCGAAGCGCGTAAGCGGCTCGGCGCCGATCCCGTTGAGTGGCTGTTCCGCAAGACGGGAACCCAATGGGGCGCGGAGCGCTATGACGGTGACGCCTGGCATGAACTGCAGGTGTTCGCAGTGGACGGAGCACTCTTGCGCACCCCGGATACGCCCGAGCTTCGGGACCACTTCGGGTCGGGAAACACCCCGAGCGACCGCCAGACTCCGTTTCCCATGCTGCGCCTGGTGGCGTTGAATGTACGTTCGCACGTGATCCTGGATGCGCAATTGAGCCCTTACCGACGCAGTGAAATGCGCTTGGCCGACGAGTTCCTGCAGCAGATCCCCGATCACTCGGTGACGTTGTTCGACAAAGGATTCTGGGGGCCGAACTGCTGTCGAGCCTGATCAGTGCTGTGTAGCAACCGTCATTGGTTGATCCCGGCAAAAAAGGAATGGTCTGCGAGAAGTGACCCCTACAGCCACGACGATCGTTGGGTGCGCATGAAAGTCTCGCCGCAGGCCAGGAAGCGAAACCCGACCCTTCCAACGCATTGGGAGGCCCGCGAAGTCAGTTATGAAATTCAAGGCAAGCTAAAGACCGTCATGACGTCATTGCCGGCTAACGCCTACAACGCCAAGGCCGTGGCCAAGCTGTATCAGGAACGCTGGGAGATCGAATTGCTTCAGGGACATCAAGAGCTCGATGCAGCAGAACGCAGTGACCTTGCGTAGCAAAAAAGTCGACTTGGTCTATCAGGAGGTTTGGGGACTTTTGTTGGCTTATAACGTGATTCGTCGGGAAGCCAGCCAGGCGGCGGTGGCGTTTGGCCGAGCCCCCTCGGACATTCGTTTCAAACCGGCTTGCCAGTACATTGCCGTGCAACTGATAGTGATGGCAGCGGCCAACCCGATTTCAGCCACAGGCAGACGATTGGCAGAGTTAAGGGCAGGTATCGGAGGATTGTTTCTGGATCACCGTCCAAGACCTTCAAGGCCAAGGACGGTGAAAATATCAAAGACCCGGTTTCCAGTAGACCGTAAGGCTGCTCCGCTTAAGTGAACAGCATTACGCCAAGTGCGGGCTTTGTTGCATCTGGCGTTTGGTAAATTGTCAGCTATCCCGCATCCCTTGAGCGAGGCTTGCCCGCGAAGAGGCCAACCAGATCAGCACAAATCACCCATGGCCAAAGATGCAACCGTCGCCGCGATCGACTCTATTTTTTTCTGCACATCTCAACATCGCTCTGCATTTTCAGCTCAGTGTCGATTCCCAGCCGATACCGGCAGTAGTCAATGATCCACTTTCGCTCTTCGTCCGTGAGTCGCTCGACTTGCCTGATCTCTCCATCGTTGGCGTGGATGTTGTAAAATTTCATCTGAAACGTCGGGTGTTTTTTGATGAAAACAATGGTCTCAATATCGCCATCTTCAAGTGCTTCGTAGTAGCCGACGTAGAGCACAACCAATACCGCCAACACTGCAGCAATCAATAGCTTTTTCATTCTTGCGGCGCCGGTGGAGGCAACAGTTGAGTCTTGGTTCGGAGGTTTCTAACCAATTCCATACCAATATTTCCTGGACAGATTTTTCCCTCGGACGCTTGCCCTGGATACTCCCTATGACCACCAAAGTGCTTGATGACGAACACGCTCTTCAGCGCGTCGATCAAGTGCATCAACGCGACGATTTGAGCATCCGGAATCACGTTTGTGGTGCTGTAGCCGATGCTGTCGAGGGCAACTCGTCCTTTCGCGACCCAGTCGCCCCCCTCCTCCGGTGTCGTCAGGTTTTCCAGTAACACAATGCCGATCAAACCAGTGTTGAACTTCAAAACGCTCGAACCCTGAAGCCGAATGTCACGACCTTCGAAAATCTGTCCGGTGCAATCGATCCCGTAGTGGTAGCCGATATCGTCGTACTTCTGACTCAGGTGGCCTTTTTGGATCTCCTGCATCTGCTCTGCACCGGGTGTGCAGCTATGGCTCCGCCCGGCATGGTGCAGGGCAATCATGCTGTAGTCCCAATCCATGACCATATCCGGCTTGCCTTTCACCGCGCCCCAAGATGATCGCTCGACGAACGTCGCGTTCAGTGATCGAACCTTTTTGATAATCGCCTCCCGTGTAGCGGCCCGGTCGTTCACAGTGATTGGAATCGGACACATGAACTCGCCAGGTTTGATCTCCTGTGCAGTTGCTTGAGTCGCAAACAGAGCGGCCATCAGCGCTCCTCCGACAGTTCATGAAGCGTTCGGGCCGGAGCGTTGAACTTGATGTGAAGGGAGATTTTTGCGTCTGGCGTGGGTGTCTTTACATGCGCTATGCCGTTGGCATCGGTCACGCCGGTTGTCTCTACGCCGTTGATAGTCGCCACATAGTCGCGGAAGGACAGCGGATCGCCTGTTTCACTATCAGTGATACTGAACGACTGCCCGTAGGCTTTCTGAATGGAGAGAGGCACGGGAGGTATAAACGGTGCCGGGGTATGCGAGTCGCCAATGATCACCGTGCCTGAGCCATCGATCACGACGTCTCCGTGAGTGCCCACGGTATCGACTAGAGCGGCGTTTTTGCCGTTGATGAACACAGTAGCTGCTACGCCTGAGATCAAGGCGCTGCCACAGGTGCAGGAATCGCCTTTACGGGCGGCGGCGAGCCCGTCGAAGAATACGTCAGAGGATCCGGAGGCGATGGCTTTGGCGCCATGTCCGGGCATTGGGCAACTGGTCGGATCGGTGATACGTGCGGCTGGCTTTGCCATGCATGACTCCCTGTCAGCGGTGTTCAACGATGGTCGACTTTAGCAGAATTGTTCTAAACACAGGCTCATCCGCTCCGTCCTAGGAAATTTCCCGCAAAACGCATCGACTTCCATGAACTAGCGGGCGCTGCTCATCGAGGATAGCCTTCAGGTGTCGCTGCAAATCAGCGATTGGGCTTTGACAGGCCGAAAAGTGTAACCTTTCACTCCTCCTGATCAGGCAGCATGCTCACGCGCATGCGGTCTTGTTTATGGCGGCTGTGCGTGGGGCATCTTCGGATGCACCGGGTTCTTACACTACCGGTCTGTCAACCCGCGCACAGCTGCCACCCAACTCTGTTTGACAGCAGAGAGGTGGCTGCCTCCAAAACTAGTGTAGGAGCATCACCATGAAGAAGATCACCCCCAATCCTCCAGAAACCGATACCCCTTCAGAAGCCGAAACCCTCGACCTGACCCAACTCTCCAAAGCCACCCAACGCGCCGTCAGCGCCCGCTTGCGCAACCCGAAACAACCCGATCCCGTGAGCCATATTTTCACCATTCTCCCCGACGTCGACACACCCACCCTGCTCGCTCACGCCAGCGAAACCCTGGCCTCCATGAACGTCATGACCACCGACCTGGCCGACCAGCTCGAAGGCTCCCATCGCAATGTGGCATTGGCGATTCAGCAACTGGCCGTGCTGGCCGAGATGTTGATCAATCGAGCGCTGGATAACCTCGATTCGCCCACGCCGGCGGTCACGCCCGTCTGCCGCTGAATGATCGCGCTCGCTGATCGAATGGAGGTTTTGTCATGGATCGATACATGCCGGTCACCGGCATCGACTGCACCATCGCGTCGCTGCTGATCGACACCGAAGCGCCGCTGGACGTGCTGCATGAAACGGCGGCCTACCGCATCCGCACCGCGACTCAGTTGCTGGAGAGCTTCGCCGTCAGCGAAGGCGTTCACAGTGAGCTGGCGCGGGTGTTGGTAACTTCGTTGCGCGACGGCTGCGATTTGCTGGATGTGGTTGGGCGACGGTTGCAGATGCAGGTTTCGGCGTTATAACGAACCCCGCACAGGAAGACGTTTCTGCTCCTCACACAACAAGGCACCTGACGAAAATATCGCAGGTGCCTTTTTTCGATTGAGCGGATAGAGATGTTCTGAATGCGTGACATCTGGAGCAAAATGTTACGCATACGAAACAATATGGCACCTGATGACTCAACAATAGGTTTCATAATCTGTAACTTACTGTCGACTCAATGGACGCGCAGCAGACACGCTTTCGCTCTAGTGTGGAAAAGGGTTTCGCTGTCGGACTTGAACCACGTCCCCCTGGGAAATTTCCCGCAACCCGTAGCGACTTCCATGAACTGGCGAACAAAGTTTCCGGCCGATAGTCTTCACGCTTCGCTGCAAACCCTGCGGACGGTTTTGACAAGCCGAAACAGCGTAAGGATCCCTAACCCCCATGGAACGCCCTTATGAAAAAAATCACCCTGACATTAGTTGAAAATCCGGCCACTTCAGAGCCTGAAACCCTTGAGCCAACCCAACTCCCCCAAGCCACCGAACGCGCCGTCAGCGCCCGCCGGCGCAACCTGAACAGGAACATCTTCAGCGTCCGCCCCGACGTCGACACGCTCACCCTGCTCGCTCATGCCAGCGAAACCCTGGCCTCCCTCAACGTCATGACTATGGACTTTGCCGACCGACTCGAAGGCCCACAGCGTAATGTGGCACTGGCGCTTCAGCAGTTGACGATGCTGACCGAGCTTTTGGTCAACCGAGCGCGGGACAACCTCGATCCGAACGCGTCGGTGGCCGTAGGCGAGCCTCCCGTCCTTCACTGAAGGATCGCGCTCGTTGATTGAGCGACGGCTACAGACGCAGATTTCGGCGTAGAAAAGCAAAATGGGCGACCTCATTGAGGTCGCCCATTTTTGTTGATGCCGTCGTTGCTACTTCTTGAAGCCCAAGTCCTGAATGCCCTCATCGCCGCTCAACGTAGTTCGGGATGGAGCGCACATCGATGTTAATGCGCTATGCCGGCAGGTCTTTGTTGCTACCCAAAAGTCAGTGCAAATGGCGCCGCCGCTTTTTGGATGGCACTGACTACATGAGGGGGCTGTTGGGCAACGCATCTTCATCGTAGCGGTAAATGAAATCCTCAGAGCTGGTGAGGATTCGGCCGCTGCTCCCCTCGGGGGTACTGACTTTGAGCGAGGTCATTTTCATTTAGAACAGCTCACCAAGTTCTTCCAGAGTCGGCATGGCTGCCGGAATGACAGCAAGTTCGCAATCCAGAGCACCTAACACCCGCGCATAAGCACTCATGCTCACGGAAAGAGAGCCCTTCTCTACTGCGATGACTTTCTGCCGAGTCAGCCCGGCGAGTTCGGCAAGATTTGCTTGCGTCAGGCCACGATTCATACGCTTTTCGCGTATTTGCTTACCTAAGCGGCAGATCAACAAAGAATAATCCATGTTCCGTTACCGTGACATTTACATTCAAATGTACCGTATGCATAACATTAATACGACTCTAGAGTATTTCACTCACTCAGAGGCCGATTGGCGGCGGATCCATTCACCTTAAACATGAGGTACCGGACACGCCGGAGGGCAGTCATCCACATGAATTTTTCTTCACCCCACCGCCTCTCTCCAACCTGTACATTCCTCTCGCTCATTCAAGAAACTACGGTTTGCCCGCCCTCCCGCGGGCTTTTTTTTTGTCTGTCGTTTTGTTAGCGGTGATCTCAAGTGACCGGCGCACGGGCGCGGGTGCCTCAGCGGTACAAACACGAATCCTGCTCCGCACACCGCGCCAGATAACAATGCAAGGCCGTTCACGATTCGTTCAACATTCCCCCCCTATGCTCAAGCTTCCCGGTCCCCTGCTCGGTAGCCAGAAACTCATGTCACGTCCCGCCTCGTCGCTGTTTCTGCTCGCCGTTCTGCTGTTTTTCTTCGCGTTGGGCAATCACCAGTTACAAGGCTCCACGGAGGCCCGGGTTGCCGGGATTGCCATGCAGATGCATCTGGATAACGACTGGGTGACGCCTCGTTTGTTCGGCGAACCGTTTCTTGAAAAGCCGCCCTTGAGTTTGTGGCTCGATGCCGGGGCGATTCGCGCATTTGGCGGTACGCCTTGGGCGGTGCGGCTGGCGTCGGCGTTTGCCGGGCTCTTCAGCGTGATGCTGCTGTACGCGATGCTGCGACGGTTCGGCCGGCCCGAGGCAGTTGCGTGGACGGCGGGGATACTGCTGGCGACCATGGCCAGCTACTGGAGCAATGTGCGCGGCGTCGGTGAAGACGCGTTGCTGGCCCTTGGTGTGACCATGGCGCTCTTGGCGTTCTTTCAGGGGCAACGGCACTCGTCCGTTGGCAACGCGTTACTGTTTGCTTCAGGGATCGCCATCGCGACCTTGAGCAAGGGCGTACTGGGGCTGGCGATGCCGGGTGTGGTGATCTTCGCGTACCTGTCGGCCGAAACCGTGATGGACAAACGCCTGAAACTTTCGGACTGGCTGCGCCCCGGTCTGTTGACGCTGCTGGGGCTGGTGCCGTTGATGATCTGGCTCGCGCTGCTGTATCAACGCGGTGGGGCGCATGCCGTGGGGGAAGTGTTGCTGACCAACAGCGTCGGGCGCTTCAGCGGTTCCTTCGTCGAGGCCGGGCATTACGAACCGTTCTACTACTATCTGGCCAAGCTGCCGGAGGCCTTCCTGCCCTGGAATATTCTGGTGTACCTGGGGTTGTGGCATTTTCGCAAAAGCCTGATGGCCAATCGTTACCTGTTGTTCTTCACGGTGTGGCTGCTGGCGCAGTTCGTCATGCTGACCCTGGCGTCGAGCAAGCGCACGGTGTACCTGATGTCCATGACGCCTGCGGCGGCGGTGATCGCTGCAGAGTATGCGAACGTGCTGTTCGAACGACTCAAGGCCCACATCGAAGCCCCGACCTGGCTGGGAGTCATTGCCCGGCACCGTCGCGGTGTTGTCATGAGCGTACTGACCGTGGTGATCGGCAGTTACCCCGCCGCGGCTCAATGGGCATTGCCTCACGCCGATCGCAAACTGTCCTTCCTGCCGCTAACGGAGCAGATTCAGACGTTGCGGGCCAGCGGGCAACAGGTCGCGTTGTTTCAGGCCAACGAACGGGTGGGCGGCGCCAGCGTTTTCTATACCCAACGCGTGCTCGAGGGCCTGGATACCGAGGCGCAATTGCATGAGTTTCTGCGCGCTTCATCTTCCAATGTGGCGCTCATGGCCGGGGCACATGAACCCGCCGCGCCCTTGAAAGTGCTCAAGACCATGAAGGTGGGACGTCAGGCTTACTACTTTGTAACCCTGTAAACGGCTCAACAACAGGTGACGCAACCTTCTGCAGTACAGGCAGCTCCAGCCGCGCCCGCCCATAAAACGCCAACGCCGTCAGCAAACATGCCAGCCATACAAAGATTCCGGCCCAGAAGGTGTGGGACATGTAGTGCCACCCCTGTAGAACCCGCGTTGTGCCATAAACGAAACCGAGCAGCAGCGAGCCGTGCATCAGCGCTTTGGAATACCGCCAGCGATAGCGGCGCGCCACGAAGTACAGCGCGAGCATGGTGAAGCCGCCCGACGCATGTCCACCCGGCCAGCAACGACCGTCGCCGGCGACTTTCAGCAAATCGAAATTCTGGTACCACTCCTTGTGTTCGATTTTTCCGGCGTACTGAGTCGTTTCGACCGGGCAATACACACTGGTGTGGCCTTTGAGGTAGTGGATAACGCCAGTGCTGATGGAGAACGCGAACACCACATAGAGGAAGTCCCGACGGTGTTTACTGGCGAACCGAAGCACCGGTGCGATTTTGATTTTTTCCAGAAGTGCGATGATCTTCGAATGTTTTTCAGCCTTCAGACGCGGCCAGAGAAACGACAGCAAAGCGCCGATCATCGCGACCTCACCGGTCCAGTTCGGAATGATCCGCGCCCATTTATGGGTGATTTTCTCGAACAGATGAACATGCTGTAACGGAAACACCTGTGTGGCCGGATCATAAAAAAGATCGCTGAAGGCGATGTCGATTCTAGTCAGGTCAAACAGCAGGAACACCACGACCGCGCAGGCCAGCGGAATACCAAAGTTCACCCAGTAAAAGCGGTAACGGGAAGAAGTCAGCATCGTACGTCCTGATCCAGAGGGATGATGAAACTCACTCGGTGGTTACCGAACGCCAGTCCGAAGCCTCGATGAAACCGAGCATGTGTGGCGGCTGAGACTTTTTGGCGGAGATAAACAGCGAGGCGCCGTAACCAAGGGTCGCGGTCGGTAACTTGAGGTCTTTTTCCAGTTGCGCCATGCATTCGCTGTGGGTCACCAGAATCAGGTTGCGTCCGGCCTTTTTGTGCGCCAAGGCATCGCGCAGCATGCTGCCTCTGCAGTGGACCAACCAGTCTTCGTCGACGCCGACCTTGTTGAACATGTAACCGGCGGTTTGCGCCGTGCGCATCACCGGGCTGTTGTAGATGTCGGCCCGATCCAGGCCCAAACGCTCGAACTGCGCACCAACACTCACTGCCACGCTACGGGAGCGATCGGTGATGCCGTCATTGCCGCTCAGGCAGGCAGCCGTGGAGTGATCGCAGCGCTCGACGTGGCGCACCAGCACAATCATGTCGCCCTTGGCCCAACCGGTCGCCAACGCGCGAGCACCCGCCACGTTGCCATGGGCCAGGTCAGGGACGGCGGCGGGTCGCAACAGCCAAACCGTTAGCGGGATAACCAACAAGGCAGATGCCAGCACGACTGCGGCATTTCGATAACGGGCTAAACGGCTCAGATCGATCGAGCGTTTTATCCCGAACAGACTCAGTCTCAATTCCACATCAGGCCGCCTCGCTGGCATGCACCACTGTCATTCGTTGTCGCGAGGGTAAAGAGGCGCGCGTCGGTAGCCGGTGAAACCCATGTGAAAAAAAGCTTAAAACCCGCCTAAAAATCTTGTTACAGAATCCACCCAACAAAATCCTTTCAGCTCTCGCGATTACTGCCGATACAGACCTGCTAACCCTTTGCTGGCTCTTAAAACAACAATCTTCCAGCCAACCGACGATCAAGAAGCACAACGTTCCTGGAGGAATATTGATGAATAGCTGGTTCGGTAATATCAGCGTGAACCTGAAACTGGGCCTGGGATTCGGCCTGGTCCTGGCACTGACCTGCGTCCTCGCCCTGACCGGCTGGACGAGCCTGGGCGGGTTGATTGACCGCAGCAACTGGATGAGCGACATCACCGCGCTCAACGCTGGCCTGACCAAGCTGCGCGTGGTTCGCCTGCAATACATGCTGACCAACGGCGACGAAACCGCCGCACAGAATGTGCAGACAACCCTCGACGGCTTCATCGCTCAGCAACAAGCGTTGCTGTCGAGCTTCAAGAGCCCGGAAAACGTCAAGCTGCTCAAAGAGCAGAGCGCGACCATCAGCGCTTACCAGATATCCCTGAACAAAATGCGCAGCGCCTACCGCACCGGTAACAGCGCCCGCGACGCCATGGGCGCCAATGCTGAAACCGCCAGCAAGTTGATTGAAGCGATCAGTACCCGCGTGCAGCAAATGCCCCTGAGCGACCAACGCTTCGAACAGTTCCAGGCCATCACCGCGGCCAAGGAAGCGTTCATCCTGGCTCGCTACGAAGTGCGTGGCTACACCGCCAGCACCAACGCCGAGACCGAGCAAAAAGCCGTCGCCCAACTGGACACGGCCATCGCCAGCCTGAAACAACTCAGCGTGTATTTCGCCGAGACCCAGCAAGATGCTCTGAGCCAGCTGGAAACCGCGCTGAGCAACTACCGCAGCGCCTTGCAAGCGTATAAAGCCGCCAACACCGATGCGGTGCAGGCACGCAAGGAAATGACTGAGCAGGGCGCCACCATCGTGAGCCTGAGCGATCAGCTGTATCAGATACAGCTCGACCGCCGCGACGCCGAAAGCGCCCAAGCCCGCACGCTGCAATTGATCAGCACCTTGCTGGCGTTGCTGGTGGGCGTCATTGCCGCCGTGA
The DNA here is from genome assembly GCF_030687415.1 of Pseudomonas sp. FP603. Taxonomy (NCBI): domain Bacteria; kingdom Pseudomonadati; phylum Pseudomonadota; class Gammaproteobacteria; order Pseudomonadales; family Pseudomonadaceae; genus Pseudomonas; species Pseudomonas sp. FP603. Next base: position 6,074,714 of record NZ_CP117431.1, read on the forward strand.
TCATTACCCGTCAGATCACCGGCCCGTTGCGCGATACCCTGGCCGTGGTCGAGCGCATCGCCAGCGGCGATCTGTCCCAGGACGTCAAAGTCACTCGCCGCGACGAACTCGGCGTGTTGCAGCAAGGCATCGCACGCATGGGCGTGACCTTGCGAGATTTGATCAGCGGTATCCGCGATGGCGTCACCCAGATCGCCAGCGCCGCCGAAGAACTGTCAGCCGTGACCGAGCAAACCAGCGCCGGGGTCAACAGCCAGAAGATAGAGACCGATCAGGTGGCCACCGCCATGCACGAGATGACTGCCACGGTGCAGGAAGTCGCGCGCAACGCTGAAGAAGCATCCCAGGCCGCAGCCGCCGCGGATGGCGAAGCGCGAGAAGGCGATAAAGTCGTCAACGAAGCCATTGCCCAGATCGAGCGCCTGGCCAGCGAAGTGGCGCGCTCCACTGAAGCCATGAGCGTACTACAGCAGGAAAGCGACAAGATCGGCAGCGTCATGGACGTAATCAAGGCCGTGGCCGAGCAGACCAACCTGCTGGCCCTCAACGCCGCCATCGAAGCGGCCCGTGCCGGTGAAGCCGGTCGTGGTTTTGCCGTGGTGGCCGACGAAGTTCGCGGCCTGGCCCAGCGCACGCAGAAATCCACCGAAGAAATCGAAGGCCTGGTGGCCGGCCTGCAGAACGGCACGCAACAAGTGTCGGCCGTGATGAACAACAGCCGCGCCCTGACCGACAGCAGCGTGGCGCTGACTCGCAAGGCCGGCGTGTCACTGGAAAACATCACCCGCACCGTGTCGAATATCCAGTCGATGAACCAGCAGATCGCTGCCGCCGCCGAGCAACAAAGCGCCGTGGCCGAAGAGATCAGCCGCAGCATCATCAACGTACGCGACGTGTCCGAACAGACCGCCGCCGCCAGCGACGAGACCGCGGCGTCCAGTGTCGAACTGGCGCGATTGGGTAATCAGTTGCAGATGATGGTGAGTCACTTCCGGGTTTGACGTTAAGTCAGCGGTGAATGACAGATCCATTCGCGGGCAAGCCTCGCTCCTACAGGGATTGCACATTACCTGTGGGAGCGGGCTTGCCCGCGAAGGCGATCTAACGCTCAGACACTAATCGCATTGGTAAACACCAACCGATTCCCGAACGGATCACTGATGGTCATATCCTGGCTGCCCCACGGCATGGCCTGAATTTGCGGGCGGGCGAACTGGTACTCCTTGGCCAGCAATTGCTGCTGAAAAGTCTCCAGTTCATCGGTCTCAATCCGCAATGCCGAGCCCGGTGTGCTGTCGCCGTGGTGTTCGGACAGATGCAGCACGCATTCGCCACGGGATATCTGCAGGTACAGCGGGAAGTTTGTTTCGAAACGATGCTGCCAGTCGACCTTGAACCCCAGAAAGTCGACGTAGAACTCCAATGCCTTGGTCTCATCGAAAATCCGCAGGATCGGGGTGGTTTTGCCGAAGCTCATGGAGTTGCTCCCAGACTGAAAAGGCCCAGAGTGTAGCTGGGCTGGATGTCAGCGCTTCGGCCTGGTTGCGGGATTCTTTAATGTCGCAGTGCCATCATCGGACGTAAATCAAAAGATCGCAGCCTTCGTCAGCTCCTACAGGGGCTGCGATTTTTCAGCATCACCGATCACCGAAACCCTTCACGCAAATCCCCTTCCCGCGCCAGAAACCGTCCCTCTCTTCTCCCGTTCGCCTGACCTTCGCTGTAACTCAAAACACCATTTATCCACACCCCATCAATCCCTTCCGCCGCCCGTTGCGGATCGTTGAAGTCCGCCACATCGCGAATCGTCGCAGGATCGAACAGCACCAGATCCGCCCAATACCCTTCGCGAATCTCGCCGCGGTCCTTCAAACCGAATCGCGCCGCCGATAGCCCGGTCATTTTGTGTACGGCGGTGTGCAGCGGAAACAGTCCCACGTCGCGACTGAAATGTCCGAGCACCCGCGGGAAAGCACCCCACAACCGTGGATGAGGAAACGGGTCTTCCGGCAAGCCGTCGGAGCCGACCATCGACAGCGGGTGCGCGAGGATTCTTCGTACATCGGCCTCGTCCATGCCGTAATACACCGCTCCGGCCGGTTGCAATCGGCGAGCGGCCTCGAGTAACGGCACGTCCCACTCGGCGGCGATGTCGATCAAATCCCGGCCACCCATTTGCGGATGCGGCGTGGACCAGGTGATGGTGATGCGATGGGCGTCGGTGACTTGCTTGAGGTCCAGCGTCGAAGAGCTCGCCGCATAGGGATAACAATCGCAGGCCACCGGGTGGTTTTTTGCGGCGTGTTCGAGGGAGGCCAGCAGTTGCGGACTACGCCCCCAGTTACCGGCGCCTGCACATTTGAGGTGGGAAATGATCACTGGCGTTTTCGCGTGGCGACCGATCTGGAACGCCTCGTCCATGGCCTCCAGCACCGGTTCGAATTCACTGCGCAAATGGGTGGTGTAAACCGCTCCGAATGCGTTCAGCTCTTCGGTTAATTGCATTACTTCTTCGGTGGAGGCGCAGAAAGCGTTGGCATACGCCAGGCCTGTGGATAACCCCAAGGCACCGGCCTCAAGACTGTCGCGCAGTTGCCCGCGCATCGCGCTGATTTCATCGGCGGTGGCCGTGCGAAACAGGTCGTCCAAGTGATTGCTGCGCAGCGCGGTGTGGCCCACCAATGCGGCCACATTGAGCGTGGTATTCGCCGCTTCGACGGCGGCGCGATAGTCGCTGAAGCGCGGATAGACGAACGCAGCCGCCGTGCCGAGGAGGTTCATCGGGTCCGGCGGCTCGCCACGCAAACTCACTGGCGATGCGCTGATCCCGCAGTTGCCGACGATCACCGTGGTCACGCCCTGGCTGAGCTTGGGCAGCATCTGCGGCTGGCGGATCACCACCGTGTCGTCGTGGGTATGCACGTCGATGAAACCCGGGGCCAACACCCTCCCGGCCGCGTCGATTTCTTCGGTGGCACGAGCGTCGTGCAAGTCGCCGATACGCTCGATTCGACCGTCCAGAATCGCCACATCAGCGGGGTAACCGGGGGTGTTGCTGCCATCAATAATCAGCGCGTTGCGGATCAGTGTGTCGTACGTCATGTCAGTCTCCCAGGGGCAAGTGATCGTCGCCGCCGCGGTAGTCGTCCAGGGCCAGTTTGATCCGCCGCAGACGTTCTTGATTGTCTTCAGGACTGGCCAGCGCCAGCTCGGTAGCGAGCACGTCGATGGCCAGCAGCATGCCGTAGCGCGCCGCCGTGGGTTTGTAGATGAAGGACGTCTCGGCGCTTTGCAGCGGCAACAGCACATCGGCCAGTTGCGCCAGCGGCGAGTCAGCCCGGGTGATCGCGAGAATTCGCGCGCCATAGCTGCGAGCCAGGTCCACTGCTTCGAGCAGCTCGGGCGTGATGCCGGTCAGCGAGCAGGCGATGACCGCGTGTTCGGCACCGAGGCTGGCAGCGGTGACGCGCATCATCACCGGGTCGTGACACACCGCGATCGGGTAGCCGAGGCGCACCAGCCGCACTTGCAGTTCATCACTGCACAAGGTCGAACAGCCGCCCATGCCGAAGGCGTGAATCATCCGCGCCTTGCCCAACAGTTTCACCGCCTCGGCGAAGCGCGATTCATCGAACGCCGACAAATGCTGACGCAAGGTCGACTCAATATCGCCGACGATCTGCCCGTAAAACGCCGACTGTTCAGGCGTTCCCGCCGGGTCGAGAAAGCGACTGCCGACACCGCTGGCCTGGGCCAGTTGCAGGCGCAAATCCCGCAGGTCGCGGCAACCGACCGTGCGCGCAAAACGCGACAACGTGGCGGTGCTGACTTCCGCCCGCTGCGCCAGTTCGTCGAGGCTGGCGGAGGCGGCAAATCCTACGTCGTCGAGCATCAGCCGAGCGATGCGTCCTTCGCCGGCGCTGAAGGAATCCTGACGGGCGCGGATCTGGTAGAGGATGTCCATGGCGGATGGCTCCGACTAAAGCAGGTAAGAAAGACCTACGGTCAAACCAAAGGCGACCACCGAGATGATGGTCTCGAGCACCGTCCAGGTCTTGAAGGTCTGGGTGACGGTCATGTTGAAGTATTCCTTGATCAACCAGAAGCCGCCGTCGTTGACATGGGAAAAGATAACCGACCCCGCCCCCGTCGCCAGCACCAACAACTCCGGGTGGGGATAACCCAGACCAACGGCCACCGGCGCAACAATCCCTGAAGCGGTGGTCATGGCTACCGTGGCGGACCCGGTGGCGATGCGCATCAATGCGGCGAACAGCCAGCCCATCAATAGCGGCGACAGCTGGAATTCATCGGCCAGGCTGACGATCTGATCGGTGACACCCGCGTCCACCAGAATCCGGTTCAAACCACCGCCGGCGCCTACCAGCAAGGTGATACTGGCGGTCGGCGCCAGGCATTCATTGGTGAACTTGAGGATTGATTCACGATTGAAGCCCTGGGCCAGGCCGAGGGTCCAGAAGCTCAGCAAGGTCGCCAGCAGCAAGGCGATGACCGAGTTGCCAATGAACAATAAAAACTGGTTGAAACCACTGCCCGGGGTGGAAATCAGATTGGCCCAACCACCGATCAACATCAGTACCACCGGCAACAGAATGGTCGTCATGGTGATGCCGAATCCCGGCAGGCTATCGCGCGGTTCACGCTCCAGGAACTGGCGCTCCAAAGGGTTATCCGCCGGCAACTGAATGCGTGGCACGATGAATTTGGCATACAGGGGACCGGCGATGATCGCGGTCGGAATGCCGATCAGAATCGCGTAGAGCAACGTCTGCCCCACCGATGCCTGATAGACCTGCACCGCCAGCATCGCTGCCGGGTGCGGCGGTACCAGCGCATGGACCACCGAGAGCCCCGCGACCATCGGCAAGCCGACCATCAGAATCGACACGCCCACCCGCCGCGCCACGGTGAACGCGATGGGCACCAGCAAGACGAAACCGACCTCGAAGAACAGCGGCAGTCCTACAAGAAAGGCGATACAGACCATCGCCCAATGCGCGTTTTTCTCTCCGAAACGGTCGATCAACGTACGCGCCACCTGCTCGGCGCCGCCAGACTCGGCCATCATCTTGCCGAGCATCGTGCCCAGCGCCACCACCAGCGCAATGTGCCCCAGCGTCTTGCCAACCCCGGCCTCATACGCGCCCACCACACCCGACGGCGGCATCCCGGCCAGCAGTGCCAAACCGATGGACACCAGCGTGATGACGATGAAGGGATTAAGCCGGTAACGGGCGATCAGAACGATCAGCGCAATGATGGCGATGGCGGCGTAAACCAGCAGCCAATAGCCGAAGGAAAGCGTCATGCGGTACTCCTCGAAAGGGTCACGTCGAATGGGTTGTGAAACTCATAAATCATTTCGACGAGCTACTTTCAAACGAAGTGAAAGTAATTTTCGTGGAGGGATAAGGGATGTCGTGCAGCGGTATGAGAGGTTGTGAGTTATGAAAATTCGGTAGTGAAACTTTCATCCCTCTACGATCGTTCCCACGCAGAGCGTGGGAACGATCACTCATTGATTTCAGTCGTGATGTTCACTGGCACGTTTGAGCAGTTTCTTGCACCGTTCGGACAAATGCAGCACGCGTAGCTGCTTGCCAGCCTTGGCGTAGCGCTCGCGCAATGTCTTCAGGGCAGCAATGGCCGAGTAGTCGACGAAGCTCAGGTGGCGACAATCAAGGGTCACCTGGGCCGGGTCATTGGCAGGGTCGAACTGATTGAGGAATGGCGTGGTAGAGGCGAAAAACAGTGTGCCGTGCAGGCGGTAGAGTTTGCTGCCGTCGCTTTCCTGATAGCTGTCGGCATACAGCTCGCGGGCCTGTTGCCAGGCAAAGTTGAGCGCCGCAATGATGATCCCGCACATCACGGCGACGGCCAGATCGGTGAACACCGTAATCACCGTAACAGCAAGGATCACCAAGACATCGTTGAGCGGCACCTTGTTCAACACCCGCAGCGAAGCCCAGGCAAAGGTCTGCTGCGACACCACGAACATCACCCCCACCAGGGCCGCCAGCGGGATACGCTCGATCAGCGGCGAAAGAAACAGAATGAACAGCAGAATCATCCCCCCGGCCACGGCACCGGACAGCCGACCGCGACCGCCAGAGCTGAGGTTGATCATGGTTTGCCCGATCATGGCGCAACCGCCCATGCCACCGAACACGCCAGAAACTATGTTGGCGGCTCCGAGCGCCACGCACTCACGGTCCGGATAGCCACGACTCTCTGTGATCTCGTCGGTGAGGTTCAGGGTCAACAGGGTTTCCAGCAAGCCGACCATCGCCATCAATATCGCGTAGGGGACGATGATGCGCAGGGTTTCCAGACTCCAGGGGATGTCTGGCAGCGCGAAGCTCGGCAAACCACCGGCAATATGCGCCATGTCGCCCAGGGTTCGTGTCGGCAAGCCGAGCAGGTAAACCGCCACCCCAACGCCCAGAATCGCCACCAGCGCCGGCGGCACGGCACGTGTCAGGCGCGGCATCAGGTAGACGATGGCCATCGTCAGCGCCACCAGCCCGATCATCATGTACAGCGGATCGCCACTGAGCCAGGTTTCACCGCTTTTGAAGTGCTCCAACTGGGCCAAGGCGATGACGATCGCCAGGCCATTGACGAAGCCGAGCATCACCGGATGCGGCACCATGCGTACCAGTTTGCCCAGCCTCAACAGACCGAACGCCAGCATGATCAACCCGCCCAGCAGCACAGTCGCCAGCAAGTACTGCACGCCGTGCTGCACCACCAGCGCGACAATCACCACGGCCATCGATCCGGCGGCACCAGACACCATCCCCGGCCGCCCACCGAACAGCGCAGTCAGGGTGCAGATGACGAAAGCGCCGTAAAGCCCCATCAATGGATTGAGGTGGGCCACCAGCGCGAAGGCGATGCATTCGGGCAGCAGGGCGAAAGAGGTCGTGAGCCCGGCCAGGACATCGGCGCGCAGACGTTTGGATTTCATGGTTTACCTAAAAATACAGGCGGGAGAAGAGAGGGCGGATGTTACGGAATTGAGGGCGGGCCGGCCAGTGAATGGGCCGCCAGAAACGCTTTCGCGAGCAAGCCCGCTCCCACAGTGGACTTGCGTCGATTCACGATGATGAGGACGACACAGAACCAATGTGAGAGCGGGCTTGCTCGCGAAGAACGATGACACGGTCTACGCATCACCCCTTGAAATCCGCAATCGCATAAGCCGCCAATTTGCCCTGGATGAAGTCCAGGAAGCACTGAATCCGTAGGGCAAGTTGCGAGTTACGGTAGTACACCGCGTTAATCGGTTGGCGGTATCCGCTGTTGAACTCCGCCAGCAGCACCTGCAAGCGACCGGCGCGGATGTCGTCGATGGTCATGAAGTGCGACAGACAGGCGATGCCCTGCCCTGCCAGCGCCAGGTGCCTGATCGTCTCGCCACTGGACGCGCTGATCGACGCCTGGATCGGCCAGCGATCACCGTGGACATAGCGCAACGGCCATTGGTTGAGGCCTTCGTTCTGGGTGAAACCCAGCAGCGTATGTTCGGCCAGATCGGCAACGGCCGCCGGTATGCCGTGTTGCTCCAGATACGCCGGGCTGGCGACGATGTGCAGCGGGCTGCAACCCAGTGAGCGGGCGTGCAAGGTCGAGTCGGCCAGTGTGCCAATGCGGATGGCGATGTCAGTGCTTTGCTCAAGCAGGTCGATGATCAGGTCGTTGCTGTTGAGTTCGAGCTGGATGTCCGGGTAGAGACGGCGGAACTCGTCAATGTACGGCACGATGGCGTGCAACATGAACGGCGAGGCGGCGTTTATTCGCAGCCGCCCGGAGGGGGTTTGCTGGCGTGAGGACAAGCGTTCTTCGAGCTCGTCCATCTGATCGAGAATCAGCTTGGCGTGCTCGAAGAAGTATTTGCCCTCTTCGGTCAGGTCCATGCGCCGCGTGGTGCGGTTGATCAGCGTGGTGTCGAGCTTGGCCTCCAGTCGCGACAACGTGCGGCTGACCGCCGACGGCGTTTGCCCGACCTGTTCGGCCGCAGCCGAAATCGACCCGCATTCAATCACGCAGACGAAAATCTGCAACTCATCGGATCTGGCTTTCACGTGTGTCCCTTATCGATAGTCCTGCGCTGTTTTACTGCGGAGCGAGGCTCGCCTGTGGACTGTCTGAACTACCGCGTTGGCAGGTTTTCCGCTTCGCGTACCAACGGGGGCAAGCCCCCTCGCCACAGGACTCCCTCGCCACAGATTCAGTCTCGCTTCAGATATCGATACTAGCTGAGCGTTATGCCCTAAGGCCAAACACCTCGCTCAAGTGCTGCTCATAACGCGCCACATCGGCTTCGATGTTCGGGCGCTTCATCACATCCACGCACAGGAAGGTCGGCAAACCGGTCATGCCCAGGAAGGTGTTGGCCTTGTGGAACGGGAAGTACACCGCGTCCACGCCCTTGGCTTCAAAGAAGTCGGTCGGGTCGTCGAAGGCTTGCTGCGGCGCATTCCAGGTCAGCGACAGCATGTATTTTTTTCCGTGCAACAAGCCGCCGCTGCCGTATTTTTGCGACGCATCGGAGCGCGTGCGGCCATCGCTGGCGTAGAGGCTGCCATGGCCTTCGGTGAAGACTTCATCGACGTACTTCTTGACAGTCCAGGGCGCGCCCATCCACCAGCCTGGCATCTGATAAATGATCACATCGGCCCAGAGGAATTTGGCGACTTCCTCCGCGATGTCATACCCCTCGTCGATGAACGTGGCTTTCACATCCACACCGCCGCGATCCAGCACGCTCAGCGCGGCTTCGTGCAGCGTCGTGTTGTAGCGACCATTGGAGTGGGCAAATTTTTTGCCGCCATTGAGCAACAGGACCTTTTTCATGAGAAGTCTCGCAAGGTTGAAATTCGATGGCCACAGAGTAGCGATCAGCCTCGCGCGGAATAAGCGCTCGATCCGCAAAATTCATTTGACCAATACGCACGAATCGATACGCGATTGTTGCCGTAACCTTGCGCCGATTCTGACTTTCAAGGACAACCTGATGAGCGAAGTTCAAGGCTTCATCCTGCACGCCAAGACCCGCCCGGAAAAAGCCGAGGCCTTCGAAGCGTTCTTCCGTGGCTATGTCGAACCGAGTCGCGCCGAACCCGGTTGCATCGAGTACCACATGCTGCGAGACAAACAGGACCCGACACTATTTATCTTCTACGAGATCTGGCAATCCCAGGCCCATCTGGACGTGCACTCGAACCTGCCGCACATGAAGCAGTTCCTCGACATGCGTATGGAGTATCTGGAGCGGGATTTCGATATCCGCCCGATCGAGATGCTCAGCGCGTCGTCGGCTAGCCGCTGATCAGCAAGTGGCCGCCGAGCACGCCGAGGCCGATGAAGAACACGCGCTTGAACAGCACGGCGCTGATCCGCTGGCGCAGCCATTGCCCCAGCAGCATGCCGAACACCGCAGGAATCAGCGCCAGCAGCGACGCGCTCAACTCGCCACTGCCGAGGGCGCCGCGCCATAACAGCCCGGCGGCCAACGCGAGGGTCGAGACGGTGAACGATAGGCCCAGCGCCTGCACCAGTTGATCCTTGTTCAAGCCCAGGGCTTGCAGATAAGGCACCGCCGGAATCACGAAGACGCCGGTGGCCGAGGTGATGATGCCCGTCAGCACACCGCAGAGCGGACCGAGCCAATGCTCAGTGCGACTGCCGACGCGCAGGGTCGGCAGGAACAGCCCGCTCAAGGCGTAAATCAACAACGCCGCCCCAAGTCCCCGCACGACCCAGTGTCCACCGGCCATGCCGATCCACAAAGTACCGGCGCCCGTGCCGATGAAAATCGCCAGGAGCATCGGCCACAAGCGGTTCAACAGCCCGCGCAAATGACCGCCGAATGCCAGTTGCCAGACGTTGGTCAGGGTAGCGGGAATGATCAACAGCGCCGCAGCCTGCGACGGCGCCATAGCCAGGCCTAGCAAGCCCATGGCGATGGTTGGCAGTCCGAGACCGATCACGCCTTTGATCACCCCCGCCAGCAGGAAGGTGGCGATAACCAATAAGGAAAGGGCCAAGCCCAGATGTTGGTAGAACGCGGCGAGTGTATTCATGGGGCTATGGTGAGCCCTGAAGGTGGCGCTGAAAATCTGCCATATACTGAGGTTGCCTCTTGCTCAACAAGAGGCATGATCGTTCCCATGCTCTGCGTGGGAATGTCTCAATGGACGCTCTGCGTCCGCTTCTGCATGTGACGCGGAGCGTCACGGGCTGCATTCCCACGCAGAGCGTGGGAACGATCTTCAGGATACCTGTATGCACTTCGACCTGACCGACCTGCGCCTCTACCTCAACATCCTCGCCACCGGCAACATCACCGCCGGCGCCGCCCGCAGCCATTTATCACTGGCGGCCGCCAGTGCGCGAATCCGTGCCATGGAAGCTTCACTGGGCATCGAATTTCTTGAGCGAGGCCGCCGCGGTGTCAGCCCGACGCCTGCCGGCAGGGCCCTGGCGCAGCACGCTCGAGTCCTTTTGCAACAGGCCGAGCGCATGCAGCAGGACCTGGCCGAATACGCCAAAGGGGTCAAAGGCCAGGTGCGGTTGTTGTGCAACACCACAGCGATCACCGAGTACCTGCCGGAGTTGCTGGCAGACTTTCTGCGCGACCATCCCAACCTCGACATCGACCTGCAAGAGCTGCCCAGCGCGCGCATCACCCATGCCTTGCGCCAAGGTGCAGCGGACCTGGGCATCGTGTCTGACGCCGTGGAGACCGACGGCCTTCAGACTCGCTATTTCCGCGACGACCCGCTGGTACTGATCCTGCCGCGCGATCATCCCTTGGCCGACACCGGACCGTTAAATTTCAGCGCAACCTTGCATCATGATTACGTCGGCCTGAACGCCAACAGCGCCTTGGCCGTGTATCTGGAAGAACAAGCCCTGCACAGCGGCTTACGGATGCAGATCCGCATTCGCGCCGATGGCTTCGATGGCGTGATGCGCATGGTCGCCCGAGGTGCCGGGCTGGCGATCGTGCCCTTGGCGGCGGTCGAACGCTGGTCAGCTGAAACACCGTTCAAAAGCATCGCACTGAAAGAGCCGTGGGCCCGACGCAAACTGTTGCTGTGCGCCCGGGACTTCACCGTACTGCCCGGTTATGCACAGGCCTTGCTGAACGCCTTGACTCTCCCCTGAGGGGCAGACTTTACCCTTGAGGTTTCATCTTCAGGGACCGTTACGATGAGCAAGCGAATTCTGGTGATCCTCGGTCATCCTTCAAGCAACAGTTTCTGCGGCGCACTTGCCGAACGCTACGCACAATCGGCATTGCGTGCCGGGTATGAGGTGCGCCAGTTGTTTCTAGGGAAAATGGACTTCGACCCGGTGCTGCGCGAAGGCTATCAACATGTGCAGCCGCTGGAAGCCGACTTGCGCCGTGCTCAGGCGGACATTCTGTGGGCCGAACACCTGGCCCTGGTCTACCCGATCTGGTGGGGCGGCGTACCGGCCTTGCTCAAGGGTTTTCTTGATCGGGTGTTGCTTCCGGGCTTCGCCTTCAAGTATCGCGAAGGCAAAGCCTTTCCCGACAAATTGCTGCATGGCCGCAGCGCGCATCTGCTCGTGACCATGGACACGCCACCCTGGTACTACCGCTGGATCTACCGCATGCCCGGGCTGCATCAGGTGCGCAAAACCACCCTGGCGTTTTGCGGCATCGAACCTCAGCGCACGCTCACCTTCGGGCCAGTCTTGGGGTCCAGCGCCGGTCAGCGCGAAACCTGGCTGCTGCAAGCCCAGGCTATCGCCAGCCGATGAGTCTGCCGATAATGGGGCTGGTTTACCCTCGGCAAAAAAGGACTTTTCATGTACATCGGCCAAGCCGCGCATCGCTCGGGCACGACGATCAAGAGTATTCGCCATTACGAGTCGATCGGCTTGCTGCCTGCCGCTCGGCGGCAAGGAAAATACCGCGTCTATGATCAGCACAGCGTCGACCTGCTGATCTTCATCAAGTGCGCTCAACACTTAGGTTTCAGGCTCAAGGAGTTGCAGGCGATCTTTACCGGACATCAAGGCCTGGCGATGCCCTGGTCATTGGCGCAGCAAGCCATCGATGCCAAGAAATGCGAAATCAGCGACAGGATTACCGCACTCAGGCATCAACACGAGCAATTGGTCGAGTTTGAAGCCAGCCTCACACAGGCCAGAGCCGATTGCCCGTTGGAAAGTCTTTGAGAGTCTGCGCGTTTCTGGACAGCTCAATGTCGAATACAGACAACTGAACGGTGTATGGGCGCTATAGGGTGCGACTTCAGTTCTTGAGCCCACTGCCCGGAGTCATCATGACCGCACCGATTACCGTTCTTCGCGACACTCACCCGCTGCCCGTGCTCGACGCCTGCAAATGGGAAAAACTCGAAGGCGACCCGCACACCGTCAACCTCAACGCGTACACCAGCGAAGATGGCAGCAAGATCATGGGCACGTGGATCTGCACGCCGGGCAAGTGGTACGTGGAATACGTGAAGTGGGAATACTGCCACTTCCAGGAAGGCTACTGCATCATCACGCCGGAAGGCATGGAGCCTATCCATCTGCGCGCCGGTGACATTTTCGTCATCGAGCCAGGCATGAAAGGCACGTGGGAAGTGGTTGAGACCGTGCGCAAGTATTTCGTGTTTGCCTGATGCAAAAAACCGAGAGACCACCCGACGTGGGCTCTCGGCAAAAATCTGATTGGAATGCGCATCCCTTGTGGCGAGGGAGCTTGCTCCTGCTGGTTCGCGAAGCGAACCCAACAAGCTGATGCGGTGTTTCCAATACACCGCATGCTCAGGACTTACGACTGCTTCGCAGCCGGACGGGAGCAAGCTCCCTCGCCACAAAAGCTCCTTCGCCACAGCTTCTGGAAGTCCCTTATTGGGGCTTGCGATAGCTGTTGATAATCGCCGAGAAGTCCTTGCCACCCTCCCCACGCTGGCTCATCGCCTGATACAACTGCTGCGCCACCGCGCCGAGCATCACCGGTTGGTGCGCCTGACGTGCCGCCTCAGTGGCCAGCCCCAGGTCCTTGAGCATCAGTTCGGCACCGAAACCGCCGGTGTACCCGCGCGAGGCCGGCGCCGTTTCGACGATACCCGGCCACGGGTTGTACATCTCCGAACTCCAGCAACGCCCGGTGGAACTGTTGATGATCCCTGCCAGCACCGTCGTGTCGATCCCCAGCGCATCGCCCAAGGCCATGGCTTCGCTGACGCCGACCATGGAAATCGCCAGCAGCAGGTTATTGCAGATTTTGGCGATTTGCCCGGTGCCGACTTCGCCACAGTGAACGATGTTACGGCCCATCTGCGCCAGCACTGGTTGCAGGGTCGCGAACAGTTCAGGCGTGGCGCCGACCATGAAAGTCAGCGTCCCGGCCGCGGCACCGCCGGTGCCGCCAGAAACCGGGGCATCGGCCATGGCCACGCCTTGCTTGGCAGCCGCTGCGGCAACGTCGCGCGCCGTCTGCGGATCGATGGTGCTGCAATCCACTGCGGGCACGCCCTTGGCGATTCCCGCCAACACACCATCTTCGCCCAGCCAGACGCTGCGCACATGCACAGCGGCTGGCAGCATGGTAATCACCAACTCTGCATCTTGAGCCGCTTCACGTGCCGAAGCGCTGATGCTGCCGCCCAATTGTTCGAGCTCTGCCAGCACAGCTTTGTTCAGGTCGACCAGGCGCAGTGAATGGCCGGCCTTGATCAGGTTGCGCGCCATCGGCGCGCCCATGTTGCCGAGACCGATAAAAGCGATTTTCATGTCCGGCTCCTTAACGCAAGTGGATGGTGGTGTTCACACCGTCGTTGACGCTGTCGTCGTCGAACCAGCGCGCAGTGACGGTCTTGGTTTGAGTGTAGAACTGCACCACTTGCTTGCCATACGGACCGAGGTCGCCGAGCTTCGAACCACGGGAACCGGTGAAACTGAAGAACGGTACCGGCACCGGGATCGGGATGTTGATGCCGACCTGGCCAACGTCGATTTCCGACTGGAATTTACGCGCCGCCGCACCGCTCTGGGTGAACAAACCCGTGCCGTTACCGAACGGGTTGGCGTTGACCAGGGCGATGGCCTCATCGAGCGTGTTGACTTCCAGCACCACCAGCACCGGGCCGAAGATTTCCTGGGTATAAATCTGCATCTCAGGGGTTACGCCGGAGAACAGAGTCGGGCCTACAAAGTTGCCCTGCTCGTAACCCGGAACGCTGATGTCGCGACCGTCCAGTTCGAGCTTGGCGCCTTCCTTGATACCGCTTTCGATCAGCTCAAGAATCCGCGCCTTGGCTCGCTTGGAAATCACCGGCCCCACATCGGTGCCCGGCTCGCTGCCAGCATTGACCTTGAGTTTCTGCGCCAGCGCTTTCAGGTCTGGCAGCCATTGCTTGGCCGCGCCCACCAGCACCACCACCGAGGTGGCCATGCAGCGTTGCCCGGCCGCACCGAAACCGGCGCCGACCAGGGCATTGAGGGCTTGCTCACGATTGGCATCGGGCAGCACAACCGCATGGTTCTTGGCGCCCATCATCGATTGCACGCGCTTGCCGTGTTTACCGGCCAGGTCATAGACGTGCGTGCCGACCGCAGTCGAACCGACGAACGAAACAGCCTTGATGTCCTTGTGGGTGCAAAGCGCATCCACCACATCCTTGCCGCCATGAACGACATTGAGTACGCCCGGCGGAATCCCGGCTTCGATGGCCAGTTCCACCAACAGCATGGTCGACATCGGATCCTGCTCGGACGGCTTGAGCACGAAGGTGTTGCCGCAGGCGATGGCCATCGGGAACATCCACAGCGGAATCATCGCCGGGAAATTGAACGGGGTAATGCCGGCACAGACACCAATCGGCTGACGCAGGGTGTAGGTGTCGACACCGCCAGCGACGTTCTCGGCAAACTCGCCCATTTGCAGGCTACCAATGGAGCAGGCGTGTTCGACCACTTCCAGGCCGCGGAAGATATCGCCTTCAGCGTCAGCGATGGTTTTGCCTTGCTCGTTGCTGAGCACCACGGCAATACGCTTGGAGTGTTCGCGAATCAACGCCTGAAGCTTGAGCATAATGCGCATCCGCGCGCCGATCGGCGTCAGCTTCCAGGTCTGGAAGGCGCGATGGGCGGCACTGATGGCGGCATCGACTTCGGCGGCTGTAGCGAATGGGACTTTAGCCAACACTTGTTGGGTCGCCGGGTTAACGATGTCGTGCCATTCGGTGGTTTGCGATTCGACCCACTCGCCATCGATCAACAGCTTGACCTTCTGTACGGTGGTTTCTTGCGATGCGTTCATGTCGGTCTCCGGGACGTTGTTCTTATTTAGAGAGCTATCTTGGGAGCCAAGGCGAGAAAGTCGCCTTGGAATGAGGCGTGTGTCGCGAATTGGTTGTCGGACTGTTTTTGGAGTATAGATGTGCAAACTTCTAATAAGAACGCACATAAAAGCCGGTCCATCATGCAAAAAAACATCACGTCTTTAGGCTCGTTGAACTGGGATGACCTCAAGTTTTTCCTCGAGGTTGCCCGCACTCGCAAGGCCAGCACCGCGGCCAAGCGCCTGGCGGTGGACTACACCACCGTGTCGCGACGCATCAGTTCGCTGGAAGCCTCGTTGGGCACGTTGCTGTTCGAAAAGTCCCGCACCAGCGGTTTCGTCCTGACTGCCGAGGGCCAGCGGCTGCTGGGTTACGCCGAGTCGATCGAAAGCACTCTGCACATGGCCTGCGAGCAGGTTTCGGGCTCAGGCGTGGCGTTGTCCGGGCATGTGCGCATGGGCTGCACCGAAGGGTTCGGCAGCTTTTTCATCACCCCGCAGCTAAGTCATTTCGTCGACGCCTACCCGGCGATCTCGGTGGACATCCTGCCGTTACCGCACTTCATCAGCCTGTCCAAGCGCGAGGCAGACATCGTCATCGCGCTGGAGCGGCCGGAGCACGGCCCGTATGTCTGCTGCAAGCTCTGCGACTACCGATTGCAGCTGTATGCGACCCAGGATTATCTGGACAAGCACCCACCGATCCGCCGCCCGGCAGACTTGGGCAAGCATCAATTCATCAGTTATGTGGACGATCTGGCGTTCAGCTCGGAGCTGCTGTACCTGGCAAATGTGTTGCCCGGTGCCAGTGCCAATCTGCGCAGCACCAGCGTGATCGCGCAGTTCGTGGCCGCTCAGCAGGGACGGTCACTGGCGATTCTGCCGTGCTTCCTGGCAGCTCAGGACCCGCGATTACTGCCGGTGTTGCCGCAAGAGATCACCATCACCCGGCAGTTCTGGATGTACTGCCGGGAGGACTTGCGCAAGCTCAAGCGGATTACCCTGTTGTGGGATTACATCCGTGGGGTCACCGAGCAGAATCAAGCACTGTTAATGGGGGAAAGTCGGGAGATGGTGTTCGCCGATTAGTCCGCGCTCACCACGATCGACACCCGACGGTTCTCGGTGCGTCCAACCGCGGTGTCGTTGGAAGCGACGGGCTTACTGCTGCCCAGGCCGCGCAGTTGGATATTTTCTTCTTTTATGCCGACTGCGGCCAGAACCTTGCCGACGCTTTTCGCCCGTCGCAGGGAAAGCTGTTCGTTATAGGACTCTTGGCCTGAAGCATCGGTGTGGCCGTCGATTCTCACGCGCTCGATTTCCACACTTAATAACGCCTTGCCAATACGCTCGACGATCTCGGTACTGGCGGGGTTGAGACTCTCAACATCACTGCCGAACAAAACTTTGCCTGACAGGCCAAAGGCCCAGCCATCATCCGTCATTTCGAAACCTTGCTGCTTGAGCACAGCGATCTGCGCCGGGGTCAGACCCTTTTGCGATGCCGTCTGGCAACCGGTCAATGCCAGCAAGGCCAGGAACAGGGTGATCGTGAAAAGTCGCAGAGAACGCTGATTGAAGGTGAACACAGAAATTAGCTCCTGGTTTGAACATGGGCGACAGGGAGCTCCGCCCCTGCCGTTTGCTGTGCGCCTCGGGAAAGGCGTTTGGCCTGGTACATCGCGGCGTCGGCAGCATCGAGCAACTCACCCGGTGTAACCCCATGATCGGGGTACACGGCGATGCCGATACTGAGTGAAGTCAACACCTGGGTACTGCCCGGCAACTGGATTGGCATTTCCATACTGGCGATGATTTTGTCAGCAATCCGTTCGGCGTCTTCGGCCTTGTGCAGCGGTGTGAGCAGGATTGCAAACTCGTCGCCGCCCAGACGCGCGACCAGGTCCTCTTCACGCAGTTGTGCACGAACCCGGGTTGCCACGGCGACCAGCACCGCATCGCCGGCAGCATGGCCGAAGTTATCGTTGATTTCCTTGAACCGGTCGCTGTCGAGAAACAGCACGGCCACTCGCTCATCCAACTTGCGGGCATTGCGCAAGACACGCATCAGGCGACCTTCGAAAAACGCTCGATTGGGCAGTCCGGTCAGGCTGTCATGGCTGGCCTGGTGGGCCAGGGTTTCGTTTTCGTTTTGCAGGTGCGTCTGCCAGGATACGAGTTCATCGAGCAAGGCATTGAAGTCGTTGCCCAGGTTGTCGAGTTCGGCAATGTCGGCGGGCGGCACGCGCTGGTCGAAGGCTCGCTCGCTGCGGGCGGCGTGAGCCACGGCAGCCAGGCTACGCAACGGGCCGATGATCCCCCGCAATTGCCGCCGCGCCAGATAGAGCGCAACCCAGGCACTGACGGCGGTACACAAAACGATCCCCATCAGACCGCTGAGCAAAAAGCGCATCAGGTTGCCGCCATGACCGATGAGCAGAATGCTGCCGATTTCCTGACCTTGATGGACGATCGGCATGCTGATGGGTTTTTCCAGAATCACCCGGGCGATCTGCACTTCAAGATCGGACAACAATCCCGATTCCGGTCGTTGCCAACGTGCAAGTAACTCGCCTTGCTCATCCATCACCTGTGCATCGGCCACTTCTTCGGTGGATGCGATCAATGCCAGCGCTTCGGTGGCGGCGACCTTATCGTTGAACACCACCGCGGCTTCCACGGTGTAATTGATTGAGCGGGCGATCAGATGCAAGTTGTGATCGGCATAAACCCGCAAGGCCAGGACCCCCAGCAGGGTCAATGAAACACTGGCCATGGCCACGCCCACCAGGGCGACGATCAAATGTCCACGGCCGATAACCGACCCCAGGGTCGGACGTAGACGAGATTTGAATAGACTCATGGTGCCGCCGGTTTGCGACGCGACAGTTGCAGCACACTGGGATGGATGCGCACACCGCTGCGGGCAACCGAGTCGAGGTTGACCTCGAAGGACACTTGTTCATCGCCGACCCGCAAACAGAACAGACTGCCGACGGTGCACTGATCGCCGCCTTCGCTGATGCTCACCACCGGGCGTCCTGTCAGCGAGGCGAATAGCCGACTACGTTCGTCGCTGGTCAACTTGCCGATGTACACCGCATCGCATTCCCCGGCAATGGCCGGGTTGTCGGCCAAAAGCCGTCGCACGGTGACAGGCCGACCAGTGGCCTGGGTGGTGCCCTTGACCAAGTCGTCGGTGTATTCGGTGGGGCCGACCACACACAGACGAAGCTGTTGAGGCTCAACAGGCCACCGGGCATAACTGAGGATCCCGAGCACCACCTGAGTGACCGATCTGGCGCGCTGGTCGGCTTTGCTCAAGGCAGTTTCCGGCTGAGCGAAGGCAACGCCCGTCAACAAACAGAGAAGGCCGGCAAGCAGCACTTGCTTGCAGCCAACAACGCGCTCTGTCGCCAAGACAGCCACCTTCATGCAGGGATTCTCTTCGATCGCAACGAAATGATGCCGCAACGATAGCACAGCACCGAAACACCAGCGAGGCCACGCGCCACGGCACTTCGGACAGATTCCGTCGTCTGCACCCTTTTTTCAGTGACCCGATTCGATACCCTCTCCCAACTCCAGCATCAACCCGCTCAAGCGCTTGACCTTGCGCCGCACGGCCTCTTCGAATACGCCGGCGCGAGGCTCAATCAGGGTGAACCAGTGTTTGGCCCGGGTTATTCCGGTATAGATCAGTTCCTTGGTGAGCACAGGGTTCAGGGCGTCCGGCAGAATCAGCGCCGTATGGGCAAACTCCGAGCCTTGGGATTTGTGTACGGTCATGGCGTACACGGTGTCGACATCATTGAGTCGGCTTGGCAGGACAAAACGCACACCGCCCTGGCCATCGTTGCGCGGGAAGGCCACACGCAGTACTTGCCGACCAGCCTCGGGGCCCTCACGTTCCGGCAACTTGAGGGCAATGCCAATGTCGCCGTTCATCAAACCCAGGCCATAGTCGTTGCGGGTCATCAGCACGGGCCGACCTTCGTACCACTGGTGATCGCTGTCGATCAGCCGAGCCTTGAGCAGCGCGTCGGTCACACGCTGATTCAAGCCTTCCACACCCCAAGGCCCTTTGCGTACCGCGCACAATAACTGGAAGGCGTCGAAAGCTTGCAGCACCCCTCGAGCCCATTCGGCCCAGCGTGGATCATCGAGCGGGCTGTTGAGCGGTGGTCGCTGACTGCGCAAAAGGCTCAGGTAATGCCGATAACCTTGCGGCCCCTCGCCATGACCTTCGAGCAACAACCGCTCCAACGCCCGGTCCTGCTCCCCCTTGAGAGGCAGGGAAAATACGTCGTCATGGCTTCCAGCCGCCAATAACGTGCGGGCTTCCTCGGGTTGCTGCCGGTTGACCCAACGGGCCAACTGACCAATGCCGCTGCCCTCGCCGAAGCGCCGTGAGTGACGCAGCATCACGACTTGCTGAGCCAGGGGGTGCGTTCCGTTGATGTCTTCGTGCAAACCGCTGCTACGGAGGCTTTCACCGCTGACCGCCTCCAGCCACTGACGGGTCTGCAGGCTGTACCAACCGGCTTCGGCATCGCGACACAGGTCGCCCAGGACGGCACCGGCTTCTACCGATGCCAGTTGATCCTTGTCACCGAGCAACACCAGACGAGCATGGGCCGGCAATGCGTCGAGCAGATTGGCCATCATTTCCAGGTCGATCATCGAGGCTTCGTCCACCACCAATACATCCAGCGGCAAGCGATTGCCGGCGTGGTGCCGAAAATGCCGGGTGCCAGGACGACTGCCGAGTAAACGGTGCACGGTGGTCACATCCGACGGGATCTTCTCCCGCACTGTTTCAGCAACTTCCAGGGTTTGAACCTGCTGGCTGATGGACTCGGTCAATCGTGCAGCAGCTTTGCCAGTGGGTGCCGCGAGACGAATGCGTAGCGGTTTGCCGGCCTCCACCGCGGGTGCTTGTAGCAATGCGAGCAAGCGCACGACCGTAGTGGTCTTGCCGGTTCCCGGGCCACCGGTGACGATGCTGAATGCTCTGCGGGTAGCCAGGGGCACAAGCGAGTTTCTGCCAGTCGATCACTTCATCAGGCCTGGCTGGACCGAACAGTCCGGTCAGGCGTTGGGGCAAATCATTCGGTGTTGTTTCATGTGCCGCCAGGCGCTGACGCAGGGCGTTGTCGATGCGCCGTTCGTAAGCCCAATAGCGGCGCAGGTACAGTCGTTTACCCGACAGCACCAACGGCCGGTGCTGTGCGGCCTCACGACCGTCGACCGCCAGAGCCACCAGGGTGCTGGACGCCAGGACCTTGCACCAATGAGCCCCCTCCAGCGCCTCGAGCAATTGCGACGGCAGCAACATCGCGCCACTTTGCAGATCACCTTCCGGCGGCAGCGACAGAGCGAAGTCCGGCTCTTTCAGCGTTTCGAACAGATCCAGGCAAACATGGCCGTGACCCAACTGGTGACTGGTCAACGCCGCAGCCAGTAGCACCAGCGGATCATCGTCGGGGGCGAGCTCGTGGAGAAAGGCCACGAAGGCCTTGTCCAGCGCCCGCAGCCAACCGCGCTCGACCCAGCGCGTGAGCAGCAGCAACAACGTCATCTGCACGACTCAAGGGGGCCAGATCCGCCAGACTTTCGGCCGCCAACGGCGTGGGTAGCAAATCGGCGAAGGTGCGGCTCATAGCAGTACTCCCTGTTCCCAGGCGGGTTCGGCCTTGGGCTCTGGCTTGCCCTGGAACAACCGGTCCAGACGCTCGATCAGCTCCCGCGGCGGACGGGCGAAATATACGCCCTGGCTGGCCGCGCGAGTACCGCGAAGGAATAGATACAACGCCCCACCGACATGCCGATCGTAATCGTAATCGACCAGCCGTGCCTTGAGCTGGCGATGCAGGGCGAGCAGGTACAACACATATTGCAGGTCGTAACGGTTATCGAGAATCGACTGCTCCATGGCCTGCTCGGTATAGGCCGCGTCATCGACACCCAGCCAGTTGGATTTGTAGTCGGCGACGTAATAACGATCGTCGTGCTCGAACGTCAGGTCGATGAAGCCTTTGAACATGCCATTGAGCAGCACCGGTTCGGCGGCCACCCTGGCTACGCCGTTGTGGGTGTATTGGCGCACCAGTTCATCGAGTTTGAGCACATCGACTTTGTGACTGGCGAACCAGAACTCCATCTCGACCCGATATTGGGTCAGTTGCTCGAACACCACCGGTGCCTGCCCGCCACCAATGTGCAGTGGGGATTTGAGCAAGTGCTGTAGCCAGTCACTCAACGTCGTGATCCAGCCTTCCCAGCCACGGCGATTGCAGCGGCGGGCGATGGCGTCTTCTAAAGTTTGTGGTGCAGCGGCAAAACCTTCGTCACCGGCCCACTCGAGCAATCCATGGAGAAAAGTGCCAGGATTCGGCCCGCGAGGGAATCGATGGATATCAGCGCCGCCAGCGATCACTTCTCGCGGCGCTTGCGGATCGAGACGTTCGTCGTCAAAAAGCTTTTGTGCTTGCGGGCTCTCCGGGGCTTCGTCACTGCCCACGCTCAGGCTGTCACCAATGCGCAAGGCGCTGTAGGAGGCGATCCACCAGTTTTCGCTGGCCTTGCGCTTGGGTATCAGCGGCGCAAGCAAGGTCGCTTCATTGCGCGGTGGATGGTAATGCTCGGCGCTCGCTTCAGGCATTTCACCGTAGTTCAGCGCCGGGCAGTCCTGCTGCAAATCTTCCAGCCAACGCCGCAACCCTGCCGACTCGGCCAATGGCGCACCACCGCCCAGCAGATAACCCAATGCTGAAAGGTGCAACGTTGAGCCGTTGTTATTGCCGCGCTTGAGGTCAGTCACACCGAGCCAGCAGGCATGTTGTGCCCGGGTCAGGGCGACATAAAGCAGCCGAAGATCCTCGGCCAAGCGCTCATCATCGGCCTGGGCGACCAACTCCGGCGTAGGCTTCAAGCTCACTTGAGCCTTGCCCGTCGCGTCGTGGTAATACAACGGCAAACGGCTGCCATCCACCGGTTTTGCCGAGCAAATGAACGGCAGAAACACCAACGGATATTCCAGCCCTTTGGATTTGTGGATGGTCACAACCTTGACCAGTTGCTCGTCGCTTTCCAGACGCAGGATTTGTTCTTCGCCTGCCTGACCGGACAATGCCAGATGCTCGGACAAATGACGGATCAGCGCTTGCTCGCCATCAAGCTCGGCGGCGGCCTGCTGTAGCAGCTCGGACAGGTGCAGCAGGTTGGTCAGCACCCGCTCGCCATCGGTACGCGCGATCAACGCCTGGGGCAGTCGGAAGTCGTGCAGCAGACGTCGCAGCATTGGCAGCACGCCTTGCTTGCGCCATAGCTCGCGATAACCGCGGAACTGCATGACACGTGCTTCCCAGGCCAGCTCATCCTGATTCAGCCGCTCCAGCTCAGTTAGCGAAAGGTTCAGCGTGATGCAGGCCAGCGCGGCGCGGAGGGGACGCTCGACATCCGGCTCGGCACACGCCTTGAGCCAGGTCAGCAGGTCATGAGCTTCCTGCGCAGCAAACACGGAGTCCTTGTCTGACAGGTAAACACTGCGCACGCCGCGGGCCGAAAGTTCACCACGCACGGCCTGGGCCTCTTTGCCGTCGCGCACCAGAATCGCGATATCCGATGGCAGCAGACCTTTGAAGTCCTTACCGTCCTGGATGAAACCCGCACGGCCTTGCTGGCCGCCATTGAGCAACGCGGTGATTTCACTGGCGCAGGCGGCGGCCAATTGTTGTCGATACACCGCGCCAGACAGAGGCTGATCAGCGGACAGGTGCCAGATGTTCAGGGCAGGCACAACCTGACCGTCAATCTGCAGGACTTCTTTGCGCCCCTGGGATTCGACGGGCAGGAACGGTACCGGGTTCTCGCCATTTTTTTCACGAAACAGGAATGCTCCGCGTCCCTGCTCACGAGATTCAGCACGCTCGAACACATGGTTTACCGCACTGACCATGCCATGACTGGAGCGAAAGTTGGTGCCCAGGGTATGCAGGCGGCCAGTGGTGGCCTGGCGAGCGCGCAGGTAGGTATAGATATCGGCTCCGCGGAAGGCATAGATCGCCTGCTTCGGGTCGCCGATCAGAAACAGACCGGTTTCAGGATTGTTGTCTTCGATCCGATAAATGCTCTCGAAGATTCGATACTGCACCGGGTCGGTGTCCTGGAATTCGTCGATCAACGCGACCGGGAACTGCTCGCGGATCAGGGTCGCCAGGCGCTCACCGCCTTCGGACTGCAAAGCCGCATCGAGGCGCAGCAGCATGTCATCGAAGCCCATTTCCGCGCGGCGACGCTTTTCTTCCTCGAACCGAGCACCCACCCAATGCGCGGCGTGTTGCAGCACGGCGGCATCGGGGGTCGGCAAACCATCGAGACGGGTCTTGAGACCGGGCATCGCATCGAGACCGGGATGACGAGGAGCTTCACCCTTCCAGGCTTCAGCCATGCCATCGGGAGTCAGGCGAGTGAAGCCGGTGCCAATGTCCAGTTGCTCGAGAGACTCATCTTCGGCCCAGGCCCGGAGCTTTTCGAACCAGGGTTCGAAGTAGCGTGGCTGCATCTTGCGGCCATCGACGCTCTTGCTTGCGACACCCTGGTGACAGATGGCAAGCAACTCATCGGCCCATTGGCGCCAGGGCATTTTGAGTTCGAGCAAAGCGGCCCGTCGCTCCTGCAGGCACTCGGCAATCAACTCGGCAGGCTCTTTACCTTCAACACTGTCACGCTCGCTGGCGAACAACCCACGCACTCGCGGCAGCAACGCCGCCGGGCCACCCCAGTTGCCGCGAACCCAGTTCAATGCATCGCCTTGCATTGGATAGCAGAACAGTCGCCAGTAATCGCGCAGGACTTCGCCGAGCAAATCGCTGTGATCAGTTTCCAGGGTCTGGGTGAACAGGCTGCCACTGTCGAACGCATGTTCGCGCAACATGCGTTGGCACCAACTGTGGATGGTCGAAACGGCTGCTTCGTCCATCCACTGGGCGGCGATGTCCAGGCGGTTTGCACAGCCGGACCACTGTTCGGGGAGGTACTGCTCGCGCAACTCGGCAATGAGGCCATCCGGCGCCGGTGCCTCATCGCGGAAAAACCGTGCGGCTTCAGCCAGCCGTGTGCGAATACGTTCGCGCAGCTCTTTGGTCGCGGCATCGGTGAAGGTCACCACGAGGATTTGCGGCGGCAGCAATTCACGGCCAAAACCACTCGACTCACCGCCGTGACCAAGAACCAGGCGCAAGTACAGCGCAGAAATGGTGAAGGTCTTGCCGGTCCCGGCGCTGGCCTCAATCAGTTGGCTGCCATGCAGAGGGAATGCCAGGGCCAGCGGTGTTTTTGTGGTCATTAGCGCGCGTCCTCGCTGGTCGATGAACGCCAGGAGGCCTCAAACAGCGGCCGATACAAAGCGTCGCACCAATCGGGGAAGGTCTCGTCGGCAATCAGTGCATCGTAATCGGCGAATTGCCGAGCAAGCGCCGGGCTTTCGCGGCGCTCGCCGTCAGTGGTCTGGCCGTCGCCTTCATAGGCCTTGCGGGCAGCAGCGTCAGCTTTGGCCGGGTCGGTTTGAGCGAGCCGGGCGAAGGCTGTTTTTACTGCAATCGGCAGCGGCTGGCGCATGCCCGTTTGCCAGGCCAACAACAGATCGCCCAGAACCCGGGTTGCTGCAGCCTCCTCCATCGGACCGAGCAGCAAACTGTCGTCGCTGGCCACCAACGCGGTTGTCATCGGCATGCCGCTGGCACAGGCCACCAGGTGATTGATCCAAGGTCGCGTCAGGCGATGCCATTTGCGGGACTTGATCGAACCAATACTGTTGGGAATCGTAGTCACCGACAACAATCCGCCATCTGCGCGTTGATGCAGGCCACTGAGCCAGCCCTCCAGACGCAATCCTTGTAGTTCCAGACTCACCGGCAACGCGCTGGTGAGCGGGGTTGGCCATAACGCCAGAATTTGCTGATAGCGCTGTAGCAGATCTGGCAGCGGTTCGATCAACTCTCGCTGAAGACATTCACCAAAACCGGCCATGGGCAAAAGCCCGCTGTTTTGCAGGCGTTTTGCCTGCGCCTCCAGTGCCTGATCGGTATGGTCCAATTGCCCCAGTGCCGCTGCGAGCAAGCTGTCGCTAAGGCTATAGCGCTGCAGCGCGTCGAGTACAAATGGCTCTTCATCTGCCAAAGGCACTTCGGCAGCTTCGAAGAACACTTTGAGCCGCTGACTGAAGAAATGTCGTACAGGGTTGCGCAGAAAATCCTGCAGCTGACCCAGGCTCAGCGGTTCGTCCTGGACGTAGGGTTCAAGCACTTCGATATCAGTCGCCAAATCACTGGCTTGATGAAGAACCTGCCATTCGCTGGCGTAGCTGAATAGTTCATCGCCCTCATGAAAGTAGCGATGGCTGAAAGGTTGCAGCGGATGTTCCTGAGTCATGGACTCAAGCAGCTCATCATTGTCATCGTGCAGTCGCCAGCCGCTGCCGAGATGGTCACGCAACTGCCCTATCAACACCGAAGCAGGGCGCTCGCTGTTGTCCCGAATACTACGGCCAACCCAGCTGATATAGAGTTGATCGCGTGCCGACAACAATGCTTCCAGCAACAGATAGCGATCATCTTCGCGTCGGGAACGATCGCCGGGGCGGTAGTCGCTGCCCATCAGGTCGAAATCCAGGGGCGGCTGCGCGCGAGGGTAATCGCCGTCATTCATGCCCAGCAGGCAGACCAGTTTGAACGGGATCGCTCGCATGGGCATCAAGGTACAGAAGTTGACGGCACCTGCAAGAAAACGCTGAGACAAGCGACCTTGGTCGAGACCGGCCAACCAGGCTTCACGGACTACGGTCAGTGGTAACTCGTCCTGCAAGCCTACGGACTCGCAGATTTCAAGCCAGGTCTCGCGCAGCTCTTCGAGTCGGGCCAACAAATAGTCGTCATGCTCGTTGCTGGCCAGGAAGAATAACTGCACCAAAGCTTGCAACCGCGAGCCCCATTGTTTGGGCGCTGCAGGTTGAGTGAGTTCCTGGTGGGCAATTTCCAGCGCATCCAACAATGCCACCAAGGGACCTATGAGTGCTGCATCCAGACCACCAATCTCGTCGTAGGGTTCGATCCCCTCGCAGGCACTGGCGCTGCCCACGGCATAACCCAGCAGCATCCGTCGCAGACCGAAACGCCAACTGTTTTGCTCCAGCTCTTCAGGCAGCCCCAGACCCGCGCGCTGCTCGGCGTTCATCCCCCACCGGATACCTGCGCCTTCAATCCAGCGATGCAGAGTGGGCAGGTCACGTTCCTCTACGCCAAACCGAGCGCGTAATGCCGGAACGTCCAACAGATCGAGGATTTCGCTGACAGGGAAGCGACTGTCGGGCAGTTTGAGCAGATGTTCGACAGCGATCAATAGCGGATCCCGGCCGCGCTGGCCTTGATCCGCAAGTGTGAAAGGAATGAAGCGCGGATCAAAGCGATCAAGCTGACCAAAGACAGCGCGGATGTGCGGGGCGTAACTGTCGATGTCCGGGACCATCACGATTACGTCGCGCGGCCTCAGGTCTGGGTCAGCACTGAATCGCGCGAGCAACTGATCGTGGAGGATCTCCACTTCGCGTTGAGCGCTATGGGCAATGTGAAAACGGATCGATTCGTCCTTTTTCAGATCGACAGCAGGCCAACGCTCGCGAGTCTCGTTCAGGGGACGCAACTCCAGGATGTCGTCCTGCAACTGATTGAGCATGTTCAGTGGCTGGTTTTCGCTGAAAAGGTCGATGCGCCCGTCGCGAAACGCCGAGCGATAACTATTAGGATCGTCGTAGCTGTCGAGCAGATTAATGTAGTCCCGCCCCTGCTTACCCCACGCAGCCAGTAGCGGGTGGGCATGCTGATGGAGCGTTTGCGAGTCGAGCACAATCGGCATGCCGCTCTTGCGAGCCTGGCGCTTGTACTGATGTCGCAACAGATCTTTATCGGCGACGATGTCCGCCCAATGGTGACGACATGGGTTGTGTACGCACAGCAAGACCTGGCTGAATCGAGCCAACCCGGCAAGAGCTTCCAGGGCTTGAGCAGGCAGTGAAGAAATCCCGAAAACGATCACCCGTGAAGGTAATCCGCTGGGGGCTGCATCAAGACTATTGATGCGCTCGATAAAGCGTTGGTGCACACCTGCGCGGCTTTGCGCCATGCCTTGTTCACCGACATCCAGCAACAGCGCACGCCACAGCTCCGCCTGCCAGCAGTTGGCCGGGGTCAGGGCTTTGGCCTCGCCTCTGCCATTTCGTAACTGATGACGACCTTCTGCCCAGTCTTCGAGCCAGTCGGCACGGTAGACCTGATATTGGTCAAACAGATCCGCCAGTCGCTCCGCCAATTGATAGCGTTTACGTAAGTCGGTGTCATGGGTAAGAAAGCGCTGCAGGGGTTCGAAGTGCGGTTGGTTGATCAACTGTGGTAGCAGGCGCATCAGACGCCAGGTCAGTGGGGCTTTATCGAGCAGGGATTTGACCGGAATTTCATCACGTCCCAGCACCATGCGATAAAGCTGCCACATGAAGCTGCCCGGTAACTGCACGTCGATGGCTGCGGCGATTCCGCAGCCGCCCATGTCGTCATCTTCAGGGTCTTCGGCCAATGCCAGCTTCAGCCATTGGGCGATGCCGTTGCTCTGTACCAGGGCGATTTCATTTTCCAAGGGAGCCAGCGGGTAGCGCCGCATCCAGCTGACCACCAGGCTGCGCAACTCGTCCAGGCGGTTGCCGTGAACCACCATAAAACCAGCACTGAGGGACGTAGCGTCCGGCATAAAGGCTTCCTTGGGAAAATACAAAAGCTAGGGCCGAACCTTAGCACTGTCGGCAGACTGTGACAGCCGGGAGCGGTCCGATGATGCTGTACGAACTTTCCTGCGGGCAAAACAAAACCCCTACCTGCATACGCAGATAGGGGTTTCGGAATTTAATCTTGACGATGACCTACTCTCACATGGGGAAACCCCACACTACCATCGGCGATGCATCGTTTCACTGCTGAGTTCGGGATGGGATCAGGTGGTTCCAATGCTCTATGGTCGTCAAGAAATTCGGTAGCCAGCTCGTGTTCTCTTGCGAGGTCACGCTCCAGCGAATGGGTATGCGATAGTTTGTGTGTTTGTTTCTCGAACTTTCGGTTCGTTTCGTCTTCACACACCGCAATCTGGTGCCTCTTCAGGTCAGCAAATTGCTTGGGTGTTATATGGTCAAGCCTCACGGGCAATTAGTATTGGTTAGCTCAAGCCTCACAGCGCTTACACACCCAACCTATCAACGTCGTAGTCTTCGACGGCCCTTCAGGGGACTCAAGGTCCCAGTGAGATCTCATCTTGAGGCTAGTTCCCGCTTAGATGCTTCAGCGGTATCTATTCCGAACATAGCTACCCGGCAATGCCACTGGCGTGACAACCGGAACACCAGAGGTTCGTCCACTCCGGTCCTCTCGTACTAGGAGCAGCCCCTCTCAAATCTCAAACGTCCACGGCAGATAGGGACCGAACTGTCTCACGACGTTCTAAACCCAGCTCGCGTACCACTTTAAATGGCGAACAGCCATACCCTTGGGACCGGCTTCAGCCCCAGGATGTGATGAGCCGACATCGAGGTGCCAAACACCGCCGTCGATATGAACTCTTGGGCGGTATCAGCCTGTTATCCCCGGAGTACCTTTTATCCGTTGAGCGATGGCCCTTCCATACAGAACCACCGGATCACTAAGACCTACTTTCGTACCTGCTCGACGTGTCTGTCTCGCAGTCAAGCGCGCTTTTGCCTTTATACTCTACGACCGATTTCCGACCGGTCTGAGCGCACCTTCGTACTCCTCCGTTACTCTTTAGGAGGAGACCGCCCCAGTCAAACTACCCACCATACACTGTCCTCGATCCGGATAACGGACCTGAGTTAGAACCTCAAAGTTGCCAGGGTGGTATTTCAAGGTTGGCTCCACGCGAACTGGCGTCCACGCTTCAAAGCCTCCCACCTATCCTACACAAGCAAATTCAAAGTCCAGTGCAAAGCTATAGTAAAGGTTCACGGGGTCTTTCCGTCTAGCCGCGGATACACTGCATCTTCACAGCGATTTCAATTTCACTGAGTCTCGGGTGGAGACAGCGCCGCCATCGTTACGCCATTCGTGCAGGTCGGAACTTACCCGACAAGGAATTTCGCTACCTTAGGACCGTTATAGTTACGGCCGCCGTTTACCGGGGCTTCGATCAAGAGCTTCGCGTTAGCTAACCCCATCAATTAACCTTCCGGCACCGGGCAGGCGTCACACCCTATACGTCCACTTTCGTGTTTGCAGAGTGCTGTGTTTTTAATAAACAGTCGCAGCGGCCTGGTATCTTCGACCGGCGTGGGCTTACGCAGTAAATGCTTCACCCTCACCGGCGCACCTTCTCCCGAAGTTACGGTGCCATTTTGCCTAGTTCCTTCACCCGAGTTCTCTCAAGCGCCTTGGTATTCTCTACCCAACCACCTGTGTCGGTTTGGGGTACGGTTCCTGGTTACCTGAAGCTTAGAAGCTTTTCTTGGAAGCATGGCATCAACCACTTCGTGTTCTAAAAGAACACTCGTCATCAGCTCTCGGCCTTAGAATCCCGGATTTACCTAAGATTCCAGCCTACCACCTTAAACTTGGACAACCAACGCCAAGCTGGCCTAGCCTTCTCCGTCCCTCCATCGCAATAACCAGAAGTACAGGAATATTAACCTGTTTTCCATCGACTACGCTTTTCAGCCTCGCCTTAGGGACCGACTAACCCTGCGTCGATTAACGTTGCGCAGGAAACCTTGGTCTTTCGGCGTGGGTGTTTTTCACACCCATTGTCGTTACTCATGTCAGCATTCGCACTTCTGATACCTCCAGCAAGCTTCTCAACTCACCTTCACAGGCTTACAGAACGC